>NZ_JANUEL010000006.1:0-359202 GCF_024809895.1 Pseudomonas sp. BIGb0278
GATCGAAGCCCTTGCAGCACCTCTGAAACTTCTAACTCTTTGAAACTCAAGGAGTTTTCCGTTCCAACTACGCTGGAAGTGGGGCGCATTATAAGGGCTCACAGGAATGCGTCAAGCGTTAATTCATCGCCTGACATCAAAGATCACTCTGCACAGCGTGCTTGCGACAAATCGAGCAACCTGCGCACTATAGTGCGCATCGCGCCCACCACAGGATCCCTGCCGAATCATGAGCACCACGCCCCGCAGCATGGCCACCACGTTGTTCCCGATTGGCCTGCTATTAATAGCCATGGCATCCATCCAGTCAGGCGCATCCCTGGCCAAGGGAATGTTCCCCTTGATCGGCGCCCAGGGCACCACCACCCTGCGCCTGGTTTTTGCCAGCGTGATCATGCTGCTCATCCTGCGCCCATGGCGGGCACGCATGGACAGCAGCAGCTGGCGCAATGTGCTGATCTACGGGATGGCATTGGGCGGGATGAACCTGCTCTTCTATATGTCGCTGCGCACAGTGCCACTGGGCATCGCCGTGGCACTGGAATTCACAGGTCCACTAGCGGTGGCCATTTTTGCCTCGCGCCGCGCCATCGACTTTCTCTGGATTGCGCTGGCAATTGCAGGCTTGCTCTTGCTGATACCAGTTGGGCAAAGTGCAAGCGCTGTTGACCTGGTTGGCGCCAGCTACGCACTTGGTGCCGGCGTGTGCTGGGCGTTGTACATCCTTTATGGGCAAAAGGCCGGCGCCGAGCACGGCGTGCAGACAGCCGCACTCGGTGTCGTGATCGCCGCCTTGTTCGTTGCGCCGATCGGTGTCATTCATGCAGGCACCGCACTCCTCAACCCGGCACTGCTGCCTATCGCCCTCGGCGTGGCAGTGTTATCAACGGCCCTCCCCTACAGCCTGGAGATGGTTGCATTGACCCGAATGCCAGCGCGCACGTTCGGGACTTTGATGAGTATCGAGCCAGCCTTTGGTGCGCTGTCGGGCTTACTATTCCTCGGCGAGAAGCTCACCTCTGGGCAGTGGCTGGCTATCGCTGCGATCATCACCGCTTCTGCTGGAGCCACGCTGACAATGCGCAAGGAACGTACACCGGCGGTCGTCGCCGACTGAATTGAGAAATATTTTCATTTGCCGTGTTTAGCGGTTGTACCGACCCGCAGGCCTGATTAAGCTGTCACAAAATCATAATCTCTACGCTATCTACTGTGCCGAACACGGACGCTGAGGTAAATTCAGGAAGAATCAGGCGAGGACGATGGGAGCAGGCATGCAGTCGCCCCCACATTTAAGGACAGGCATGAAACGTATTTTGCTCATCCTGGCTGTAATGGCCATCGCAGGGTGTGCCGCCACCGCACAGACCGAAGTCAAGCGCGGGAAAAAGGGTTTACACATCAATTGCTCCGGCCTTTCCTCTTCGTGGGAAAAGTGCAATGCCAAGGCGGCCAGTGCGTGCAGCACTCGCGGCTATAGAGTAGTGGCCCGCTCGGGCGATACTGATGAAGAACCGGGTGACTACCTGTTCGGAATCAACCCGGCTGGCTATACCAGCCGCAGCATGATCGTCATCTGCAAGTAATAACGCTGAAGGGTAGCCAAATGGCTGCCCTTTTTACGTTGGAGCGCAGACTCAGACAGCCACCGTACGATCTCGCAACCACTGCAGTGCAGAACCCGCCAGCAGAGGTGCCAGCCGCTCGCAGACATGGGCGTGATACTGGTTGAGCCAGCGCCTTTCCTCATCATTGAGCCGTTCGACCAGCAGGCAACGTATATCGATCGGACATAGGGTCAAAGTCTCGAACGCAAGGAAGTCGCCGAACTCGCTCTTGCCCGCAGCGCGATTGACCACCAGATTTTCGATCCGTACGCCCCACTTGCCTGGGCGATAGGTGCCAGGCTCGATCGAACTGATCATGCCCTCCTGCATCGCCGTTTGCGGCAACGCCTGGGCCTGATAGGCAATGACCTGCGGCCCTTCATGCACATTCATGAAGTAGCCGACGCCGTGGCCAGTGCCATGGCCGTAATCGACCTGATCAGCCCAGAGCGGCGCCCGCGCAATTGCATCCAGCAACGGAGACAAGATGCCGCGCGGGAAACTCGCTCGCGACAACGCGATCATGCCTTTGAGCACGCGAGTGCAATCCTCACGCTGTGCCCGGGTCGGCTGACCTACCGGGACCATCCGGGTAATGTCGGTAGTGCCGCCCAGGTACTGGCCGCCCGAATCGATCAACAGCAGCCCGTCGCCCTTGATTACCGCATGGGACTGCTCGGTAGCACGGTAGTGCGGCATGGCGCCATTGGCATTGAAAGCGGCAATGGTCGAGAAGCTCAGTGAAACATAGCCAGGTCGCTGCGCTCGCGCTGCAGTCAGGCGCTCGTCGATGGTCAACTCGGTGATCTGTTGCTTGCCAAGGTTGGCCTCGAACCAGGCAAAAAATTCGCAGAGCGCCGCCCCGTCCTGCTCCATGACCTGACGAACATGCGCCAGTTCAGCATCGCTCTTGCGCGACTTGCTCAACGACGTCGGGTTGATCTGCTCGAGCAGCTTCACCTGAGCCCCGAGCCGACCAACCAGGCCACAGGTGACCCGAGCCGGATCGATCAACACAGTGCTGCCATCCGTAATCGAGGCGAGCAAGCGCCCTGTCTGGTGGTAGTCCTGCAGCTCGACACCGTCGGCCGTCAGCGCCTGACGCAGTTGGGCATCGACTTTGTTCAGGTCGACGAACAGCACCGCCTGCTGCTGACCAATCCATGCAAATGCGACGAACACCGGGTTATAGGAAACATCACTGCCACGCAGATTGAACAACCAGGCGATATCATCCAGAGTGGCAATGAAATGCCAATCGGCACCTTTGCTGCTCAAGGTGCTGCGCAGCGCGGCCAGTTTTTCCGCTCGGGTGGCTGTGGCCTGGGGCGGCAAGTGCTCGTAGATTGGAGCAGCCGGCAGCGCCGGGCGTGTCCCCCAGACCTGATCAAGCAAATCCTTGTCAGTCACCAACCGTATTCCGTTGGCCTGCAAACTCTGCTGAAGTTGCCGAGACGCGGTCAAGGACAGCACAGCGCCGTCAACGGCAACCGTCGCCTGCGGCTGAAGATTGCTGCCGAGCCAATCGAACGGGCCCGCACTACCTGGCATCAGCTTCATCAATTCTATGCCGCTGCCGGCGAGTTCGTTTGCAGCCTGCTCCCAGTAACGGCTGTCTACCCACAACCCAGCGAAGTCCGCCAGAACCACCAATGTACCCACCGAACCATGAAAACCAGACAGCCACTGACGACCCTGCCAGTGGCCCGGCAGGTACTCGGACAGGTGCGGGTCTGCCGATGGCACCAACAGCGCGTCCACGCCTTCGCTGGCCATGACCTCGCGCACACGGGCGAGACGCGTCGGCACGTTCTGCTGCAACTGGGACTGGCTATTCATGTCATGCACACTCCTGCGATAGCGACTTCATCGGCGATCAAGCCGTTGATAATGGAGCAGCCTCCCGTCACTCGCAATCGGCACAGGTAACAGATGATTAGCGTTGGCTATCAGCGACCGCGCCAACCTCACAATGCAGGCCGCCATCATTACCGCGTACCAGACTTCGCACAGCTTGGTACGCGGCGAAGTTGACACTTCTGGCCTGATGCTGCTGAAGCAGCTCGAGGAATGGCTCATCAGTGAAATAGCCGCAGGCCGCTTGCCACTGTTCACGGGTCTGCCACTGCAAATGTTGCAGGACCCGACAGCCGTCATCGCTGGCTTGAACGCTTACCCTCAGCAATGCCGGCCAGCGCGTGGCCAGTTGCTCGCTGCGCAACACCAGCGCGTTGGCCAGAGCAGCCTGACGGCTAGCCGGCACTTCATATTCGATCATTTGGGTAAACCATAGGGAATGCATCGCAGCGGCCACAGGCTATCTCCTTTATGCAGTACTTGCAGTCATCATGGCCGGCAGGGTAAAACCTCGAGTTAAGTCAAGGTCAAGGATTAATTAGCATGCCTGCCCCCCCTACTAGGGAAGCCGAGCGCCAGCTCAGCGTTGGCCAATTGGCCAGCCGCAGCGGTGTCGCGGTTACCGCCCTGCACTTCTACGAAACCAAGGGGTTGATCCAAAGCAGCCGCAACGCCGGCAATCAACGCCGCTACCCGCGTGCGATGCTGCGCCGGGTGGCGGTGATCAAGATGGCCCAGCGTCTGGGCATCCCGCTAGCCACCATCGCCAAAGCGCTATCCAGCCTGCCGCTGGACCATACCCCGAATGCAGCTGACTGGCAGCGCCTGTCGGCCGGGTGGCGAGACGATCTCAGCCAGCGCATCGCAGAGTTGACTCTGCTGCGCGACCAACTGGACGGCTGCATAGGCTGCGGCTGCATGTCGCTGAAGGAGTGCCCGCTGCGCAACAATCACGATCATCTGGCGCTTGGCGGCCCTGGGCCGCATCCGTCAGAGCCGCTAACAACATTGCTGTAAGTTTCGGTATCGCACCTGCCAGGCAATTCGCATCTATAACTAGTGTTCAACCTGGCACCCGCCGCAGGAGGCAGCATGAGCAAACAAGCACTGGTCGTTATCGATATCCAGAAAGACTACTTTCCAGGAGGCAAGTGGTCCCTCGACGGCGCTGATGCGGCCGCCGACAACGCAGCGTTGCTGCTCAATGCAGCGCGCAAGCGCGGCGACCTGATCGTGCATGTTCGCCATGAATTTGCCAGCGCCGACGCGCCATTCTTTGCGCCGGGCTCAGCCGGAGCCGAAATTCACCCCAAGGCTGCTCCCCTCGGTGATGAGCCGTTGCTGCTCAAACAACAGGTCAATGCCTTCCAGGAGACCGGCCTGAAAGAACTGCTTGATGAGCATGCAGTGCAAGCCATGACGATTGTCGGCAGCATGAGCCACATGTGCATCGATGCTGCAGTGCGCGCTGCCGCCGATTTTGGCTACAGCGTCACAGTCGCCCATGATGCGTGCGCCACACGAGCGCTGGAATTCAATGGCCAGGAAGTGCCAGCCGCTCAGGTGCATGCAGCGTTCATGGCCTCACTGGCATTCGCTTACGCAACGGTGCAAAACACTGAAGAATGCCTGGCGACCTACCAGCAGTGAGCTTCAGATCACCACATTGCGCACGAACCGCACGGGCAGCTCGCCGTCATTGCGATAGGCATAGCGGCGGTTGCTGGCGAAGATGTGGAACTGCCCCGTCGCCAACTGCTGGGCCTGACCTTCGATAATCAGCGTCAAGCAACCCTCGGCGATGTAGATCTGCTCGCTCCAGCCTTCGGCATCTGCCTCGCTCGCGTAGGATTCGCCAGGGGCCAGCGTCCACTCCCATAACTCCACCTCGCGCCGCGCCGGGCTACTCCCCAGTAACAAGGCTTTGCTGCCGGGATGCTCGCCGGCCCATGCCAGCTCTTCAATACGGCTCGGATCGCGCTGCTCCGGAGCCTGAATCAACTGGCTGAACGCGACTCCCAAGGCCTCGGCGATCAAGTCCAGGGTGGTCAGGCTGACGTTCTTCTCACCACCTTCGATGGCTACCAGCATGCGCCGACTGACTCCGGAGCGCTCGGCCAGGGCACTCTGGCTGAGACCCGCCGCGCCACGCAATTGGCGAATGTTCTGACTGACGTGCTGAAGCACGGAAGCGCGGTGCGTCGAGGATTTGTGCACTATATTGCTCATCGGTATGCCTTGCGCAGTATACTGCCCACTTTGCGGCGATTGTGCGCCGCCCCTGTCGAGCGTGCAACCATGAACCAAGCCCCCAGTCAGTCCAAGACCACTGTCAGTTTCCGCCTGAGCAAGGCAGAGCTGGTGCTAGTGTTCATTACCATGCTGTGGGGCGGCACTTTTCTCATCGTGCACAACGTCATGAGCGTCAGCGGCCCGATGTTCTTTGTCGGCCTGCGCTTCGCTGCGGCAGCCGTGTTCGTGGGCCTGGTCTCAGCAAGAGCATTGGCGGGCCTGACCATGCTCGAACTCAAGGCCGGCGTTTTGATCGGCATCACCATCATGCTCGGTTACGGTTTGCAGACGATGGGCCTGCAGACGATCAACAGCAGCCAGTCGGCATTCATCACCGCGCTCTACGTACCGTTCGTGCCACTATTGCAGTGGCTGGTGCTGGGCAGACGCCCCGGTTTGATGCCAAGCATCGGCATTTGCCTGGCATTTGTCGGCCTGATGCTGCTCGCCGGCCCCAGCAGTGCGGGCCTGCACTTCAGTGAAGGCGAACTGCTGACTTTGGTCAGCGCCGTGGCAATCGCCGCAGAGATCATTCTGATCAGCCGCTATGCCGGCCAGGTCGATGTACGCAGGGTGACGGTGGTGCAATTGGCCACTGCCTCGCTGCTGTCATTTGCGATGATCCTGCCGACCAGAGAATCATTGCCTGATTTTTCCTGGCTACTGCTGGCCAGCGCCCTCGGCCTGGGCCTGATGAGCGCGATCATTCAGGTGGCCATGAACTGGGCGCAAAAATCGGTATCGCCCACTCGTGCAACCCTGATCTATGCGGGCGAACCGGTGTGGGCAGGCGTAGTCGGGCGCCTCGCCGGCGAGCGTCTGCCCGGGATGGCGTTGCTTGGCGGGTTGCTGATCGTGATCGCCGTGGTCGTCAGCGAACTGAAGATCCGCCGCAGTGACCATTCTCAGCAGGCAAATAACGCGCCAGTGGACGGCGAAACCAGCCAGTAATCGAGAAAAGAACAGCTATGCTTTGTAAAAAGCTGTTATAAAAAAACTGCTTGTCACACCCCATTTGTAGGATTCTGGCACAGCTTGCGTGTTGGTGATCAACCGTTCGGCACGTATTATCCTTACCAAACTCCTCCAGATTAGGTCGCTATGTCATTGATAGTGCTATTGCTTCTGCCCTTCGTTGGCAGTTGCCTGGCGGCCGTCCTGCCGCACAACGCTAGGAACGCCGAGTCGATTCTCGCCGGGCTGGTGGCCCTCATCGGCACGGTTCAGGTAGCGCTGCTCTACCCTCAGATCGCTCACGGCGGAGTAATCCGCGAGGAGTTTCTGTGGCTGCCAAGCCTGGGCTTGAATCTGGTGCTGCGCATGGACGGCTTCGCCTGGCTGTTCTCGCTGCTGGTACTGGGCATAGGCACGCTGGTGTCGCTATATGCGCGCTACTACATGTCGCCGCAAGACCCGGTGCCGCGCTTCTTCGCGTTTTTCCTGGCGTTCATGGGCGCAATGCTCGGGCTGGTGATTTCCGGCAATCTGATCCAGCTGGTGTTCTTCTGGGAACTGACCAGTCTGTTCTCGTTCCTGCTGATCGGTTACTGGCACCACCGCGCTGATGCACGCCGCGGCGCTTATATGGCGCTGATGGTGACCGGGGCCGGGGGCCTGTGCCTGCTAGTGGGTGCCCTGCTGCTCGGCCATGTGGTCGGCAGCTATGACCTGGACAAAGTGCTCGCTGCCGGGGAAACCGTTCGCCAGCATGCGCTGTATCCAGTATTGCTGCCGCTGATACTGATTGGCGCGCTGAGCAAGAGTGCGCAGTTTCCATTCCAGTTCTGGCTGCCCCACGCCATGGCGGCGCCGACTCCGGTTTCGGCGTATCTGCACTCGGCAACCATGGTCAAGGCAGGCGTGTTCCTCATGGCTCGGCTGTGGCCAACTCTGGCTGGCACCGAGGAATGGTTCTGGATTGTCGGCGGCGCGGGTGCCATTACCCTGCTTCTGGGCGCCTTCGCAGCGATGTTTCAAAATGACCTCAAGGGCCTGCTTGCCTACTCGACCATCAGTCACCTGGGCCTGATCACCTTGCTGCTCGGCCTGAACAGCCCGCTGGCGGCAGTCGCAGCAGTGTTCCACATCCTCAACCACGCGACCTTCAAGGCGTCGCTGTTCATGGCCGCGGGCATCATCGACCATGAGAGCGGAACGCGCGATATCCGCCGTCTCAGCGGGTTGATGCGGCTGATCCCTTACACCGCGACCCTGGCCATGGTTGCCAGTGCGTCGATGGCCGGCGTGCCGTTGATGAACGGCTTCTTGTCCAAGGAAATGTTCTTCGCCGAAACGGTGTTCATTTCCTCTACCGCCTGGGTTGAAGCCACGCTGCCAGTCATCGCCACCCTCGCGGGCACCTTCAGCGTTGCCTACGCCCTGCGCTTTACCGTAGACGTATTCTTCGGCCCACCTGCCCAGGACCTGCCGCATACCCCACACGAACCACCGCGCTGGATGCGGGCACCGGTCGAGCTGCTGGTGCTGACCTGCCTGGTGGTGGGGATCTTCCCGGCCCAATCGGTCGGCCCCCTGCTCGCCGCAGCGGCGCTACCGGTGGTCGGCGGCACGCTGCCCGAGTACAGCCTGGCCATCTGGCACGGCTGGAATGCGCCACTGATCATGAGCCTGGTGGCCATGTGCGGTGGCGTGGTGCTGTACCTGCTGTTGCGCAAGCAACTGCGCCTGGGCAGGTTTCCGTATCCGCCACTGATCGAACGCTTCAATGGCAAGCGCCTGTTCGAACATGGGCTGGTCCGGTTGATGCTGATCGCGCGTCACGTGGAGGCAGCGCTGACTACCCGACGCTTGCAGAAACAACTGTTCATGCTCGTGCTGGCGGCGTTTATCGCTGGCCTGACGCCGCTGCTGTATAGCGGCCTGAGCTGGGGTGATCGACCCAAGATACCTGGCTCCGGGGTGTTTGTAGCCTTGTGGCTGATTGCTATTGCCTGCGCCATCGGGGCTGCCTGGCAGGCCAAATATCATCGTCTGGCGGCACTGACCATGGTCAGCGTCTGCGGCCTGATGACCTGCATCACCTTTGTCTGGTTCTCCGCGCCTGACCTGGCCCTGACTCAGCTGGCGGTTGAAGTCGTTACCACGGTACTGATCCTGCTCGGTCTGCGCTGGCTGCCACGCCGTATCGAAGGTGTCTCACCTCTGCCCGGCAGTCTGGAACGAGCACGCTTGCGCCGCCTGCGTGACCTGCTGTTGGCCGTGTTGGTCGGTGGCGGAATGGCTCTGCTGTCCTACTCGATGCTGACCCGGCCTACGCCCAACGATATCTCCTCGTTCTACTTGAGCCGTGCACTACCCCAGGGCGGCGGGACCAATGTGGTCAACGTGATGCTGGTGGACTTCCGCGGCTTCGATACCCTCGGCGAGATCACCGTGCTGGTTGCCGTGGCGTTGACCGTATTCGCCCTGCTGCGCCGCTTCCGCCCACCCAAGGAAAGCATGCAACTGCCGGCGCAGCAGCGCCAGCTGGCCCCGGATGTGGTTACCGACCTGATCAATCCGCGGCATGCCACCGACACGGCAATGGGCTTCATGATGGTGCCCGCGGCGTTGGTGCGGCTGTTGCTGCCGGTGGCCCTGATGGTGTCGATGTACCTGTTCATGCGCGGTCACAACCAACCTGGGGGTGGCTTCGTCGCCGGCCTGGTGATGTCGGTGGCGTTCATCCTGCAGTACATGGTGGCGGGCACCCAATGGGTGGAGGCGCAGATGAGCCTGCGGCCGCTGCGCTGGATGGGTACCGGCCTGCTCTGCGCAACGCTTACCGGCGCTGGCGCGATGCTGCTGGGTTATCCGTTCCTGACCACCCATACCGCGCACCTGCACCTGCCGTTGCTGGGTGACGTGCACGTGGCCAGTGCACTGTTCTTCGACATCGGCGTTTACAGCGTGGTGGTAGGTTCGACCTTGCTGATTCTGACGGCCTTGGCCCACCAATCAGTGCGCGCCTATCGCCCAGGCAGCGCACAGAAATCCAGCCAGACAGGAGCCGCCTGATGGAAGAAGTAATTGCAGTAGCCATCGGTGTCTTGGCCGCGTCCGGGGTCTGGCTGATCCTGCGGCCACGTACCTATCAGGTGATCATGGGGCTGTGCCTGCTGTCCTACGGGGTCAACCTGTTCATCTTCAGCATGGGCAGCCTGTTCATCGGCAAAGAGCCGATCATCAAGGAAGGCGTGACGCAAGACTTGCTGCACTACACAGACCCATTGCCACAAGCATTGGTGTTGACCGCGATCGTCATCAGCTTTGCCATGACCGCGTTGTTCCTGGTTGTGCTGCTGGCCTCGCGCGGGCTGACCGGCACTGACCACGTCGATGGCCGGGAGCGTGAAGAATGAGCTGGATGAATCAATTGATCGTCGCACCAATCCTGTTGCCGCTGGTGACAGCGGCGATAATGTTGCTGCTGGGTGAGAAACATCGCCGGATCAAGGCCCACCTCAACCTGCTGTCGAGCATCATCGGCCTGGCGATTGCGCTGACCCTGCTGAACTGGGTGCGCAGCCAAGGCCAAGCCGAGTCGATCGGTGTCTATTTGCCCGGTAACTGGTCAGCCCCATTTGGCATCGTGCTGGTGGTCGACCACCTCTCGGCATTGATGCTAAGCCTGACCGGCGTGATCGGCGTCAGCGCCCTGCTGTTCGCCCGGGCGCGCTGGGACGGCGCCGGGGCGAGTTTTCATGCGTTGTTCCAGATCCAGCTGATGGGCCTGTACGGCGCATTCCTCACCGCCGACCTGTTCAACCTGTTCGTCTTCTTCGAGGTGCTGCTGGCAGCGTCGTATGGCCTGCTCCTGCACGGTTCAGGTCGCGCTCGAGTCAAAGCCGGCTTGCACTACATCGCCATCAACCTGTTCGCCTCTTCGCTGTTTCTGGTCGGTGCAGCCATGCTCTATGGCGTCACCGGCACGCTGAACATGGCCGACCTGGCCTTGAAGATCCCGCTGGTACCTGAGGCTGATCGTGGCCTGCTGCACGCCGGCGCAGCCATTCTGGCGATGGCCTTCCTGGCCAAGGCAGGGATCTGGCCGCTGAATTTCTGGCTGGTACCGGCCTACTCCTCGGCGAGCGCACCGGTTGCCGCGCTATTCGCAATCATGACCAAGGTCGGCCTGTACGCCGTGCTGCGGCTGTGGACGTTGCTATTTTCCGGGCAAGCCGGCGCATCGGCGCACTTTGGCGGCGAATGGCTGGTCTACGGCGGCCTGGCAACCCTGGCGGTCGCCGCCGTGTCGATTCTGGCCGCACAGCGCCTGGAGCGCATGGCAGCGCTGAGCATTCTCGTTTCAGCCGGCACCTTGATGGCAGCGATAGGTTTCGGCCAGCCAATTCTGACCGGCAGCGCGCTGTTCTATTTGGTCAGCTCGACCCTGGCCCTGTGCGCGTTGTTCCTGCTGGCGGAATTGATCGAGCGCTCGCGCTCGGCCAACGAGACGCCGCTGGATGATGACGAAGGCCTGTCGCCGCCTCTGCTGGAGTCTCTGCATCCACCCAAGGGCATCAACCTGGACGATCAGCAGAAGGCGGTAATCGGTCAGATCATTCCGTGGACCATGGCATTCCTGGGTTTGAGCTTTATTGCCTGCGCGCTGTTGATCATCGGCATGCCGCCGCTGTCGGGCTTTATCGGCAAGCTGAGCCTGATCAGCGCGCTGTTCAACCCGCTGGGCTTGGGCGTTGCGCCGGAGCAGCCACTGTCGGCGGCAGGCTGGTGCCTGGTCGCGTTATTGGTGCTTTCCGGCATGGCGTCACTGATCGCCTTTGGCCGGGTTGGCATCCAGCGCTTCTGGAAGCCCGAAGAGCGCCCTTCGCCGCTGCTGCGCCGCTACGAGTGCCTGCCGATCGCTATTCTGCTCGGCCTGTGCCTGTTCCTAAGCGTCAGGGCCGAACCGCTGCTGCGCTATACCCAGGACACCGCTGCAAGCCTGCAGGCACCGCAAGCCTACATCGAGGCAGTCATGAGCTCGATGCCGATTCCTGGCCCAACCTCCTTCAACACCGAGGTGCAGCCATGAACCGTCTGTTACCCGCTCCGCTGCTGTCCATTGCGCTGTTCGCGTTGTGGCTGTTGCTGAATCTCTCGGTCAGCCCAGGCAATCTTCTGCTCGGCGCCTTGCTGGCGATTCTCGCGCCCATCCTGCTGGCCCCACTGCGCCCGCAACATGCGCACGTGAAACGGCCGTGGGTGGTTGCCAAACTGATCGGCCGTGTTGGCCTGGATGTCATCACCTCCAACCTGCACGTTGCCCGCAGCGTACTGTCGGCAAAGCGCCGGCCGCCACGATCGGCATTCGTCCACATTCCACTGGCACTGCGCGATGTACACGGCCTGGCCGCTCTGTCGATGATCACTACGGTGGTGCCCGGCACGGTCTGGTCAGAACTTGCCCTGGACCGCAGCATGCTGCTGCTGCACGTGTTCGATCTGCGTGATGAGGCGCAGTTCATCGAACACTTCAAGCACACCTATGAACGCCCGCTGATGGAGATATTCGAATGACAGGCCTGCTCGCCAACGCCATTCTCGCCAGCTTGTTCATCTTCACCATCGCCATGGCGCTGGCCTTGGTCAGGTTGTTCCGCGGCCCTTCCGCTCAGGACCGGGTCCTGGCGCTGGATTACCTGTACATCCTGGCCATGTTGATGATGCTCGTACTGGGCATTCGCTATGCCAGCGATACCTATTTCGAAGGCGCACTGCTGATTGCCTTGTTCGGCTTCGTAGGCTCATTCGCCCTGGCCAAATTCCTCCTGCGCGGTGAGGTAATAGAATGACCGAAGCTCTACAACTGCCGTTCTGGCTCGAACTCACGACCGCAGCATTACTGCTGACAGGCAGCCTGTTCGCGCTGATTGGTGCGATCGGCCTGGTGCGGCTGAAAGACTACTTCCAACGCATGCACCCGCCTGCACTGGCTTCAACTATCGGCACCTGGTGCGTGAGCCTGGCATCGATCCTGTATTTTTCATGGTTGAAGCAGGGGCCAATCGTGCATGCCTGGCTGATCCCAATTCTGCTGTCGATAACCGTGCCGGTTACCACCTTGCTACTGGCCCGCGCAGCGCTGTTTCGTAAACGTGCGGCAGGCGAAGACGTACCTGCTGAAATCAGCGGCGGCAATAACCAGGGCAATTGAGATACCCGCCAAGCCAGCCTGGGCTTAGCGATTCAAGCGCTGCAGTTCGCGCCGGACCATTGCAGCCAAGGGCGCGGGCGTAATCTCATACAACTGGCCGGCAACCCAACTCAGCCAGGCGCTGCCCATCACTGCGCGCTGGGCCAGCAGCCGCTCGGCATGCGCCTGCGCCTGTGATTCGAACTGGCGGTGAAACTCCGCCCGTCCCTGGGCAGACAAGCTATCGTCACTCACTCACTGGCCTTGAATGTGGTCAGCTCGCCCTTGCGCCACTTGGCGACCTTGCCGGTCACAGCCTTGAGCAGCTTGCCCAGGCCTTCCTGCACTTGTTGCTGGGCGGCAAAGACCAACATCACGCCCTGGCCGTTACGAAACACGATGCCCTCACCTTCCGCCACCTTGACGAAGGCATAGTCGCCGCCGTAGATATTCAGCTTGATCTCGCGAAAACGCAGCTCCAGCTTGCCACCTTCGCGACTGGGCAGAACTGCGGCGCGGAAGTGATCGCCTACCTTCAGCTCAAGCCGCTGTTTGTCATCCACCACCAATGAGCTGTCGGTGTCGATTTCGGCCATGTACAAACCGTCGGGGCTTTGCTCGGTGACATAAACGAAACGCCCGTGAAACAACTGGGCCAACTTGCCACGCAAGTCGCCCAATGCAAATAACGCATGGGTATCAAGAGTACTGACTGCCAATCTCAAATCCTCAAACAGGGTTACAAGCGCCACACCCGAATTGATCGGCGGCGCAGCCATTTCAGATCGCTGCTGAAAGACTAATGAAATAGAGCACGAGCGGCCCGTACATAACGACTACGCAGCAGGCAGGATTTTTAACCCCCGCTGTGCCAGCCAGATCCGCACACCACATTTCGGCAATTTTCCCACAACGCAGGCGTAAATGCTGACTTCAACACTGCCGGTAGACATGCAATAGATAGCGACAGGTCCCAGGCCTGACGGCCCAAGGCAACCCTCTGCGCGTTACACGGGAGAAATATGCACGAAAATACTGAAATCCGTCGAGGCCCAAGCGACATTTATTGCCTGACCAGCGCTGCAGACCGACCCAGATTTCGGGTCGTGGCTGCCGGCATCGCCTTTTTTCACGTAACCGACAGCGCTACCGGCCGGGTAAGAGGTTTTCGGCGCCGGCACAGCGATGCGTGTGAACTGGCGCGCTTTCTGGAGAGCTGAAAAGGCTTTCAGGCTGCCTGTGTTCGGCCGAGCTGGGCCTGCCAGGCAGCTTGACATTCCAGCGCCTCACGGCGACTGGCAAATGCGGTACCACGACGTTCGCCATTCACCAGCACGACCCAGCAGACCCGCAGGCCACGCGCCTGCAATGCTGCCGGCACACCGGAGCCGATCATCACTGCGACATCGATCTGGCTATTCATCATCCCCTCCGGAATTTAATTAGCAACCTAACGATGTAGCCATGATACGCATCAACCGAAACTACAAACAGCGCGGCCCTGGTACATCTGTGTTGCATCAGCGGCAATAAACTCCGTTCAGTTCATACCAGGCTCGGGCTTGTAGCCCAGACGCAGGCCGCCCCAGTGTCTACCGTTGATGAACAGCGGCACCGACAGGTCATGCATGAGTTCACCGGTATCGCGGCTGTAGGTTTGCAACAGCAACCGCTGCTGATGGTTGCCACAGCGGATACCGGTGCGGTCGTCGAACTTGCGCTTGCTTCGGTTGTGCGCGGTGTCATGCAGCGGGTCGCCGGTCAAGGGCAGGTTGAACGCCGCGTTGTGCGTCGGTACATAGCCCTCGCCAGTGCAGGCAATCGCGTAGACCAGCCCCTCATGCTGGGCCAGCAGCGGCTCCTGCAATTGCGGCAGCACCGCATCGGTGTACTGGTCAAAGCGGGTAGTGAAGCGCGGCGGCTGCATGCTCGGGATGGGTTGGTAGCGCCGGTCGAACAGCGCTTCTTCGCTAATCAGACCTTGCTCGATATCCTGCTCAAAGCGGGCAGCGATACTCCGCGCGCCCTGCTCGGCAAGCGCAAAAATGCGCTGGTGATAGTCATCCAGGCCAACTTCGGCCAGCCGCTCGCTAAGCGCCTCCGCTTGTCGTTCCATATGCACCGCTGCCTGGGCAAGACTGCGCGTTTGCCCATCGCTGAGTTCCAGATCAGTGCGCACCTGCCCAACCGCCTGGAACAGGTTATCCAGTTGTTGCTGGTTGATCTGGGTGCCCTCGGCGATCTCGTCAACCTGCAGCTCCACAGAGGCCGCCAGCTTGGCGATCAAGGTCAATTGCTCGCCTGTTTGCTCGACCTGAACCAGGTCAGCACTCAAATCCCCGGCCAGACTACGAATCTGCTCGACCACCTCAGCGGTGCGGGCCTGAATATCGGCGACCATCGCGCCCACTTCGCCGGTAGCGGCTGCGGTTCGCCCGGCCAGGCCGCGCACTTCATCGGCAACCACTGCAAAACCACGCCCGTGCTCGCCTGCCCTGGCCGCCTCGATCGCCGCGTTGAGCGCGAGCAGGTTGGTCTGGCTAGCGATGGCCTGGATCACCAAGGTGACCCGAGCGATATCTTCGCTGCGCTGGTGCAGGGCTTCGATCAACTCGCGGCTGGCCGTGGCCCGGGCGCTTAACTGGTGCATGCGCTGGATCGACTCGGCCAGTACCTGCTGCCCTGCCGCGCTGCTGGAATGTGCTGAACGGGCCGCCTGCAACGCCTGCTGGCTGAGCTGAGAGGTGGCTTTCTCGGTACCGATCATGATCTGTGCACTGTCAACGATCTGATCGGCGGCGCCCAGCTGTGACTGCAACCGAGTGGCCAACTGTTGTACCGAAAAAGCCATGGAGGCGGCAGACAAGGCGTTACGGCTGGTGCTGCGCGCCAGGGTTTGGGTCAGCTCATTGTGCGCCGGTGAAGACGGCGCGACGTTTCCTGGCTGGGCTGCCTTGCGGCGCCAGCCCGGTAACCAGAGCACCAACAATGCCAGCGGCAGGGCCAGATAGAACGCCAACTGAGCAAACGCCATGGCGGCCAGCACGGCAGCCAGCGCTGCCCCCTGCAACACGGCAATTCCTGGCAGGACCGGGCGTTTTGCGGGTTGCGGCATGTCACAGGTGGGCACAGATCCGTCACGCATCATGTTGAGGGTCCATCCTCTAGGGCATTATTACCCCATTAAACGCCACTATAACGCCACTATCTATACTTCCTTCGGTTTAACGAGCACAGACTTGATGCAGAGCAACCATCAAGGCGCCCCGCAATCAAGGTAGCGCAGAACAAATGCAAAAAGCCCCAGGGATCGCTCCGTGGGGCCATGCATGCTGCGATCGATCAGATCTGGCGCTGGTGGCGACCGATCTGTTCGTGGCGCTCTTGCGCTTCGATGCAGTACTTGGTGGTCGGGCTGATCAGCAGACGCTGCAGGCCAATCGCCTCGCCACTGTCTTCGCACCAGCCAAAATCACCGTCGCCAATACGACCGAGGGCCATCTCCAGCTGCGGCAGCAGGCGCTGATCGCGCTCGATACCGTTGACCAGCCAGTGACGCTCTTCCTCGACCGACGCCACGTCGGCAGGATCCGAAGGGGTATCCAGGCTCTCGATGGTGATGCGGCTCTGTTCGATGCGCTCGTGGGTTTCTACCTTCATCGCTTGCAGCAGCTGGGTGAAGAACTCCAGCTGAGCAGCGTTCATGTAGTCATCGGCCGACATGGCCAGCAACTGTTCCTTGGTCATCGATTTCTCTATGAAAAAATGTGCATTGGGCGATTCGGGTGTCGCTCAGGCCAGTGCCTGCGCAACAGAATTCTTCAAGCGCCAACCGGCACTCTTTTACAGGGGGCGGCAGTCTAAGGCGCCAAGGCGCAACGGGCAACAGGGATTACCGGGCAATTGTCTGAAATGATGTACAAGGTGCACTAGTATCCCCTGCTCCAGCCACAGTCACTGTGCTAGCAATTGGCTGAGCACAGCGCGCAGCTTGCCTGGCTTGACCGGTTTGTTCAGCAGCGGTGCCTTCAGCCGCTGCATGGCCCTCCGGCTCTGCTCGCTGCGATCAGCCGTAATCATCACCGCCGGAATCGTGCAGGCGAAGTGCGCCCTGAGGTCGCGAACAACATGGCAACCCGTCAGGCCTTGATCAAGGTGAAAATCCGCCAGCACCAGTTCCGGTGGCCGCCCCTGCAGGACTTGCAGCGATTCATGCAGATCCCCTGCGGTCAACACCTCGCAGCCCCACTGGCCGAGCAGTGCCGCCATGCTCTGGCGGATACTCAGCTCGTTGTCCAGCACCAGCAGGCGCCGCCCAGGCAAAGGGTCGCCGACACTAGCCTGCGTAATCGGCAGGCTCGCTGGCGCCGGCTCCTGACTGGAGATAGGCACCTCGATGCTGAACACCGAACCGCGGTCCGGCCAGGAACGTACGCCGATCTTGCACTCAAGGATACGTGCGATCCGCTCGACGATTGCCAGCCCCAGCCCGACACCTTTGCGGTCGGCAGCCCGGCCGACATCCAGCTGGTTGAATTCGAGAAAGATTGACTGCAAGCGCTCGGCGGCGATGCCACGGCCGCTGTCCCAGACTTCGATGCTCAGCTTGTCACCGCGCCGCCGCCAGCCCAGCAGCACCCGCCCCTGCTCGGTGTAACGGCAGGCATTGCTGAGAAAGTTGCGCAGTATCCGCGTCAGCAGGCGCAAATCGGTGCGTATCACCGGCGGACCACCACGCACCCGCAGCGACAGCCCGGCAGCCTCGGCAACCGGCTGAAACTCCGACTCCAGCGGTAACAGCAGATCATCAAGTCGATAACAGTCGAAATCGGGCTGGATGGTCGCGTGATCCAGGCGGGAGATATCCAGCAGGTCGCTGAGCAAGTCTTCAGCGCCTTCCAGTGCCTGGTGCGCACGCTCGACCAGCAGGCCTTCGGCTGCGGCCAGGTCGCGTTCGCGCAAGGTCGAAATCAACAACCTGGCGGCATTCAACGGCTGCAGCAAATCGTGGCTGGCCGCAGCAAGGTACTTGTCCTTGCTCAGGTTGGCAGCCTGCGCAGCGTCGCGCGCCTCGATCAGCTCATTGGTGCGCTCGGCAACCCGCTGTTCAAGCTGGTCATTGAGCTGCTGCAGGCGTGCCTGAGCCTGCTTGCGCTCGGTGATATCCGCCACGAAACCTTCGACCACGCCGGGTTCGTCCGGACGCGACAGCAGGTTCATGAGCACATCGACGCTGCTGCCATCACGGCGGCGCAGGCGGGTCTCATAGGCCAGCAAAGCGCGCTCGCGCTGGAGGGTGGCGACGATCTCGGCCAACTCATCGGTGCCCCGATCGAACAGCAAGCTGGCCAGATCGCTGCGCGAGAACAGCAACGCCTGCGCGTGGTCGTAGCCGAGCATGCGCGCAAGCGCCGGATTGGCTGCGCGCATGCCGTCTTCCAGGCTGGCCTGAAAGATGCCGTGCACGGCGTGCTCGAACAGCCAGGTGTAGCGATTGCGCTCCGCCTCGAGCTCTTCCAGGCGCACCGCCAGCTCAGGGTAGTGGCTCTTGCGCACCGTGTGGTTGGACAACCCCAATAATCCGGCCAGGGCATCGGCGCCAGGCTCAGAGGGCCTCGCCATAGACCACCTCGACATCTCGCAGGCTCGAGCTGCGCGGGTTGGTCAGAATGCACGGATCGCCCATCGCGTGGCGCGACAGGAACGGGATATCGCTGCTGCCGACGCCATGCAGGCCGAGGGTTTCGTGGAAGCCCACCGCATGCTTCAACGCGATCAGGTGATCGACCAGACGCTTGCGCACCTGTTCATGATTGAGCCCACGACAATCAATCCCCAGCGTCTGCGCAATCACCTTGAAGCGCTCTGGCGCCGCACTGTAATTGAACGCCACCACATGCTCGACCAGCACCGCATTGCATAACCCATGGGGCAGGTCGAGAAAACCGCCAAGGCTGTGCGACATGGCGTGCACGGCGCCAAGAATGGCATTGGAAAACGCCAGACCCGCCTGCATGCTGCCGAGCATGACCTTTTCACGCAGGCCAATATCGTTGGGGCTGGCGATCATCTGCACCAGATTGCCGTTGATCAGGCGCATCGCCTCCAGCGCATGCGGGTCGGTCAGCGGGCCATGGCCGGTCGACACGAACGCCTCGATGGCATGCACCAGGGCGTCAATGCCGGTGCAGGCAGATAAAAACGGGTCCATGCTCAGGGTTGTTTCCGGATCGATCAACGACACGTCTGGCACCACGGCCTTGCTGACGATGGAAAACTTCATCCGTTGCTGCTGGTTGGAAATAATCACGAACTGCGACACATCCGCTGAGGTGCCTGCTGTTGTAGGGATCAAAATAAGCGGCGGGCTTGGCACGCGAATGGTGTCGACCCCTTCGAATTCGAGGATATGCCGGCCGTGGGCGACGACGATGCCGATGCCCTTGGCGCAGTCCATAGGGCTGCCGCCACCGACGGCGACGATCACGTCGCACTGTTCGCTGCGGTAGCGCTCGGCGCCGGCCATCACTTCTTCAACACGAGGATTAGGCGAGACATCGGTATGCAGGCAGTAGTCGATACCCTGCCCCTGAAGACTGGCCTCGACGTCGGCGACCCAGCCGGCAGCCAGCACGCCGGGGTCACTGACCAGCAGTACCTTGCGCGCGCCGAAGGTCCGCGCATAGTTGGCAACGTGATGCCTGCAGCCGGCACCAAAAATGATTTCCGGGGAAACGAACTTGCGCAACTGGCTCGGATTCGCGCTCATGCAACGCCTATTGTTCTTTTGAGGGTGAAGCTCAGCCTAAAGCATCTTGAAGGGTTTGCAATCGGATCGGCGCGCCCTCGCAGCGGCCTGCTATCGCGGAAAGGGCCGCGTAGCGGCCCCAGAAGATTCAGCGGTTGGCGAAATACATCGTGACTTCAAAACCAATACGCAGATCAGTGAACGCGGGCTTTTTCCACATGGGTTCATCCTCTTCTGGCACCACAGGATTGCGGTGCGTCTATTGATACACCGTTTCCGGTGTAATGCCATTGCTACTTTAGAACCGGTTGTTACCGCAGGTTCAGAAGAACCCGAGCGGGTTGATGTCGTAGCTGACCAGCAGGTTCTTGGTCTGCTGATAGTGGTCGAGCATCATCTTGTGCGTTTCGCGGCCCACGCCAGACTTCTTGTAGCCACCGAACGCCGCATGCGCTGGATACAGGTGGTAGCAGTTGGTCCAGACTCGCCCAGCCTTGATCCCGCGGCCCATGCGATAGGCGCGGTTGATATCACGCGTCCAGACCCCGGCGCCCAGGCCGAACTCGGTATCGTTGGCAATTGCCAGCGCCTCGGCCTCATCCTTGAAGGTGGTCACGCTGACTACCGGGCCGAAGATTTCCTCCTGGAACACGCGCATGCCGTTGTGGCCCTTGAGCAGGGTCGGCTGCAGGTAGTAACCGCCAGCGAGCTCACCTTCAAGCCGCTCGACCTGACCGCCGGTGAGCAGCTCGGCGCCTTCCTGCTCGGCAACTTCGAGGTAGGTAAGAATCCGGTCAAACTGTTGCTGCGAAGCCTGCGCGCCGACCATGGTCTCGGTGTCGAGCGGGTTGCCACGCTTGATCTTGCGGATCTTCTCCAGCACTACCTGCATGAACTGCGGATAGATCGATTCCTGCACCAGCGCCCGCGATGGGCAGGTGCACACTTCGCCCTGGTTGAAGAACGCCAGCACCAGCCCTTCGGCGGCTTTTTCGATAAAGGCCGGTTCGGCCTGGAGAATATCTTCGAAGAAGATGTTCGGCGACTTGCCACCCAGTTCCACAGTGGACGGAATGATGTTCTCGGCAGCGCACTTCATGATGTGCGAGCCCACCGGGGTGGAACCGGTAAAGGCGATCTTGGCGATGCGTTTGCTGGTGGCCAGCGCCTCGCCCGCTTCGCGGCCATAGCCGTGGACGATATTGAGCACACCGGCGGGCAGCAGATCGCCTACCAGCTCTGCAAGCAGAGTGATCGATTGAGGCGTCTGCTCGGCAGGCTTGAGGATTACGCAGTTACCGGCAGCCAGCGCCGGTGCGAGTTTCCAGGCGGCCATCAGCAGCGGGAAGTTCCACGGAATGATCTGCCCGACCACCCCCAACGGCTCATGCAGGTGGTAGGCCACGGTGTTCTGGTTGATCTCGGCCGCGCCGCCTTCCTGAGCGCGGATGCACCCGGCGAAGTAGCGGAAATGGTCGGCGGCCAACGGCACATCGGCGTTGAGCGTTTCGCGGATTGGCTTGCCGTTGTCCCAGCTCTCGGTGATCGCCAGCTGTTCGAGGTGCGCTTCGATGCGGTCGGCGATCTTCAGCAGAATCAACGCACGGTCCTGTACCGACGTATGCCCCCAAGACTCGGCTACTGCGTGCGCTGCATCCAGTGCAGCGTCGATGTCCTCGGCGCCTGAGCGCGGGAATTCGGCAATCGGCTGGCCATTGACTGGCGAGGTGTTGGTGAAGTACTCGCCCTTGATCGGCGGCACGAACTGACCGTTGATGTAGTTGCCGTAGCGCAGCTTGAACTGCACCAGGGCTCCGGCGGTGCCGGGAGCGGCGTAAATCATGAAAGCCTCGACTGTCCATGGCCCGTCGGCGCGACAGGCAATGAGCCGATACTAGGCAGTGCGAAGGCCTGCTTGAATGATGCGAAGGGCCAAACGCTGTGCTTCCTTGGTCGCAGGTCGGCGGCGGATCCTTGGTACTGACTGGGAGCGGTTGCAGGCATGCGCCGTGCCTGCGACCGCGCGCCGTTTTCAGGCGTCCTTGAACTGCGCCTCGCGCTTGCCGATAAACGCGGCCATGCCTTCTTTCTGGTCGTGAGTCGCAAAGGCTGCATGGAACACCCGACGCTCGAAGCGCACACCTTCGCTGAGGGTGACTTCAAAGGCACGGTTGACGCTCTCCTTGACCATCATGCTGATCGGGATCGACTTGGCGGCGATGCTTGCCGCCACCTTCAAGGCTTCTTCAAGCAACTCGGCCTGAGGGATGACGCGTGCCACCAGCCCTGCGCGTTCAGCTTCCTCGGCGCCCATCAAGCGACCGCTCAGACACAGTTCCATGGCTTTGGCCTTGCCCACGGCGCGGGTCAGGCGTTGGGTGCCACCCATGCCCGGCAACACGCCGAGGTTGACTTCTGGCTGACCGAACTTGGCGTTGTCGGCGGCGAGAATGAAGTCGCACATCATCGCCAGCTCACAGCCACCGCCCAGGGCAAAACCAGACACCGCGGCGATGATCGGCTTGCGCCGGTTGGCGATCCGATCGGACTCGCTGAACAGATCGTCAAGGTAGATCTGCGGGTAGCTGAGCTCGGCCATTTCCTTGATGTCGGCACCCGCAGCAAAGGCCTTGGCTGAACCGGTGAGGACCACGCAGCCGATCTGTGGGTCTTGCTCCAACTGGTCCAGCGCCTGGTTGATCTCGGCGATGATCTGCGCGTTAAGGGCGTTCAGCGCCTGCGGCCGGTTAAGGGTGATCAGGCCGACCTTGCCGTGGATGTCCAGCAGTATGGTTTCGAATGCCATGCAGGTTGCTCCTTCAAAGGTTGCGCGCAATGACCATGCGCTGAATGTCGCTGGTGCCTTCGTAAATCTGGCAGACACGCACGTCGCGGTAGATCCGCTCCAGCGGGAAGTCGCTCAGATAGCCATAACCGCCGAGCGTCTGCAAGGCATCCGAGCAGACCTTTTCGGCCATTTCGGAGGCGAACAGCTTGGCCATCGAAGCCTCCTGCAACGCCGGCCGGCCGGCGTCGCGCAACGCTGCGGCGTGCAGCACCATCTGCCGGGCGACGGCGACGCGGGTGGCCATGTCGGCCAGGCGAAACGCCACGGCCTGGTGCTCGATTAGTGGCTTGCCGAAGCTTTGCCGCTCGCGGGCGTAGTCACGCGCTACCTCGAAAGCCGCGCGAGCCATGCCGACCGCTTGCGAGGCAATACCGATGCGCCCGCCTTCGAGGTTGGCCAGGGCAATCTTGTAGCCCTGACCCTCCTCGCCCAGACGATTGGCCAGCGGTATGCGCACATCGTCGAAGACGATCTGGCAAGTGTCGGAGGCATGCTGACCGAGCTTTTCCTCGACCCGAGTAACCTGGTATCCAGGCGCATCGGTAGGCACGATGAACGCACTGATACCACGCTTGCCGGCAGCCGGGTCGGTGACAGCAAACACGATCACCACCCCGGCATTTTGGCCGGAGGTAATGAACTGCTTGCTGCCGTTGAGTACATAGTGGTCGCCATCCAGCCGTGCTCTGGTTTTCAGGCTACTGGCGTCAGAGCCGGCCTGCGGTTCGGTCAGGGCAAAAGCGCCCAGCATGGCGCCGCTGGCCAGCGGTTGCAAAAACTGCTGCTTCTGTTGCTCGCTGCCGAACTTCAGGATTGGCACGCAGCCCACCGAGTTGTGCACGCTCATGATCGTCGAGCAGGCGCCATCGCCGGCGGCGATTTCTTCCAGCGCCATGGCGTAGGCGACGTAGCCGGTATCGCTGCCGCCCCATTGCTCGGGCACCAGCATGCCGAACAGACCAAGCTCGGCCATCTCGGCAATCGCCTCACGGGGGAAGCGGTGCTCCTTGTCCCACTGTTCGGCAAACGGTTTGAGCCGCTCCTGGGCGAAATCTCGTACCGCATCGGCAATTTGTTGTTGCTCGTCAGTTACCAGCATGGTTCACCTCAGTACAGACATTCAACGGCCATCGCAGTCGCTTCGCCACCGCCAATGCAGATCGCAGCCACACCACGGCGCAGGTTGTTCTGGCGCAGAGCCGATAGCAGGGTCACCAGAATCCGCGCGCCAGAGGCACCGATCGGGTGGCCGAGCGCGCAGGCGCCGCCGTGGACATTGACCTTGTCATGGGGCAGATCGAGTTGCTGCATGGCTGCCAGAGTGACCACGGCGAAGGCCTCGTTGATCTCGAACAGATCCACTTCGGCCAAGCTCCAGCCGGTGCGTTTGAGCAACTTGTCGATGGCACCGATGGGGGCAGTGGGGAACAGTGCCGGTGCATCGGCGAACGCTGCATGGCCGTGGATTACCGCCAGCGGGGTGAGGCCGCGTTGCTCTGCCTGCGAGCGACGCATCAGCACCAGTGCCGCCGCGCCATCGGAGATCGAGCTTGAGTTGGCTGCGGTCACGCTGCCGCCCTCGCGAAATGCCGGGCGCAACTGCGGGATCTTGTCCAGACGCGCCTTGGGCGGCTGTTCGTCGTCGCTGATCAGCCGCGTCTGCTTGCCTTCGGTCACTTCAACGGCAACGATTTCAGCAGCGAAACGGCCCTCTTTGATCGCTGTTTGCGCGCGGGTCAGCGAGGCGATGGCGAAGGCATCCTGGGCCTCGCGGCTAAAGCCACCGGCCTGGGCACAGTCTTCGGCGAAGGTGCCCATCAGGCGGCCTTTGTCGTAGGCATCTTCGAGGCCGTCGAGGAACATGTGGTCGAGCATCCGACCATGGCCCATGCGGTAGCCACTGCGGGCCTTGTCCAGCAGGTACGGTGCATTGCTCATGCTTTCCATGCCGCCAGCCACCACCACATCGGCGCTGCCGGCCAGCAGCAGATCGTGGGCCATGATGGTGGCCTGCATCCCTGAGCCACACATCTTGTTCAGCGTGGTGCAGGTGGTACTTTTATCCAGCCCTGCACCCAAGGCAGCCTGACGCGCCGGGGCCTGACCCAGGCCGGCTGGCAGTACGCAACCAAACAACAACTGGTCGACACTGGCCGGCTCGACACCGGCTCGCTCGACGGCGGCACGAATTGCCGCGGCGCCCAGTTGCGGTGCAGTCAGGCTCTTCAGATCGCCCTGCAAGCCGCCCATGGGCGTGCGCACGGCACTCACAATGACAATTGGATCGTTGGCGAGGGTCATCTGTGCTTCTCCTTAGCGGGCAGCCATGCGCAGGGCGCCGTCGAGGCGGATCACCTCACCGTTGAGCATGCTGTTTTCAATGATGTGCAGGGCCAACGCGGCGTACTCTTGGGGGCGACCGAGGCGCGGTGGGAACGGCACGCCGGCGGCCAGCGAGTCGCGCACCTCCTGAGTCATGCCGGCCATCATCGGCGTTTCAAAGATGCCTGGGGCAATGGTCATCACGCGGATACCAAAACGTGCAAGTTCGCGTGCTGCCGGCAGCGTCAGGCTGGCAACCGCCCCCTTGGATGCGGCGTAGGCGGCCTGGCCGATTTGCCCATCATAGGCAGCCACCGACGCGGTATTGATGATCACACCGCGCTCGCCATCTGCATCCGCCGCGGTATCGGCAATAGCCGCAGCGGCCAGGCGCAGCATATTGAAGCTGCCGAGCAGATTGACGTTGATGACCTTGGCAAAACTCGCCAGGCCATGCGGCCCTTGCTTGCCGAGGATTTTTTCAGCGCCGACGATACCGGCGCAGTTGATCAGCCCGTGCAGGCTGCCAAAGGCAGCGACTGCCGCAGCGACTGCAGCCTGGGCGGCCTGCTCATCACAGATATCAGCAACCGTGAAGCGGGCATTGTCGCCGAGCTCACTGGCCTTGGCCGAAACCGCCTCGGCATTGAGGTCGACCAGCATTACTCGAGCGCCAGCCTGGACCAGCGACTGCGCGGTGGCAGCGCCGAGCCCGGAGGCTGCACCGGTAACAATGAAATTTTTGCCTTGTACATGCATGGGTAGGTTCCTTGCTGGTTCGACCGCAAGAAGCCCGGTATGGACCGGGCAGGCAATGCGCATCGTCGGACTGCTTGGTTATTGTTGATGTGCGGTCCGACGATGTTCGCGCCGCTATGCCCAGCCGGCAATGGCCAAAAGCGTCAACTCGGTTGACTGGTCTGAACGGTCACTCCTGAGCCGGCGAGGTACTGCTCAGGCGCGTCGCGTCCTGCTCCAGCGCTTCACGGGTCAGTTCAAGGCTCAAGGCCTGCAGTGCAGCTTCACGGGCATCAAGCAAATCCTGCCAGCGCTGGGTGTAGTCCTGGCTGGTCAGTTGCTCACGCTCCTGATCCAGTTGCTCGCCTTGCGCTGCATATTCGGCGATGAGCGCATCGAACGTGGTTTCATGGCGCTCCCGCAGGTAGGCTTGCCAGAAGTCCCGCTGACTCAGGCTAGCTTCAGCCTCTGGCAGCAGGTGCTTCGCCCGCACAAGCTGGGTCGCCAGATCAAATGCACAACGCGCATCCTCTGCCAGGGCTGACGCAGCGCGTGCGTCCAGTACCTCATCCAGATGAGTCTGGTAGGCTTTGCCTACATCTACCTGACGGCAAACCTCGACGATACGTGCGTGGTCTCTGCTCACAACCTACACGCCTGCCCCAGTGGCCTGCACGGCCGGATAGACCAGACCAGTGCCCTCGTAAAACGACTCATCTCTCGCGAAGTTCTGCAGTAACCTTTGCAGGGCGGGTTCGCTGACCAGATAAGGTCCGTCGCTCGGCAAGCTGCCAGGATTGAGGGGTGAAATGACGGCGCACGACCTGCCAACACGCCTGGTTCAGGTCCACTGCCAACTCCATCTGGATTGCCAGAGCACGCTCGAGCCTGAGACTGGCAAAATCGTGCAACGGTAAACCCGGGCAAGCAAAGCCGCCATCTGCGTCTGGCTGTGCATGTGCTCGCCATAGGCATCGCGCAGGGCACAGAGGTGCGTGGCAGAAGCCCGCCTCAGCCAGTCCGCAAGGATAGTCCCGATGAACTGATCAGTCGCTTGTTCGATTTTTGCAGGGAGGATGGCATGCGGCCTGGGACTGGATCCTGAAGTCGGAATCCAGCAACCATGGGGCGTGGCGCCTCGAAATTGCAGGGGAAATCAGGGACTGGAGTGGCGGCCTAGGATCAGCGTCCGGTAATGTCCCGGATTGCAGCCAAACCATTTGCGAAACGCTTTATAAAAAGAGCTGGAATCAGCAAAGCCCAAGCGTTCGGCGACTTCATCCAGCGCGACGCCCGGATCGGTCAGCCAGGCTGTTGCCAGCTCGCGCCGCGCACTGTCCTTCAAGCCTTGGTATGTCTGTCCTTCTTCCGCCAGACGCCGACGCAAGGTCGAAGCGGACAGATGCAGTTGCCGCGCCAGGCTGTCGGCATCCAGCCAGTCAGCTGGCGGCAGCCGCAACAGGTCACTGCGGATGCGCCGCGCCAGGCTGTCCGGATCGCGATACCTGACCAGAATATTGCCGGGCGCTTCACCAAGAAAACGTTGCAGGTCATCCGCGCTGCGCTTGACCGGCCATTGCAGGCACTCACTGGAAATCACCATACGTGTGCGCGGTCGGTCGAAGTGCAGGCTCTGCGAGAACATGACGCGGTAGTCGTCGCAGAACGGCGGTTCGCTGCAGCGCAAATCTATGGCCAGGATCGGGATACGGCGCCCGGCCAGCCAGCACGCTACGCCATGCACTATCATCCACAAGGTGAAATAGGTAAAAGCGCGACGAGGCGCCTGCAGCGGCTCCTGGATCACGATCTCCGCCAACCCGTGCTCGCCAGCCAATGCCGGCCGCAAGTCTTCAAGCATCAGTGCAAGAAAATCCAGAACGGTGTGCAGGCCCGCTCCGACAGTGGGCTGCAACATGCTCGCTCGGCAGACAAAAGCGAGACTGCCACGGCGCAGCCCACGCGCATCCATCGCGAAAAACTCATCATTGCAACGACGTGCCAACAGCCGCCACAGACGTGCATAGGCCTGAGCAGGCACCCGCGCCTCGGCTTGCCCCAATTGCTTGGCATCGATGCCCGCGCGCGCCAGCAACGCATGGTCGGCGATCTTGTCTGTGCTTGTCTGCAGCAACGCTTCGCGCACCAGCTGCATGGAAATAGTGTCTTTCTCGCTCATTGTCTGTCCGTAACAGGCTGCTGGCGTCTTAGACCGGCAGTAGAAAAAACCGTCGATTGCCACTCTGAGCTGTAACTGACTGACCCTGCCGGTCTCTCAGGGGGCAACGGCAAGTTCGATAAAGGCCTGGATCAAGCGCAACTCACGACGCCGCTCGAGGCAACCCAGCATGTGTTGATTAAGCAACCCGTCGCCGGCCAGCGGCCGAGCCACCACCCGCGGATCATGCGCGACTTCCATCGACGAGACGATGCCAATACCCAGTTGCGCCGCAACTGCCTCGGTTACCGCCTCGCGGCTGTCCAGCTCAAGCAGCACCCGCGGCTGCAGCCCCGCCTGAGCGCAGGCGCGGTCAAACGTGCGGCGGGTAATTGAAGTAGGCTCGCGCAACACCATGATCTGTTTGTCCAGAGCCTCCAGCGGCAGCGCCTGAGCAGCTGCAGTTGCCGCCCATCGGTGCGCAACCGGCAGCAATGCGCATAGTTGCGACTGGCCAAGGCTACGCAGATAGAGCCCCTTGCGCGGCTCAACTTCGGTAAGCACTGCGACATCGGCATGTTCGCTAAGTAGTGCCGCCAACGTTTCCTGAGCGTTGCCCAAGCGCAGGTTGACGGTGATACCGGGATAACGAGCGCGTAACTGGGCAAGCATTGGCATGACCCGGTGCGGCCCATCGGCGGCCACCTCCAGGCGCCCGGTCAACAACTGGCGGTTGGCCTCAAGCATAGTCTGCGCCTCTTCGGCCAGGCCGAACATCGCGCGGGTAATGGCCGCCAGCCGCGTGCCTTCTTCAGTCAGTTCCACCCGTCGGGCGGTACGCCGCAGCAAGGTGATCTGGTAGTGCTCCTCCAGCGCCTTGACGTGCCCGGTCACCGCCGGCTGGCTGATGAACAGACGTGCTGCGGCGCGGGTAAAGCTGCCTTCACGGGCAACAGCATCAAACGCACGTAACTGGAACAGGTTCATAGCTATCGGCCTGACTTATGGCTGGCATAACAACAAACAATTTGATTGATAGCACGCCCAATTGCAACCTTGATCTCGCAGTCTCAGCCCACCGCTTGCGAGGATTCACGCAATGAGCAATGCCCCGATTCTGCTGACCCCAGGCCCCCTCACTACCTCTCTGCGCACCCGCCAAGCGATGCTGGTGGACTGGGGTTCCTGGGACCGTGATTTCAACCAACTTACCGCCAGCGTCTGCGAACAGTTGTTAGCCATTCTCGATGCCAGCGCCAGCCATCACTGCGTACCGTTGCAAGGCAGCGGCACCTTCGCCGTAGAAGCGGCCATCGGCACACTGGTACCGCGCGACGGCAAGGTGCTGGTGCTGATCAACGGCGCCTACGGTCAGCGCCTGGCCAAAATCTGCAAAGTGCTTGGCCGTCGTTACAGCACCTTCGAAACCGCCGAGGACCAGCCCACTACCGCCGCCGATGTCGAACGGCTGCTGGCAGCAGATGCCGAACTTACCCACGTGGCGCTGATCCACTGCGAGACCAGCACCGGCATCCTCAACCCGCTCAAAGCCATCGCCGATGTAGTGCATAGCCATGGCAAACACCTGATCATCGATGCGATGAGCTCGTTTGGCGCATTGCCGATCGACGCTCGAGAAGTGCCGTTCGAAGCGCTGATCGCCGCTTCCGGCAAATGCCTTGAGGGCGTCCCCGGGATGGGCTTCGTGTTCGCGGAAAAAACCGCCTTGGCAGCCGCCGAGGGTAACTGCCAATCGCTGGCCATGGACCTGTACGACCAGCATGCCTACATGGCCAAGACCGGCCAGTGGCGTTTTACCCCGCCTACCCACGTGGTCGCCGCCCTGCACGAGGCACTCAAGCAATACACCGAAGAAGGCGGCCTGCAGGCCAGACACCAGCGCTACGCCGACAACTGCCGGACGTTGCTCGACGGTATGGCGGCGATCGGCCTGCGCAGCTTCCTCCCGGCTGCCATTCAGGCGCCGATCATCGTCACCTTCCATGCACCGGATGATCCACGCTACCGATTTCAGGACTTCTACGAACGGGTCAAGGCCAAAGGCTTCATCCTCTACCCGGGCAAGCTGACCCAGGTCGAAACCTTCCGCGTTGGCTGCATCGGTGCCGTCGGTGCGCAGGGCATGCAGGCAGCAGTCGATGCCGTGGCCCAGGTGCTGCGGGAAATGCAGGTGCACACCAGCAGTCAACTCTTGAGCGAGGCTCTGTGACATGAACTACACCAACCCAACCCGCCTGCAAGCCGCCATTCTTGACTGGGCGGGCACCGTGGTCGACTTCGGCTCGTTCGCGCCCACGCAGATCTTTGTTGAGGCGTTCGCCGAGTTCGACGTCGAAGTGTCCATTGAAGAGGCCCGCGGGCCGATGGGCATGGGCAAGTGGGACCATATCCGCACCTTGTGCGATCAGCCGGCAATTGCCGAACGCTACCGCAAGGTATTTGGCCGCACGCCAAGCGATGACGACGTGACCGCCATTTATCAACGCTTCATGCCACTGCAAATCGACAAGATCGCCGTGCACTCGGCATTGATCCCCGGCGCACTGCAAACGCTGACTGGGCTACGTGCAGATGGCCTGAAGATTGGCTCGTGCTCGGGTTACCCCAAGGTAGTCATGGACAAGGTGGTCGAGTTGGCCAAGTGCAACGGCTATGTTGCCGACCATGTGGTAGCGACCGATGAAACGCCCAATGGCCGCCCTTGGCCGGCGCAGGCGCTGGCCAATGTGATTGCCTTGGGCATCGATGACGTCGGTGCTTGCGTCAAGGTTGATGACACCGTGCCAGGTATCCTCGAAGGCCGCCGCGCCGGTATGTGGACAGTGGCGCTGGTCTGCTCAGGGAATGCCTTGGGGCTGACCTGGGAGGAGTACCAGGCGCTGGATGCGGGCACACTCGCGCGTGAACGGCAGCGGATTCACGCACTGTTTGAAAGCGCGCGACCGCACTACCTGGTCGACACCATCAACGACCTCCCCGAGGTCGTTGCCGATATCAACCAGCGCCTGGCCAAAGGCGAAATGCCCCAGTCCGCGTAGGAGCGGTGTTATACCGCGCGGTTGAGCTTCACCCAGGCTGCAAACTTGTCGATGAATGCCTGCAGGAACGGCCGAGTCTTGTCATTGAGCTTGCCGGCATCATCGAACAGGGTCGCCGCCCCGCCGATATATGCCTCGGGCATCTGCATGCATGGCATATCGAGGAACACCAGGCACTGGCGCACCGCATGGTTGGCGCCAAAGCCACCCACTGCACCGGGCGAAACGCTCACCACAGCCGTTGGCTTGCCGCCCCAGGCACTTTGCCCATAAGGCCGCGAGCCAACGTCAATGGCGTTCTTCAAGCAACCGGGCAGCGAGCGGTTGTACTCCGGTGTGACGAACAGCACCGCGTCACTACGCTTGATCTCGTCACGAAAACGCTGCCAGGGCTGCGGCGCACCGGCACTCTCTACATCTTCGTTGTACAGCGGCAAATCGCCGATCTCGATGATCTTCAAGCTGAGGCTGGAGGACGCCAGCTCACCCAGGGCCTTGGCCACCTTGCGATTGTAGGAATCCTTGCGCAAGCTGCCGACTACAACTGCTACCGAATACACCTGGCTCATGGCGTTTTACAACCTCTGCTGGTTGATGGAGTTAGTAGTTATAGATGACCGTGTTTCGCCGCCGAGGTTTTTTTCCCATTGCAAGAAAACTTCCCGGCGGTTTCACTGGTCTATGACTGCAGACATTTCTCCAATTTTTCAGAGGTTTCCCCCCAAAATGGCAGCAGTACTGGTCGGCCAATTTCACGCCCGTGACGCCGAAGGCCGAATCTACCCCGTGCACGAATTCCAGGAATCGACCTTTCAGGACGACGGCAGTGCCCATGGTGAACCGATTACCAGCTATCGACTGGCTATTGGCGATCGCGTTCGGCACCTGGGTGAAGATCGCTTCGAGCTGACCCAGAGTGGCGTCGAGATCATCCGCATTCCCTGATTCAGCCTTGCGGCAACCAGCAGGCCACGGAGGGCCCGCATGCAGGCCTGATCAGGCCTCGCTCAGACTCTGCCACAGCGCCGGGCCGCCGGCAGACTTGGCCACCGCCGCGAGACGCTGGGCATGCGCCTCCAGCTCTTCAGCAGAAGCCATCAACACAGGCTGCGGCTGACGCCCGACGATCCGGCGAATCTCACTGCCGTCACTGTCCCTTCCCTCCTCGCCATCAGCACCATGCCCAGCCAGCGACAGGCTGGTCTGGCCACCGGTCATGGCCAGGTAGACATCCGCCAGCAATTCCGAGTCGAGCAACGCGCCGTGCAGCTCACGTCCGGAGTTGTCGATACCGTAGCGTTTGCACAAGGCGTCGAGGCTGTTGCGCTGGCCTGGGTGGCGCGAACGCGCCAGCATCAGGGTATCGAGGATGCCGCAGTGTTTGGAGATATCGGCGCGATCATGCTGGCCAAGCAGAGCGAATTCGTTGTTTATGAAGCCAACGTCGAACGCCGCGTTGTGGATGACCAGCTGCGCGCCCTGAATGAAGTCGAAGAACTCGTCAGCCACTTCAGCGAAGCGCGGCTTGCCGATCAGGAATGCGTCGGTGATGCCGTGGACGCCAATCGCGCCCTCGTCACTCTCGCGGTCAGGCTGCAGATAAACATGGAAATGGCGCCCGGTCAGGCGCCGGCCCAGCACTTCGACGCAACCGATTTCGATGATCCGATGACCCTCGCCAACCGGCATGCCGGTAGTTTCGGTATCGAGGACGACGTATCGGGTGTTCTGCTGCTCCACGGGCGGTGGCTCCAACTGCTACGACAAAAAAGAGCCGGGAGTATACCCCAGTGTCGGATTACTTGTGACGCGCGCGAACTTCGTCGACGCCGCGGTTGGCCAACTGGTCGGCGCGTTCGTTGCCATGATGGCCGATATGCCCGCGCACCCACTTCCAGGTGACCTTGTGCCGGTTGACCTGCTCGTCTAGCTCGCGCCACAGGTCGGCGTTTTTCACCGGCTCCTTGGCCGCGGTCTTCCAGCCGCGCTTCTTCCAGTTGGCCATCCACTCGTTGATGCCTTTCATGACGTACTGCGAGTCGGTGGTCAGCACAACCTCGCATTCACGCTTGAGCGCCTTGAGGCCCTCGATGGCCGCCATCAGCTCCATGCGGTTGTTGGTGGTCTCCAGCTCGCCACCCCAGAGTTCCTTTTCGACGCCCTTGTACACCATCAGCACGCCCCAGCCGCCAGGGCCCGGATTGCCCTTGCAGGCGCCGTCGGTAAACATCTCGATGCTTTCTTCGCTCATGTACTGCCTTAATTCGCTGTAATTTATCGACCCGGATGATGGTCGCGGTTGGCCGGGTCGCGATTGACCTTGGCCAGGGGCAGCGGCAGCAGTTTGCCCATCGGCTCACGCCGGGCCGGTTGCAGTGGCCGCAGGCCGACTACCATCTTGCGCGCTATCAGCAGGTAGACGCCGCCACCTGACATCTGCCAGCCACCGGCTACCCGCTCCCACCCGGTGAGGCGCTGCTGCCAGGCCGGTGAAGCAAGCGGCGGACGATAACAGCCGAAGCGGCGTTTCTCCAGCGCAAAGCCGAGCAGGTTGAGCCAGTCACCGACCCGCGACGGCGGGATGCAACGTGCCTTGCGCAAGGCGCCTTTGCTGAACAGGTGGCGCATGCCCCAACTGCTCCATGGGTTGATACCGACGATCAGCAGATGGCCACCCGGACGCACCGCACTGGCGGCCTGGCGCAGCAGGCCGTGAGGCGATAGGCTGAAGTCCAGCCCGTGCTGCAGCACTACGACGTCCGCCGCATGTTCGGCGAGCGGCCAGGCCTGTTCTTCGCAGACGATTTCAACCCCTGGCAACGGCGCACCGAGGCGCACATTGCGATGCACCTGCTTGGCATGCGGCGGCGCCTCCGCCCCTGGCCCGTAATGCACCAGATAACCACCAAAAAAACGCGCGAGTTCAGTTTCAAGCAACTTTTCTTCTTCGCGCAGCATCAACTGCCCAACAGGGCCTTGAAACCATTCGCGGGCCAGGCTGATCAGCTCGACCCATTCAGGGTCGGCCTGGGCAAAGGCTTGGTCGGTCATTGCGTCTTCCCTCCAAGGTTCTCCCGCCGCACCATCGCGGCTAAGATGCCCTTATGTCCCACGGCAGATGATTCGGATCCGCACATGATACAGATCGATGCACTACCCGCTTTCTCTGATAACTACATCTGGTTGTTACAGGATACTGCCAAACGCCAGTGTGCGGTGGTCGATCCTGGTGACGCCCAACCGGTGCTGGACTGGCTTGAGGCCAACCCAGGCTGGGAGCTGAAGGATATCCTCATCACCCACCATCACCACGATCATGTCGGCGGCGTTGCCGAGCTCAAGCGAGCCACCGGGGCGCGGGTCAGCGGCCCGGCCAGCGAGCAGATCCCAGGCCGTGACCTGGCGCTCGAGGACAATGCCCAGGTCACCGCGCTGGGGCTGACCTTCGAGGTGCTGGCGATGCCCGGGCACACCCTTGGCCACATCGCCTTTTATACCGCACAGACGCCGACACCCGTGCTGTTCAGTGGCGACACGCTGTTTGCCGGCGGTTGCGGCCGTTTGTTCGAGGGCACGCCAGCGCAGATGCACAACTCGCTTGAGCGCCTCGCCGCCCTGCCTGACACCACCGAGGTCTACTGCGCCCATGAATACACCCTGAGCAACCTGCGCTTCGCCAAGGCCGTCGAACCGAGCAATTCGGATGTGCTCGCGCGCTTTGAGGAGGTGACCAGACTGCGCGCAGATGAGCGCATAACGCTGCCTTCCAGCATTGGCCTGGAACGCCTCACCAACCCTTTTTTACGTACCGCAGAAACATCCGTTAAACAAAAAGCAGACGAATGGAAGGGACATTCAAACGAAGGCCAAGCTGCTGTTTTTGCTGCCTTGAGGTCTTGGAAAGACGGCTTCTGATAACCTCAAGATATATCGTAATTGAGGGGCAAAGGTTGACCCGGGCAAAAGCGGTTCCTAGAATCGCCCAACTTTTTCACCCGGATACCTGCCCCAGCCGATGCCTTCCAGTAGCCGCAGAACCTCGCAATCCGTCGCTTTGACGCGCCTCGCACAGATCAGTGCGCTGGCCCTGGCTGCCACTTTGGTGGGCTGCCAGAGCACCCGTCAGGTAGATGAATCCGAAAGCGTTCGCGCGCACAACTATCAGGCCCGGATCAAGCACAAGCCGGCCCCGTTGATCATGGCCAAGCCCAAGCAGCAGGCGCCCCAGGATGTCTGGGAACGCATGCGCCAGGGCTTCGCGCTGCAGGACACCATCGACGTCAATCCGCGCATCGAGCAACAGCGCCTGTGGTTCGCCAGCAACCCGCGTTTCGTTGAAACCGCCGGCGAGCGCGGCAGCCTGTACCTGCATTACATCGTCGAGCGCCTCGAAGAACGCGACATGCCGCTGGAGCTGGCCCTGCTGCCAGCGATCGAGAGCGCCTACAACCCGATGGCGTATTCCCGTGCCCATGCGGCCGGCATGTGGCAGTTCATCCCCTCGACCGGGCGCCACTTCAATCTGCGCCAGACCAACTTCTACGATGGCCGCCGCGACGTCACAGCATCGACCAACGCTGCACTGGATTATCTGAGCCGTCTGCACGACATGTTCAACGGCGACTGGCTGCTGGCCCTGGCGGCCTATAACGCCGGTGAAGGCACCGTCAGCCGCGCTATCGAACGCAACGAAAAACTCGGCCTGCCGACTGATTACTGGAACCTGCCGCTGCCGCAGGAAACCCGCGACTACGTGCCCAAGCTGCTGGCCCTGTCGCAGGTGGTATCAACACCTGAATCGTATGGCGTCAACCTCAACCCGATCGCCAACGAACCGTACTTTGCCGCCGTCGCCATCAATGACCGCCTCGACCTGTCGCGGGTCGCAGCCTTTGCCGATATCGATGAAGACGAGCTGATCCAGCTCAACCCGGCATTCAAGAAGCGCATGACGGTCGACGGCCCGCAACAACTGCTGGTGCCGACTGCCAAGGCGCAGTTGCTCTCGGCCAGCCTGTCCAACCTGAACCCTGAACAGTTGCTCAGCCTGCAACCACGCAAGGCCGTGTTCGAAGCCGCTGTCGCCGAAGCCAGCGCACCGGCCACGCGCAGCTACCGAGTCAAGCGCGGTGACAACCTGGGCAGCATCGCCAAGGCCAACCGGGTTTCGGTCAAGGATATCCAGCGCTGGAACAAGATCTCCGGCAATCGCCTCAAGGCCGGCCAGGTCCTGGCCATGCGCGGTGGCAATGCGCCCTCTGCAGCCGCCAACCGGGTTGCTTCGGCCAAGCAGCGCTCGACTCAGTACAAGGTCCGCAAGGGCGATTCACTGTACCTGGTGGCCAAGCGTTTCAACGTCGAAATGCAGCACCTCAAGCGCTGGAATCCGCGCAGCGGGCATGCCCTCAAACCAGGCCAGACCCTGACCGTCTACCTCGGCCATTGATCCTCCCGGGGCTGTCACCCAGCCCCGCTTGCAGCCCCCTCTCGCATCACTCTTTTTCCAATCCCGCCAAGCTGTTACTGTAGCCCGACCAAAGCCCAACGCCTTCTGGATCGGATGCCGATTTGATACGTCCCCTCCTGCTGTCCTTCAGCCTGGCCTTGAGCTTCCCCGCCGCCGCCACCGTCAGCGAGAGCCACGGTTACGCGCAGTTCGGCACGCTCAAATACCCAGCCACATTCACCCACTTCGATTGGGTCAACCCGCAAGCGCCCAAGGGCGGAACCTTGCGGGCCATGGCATTTGGCACGTTCGACACGCTCAACCCCTACACCTTCAAAGGGTCGAGCCCGGTCACAACGCCAAATTTCCTGCAATATGGTGTCAGCGAGCTGAACGAGACGCTTATGGTCGGTACGGGGATGTACGATCCGTCCGGCGATGAGCCAACCTCAAGCTACGGCCTGATTGCGCGCTCGGTCGAGTACAGCGAAGACCGCAGCTGGGTGGTGTTCAACCTGCGCCCAGAGGCACGCTTTCACGACGGCAAGCCGATCACCTCGGCGGACGTGGCGTTCTCCTATCGCACCCTGCTCAAGGACGGCCACCCGCTGTACCGCACCAACCTGCAGGAAGTGCAGCGAGTCGACATTCTCGGGCCGTTGCGCATTCGCTTCGTGTTCAAGCGTGCCGGCAACCCGTTGTTGATCCTGCGTCTGGGTGAGATGCCGGTACTGCCCAAGCATTACTGGCAGAAGCGCGACTTCAAGGCCACCACCTTCGAGCCACCGCTGGGCAGCGGGCCCTATCGCATCACCGAGGTGCAGCCGGGGCGGCGCCTGGTATTCAAGCGGGTCAAGGATTACTGGGGCAAGGACCTGGCGGTCAATCGCGGCAAGTACAACTACAACCGCGTCGAATATGAGTTCTACCGCGACGCCACGGTCGCCTTCGAAGCGTTCAAGGCCGGCGAGTTCGACATCTACATCGAACATCAGGCGAAGAACTGGGCTAACAGCTACAACTTCCCTGCAGTGCGCCGTGGCGAGGTGATCAAGGCGCAGATCCCGCACCGCATCCCGACCCAGACCCAAGGGCTGTTCATGAACAGCCGCCGCGCCACGTTCAGCGACCCGCAGGTACGCCAAGCGCTGGGTTTGATGCTCGATTTCGAGTGGACCAACCGCGCCCTTTTCAGCAGCGCCTATCGGCGCTCGACCAGTTATTACCCAAACAGCGAGTTTGCTGCCAGCGGCCTGCCGACCGGCAAGGAGTGGCTGCTGCTGGCGCCGTTTCGCGACGAACTGCCGGCCAAGCTGTACACCGAGCCCTACCAGGTCAGCCATACCGACGGCAGCGGCGTCAGCCGCCAGACCTTGCGCGAGGCCCTGGCCCTGCTGGGCAAAGCCGGCTGGAAGCTGGACGGCCAACGCCTGGTGGACGCCAAGGGCAAGCAGTTCCAGATGGAGTTGTTGCTGGTGAACCCCAATCTAGAACGGATCCTGCAACCTTATGTCGAAAATCTGGCGAGCATTGGCATCGATGCGCGCTTGCGCACGGTAGACCGCGCCCAGTACAAACAACGGCTGGACCAGTTTGATTTCGACATGATCCTGATGACCCTGAACCAGACCCTCAGCCCAGGCCTCGAGCAATGGCTGTACTTCCATTCCAGCCAGGCTTCGACCAAGGGCAGCAAGAACTATGCGGGGGTAAAAGATCCGGTGGTCGACCACCTGCTCGACACCCTGCTCGCTGCCCGCACCCGCGATGACCAGGTCGCCGCCGCGCGTGCGCTGGACCGGGTGCTGTCGTGGCATTACTACATGATCCCCAACTGGTATCTGGACAATCATCGCCTGGCCTACCGCAATCGGTTCGCCTTCGTCACCACGCCGCCCTACACCCTGGGCCTGAACAGCTGGTGGCTCAAGACTTCGGAGAAAGCCAAATGATGCCGCACCGCCTGCGCCAACTGGCCGGCAGCCTGCTGCTAACCTGCCTGAGCCTTCCCGTGCTGGCTGCCCCGCAGCACGCCTTGACCCTGTATGACGAGCCGCCCAAGTATCCGGCCAGCTTCCAACACTTCGACTACGTCAACCCAGATGCGCCCAAAGGCGGCACCTTTCGCCAGTCCGGCTTTGGCGGTTTCGACAGCCTCAACCCGTTCATCAACAAAGGCGTGGCTGCAGAAAACGTCGGCAGCATCTACGACACGCTGATGCGCCAGAGCCTGGACGAGCCGTTTACCGAGTACGGCCTGGTTGCCGGCAAGATAGAGAAGGCCCCGGACAACAGCTGGGTGCGCTTCTACCTGCGCCCGGAAGCACGTTTCCATGACGGCCACCCCATGCGTGCCGATGACGTGGTCTGGACCTTCAACACGTTGGTCAGCCAAGGCGCCCCGCTGTACAAGGTGTACTACGGTGACGTCGCCGAGGTCATTGCCGAAGACCCGCTGAAAGTGCTGTTCAAGTTCAAGCACAAGAACAACCGTGAGTTGCCGCTGATCCTTGGCCAACTGCCGGTACTGCCCAAGCACTGGTACGAAAACCGCGAATTCAACCGTGGCAACCTGGAAATTCCTTTGGGCAGCGGTCCCTACCGGGTTGCCGAGGTCAAGGCCGGTCGTTCGGTGCGTTTCGAGCGGGTCAAGGACTATTGGGCCAAGGACCTGCCGATCAACCGCGGCATGTTCAATTTCGACGTCATGACCTTTGACTATTACCGCGACAGCACCGTTGCCCTTGAAGCGCTCAAGGCCGGCCAGTTCGACTACAACCTGGAGATGGCGGCAAAGAACTGGGCAAACGCCTACAACGTGCCCGCCGTACGCGAAGGCCGCCTGATCAAGGAAGAGCTGCCCAACGGCAACCCGACCGGTATGCAGGGCTTTGTCTTCAACCTGCGCAAGCCAATGTTCCAGGACGTGCGCGTGCGCAAGGCGCTGAGCCTGCTTCTCGACTACGAGTGGACCAACAAGCAGCTGTTCAACGGTGCCTACACTCGCACCAGCAGTTACTTCGAGAACTCCGACATGGCGGCCACGCAGCCGGCCACGCCGGATGAACTGAAAATCCTCGAGCCGCTGCGCGGCAAGATTCCCGAGCAGGCCTTTACCGAGGTGTTCAAGAACCCGGTCAGCGACGGCAGCGGCATGATCCGCGAGCAGCAACGTCAGGCCTACAAGCTGCTGCAGGAAGCGGGCTGGAAAATCGTCGACGACAAGATGGTCGATGCCCAGGGCAAGCCGGTGGTGATCGAGTTTCTGCTCGCACAGACGGAGTTTGAACGCGTGCTATTGCCGTTCAAACGCAACCTGGCAGACCTCGGCATTGAGCTGACCCTGCGCCGGGTCGAGGTGCCGCAGTACATCAACCGTCTGCGTTCGCGCGACTTCGACATGATCGTCAGCGGCTTCCCCCAGTCCAGCTCGCCGGGTAACGAACAGCGCGAGTTCTGGACTTCGGGCGCCGCCGACAACCCCGGTAGCCGCAACTTCATCGGCCTGCGCGACCCGGCCATTGACCAACTGGTCGAGCAACTGATCAACGCCGACTCACGTCAGAGCCTGATCAACCACGCCCGCGCCCTCGACCGCGTGTTGCAGTGGGGCTACTACGTGATCCCCAACTGGCACATCAAGACCTGGCGGGTGGCCTACTGGAACCACATCGGCCACCCCAAGGTCTCGCCCAAGTACGATGTCGGCATCGACACCTGGTGGATCAAGCCTGATGTGAAACCGGCCGTGACCACGCAGCCTGCGCCAGAGACCACGCCGAGCGAGGCCAACTGACATGCTCGCCTATATCCTGCGGCGCTTGCTGCTGATCATCCCGACCCTGTTCGGCATCCTGGTGATCAACTTCATCATCGTCCAGGCCGCGCCCGGCGGCCCGGTCGAGCAGATGATCGCCAAACTCGAAGGCTTTGACGGCGCGACCAGCCGCATCGCCGGCGGCGGCGCCGAAGTCTCGGTGGCCGGCTCCAACTACCGCGGCGCACAGGGCCTGGACCCGGCGCTGATCGCTGAAATCGAACACATGTATGGTTTCGACAAGTCCGCCCCGGAGCGCTTGTGGATCATGGTCAAGAACTATGCCCAGCTCGACTTCGGCGACAGCTTCTTCCGTGATGCCAAGGTCATCGACCTGATTGCCGAAAAGATGCCGGTGTCGATCTCGCTCGGGCTGTGGAGCACGCTGATCATGTATCTGGTGTCGATCCCGCTGGGGATCGCCAAGGCGGTGCGCCACGGCAGCCACTTCGATGTCTGGACCAGCTCGGCGATCGTGGTCGGCTATGCCATCCCGGCGTTTCTGTTCGCCATTCTGCTGATCGTGCTGTTCGCCGGCGGCAGTTACTTCGACTGGTTCCCGTTACGCGGGCTGACCTCGAACAACTTCGACGAGCTGTCCACCACTGGCAAGATCCTCGATTACTTCTGGCACCTGGTGCTGCCGATTACTGCACTGGTGATCGGCAACTTCGCCACCATGACCCTGCTGACCAAAAACAGCTTCCTCGATGAGATCAACAAGCAGTATGTGGTCACCGCCAAAGCCAAAGGCCTGAGCCGGCAGCGGGTGCTCTACGGGCATGTGTTCCGTAACGCCATGCTGCTGGTGATCGCCGGCTTCCCTTCGGCATTCATCGGCATCTTCTTCACCGGCTCGTTGCTGATCGAGGTGATCTTCTCCCTCGACGGCCTTGGCCTGATGAGTTTCGAAGCGGCGATCAACCGCGATTACCCGGTGGTCTTCGGCACCCTGTTCATCTTCACCCTGCTCGGGCTGGTGGTGAAACTGATCGGCGACCTGACCTACACCCTGGTCGATCCGCGCATCGACTTCGCCAGCCGGGAGAATTGACCAATGGCCCTGTCCCCGCTCAATCGACGGCGCTTCGAGCGCTTCAAGGCCAACCGCCGAGGCTGGTGGTCGCTGTGGCTGTTCCTGATCCTGTTCGGCCTGAGCCTTGGCGCCGAGCTGATCGCCAACGACAAACCGATTGCCGTGCGCTACGACGGCGAGTGGTACTTCCCGGCGTTCAAGCGCTACCCCGAGACCACCTTTGGCGGTGAATTCCCGCTCGAAGCCAACTACAAGAGCCCTTACATCCGCGATCTTCTGGAGAAGAAAGACAGTTTTGTGCTGTGGGCGCCGATCCCGTTCAGCTACCAGAGCATCAACTACGACTTGAAGGTGCCAGCGCCCGCGCCGCCCTCGGCGGACAACTGGCTGGGCACCGATGACCAGGGCCGCGATGTCATGGCGCGGGTGATCTACGGCTTCCGCGTTTCGGTATTGTTTGCCCTGACCCTGACCATCCTCAGCTCGATCATCGGCGTCATTGCCGGGGCTCTGCAGGGCTTTTATGGTGGCTGGGTCGACCTTGCCGGCCAGCGCTTCCTGGAGATCTGGTCAGGCTTGCCGGTGCTGTACCTGCTGATCATTCTGGCCAGTTTCGTCCAGCCCAACTTCTGGTGGCTGCTGGGGATCATGTTGCTGTTCTCGTGGATGAGCCTGGTCGATGTAGTCCGCGCCGAATTCCTGCGTGGGCGTAACCTGGAGTATGTGCGCGCGGCGCGCGCCCTGGGCATGCGCAACGGCGCGATCATGTACCGGCACATTCTGCCCAACGCAATGATCTCGACCATGACCTTCATGCCGTTCATCCTCACCGGCGCCATCGGTACCCTGACCGCGCTGGACTTCCTCGGCTTTGGCCTGCCCGCCGGTTCACCGTCGTTGGGTGAGCTGGTTGCCCAGGGCAAATCCAACCTGCAGGCACCATGGCTGGGCATCAGTGCCTTCGCCGTGCTGGCCGTGATGCTCAGCCTGCTGGTGTTTATCGGCGAATCCGCCCGCGACGCCTTCGACCCGAGGAAATAACATGAGCGAACCTAACCTGATCGAAGTCCGTGATCTTGCGGTCGAGTTCCTCAGCGGTGACCAAGTCAACCGCGTTGTCGATGGCATCAGTTTCGACATCCGCAAGGGCGAGACCCTGGCCCTGGTCGGCGAGAGCGGCTCGGGCAAGTCGGTCACTGCCCACTCGATCCTGCGCCTGTTGCCCTACCCACTTGCGCGCCACCCCAGTGGCAGCATCGAGTATGGCGGCAAGGACATGCTCAAGCTTGGCGAAAAGCCAATGCAGCGCATCCGTGGCAACCGCATCGCAATGATCTTCCAGGAGCCGATGACCTCGCTCAACCCGCTGCACTGTATCGAGAAGCAGATCAACGAGATCCTGCTCCTGCACAAGGGTTTAACCGGCAAGCAGGCGACGGCGCGCACCTTGGAACTGCTCGACCTGGTCGGCATCCCTGAACCGCACAAGCGCCTCAAGGCGCTGCCGCATGAGTTGTCCGGCGGCCAGCGCCAGCGGGTGATGATTGCCATGGCCCTGGCCAACGAGCCGGAACTGCTGATCGCCGATGAACCGACCACTGCGCTCGACGTCACCGTACAGCTGAAGATTCTTGATCTGCTCAAAGAGCTGCAGGCACGACTGGGCATGGCCCTGCTGCTGATCAGCCATGACCTCAACCTGGTAAGGCGCATCGCCCACCGTGTTTGCGTGATGCAGCAAGGCAAGATCGTCGAGCAGGCCGAGTGCACGACGCTGTTCACCGCCCCGCAGCATCCCTATACGCAGATGCTGATCAACGCCGAACCCAGCGGCCAGCCTGCGGCCAACCCGCTTGGGGCGCCGCTGCTGGAGGTGGATGATCTGCGCGTCTGGTTCCCGATCAAGAAAGGCCTGCTGCGGCGTACGGTAGACCACGTCAAGGCAGTCGACGGGATCAATTTCAGCCTGCCCCAAGGGCAGACCCTGGGCATCGTTGGCGAAAGCGGCTCGGGCAAATCGACCTTGGGCCTGGCGATCCTGCGGCTGATCTCGAGCCAGGGCGACATCCGTTTTCACGGGCAAAACCTGCAGGGCATGAACCAGCAGGAGGTACGGCCGCTGCGGCGAGAAATGCAGGTGGTGTTCCAGGACCCGTTCGGCAGCCTCAGCCCGCGCATGAGTGTCGCCGATATCGTCGGCGAAGGCCTGCGCATTCATCGCATCGGCACCGCCCAGGAGCAAGAGGCGGCGATCATTGCCGCGCTGCAGGAAGTAGGCCTCGATCCGGCCACCCGCCACCGCTATCCCCATGAGTTCTCCGGGGGCCAGCGTCAGCGCATCGCCATCGCTCGCGCGCTGGTGCTCAAACCGGCGTTGATTCTGCTCGACGAGCCAACCTCGGCGCTTGACCGCACCGTGCAGCGGCAGGTAGTGGAGCTGTTGCGTTCGTTGCAGCTCAAATACAACCTGACCTACCTGTTCATCAGTCATGACCTAGCGGTGGTCAAAGCGCTGAGTCATCAGCTGATGGTGATCAAACAGGGGCAGGTGGTGGAACAAGGTGACGCGCGGGAAATCTTCCATGCGCCGCAGCATCCCTACACCCGGCAGCTGCTGGAAGCGGCGTTTCTGGAGGTCGAGCCGGCTGCCTGATGGCGTGCCGGCGCTACCGATCACACTTTCACGGGTGTGACTGACCGGCAATCTGCGATGAGAATCGGCCGACCGCTGTTACCACTTCCTGCGCACCCGACTGAATTTCAGTGATGACATGGCCGGCCTGGCTGGCCAGCGCCAAGCCGATTTCAGCCTGATGCGTGCTTTCACCCATGCTGACCACTGCGGCCTCTACAAGGGTGTTGTTCTTCTGCACCACTTCTACGATTTCCTGAGTGGCGGCACTGGTGCGGCCGGCCAGCTTCCTCACCTCATCGGCCACCACGGCAAAGCCCCGGCCTTGCTCGCCTGCGCGCGCGGCTTCGATAGCCGCGTTGAGGGCGAGCAGGTTGGTCTGCTGGGCAATGCCGCCGATGGTGGAAACAATCGATGTGATCAACTGCGACTGCTGCCCCAGCGCCTCGACCCCGGCGGAGGCCGTGGAGACCTGCGAGACGATACGGTTCATCGTCTCGACGGTATCCTTTACGGCCACCGCCCCCCTTCTCGCCGAGTCATCGGTTTTGCGAGAAACGTCATAGGCAACCCCAGCGGCCGCGCTGACTTCCTGCTCATGCTTGACCTGCTCGCTGATATCGACCGCGAATTTGACGATCTTGTAGAGCTGGCCACGGGTGTCGCGCACCGGGTTGTAGGATGCTTCCAGCCAGAGCTCGCGCCCTGACTTGTCAAAGCGCAGGAAGCGCTCGGCGACGAACTGCCCCTCGTTGAGGCTACGCCATAGCTGCTCGTAGGCAGGCGAATTGACATAGTTGGGGTCACAGAAAATACGGTGATGTTTGCCCACGATCTCTGCCAGCGAATAGTTCACCGTCCTCAAGAAGTTGTCGTTGGCAGCAACGATAGTACCGTCCAGCTCAAACTCGATGACCGCGGTCGAGCGGTACAGCGCCTTGATGAACTCGTCGTTTTCACGCGCTTTATCGATGCTCGCGGTGACATCGGTGCCGTAGGCCGACATATGGGTGACTGCACCCGCTGCTGACTTGACCGGGCACCAGGCCGCTCTCATCCAGACCATCCTGCCGTCGGCGGTGATATAGCGATACTCGTCGCTGACCCCGGTGCCAGTGCTCATGGCCTGCTGAAAATCCTTGAAGCATGGCAACTCTTTGACATAGCTGGGCGCGATGCTAGCCAGCGATTGCCCAAGCAATTGCGACTGTTCACGCCCAACCCATCGAGCAAAGTTGCGATTGACCGCGGTGATCAGCAGGTTCCGATCAACCGTTATTTCCAGCATCTCGTGAGTTCTTGCGGCCTGCGCGCGCTGCAGCGCGTCTATTTCGTCCTGCAGTCGCTGTAGCTGGTTTTTTAGCTTTGAATTGAACATGGTGTTCTCGGTGGTTAGCGACGCGGCCGAAATGGCAGGAGGTTGTCGAAGATCTTGCAGGTGCAGCTATGAGATTGAACATCGTCCTTGTCAGGTCATCGGCACGCAGCAGTCCTTCTGCAGCCAGGTTTCAAGTTCTGCGGGCGGCATCGGCTTCGCGTAAAAATAGCCCTGGCCCTGCTCACAGCCCCAGCCACTCAACAAATGGTGGTGCAGGTCGGTCTCGATACCTTCGGCCACCACCGTCAGGCGCAGGTCGCGCAGCAGGCTGACCAGCCCGCGAATGATGTGCCAATCGTTGTTGCCCGGCTGCAGGTTGGCCAGCAGCGAGCGATCAAGCTTGACGCTGGTGGCCGGGATGATGCGCAGGTAGACCCAGTTGCTGTAGCCGCTGCCGAAGTCATCGATGCCAATCGCCACCCCGAGTGTGCGAAAACGCTGAAGCTGTTGCTGCACCTGGTCGAAGTCAGTGACCAGAGCGCTTTCGGTAAACTCAAGCTCGATGCGCCGCGGGTCCACGCCGAACTCGCCGAGCGTACGGCTCAGGTACTCGAACAGGTGCCCATCGGCGAGATCCAGCGCGGAGATATTCAGCGACACGGTCATCTGCAGCCCCTCCGCCCGCCACCTGCGCATTTGCTGACAGACATGCCAGATCACCCACCGGGTGATGCCGCGAATCGAAGCAGTGGTTTCAGCCAATGGGATGAATTCAGCCGGGCTGATTTCGCCCATGGTCGGATGCTTCCAGCGCAACAGCGCTTCTACTGCCACGCAGCGTTTGCTGTTGAGATCAACCCTTGGCTGATAGACCAGACGAAGTTGGTCGGCAGCTACCAGCGCCGGTTCCAGAGCGATGAGCAAGGCCGTACTGCGGCGCTGGCTGGTATCGACCAGCGGGTCATAGACCAGCCAGCGTCGCTCGCTGCGGCGCGCCGCATCGGTCATGCTCGCCATCAAACGCAGGGTGTCCAGCGATGCATCGGTGTCTGCATCCGGCTCGAGCACGCTCATGCCGACATCGGCGAACACCGGCACATTGCCGCTGTGCAACGGCCCACTCAGCGCCGCAACGATAGCGTCAAGCCTGGCCGGCGATGAGGCCACGTCATTGCATTCGATCAGGGTCAGAAAACCCAGCGTGCTCGGGCGGTACAGGCGCGACCCCGGCGGCAGGGCTGCCAGCAAGGCCTCTTTCACGGCCAGCATGAAGCTTGCGAAAAACTCGATGCCCAGTGCCTTCACCAGGCGGTCCATGCCGGCTGCTGAAATAGGCTCGATGAACACTGCGACCTGGCCAGCGACGCTGGCGCAGTCGGCGAAGTCGGCTTCGAAACGGCGCCGGTTGGGCAAGCCGGTCATACTGTCGTAGAAATATTGATCATGGATCGACTGCAACCGCGATACAACAATCTGCGCCGCGCTGCGCAACAGCGCCTGGTCGCGCTCGGACAACGACGGACGTGCCGCCTGGTCGATGATGCACAGCCGCCCTAGGTTGAGTCCTGGCTTGATCACCAGCGGTGCGCCAGCGTAGTAGCGAATGTAGGGGTCACCCTGCACCAGCGGGTTATCGACAGTGCGCGCATCGGTCAAGGCGTCGCAGATTTCCAGCACAGTATCCTGCTCAAGTTCAAGGGCGCAGAACGACATCTCTCTGGGCGTGCGCTCGGCGACCATGCCTACCCGCGCCTTGAACACTTGATAGTTGCGGTCGATGATGCTGACCAGCGCGGTAGGCACTTGAAAATGGGCACAGAGCATCGCCACGACACTGTTCAGCACCGGGTCCGAGCCACTGACCAGGTTGGACGTCAGCCGATCGACCTCGGCCAGACGCAACCGCTCATCGTGCATAATTGACGAATTACCCACCGTAACTCCTGTAGCACTATCCAAAAGACTTACCTATGAGGCACATTGCCAGCTTAGTCAGCCCGAGCGCGCGAGGACAATCAAACCTCGCAACGGCCGACCGTAAAAAAAACTATTGGACGACCAGGCGTAACTAGCCTATCAGTCCGGGAAGGCGCCTAAAGCAGTGCTTTAGCGCTATATATGCCCTGTACCTGCATGCCTGGCTACCACTGTTCGGAGTGTTTTTTGACCCGTTTGCCTAGATTGACCGCCGCTGCCCTGCTGCGCCTGGAGCGCAAGCAGCTCTCGCCTGCATTGCGCTATCTGGGCACCGTAGTGGTGGTCGTGGCATGCGCTTTCGCGCGAGCGCAACTGCCCGCTACAGCCTTGCCCTACCTGTTCTTCATTCCGGGGCTGATGTTCATCGGCTTCTGGTTCGGCGCGGGGCCAGCGGTACTGGGATGCATCATGGCGGTGCTGACGGCACAATATTTCTTCATCGGGCCGGTCGGCTTTGGCGCCGACTGGACCGACTGGATCAACAGCCTGAGTTTTGGCCTGGTTACCTTGGCAATGGCAGTGGTGTGCGCGCTGTTTCGGCGCAGCATCAGGGCACTGGACCGGCTCAATCAAAACCTTGAGGACGAAGTCGAGCGGCGTACCGATGAGCGCGATGACATCTGGAAACTGTCACCCGACCTGATCTGCACCTTGTCGGCACAGGGTGAAGTGCTGGCGATGAACCCGGCCTGGCAGGCCGAGACCGGCTGGACCGAGCAGCAGCTCAAAGATGGCGCGTTCTACAGCTATATTTCGCCTGCGCAATTATCCGACTCCGTGCGCAACCTGCATGATCGGCAGATTGCCGAGCTCGACACGCAAAGCGTACGCAACAACGGCCAGCCTCTGCTGCTGAACTGGCGTATCACCGGCCGCCAGGGTCGGTTTTTTGCCGTGGCCCGCGATGTCACATTGTACCGCGAGCGCCAGCTGGCCTTCGATCAAGTCCGTTCGCAGCTGCAGCAGAGTCAGAAAATGGAGTCGCTGGGGCAACTGACCGGAGGCTTAGCCCATGACTTCAACAACCTGTTGACGATCATCAGCGGCAGCCAGGACATGATCGAACAACGCATCGCCCAAGGCCGCCTGGCAGGGATCGAGCGCTATGTCACCCTCGCCCGAAACGCCACGCAACGAGCCAGTTCACTGACGCATCGGCTGCTGGCGTATGCCAGAAAACAGCCTTTGGTTGCAGCTAGCGTCGATCCGGCGGTGTTGATCAAGAACATGGAAGAGTTGATTGCACGCACGCTGACGCCGCTGATCAACATCGAACTGCTCGCCCCTGGCGCACCCACGCTGTGCCACTGCGATGCCCACCAACTCGAGAACGCCCTGCTCAACCTGTGCATCAACGCGCGTGACGCAATGCCTCAAGGCGGCAGGCTGCGAATCGAGGTCAGTACGCTGGCGGTGACCGACCCGGGCACTCTGCATGTGCAAGCGGGTGACTATGTACGGATCTGCGTGGCGGACACCGGTATGGGCATGCCGGCGAGCATTGTCGAGCGCGCGCTGGAGCCGTTTTTCACCACCAAACCGCTGGGCTCCGGGACCGGGCTGGGGCTTTCGATGGTCGAGGACTTCGCACGCCAGGCCGGCGGGGCTGTTCGTATTGAGTCAGAGCTGGGCAAAGGCACCGCGGTGTGCCTGTTCCTGCCGGTCTACCAAGGCAGCGCCCCTGTAGCGCAAACGCAGCAGGCAGACCTGCTGCAAGCAACGCCTGGCAGCAGCCGCGGATCGGCAATAGTTATCGACGACGAAGCCGCTATTCGTGAGCTGGTTGCCGAAACGCTTCACGAGGCAGGTTTTGAAGTGGCTGAAATGCCCAGCGCTGATCAGGTCGTGCAGCGTATCGCCGAGTTGCCTGATCTGAAGCTGATCGTTACTGACCTGATCTTGCCCGGCGGCAGCAGTGGTCACAAAATCGCCGAAGCCGCCTGGGCAGTACGGCCAACACTCAAGGTGCTGTTCATCTCAGGCTGCGTCGATACCGCGAACGGCAGCCCTGAGCGGCAGGATCAGTCGCAGTTGCTGGCCAAACCGTTCACCATCGAGCAGCTTAGGGCCAGCGTTGAGCATTTGCTCAACTCACCGGCTGGCGCTTAGCCTGTTCGCAGCTGTCGAGCTAGCGAAACCTTGCGAGAGGCGTGGTTGACGGCCGCTTTGGGCACCTGGCGTTTGCAGGGCACAGCCGATGCCGGCAGGCGTGATTGTCTGCGCAGTGGTCGCCTGTGTCGAGCGCTCGACGCCTGGCTTTGCCTTGAGCAGCCGGCACCAATCGCGCTCACCCGTGACAACATAGCGCATCAAGACACTTTTACAGGCCCAGCCAAATGCGGCTTAATGCGCGCCTACTTTTCTGGTAACGCCGATGCGGTCACGCCTGCACCCTTACCTCTTGCTACTCGCCTGTTGCGCAGTGTTGTTCAACCTGCTGGCGATGCCGCTCGACCGTGCCCTGCGTGAGCCCGCCCTGGATGAATCGCTGATCTTCGGCAGCTTCTGCAGCCTGCATGGCGGGCAGAGTTTGCCCAAATCGGTGCTGGCGCAACTCAAGCTGGAGTTGCCAGACTTCTCCGGGCACGGCGAGATCAAGCCCCAGGCCGGTGATTGCTGCTGTGGCCATACCGGCCAAGCGGCGCTGCCAGGCGCCTACTTCAAACACCTGTTGCCGCGCTTCTGGCCAGACGCCCTGTTGCTCGGCCAGCGCCCGGAGTTGCCGCTGCCGCGCCAGCAGTGGCCGAACCTCACCCCACGCGCCCCGCCGCTGACCTGAATCGTCGCCAAGCAAATGATCGTGCGCGCGAACTGCGCAGCACGGTCGTCTCCGGCTTTTCTGTCAGGAACCTTTATTCATGCCTGCGTACCTTCGTACTGCACGTAGCGTCGTGCCCGTGCTTGCCATTACCTGTGCCGCCACGCTCTGCCCACTGTCCCAAGCCATTGCTCAGGCTGTGCCTGCCGACAATTCCACCCTGACCCTCGGCGCCGTTACCGTCTCCGGCACCGGTAGCGGGCCGCTGGCGACCAGCAGTGTGCTCAGTTCAGTAGATATTCTTGGCGGCGACATTCTCGAGAAGATGCCCGTTGCCTACAGCTGGGAGCTGTTCAACCGTGCACCGGGCGTGATGCTCACCGGCTTCAACCAAGGCACCACCTCGGGCAAGTTGTCGTTTCGCGGCTTCAATGGGGAAGGCGAAGTCAACGCCGTAAAGCTGCTGATCGACGGCATCCCGAGCAATACCAATGACGGCAACATGCCCTTCATCGACTCGGTGTTCCCGCTGGACATCGACAGCGTCGAGGTCGTGCGCGGTACCAGCGATCCGCGCTATGGCCTCAACAACATCGCCGGCAACGTCAATATCAATACCCGCAGTGGCGGCAACTACAACAAGGCACGCCTGCGCTACGGCAGCTTCAACACCCGTGAAGTGCAACTGGCCAAGGGCATCGAAACCAGCAACTGGACGCAGAACTACTTCTTCGCCCGCCAGCAGGTCGACGGCTATCGCGAGCATGCAGATACCGAGCGCTACAGCTTCAGCGGCAAGTGGTTCTATACCCCCGACGACGGCAGCTACCGTCTCGGCCTTAGCGCCCGCCATTACGAAGCCGACGCACAGGAAGCGGGTTACTTGAGCGAAGCCGATGCCCGCCAGCACCCGCGCATGAGCAACGACTTCAACGCCAGCGACAAAGGCACCCGGCGCATGAACCAGCTCAGCGTGCACTTTGACACCGACCTGGCCGAGACCCTCGCCTGGTCGGCCAAGACCTACCTGAATACCTTCGATGATCGGCGCTGGACCCAGTACTGGCGCACCAGCGCGCAGCAAGAGCGCGATGCCTATGAAACCCAGTACGGCGCCCTCACCTCGCTGACCTGGCGGCCAGAAGTAGATTGGCTGCACGGCTTTGCCCTGGAAGGCGGCAGCGACGTGCAGAAGCAGGACAACCGCAGCGAGCGCTATCGCACCGTCCAGCGCGTACGCCAGGCACAGACCCGCGACCAGGCCTTCGATTTCAACACGGTCGGCGCTTACGTACAGGCCGAGATCGAACCGATCGAGTCGCTGAAGATCGTGCCGGCCTATCGCGTCGACAAGATCAGCGGCGACTTCACCAACCAACTCACCGGGCAAACCTCCGACATCAACGACTACGGGCTGATCAAGCAACCCAAGCTCAGTGTGGTCTATTCGCCCTGGCAGTATGCCAGCGTCTACGCCAACTGGGGCCGCACGTTCCAGGTCGGCAGCGGCGCTGCAGCCTACAAGGTGCCGCCGCGCAATGAAGACCTGCAACCGTCGATCAACGAAGGCTGGGAAACCGGCATAAAGTTCACCCCCGCCAGCTGGGTTGATGGCCGCGTCGCCTACTGGCGCCAGGACGCCACCGGCGAAGTCAGCCGCCGCCTCAACGACCCCAGCGGGGAGTCTGACAACGTTGGTGAAACCCGACGCTGGGGTTACGACCTGCAGGTCAACCTGCACCCGGACGAACGCACCGAAGTGTGGGCTTCGTATTCATGGCAATACTCGAAAATCCTCGAGCCGAGTAGCGCCTTGCCACAGAGTAAAGGCAAGGAAATCGACCATGTTCCGCATCATTTGTGGAATACCGGTATCAGTTACCAGGCGACGCAAGCATTGCAGTTGACTGCGTGGATGAATGGGCAGACCAACTACTATCTTGAGCGGGAAAACACTCAAGGTACGTATGGCGGTTATGTGTTGATGAATATCGGAGCGACTTACACGTTCACCGAGACGTTGAGCGTTGACCTGCAGCTCAAGAACCTCACCGACCGTTATTACGAATATGCCTGGTATGACCCGGATGGGGCTAAAGACTCACTGCACTCGCCTGGTGATGGGCGAGCGTTGTATGCGGGGTTGACGGTCGACTTCTAGGCTGCACATCTTCGCCACAATTGAATCGGAATGCTCGGGACCGCATGCAAATGCGGTTCACGAGCATCCACAACTCGTATTACTCAATCGCGATCAAGCGCCGAAGCGGTGTTGCAAAGTACGGGCTTACGACACCAACAACCGATACCCCACCCCAGGCTCAGTCACGATAAACCGTGGCGCGGTAGGGTCATCGCCCAGCTTCTGCCGCACATGCGCAACCACGATCCGCAGGTAGTGCGTATCGTCGACGTGGCTCGGCCCCCAGATATCCTTGAGCAGTTGCTGCTGGGTGATCACTCGCCCGGGGTGCCCGGCCAGTTGCGCCAACAGTGCGTACTCCTTGCGGGTCAGCGCTATTTCGCTGCCATCGAGGGTCACGCGGCGGTAGGCGAAGTCCACCAGCAGCGGCCCGAAGCTGGCACTGGCCAGCGCGGCGCTACCCTGTGGCACCTGGCGCAACAGGGCGCGAATGCGGGCGAGAAACTCCTGAATGCCGAACGGTTTGGTGACGTAGTCGTTGGCGCCGCCATCCAGGGCATCGACCTTTTGCAGCTCGCTGGCCCGCACCGACAGCACCATCACCGGCACCGAGCTCCACTCGCGCAATTCGCGCAGCACCTGCTGGCCGTCCATGTCTGGCAGGCCGAGGTCGAGCACAATCAGGTCGGGTTTGGCCAAGGCCGCCTGGGCCAGGCCTTCGCCGCCGGTGGCGGCTTCGATGACCTTGTAGCCTTGCGAGCTCAGGCTGATGCGCAGGAACTTGCGAATCTGCGGTTCGTCGTCAATGACCAACAAAGTGGCGGTTTGGCTCATGAGTCCTGGCTTTCGGCGGTGGGCTGTGGGGGCAATGGCAAGCATAGAGTGATGCAGGTGCCGTGGCCATCGATGCCGTCAGCCACCTGGATGCTGCCGCCGTGGGCGCCGATCATGCCCTGGCAGATGGCCAGGCCGAGGCCAGTGCCCTGCCCGCCGCGGTCGCCGCGGGCGGCGGTGTAGAACATGTCGAAGATCTTTTCGCGTTCAGCTTCGGGGATGCCGGGGCCTTGATCGCTGACGGCCAGGCACAGTTGCTCATCACGCACGTCGACCTGCAGTTGCAGGCGGCCATCTGGGGGTGAAAAGCGCGCGGCGTTTTCCAGCACGTTGACCAGCGCCTGTTCGATCAAGGCAGCGTGCACGAACAGCAGCGGCAGCTCGCTTGGCACATCGGTGCTGACCCGCAGCGGCGCCAGCACCGCGCGCAGACGCTGCAGGGCGCTGGCGACGATATCGGCCGGGGCCACCCAGTCACGCGCAAGCTTGAGACTGCCGTGACCGAGGCGGGTCATGTCGAGCAGATTCTGGATGTAGCGGTCGAGGCGCTCGGCTTCATCGCGGGTGCCTTCGAGCAATTCGCGGCGGTCGTCGGGCGGGATCGCATCGCCGAGCGCAAGCAGGCTATCGATGCCGCCGCGCATAGCGGTCAGCGGTGTGCGCAGGTCGTGTGACACCGAGGCCAGCAAGGCGCTGCGCAGCTGTTCGGTTTCGCCGTGCAGCCGCGCAGCTTCGAGTTGTTCGCCGAGGCGCGCGCGGGCCAGAGCCTGCGCCAGCGGCTGGGCCAGCGCCATCAGCAGGCGTCGGCGCTGGGCTGTGAGGGCCGCGTTGTCACGTGGGCGTACGCCGAGCAGGGCCAGCGGTTGCTCATCGACCAACAGCGGCCACCACCACCAGCGACCATTGGGCAAGGTGTCGCTGCCGTGGCCAGCGGCCTGGCCGTGCTGCCAGGCCCAGTCAGCGGCAGCGCGCTCGGTGTCGCTCAAGTCGGGCAACTGGCCGTTGGCAGCTTGCAGCAGGCCTTCGCTACCTCGCTCGAGCAGACATACGTGCAGATCCTGCCAGCCGTCGAGGTGCTGGCTGGCGGCGCTGAATACTGCCTGGCGGTCGGTGGCGACGGTGAGCTTGCGTGACAGGTCGAGCAGTTGACTGGTCTGCGCCTGGGTCTCGCGCAAGGCCTGCAACTGGCGCCGCTGGCGCGCGGCGAGGTTGCCGGTGAGCGCGGCCATCAGCAGGAAGAACACCAGCGTCAGCACATCCTCTTCGCGCTGGATGCTCAGAGAGAAGTTGGGCGGGATGAACAGAAAGTCATAGCTGACAAACGACAGCACCGCGCACGCCAGCGCCGGGCCGAGGCTGCTGCGCACCGCCACCAGCAGCACGGCGGCGAGAAATACCAGCGAGATATTCGGCAACGCCAGCACGCTGGACACCGCCCAGGCCAGCCCTGCGGCAAGCGCAGTGGCGAGCAGCGCCAGCAGATAGTGCCGCCAGATCCACACCCGCTTCGCCGCCGTGCGCGGTGCGGGTGGCTGCGCCTCGCGGTCGAGCACGTTGATTTCCAGGCCGTGGTTTTCGCGCAGCAGCCGCGCAGCGACACCGGCACCGAACAGGCGCCGGCGCAGACGATCACGCGACTGCCCCACCAGCACCAGGCTGGCACGGCGCTCGGCGGCATGCTGGAGCAAGGTCCTCGCGACTTCGCCGGCGCGCAACAGCACTACCTCGCCGCCCAGCCGCTCAGCCAGTTGCTGCGCGCTTTGCAGACGCTGGCGGGCGCTTTCGTCGCGCAGCTTGCCGTTGTCGACATGCACCAGGCTCCACGGCAAATGCCGGCGCTGGGCCACGCGGCAGGCGTGGCGGACCAGCCGCTCGGCTTGCTGATCGCCGTCGACGCCGACCAGCAAGCGACCACGCAGGGCCGGCGCTTCCTGGCCAAGCTGGCGATAGCCGTGGGCCAGGTCGGCATCCACCTGCGCCGCGGCGGTGTGCATGGCCAGCTCCCGCAGGGCACTGAGGTTGGTCTGCGAGAAGAACGCATCGATGGCGGCGCGGGCCTGCTCGGGCACGTAGACCTTACCTTCGCGCAGGCGCTGCAGCAGTTCGCGCGGTGGCAGGTCGATCAGCACCAGTTCGAAGGCTTCCTGCAGCACCCAGTCGGGCAGGGTTTCGCGGACCTGCACACCGGTGATGTCGCGAACCTTGTCGTTAAGGCTTTCAAGATGCTGCACGTTGACCGTGGTGTAGACATCGATGCCGGCCGCGAGCAGCTCCTGCACATCCTGCCAGCGCTTGGCATGGCGGCTGTTGGGGGCGTTGCTGTGGGCCAGTTCGTCGACCAGAGCCAGCTCGGGACTGGCGCGCAGCAAGCCGTCGAGGTCCATTTCCTCAAGAGTGACTCCCCGGTATTGGCTGCGCAGCAGCGGCTGCTGGAGCAAGCCGCCGAGCAGCGCCTCGGTCTCGGCCCGGCCGTGGGTTTCGACCACCCCGGCCACCACCTGCACGCCTTGGCGCTGCTGGGCGTGGGCGGCCTGGAGCATGGCGTAGGTCTTGCCCACGCCGGGCGCTGCACCGAGAAATACCTTGAGCCGGCCACGCCCGGCGCGCGGCAGGTTGGCCAACAGCGCGTCGGCGCGGGCAGAGTCACTCATGTTTCATCCTTCACAGTTGCGGTGATCAGCACAGCGGGTCAATTGCTCCAGCGCCTGATTCAGCGCCAGCACGTTGACCACCGGTGGGCCGATCAATGGCTGCAGGGTGGCCTCTTCGATCAGCCCTTGCAAGCGCTCTACCGGCACTTTGCGCGCCGCCGCCACTCTGGGGATCTGATACGCCAGCGCTTGCGGCGACAGATGCGGGTCGAGACCGCTGGCCGAGGTGGTCAGCAGGGCTTGCGGTACCGGCCCCAACTCGGCGCGATACAGCGTGCCCGCGTCTGCCTTGACCCGCTCGGCCAGAGCCGGATTGCTCGGCGCCAGATTGCTCGCGCCACTGGCCACGGTGGCATACGCCGCCGCAGACGGACGTGGGTGGAACCAGCCATCGCCAGTGAACGGTTGGGCGATCAGCGCCGAGCCGCGCACCTGGCCCTGCTCGTCGTGCACCAGGCTGCCGTTGGCCTGCGTGGGGAAGGCCACTTGCGCAACCGCCGTCACCGCCAGCGGATAAAGCGCGCCGGTGATCACTGTCATCAATACAACCAGGCTCAGGGCCGGGCGAAGGTAAGTAGTCATAACGGCCTCCTCAGACCAGGTGCAGGGCATTGAGCAGCATGTCGATCAGCTTGATCCCGGCAAACGGCACGATCAGGCCGCCGACACCGTAGATCAGCAAATTGCGCCGTAGCAGATGGGCGGCACTCGCTGCCTGCACCCTCACCCCACGCAGTGCCAAGGGGATCAGCGCGACAATGATCAGCGCGTTGAACACGATCGCCGAGAGGATCGCGCTCTGCGGGCTGGCCAGCTGCATCAGGTTGAGTACGCCCAGTTGCGGGTAGATCGCGGCAAACAGCGCCGGCAGGATGGCGAAGTACTTGGCCACGTCGTTGGCGATCGAGAAGGTGGTCAACGCACCGCGGGTGACCAGCAACTCCTTGCCGACCTGGACCACGTCGAGCAGCTTGGTCGGGTCGCTGTCGAGGTCGACCATGTTGGCCGCCTCACGCGCGGCCTGGGTGCCGTCGTTCATGGCCATGCCGACATCGGCCTGAGCCAGCGCCGGCGCATCGTTGGCACCGTCGCCGCACATGGCGACCAAGCGGCCGTCGTTTTGCTCTTGGCGAATGCGCGCCAGCTTTTTCTCCGGGGTGGCTTCGGCCAGTACATCATCGACGCCGGCTTCGGCGGCGATGGCAGCAGCGGTCAGCGGGTTGTCGCCGGTCACCATCACCGTGCGGATGCCAAGCTTGCGCAGTTCGGCGAAGCGCTCGCGGATGCCTGGCTTGACCACGTCCTTGAGGTGGATCACGCCGAGCAGGCGCTGGTCGACGCACACCAGCAGCGGCGTGCCGCCACTCTGGGCAATGCGCTCGACTTCCTTGGCCAGCGCCGATGGCATCTGCAAGCGCTCGATACCGACAAAGCCCAGCACCGCATCGACGGCGCCCTTGCGGTAGCGGCGCTGCTCGAAGTCGACACCCGACAACCGTGTCTCGGCGCTGAACGCCACCGGGCTGAATTGATCGGCGCCCGGCTCGTTGAAGTCGTGCAACTGGCGCAGGTATTCGACAATCGACTTGCCCTCGGCGGTGTCGTCGGCAAGCGACGCCAGCAAGGCGCCCTCGCCCAGCTCCTTGGCCGTCACCGCCGGCGCTGTGTGCAGAGCGCTGCAGCGGCGGTTGCCGAAGGTGATGGTGCCGGTCTTGTCGAGCATCAGCGTATGCACGTCACCGGCCGCCTCCACTGCTCGCCCGGAGCGGGCAATCACGTTGAGCCGTACCAGCCGGTCCATGCCGGCGATGCCGATAGCCGAAAGCAGGCCACCAATGGTGGTCGGGATCAGCGTCACCAGCAGCGCGGCGAGGAAGATCAACGGCAGGCTGCCGCCGGCAAAGCGGGCGAAGGGCTGCAAGGTCACCACTACGATCAAGAAGATCAGGGTCAAGCCGATCAGCAGGATGTCGAGGGCAATCTCGTTCGGGGTCTTCTGTCGCTTGGCGCCTTCGACCAGGGCGATCATGCGGTCCAGGGTCGATTCGCCCGGGTTGCTGGTGATGCGGATGAGCAGCCAGTCGGAGACCAGCCGGGTGTTGCCGGTGACGGCGGAGCGGTCCCCACCGGACTCGCGGATGACCGGCGCCGATTCGCCAGTGATGGCCGCCTCATTGACCGCCGCGATGCCTTCGAGCACCTCGCCGTCGCCGGGAATCAGCTCGCCGGCCACCACCTTGACCACATCGTCTTTGCGTAGCGCGCTGGCGGCAACCGTTTCGAAGCTGCCATCGGCACGCCGGCGCTGCGCATTCAAGCCCTGGCTGCCGGCCTTGAGGCTGTCGGCGCGTGCCTTGCCGCGACCCTCGGCCAGCGCTTCGGCAAAGTTGGCGAACAGCACGGTGAACCACAGCCACAGCGCGATCTGGATCGCTACCGCAGTGCTGACACCACTCTCTGGCGCAAAACACAGCAGCGTAGTCAGCAGCGCCGTCAGCGCCACCACCAGCATCACCGGGGAACGCTTGAGCTGACGCGGGTCGAGCTTGACCAGCGCCTGGATCAGGGCGGGCCGCCACAGTGCGGCGAAGCGGGTCTGATCAGTGCCAGGGCGTGGCGCCTGGACTTGAGCAATAGGCATGTTCATGTTGATTCCTCAGAAACCCAGGCTCAGTTGTTCGGCAATCGGCCCCAGGGCCAGGCTTGGCAGGAAGGTCAGGCCGCCCATCAGCAGGATGATCACCAGCAGCAAACCGGTGAACAGCGGGCCGTGGGTGGGGAAGCTGTTCTGCCCTTGCGGTGCGCGGTTCTTCGCCGCCAGGCTGCCGGCCAGGGCCAGCACCGGCAGGATGTAGCCGAAGCGGCCAATGAGCATGGCCAAAGCGATCATGACGTTGTGGTACACCGTGTTGGCGCCAAAGCCGGCGAAGGCCGAGCCGTTGTTGGCGGTGCCAGAGGTGTAGGCGTAGAGCAGCTGACTGAAGCCGTGCGCGCCGGGGTTGCTGACCGCACCGGCAGGGCCTGGCAGGCTGGCTGCGAGGGCGCCGAGCACCAGCACACCAAGCGGCATCACCAGCAAGGTCGCCACCAGCAGTTGGACTTCCCGCGCTTGCAGCTTCTTGCCCAGATATTCAGGCGTGCGACCGATCATTAGCCCCGCCAGAAACACTGCAATCAAGACGAACAGGAGCATGCCGTAGAGGCCCGCACCCACGCCGCCGAAGATTACCTCGCCGACCATCATGTTGAGCATCGCGACCATCCCGGTCAGCGGGTTGAGGCTGTCGTGCATGGCGTTCACCGAGCCGTTGGAAGCGGCGGTAGTGGTGACTGTCCAGAGCACCGAGCCGGTGGTGCCGAAGCGGCTTTCCTTGCCCTCCATCGGTGCCGACTGCTGCACCTGCTCACTGATCAGCGCTGGATTGGGCTGGTACTCGGCCCACAGCGCAGTAGCCCCGCCGATCAGGAACAGCGCCAGCATGCAGGCGAGAATCGCCCGGCTCTGGCGCAGGTCCTTGACGTAGTGGCCGAAGGTGAACACCAGCGCCACCGGGATCAGGATGATCGACCCCAGCTCGAACAGGTTGCTCCAGGCCGTGGGGTTTTCGAACGGATGGGCCGAGTTGACACCAAAGAAGCCGCCGCCATTGGTGCCCAGTTGCTTGATCGCGATCTGGCTTGCGGCCGGCCCGAGCGGGATAGTCTGGTCAGCGCCTTGCAGGGTCACGGCATGGGCGTAATCGGCAAAGGTCTGTGGCACGCCCTGCCACACCAGCAACAGCGCCAGCAGCAGGCACAGCGGCAACAGGCCGTAGAGGGTGGCGCGGGTCATGTCGACCCAGAAGTTGCCGACCGTAGCGGCCGAACGCCGGGCAATCCCGCGGCACAGCGCGACCAGCACGGCCAGGCCGGTCGCGGCGCTGACGAAGTTCTGCACGGTCAGGCCGAGCATCTGGCTCAGGTAACTAAGCGACGCTTCGCCACTGTAGGCCTGCCAGTTGGTGTTGGTGACAAAGCTCACCGCCGTGTTCAATGCCAACGACCAGTCCTGGCCCGGCAACCGTTGCGGATTGAGTGGCAGGTAACCCTGCAGCATCAACACGGCGAACAGCAGGACAAACCCGGCCAGGTTGAACGTCAGCAGGGCCAGCGCGTACTGCTTCCAGCTCTGCTCCTGCTCGGCCTGGACGCCCGCCAGCCGGTAGCAGCCGCGCTCCAGCGGGCCGAGCGCCGGCGACAGCCAGGTGCGCTGGCCTTCCATGACCTTGTAGTAGAAGCGCCCGAGCCAAGGCGCGGGCAGCAGCACGATGGCAAAAAACGCCAGCAGCAAGGCGAAATCATAACTGTGCATGGCCGCTCCCTAGCTGTGGTCGGCGCGCAACAGCGCGACCAGCAGGTAAACCGCCAACGCCACTGCCAAGAGCAGTGACACGCCTTCAAGCATGTACATGAGCCAATCTCCCCGGAATGCGGCGTGGGCCGCTTTGCGAGGATTGTCCGGGGGATGGCCGTAAAGGAACGAGAGCGAGCGCTGGTTCAGCGCATAAAGAAAGCGTAAAGCCTGCTAGGGTTGCACGCTCGGCTGAGTGCTGCGGCTCCAGTCCAGCAACAGGCTGTAGGCCACGGCGAGCAGGGTCGGGCCGATGAACAGGCCGATGAAGCCAAACGCGATCAGGCCGCCGAATACCCCGAGCAGCACGATCACCAGCGGCAGATTGCCGCCACGGCTGATCAGGTACGGTTTGAGCACGTTGTCCACGCCGCTGATGACGAAGGTGCCCCAGATACCGAGAAACACTGCCATGCCGTAGTGCCCCTGCCACACCAGCCACGCGGTGGCGGGCAGCCACGCCAGCGGCGGCCCCATCGGAATCAGGCTGAGCATGAAGGTCACCAGACCGAGCACAATCGCCCCCGGCACGCCAGCGATGAGGAAACCGATCATCGCCAGCAGGCCTTGCGCCGCCGCCGTGCCGATCACGCCGTTGACTACGCGCTGCACGGTGCCGGCGACCAGTTCCAGGTAGTACTCGGCGCGCTCGCCGATCAGCCGCTGCAGCAGGCGCAGGACAAATGCCGCCAGCCGCGGGCCGTCGCGGTAGAAGAAGAATACAAAGACCAGGCTCAACGACAGCTCGAGCACGCCGCCGCCAATTTGCGCGCTGCGCGCCAGCAGCCAGTTGCCGACCTGGCCGAAGTAAGGTTTGGCCGATGCCAGCAGCGCCGCACCCTGCTGGTCAAGGGAGTTCCACCAGGTCAGCAGGCGCTCACCGACCAGCGGAATGCTGCCCAGCCAGGCCGGTGCCTCGGGCAGGCCATCGACCTGCACATCGCGGATAAACGCCGTGGCATCGCGAATATGGTCAGCCAGGTTGAAGCCGAGCCACACCAGCGGCAGCGCCACGATCAGAATCCACAGGGTGGTCAGCACCGCCGCAGCCAGGGTTTCACGTCCGCCCAGCCAACGGGTGAGCAGGCGCATCAGCGGCCAGCTGGCAAACGCCAGGATTGCGCCCCACAGCAGTGCCGAGATGAACGGCGCCATTACCCACAAGCCGGCGCCCAGCAGCGCCAACAGCAGAATCTGTACCAGCAGGCGATCATTGTTGGCCACAGGTGCACTCATTTAACGAATCAATTCCAGATGCAACCCCTCGGTCTCGGCAGTGCCGACCTCCAGCCGTGCAGCGCGTACGCCCATCTTGACCAACTGCTCGCGCCAATCTTCAGCCTGCTTGCCACTCAGGCTGACGCGCAAAGTGCTGTCCAGATTCAGGCTGCGGCTGAGCAGGGTCACCCAAGCCGGCAACGGTGCCGTCAGGTCAGGATAGTCAAGCTTGCCGGTGTCGCGCAGCTCACGCATGACCGTGGCCGAGGTCGGCAGCAGCTCGCCCAGCGGCGACTCGGCAATAAATTCCTCGACATGCAGGTAAACCCGCTTGTTACCCGCAGTGACGCTGTACAAGGCAACCAGCGTATCGGCTTCCTCAGCCGAGCGGCGCAGCAGGATAAACGCCTGCTGCTCATCGCCACCGTTGAGCCTGGCGTTCTTGAACACCTCGTTGGCCCACAGGCTGGCTTCGCCGCAGTCGCGTTTTTCACACCAGAACAGCGGATAACCGCCCTCCTCCTGCAGTGCTTCGCGGGCGCTGGTAAAGGCTTCGCGTGCGGTGCGTTCGGCGGGCAGCTGGTAGGTCACGGAGCTGACCTGGCCGCGGCTCTCGACCTTGTCGTCAACCCGCAGCCGGCCGCTGATCTTGCGCAACGGGCCGAGGGGGTAAACCCGCTCCTGCTCCAGCGCCGGGCGCTGATCGACTATTTTGGCGTCCAGCGGCACTGGCAGGCTGCCGGCCCACAGCAGCGGGCTGGCAAGACCCAGGCAGCCGGCAACCAGAATTCGAATACTCATCGGCCTCCCTTGCCGCTGGCGGCGTGGGTGGCGAGGGGGTAAATGTCAGGCATGTCCATGGTTGTCTCCCTGTTCAACCTGCCAAGCCTCGGCACTTGTCCGGAGCAAGTCAAGAAAACCCGCAGAAGCGATTGATACAGTCTGCGACAAGGGTCGCGCCCTGCTCGTCGTTCAGGTGCAAGTGATGACCGCCAGGCAGGCGCACCTGCTCGAAGGGTAGCTGCTCCAGCAGCGCCGTGTGGCGCGCGAGCATGCCATCCGCCGCAACCACCAGGCAGGTCGGGCATTCGATGCGCTGAACAAAGGCCATGGCCTGCGCCTCACTCAAGCGCGCTGGCGACGGCAGGGTCAGACGACTGTCGCTGCGCCAGCTATAGCCGCCCGGCACCGGCATCAGGCCGCGTTGAGCGAGCAGTTCGGCAGCTTCACGGCTGACCGCGACCATACCCTTCATACGCGCCTCGATGCCTTGTTCGAGGCTCGGATAGATCGACTTGCGTTTGCTGTCCAGGCGTAACTGCGCCTGCAGGGCCATGCCCAGCCGCTGCGCAGCATCCTGCTCGGCGCCGGTAGGCGGCAGCACGCCGTCGATCAGCAGCAAGCGACTGATCCGCTCTGGCAGCGCTCCGGCCAGCTGCACCGAAATGATTGCGCCCAGCGAATGGCCAAGCAGGCCAAAGCGCTGCCAGCCGAGCTGCTCGGCAACCCGAACGACATCGTGGGCATAATCGGCCAGCGCATAGCTGGCACCCGCCGGGCGATGCTCTGAATAGCCATGGCCAGCCAGATCCAGCGCGACGATACGCAACCCGCGCAGCAGCGGCGCCAGCCGGGCGAAGCTGTTGGCATTGTCCAGCCAGCCATGCAGCGCGATCACCGGCTCGCCATCCTCCGGGCCAAACAGATGAGCTGCCAATTCGATGTGGCCCAGATTGAGCCGGATTTCCTCGACCTGCGCGCTCATGGCTGCCCCCAACGATCAAACAGTCCTTTGATCAAGCTGGCGGTATCAGCGGGGCGCTCCAGCGGGAACATATGCCCGCCCGGCACGCTGTGGTATTCGCCCAGCGGCATGCTGCGCACGGCAAAGGCGTGATGGCGGCGGATCACCCGGCTGCGATCGCCGCGAACCATGGCCAGCGGCACCTGCAGTTGGCGCGCCGGTGCCGGGCTCAAGTGCGGGATACTGCGATAGATGCTGATCTCGGTGGCGGGATCGAAGCGCAGGCGCAGGCCGCCCTCAGCTGCTTCCAAGCCATGCTCCAGATAGGCCTCGAGGCAGTCTGGGTCAAAATGACGGAACAGCGTCTTGCCAGTGAAATAGCCCCGCGCACTGTCCCGATCAGCAAACACAGCGCGGCGGTTCAGGGTACGCCCGGCCGGGGTAATGCGGTCGATGAAGCCAAAACGTTTGGCCGTGCGCAGCAGCCACTGATCGGCGCGGGTCAACACTGGCGAATCGAGCATGACCACGCCGCGGTAATAGTGCGGGCAGCGCAGCGCCGCGTGCAGGTGCAATACCCCGCCCAGAGAATGGCCAACACCCCACACCGGCCCTGGCTGCTGGGCCAGGTGGTGGAGCAGTTCATCGACTAGGTTGAGCCAGTTGTCGTCGACCGGGAAGCGCGGGTCGTGGCCGTGCTGGAGCAGATGCTGAACCTGATAGTCCGGCGCGAGCGCAGCAAACAGCTTGCCGTAGGTGGCCGAGGGGAAGCCATTGGCATGGGCGAAGAAGATTTGCTGCGACATGGCCGCCTGCTCTCACGAAAAGATTGCCCATTGTCGGCAAGCGCAGCGGCCGCGGCAACGTCCGGATAGGTCATCGCCAAGGGCGTTCAGGTCATCGCCGGTTCAATCGAAGCTGGCCATCGACCGGCGCAGGCACGCCTGCATGTAGGCCAATTGATACTCGAGTGCCTCGCGAGCCTGGGCCTTGTCCGCTTCTTCGAGCTTGGAGCGGCGCAGCGCAAGGCAGCTGGTCTGCAGCAGATGCGCCATACGAATGCTCGCCTGGCGCAGTTGCTCAAGCTCATATTGGCCTTCGCACTTGCCCAGCAGGCGATTGAAGCTGGCATCCGCGCAATCCTGCAGCAAACGGTGCTCGGCAAAGTCCGGCACGCCATGCTCGTTCAGTTTGTCCAGCACACGCTGTGGGCTCACCGAGCTCACCAATTCAAGACGTCGACTACTCATCCACTACTCCCTGTTACACGGTTCGACTCTCACGCGATCAACGCTAGCAATCAGCCGAACGCCCAGGCAACTGGCAAAAATGCCAGTTGCCGCAGGCTAGCCGGGATGACTCAAGGCTTTCAGTGACATCAATCCAGGCAACGGCCAGTCCCCTTCCAGCTCGGCCAGGCTGGCGGTGCTCATCGCTGCCGGCTGTTGCAAATGGCCGTGCTCAAGCATGCCAACCAATGCGCCTACCAGCGGCTGGTGGCTGACCAGCAAGACGTGCTCAAAGCCCAATTTTTCAAGCTCGGTGATGGCTTCACGCACGCTGCTTTCTGGGGTGAGCCAGGCCACCGTACGCAGCGGCTGAGGAAAATCGAGGGTTTCCTGCACCAATGCAGCGGTTTGCTGAGCACGCACGTAAGGGCTCACCAGAATCGCCTGCAGTGGTTGCCCCAGCAGCAGCGCAGCGCTGTACAGGACCTGCTCGCGGCCGTGGCTGGTCAGGCGCCGTTCGGCATCGCTATTAGCACGTGGCTCGGCTTCGCCGTGACGCAGGATCCACAGTTTCACAGCTTGGGCTCCTCATCACGCACCGGATGGGGCGCGGCCGCTACAACGTGTGGCGCCTCACCCTCGGGTGCGCGTGGGGTTGGCCAATCGGAAAACGGCCACGGCTTGCGATCGCTGTGAAAGGTGCCAAAGCGGCCGATCTGCGCCAGAAACTGGCTCAGGCTGTCGCCAAAGTTCATCAGGCTGGCACTCGGCGCGCCGTAGACCAGACGGTAGATCAGCTGCACCAGCACCAGGCCGGCCAGCAGCAATTCGGCCAACTGCCAGACCACCAGGAACACGAGCATCCACAGCACCCGCAGGATGATCGATTCGCGCTCCACGCGCTCGGGGGTATCGCTCATGTATTGCTCCTTGCTGTGCTCAGCGTTTAGTTGAAGCCGCTGGTGGAAATGAAGTCGACGTCGGTTTTCGGTTCCGCGCGCATCAGGTGTTCGATCACCTGATTCAAGGTGCGCCCTTCGAACAGGATCGCATGCAGCCCGGCTACCAGTGGCATGTACACCTGGGCGTCATCGGCCTTGGCCTTGAGCACCTTGATGGTGTTCACGCCCTCGGCCACTTCGCCCAGCCGGCTCACCGCTTCTTCCAGCGACAAACCCTGGCCCAGCGCATAGCCGACCTGGTAGTTGCGGCTTTTCGGCGACGAGCAGGTGACGATCAGGTCACCGACCCCGGCAAGGCCGAGGAAGGTCATCGGGTTGGCGCCCAGGCTGACGGCGAACCGAGTCATTTCGGCCAGCGCGCGGGTGATCAGCATGCTCTTGGTGTTTTCACCCATGCCCAGCGCCACGGCCATACCGGCAATGATCGCGTAGACGTTTTTCAGTGCGCCGCCCAGTTCGACACCGAAGCGGTCGGCACTGGCATAGACGCGGAAGGTGCGCCCGTGCAGTACCTCTTGCACGCTCAGGCACAGCGCTTCGTCTTCGCTGGCGACCACCGTGGCGGTCAGTGCGTGTTCGGCGATTTCGCGCGCAAGGTTGGGCCCGGAGAGCACCCCAATACGCGCCTCGGGGGCGATTTCTTCGAGAATCTGGCTCATCAGCTTGAAGCTCTGCGCCTCGATGCCCTTGGTCAGGCTCACCAGGCACTTGCCGCGCAGCAGCTCGGCATGCGGCGCCAGGACGCTGCGCAAGGCGCTGGATGGCAGCGCAACAAAAATCAGTTGTGCAGCTTGCAGGGTGGCCAGCAGGTCATTGACCGGCTCGACGCCGTCCTGCAAGCGGATACCTTTGAGGTAGCGCGGGTTTTCGCGGTTGACGCGCATCGCCTGCGCCTGGTCCGGATCGCGCATCCACTGGCGCACAGGGTTGCCGTTTTCGGCCAGCAGGTTGGCCACGGCGGTGCCGAAGCTGCCGCCTCCAAGAACTGCAACAGGTTGCTGTTCAGTCATATCCAGTCCGTTAAAGCCAAAGTTGAGTGGCGACGGGCGCATTATACGGGCCAGATGCGGCATAACCAGAGGCACGCGGTGTCAGCCTGTTACCCGCTCGACGGCGTAGCCAGCATGGATGGGGCTGCTGGAAAAACCTCTACGGTCGGTTAACATGCGCGTTTCCTGCTGAAACAAGGCTGTAACGTGTTGTCTGGCACGCCGCCCTTCCCTCGCCTGCTATTACTGACTGCCCTGCTTGGCGGGCCAGCTGTGGCCGACGACCTGTTTATTGACAACCAGGACCTGCCGCAAGTTCTCACTGCCACCCGACTTAAACAATCTGCAGCCGGCGTACCGGGCAGCATGACTGTGCTCGACAGCCAGTTGATCCGCGCCAGCGGCGCCCGCGACATCCCCGAGCTCTTGCGGCTGGTGCCGGGCATGATGATCGGCTACGGCGCCAGCAACCAGCCGACGGTCAACTACCATGGCAGCAACGTCAGCGAGGCGCGGCGCATGCAGGTGCTGATCGACGGCCGCTCGGTGTACCGCGCAGGCCTGGCCACCGTCGACTGGAGCGATATCCCGGTAGCACTTGAGGATATTGAGCGGATCGAGGTGTTTCGCGGGCCAAACACGGTCAGTTATGGCGCCAATGCCCTGATGGCGGTGGTCAACATCCTCACCCGAAGCCCTGCCGACAGCCAGGGCACGCGCCTCAAGCTGAGCCGCGGGGCGGATGGCGTCAACGACTTTTACGCCAGCCAGGGCTTGGGCTGGGAGGGCGGCGACCTGCGTCTGTCAATGTCCGGCCAGGAGGATGACGGCTTCGATCACGACCAGTCGGGCGCTGACTACCGCGACAGCCGCCGGCTCAACCGGATCAACCTGAGCGTGCTGCAGCAGTTGGCGAGCAACCAGACGCTGGAGTGGCAACTGGCGGCCAAGGAAGGCACCAATCAGCGCCCCTACACTTATCAGCCGGTGTTTCCCTACGTCACCGCCCGTGGCAACAACGCAGACGTCAAGGCCAAGGACTACGCTGGCTCGCTGCGCTGGAACATTGATTTCAATGACCAGCACAGTCTCTATGTACAGGGCTCGGCGCAGCACTTCGACCGCCAGCAAGTGTGGCGTGCCTGCGATGCGGCATTGTCGTTCAGCCCAGCCCTGACTCGACTGTGGCAGCTCGACTCGAACTACGCCGAGCAGGTCGCCCGCAACATCGTCAACCCGCCGGCCAACAACAATCCTGCGCTGCAGGCACTGCGCGATCAGGTCAAGACCCAGTGGGACAGCCAGGGCGGCAGCCAGGTCGTGTGCGGTGATGTCGACCAAAGCACCCGGGAAACCCGCTACGACCTGGAAATCCAGGACACCCTGAGCCTGACCGACAACCTGCGCCTGCTCAGCGGCGCCAACTTTCGCTATGACCAGGCTGACTCGCAGACCTATTTCAATGGCCCCCTGAGCGACCAGACCTGGCGCCTGTTCGGCCAGCTGGAATGGCGCGCCGACGAGCACTGGATCATCCAGGGCGGAACCATGTTCGAGGACAGCCGCCTGTCCGGCAGTTCGCTGACGCCGCGCCTGGCGGTCAACTACCTGATCACCCCGCGTCATGGCCTGCGCGCGGTGTATTCCGAAGCAGTGCGCTCACCCGACATGTTCGAGAACAACGTCAACTGGAGCTATACGGTCAATAACCTCAGCCCCTATCAGCCTGGCCTGGGCAGGGGCGAGTACTTCGTCAAGACCCGCGGCCCGGGCGATCTCGATCAGGAGCGGATGCGCTCGCGTGAACTGGGCTACAACGGCAGCTTCAGCGAAATCGGTCTGAACCTTGACCTGAAGGTCTTCTACGACGAAATCAGCGGCATGATCAGCGAGCCGCTGCGCAATAACCAGTACATCGCCAGCAACAGCAACAAGGCCCGTTTCAGCGGCAGTGAGCTGCAACTCGATTGGCACCTTGGCCAGCGTGACCGGCTGCGCCTGACCTACGCTTATGTCGACGCCTGGGCCAGCAACCGCAACGACAGCGAAGCCAGTGCGCGCAATAGCGGCTCTGCCGGCTGGTTGCGCGACTGGGGCGATGGCTGGTCGAGTGCGCTGTTCTACTACGGCGATGACGCGCTTAACCAGTATCGCTATGAGCGGGTTGACCTGCGCCTGGCCAAGCGCTTGCGCATTCGGCGCAGCAACCTTGAGCTGGCCGCACTGTGGCAGCAGCGTCTGGACGATGAACCGATCACCCTCGCGCAGAACCGCTACGACAGTCGTCAGCGCCTGAGCGTCAGCGCGGAGCTGGAGTTCTGATGGCGCGCTTGCTCGGTCTGCTGCTGATCTGCCTGTGGCCACTGGCGACACTGTCGGCCAATGAGGTGCTGGTAGTCGGCGCCAGCGACCAGGCTGGAATGCGCAGCTTCGCCCAGGCACTGCAAGTTCGCCGTGGCAATGATCAGGTGCACTTCCAACCCGTCTCAAGCTTGCCGCCACCCAGCCAACTGCCGCGTGACCTGCGCCTGATCCTGCTCGACCGCGCCGCGCTGCAATGGCGCATGAGCGAATCCGCCGGGCCGCGCGCATTGCTCATGCGGGTCAGCCGCGTCGAGGCCGAACATCTGCTGGGGGCAGATCGCCCGGGCTACCTGAGCCTGCTCTGGAACGATCCGCCGTTGGCCCGGCAGTTGCGCCTGACCCGCTTGCTGATGCCGCAGGCACGACGAATCGGCGTGCTCTATGGCCAGCACAGCCACTTTTTGCTCAATGAGTTGCGCCAGGCCGCAAGGCCACTGGGGCTTGAGATCGTTGCCCAGCCCTGGCCAGACCTGCGCGACAGCCGCCCGCTACAGCAAGTGCTGGCTGACAGCGACGTACTGCTCGGCCTGGATGACCCTGATCTGTATAACGCCAAGACCGCGAAAAACGTCTTGCTCAGTAGCTACGGCCGGCAAATGGCGCTGATCGGCCCCAACGCCGGTTTTGTCCGTGCCGGCGCCTTGGCCAGCACCTATAGCGACCAGGACGACTGGCTGGCAGTGCTCGACCAATTGCTCGATCAGCCGCCAGCTCGCTGGCCACGCAGCTTGTACCCTGTCCATTTCGGCGTCAGCGGCAACCAACAGGTGGCGCGCGCGCTGGGCCTCGAACCGATCGACCCGCAGGCCGCCGCACTGGCCCTGGCCGCAGGAGAGTCCACCCCATGAGTAAACGCCTGAGCTGGGATATCCATACCCGCACCCAGATCATCAGCCTGGGGCCGGCCCTGCTGCTGACGCTGCTGCTGATCAGCTTCTTCACCTTCGTGCGCATTCAGGATTTGCGTCAGGAGCTCAATCACACCGGGCAACTGATCGCCAATCAGCTGGCCCCGGCTTCCGAATACGGGGTTATCTCAGGCAACAATGAAGTGCTCGACAGCCTGATGCGCGCCACTTTGAGCATCCCCCATGTGCGCTTCCTCGAGGTTCAGGATGGCCGCAACAATATTCTGGTGTATGTCGAGCAGGCCGATGAGAGCGCCAACCGCGCACAGCGGGTCGAGGTGTTCCAGGCGCCGATCCGTCTGCAGCAGATCCGCTTGGACAGTGACTTCCTGCCACCCACCAAGACCACCTTGCCGGGCATCACCGATGATTACCTGGGCCGGGTCATCGTCGGCATGTCCGACGATGCCTTCAACCAGCGCCAGCAGGAGATTGTGATCAAGGCCGGCATCCTCGCCCTGTTTGCCCTGCTCTTCACGTTCCTTGTGGCGCGGCGCCTGGCACGCAGCCTGGCCGAGCCGATCAGCGACATGGGGCTTGCCGTCAAGGCGATTCAGCAAGGCACCTTCAATACCCCGGTGCCGGTGGTCGATGACAACGAACTGGGCAACCTGGCGCGGCACATCAACAACCTCGCCAGCGCCCTTGAGCAGGCCAGCCAGGAGCAGCGTCAGGCAATCGCGCAACTGACCCAGGCGCGCGAGGAAGCCGAACAGGCCAACCGCGCCAAGTCGGACTTTCTAGCGATGATGAGCCACGAGTTGCGCACACCGATGAACGGCGTGCTCGGCATGTTGCAGTTACTGGAAACCACCCAGATGACCGTCGAGCAGGCCGAGTACACCTCTGTCGCCAGTGAATCGACCGGGCATCTGCTCAAAGTCATCAACGACATCCTCGATTTCTCGCGTATCGAGCGCACCCAGCTTGAGCTGGAACACATCGAATTCAGCCTTGGCGAACTGATCACCAGCAGTGTGCAAGCCTTCCAGCACAGCGCCCAGCAGCGTGGCCTGGGCTTGCACCTGCAGTTGCCCGCTGGCGCCGAGCACATGCGCGTCTATGGCGACCCGACGCGGATTCGCCAAATCCTGCTCAACCTGATTGGCAATGCATTGAAATTTACCGAGCAAGGCAGGGTAGAAATCGAGCCGCGCTGGCAATTGGCCGATACGGGTGGACTATGGTTCACCTGCGCGGTTCGCGACACCGGCATCGGCATCGACGACCAGCATCTGGAAAGCATGTTCGTTGCCTTCCAGCAGGCCGACAGTTCGATCTCGCGCCGCTACGGCGGCACCGGGTTGGGGTTGGCCATCGCGCGAACCCTGGCAGAGCGCATGGGCGGCCGCCTGCACGCACAGAGCCGCGCGGGGCGGGGCTCGACGTTCACCCTGGAAATACCGCTGACGCTTGCGGCCGCGAGCCACCCGGCCAGACAGCCGTGACTGGCGATAAATGTTAAAGTGCGGCAGTCTTAATGCTGGACAGGCGCGCCGCTGGGCCTGAAAATACCGGTTTCAGTGAACACCTGTACTCATTTACCAGGATCACTGTGACTTTCACCACAACGCAATAGTCTATCTGTAGGCTGCCGCCTTGAGCCCTTTGGTGCTCAGGGATGGCCGGGAAGATTCATCCCCTGCCGCATGGGGATTATTGAGGAGCTCGCATGACCAAACAAAACGCCTTTACTCGGGAAGACCTGCTGCGCTGCAGTCGCGGTGAGCTGTTCGGCCCAGGTAACGCGCAACTGCCCGCCCCCAACATGTTGATGGTTGATCGCATCACGCATATCAGCGAGGAAGGCGGCAAGTTCGGCAAAGGTGAATTGGTCGCTGAGCTGGATATCACTCCAGACCTGTGGTTCTTTGCCTGCCACTTCGAAGGTGATCCGGTCATGCCGGGCTGCCTGGGCCTCGATGCCATGTGGCAGCTGGTCGGCTTCTTCCTCGGCTGGCAGGGCTTGCCGGGTCGCGGTCGCGCACTGGGCTCTGGCGAAGTGAAATTCTTCGGCCAGGTGTTGCCTACTGCGAAGAAAGTCACCTACAACATTCATATCAAGCGCGTCCTGAAAGGCAAGCTGAACATGGCCATCGCCGATGGCTCGGTCAGTGTCGACGGCCGCGAGATCTACACGGCCGAAGCCCTCCGGGTCGGCGTGTTCACCTCCACTGACAATTTCTAAGGGTTATTCGCATGCGCCGCGTCGTTATCACTGGTCTGGGCATCGTATCGTGCCTGGGCAATGACAAAGAGACCGTCACCGAAAACCTGCGCAAGAGCCGTCCGGGCATTCGTTTCAACCCGGAATACAAGGAAATGGGGCTGCGCAGCCAGGTTTCCGGTTCCATCGACCTGAACCTCGAAGAACTGATCGACCGCAAGGTGTTCCGCTTCGTCGGTCACGCCGCTGCCTACGCCTACCTGGCGATGCAGGACGCGATCAAGGATTCGGGGTTGAGCGAAGAGCAGGTTTCCAACCCACGCACCGGCCTGGTAGCAGGCTCCGGCGGCGCATCGACCCTGAACCAGATGGAAGCGCTGGACACCCTGCGCGAGAAAGGCGTCAAGCGCGTCGGTCCGTACCGGGTTACCCGCACCATGGGCAGCACCGTTTCCGCGTGCCTGGCCACGCCGTTCAAGATCAAGGGTATCAACTACTCGATCTCGTCGGCCTGCGCCACCAGTGCACACTGCATCGGTACCGCTCTGGAGCAGATCCAGTGGGGCAAGCAGGACATCGTCTTTGCCGGTGGCGGTGAAGAAGAGCACTGGAGCCAGTCGTTCCTGTTCGATGCCATGGGCGCCCTGTCGACCAAGCGCAACGAAACGCCTGAGCTGGCTTCGCGCGCCTACGACGCTGACCGTGACGGTTTCGTCATCGCTGGCGGCGGCGGCATGGTCGTGGTCGAAGAGCTGGAACACGCCCTCGCCCGCGGTGCCAAGATCTACGCTGAAATCGTCGGCTACGGTGCAACTTCCGACGGTTACGACATGGTCGCGCCGAGCGGCGAAGGCGCGATCCGTTGCATGCAGCAGGCGCTGTCGACCGTTGATACACCAATCGACTACCTCAACACTCACGGCACCTCGACTCCGGTCGGCGACGTTGCCGAGATGAAAGGTGTACGTGAAGTGTTCAAGGACAAGGCACCGAAGATCAGCTCGACCAAGAGCCTGTCCGGCCACTCGCTGGGCGCCGCTGGTGTGCACGAGGCGATCTACTGCCTGCTGATGATGGAAAACAACTTCATCGCCGGCTCCGCCAACATCGATGAGCTGGACCCGGAAGTTGCTGACCTGCCGATCCAGCGTGAAACCATCGAAAATGCGAAGATCGACACCGTCATGAGCAACAGCTTCGGCTTCGGCGGCACCAACGCCACCCTGGTGCTCAAGCGCTGGGAAGGCAAGTAAGGCCTGACTGCTGCACTGAAAACGCCCCGACTGGTTCGGGGCGTTTTTGTTTTCGGCGTTCGCGTTGCCTGGCGCGGCTCAGTGCCCCTTGGGCAGCACCGCCAGGAAGTTGTCCCGCGCCACCTTGTGCGCCACCTCTTCGCTCAAGGCATCCAGGAATGGATCGAAGCCATGCAGCTCCTTGCCCAGGCTGTCGAACCGACCAACCACATCCGAACCCAACATGAACCGGTCAGGGTACTGCTCGACCAACTCGACCCAGGCCTTGCGCGGCTTGCCTGCATCGTCGAGCAGATACGGCTCGAGCACACTCCAGGACAAGTCGATGTACAGGTTCGGATAGTCCTTCAACAATCGCGTTACTACCGGCAAGAGAAAGTCCATCTGCGTCTGATGGCGATGAATCTCCATGCTGGTACCGGCATGCGCCCAGATGAATCGTGTGTGCGGATGGTTGCGCAGAGGCTCTTCCAGCTCGGCCAGGTACAGTGGGTTGCGCTCGCGCTTGGAGGTGATGTTGGAGTGGATCAGCACGGGCAGGTCACGTTCTGCGGCCAGGTGATAAATCCGTGTCATGGCCTCGTTGTTGGCCCTCGGCGTATCGCCGCTGGTCAGCGCAGTAAGGTCGTCATGGCGGGTGAACACCTCGCCGATGCCCTGCCACATTCCCGGGTACAGCTCGAGCATACGCTCGATGTGGCTGGCTGCATTCTTGTCAACCGGATTGAAGCCGGTCAGGAATGGATGGAAGCGCTTGCGCTGTTCGGCCGGCAGCTTTTCCAATGCGGCCGCCACATAGACGTCAGTGGCGCTGTACCAGTAGGCATCGGCATCATCACCGGCGTAGTAGCGCGGGCGCTTGGGTTCGTCCTCGTGCCACTTCTTCGCCACTGACACCCCGGAAATCATCGACTGATCGATACCGGCATTGTCCATCGCCGCAAGCAGGGCCGGCATGCCCTCGGATTCCTGGAAAAAGTCGACGTAATGCAGATGGGCATCGCTGTAGCGGTAGTCGCGTGCCTGCGCCGCGTGGCACAGCAGGCCCGAGACCAGCACCGCAGCCAGTGCTCTGGCGATCATGGCAGTTTCCTTGAGCTGATTCGAACAGAGTAGACCCGCGCCTGGTGGCCACGGTTCAGCAATGGCTGGCAAACCGCTATGCTTGCAGCCTCAGCCCTGCGCCTGGAGCCTTGCATGAGCCGCCCGTTGATCATCCGCCCACGCGCCGAAACCATCGCAGGCCAGCCCATTCTGCGGCCGCTACCCTCGGCGCAGTGTCGCAGCGTCGGCCCGTTCGTGTTCTTCGACCACATGCTGGCAACCGACTACGCTGCGGGCAGTGGCATGGATATCCACCAACATCCACACATCGGCCTGGCGACCCTGACCTACCTGTTCGAAGGCGAACTGCTGCACAAGGACAGCATTGGCTCTGATCAACGTGTGCGGCCTGGCGAGGTCAGCTGGATGAGCGCCGGTCTTGGCGTGGCCCATGTCGAGCGCACGCCGGCCGAGCTGGTCGCAAGCGGCTCACGCCTGCATGGGCTGCAGGTGTGGCTGGCGGCGCCGCGTGAACACGAGCAGGCACTGCCCAGTTACAGCCATCACTGCGCAGCGAGCTTGCCGGTCAGCGACACCCTGGGGGTGCGTATCTGTCTGATTGCCGGTCAAGGCTTTTGCCTTGAATCGCCGGTACCGGTGCTTTCCCCTACCCTGTACGCGCACATCGGCATGCAACCGGCAACCAGCCTGCTGATCCCCACTGAACATACCCAGCGTGCGCTGTATCTGCTGGAGGGCGAGGTGTTGCTCGATGATGAGCCGGTCGAGCCGCACAGCTTGCTGGTGCTGCCAGAAGGCGAGGAACTGACGCTGTACGCGCAAGGTGAATGCCAACTGGCACTGATCGGCGGCGCGCCGCTGGATGGGCCGCGGCGGATGAACTGGAACTTTGTTGCCAGCGACCCGGCACTGATCGAACAGGCGCGGGCCAACTGGGCAGCCGGGCAATGGCCAGTGGTAGCCGGAGAAACCCAGCGGATCGAGTTACCCCGCTAGCGAAGCAGGATCCGGTTTGAACACTTCTTCGAGCAGATTGTGCATGGCCTTGAACGCGCGCTGCGAGGTGCGCCAGTCAAACTGCATCTTGCCCGGTACGTTTGCCGCCGGGTCGGTGAACGAATGCACCGCACCGCCGTAGCTGACCAGTTGCCAATCGACCTTGGCCGCGTTCATTTCCTGCTCGAAGGCAGGTAGCTGCTCGCGGGGTACCAGTGGATCGCTGGCGCCGTGCAGCACCAGTACCGAACCTTTGATGTTGCCGGCATCAGCGCTATCAGGTGTGTCGAGGGTGCCGTGGAAGGAGACAGTGGCTTTCAGATCAGCGCCACTGCGGGCCAGCTCCAGTGCACAGCAACCACCAAAACAGAAGCCGAACGCCGCCACTTTGCCCGGCGCCAGCAGCGCCCTGGACTGCCCCAGCAACTGGGCCAGGGCGGCATGCATGCGCTTGCGCAGCTCACCACGATCGTTTTTCAGCGGCATCATGGCGGCGCCCGCTTCATCTGCATTGGTCGGCCGCACCGACTGCCCATAGAGGTCGGCGATCAGCACCACATAGCCCTTCTCGGCGACTTCCCTGGCAATGCGCTCGGCACCTTCGCCGATGCCCATCCAGTTCGGCGCCATCAGCAGAGCAGGTTTTGCTTCTGCGCCTGGGGCGTATACCAAGCGGCTCTCGTAAGCCTTGCCGGCGTGGTGATAGACCAACGATTCGACGATTGCTTTGCTCATCAAGCTTCTCCTTGTCCTGGTACAAAAGACCGTAATAAAAAAGCCCGCCGAAGCGGGCTTATTCAGCGCTTATCTCAAGCAGACAGCTCGACCAGCAGCTTGTTCAGGCGACGCACATACGCCGCAGGGTCCTTGAGGCTGTCGCCAGCGGCCAAGGCAGCCTGATCGAAGAGGATGTGCGAAAGCTCGCCGAAACGATCCTCGCTCTGCTCGTGATCGAGTTTCTCGATCAGCGGGTGAGCCGGGTTGAATTCGAAGATAGGCTTCGAATCCGGCACTTTCTGCCCGCTGGCCTCGAGAATCTGACGCATCTGCAGGCCCAGGTCCTGCTCACCGATGGCCAGGATGGCTGGCGAGTCGGTCAGGCGATGGGAAACACGCACTTCAGCAACACTGTCACCCAGCGCAGCTTTCAGACGCTCGACCAGACCTTCTTTTTCCTTGGCGACTTCTTCCTGGGCTTTCTTGTCTTCTTCCGAATCCAGCTTGCCCAGGTCAAGGTCACCGCGGGCAACATCGACAAAGCTCTTGCCGTCGAAGTCGCTCAGGTAGCTCATCAGCCACTCGTCGATACGGTCGGTCAGCAGCAGCACTTCGATGCCTTTCTTGCGGAAGACCTCAAGGTGCGGGCTGTTCTTGACCTGCGCGTAGGTTTCGCCGGTGAGGTAGTAGATCTTGTCCTGACCTTCTTTGGCACGGGCCAGGTAGTCAGCCAGCGACACACTTTGCTCGCCGCTGTCGTCGTGGGTTGAAGCAAAGCGCAGCAGGCCGGCGATCTTCTCTTTGTTGGCGAAATCTTCTGCCGGGCCTTCCTTGAGGACCTGGCCGAAGTTCTTCCAGAAGCCCTTGTATTGCTCGGGTTCGTTCTTCGCCAGCTTCTCGAGCATGTCCAGCACACGCTTGGTCAGCGCGGTTTTCATCGAGTCGATGATCGGGTCTTTCTGCAGGATCTCGCGCGAAACGTTCAGCGACAGGTCATTGGAGTCAACCACGCCCTTGATGAAACGCAGGTACAACGGCAGGAACGACTCGGCCTGGTCCATGATGAACACACGCTGCACGTACAGCTTCAGGCCACGCGGCGCTTCGCGCTGGTACAGGTCGAACGGCGCGCGGGCCGGGACGTACAGCAGCGAGTTGTATTCGAGCTTGCCTTCGACCTTGTTGTGGCTCCAGGCCAGCGGGTTTTCGAAGTCATGGCCGATGTGCTTGTAGAACTCCTGGTATTCCTCGTCCTTGACCTCGGTACGCGGACGGGTCCACAGGGCGCTGGCGCGGTTGACGGTTTCCCATTCCTGCGCCGGTGCGGCTTCGCCTTCAGCGGCTTCGGCCTGCTCTTTAGGCAGCTGGATTGGCAGGGCAATGTGGTCGGAGTACTTCTTCACGACGTTGCGCAGGCGCCAGCCGTCAGCAAACTCCTGTTCTTCCTTCTTCAGGTGCAGAACGATGCGCGTGCCGCGTTGTGGCTTGTCGATGGTGGCAACTTCGAATTCGCCCTCGCCTTTCGACGACCAGTGCACGCCTTCAGCAGCTGGCTGACCGGCACGACGGCTGTAGACGTCGACCTGGTCGGCGACGATGAACGCCGAATAGAAGCCCACGCCGAACTGACCGATCAGGTGCGAATCCTTTTTCTGGTCGCCGCTGAGGTTTTTCATGAAATCGGCAGTGCCGGACTTGGCAATGGTGCCCAGGTGCGCAATGACATCTTCACGGCTCATGCCGATGCCGTTGTCTTCCAGGGTCACGGTGCCGGCCTCGGCATCGAAGCTGACGCGGATTTTCAGGTCGGCGTCGCCCTCGAGCAGCTCTGGCTTGGCCAGGGCTTCGAAACGCAGCTTGTCAGCGGCGTCGGAGGCGTTGGAAATCAGCTCGCGAAGGAAAATTTCCTTGTTCGAGTACAGCGAGTGGATCATGAGGTGCAGCAGTTGCTTTACCTCGGTCTGGAAGCCCAGGGTTTCTTTTTGTGTCTCCACACTCATGGTCTTCAAAACTCCGATCTGATGGCAATGGTCGCCTGGCAGGCCGCGGTGGCCGGCGTTTACGGCGGGATGTCCAACAGATGGGGGCATGGCGGACTATTTCAAGGGCTTTTCCGGTTCGATCTTGAAATGAGCACGGGCCATGGCGATCGGCAGGTTGCGATCGTCCTGCCAGGCACTGATCGCGACATTGGTCACCCGCCGCCCCTGGCGCCAGAGCTGGCAGCTGGCGTAGGTGTCGCGCAGATAGCCGGCACGCAGGTAGTCGATGGAGAAATCGATGATTTTCGGAATGCTCGCGCTTTCGCTATAGACCAGCAGGTAGAGCGCTGCCGAGAGCTCCATGAAACCTGCGATGACACCACCATGAATGGCCGGCAACAGCGGATTGCCGACATTGTCGGCACTGGCTGGCAAGCGGAACAACAGCTGCTCGCCCTGGCGCTCGCACTCGATACCGATGAGCCCTGCATAAGGAATCAATGACAGCAGTGGTGCGTAATCACCCACAGCGTGGGCCTGATTGAGGCGCTGGCGAACGTCTGCCGGAATCATCAGCCCTGCCCTCCATCAAGCTTGCCAGCAAAGCGGATACCACCCCTGGCCTGCTGACCCAGGCGCATGAAAGTCCCCACCACCTGGCAGATAGGCTGCTCGGGGTCATCCTGATAGGCCATGCCACGGGTGAAAATCACATCGCGGGTGACACGATAACAATGCGCGTGGCCGTAGATATCCTTGCCGGCCTCGGCGGGGTGCATATAGTCGATGCGCAGGTCCAGGGTCGGGCACACTTCGAACTGCGCCAACGAACACAAAGTGGCCATGCCGCAGGTGGTGTCCATCAACGTGGTCAGCGCGCCGCCATGGACTGCACCGGTCTGTGGATTGCCAACCAGCAGCGGCGACCAAGGCAGCACCAAGGTCATGCCGCCAGCATCAGCTTGATGCACGCGCATGTTCAATAACTGGCAATGCCGGAGTGCCGACAGAAAGCGTTCAGCCATGGCCGTCAGAGACGAATCGATCACCGTTAAGCCCTCGTTGGCGTGACAGCACAAGCGCGTTGAAAATTCCAGAGTGGACGCGCACTTATATATCTGTAATCTCTGTGGAACTAATTTCGCGCACTTGAACTCGAAGGTTCAAGTAAGTTATTCCACCCAAGGAGAGACACCCCATGCGTAAACCTTTTGCTTTTGCTCTGATGCTGGCTGCTGCCATGGGCCTGGCTGCTTGCGACAAGGCAAGCGAAAACAAGGCTCAAGATGCACAGGAACACGCTGAGCAAGCCCAGGAAAAAGCGGGCGAAGCTCAGGATAAGATGAATGAAGCTGCCAAGGAAAACGCCGAAGCTGCCAAAGACCAGGCTGAAGCGCAGCAAAAAGCAGCTGAAGAAGCTGCTGACAAAGGCGAGCCGGCCCCGACTGCACCAGTCAAGCCGTAATCGCAGCACATTAAAAAACCCGACATTGTCGGGTTTTTTTATGCCTGAAGTTTAACGATTAACCGTTTCAGTCAACACCGCGCTCGGCTCTTTCGGCGCGTCAGCAGGGACACTTTCAGTCGGCGTGAACACCATCACTTCCAATACATCGGAGTGGAACTCGCGGCGATAAAGAATCAGCACTACGCCCAGGCTGACGACCATGAACAGCCACGGGTTGATGAACCAGGTCAACATGGCCATGCCGAAGTAATAGGCGCGCAAGCCCAAGTTGAACTGGTTGGCCGCAAGTGACAGCACCCGTGCTGCCCGCGCGGCAAATGCCTTGCGCTCAAGCTCGTTGACCAGGCGCTCGCCGATCATCGGCGCCGAGCCCACCAGCACCGCTGCAAAGTTGTACTGGCGCATGCACCAGCTGAAGGTGAAGAAGGCGTAGACGAACACCGCCGCCAGGCCCAACAGCTTCACTTCCGACATGCCCTGCGAAGCCACCTGCACATACGGCAGGTCGGCCAGCAGCGATACGGCGCGGTCCGACGCCCCCAGCACCGTGAGGATACCGGCAAGGATGATCAACGTGCTGGAAGCGAAGAACGATGCATTGCGCTCAAGGTTGCCGATCACACTGGCATCGGCAATGCGGTTGTCGCGCAGCAGCATGCGCCGCATCCAGTCTTCCCGATAGAGGTGCAGAACGCTGGCCAGGCAGGCCGTATCGCGGCCCTTCCAGATTGCGTAGCGGGTGTAACCACCCCAGCACACGGCAAACCAGCAGACTGCCAACAGGTTGCTCAGGTTGCTTTGGATAAAGCTCATGCAGGTTCTCGACCGTTCAGGTGCACAAAAGGATATCGGTTTCGACGCCCGAATGTGGCAAAAGACACGCGTTGAACTACAAAAGCTGCGCCCCCTCGCCAACCACCCAGGTTGCCACGCTTCGGCTCACACGCCTGCACCTGCAGTAAGCGCCTGCGGCGCATGACCAGGGCCTGCTGCACCCCAACCCAATGCCTTGTAAAGGGCGATGACGTGGACATACGAGGCTGTCTCCGCCTGGGCAAGCTCCTGCTGGATCTCGAACAGGCCGCGTTGATTTTCCAGCACTGCCAAGTAGCTGCCCGAGCCCGCGCGATAGCGCGCCATCGCGATGTCGAGTGCTGCCTGGCCATGAGTAGCCGATTGCAGCATCCTGGCTACACGCGTTTGTTGCTGGGTGAGCTGGGTAACAGCGTGCTCAACCTCCTCCTGAGCCTGCAGCAAGGACTGCTCGTAGCCTGCCAGGGCGCCCTCCGATAGCGCCTGCGCCCCGCGCAAGCGCGCACGCGCGCTGCCCAGGCGCAGTGCAGGCCAGCTGACGCCAGGCGCAACCTCGAATGCGCGTGATGCGCTGCCGATGGTGTTGCCGCCCAGGGCGATGAACCCGATGAAGCCACCCAGGTCCACACGCGGGTACAGTTCGGCAGTCGCAGCGCCGACGTCTTCAGTGCTCGCTGCCAGCAAGCGCTCGGCACGCACCACGTCGGGCCTGGCGCGGATCAGGCGATCGACGTCGCCCAGCGGTAATTGCCTGACCAGAGGTGGCGATGATGGCGCGTCGAAGTTGACTGAATGGTGGCCTGGCCGATAACCCGTCAGCACATCGAGCCGTAAGCGCATTTGCTCAAGCATTACTGCCAGCGGCGGAATGGCGGCCTCGCTGCGCAACAGGTTGGCGCGGGCGTTCTCCAGATCCTCCGGGGAGCCGCTGCCCGACATTACGCGGGCCTGGACCAACTGCAGCGTTTCTTGCCAGCTCTGTGCCTGCGCTCGAGCCAGTTGCAGTCTGTGCTGCGCGCCTTGGCCCTCGTAATAGGCACGCGCAACTTCGGCGGCAATGGTCAGTTGGATCAAGTCCAATTCTGCCTGCATTGCCTGCGAACGAGCTTGTGCCGACTGGCTCAGGCGGTTCAGACGCCCGAACAAATCGATCTCCCACTGAGCATCGAAACCTGTCCGCCAGCTTTCGCTCAGCCTGCGTTCGACCTTACCGTCAGCGTCGGCTTGTTGCGCGATGCTGCGCAGATAGCCAGCTTGCGCGGTGACGGCGGGCAGTCGATCCAGGCGGCGTTCATCGGACACCGCGCGAGAAGCCTGCAGGTTGGCCTGGGCCTGGCGAATGTCATGGTTGTGCGTCAGTGCCGTGGAGATAAGCTGAGTAAGCCGCTGTTCATCGAAGAACGTCCACCACGGCGCCTGACTCAGCGCCGCATTGAACTGGCTCGCCTGCTTGCTCTGCACTGCAATCGGCGGCGTGACAGGTTGAACGTATTGCGGTCCTACCGCGCAGCCGAGCACCGCGCTGACACTGGCCATCAAGACCCATGGGTACAGTTTTTTCATGATGCGCTCCCCTGCTCCGCTGCGCCCTCACAAGTATCGACTTCGGCAAGTTGTCGTGCGCGAAGGGTCGTGGCGCTGGCCGAGTGGTTGCGGGCCAGCAGCGTGTACACCGTGGGCAACACGAACAAGGTGAAGAGCGTACCGACCAGCATCCCCGACACGATCACCACACCCAACCCGAAGCGGCTATTAGCACCCGCACCACTGGCGAACAACAACGGCACCAGCCCCACCACCATTGCCGCAGTGGTCATCAGCACCGGCCGCAGGCGAATCTGTGCCGCACGCAGAATGGCCGTGTGCCGGTTCAGCCCTCCATGCACCTGCAGCTCATTGGCGAACTCGACCATGAGGATGCCGTGCTTGCTGATCAGACCAATCAGGGTCACCAGGCCGATTTGGGTATAGATGTTCAAGGTGGCAAAGCCCAGCGCCAACGGCAGCAATGCGCCGCAAAGCGATAGCGGCACGGTGATCAGGATGATCAACGGGTCGATCAGGCTTTCGTACTGTGCGGCCAGCACCAGGTAAATGATCACCAGCGCCGCGAGGAACGCGAACACCAGCGCGCTGCCTTCATGCACGTACTGGCGGGCATCGGATTGCCAGTCATGGCTGAAGCCGGCCGGCAGGCTACTCGCCACCCCCTCGAGAAAGGCCACGGCCTCGCCAAGTGATACACCCGCCGCAGGGATGGCCTGCAAGGTAGCGGCATTTTGCTGGTTGAACTGCGTCAACTTGTTGGGCTCTACCTGCATCGCTACCTGCACAACGGTCGACAGCGGCACCAGCGTTTGATCCTGTGTGCGCACGAACTGGCGCGCCAACCCCTGCGGAGTAAGGCGCTGATTGCCCACGCTCTGCGGAATTACATCATAGGAGCGGCCCTCCAGGCCGAAACGGTTGACGTAGTTCTCACCGACCAGTACCGCCAGCGATTCACCGATGTCCTGCATGCTTATACCAAGGCTGTTGGCCTTGGCGCGATCAATGCGCACCTGCACCACCGGACTGTTGTAATCGAGGTCACTGTCGACGACGGCAAACAGGCCGCTGTCTCGTGCGCGCTGTTTGATCTCCTCCATTGTCTGGTAAAGCAGCGCATGACCCTGTGGACTGCGCAGCACCATCTGCACCGGCAGGCCGCCGGTAGAACCGGGCAACGCCGCTAACTGGAAGGCAAAGATACTGGTGCCTTCGACTTCATTGACGGCGCCCTGCAGTTGCGCCTGGATCTGCGCGGCTGATCGCTCGCGCTCGCCCCAGGTCGACAGGTTGATGCCACCAATGCTGGAGGCCACGCCGTCGCTGCCGTTGATGATCCAGGTGCTGACGGTCTCCGGGATGCTTGCGTAGACGGCATCGAGTTTATGGGCAAAACGTTCCACATAGTCCAGATTTGCATGCTGCGGCGCCTTGATCGCAGTCAGCACGTTGGCCTGATCCTCAGCGGGTGCCAGCTCGCGCTGCGGCAACTGATACAGCAGCGGCAGGCTCACGCACACCAGCAGCGCGAACCCGGCGGTGACCCAGCGGTGGCTCAGCGAAATACTCAACAGCTGGCCATAGTGTCGCGTCAAACCAGCAAAGAACTGCTCGGCGGCATGCGCCATGCGCCCTTCCTGCTGTCTGGCTGGCAACAGCAACGAGCTCATGACCGGCGACAGGGTCAGGGCAACCACGCCCGACACCACCACCGCGCCGGCCAGGGTCAAAGCAAACTCCTTGAACAATGCGCCCGTCAGGCCGGCCATCAGCCCAATCGGCGCATACACCGCCGCGAGGGTAATGGTCATGGCGATCACCGGCCCGGCCACCTCACGCGCGCCGATCAACGCAGCGGCGACCGGTGACTTGCCCGCCGCGATGTGCCGATGGACGTTTTCGACCACCACGATGGCATCATCCACCACCAGCCCGATGGCCAGCACCATGGCCAGCAGGGTCAGCAAGTTGATGCTGAAGCCGAAGGCCAGCATCAAACCTGCGGCGCCCAGCATCGACAGCGGAATGGTCGCCACCGGGATCAACACGGTGCGCAACGAGCCAAGGCACAGATAGATCACCACCACGACCACGAGCAAGGCTTCGAGCAAGGTATGCATGACCTCATCGATCGACGCCTCAATGAACCGCGAAGTCTCGAAGGCCAGTTCGACCTGCACGCCGGGCGGCAGGGTCTGGCGGATCTGCGGCAGCAGCTCCCTGATCCCTGCGACGATCACCAGCGGGTTGCCAGCCGGGGTCGGAAACAGCCCCAGGTGTACCGCAGGCGTGCCATCCATCAAGCCGCTGGTTTCCGACGCTGCTGCTCCCAGCTCGACCGTGCCGACGTCCTTCAACTTCACCAGGCGGTTGCCGTCGTTGTGAATTACCAGCTCGCGAAATTCGGCGACGCTGGCAAGATCGGTATTGACCCGCACGCTCGACACCACGTACTGGCCCTTGACCTTGCCGGGTGCGGCCTGAAAGTTGTTGCGCCGCACAGCCTGCGCGACATCGGCAGCGGTCAACCCGCGTGCAGCCAAGCGGTCGGCGTCCAGCCACAACCGCATCGCGAGCCGTTGCCCGCCGAATACCTCGACCTTGGCAACCCCTTCGATGGTGGAGAACATCGGCTCCCCCACCCGCGCCAGGTAGTCTGTCATCGCTGGCGTAGCGAGCGTTGCGCTGGAAAAACCAACATAAGCGACGGCGGTGGAGTCGCCGGACGAGCGTTCGATCACCGGGTCATAGGCCTGCGCCGGCAGCTTGTAGCGAACCTGATTGACCTTGGCCATGACCTCGGTCAGCGCCTGGGTCGAGTCGCGGTTGAGCTCCATCCTGAGGGTGACCAGGCTGCGCCCCTGCACCGAGGAGGACGATAGATAGTCAATGCCCTCGACGGACGACACCGCTTGCGCAATCGGCTGGGTAACGAAGCCTTGCATCAGCTCCGACGATGCTCCCGGATACTCGGTCATGACCGTGATGGTCGAGCTTTCCAGCATGGGGTACTGGCGGGTCGGCAGCTTGCCCACTGCGAGCAAGCCCAGCAGCAGAATCAGCGTGCTGACCACCAAGGCGAGCACCGGGCGGCGCACGAAAACATCGGTAAATTTCATGGCGACACCTGTGCGATATCGCTGGCAAGCGGATCTGGTGCGGCCAAGGTGTCATGCGTGACCTCCTCGACGGCCATGCCATCGCTGAGCTTGAGCTGCCCTGAGGTGACCACCCGATCTCCTTCGCGCAGGCCCTTGTCGATCTCCACGCGACCATCGCGCCGCTCGCCGGCCTCGACGGCGACACGCTTGACCACCAGCATCTGCTGGTCGTTGCGTTCCGCCACGAATACCGTGTCGCCATAGGCTGTGTAGGTCACCGCCGTTTCCGGAATGGTGAGCACCGGCTGCGTCTCGGCGAGCGCCACCTGGATGCTCGCGTACATACCGGCCTTGAGCAGGCTGTCGGGGTTGGTCAGCGTGGCTTGCACCTGGACCGTACGCGAGCGGTCGATCAACGGATCAATCGCGCTTACCTTTGCCTGGAAACTGCGACCAGGATAAGCATCGACCAGTAGCTCGACCGGCTGCCCGACGTAGAGGCCTGGGCTGCTTTGCTCGGCGAGCGAGAAGTTGGCGTGAAGCGTGCGCGCGTCGACCAGGCTGACAATTGCATCACCAGCGTTCAGGTACTGGCCTTCATGCACACGGCGGATGCCAACCACCCCGGAGAATGGCGCACGAATAGCCTTTTGTGCGATCAACGCCTCATTCTGCCGTAGCGCGCCGACGGCCATGTCATGTGCCGCGCGTGCGTCGTCGAGCTGCTCCTGGGTCGCGGCGTTTTGCGCGACCAGGCTGCGGGTGCGTGCGAGCGCTGTCTGCGCGTTACGCAGCTGTGCCTGAAGGCGTATGCGCTCGGCTTGCTCGGGTGCGTCATTGAGTTGCAGCAGTAACTGACCCGCGGCAACCGCCTGCCCCGAGGTGAACGAGATCTTGGTCACCCGACCACCGACCTCCGCCGGCACCTGCACCTGGCGAGCGGCTTCCAGCCCGGCGATTGCGGAGATGCTACTCGAAGCGTTGCCGTGCTCGACGGTAGCGAGCGCGACCTTGGTCAATGCAGTCACTCCAGCTGTGTCTGCAGTGTCTTTGAAATTACCCGCTGCGTAGAGCGCAGCGCACAGGATGAGGGCACACGCTGCGATGGCGAGGGCACGGGTCGTTTTTGTATGCATGGCGAAGAGGCTCTTGGTCTCGGACTTGGTTCGGTTCATGCCCAGCGGCCGTTGAACAGGAAAAAGCTGCCCAACGTCCAGATCAGTAACGCCAGGTGACCGCGTTGCAGGTCGTCTTCGCGAATCCAGTAAGCGAACCAAAGGCCGCCCAGATGCATGGCCAACAGGCAGCCAGTGAAAGCGCTCAGGGCAACGTTGAGCCAAGGACGGGCTTGCTCCAGGCCGCCGCCGATAAGCAACAGGTAACACCCGATCCAGCACGCAAGCAAAGCAACGCACTTGAGCACCAGCAGCACGGACACGGTCAGGCGATGCCAGCGCACGGAGGTCAGCGCACGCTCCGACAGGATCGAATGGATAGCGGGTGGTTGTTGCAGCGACGTCATCGACATCGTCACCCCCACCGCGTGGACCAACTCACGAAACCCGCGCAGGTTATCGATCACAGCGATCGTCAGCCAAATGGCCAGGCCGACTGCGTACAGCGACTGAAACAGCCACACAGAACTATCCAAACTCATAGAAATGCCTTTATCCGTAGTAGTGCTATTGCCCGTTGCCGCTGCAGACGGCTGCCATTGCAGCCAGCCCGCACGGGAGCACGCGCCGATCCCACGGCGCGCACGCAGATTTGCCAAATGCAGCGCGAGGCACTCTAATACCTCAAGTTATCTTGAGGTCAAGCACCATGGACAAAGAACTGGAATCGATCGGCCCCTACCGGACATTGAGCGTCGGCGAGGTGGCCAAGCGCAGCGGCGTAGCGGTCTCTACCCTGCACTTCTATGAGTCCAAGGGGTTGATCACGAGCACGCGCAGCGAAGGTAATCAGCGCCGCTACTCGGCAATCATGTTGCGCTATATCGCCATCATCAAAGTGGCACAGCGCACCGGGATTTCCCTGGAGTCCATCCGCGCAGCGTTCAGCCAGTACCCGGTCGGCAGCAAACTCACCGCGGCGCAGTGGAAGGTGATGTCGTCCCAGTGGAAGGCCAACCTCGATGAGCGCATTGAACGGCTGACGAGATTGCGGAACGAACTGGACAGTTGCATAGGTTGCGGGTGTCTATCGCTGGATGACTGCCCGTTGCGCAACCCAGGTGATGTACTCGGTGAAGCAGGCCCTGGCCCGCAGATTCTGGAACGCTCCTAGTTGCACATTGTAAGCCACGCATAAAAAAACCCCGGATCCTGACGGACACGGGGTTTTGTCATTCAGCTGCAGCAAACGCCCAAGCGGCTTGTGGCCAGCGCTCGCCAGAAGCTGTCAGTGCCTCACGCCAGGACCTCGCGCGGCTTGCCCAGCATCCAGTCGCAAAGCATCGCCGCGCCGAGGGTCAGCGCCGAAGGTACCAACCACGCCAGGCCTTGTTCGCTCAGCGGCAGATGCGCTACGGCATCCGGCAGGATGTGCGCGAGCGAAGTGCCTTTGATCGCGTCGACCATGCCGAACAACAACGACACCGCCATCACCGGACCCATGATACGCACCGGCGAGTTCCAGATCCCTTTGCAGAAGCTCAGCGCCACTAGCACGATGCATGGTGGATAGATTGCCGTCAGCAACGGGATCGAGAACATGATCAGCTTGGTCAGGCCAAGGTTGGAAACCACCAGCGAGAAACCGGCCAGGATCACCACCAGCGTGCGGTACGACAGCGGCAGAATCTGGCTGAAGTACTCGGCACAGGCGCAGGTCAGGCCAACCGCAGTCACCAGGCAGGCCAACGCGATCAAAACCGCCAAGAAGCCGCTACCAAGCGAGCCAAAGGTGTGTTGCACGTAGGCATGCAGCACGGCCGCGCCGTTGGTAGCGTCAGCGGCGATGTCATGGCTGCCGGCACCGAGGCGGAACAGGCTGATGTACACCAGTGCCAGCCCTAACCCGGCGATCAGGCCAGCGATGACTGCATAGCGGGTGATCAGCTTTGGCGACTCTACGCCACGCGAGCGGATCGCGTTGACGATGACGATACCGAAGACCAGCGCCCCGAGGGTGTCCATGGTCAGGTAGCCATTGATGAAACCCTGCGAGAACGGCGCGGCAACGTAAGCCGGCTGTGCTTCGCCGATGGTCCCGGCAGGCAGCGCAAACGCAGCGATACCCAGGGCCGCCAGGGCGAGGATCTTCAGCGGTGCAAGGAAGCGGCCCACGGTATCGAGCAGCTTGCCGGGGTACATGGACACTGCCAGCACGATGATGAAGTAGACCAGGCTGTAGATGAACAACGCCAGCGGGCTTTCACCGGTCAACGGCGCTACGCCCACTTCGAACGACACCGTTGCTGTACGTGGGGTAGCGAACAGCGGGCCGACCGACAGGTAGCAGACCGCCGCCAGCAGGCCACCGAAGAACTTGCCGATCGGGCTGCTCAACGCGTCCATGCCGCCGCCGACCTTGGCCAGGGCAACCACGGTGATGACCGGCAGGCCTACCGCAGTGACGAGGAAGCCCAAGGCTGCCATCCACACGTGCGGGCCTGACTGCAAGCCAACGATCGGCGGGAAGATGATGTTGCCGGCGCCGACGAACAGCGCAAACGTCATAAAGCCAAGCGCCAGAATATCCTGGCCTTTGAGAACTTTCATTTAAGGAAATACCACACTACTGAAATCGGGATTTAGAGAGGGATTTCCCCTTGGATGAGGGAAATATGGGACCGTCCGGGTGGGACAGACCTTTTTGACATACCCGCACCCTTTTGGGGCGCCGACACGAAAGTGGGCGACAGTGTAACCAAGTTGCACCCCGACTGCACGGCTGGCTGACGAGGTGTCTCGCCAATGCAATTGGCTGTCGCGGTTATGAACGACAGCCCCAGTGAGCTGACTTGCGGTACTGCTGAAACGACAAAGGCCACCCGAAGGTGGCCTCTGTGCGCGTGGGGGGTCTAGCGTATTACTTCTTGGCTTCCCAGCCAGTCAGCTCGGCCAGGGCCTTGCCGATGTCGGCCAGCGAACGCACGGTTTTAACACCTGCGTCCTGCAGCGCTGCAAACTTCTCGTCTGCAGTGCCTTTGCCGCCAGAGATGATTGCACCAGCGTGACCCATACGCTTGCCCGCAGGAGCGGTAACACCAGCGATGTAGGAAACGACCGGCTTGGTCACGTTGGCTTTGATGTAGGCAGCGGCTTCTTCTTCAGCCGAACCGCCGATCTCGCCGATCATGACGATCGCTTCGGTCTGCGGGTCTTCCTGGAACAGCTTCAGGATGTCGATGAAGTTCGAGCCTGGGATCGGGTCACCGCCGATGCCGACGCAGGTCGACTGGCCGAAGCCGGCGTCGGTGGTCTGCTTGACAGCTTCGTAGGTCAGGGTGCCGGAACGCGACACGATACCGACCTTGCCTGGCAAGTGGATGTGACCTGGCATGATGCCGATCTTGCACTCGCCCGGAGTGATCACGCCTGGGCAGTTAGGGCCGATCAGGGTAACACCCAGTTCGTCGCACTTGACCTTGGCATCCAGCATGTCCAGGGTAGGAATGCCTTCGGTGATGCAGACGATCAGCTTGATGCCGCCCAGGGCTGCTTCAAGGATCGAGTCCTTGCAGAAAGGAGCTGGAACGTAGATGACCGAAGCGTCAGCGCCGGTAGCTTCTACAGCTTCTTTCACAGTGTTGAACACTGGCAGGCCCAGGTGAGTGGTGCCGCCCTTGCCCGGAGTCACGCCGCCAACCATCTTGGTGCCGTAGGCGATGGCTTGCTCGGAGTGGAAAGTGCCCTGCGAGCCGGTGAAGCCCTGGCAGATGACTTTGGTGTCTTTATTGATCAGGACGCTCATTACTTGCCCTCCGCAGCTTTGACAACTTGTTGAGCAGCGTCGGTCAGGCTGGTTGCAGCAATGATGTTCAAACCGCTTTCTGCCAGTACTTTAGCGCCGAGTTCGGCATTGTTGCCTTCCAGACGGACGACAACCGGTACCTTGACGCCGACTTCTTTCACAGCGCCGATGATGCCTTCGGCAATCATGTCGCAGCGAACGATGCCGCCGAAGATGTTGACCAGTACGGCCGCGACATTGCTGTCGGACAGGATGATCTTGAAAGCTTCGGTCACGCGCTCTTTGGTAGCACCACCACCTACGTCGAGGAAGTTGGCTGGCTTGCCGCCGTGCAGGTTGACGATGTCCATGGTACCCATGGCCAGGCCAGCACCGTTGACCATGCAACCGATGTTGCCTTCCAGCGCTACGTAGTTCAGCTCGAAGCTGGCAGCGTGGGCTTCACGAGGATCGTCCTGGGACGGGTCGTGGAAGGTCTTCAGCTTAGGCTGACGGTACATTGCGTTGGCATCGATGTTGATTTTGGCATCGAGGCAATGCAGGTCGCCGTCGGCCTTGATGACCAGCGGGTTGACTTCCAGCAGGGCCAGGTCGTGTTCTTTGAACAGCTTGGCCAGGCCTACGAAAATCTTGGCGAACTGTGCAACTTGCTTGCCTTCCAGACCCAGCTGGAACGCCAGTTCACGACCCTGGAATGGCTGAGCGCCAACCAGTGGATCGATAGTAGCCTTGATGATCTTCTCAGGAGTTTCGTGAGCGACTTTCTCGATATCCACGCCACCTTCGGTGGAAGCCATGAACACGATACGACGGCTCGAACGATCGACTACAGCGCCCAGATACAGCTCTTTGGCGATGTCAGTGCAGGACTCGACCAGGATCTTGGTCACTGGCTGACCGTTGGCGTCAGTCTGGTAAGTCACCAGACGCTTGCCCAACCACTGTGCAGCGAACGCCTTGGCGTCTTCTTTGCTGCGAACCAGCTTGACGCCGCCCGCTTTACCGCGACCACCTGCGTGAACCTGGGCTTTTACAACCCACTCGGAACCGCCGATCTTGTCGCAGGCTTCTGCTGCTGCTTCAGGGGTGTCGACTGCGAAACCCTTGGAAACTGGCAGGCCGTATTCAGCGAACAGCTGCTTACCCTGATACTCGTGAAGATTCATGCTTTATACCGTCTTCGTTAGGTACTGCGCTTCGGCGCTGCGCCAACAATGGCGCCGCACCACCTGTGACCGTTAAACCTTCGGGTGGTCCCGAAGGTCCGGTCCGGCGGACGTTCCGCGGTGAGTCATGCACGCAGGACTCACGACGGGCGACCCGCCGTGGTTTCTTATAATTAACGCTTCTTGCGGTTGGCGACGTGAATGGCACCGCCATTCACAGCCAGAGCGGCTTCATGCAGCGCTTCGGACAGGGTCGGATGGCTGAACACCATCATGCCGATGTCTTCGGCGCTGGTGCCGAATTCCATTGCGATTGCGCCCTGCTGAACCAGTTCGGCAGCCGATGGGCCAATCACGTGCACACCCAGAACGCGGTCGGTCTTGGCATCGGCGATGACCTTGACGAAACCACCGGTGTCGTTGGCAGCCATCGCACGGCCGCTGGCCGCGAACGGGAAGGTGCCCACGTTAACCTCTACGCCTTCAGCCTTCAAGGCTTGTTCGGTCTTGCCGACCCAAGCGATTTCCGGGTGGGTGTAGATCACCGATGGGATCAGGTCGTAGTTCATCTGAGCCTTGTGGCCCTTGATGCGCTCGACAACCATGATGCCCTCTTCCGAGGCCTTGTGCGCCAGCATCATGCCACGCACCACGTCACCGATGGCGTACACGCCCGGCACGCTGGTTGCGCAGTAGTCATCGACGAAGATGTAGCCGCGCTCGTCGATGTCGACGCCGCTGTCGGCAGACAGCAGTTCGGTGGTCACTGGACGACGGCCGACCGCAACGATCAGCTTGTCGAAGGTGATCTTCTGCTCGCCGTTGGCATCGGTGTAAGTCACTTCGACTTCGTTGCCGTTGACTTGCGAGCCGGTCACGCGAGCGCCCAGCTTGATGTCCAGGCCTTGCTTGGTCAGGGTCTTCTGGGCTTCCTTGGCAACTGCAGTATCGGCAGCCATGAGGAAGGTATCCAGAGCTTCCAGGACAGTTACCTGAGCACCCAGACGCGACCATACCGAACCCAGTTCCAGGCCGATCACGCCAGCGCCGATCACGCCCAGACGCTGCGGAACGGTCTGGAATTCCAGGGCACCGGTGGAGTCGACGATGACGTTCTGGTCGACCGGAGCCGGCGGAATGTCGATCGGACGCGAGCCGGAGGCCAGGATCACGTTTTCGGCTTCGATGATTTCGGTAGTGCCGTCAGCCTTGGTGACTTCGACTTTCTTGCCAGCCAGCAGTTTGCCGTGGCCCTGGATCGAAGTAACGCCGTTGGCCTTGAACAGGGTGGCAACACCGCTGGTCAGGTTCTTCACGATGCCAGCCTTGCGGCCAACCATGGCAGCAACGTCCATCTTCACTTCGCCAGTGGAGATACCGTGAACGTTGAAGCTCTCTTTGGCTTCCTTGTATTTCCAGGAGCTGTCCAGCAGCGCCTTGGAAGGAATGCAACCGACGTTCAGGCAGGTACCGCCCAAGGCCAGTTTGCCTTCGGCGTCGGTGTACTTCTCGATGCAGGCGGTGCTCAAGCCAAGCTGAGCGGCCTTGATCGCGGCAACATAGCCACCAGGGCCTGCACCAATCACTACCACGTCGAATTTCTGGGTCATAAAAGATTCCTTTTCAGCTACAAGCTGCAAGCCTCAAGCGGCAAGCGACGGGCTCGCACGGGAGCCGGCCGGTTGCCGCTTGCAGCTGCGTGTTAGATGTCCAGCAGCAGACGAGCCGGGTCTTCCAGCAGGTTCTTGATGGTGACCAGGAAGGTTACTGCTTCCTTGCCATCGATCAGACGGTGATCGTAGGACAGCGCCAGATACATCATCGGGCGAATGGCAACCTGGCCATTGACCGCCATCGGACGCTGGATGATGTTGTGCATGCCCAGAATAGCCGCCTGCGGCGGGTTGACGATCGGGGTCGACATCATCGAGCCGAATGTACCACCGTTGGTGATGGTGAAGGTACCGCCGGTCATGTCTTCGATGCCCAGCTTGCCGTCACGAGCCTTCTTGCCGAAGGTGGCGATGCCGTTCTCGATTTCCGCCAGGCTCATCTGCTCGGCGTTGCGCAGTACTGGAACCACCAGGCCACGGTCGCTGGAGACGGCAACGCCGACGTCAGCAAAGCCGTGGTAGACGATGTCGGTGCCGTCGATCGAGGCGTTGACTGCCGGGTAGCGCTTGAGCGCCTCGGTAGCGGCCTTGACGAAGAACGACATGAAGCCCAGGCGTACGCCGTTGTGGGACTTCTCGAACAGGTCCTTGTACTTCGAACGCAGAGCCATGACTTCGGTCATGTCGACTTCGTTGAAGGTGGTCAGCATCGCCATGTTCGACTGGGCTTCGACCAGACGCTCGGCGATCTTGGCGCGCAGACGGGTCATCGGCACACGCTTCTCGGTACGGTCGCCAGTGGCGGTCAGTACTGGAGCGGCAGCAGCAGCGGCTGGCTTGGCAGCAGGAGCCGCGGCAGGCGCGGACTTCTTGTTGGCAACGGCGGCAACCACGTCTTCCTTGGTGATACGACCGCCTTTGCCAGTGCCGGCGACGGTAGCCAGATCGATACCACTTTCTTCAGCCAGCTTGCGCGCGGCCGGTGCAGCGATCGGGTCGTCTTCGCCAGCGTCGGCAGCAGCGGCCGGGGCAGCGCCGCCAGCAGCAGGCGCGGCAGCAGCAGGTGCAGCGGCAGCAGCGCCGCCTTCAACGATCGAGCCCAGCAGTTCGTCGGAGAGGACGGTGTCGCCCTCGCCCTTGACGATCGGGCCGAGTACGCCGTCGGCAGTGGCGAGCACTTCCAGGACGACTTTGTCGGTTTCGATGTCAACGATCAGCTCGTCACGCTTGACGGCGTCGCCCGGCTGTTTGTGCCAGGTGGCAACGGTGCCGTCGGCAACCGATTCCGGGAAGGTTGGGGCTTTGATCTCGATAGCCATTAGCAGTGTTTCCTTAAATTCGGTTTCAGGTGCGCGAAAGCATTAAACAGTGAAGGCGTCTTGCAGCAGTTTTTCCTGCTGTTCAGCGTGCTTCGATGCGTAACCACAGGCTGGCGCGGCAGAAGCGTCGCGGCCGGCGTATTCCAGGACCAGTGCCTTGTTGTGGCGGCCCAGGATACGGCGCATGTGGTGCTGGCTGCTGTACCAGGCGCCTTGGTTCATTGGCTCTTCCTGGCACCAGACGGCGGCCTTGAGGTTGCTGTACGGCGCCAGGATTTCGACCAGGTCGTCTTCCGGGAACGGATACAGCTGCTCGATACGCACGATGGCGATATCTTCGCGGCCTTCGGCACGGCGTTTTTCCAGCAGGTCGTAGTAGACCTTGCCACTGCACAGGATCAAGCGTTCGACCTTGGCCGGATCGAGGGTGTCGATTTCCGGGATCACGGTCTGGAACGAGCCTTCTGCCAGGTCTTCCAAGGTCGACACGGCCAGCTTGTGGCGCAGCAGCGACTTCGGCGTCAGGACTACCAGCGGCTTGCGCAGCGGGCGGATCACCTGGCGACGCAGCAGGTGGTAGATCTGTGCCGGGGTGGTCGGTACGCACACCTGGATGTTGTGCTCGGCGCACAGCTGCAGGTAACGCTCCAGACGCGCCGAGGAGTGCTCAGGACCCTGACCTTCGTAGCCGTGCGGCAGCAGCATGGTCAGACCGCACAGACGGCCCCACTTGTGCTCGCCACTGGTGATGAACTGGTCGATGACCACTTGCGCACCGTTGGCGAAGTCGCCGAACTGGGCTTCCCAGATCACCAGCGCGTTTGGCTGAGTGGTCGAGTAACCGTATTCGAACGCCAGAACTGCTTCCTCGGACAGGAACGAATCGTACAGGTCGAAACGTGGCTGGCCCGGGTACAGGTTCTGCAGCGGGATATAGGTGCTGGCGTCCTTCTGGTTGTGCAACACCGCATGGCGGTGCGAGAAGGTGCCGCGGCCGATATCCTGACCGGTCATGCGGATCGGGTGACCTTCGAAGGCCAACGTGGCGTACGCCATGGTTTCGGCATAGCCCCAGTTGATCGGCAAGCCACCGGCCTGCATCTTCTGGCGGTCTTCGTAGATCTTCGACACCTGACGCTGCACGACGAAGCCTTCCGGCATCTCCAGCAGTTTGGCCGACAGGTCCTGCAAGGTCTTGAGGTCAAAACGGGTGTCGTGACGCGCGGTCCAGGCATGGCCCAGGTATGGACGCCAGTCGACGAACAGTTCGCGGTTCGGCTCCTTGACCAGGCTCTTGACCACATGCAGACCGTTGTCCAGTGCGTTGCGGTACTCGTCGATCTTGGCCTGAGCACGCTCGGCATCGACACGACCGGCCTGGATCAGCGACTCGGCGTACAGCTCACGGGTGGTGCGCTGCTTGCTGATCTGCTGATACATCAGTGGCTGGGTGCCGTTAGGCTCGTCCGCTTCGTTGTGGCCGCGGCGACGGTAGCAGACCAGGTCAACCACCACGTCACGCTTGAACTGCATGCGGTAATCGATGGCCAGCTGGGTCACGAACAGCACAGCTTCCGGATCATCACCGTTGACGTGCAGGATCGGCGCCTGAATCATCTTGGCGACGTCGGTGCAGTACTCGGTGGAACGCGAGTCGAGCGGGTTGCTGATGGTGAAACCAACCTGGTTGTTGATCACGATGTGCACGGTACCGCCGGTCTTGAAACCGCGGGTCTGCGACATCTGGAAGGTTTCCAGTACCACACCCTGGCCAGCGAACGCAGCATCACCGTGAATCGAGATCGGCAGTACCTTGTCGCCAACGCTGTCGTTGCGACGGTCCTGACGGGCGCGCACCGAACCCTCCACCACTGGCGAGACGATTTCCAGGTGGGACGGGTTGAACGCCATGGCCAGGTGAACTTCACCACCCGGGGTCATCACGTTCGACGAGAAGCCCTGGTGATATTTAACGTCACCCGAGCCCAGCTCGTTCATCTTCTTGCCTTCGAACTCGTCGAACAGCTCGCGCGGGTTCTTGCCGAAGGTATTGACCAGCACGTTCAGACGGCCACGGTGGGCCATGCCGATCACGACTTCCTTGGTGCCGTAGGAGCCCGAGCGCTGGATCATTTCGTCCAGCATCGGGATCAGGCTCTCGCCGCCTTCCAGACCGAAGCGCTTGGTACCTGGATACTTGGTGCCCAGATACTTCTCGAGGCCTTCACCTGCGGTGACACGCTCAAGCAGATGCGCCTGCACATCAGCGGAAAACTCCGGACGCCCACGCACGCTTTCGAGACGCTGCTGGAACCAGCTACGCTGCTCGGAATCGACGATATGGGTGAACTCGGCGCCGATGGTGCGACAATATGTCTTCTCCAGCGCATCGTGAATTTCGCGTAGGCTCGCTTCCTCTTTGCCGATGAACAGGTCGCCGGCACGGAAGGTCGTATCAAGATCGGCATTGGTCAAGCCGTAGTGATTGATCGACAGGTCTACGGGCGCAGGGCGCTGCCACAACCCCAACGGGTCGAGCTTGGCAGCCTGATGGCCGCGCATACGATAGGCCTGGATCAGTCGCAGAACTTCAACCTGCTTCTTCTCGTGTTCACTGCTCACGCTCCCGGCGGAAACCGGTTGAGCGCGGCGCTGGTTCTTTGCCAGCAGTACGAAATGGTCGCGGATTGTCGAGTGCGATACATCGGTAGCGGTGCTGCCGTCGGCGGGCAACTTCTGGAAGTAGGTGCGCCACTCTTCTGGCACAGCGTTAGGGTCGTGCAGGTAGAGTTCGTAGAGCTCTTCCACATATGCAGCGTTACCACCTGAAAGGTGGGCGCTTTCCCACATGCGCTGCATCACGCTTTCTTGCATGCTTGGTCACCCTCGTTCGGGGACGAATCGGCAAGTACCTCAATACGCATGAGAAAGCCCGAGAACAGCGACCAATCACGCCACCGAGGATCCTGCAGATTTTCCGGGTACCAGCCCGGAAGCCCCTGCTGGTCTCAAATCTTCATAGGTAATGGGCGTGGGCCTTATCGACCCCTGCCCGGGTTTCACCTCCGCGCGGGCTCACCACCCGCGCTTCAGTGTCTTGCACTTGCTACAGCTGTGTATCAGGTGCCGCTTTGCAGCAGCATGTTACGTACGTGACCGATTGCCTTGGTCGGATTCAGACCTTTAGGGCAAACGTTTACGCAGTTCATGATCCCGCGGCAGCGGAATACGCTGAACGGGTCATCCAGGGACGCCAGGCGCTCCTGAGTTTTCGTGTCGCGGCTGTCGGCCAGGAAGCGATAGGCCTGCAGCAGTGCAGCTGGACCGAGGAACTTGTCCGGGTTCCACCAGAACGACGGGCAGGAAGTCGAGCAGCAAGCGCACAGGATGCACTCGTACAGACCGTCCAGCTTCTCGCGCTCTTCTGGCGATTGCAGGCGTTCGATAGCCGGAGCTGGCGAATCGTTCTGCAGGAATGGCTTCACCTTCTCGTACTGCTTGTAGAAGATGCTCATATCGACGACCAGGTCACGGATAACTGGCAGGCCCGGCAGCGGACGCACGACCAATTTGTTACCTTTTACTACGGCAGACAGCGGCGTGATGCACGCCAGACCGTTCTTGCCGTTGATGTTCATGCCGTCGGAACCACAGACGCCTTCACGGCAGGAGCGACGATAGGAGAAACCTTCGTCCTGCTCCTTGATCAGTGCCAGCACGTCCAGCACCATCAGGTCCTTGCCACCGGTGTCGACTTCGAAAATCTGAGTTTTCGGCGCCGAGTCGGTGTCCGGGTTGTAGCGATATACTTCGACTTTCAACATAGCGGCCACCCCTTAGTAAGTCCGGATTTTTGGCTCAAACGCCGGTACGGTCTTCGGTGCGAAGTTGACTGCGCGCTTGGCAACCCGCTTCTCACCTGGGAAGAACAGGGTGTGGCACAGCCAGTTTTCGTCGTCACGATCTTCGAAGTCTTCACGGGCGTGAGCACCGCGCGACTCTTTACGCACTTCTGCGGCGATCGCAGTAGCTTCGGCAACTTCCAGCAGGTTCTGCAGCTCCAGCGCTTCGATCCGCGCGGTGTTGAAGGCCTGGGACTTGTCGTTGATCTTGACGTTGCCAATACGCTCGCGCAGCTGAGCCAGCTGCTCGATTCCCTTCTGCATGTATTCGCCGGTGCGGAACACGCCGAAGTAGTTCTGCATGCAGCTTTGCAGCTCGCGACGCAGGGTAGCCACGTCTTCGCCATCAGTGCGCTGATTGAGCTTGTTCAAGCGGCTCAGGGCGACTTCGATGTCGGTGTCGCTGGCGTCGGTGTAGGTGATGCCGTCGGACAGCGCTTTTTCCAGGTGCAGACCAGCAGCACGACCGAACACCACCAGGTCGAGCAGCGAGTTGCCGCCCAGGCGGTTAGCGCCGTGAACCGATACGCAAGCCACTTCACCCACGGCGAACAAGCCCGGGATGATCTGGTCGACGCCGTCGGCGTCCTGGGTCATGGCCTGACCATGAATGTTGGTGGCAACGCCGCCCATCATGTAGTGGCAGGTTGGTACGACCGGCACCGGCGCGACCACTGGGTCGACGTGGGCGAAGGTCTTGGACAGCTCGCAGATGCCTGGCAGGCGGCTGTGCAGCACTTCTTCGCCGAGGTGGTCGAGCTTGAGCATCACGTGGTCGCCATTCGGACCACAGCCGTTACCGGCGATGATTTCCTTGACCATCGAGCGGGCCACAACGTCACGACCGGCAAGGTCCTTGGCGTTAGGCGCATAGCGCTCCATGAAACGCTCGCCGTGCTTGTTGATCAGGTAACCGCCTTCACCGCGGCAACCTTCGGTGACCAGTACACCAGCGCCGGCGATGCCGGTCGGGTGGAACTGCCACATTTCGATGTCTTGTACCGGAACGCCTGCACGCAGGGCCATGCCGATACCGTCACCGGTGTTGATCAGGGCATTGGTGGTCGACGCGTAGATACGGCCCGCACCGCCAGTCGCCAGTACAGTGGCCTTGGCCTTGATGTACAGGGTTTCGCCGGTTTCGATGCAGATCGCGATCACACCAACGAATGCGCCGTCCTGGTTTTTCACCAGATCGACTGCGTAGTACTCGTTGAGGAAGGTGGTGCCGGCTTTCAGGTTACCCTGGTACAGGGTGTGCAGCAGCGCGTGACCGGTACGGTCGGAAGCTGCGCAGGTGCGCGCCGCCTGACCGCCCTTGCCGAAGTCCTTGGACTGGCCACCGAACGGACGCTGGTAGATACGGCCAGTTTCGGTACGCGAGAACGGCAGACCCATGTGGTCCAGCTCGAACACCGCAGCCGGGCCTTCCTGACACATGTATTCGATAGCGTCCTGGTCACCAATGTAGTCCGACCCCTTGACGGTGTCGTACATGTGCCAGCGCCAATCGTCGTTCGGGTCAGCCGAGGCGATTGCGCAGGTGATGCCGCCTTGGGCGGATACAGTGTGCGAGCGGGTCGGGAAGACCTTGGTGATCACGGCAGTCTTGTGACCGCCCTGGGCCAGCTGCAGCGCAGCGCGCATGCCGGCACCGCCACCACCAACAATGATGGCGTCGAATGAAATCGTTGGAATCATAGCCATGAATCAGATACCCCAGAGAATCTGCACACCCCAGACGAAGTAAGCGAACATCGCAACGCCGCATACCGCCTGGAACAGGAAACGAATCGCAGTCGCCGACTTGCCCAGCGCCATTGGCGTCAGGTAGTCAGTGGCGATGGTCCACATGCCGACCCAGGCGTGAGCGCCAAGGGCCACCAGGGCCAACAGACTGAAGATTCGCATCGCATTGTTGGAGAACAGAGCGTGCCACTGGGCAAACTCGATACCCGGGTGGGCGACGAGGTAGCCGATCAGGAAGATGAAGTAAGCCGCGAGAACGACCGCAGATACGCGCTGCGCCATCCAGTCATAGAGGCCCGAACGCGAGAGGTTCGTGACGTTAGTTACCATATCCAAACTCCTGCCAGCACGATCACCACTACGGAAACAGCGATGATGATTTTCGAGCCCAGTCTTCCGCCTTCCAGTGTCTCACCGACGCCCATGTCCATGATCAAATGGCGCACACCGGCAACCAGGTGATACAGCAGGGCAGAGAGGAGACCCCACGCCACGAACTTGGCCAGCGGACTGGTCAAGCACGCCTTCACCTCGCCGAAACCTTCCTCCGAACCCAGGGATTTGCTCAATGCGTAAAGCATGATCGCCAAGCCCAGGAAGAGAATGATGCCGGAGACACGGTGCAGGAATGACGTAATACCGGTAATGGGGAGTTTGATGGTCCTTAGGTCTAGGTTTACAGGTCGTTGGCTTTTCACGGCTTTTTTCACACTGAAGAGCCCCAAGCTAACAGGGCAAAGTTGTTGGTAAGTGTACTGGTCAGGTACCCACCACCCAGAGAACGGCGACCCCCAGCAATCGGGCTTGCAAGCCCTTGGCGGTCGGCTGCCGAGTATAGACAGTTAGGCTGCTTATGACAACGTGATGGGCTAGCCCAAATAGCGCATTGCCTTTAGCGAACAAAAGGCGTAAACGGGCGCCAATTTCTTGAAAAATCAGGCCTTAGGGGGTGATTCAACCCACCTTTAGGCAAATTGACATCTGAATTTATCCCTCTATAGTGGTGCGGGCCCTGCGTGGGGGGTCTGTCTGATGATTTCAAGCATTAATAGGAGGCCACATGGCTGACAAAAAAGCGCAGTTGGTCATCGAGGGCGCAGCCCCCGTCGAGCTGCCCATTTTAACCGGCACCGTTGGTCCCGATGTAATCGACGTCCGCGGGTTGGGGGCTTCTGGTCACTTCACCTTCGACCCAGGTTTCATGGCGACTGCCTCGTGCGAGTCGAAGATCACCTACATTGACGGCGACAAGGGCATCCTGCTGCACCGCGGCTACCCGATCGAGCAGCTCGCCGAGCAATCGGACTACCTCGAAACCTGCTACCTGCTGCTCAACGGCGAACTGCCGAATGCTGAGCAGAAGGCGCAGTTCGTCAGCACCGTCAAGAACCACACCATGGTTCACGAGCAGCTGAAGTCGTTCTTCAACGGTTTCCGCCGCGACGCTCACCCGATGGCGGTGATGTGCGGTGTGGTCGGCGCCCTCTCGGCGTTCTACCACGACTCCCTGGATATCAATAACCCGCAACACCGCGAAATTTCCGCGGTGCGCCTGGTCGCGAAAATGCCGACCCTGGCAGCGATGGTTTACAAGTACTCCATGGGCCAGCCGATGATGTACCCGCGCAACGACCTGTCGTACGCGGAAAACTTCCTGCACATGATGTTCAACACCCCGTGCGAGATCAAACCGATCAGCCCGGTGCTGGCCAAGGCGATGGACCGGATCTTCATCCTCCATGCCGACCACGAGCAGAACGCTTCGACCTCCACCGTACGTCTGGCCGGTTCGTCGGGTGCCAACCCGTTCGCCTGTATCGCAGCCGGCATCGCCGCGCTGTGGGGCCCGGCACACGGCGGCGCCAACGAAGCCGTACTGACCATGCTCGATGAAATCGGCGATGTTTCCAACATCGACACTTTCATCGCCAAGGCCAAGGACAAGAACGATCCGTTCAAGTTGATGGGCTTCGGTCACCGCGTCTACAAGAACCGTGACCCGCGCGCCACCGTGATGAAGCAGACCTGCGACGAAGTCCTGCGCGAGCTGGGCATCAAGGACGACCCGCAACTGCAACTGGCCATGCGCCTTGAAGAGATCGCTCTGACCGATCCGTACTTCATCGAGCGCTCGCTGTATCCGAACGTCGACTTCTACTCGGGGATCATCCTCAAGGCGATCGGCATTCCGACCAGCATGTTCACCGTGATCTTTGCCCTGGCACGTACTGTCGGCTGGATCTCGCACTGGAAAGAAATGCTCTCCAGCCCGTACAAGATTGGCCGTCCACGCCAGCTGTACACCGGTGAGCCGCAGCGCGATATCGTCAACCTGACGGATCGCAAGTAAGCATCGCTGGTTTAATGCTGAATGCGTAAAAAAGGCTGCCCTCGGGCAGCCTTTTTGCATTTGCCGATCAGGGCTTCTCGGCGCGCTCGCGCAGCGCCTGCAGGGTATTGAACGGTGCATCCACGACGAATTTGTTGGCGAGCCAGGACGGCACGCTGCCACCTGGTTCGGTGTGCACCTGATAGGTCACCTCAGTGCTGTCACCCTTGGGCACCAGCTTCCAGAAGCCTTCAACCTTGGCCACCCGCACAAAACCCTTTTCTGCCGGCAGATAATCGGGCTTTTCTTCCAGCGTGCGCAGCAGGCTGCCGTCCGCTTGCTGAGTGGTGGTAACCAGCATCACCGAGTCGCGCGGGGTAACCAGCGGCGGCGTATTGAAGCGGCTGTAAGTCCAGGTTTGATCACCCTCATGCTTGAGCAGCTTCTGCGACTCGCACTCATGGATCCAGGCACAGGCCCCGGCGACGTCTTCCTGCAGCGCCTTGACCTTGGCCAGCGGTGCCTTGATCACCGTCACGCCGCGGTAGGCCTTGTACTGCGATCCTGCCACCTCGCTGAGCGACACGGTGATGCCGTCCTTGTCCTTGGCCACCTGCCAGTTTTCTGCCCAGGCGGCCGGAGCCAACAACACACCCATGCCACACAGCAGTGCAATACGCTTGAACGATCTCATCATGCTTATCCTTGTTGTCGAAGATACCGTGTCACGCCGCCGTCATCTGCTCCAGCCAGCCAAGAAGCCTGATTGCCTCGTCACTGTCACTGCCACACACCTCGACATCGGCCTTGAAGCCACCACACACTGCGGGGCGCTCCGGCCTGCCGAAAAGCTCACAGAGATTGCTCGGCGTCAGGTGCAGGCAGCGCTCACCGGCCGGCTTGCCATGTGGCATGCGCGGCATGGGCGAGCTGATCGAAGGGGCGATGCAGCATGCACCGCAACCCTCTCGGCATTTCATCAAGTCTAGACTCCTGGAACAAAACGGGACGAACGTCCCTGATAGTAACGACTCAAACATTCGTTTGAAATTGCTGGCCAGATGAAATCTGCCGTGACCCGGCAGTCAGTTGCAGTTACTGGCGGAATTGAAAATCGATGGCAGCGCCTTCGACTTCACGCCGGCTGTCATTGCGCAACTGCAGCTGCATCTCGTTGTTGATCAAGCGCCCGTTGAGCTGAAATGGGCTGTCATCCGCCGGCGGGTTCTCCGGGAACATCGACGGCAGCAGAGGCTTGCGCCGTTGCGACGACAAGGTATTCACCTCCGGCTCCAGCTTGTCGACCAAGTGCGTAGGCAAGCTGAGGTCGAGCTTGGTCTTGGGTACCGGTTTGGCCACAGCCTTGCTGACTGCCTTGCGCTTGTTTCTCGCCACAGGCTTGGCCTTGGCCTTCTTCCGTACCGCAGCCTTTGCCGGGGGCGTGCTCGCCTTGCCAGCGGTGGCTTTGCTGGCCGCCTTGGCCGGGGCAGCGACGGGCGCTGTGGACGCAGCCTGCAGCGCACCGCTGGAGAAACACAGCGGAGCCAGGCAAAACAACAGGGCAAAACAGCGAAGCGCTTTCATGAACTCCATAAACACCGCTGAATGACAGGACTATGCTGGCGGTTCCGCCTGAGTCTGGCAAGACTAGAACAGTGAACTGGCCGAGTCTTTGCACAATTGATGGGCCAGCAGGCCAAGGGTGATCACGGCGCGCTCGGCTTCCTTGTTCCACGGGATACCGCAATTGAGCCGAATACAGTGGTTGAACTGCTCGGTATTACTGAAGATCAACCCTGGCGCGATACTGATGCCCTGCTCCAGCGCGCGCACATGCAACTCCTGGGTGTTGACCCGCCCAGGCAGACTCACCCAAAGGATGAAACCGCCGGTTGGCCGGGTCATTTGCGTGCCCTCAGGGAAGTGCTGCTGCACCGCCAACTGATACGCACTGAGGTTCTTGCGGTATTCCTGGCGGATAAAGCGCAGGTGGCGGTCATAGCCGCCGTTTTCCAGGTACGCCGACACCCCCATCTGAGTCACGCTGCAAGCCGAGTGGGTAGTGAAAGTCTGCAAGCGCTGGATCTCGGCCTGATAACGGCCGGCAATCATCCAGCCCACCCGTACGCCGGGCGATAAGGTCTTGGAAAAGCTCGAGCAGTAGATCACCCGATCCAGCCGGTCGTAGGCCTTGAGTGCCTTGGTGCGGCCCTGTTCGAACATCAGCTCGCCGTAGATATCATCCTCGACGATCTGGATGTCGAAGTCCGACGCCAGCCGCAGCAGCTGCTTCTGGCGCTCTTCCGGGATGGTGCCGCCAAGCGGGTTGCTCAATCGCGCAGTCAGTACCAGCGCCTTGATCGACCACTGATTGGCCGCCAGCTGCAATGCCTCAAGGCTGATGCCGTTGGCAGGGTCGCTGGGGATCTCGATGACTTTCAGCCCAAGCAGATCAGCCAGTTGCAGCAGGCCGTAATAGGTCGGCGACTCGGCTGCGATCAGGTCGCCCGGCCGGGTCAGCACGCGCAGCGACATCTGCAGCGCATCGACACAGCCATGGGTCACGATGATCTCACTCGGGTCGACCAACACACCGGCATCACGCATGCGAATGGCTATCTGTCGACGCAGTGGCTCGAAGCCCGGGCTGAACATGTAACTGAACGCGCGCGGGCTATGAAAACGGGTGACCTTGGCCAATTGCTGGTGTAGCGCTCGTACCGGCAGATAGTCGACATGCGGCACGGCAGCGCCGAACGGGAATACGCCATCCCGACGTGCCTCGGTCAGTACCTGCTGGATGATGGTCGCGCGGGTGACCAGGCCAGGCCGCTCGACGCGGGCGATGTCCGGCGTCTGCGCAGTCAACGCTGGCGTCTGGTGCACATAGTAGCCGGACTGCGGCCGTGCGCGGATCAGCCCCTGGTCTTCCAGGTTGGCGTAGGCCTGAAGCACGGTTGCGTGGCTGACATTGAGCTGCGCGCTCATCTTGCGCACCGACGGTACTCGCTCCCCGGGCTGGTAGACACCGCGACGGATGTCCTCAGCCAGTTGCTGGGCGATGCGCTGGTACAGCAGCAGGTTGGTCATGACGGATTCTCGAAGCGCGGACGGGTCGTTGTTTTTATGCGACTCACTGATAGGCAGAATACCGGAACAGTTGCAAAGTGTACGGGGACAGATTGCAGAATAGTCGACATTACAGTTACGTGACCAGCACCCTTTCAGGGTTTATCCACGCCAGCTCACGGGGCCATGCAACGGCCCCGCGAGCAGCATCCGTCAGCGTGGCGCGGCGAGTTTGCCCTTGTCGTCCGAGAAGACGATCTCGACTCGGCGGTTCTGCGCCCTGCCCCGCTCCGAAGCATTGACGTCGATCGGGTACTGGTCGCCGTAACCCTCGACCTGAATACGCTTCTCGTCGATACCCAGATCGACCAGCATATCGGCCACGGCCTGTGCACGATCACGCGACAGCTTGAGGTTGTCTTCCGGCGTACCAGTGCTGTCGGTGTAACCCTCGATGCGGATCACACGGCGCGGATTGAGCTGGAGAAACTGCACCAGCTTGAGCACGGTGCGACTTGCCGAATTCTTCAGATCAGCCCGACCGGTGTCGAACAGCACATCGCCGAGGGTCATCACCAGGCCGCGTTCGCTCTGCTCGGAGGCCAGCGCGCTGATCTGCGCTTCGACCCACTTGCCTTGCTGCTGCACACTGGCCAGCTTGGCCTCACGTAGCGCCAATTGCAGGCGCTGACGCTCCAGATCAAGCTTGGCGATGCGCTCCTGATTCAACGACAGCTTGGCGTGCTCGGCAGCGATCTCGCTGTAGCGCTGGCTCAGATAAGCGTAGTGGCGCACATCGGCACCGGTGCCGATGTAGCTGGACAAGCGCTCGGCCTTGGCAAGCGACTCGCCGGCGCGGATCACGTCGCGTGGCGCACTGCGCAGCACGTTGGAGTCATCCTTGACCTTCTGGAACGCCGCGCTGGCGTCCTCCAGGGCCGACTCGCTGCGCTGGCTGGCACAGCCCTGCAGACCGACCAGCGCCAGCAATGCCAGCGCCGCGATTGGCGTAGTGCGATTCATGGCTGCGCCTCCAATTGCTTGCGCAAGCGCTTGACGCGCGACTGCAGCACGGTCAACTGCTCTTCGCTCTTGAGCGTCAATACCTGTGCCTCGGCCAGGCGCGCATCCAGTTCGGCCTGCTCGGCGCGCATGCGTGCATCGCGATTGTCCTGGCTGAGCAGATTGGCTTTGGCGCGAGTCAGTTTTTCGTCTGCCAGCTTCAGCGCTTCGACCTGATCGGTGGCACCGACGGCCTTGGCCTGCTCCAGCGCCTGCTCGGACAGCCGCAGTTGTTCAGTGGGCGCCGGATCATTGGCACAGCCAGCCAGGCTGGTGATGGCCAGGGCCAGCATCAAGGGTTGGATTCTCAACACGGTCTTCCTACTGTTTGGGGGCATCCTGGGGCACCAACATCTGCGCCTTCCAGCGTTCGACGTTACGTTGCAGCACCGTTTCGGATGCACCGGAGATCGGCAATTCTGTCAGTTTTTTTGCCAGTTGTCCGCGCAACCAGGCGTCATTGCAGGCCGAGTTGTGCGACACAGCCAGGTACAGCCCGGGGCGGTCCACCGGCAGGCCACGGGCGATCAGGTCATTGGCCATGCCCAGGCCCTGGACCATGGCCATGCCCGAGTAGCGCCCGGCCAGCACATAATCAACCTGACCGAGCACCAGCTTCTGGAACGCCTGAGTCAGGTTCTGCGCCGGCACCAGCTTGAGCTGCGCCTTGGCAAAGGCCTCGAAGGCCGGGGTCAGCCGCGCCCGCTCGGACAAAGTGCCCTGGTAGCGAGCCAGATCAGCCGGCCCGTCGAACACCACGGCGCCGTCATGCCGGGTCCAGACCAGGTATTCATTGAGCTGCAGCGCAGGGTGGATGTAATCCAGGGCATCCAGTTGGGTTACCTGCATGGGCGTATCGAGCAACAGGTCCATACGCCCGCTGCGCACCTCTTCCAGCGCTTGATCGCGGCGGCCGGCGTGCAGCACTTCAAGCTTCAGGCCAAGCTCGGTCGCCACCTGGCGCAGCAGGTCGACGTTGGCCCCGATCAGGTGCCGCGGGTCTTGCGGGTCCTGCCATGAATAAGGCGGCGCATCCGGGCTGCCGGTGGCGACCAGGCGCTCGCACTTGCCGGCCGCCATGACCGCAGGCGACATCAGCGCGGCCAGGCAGACCAGCGCCCTGCCCGTTCTGCGAAAATTCATCCACCACTCCTTATGAAAAAAGCCCGGCCCTCATGTCGAGGGCCGGGCTTCTTTATAAGTGAAGCAGGCGGATCAGACCAGCTTTTCCAGCTCCGGAACTGCTTCGAACAGGTCCGCGACCAGGCCGTAATCAGCTACCTGGAAGATCGGCGCCTCTTCATCCTTGTTGATCGCAACGATCACTTTGGAGTCTTTCATACCGGCCAGGTGCTGGATCGCGCCGGAAATACCGACGGCGATGTACAGCTGCGGCGCGACGATCTTGCCGGTCTGACCGACCTGCATGTCGTTCGGCACAAAGCCTGCGTCTACCGCAGCGCGGGATGCACCAACGGCGGCGCCGAGCTTGTCGGCCAGGGTGTACAGGTGCTTGAAGTTGTCACCGTTACCCATGCCGCGGCCGCCGGAAACGACGATCTTGGCAGCAGTCAGCTCGGGACGGTCCGACTTGGCCAGCTCTTCGCCAACGAACGCCGACTTGCCGGCATCGTGGGCAGCGCTGACGGCTTCGACAGTGGCCGAACCACCTTCGGCAGCAACCGGATCGAAGCCGGTGGTACGCACGGTGATGACCTTGACGGCCGCGCTCGATTGCACGGTGGCAATGGCGTTACCAGCATAGATCGGGCGCTTGAAGGTGTCGGCAGACTCGACCGCGATGATCTCGGAGATCTGGTCGACGTCCAGCAGTGCAGCAACCCGTGGCAGGATGTTCTTGCCGTTGGTGGTGGCCGGAGCCAGCACGTGGCTGTAACCCTTGCCCAGCTCGGCCAGCAACGGCGCGACGTTTTCCGGCAGCAGGTGGGCATAGGCGGCGTTGTCGGCTACCAGCACCTTGGCCACGCCAGCGATCTTGGCTGCGGCTTCGGCGACAGCACCAACGTTGGCGCCGGCGACCAGTACGTGGACTTCACCACCAATCTTGGCGGCAGCAGCAACGGTATTGAGGGTGGCCGGGGCAACAGCGCCGTTCTCGTGTTCAGCGATAACCAGGATAGTCATTTAGATTACCTTCGCCTCGTTCTTCAATTTCTCGACCAGTTCAGCCACCGACTTGACCTTGATACCCGCGCTGCGTGCAGCCGGCGCTTCGACTTTTACGGTCTTCACAGTGGAGGCGGTAGAAACGCCCAGCGCGTCCGGAGTAACAGTCTCCAGTGGCTTCTTCTTGGCCTTCATGATGTTCGGCAGCGACGCATAGCGCGGCTCGTTCAGGCGCAGGTCGGTAGTGACGATCGCCGGCAGGTTCAGCGATACAGTCTGCAGGCCGCCATCGATTTCACGGGTGACATTGAGCTTGTCACCGGCCACCTCAACCTTGGAGGCGAAGGTGCCCTGGGCATAGCCAGTCAGCGCCGCGAGCATCTGCCCGGTCTGATTGTTGTCGCTGTCGATCGCCTGTTTGCCGAGGATCACCAGCTGCGGCTGCTCCTTGTCGACCAGCGCCTTGAGCACCTTGGCCACGGCCAGCGAGTTCAGTTCATCACTGGTCTCGACCAGGATGGCACGGTCAGCGCCGAGGGCCAGCGCGGTGCGCAGTTGCTCCTGGGCAGCAGTCGGGCCGACTGCAACGGCGATGATCTCGGTCGCAATGCCCTTTTCTTTCAGGCGTACGGCTTCTTCCACCGCGATTTCGCAGAAGGGGTTCATGGACATCTTGACGTTTGCAAGGTCGACGCCGGAGTTATCCGCTTTGACGCGAACCTTGACGTTGTAGTCGACCACTCGTTTGACAGCTACAAGAACCTTCATGGATTCCTCGTTACTCTCCGGTGAAAAGAAACTCGCCTGGGGACAAAGGCCCGGCGATTGCGCGTGGGTACAAGGGCACCTCTAAAAACGTATCGGCCAGAGGATTATTCACTGTGACTGATAAGTCCTGTAGCGACTGCCGAGGTAGAACCTGCGGGTCATTTTCTGTGGTGGCGTGTAAACTCCACTACATGACGGCTTTCAGCCCGAAAACCCTGCTCTACACCTGGTCTTTAGGGGTGCTCCTGCGCCCATCGATCAGCCTACGGCGAGCGTAAAACCGCTCGTATCTTGACCGTAACACCCAGCCTGGTCAATACGGCAAATCGGCCAGCCTCCAGCCGCCTCCCTGTGATTTTACTGGTCTGCGGCAAATTCAAACAAACGTTTGTATTGGACCGTTGGAGTGGTGTAGATATAATGCGCGGCATGACCCAGCGGTGTAGTCCGTGTTCGGTAAAGCTACAGCCTAGATAGCTACCGGTGACTGCCCGTCCCCCGACAAGAAACAGCGATGAGCCTTGAGTAGGAGAGAACCAGTGGAACGCGAATACATGGAATTCGACGTGGTCATTGTCGGCGCCGGGCCGGCAGGCCTGTCCGCCGCCTGCCGTCTGAAGCAGAAGGCCGCCGAAGCCGGTAGCGAGATCAGCGTCTGCGTGGTCGAGAAAGGCTCCGAAGTCGGCGCTCACATCCTCTCTGGCGCGGTGTTCGAACCGCGCGCGCTGGACGAGCTGTTCCCTGACTGGAAAGCGCTCGGCGCCCCGCTCAACACCGCGGTCAAACGCGATGACATCTATGTCCTCAAAGATGCCGGCAGCTCGACCAAGGTGCCTGACCTGTTCGTGCCCAAGACCATGCACAACCAGGGCAACTACATCATCTCGCTGGGCAACCTGTGCCGCTGGCTGGCCCAGCAGGCGGAAAACCTCGGCGTCGAGGTTTATCCAGGTTTTGCCGCTCAGGAAGCGCTGATCGATGACAACGGCGTAGTTCGCGGCATCCTCACCGGCGACCTCGGCGTCGACCGCGAAGGCAAGCCGAAAGATGGCCTGTACACCCCAGGCATGGAACTGCGTGCCAAGTACACCCTGTTCGCCGAAGGCTGCCGCGGGCACATCGGCAAGCAGCTGATCAAACGCTTCAATCTCGACAGCGAGTCGGATGTGCAGCACTACGGCATCGGCGTCAAAGAGATCTGGGAGATCGACCCGAGCAAGCACGAGCAAGGCCTGGTGGTGCATACCGCGGGCTGGCCGCTGGATGTGGTCAGCAACGAGAACACCGGTGGCTCGTTCCTCTATCACCTGGAGAACAATCAGGTGGTGGTTGGCCTTATCGTCGACCTGTCCTACTCCAACCCGTACCTGTCGCCGTTCGATGAGTTCCAGCGTCTCAAGCATCACCCGGTGATCAGCCAGTACCTTGAAGGCGGCAAGCGCATCAGCTACGGCGCCCGCGCAATCGCCAAGGGCGGCTTCAACTCGCTGCCGAAGATGGTCTTCAATGGCGGCGCACTGATTGGTTGCGACCTGGGCACGCTGAACTTCGCCAAGATCAAGGGCAGCCATACGGCGATGAAGTCAGGCATGCTCGCCGCTGATGCGGTGGCTGCTGCGTTGCTGGCCGGGAGTGAAGGCGGTGATGTGCTCAATAGCTACGTCGATGGCTTCAAGGCCAGCTGGCTGCATGACGAGTTGTTTGCCAGCCGTAACTTTGGCCCGGCGATGCACAAGTTCGGGCCGCTGTTTGGTGCTGCCTTCAACTATGTCGACCAGAACTGGTTTGCCGGCAAGCTGCCGTTCACCCTGCGTGATACCAAGCCTGATTATGCGTGCCTGAAACTGGCGGCAGACTCGAAGAAGATCGATTATCCGAAGCCGGATGGCAAGTTGAGCTTTGACAAGCTGAGTTCGGTGTTTCTCTCCAGTACCAACCATGAAGAGGAGCAGCCTTGCCACTTGAAGCTGGCTGATCCGAGTGTACCGATTGCCAGTAACCTGCCGTTGTATGACGAGCCGGCGCAGCGATATTGCCCGGCTGGGGTGTATGAGGTGGTTACGCAGGAAGATGGCGCCAAGCGGTTCCAGATCAATGCGCAGAACTGTGTGCATTGCAAAACGTGTGATATCAAGGATCCGGCGCAGAATATTACCTGGGTTACGCCTGAGGGTGCGGGTGGGCCTAACTACCCTAATATGTGATTGTTTGAGGCTGGGGGCTGGGACTTGTCCATGTGATGCATGGGTAGGTCCAGCCCCTTTCGCCCTTACGGCGAGTCACTTTTTTGGCAAACGCCCGCGCGCCCCAAAAAGGTGACTCGCCGTAAGGGCGAAAGGGGCCAGAACTATCTATAAATCAAATGGATAAGCTCAAAAGACCCGCGATCAACCCGAAGACAGCCAAGCCTAACTAAGCAGCCCCCTCGCGACACAAAGCCGCCCCTGAAGCAGAACTATCACCTGCAAACACCAACGACTCCCGCCCCTGAAAATACAGCGCAGTCACCACCCCAACCACCCCCATCACCAAACAGAACCCCACACAAACCCAAGGACTCCAAGGCATCAAGGCGATCAAAGCCAAAGGCGTAGTACTTGCCCACAATGCATATGCCACGTTATAGGTAAAGGAAATCCCGGAAACCCGAATCTGCGCCGGAAACAACCCGACCATCACCGAAGGCACCACCCCCACCACCCCACAGCAAAGCCCCGCCAGCGCATAGGCCGGCCAGATCATCCCCCACTGCCCCACCAGACTCGCATACAACGTGGCAATCCCCACCGGCAGCGCCAGGCTATAAACAAGCAACGCCCGCCACGCCCCGATGCGGTCAACCAGCAACCCCGCCAGCACGCAACCAATATTCAAAAACACGATCCCGACACTGCTCAAGGCAAAGGTATGCCCAGCACTGATAGCAAAGCGCTGCTGCATCACTGTAGGCGTAATCACCACCAACACCACCACCGCCGAAGTCAGCACACAGGTCAGCAGCGCCGCCGGCAGCAACGCCCGCCGATGCTCGCGCAACACCTGGCGCAACGGAAACGCCACCGGCTGCTCACGCCGCTCACGCAGCGCCAGAAACACCGGCGTCTCACTCAACCAACGGCGCAGCCAAACCCCAATCACGCCGAACACCCCGCCAAGCAAGAACGGGTAACGCCAGGCGTAATCAAGGATCTCCTGCGGGGTAAACAGCTGCGCCAGCAAAGTAGCCGTAAGCGCGCCGAGCAAATAACCAAAGGTCAATCCAGCCTGCAAAAAGCCCAATGCGTAGCCGCGCCGGCCATCTGGCGCATGCTCGGCAACGAAGGTCCAGGCGCTGGGCACTTCACCGCCCACTGCCGCGCCCTGCAGAATCCGCAGCGCCAATAGGATCAACGGCGCGGCGTAGCCGATGTCGGCGTAGGTCGGCATCACCCCGATCAGCAGGCACGGCAGCGCCATCATCAGGATGCTCAGGCTGAACACCCGCTTGCGGCCCAGGTGGTCGGCAAAATGCGCCATCAAGATACCGCCCAACGGCCGCGCCAGGTAACCAGTCACAAAAATCCCGAAGCTCTGCAACAAACGCAGCCACTCAGGCATTTCCGGCGGGAAAAACAGCTGGCTGAGGGTCAGGGCAAAGAACACGAAGATGATGAAATCGTAGATTTCCAACGCGCCGCCCAGCGCCGCCAGACCCAGGGTCCGGTGGTCAGCGCGGGTAAACCGCGGCGCAGGCGCGCTATCGATGGCAGTCATGGCAGAGTCCGCAGATCGGCAAAGGGCGAGAGGATAACAAACCCTGCGGCCATCAGGCGCATCCAGGCTTAGCGGTTGAACACGGTCTGGGCGAAGTTGCGCCGCAGTCTTGGATAGCCCGAGCCTGGGGAAAGCCCGGGCGGCAGCGGCAACTGGCCGACCACCATCGGCAGGTCGATGATTGCCATAAATGACTCCAACGCCTCGCTGTCAGGCACTTTCGGTAGGCTGATGCTCACCGCCTTGCGCTCGGTCTGCGGCACCGCCGGCACTTTCAGGCGCTGCGAGTGATACAGCAGGGCATGCTGAATCTGCGAACTGACCCGACAGAAACGCGCCAGATCAACACCGGCGTGGCTAGCCAGCTCGATGTTGCCAATCAACAGATTGAACGGCTGCAGCGCGCTCTGCACCAGGCGCTGCAAGTCTTCGAAGTTTTCCACCGGGGCGATCCGGTAATACCCCATGGCATTGAGCATCTTCTCCAGCTGCAAACGCTGGGACGGGTGCTCGTCGGCGATGAGGATGCGCAAGGATTTATGAGGCATCGATCGAACCTGGGCAGAGGTAAGGACACACGCTCCATGACCATACTGCGCCAGTTCAGGCATGCCCGGTCACTACCAGGCGGGGTCTTTACTGATACTCGTCGCTAAAACGCGAGAAATCAAGGTGCCAGCACGGGGATTTTCACTGGCCGCCGTTCACGATTCCCACTGGCGCATGCGCACGCGGCAGTGCTTCATGGCATTGACGATGTGCTTTTCCACAAGACTGCGGGAAATACCCAGACGCTCGGCAATCTGCGGATGCGACAGACCGTCGATCTTGCGCAGCAGAAAACACTCGCGACACGGCGCGCTGAGTTCATCCAGTGCGCGCTGCATCAGTGCCAGGCGCTGGCCAAGCTGCATGCTCTGCGACGGCGCCGGGCTGTGCCAGCGCTCATCGCTGTCGAGCACATCGAGCGATTCGGTCTGGCGGATCAGGTGGCGGCGGTGGCGGTCAATCACCAGGTTGAGCGCAGTGCGATAAAGGAACGCGCGGGGATGCTCGATCTGCTGGGTATCGGTACGCTCCAGCACCCGCAGATAAGCGTCGTGAGCCACGTCTTCGGCGGCCTGGCGATTACCCAGACGCGCGCAAAGAAAGCTCACCAACTCGCGATAATAATGTTCCACAACGGCACCTGGCGTCTCCCTGCTGGGCAATATGCACTGCATTGACGCGGGACTGAGTGATATCAGAGTGCGATCTTACAAATTATAATTATTCTCAGCAACAAGCACGCGAGCACCTTTTCCGGCTAAATCCGGATACAGCGCTTTCGTCTATCTGGCACCTCCGTGCGCGCCCTGATTGGCAGCGTGTGGCCAACCTCACTGGCTGGAAGTTCGCATGAGTCGCTCAACCACCACCCGCCACCGTGTTTTGCTCGGTGGCCTCGGCCTGCTGGCACTGGGCAGCGTACTGGCCTGGGCCAGCTTGCCCTTGGCTGGCGCGCCAGTCAGCACCGTCGCGGTTACCCGCGCCGACATCGAAAGCAGCGTCACCGCGCTGGGTACCCTGCAGCCACGCCGCTACGTCGACGTGGGGGCGCAGGCGTCGGGGCAGATCCGCAAGCTGCACGTCGAAGTCGGCGACCCGATCCGCCAGGGTCAGCTGCTGGTCGAAATCGACCCCTCGACGCAACAGGCCAGGCTCGATGCCGGGCGTTATTCGATCGACAACCTCAAGGCGCAACTGGCTGAGCAACGCGCGCAATTCCAGCTAGCCCAGCAACAACAGCAGCGCCAACGTGCACTGGCTGCCGCCGGCGCCACCCGTGCCGAAGACCTGCAAAGCGCTGACGCCCAGCTCAAGGTCACCCAGGCGCGCATCGACATGTACCAGGCGCAGATCCGCCAGGCCCAGGCCAGCTTGCGCAGTGATGAAGCCGAGCTTGGCTACACGCGTATCTTTGCCCCAATGGACGGTACGGTGGTGGCGCTGGACGCGCGCGAGGGCCAGACCCTCAACGCCCAACAGCAGACCCCGCTGATCCTGCGCATCGCCAAGCTGTCGCCGATGACCGTCTGGGCGCAGGTCTCGGAAGCCGACATCGGCAAGGTCAAGCCGGGCATGAGCGCTTACTTCACCACCCTCGCCGGCGGCAAGCGCCGCTGGACCAGCCAGGTAAGGCAGATCCTGCCGATCCCGCCCAAGCCGTTGGATCAGACCAGCCAGGGTGGCGGCAGCCCGGCCAGCGCCAGCGCCGGTACCACCGGCAGCCAGGTGGTGCAGTACACGGTACTGCTGGATGTCGACAATCCCGACGGCGCGCTGATGGCCGAGATGACCACCCAGGTGTTCTTCGTCGCCGGCCAGGCCAGCCAGGTCCTGACCGCGCCATTGGCCGCCTTCGACGAAGGCAAGGCCGAGGGCCTGCGCCTGGCGCAGGTGGTCAAGCGCGACGGCAAGATCGAGCAGCGCGAGGTCCGCACCGGCCTCAGTGATCGACTGCGCGTGCAGATCCTCGACGGCCTCGCCGAAGGCGAGCAACTGGTCATCGGCGCGCCCAGCGCCAGCGGAGGTTGAATGTCTGTGCCTCTGATCGAGCTGAACGGCATCTGCAAAGTCTACGGCGGTATCGACAGCCCTGAAGTGCAGGTATTGCGCGGGGTCAGCCTGAGCATTCATCCGGGTGAATTCGTCGCCATCGTCGGCACCTCCGGTTCCGGCAAATCGACCTTGATGAACATCCTCGGCTGCCTCGACCGGCCCTCCTCCGGCAGCTACCACTTCGCTGGCAAGAACGTTGCAGAACTGGACAGCGATGAGCTGGCCTGGCTGCGCCGCGAAGCGTTCGGTTTCGTCTTCCAGGGCTACCACCTGATTCCGTCTGGCTCAGCCCAGGAAAACGTCGAGATGCCGGCCATCTACGCCGGGACCGCGGCCGCCGAGCGCCATGCCCGTGCCGCCGCCCTGCTCGACCGGCTGGGCCTGGCCAGCCGCACCGGCAACCGTCCGCATCAGTTGTCGGGCGGCCAGCAGCAGCGAGTATCGATTGCCCGTGCCCTGATGAACGGCGGCCATATCATCCTGGCCGACGAGCCGACCGGTGCGCTGGACAGCCACAGCGGCGCCGAGGTGATGAACCTGCTCGACGAACTGGCCAGCCAGGGCCATGTGATCATCCTGATCACCCACGACCGCGAAGTCGCGGCCAGAGCAGCGCGGGTGATCGAGATTCGTGACGGGCAGATCGTCAGCGACTCGGCGGCTGGCCAGCCGCCTGTGGTCATACAAGGGCTGCAGTCCGATGACCTGCGCCAGCGTCTGGATCAGGGCGCCGTCGAGCGCGGCGCCTGGAAAGGCGAGCTGGTCGAAGCCTTGCAAGCCGCCTGGCGGGTGATGTGGATCAACCGCTTTCGCACCGCACTGACCTTGCTTGGCATCGTCATCGGCGTCGCCTCGGTGGTGGTCATGCTCGCTGTAGGCGAAGGCAGCAAGCGCCAGGTCATGGCGCAGATGGCCGCGTTTGGCTCGAACATCCTCTACCTGAGCGGGCGCCACGCCACCCTGCGCGAACCGGGCGGCATCGTCAGCCTCGATGACGTTGCCGCGGTCGCGCAACTGCCGCAGGTCGAGCGGATCATGCCAGTCATTGGCGGCGAGCTGATGGTCCGTCATGGCAACAACAATCAGCAGTTCTATGTCGGCGGCAACAATATCCAGTTCCCGCACATTCTCAACTGGCCGGTGGTGGCCGGCAGCTTCTTCACCGAGGCCGACGAGCGCTCCGGCGCCGCTGTGGCGGTGATCGGGCAGAAGGTCCGCGACAAGCTGCTCGCCCCGGGCAGCGATCCGATCGGCCAGTACCTGCTGATCGGCAACGTGCCGTTTCAGGTAATCGGCATGCTCGCGGCCAAAGGTGCCAGTTCCGGCGATCAGGACAGCGACGAGCGCATCGTGGTGCCCTATACCGCAGCGGCGATCCGCCTGTTCGGCAGCCACGATCCTGAGTACGTGATCATCGCTGCCGCCGATTCGGCCAGGGTCAGCGCCACCGAAGCAGCCATCGAGCGTTTGATGCGCCAGCGCCACCAGGGCAAGGCCGATTTCGAACTGACCAACGACGCGGCGCTGATTCAGGCCGAAGCACGCACGCAGAACAGCCTGTCGCTGATGCTCGGCGCCATCGCCGCGATTTCGCTGCTGGTCGGCGGCATCGGCGTGATGAACATCATGCTCATGACCGTGCGCGAGCGCACCCGCGAGATCGGCATCCGCATGGCCACCGGCGCCCGTCAGCGCGACATCCTCCGCCAGTTCCTCAGCGAGGCGGTGATGCTGTCGATGGTCGGCGGCGTGACCGGCATTGTCCTCGCCCTGGCGATTGGCGGCGGCCTGCTGCTGGCCGACATCGCCGTAGCCTTCGCCCTGCCGGCCATTCTTGGCGCCTTCGCCTGCGCCGTGGTGACAGGCGTGGTGTTCGGCTTCATGCCGGCGCGCAAAGCCGCCCGACTCGATCCGGTCAAAGCCCTTACCAGCGAATAATCCATGACCTTGCCCAGCCGCATCAGCCTGTTATCCCTGAGCCTTGCCCTCGCCGCCTGCAGCACCGCGCCCGCCCCCGAGGCCAACCTTCCTGCACCGTCGGCCTGGCAGGGCGGCAGTGAGGTTAATAACCACCCGCTGCCAAATGCCCGCTGGTGGCAGGCGTTTGCCAGCAGCGAGCTGGACGGTCTGGTCGAGCGCGCCCGGCTCAACAGCCACGACCTTGCCGGCGCTGCCGCACGGGTACGCCAGGCGCAGGCGCGAGCTGTGATTGCCGGCGCGCCGTTGCTGCCGGACCTGCAATACGGCCTCGACGCCAGCCGCCAGCGGCTGCTGCGTGGCGAGGGTAACGACCAGCTCGACGCCAGCAGCAGCGAGCGCACCAGCACCGCCTTCGATGCACGCTTGAACGCCAGCTACGAGGTGGACTTCTGGGGCGGTGTGCGCGCCGCTCGCGACAGCGCCCTGCGCGAGGTCGACGCCAGCCGCTTTGATCGGCACACCGTCGAGCTGACCCTGACCAGCGCCGTTGCCGACAGCTACCTGCGTGGCCTGACCCTGCAAGAGCAACTGCGCATCGCCCGCCTCAACCTGGCCAACGCGCGCGATGTGCTCGGCGTGGTCGAGGCGCGCCAGGGTGCGGGGTCTGCCACCCGCCTGGAGCTTGCCCAGCAGCGCAGTCTGGTCGCCGCTCAGGAACGGCAAGTGCCGTTGCTCGAACAACAGTGGCAAGACAACCGCGTGACGCTAGCCACACTGCTCGGCGAACCGGTGCAGAACCTGCCGCAGACCAGCGCCAGCATCAGCGCCGTGCGCTGGCCGCAGATCGGCAGTGGTGTGCCCAGCGACCTGCTCGGCCGCCGCCCGGACATCGCCGCCGCCGAAGCACGTCTGGCCGCCGCCAGTGCCAATGTTCAGGTCGCCCGCGCTGCACTGTTGCCGCGGCTGACCCTGGGCGCCGAACTGGGCAGTGGCGCGCGCACCTTCGCCGACATCCTCGACAGCCCCTACTACACCCTGACAGCCGGGCTGATCGGGCCAATCTTCAATAACGGCCGCCTCAGTGCGGCCCGCGACCTGGCCACGGCCGAGCAGGAAGAACTGCTGGAGAATTACCGCAGCAGCATCGTTGCCGGCTTTGCCGATGTGGAAAAGGCGCTCAACGCGATCAGCGGGATAGACCGTCAGCGCCAGTGGCAGGATGAGGAACTCACCCAGGCCAGGCTGGCTTTCGATATCGCCCAACGCCGCTACAGCGCCGGCGCCGAAACCCTGCTCAGCGTGCTCGAAACCCAGCGCACGCTGTACCTGGCCCAGGACCAACAGGCGCAACTGCGTCTGGCCCGCCTGCAAGGCAGCGTAGCGCTCTACAAAGCCCTGGGCGGTGGCTGGCAGGTCGAGCAGTAGGCGAACGCCCGGGGCCGCGGCCCCAGGCCGGCTTCAGACGATATTCTTCAGCGACAAGTGCCGCGCATACCAAGGCCGCTGCGGCACCTTGCGCACCAACCCGGCGAGCGTGTCGTCTTCAGCAAAAGTGATGCGCAGAGCCAGCTTCATGGTCTCTACGTCCATCTCCACCGACTTGCCCACGCGCAGGCCGGGCGTGCTGCTGCAACCGTGGGTGTCCGGCCCCAGCCACGGATCGCCGACCTCGACGAAGCGTCCAGGCGCAAACCACTTCACACCGCTCACCTCAAGCCGGCGCACCTGACCCGGGTGCAGCCGCTCATGGGCCTGATACCAGTCCTCGATGCGCTCGTCGATCCAGCCGTGAAAGCCCCAGAACACTGGGTTGACGTGGGATGAAAACGGATCGCCAAGAAAATCGTTGTCGGCACCGAACCAGCGCGGAGCAAAGTCGCTCGGATCGCGGGCAAACGGCACCGGAGCGCCGTTGCTTGGGTCGCGCGGAACCGAGGCCCAGCACATGTGCAGCCAGTCGTGCAGGGTCATTTCCATTTCCGAACCAAGCTCGCCCAGGCTGAGCCTGGCCAGGTACTGCGGGTCCTGATACTGCGACTCCCACACCTGGAAGTTGCTGCAGAACGTTTCGCTGGCCTTGATCGCTGCAACCCACTGGCCATACGGCTCGTCGCCCGGCGCCTGCCAGCTGGGCGGCACACAGCAGCCGTCGTGGTTCTCGTGGTAGCGGGCAAAGCCCTGACGGTCGAACTCGACGTTGGGCTGCGGCAGCGGAAACTGCTGCCAGGCGGGCAAGTCCTGCAACTGCCGCGCTGCCGCGAGCATGTGCCGGTGCATGAACAGAAAGTCGATACCCGAGCCATTGCGGTGCTTGCGCGGGCCGCGGGCATCGCGCTCCTGCTCACGTGGGCCGGGCTGCCAACCGAGCCCACGCAGGGCGTTGCGCTTGTCTTCGGGGAGCTTGTGCCACTGGTCGCGGGTGGCGTGCCAGAGCTGATGGAACAAGCGATGTTCGGGGCTGATCACCCAGGCCTGCATCGCCGCGTTGTACCTCAAGCGCTCACGTGCTTCGGGGAAACTGCGTTTGATCGCAACGAAGCGGCTGTCCGGCACCGGCAGGGTCAGCGAGCGGTCGACCCGTTGCAAGCGGCCACTGAGGCTGGCGTTGCCGGCATTGGCGAACTCGCCCCAGACCTCATCCAGGCTGGCGATGCACTCGTAGCCGGGGCCGCCGCGCAGGCTGATCAAACGCCAGCGCACCTGCCGCGAATTGGCCCCGACCAGGTCCCCGAGAATGCGGTAGGCGGCCACGCCGTCAGCGCGCAACTGCTCGCCGGTATCGACAAAACCACGCAGGCCACGGCCCTTGGTGGCGACGTCGATAAACGCCTGCACGCCCGTGAGTGGCAAGCCCTCGAGGCCGCCATCAACGCCCTCGAAGCGCAGGTCCCAAACACCGCGCATCTGCTCGGCGAGCACCTGACCGGTGAAATCGGCAGGCTCCACCGTCGCTTCGCCGGGGGTAACGATGTCGTCGGCCGGGTCGTGGGTCAGCTCCCTGTGCGCGTAGTAAGCCGCCGTGCCAGTAGCCCCCGCCAGCGCCAGGCCAGCGATGAAGCCGCGTCGAGAAATGGTCATTGCGCCTCTGATCAAATGCGATGGTGCTGCAGGTGGTGTCCAAGCTAGAACGGATAACCACAGGTTGAATTTAACGCTCGGCCAGGCGCCGGCGAGCGGGCGACCAGCGCCCGCCCGCCGCAGCTGTCAGAAGCCTTCCAGCTCGGCCATCAGGTCGCTCAGGCGGTCGACCTTGTCGTCATCCAGCACACTGCCCTGCAGCCCTTCGACATACAGCGCCAGCTCCTCGACCGTGCTGCACTCGAACATTGCCCGCAGCGGCACGTTCAGCTGCAACTGCTTCTGCACCCGCGAGGCGATCTGAGTGGCCAGCAGCGAGTGGCCGCCAAGCTCGAAGAAGTTGTCGCGCACGCCTACCCGCTCGCTGCCGAGCACATCGGCCCAGATCACAGCCAGTGTCGCTTCCAGCTCGCTGCGCGGCGCCAGGTAGTCCTGGCTGTGCTGAGCACCGATATCGATGGCTGGCAGCGCTTTGCGATCGAGCTTGCCGTTGGCGTTGTGCGGCAGGCTGTCGAACCAGCCCCAGTGCAACGGCACCATGTACTCCGGCAGGTCGCTGCGCAGGCGCTGTTTGACCTGTTCAAGCAAGGTTGCATCGGCCGTCACGCCGTGATGCACCACCAGATAGCCGACCAGGTGCTTGCCGTTGACGCCCTCCTGCACGCCGACGGCGGCGTCGCGGATCTCGCCTTGCTCATGCAGGCGCGCTTCGATCTCGCCCAGCTCGATCCGATAACCGCGGATCTTCACTTGGTGGTCGATGCGACCGACGTATTCGAGCACGCCGTCTACCCGGCGCCGGGCCAGATCGCCCGTGCGGTACAAGCGCTCTCCCGGCGCGCCGTATGGATGCGGTATGAACGCGAGGGCCGTGCGCACCGGGTCGCCGACATAGCCGCGGCCCACCCCGGTGCCGGCCACGCACAACTCGCCCACTGCACCCAGCGGCACCAGGGTCTGTTCTTCACCCAGCAGGTACAGCCGGTTGTTGTCGGTCGGCGTACCGATCGGCAGGTAGCTGCCTTCGGTCGACGCTGCATCGACACGGAAGAACGCCACGTCATCCGAGCACTCGGCCGGGCCATAAGCGTTGACCAGGCCAATTGCCGGGTAGCGTTGCAGCCATTGCGCGGCCAGCTCGGGCGGCATCGCCTCGCCGGTCGGCAGCATCCAGCGCAGCCGGTCCAGGTGCTGCTCGGGGTTGGCGAGCATGCCCTGAATCAGCGACGGCACGCTTTCCAGCACGCTGATCCCGCTCGCCTGCACATGGCTGAGCAAGCCTTGCGGGTCATGCGCGATGGCGTTCGGCACGATCTCCACGCGGGCCCCGAACAACGGCGCGGCGAGGAACTGCCAGACCGAAATATCAAAACTTTGCGACGCGGTCTGGGCGATCACGTCGTGCTCGTCCAGCCCCAGGTACGGCACCTTGCTCAACTGGTTGTTGAGCATGCCACGCTGCTCGACCATCACTCCCTTGGGCAAACCGGTGGAGCCGGAGGTGTAGATCACATAGGCGAGGTTGTCCGGGCCGCTGTAGACGCCTGGGTTATGGCTAGCCACGGCGCTGGCCTGAATTTCTTCCCACACCAGCAAGGTTGGCCGTACGGCACCGGCCAGCTCATCCAGCAGTTGCCGCGCCTGTTCGGCGTGGGCGGCGGTGCACACCAGCAGCGGCGTGCGGCTCAGCTCGACGATGCGTTGCAGGCGCGCCGCTGGCAGCCCGGGGTCGAGCGGCAGATAGCCCGCGCCGGCCTTGAAGCTGCCGACGATCATGCCCAGCAGCGGCAAGCCACGCTCGGCCAGCAGGGCTACGGGTTGATCGATGGCGACGCCCGCTGCGAGCAGCGCGTGGCCCATGCGGTTGGCGGCCAGGTTGAGCCCGGCGTAGTCAAAACTGGCCTCCAGGCAGCGCGCCACGACCCGCTGCGGATGCGCGGCGACGCGCGCTTCAAACAGCTCGACATAGCTCTGTTCAAGGCTGTAGGCATGCTCGCTGCGGTTGCAGTCTTCGAGCAGGAAGCGTTGTTCTTCAGCGCCGAGCAACGCCAGCGCGCTGACCTCGCCGTCAAAGCCCTCGACCAGCGCCAGCAGCAGGCGCTTGAATTCGGCCAGCAAGCGCTCGACCGTGGCGTGATCGAAATAGCGCTGGTCAAACGACAGGTGCAGGCCTAGGTCATCACCGGGGTAGCACACCGCGGTCAGCGGAAAGTTGGTGTGGGTCCGGCCCGAGTCAGAGCTGGCGTTGAGGTGCTGGGCGTGGTCGAGCACGGCCGTTTCCACTGGCGCGTTCTCGAACACGAACAGGCTGTCGAACAGCGCCTGGCCCTTGGGCAGCTCGCTGCGCTCCTGGATCGCCACCAGCGGCAGGTACTCGTATTCACGCAGCTCCATGTTGCGCTCGAGCAGGCCCTGCAGCCACTGCCGCACACTTTGCCGCTGCCCCGGCGCCGGCAATTGCACACGCAGGGCCACGCTGTTGATGAACAGGCCAACCGTGCGCTGCATCTGCGGCATGCTCACCGGCCGCCCAGCCACGGTAACGCCGAAGACCACGTCGCGCTCGCCGCTGAAGCGCGCCAGCACCAGTGCCCAGGCCGCCTGGGCGAAGGTATTGATGGTCAACTGGTGGGCCTGGGCCAACTCACGCAGGCGTGCGCCCTGCTCGACCTGCAGCCGGGTATAGCAGTCGCCGACGATCATGCCGTCGCCGGCATGGTCGTGGCGCAGCGGTCGGTCGCTGGGCAGCGCCGTGGCGCGCTCGAATCCGGCCAGGTTGGCTTGCCACCACTGGCGCGCTTCATCGAGGTCCTGCCGTTGCAGCCAGCCGATGTAATCGCGATAGCGCGGCGGCACTGGCAGTTGCGCCTGGCGGCCCTCACCGAGCGCCTGATAGATCTCGAAGAAGTCGTTCATCAGCAACGAGCGGCACCAGGCATCAATCAGGATGTGGTGATTGCTCATCATGAACCAGTAACGCTCGTCGGCCACGCGCACCAGGCGCAGGTGGAACGGCGCCTGGCTGAGCAATTCGAAGCCCGCTTCGCGTTCCTGCTTGTGCAGCGCTTGCAGGCGTTGCTCCTGGGCCTCTTCATCCAGCTCGCGCCAGTCCTGATAGTCGACCGCGGTGTGGCCCGGCTTATGGATGATCTGCAGCATCGCTTCGCCGGCGCTCCAGCTGAACGAGGCACGCAGGGCTTCGTGACGGGCGACTACCGCCTGCCAGGCCTGGGCAAAGCGCTGCGGCTCGAGCGCGCTGTTGATGCGATAGCGGTCCTGCATGTAGTAGATGCCGGTGCCCGGCTCGAGCAGGGTATGCAGGAGCATGCCCTCCTGCATCGGCGTCATCGGGTAGACGTCGTCGATTTGCGCAGCGGGTACGGGCAGGCTGTCGATCTGCTCCTGGCTCAGGTGAGCGAGGGGGAAGTCCGACGGGGTGAAGCTGCCGTTGCCATCGGCCAGGCAATGGGCAACCAGCGCCAGCAGTTCGCGGCGATAGTCTTCGGCCAGCGCGGCGATGGTGGCGTGCTCGTAGCGCTCGCTGCTGAAGTTCCAGCGCAGTTGCAGGGCACCGCCGTAAACCTGGCCATCGACGCTGAGCCAGTTGGGCAGCGCCGCGTCGAGGTCGTGGGCCAGGCCCGCCGGCGCATCCAGCGGCTGGAACAGCGCATGCGCATCGAACTGCTGGTCGAACTGGCCGAGGTAGTTGAAGGTGATCCGCGCCTGCGGCAGCGCTGCCATGCTTTCGCGGCTGGCGGCGTCAGCGAGGTAACGCAGTACGCCGTAACCGATGCCATTGTGCGGCACCTGGCGCAGTTGTTCCTTGATGCGTTTGATCGAGCTTGCCTGGGCCTGATCGTGTTCGCCTGGCTCGATGGCCAGGGCCAGTGGATAGGCATTGGTAAACCAGCCGACGCTGCGGGTCAGGTCGAGGTCTTCGAACAAGCCTTCGCGGCCGTGGCCTTCCAGTTGCACCAGCACTTCGCGGTCGCCGCTCCAGCGGCACAGGGTGCGCGCCAGGGCGGTCAGCAGCAGGTCGTTGACCTGGGTGTGATAGGCCGCCGGCGCCTGCTGCAGCAGCTGGCGGGTTTGTTCGACCTCAAGGTTGATGCTCAGGGTCTGTGCATGTCGGTTGAGGTTGCCGCCCTGAGGATGATCACAGGGCAGCTCACGGCGCACGCCAGCCAGTTGCGTCTGCCACCAGCCAAGCTCATCGCGCAGCGAGTCGCTGCCGGCATAGGTAGCCAGGCGCGCTGCCCAGTCGCCCATGGCGTGGGTCTTGGCCGCGAGACTGGCGCCGCGGTACAGCGCCTGCAAGTCCTCGAGCAGCACCCGCCAGGACACGCCATCGACCACCAGGTGGTGGATAACGACCAGCAAACGCTGCTGGCCTTGTCCATCACTGACCAGCAAGGCGCGCAGCAGCGGCCCTTGCTGCAGGTCGAGGCTGCGTTGCACATCGGTATACAGCGCCTGGCAGTCGTCCAGATCGGCGACCGTCGCCGTCCACAGCAGTTGCTCGCTGGTCGGCTGTTGATACTCGCCGTGCCAGCGACCGTTCACCTGAGTGAAGCGCAGCCGCAAGCTGTCGTGCTGGACCAGCAACGCGGCCAGCGCCTGTTCCAGGCTCGCCGCCAGCAATGGCTCACGGACCTGCAACAGCACGGCCTGGTTCCAATGCTGCGGCTCGACCACTTCACTGTCGAAGAACCACTGCTGAATCGGCGTCAACGCGCTGCTGCCGACCCGCGCGCCCTGCTCGATCACGCTCGGCGCATCGCTGTGCCTGACCACCGCGGCGAGTGCCTGGATGGTTTGGTGCTGGAACAGGTCGCGCGGGGTGAACTGCAGGCCCAGCTGGCGGGCCCGGCTGACCACCTGGATCGACAGAATCGAATCGCCGCCCAGCTCGAAGAAGTTGTCCTGCACGCCGACTCGGGTGACGTTGAGCACCTCCCGCCAGACCTGCGCCAGTTGCTCCTCGAGCGCATTCGCCGGGGCTTGATAATGCAGCTGCACCAGCTCCAGATCCGGCGCTGGCAAGGCGCGGCGGTCAAGCTTGCCGTTGCCCATCAGCGGCAGCTGGGCGAGCAGCACCAGGTGCGCAGGGACCATGTAGTCCGGTAGGTGCCGGCGGGCATGAGCCTTCAGCGCTTCGCGCAGATCGGCCTGGGTAGCAGCATCGGCATTGGCCTGAGCGCAGACCAGATAACCGACCAGTTGCTTGCCGCCGGGCAGATCCAGCGCGAGCACCACGGCTTCGTCAATGTCGGCATGAGCTTGCAGGCGGCTTTCGATTTCACCCAGTTCAATCCGGAAGCCACGGATCTTCACTTGCTGGTCGGCACGGCCAACGTATTCGACCAAGCCATCAGCACGCAGGCGCACGCGGTCGCCGGTGCGGTACAGGCGGCCGCCGTCGCCGCTGAATGGGTCGGCGACAAAACGCTCGGCAGTCAAACCGGGGCGGTCGTGATAACCCTGGGCCAGGCCGGCGCCGCCGATGTACAGTTCGCCGATGCCGCCCTGGGGCAACAGCGCCAGATCGTCATCCAGCACGTACGCGCTACGAGCGCCGATCACTTGGCCGATCGGCACGCTGCCAGCGTCGGCCGGCAGGGTCGTCGGCGCCAGACACGCGAGCGGCATGACTACGGTTTCGGTCGGCCCATAGGCGTTGAACAGCTGCTGCGGAACAAACGCCTGGCGGATCCGCTGCAGGTGCTCGCCGGTCAGCGCTTCACCGCCGGTGATTACCAGACGCACTGGCAATTGCTCGGCGCTGCTGGCCAGGTACTGAGCCAGCTGGCTGCCGTAGCTTGGGGTAAAGCCAAGAATGTTCACCTGCTGCTCGCGCACCAGCTGGCAGATTTCCTCGGCGCCCCACTGTCCTTGCCCGCGCAAGACCACCCGCGCACCGCACAACAGCGGCGCCAGCAGGCGCTCACTGGCAGCATCGAAGTTGATCGAATAGAAGTGCAGCTCGCAGTCGTCGCTGCGCATGCCGAACGCGCTGATCACGGCCTGGCAATGCATGGCGATTTCGCCGTGGCTGACCACCACGCCCTTGGGCTGGCCGGTCGAGCCGGAGGTGTAGATCAGGTAGGCCTGATGCTGCGCCAGGCTGAGGTTGGTCAGCGCTGCATCGCTGTAATCAGCCAAGGCTGCGACATCATCCTCAAGGCACCAACGGCCGACAGTGGCCGGCAACTCGCCGAGCCGTTCGAACAAATCGCGCTGGCCGAGCAGCAGGCCGATGCGGCTGTCTTCGATCATGTATTGCAGGCGTTGCAGTGGGTATTCCGGGTCGAGCGGCACATAGGCACCGCCGGCCTTGAGGATTGCCAACAGGCCAACGACCATTTCCAGCGAGCGCTCAAGTGCCAGGCCAACCCGCACTTGCGGGCCGACGCCACGCTCGCGCAGCACCCGCGCCAGGCGATTGGCCTGCTGGTCGAGGGCGGCATAGCTGAGGTGTTCACCGGCAAAGGTCAGCGCCAGCGAATCCGGGCTGCGCTGGGCTTGCACGCTGAACAGACCGTGCAGGGTGTGTTGCAGCTCGCCAGCAGGCTCGCCCTGCAATTGCTCAAGCAGCGCCTGTTGCTCGGCCGCGGCCAGCATCGGCAGCTCGCACAGACGCTGCTGCGGGTCGGCGATCAGCCCAGCCAGCAGCTGTTGCCAGTGCTCGGCCATACGGGCGATGCGCGGTTCATCGAACAGGTCGCGGCTGTAGGTCAGGCAGCAGCCGAGGCGGCCGTCCAGGTCGGTAACTTCCAGGTACAGGTCGAACTTGGTCGCACTGGCGTCGTTGAGCAGGTAGTCGACCTGCATCCCGGCCAGCTCGCGGCTTTGCTGGAAGGCCCAGCGCTGCACGTTGCACATCACCTGGAACAGCGGGTTGTAGGCACTGCTGCGCGCCGGTTGCAAGGCTTCGACCAGTTGCTCGAACGGCAGGTCCTGGTGCGACTGGCCGGCCACGATGGTCTCACGCAGTTGCTCGAGCAGGTCGCCTGCACGCATCTGCCCGTCCAGCTCGCAGCGCAGCACTTGGGTGTTGAGGAAGGCGCCAATAAGGCCTTCGCTTTCCGGGCGAATCCGGTTGGCCACCGGCGCACCGATACGCAGGTCGCGCTGGCCGCTGTAGCGGTGCAGCAAGGCCGCCAGAGTGGCGGTCATGGTCATGAACAGGGTCAGGCCGCGCTCGCCATTGAACGCATGCACCCGCGCCGCCAGTGCCGGGTCGAGGTCGAAGCGGTACAGCCCGCCCTGATGGCTCTGCACCGGCGGCCGTGGGCGGTCGCTGGGCAGTTCCAGCAGCGGCTGTTCATCGCCCAGCCGGGCCTGCCAGTAGGCCAGCTGGCGCTGGCCTTCGCCGCCTTCCAGCCATTGCCGCTGCCACACGCTGTAGTCCAGGTACTGCACTGGTAACGGCGCCAGCGGCGACTCGCGATCATCGACAAAGGCTTCGTACAGCTCACACAGTTCGCGGGCAAAGATGTCCATCGCCCAGCCTTCGGTGACGATATGGTGCAAGGTCAGGACAAAGTAGTGCTCGCGCTCGCCGGCCTTGACCAGGCAGGCGCGCAGCAGCGCACCGCGCTCCAGATCGAACGGCTGGTGCGCCTGTTGATCGGCCAGCGCTTGCAGGCGCTGTTGGCGCTGCTCGGCAGCCACCGCGCTGAAGTCATGCCACTGCACCTGCAATGGGCTGTGCTCGGCGACGCACTGGTATGGCACGCCGTCGATGCTCGGGAAGGTGGTGCGCAGGGTTTCGTGACGGGCAATCAACGCATGCAGGGCGCGCTCGAAGGCATCCACGTGCAAGGTGCCGCGCAGGCGCGCCATGCCGCCGACGTTGTAGGCCGGGCTGTCCGGCTCCATCTGCCAGAGGAACCACATGCGCTGCTGCGAATACGACAGCGGCACCGCCTGGCGCCGGTCGACCCGCGCAATAGCGCCTTGCTGGTTATGCTCGCCGCGCTCGCGCAGCCCGGCAATCTCGACACAGAATGCGCCCAGCTGGCTGGCATCGAACAAGGTCTTCAACGGCAGTTCGACGTCCAACGCCTGGCGTGTGCGCGAGACGATCTGGGTGGCCAGCAGCGAGTGGCCACCGAGGGCGAAGAAGTCATCCTGCAAGCCCACCTGCGGCACGCCGAGCACTTCGCGCCAGATTGCCGCGACCTGCTGTTGCAGCGCAGTGTGCGGCTCGACGTGCTGGCGTTGTTGCCAGACCGGCGCCGGCAGCGCCTTGCGCTCGACCTTGCCGCTCGGGCCGATGGGCATCTGAGCAAGGTGGATCAATTGCGCCGGGACCATATAGGCCGGCAGGCGCTCGCTCAGTGCGGCCAGCAGCGCCTCGCTCTGCTCGTTACCGGTGTAATAGCCGAGCAACTGCGCACCAACCGCGTCCTGATGAATCAGCACCACCGCCTGAGAGACGCCCAGCTGAGCCAGCAGGCAGGCCTGCACTTCTTCGGGTTCAACCCGGAAGCCACGGACCTTGACCTGCTGATCGAGCCGGCCCAGATAGTCCAGCGCCGCATGCTCGGGCAACCAACGGACGCGGTCGCCGCTGCGGTACAGGCGCGCGCCGTTGCCATCGGCCTGCGGCACGAAGCGCTCGGCGGTCAGTCCTGGTCGGCCCAGGTAACCCCGAGCCAGGCCGACGCCACCCAGGCACAGCTCGCCCGGCACACCTGGCGGACTCAGCTCGAGCTCGTCATCGAGCACCTGGCAGAGCACGTTGGCCAGCGGCCTGCCAATCGGTGAACGCTCGCCATCGCTTGGCTGGCAATGCCAATGGGTTACGTTGATTGCGGTTTCGGTCGGGCCATAGCGGTTGTGTAGGTGCACCTGCGGCAGTACCTGCAGAACCCGATCACGCAGGCTGGCCGACAACGCCTCGCCACCGGAGAACAGCCGGCGCAGGCTCGTGCAGCTCGCAGCCAGCGGCTCCTCGACAAACACCTGCAGCAACGGCGGGACGAAGTGCAGCGTGGTCACGCCAAACTGCTGCACCAGCTCGGCGATGCGCTGCGGATCACGGTGCTCGCCGGGGCCGGCGAGGACCAATGGGCAACCGGTGAGCAGCGGCCAGAAGCACTCCCACACCGACACGTCAAAACTGATCGGTGCCTTTTGCAGCAGCACATCGCTGGCCTCCAGCGCATAGCTGGTCTGCATCCACTGCAGGCGCTCGGCCAATGCCCCATGGGTATTGCCGACGCCTTTGGGCTGGCCGGTGGAGCCTGAGGTGTAGATTACGTAGGCGAGGTTGTCGCCTTCCAGATGCAGCCCCGGCGCAAGGCTTGGCCAGCTGTCCAGGTGCAACTGGTCAAGGGCGATCACGCTGACCTCGGCACGCTGCGGCAGCTGTGCCAGGCAGTCGCTGTGGCTGAGCAACAGGCTCGCGCCACAGTCGGCGAGCATGAACGCCAGCCGCTCGGCAGGGTAATCGACGTCCAGCGGCACATAGGCGCCACCGGCCTTGAGGATCGCCAGCAAGCCGACCAGCAACTGAGGCGAGCGCTGCAGGGCAATCGCGACACAGGTATCGGGGCCGACACCTTTGTCGCGCAGGTAATGCGCCAGGCGGTTGGCCTGCTGGTGCAGGCTGGCGTAATCGAGGCTGCCGCCGTCCCAGAGCAGAGCCGGCTGTTGCGGGGTCAGGCGCGCCTGTTCGTTAAGCTGCTCGACCAGCAAGCGCTGCGGCGTCGGCGCTGCGCACTGGCCCCATTGCAGCAGTTGCGTGCGCGAGGCGGCATCAAGCAACTGCACATCGCCCAGCGCCAGCTGCGGTTGCGCGCTGACCTGTTCGAGCAAGGCCAGCAGGTGCTGCGATAGGCGCCGCACGGTGGCCGCGTCGAACAGCTCAGCGGCATAGTCGAAGGCCAGGCTGAGGCGGCCCTGCTGGTCTTCTTCGCTGTGCAGTTGCAGGTCGAACTTGGCTTCACGGCTGTGCCATGGCAACTCTTCGGCGAGCAAACCAGGCAGGCGGCGCAGCGCTGACAGGTCGCGTTGCTGATGGTTGAACATGACCTGGAACAGGCCCTGCTCACGCGCCTGCGGCAGTGCTTCAAGCAGTTGCTCGAACGGCAGGTCCTGATGCGCCTGCGCCTCGATCGTGGCCTGACGCACCTGGGCCAGCAACTGGCTGAACGGCTGGCGACCATCGAGCTGCGCACGCAGCACCTGGGTATTGATGAAGAAGCCAACCATGCCCTGAGTTTCCAGGCGTGGGCGGTTGGCATTGGGCACGCCAACGCGGATGTCGTGCTGCCCGCTGTAGCGGTGCAGCAAGCCCTGCCAGGCAGCCAGCAGGATCATGAACAGGCTGGCCTGTTGCTGCTCGGCAAGCTGCTTGAGCGCGGTGGTGAGCTGGGCCGGGACTTTTACGCTGAGGCGCTCGGCGCGCAGTGTGCGCTGGCTCGAACGCGGCTGATCGGTGGCCAGATCGAGCACCGGCAGATCATCACCCAATTGCGCTTGCCAGTATTCGAGTTGTGCTGCAGCCGCGCCCTCGGCCAGCCACTGGCGCTGCCAGATGCCGTAATCGGCGTAGCCCAACGGCAGCGCTGGCAGGCTGACGTGCTGGCCCTGACAGCGGGCCGCGTACAGGCGAGCGAACTCATCCAGCAGAATGTTCAGCGACCAGCCGTCAGCGACGATGTGGTGCAGCGTCAGCCACAGCTGGTGCTGCTCATCATCCAGCCGCGCCAGAGTAGCGCGCAGCAGCGGCCCATTGCCCAGATCGAACGGCTGCTGCGCCTCGGCTTCGCGGCGGGCCGTAACCTGTGCGGGGTCCAGCCCATGCAGGTCAAGCTGAGCGAGCTCCAGTTGCAGCTCAGGCAGCACCCGTTGCAGGGCCTGGCCGGCGACTTCGCTGAACACCGTACGCAACGATTCATGCCGGCTGACCAGCGCTTGCAGGCTGTGCTGCAGCGCGGCAACGTCGAGTTCGCCGCGCAGGTGCAGGCCGGCCGGGATGTTGTAGGCTGCCGACTGCGGTTGCAGCTGCCACAGCAGCCACAGGCGGTTTTGCGCCAGCGACTGCGGCAGTGGCTGAGCGCGGCCGCGCACGTCGATATGAGTGCGCTGCTGGCCGCCGTCAGCCAGCAGTGCAGCTACCGCTGCGCTGTAGTCAGCCAGCACCGGGGCGTCGAACAGGGTGCGCAGGCTCAGCTCGATGCCAAGCTCGTCTGCCAGTTGTGCGGTCGCCTGCGTGGCGGCAATCGAGTTGCCACCCAGCAGCAGGAAGTGGTCATCGGCCGCCACCGCTTCGACCTTGAGCAGGTCACGCCAGATGGCAGCGATGCGCGCTTGCAGGGGCTCTGTCACAGAGGCCGCCGACGCCACGCTGCTGATCGCCGGGAAGCGCGCGTAGCAATCAAGGCTGCCGTCATCCATGCGCTGGCGACAGGCCGCGCGTTGCAGCTTGCCGCTGGAAGTCTTCGGTAGCGCGCCGGGGTTGAGCAGCAGCACTGCCGCCGGTGCCTGCCGACAGGCATCGGCTATCACCTGGCGCAGGGTCTTGATCAGCGCCTCGGGAGCGGTCGACTTCTGCACATTGCGGCTCACTTCAACAGCGACACCGATGCCCTCCTCGCCGTTGTCGTCGACGGCGAATACCGCCACCCGCCCCTTGCGCAGCCCTTCGACTTCGCGCTCGAGGGTCTGCTCCAGGTCCTGCGGGTAGAGGTTTTGCCCACGTACGATGAGCATGTCTTTCAGGCGCCCGGTGACGAATATCTCGCCGTCGCGGATAAAGCCCAGGTCGCCCGTGCGCAGCCAGGTCTGGCCGTTCATCTCGACGAAGGTGCGTGCCGTCGCTTGCGGGTTGCGCCAATAGCCACGGGCGATGCTCGGGCCGGCGGCCCAGATTTCCCCGACCTGGTTATCCGCCAGCAGCTGTTGCTGCTGTGGTTCGACGATGCACACGGCGTGCTCGGGTTGCGGATAGCCGCAGCTCATCAACACACTGCCCTCGCCGCTTTCGATACGGTGCTCGGCCAGCGCCTGGGCATCGACCTGCAGAGCAGCAATGCCATGAGCGCGACGGCTGCCGCTGACGAACAAGGTGGCTTCGGCCAGGCCGTAACTGGCGAAGTAGCTGCTGCGCTCGAAGCCGCATGGCTGAAACTTGCTGGCAAAGGTTTCCAGGCTGTCCTGGCGGATCGGCTCGGAACCGGAATACGCCACCCGCCAGCGGCTAAGGTCGAGCCCGGCCAAGGCCGCTTCGCTAACCCGTTCACTGCACAGGCGGTAGGCAAAATCCGGCCCGCCGCTGATGGTGCCGCCGTACTCGCTGATCGCCTGCAGCCAGCGCAGCGGCCGGGCCAGGAAGTACCCCGGCGACATAAGCACACACGGCACGCCACTGAAGATCGGCTGCAGCAAGCCGCCGATCAAGCCCATGTCGTGGTACAGCGGCAGCCAGCTGACGATGACGTCGTCGGGGTTCAGGTCGATGCCAAAGCCCTGGCGAATCAGTTGCTCGTTGGCGACCAGGTTGGCATGGCTGACCTGCACGCCCTTGGGCAATGCGGTAGAGCCTGAGGTGTACTGCAAGAAGGCGATGTCATCGCCCGCCAACTGCGGCTCGCGCCACTGCGCCGCCAGCGCCGGGTCGAGCTGGTCGACCGCCAGCAACTGCGGCGCGCCGTCAGCAGCGAGCGCGTCAAGTTCCTGCAGGCTGTCGCGTAGTGTTTCCACGGTCAGCAGCAAGCGCGGCTGGGCATCGTCGATGATCGACAACAGGCGCTGTTGATGATGGCGCTTTGCAGACTCCGGCGGATAGGCCGGCACGGCTATCACACCCGCATACAGGCAGCCGAAGAACGCCGCGACGTAATCGGCACCGCTGGGGAACAACAGCACTGCCCGATCACCGAACTCGGCCCGCGCCTGCAGTGCTGCGGCGATGGTCCGCGCCCGCGCATCCAGCGCCTGATAGGTCAGTACTGCCTGCTCGCGCGGGTCATCGGCCAGAAAGCGCAAGGCGATCCGCTCGGGGGTCTGCTTGGCGCGTTGCGCCAGGGCCTGGACCAGCGAGTGCGGGAGTTCGAAGGCGTCCGTCATGGGTGTTCCTGCCAGTGTCTGGGTAAGTCGGGCCTGGCCGTTGCCTCGCTGAATGCGGGCGGCGTAGGCGGCCTTGGGTACACAGGGGAACGGATGGGCAGGGCAAATAATTAACAGTGCGGGCACCGAGGGTGATGACTGTGCGAGGGCAGGCTTAGATCAAACACGAATAGATACTCATTAACTTTCGTATTTGACAACCATTATCATTCCGCCTAATTTGTCGCTCGTCGCAGGAAGCGCCCTATCCAAAAGCGCTCCTATTCCTAAAAGAGCTAAGGTGATTTCCATGGCGGAACAACTATCCACAAGTAAGTGCGATTCACCCTTACTCCAGGCGTTCGTCGACAATCGCAGCATTCTCCTCAAAATCGCCGCGCGCATCACTGGCTGCCGCTCGCGTGCCGAGGATGTTGTTCAGGACGCCTTCTTCCGGCTCAACGCCGCACCGCAGATCACCTCCTCGATCAAAGCTCAACTCAGCTATCTGTTCCAGATCGTGCGCAACCTGGCCATCGATCACTATCGCAAACAGGCGATGGAGCTGAGGTATTCGGGCACCGAAGAGGAAGGCATGAACGTGGTGATCGTCAATGCATCGCCCGAGCACACCCACATCAACCTGGCTGCGCTTGAACATATCGCCGATGCATTGAATGAACTGCCCCAGCGCACCCGTTATGCCTTCGAGATGTACCGGCTGCACGGCGTCCCGCAGAAAGACATCGCCAAGGAACTTGGCGTCTCGCCGACGCTGGTCAACTTCATGATTCGCGACGCCCTGATCCATTGCCGCAAAAGCGCCCAGCCGCACGCTTGAGGGCTACTGCGGGCTCATCGTCTGGATCTGATAGGGCTGAAAAATCCGCGTCAATTCACCGTTGCTGCGCAGTTGTTGCAATAGCGCGGCAAATGCCTGCGGGCTGATCGGTGCATTCGGGCGCAGCAGTGCGTAATGATGATAAAGCTGATCGACGCGTTCCGAGCCCATCAACTGCTCGCGGCTGGCAGGGTTGCGAGCAAGAAAATCATTGAAGTACGAGCGCGTTACCAGGGCAATGTCGGCGCGCCCTCGCTGGACCATTAAAAGGTTGCTGTCATGCGAGTAGGTCAAGGTCGCATGGTAGTTCGCACTGAGCTGCTGTGGGTCGGCGTTGAAGTCGGCGAAGGCGTAATGATAGCCGTGGTAAACAGCCAGACGCTTGCCATGCAGCTCAGCGAAGTAATTCTGGTCCCTTCCCGGCTGGCGCCGCGCGACAAAAATTTCGGCATCTTCCAGGCCCATGTCGACGGCCTGGTGGGGGACCTGTTGCCAGCCCCACTGAGGGTTCTCGAAAATCGCCATGTCGGTGCGCCCTTGCTCCAGGTCGGCAAAGCGCCGCGGAATCGAGGTGGGCACCAGAACGAAGAAGTAGTCCTTTTGCAGCGTGTTGAGCGCCTGTGTCAGTTGCGGCAGCAGGCCACTGTCGGCGCCCCGCTCCGGGCGTTCGGAATAAGGCGGAAAATGCGCCGCACCGATGCGCACCTCGATGCCTGCCTCGGGTTCGGCCCAGCCAGGCGCGACGTGCCCCAGCAGAGCAACCAGCAACAGCGACGAGAAGGCCTTGAGCCTGGGCAGTGGAATCAACACAGACACTTGCAGACACACCAAACCTTGATGCGCCTAAGCTAGGCGTTTTCTGCAAGCGGCACAACCAGCACATATGCCAAAGTGCCATAGGGTGCCTGTTTGGCCGAGTTTGGCTACTCTCTAGCGAGTCTTGCAAGGGAGCCTGCCATGGCCCATTGGTTAGTGATCGACCTGGAGGCCACCACCGACGACGGTGGCTGGCCGCTCACAGAGATGGAAATCATTGAAATCGGCGCCAGCCTGGTGACGCGGCAAGGCCATGAGGTCGACCAGTTCCAGTGCTTCGTCAAACCGAAAAAACGCCCGCAGTTGACTCCGTTCTGCCGCCAGCTGACCCACATCAGCCAGGCGGACGTCGACGCCGCCGCGTGTTTTCGTGAGGCCTGGGCTGGGTTCGAGGGCTGGCTGAGGACGCATGCCGATGAACTGCAAGCCTGGGTCAGCTGGGGCGACTATGACCGCCGCCAGCTGCTGCAGGAATGGCACGACTATAAAGTGCGCAGCGTGCTCCAGGACACCGCCCACATCAACCTCAAGCAGCGCTTCGCCAAGGCCCGCCACCTGCAACGCCCGGCCGGGCTCAACAGCGCCCTGCAACTGGCTGGCCTGCAGTTCAGCGGCCAGCAGCACCGCGCCCTCGAAGATGCGCGCAACACCGCGCGTTTGCTGCCGCTGAGCCTGCCGGCCGAGAGCCCCTGAAAGCAGATGACGACACGCTGGGGCTTGGGCATACTGGCCAGCCCCTTTTTCATCCCCCCTTTACAGGAGTCGCCCCCATGTTCAAGGTCAACGAGTACTTTGATGGCACCGTCAAGTCGATCGCTTTCGAAGGCACTGAAGGCCCGGCCACCGTCGGCGTCATGGCCCCGGGCGAATACGAGTTCGGCACCGCCAAGCGCGAAATCATGCACGTGGTTTCCGGCGCCCTGACCGTCAAGCTGCCGGGCAGCGACAACTGGCAGGAATTCATCGCTGGCAGCCAGTTCAACGTGCCTGCCGACAGCAAGTTCCAGCTCAAGGTCGCAGTTGCAACCGCTTACCTGTGCGAATACCGCGACTGATCCAGCAATCGCATTGGCTCAGCAGGCGCGGCGCCTGCTGAGTTGCTGCTCAGCGCTGGATGAAGCGGGCAACCCGTTCTGCGGTGGTTTGCAGGTGCTGCTCATGGGTGAAGCCCGACGCTTTCAGCGGCTTGAGATCATGATCCGCCGCCGCCAGCCAGCACAGTTCGATGGCTGGCGACAGCTGGTAGCCCGCGACCGTTTCTCGGTTGCCCAGGGCATCGCGCTCGCCTTGCACAATCAAGGTCGGTGTCTGCAGTTCCGCCAAATGCGCGACCCGCGGCTTTTCCGGCTTGCCCGCTGCGTAGAACGGATATCCCAGGCACACCAGTGCATCCACCTGCAGTTCATCGGCCAGCAAACTGGCCATGCGCCCGCCCATTGACTTGCCGCCAATCGCCAGCGGCCCTGTGACCAATGGTCGCACCTGTTGATACACCTCGCGCCAGCATTCAAGCAAAACCTTCTGCGGGTTAGGTGGCCGCCTGCCGCCTGTTGCGCGCCGTTCGCCCATGTACGGAAACTCGAAGCGCAGCAGCGCCAGCCCTTGCCCTGTCAGCCTTTGCGCCATGTCGTTCATGAACCCGCTGTCCATCGGTGCGCCAGCACCGTGGGCCAGGATCAAACACCCCACATAACCCTGCTCGCCACCGGCTTGCGGCAAATCGCAGCGCAAGCCTGAAACATTTGTCACTTGCGCCCATTGATCCCCGTCAATACCGGCATTTTGCCCATCTCTCATTCTTGCCTCGCTGTTTAGTCTGCCTATAACCGTGGATGGGAACCCATACATGAACACAACACCCAGAACCGCCTACAACTACAAGGTGGTCCGCCAATTCGCCATTATGACGGTGGTGTGGGGAATCGTCGGGATGGGGCTCGGCGTTTTCATCGCTGCCCAACTCGCCTGGCCTGCCCTCAACTTCGACCTGCCGTGGACCAGCTTTGGCCGCCTACGACCGCTGCACACCAACGCAGTGATCTTCGCCTTCGGCGGCTGCGCGCTGTTTGCCACCTCGTATTACTCGGTGCAGCGCACCTGCCAGACCACCCTGTTCGCGCCGCGCCTGGCGGCATTCTCGTTCTGGGGCTGGCAACTGGTGATCGTGCTCGCCGCGATCAGCCTGCCGCTGGGCTACACCAGCTCCAAGGAATACGCCGAGCTGGAATGGCCGATCGACATCCTGATCACCATTGTCTGGGTGGCCTACGCGATCGTGTTCTTCGGTACGCTGATCAAGCGCACCACCAAGCACATCTATGTGGGTAACTGGTTCTTCGGTGCGTTCATCCTCACCGTGGCGCTGCTGCACATCGTCAACAACCTTGAAATCCCGGTCAGCCTGACCAAGTCCTACTCGGTGTATGCCGGCGCAACCGACGCCATGGTGCAGTGGTGGTACGGCCACAACGCGGTGGGCTTCTTCCTGACCGCAGGCTTCCTCGGCATGATGTACTACTACGTGCCCAAGCAGGCCGAACGCCCGGTGTATTCCTATCGGCTGTCGATCGTGCACTTCTGGGCACTGATCACCCTGTACATCTGGGCCGGCCCGCACCACCTGCACTACACCGCCCTGCCTGACTGGGCGCAGTCGCTGGGCATGGTCATGTCGCTGATTCTGCTCGCGCCAAGCTGGGGCGGCATGATCAACGGCATGATGACCCTGTCGGGCGCCTGGCACAAACTGCGCAGCGACCCGATTCTGCGCTTCCTCGTGGTGTCGCTGGCGTTCTACGGCATGTCGACCTTCGAAGGGCCGATGATGGCGATCAAGACCGTCAACGCCTTGTCGCACTACACCGACTGGACCATCGGCCACGTCCATGCCGGCGCGCTTGGTTGGGTAGCGATGATTTCCATCGGTGCGCTGTACCACACCATCCCGAAAATCTGGGGCAAAGAGCGCATGTACAGCATTGGCTTGATCAATGCGCACTTCTGGCTGGCGACCATCGGCACCGTGTTGTACATCGCCTCGATGTGGGTCAACGGCATCGCCCAGGGCCTGATGTGGCGCGCGGTCAACGCCGACGGCACCCTCACCTACTCGTTCGTCGAAACCCTGGTGGCCAGCCACCCAGGCTTCATCGTGCGCTTCGTCGGTGGTGCGATCTTCCTCAGCGGCATGTTCCTGATGGCCTGGAACACCTGGCGCACGGTGCGCGCACCGGATGCAGCCGCCGCCCCTGCGAACGCCCAGTTGGCCTGAGGAGAGTTGCCTGATGAAACATGAAGTCATCGAGAAAAACGTCGGCCTGCTGGCGGTGTTGATGGTGTTGGCCGTCAGTATCGGCGGCCTGACCCAGATCGTCCCGCTGTTCTTCCAGGACGTCACCAACAAGCCGGTCGAAGGCATGAAGCCGTACACCGCGCTGCAGCTGGAAGGCCGCGATATCTATATCCGCGAAGGCTGCGTCGGTTGCCACTCGCAGATGATCCGGCCGTTCCGCGCCGAGACCGAGCGCTACGGGCACTACTCGGTCGCCGGCGAGAGCGTCTGGGACCACCCGTTCCTGTGGGGCTCCAAGCGCACCGGGCCGGACCTTGCCCGAGTCGGCGGGCGCTACTCGGACGACTGGCACCGCGCGCATCTGTACAACCCGCGCAACGTCGTCCCCGAGTCGAAGATGCCGTCCTACCCATGGCTGGTCGCCGACCAGGTCGACAACAGCCACACCGAGACCAAGATGCGCGCCCTGCGCACCCTCGGCGTGCCTTACACCGACGCGGATATCGCCGGTGCCCGTGACGCCGTCAAGGGCCATACCGAGATGGACGCGCTGGTCGCCTACCTGCAGGTGCTCGGCACTGCGATCAAGAACAAGAGGTAAGCAATGGAACTGTCAATTGACATCGGCATGATCCGCGGCCTCGGCACCCTGGTGGTGATGATCGCCTTCATCGGCCTGAGCCTGTGGGTGTTCAACCGTCGCCGTGACCGTGATTTCGCCGAAGCGCGCCTGCTGCCCTTCGACGATGACCGCCTGCCCCCTGCCGGGCAGGAGCCTGCAATGAGGAGTAACGGGCAATGACCACCTTCTGGAGTACGTACATCAGCGTACTGACCATCGGCAGCCTGATCGGCCTGACCTGGCTGCTGCTCAGCACCCGCAAGGGCCAGAGCAAGGACACCACCGACCAGACCATGGGCCACAGCTTCGATGGCATCGAGGAGTACGACAACCCGCTGCCCAAGTGGTGGTTCTGGCTGTTCGTCGGCACCCTCGCCTTCGGCGTCGGTTACCTGATCCTGTACCCAGGCCTGGGCAACTGGAAGGGCATCCTGCCGGGCTATGAGAATGGCTGGACCCAGGTCGATGAATGGCAGCGCGAGATGGACAAGGCCGACGCCCGCTTCGGGCCGATCTTCGCCAAGTTTGCCGCCATGCCGGTGGAAGAAGTGGCCAAGGACCCGCAAGCGCTGAAAATGGGCGGTCGCCTGTTCGCCTCGAACTGCTCGGTGTGCCACGGCTCGGACGCCAAAGGTGCCTACGGCTTCCCCAACCTGACCGACAGCGACTGGCGCTGGGGCGGCGACCCGGAAACCATCAAGGCCTCGATCATGAACGGCCGCCACGGCGTCATGCCGGGCTGGGCGGAGGTGATCGGTGAACAGGGCGTGGCGGATGTGGCAGCGTTCGTGCTGACCAACATGGACGGCCGCAAGCTGCCTGAAGGGGTCAAGGCTGATCCAGCCAAAGGCCAGCAGATCTTCGCCAGCAACTGCGTCGCCTGCCACGGACCGGAAGGCAAAGGCACGCCAGTGATGGGCGCACCTGACCTGACCCATCCACAGGCGTTCATCTATGGTTCCAGCTTCGCCCAGTTGCAGCAGACCATTCGCTACGGCCGCCAGGGCCAGATGCCAGCCCAGGCTGACATTCAGGGCCACGACAAGGTCCACCTGCTGGCAGCCTACGTGTACAGCCTGTCGCAACCGCAACCGGCGCAGACCGTGACCGCCAAGTGACACCCTCGGGGCCGTTTCACGGCCCCGGCTTCCCCGCTTCTCCCCACCGCTCACCTCGCTTGCACCCCCTCCGAACACAACTAAGCTTGATGCCAAGGCGGCAACGCCCTACTCGCACGTCCCATAGCGCCTGACGCCGGGCCGACTTTGGGCGGTTCAAGCTACGGCTTTGGAAGGGTATCCGACCTACCCAGACAGGCCCGAAAAAGCCTGACCAATCGATCAGAAAAAGTCGAGAAACGGTACACATAACAAATATTTATTTGTGTACAATCATCCAGACCCAAGCGCTGCGGGACGGCAGCATGCAGGGTTTGGACACGGGTCGGCGCGAGGAGCCTTGCGTTGCCATACCCCCAGGGGTTACCGATACTGGCGCCGATTTTCAACCAACAAGAATATTCAAACCGTGGAACCTTAGAATGAGCACAGCAATCAGTCCGACTGCTTATAACTATAAGGTCGTCCGCCAGTTCGCCATCATGACGGTGGTCTGGGGGATCCTTGGCATGGGGCTCGGGGTGTTCATCGCCTCGCAACTGGTCTGGCCGCAACTGAACCTCGACCTGCCCTGGACCAGCTTCGGCCGCCTGCGCCCGCTGCACACCAACCTGGTGATCTTCGCCTTCGGTGGCTGTGCGCTGTTTGGCACCTCGTATTACGTGGTCCAGCGCACCTGCCAGACGCGGTTGATTTCCGATAGCCTGGCGGCGTTCACCTTCTGGGGTTGGCAGGCGGTCATCGTCAGCGCCTTGATCACCTTGCCGCTGGGTTACACCACCACCAAGGAATATGCCGAGCTTGAATGGCCAATCGCGATTCTGCTGGCGATTGTCTGGGTCACCTACGGCGTGGTGTTCTTCGGCACCATCGTCAAGCGCAAGACCAAGCACATCTATGTCGGCAACTGGTTCTACGGCGCCTTCATCGTCGTCACCGCGATGCTGCACATCGTCAACCACATCTCGCTGCCGGTCAGCCTGTTCAAGTCGTACTCGGCCTACGCCGGTGCGACCGACGCGATGATCCAGTGGTGGTACGGGCACAACGCGGTGGGCTTCTTCCTGACCACGGGCTTCCTCGGCATGATGTATTACTTCGTGCCCAAGCAGGCCGAGCGGCCGATCTACTCGTACCGCTTGTCGATCGTGCACTTCTGGGCGCTGATCACCCTGTACATCTGGGCCGGCCCGCACCATTTGCACTATACCGCCCTGCCCGACTGGGCGCAGTCGCTGGGCATGGTCATGTCGATCATCCTCCTGGCGCCGAGCTGGGGCGGCATGATCAACGGCATGATGACGCTGTCCGGGGCCTGGCACAAACTGCGCACCGACCCGATCCTGCGCTTCCTCGTGGTGTCGCTGGCGTTCTACGGTATGTCGACCTTCGAAGGGCCGATGATGGCGATCAAGACGGTCAACTCGCTGTCGCACTACACCGACTGGACCATCGGCCACGTACACGCCGGCGCGCTCGGCTGGGTGGCGATGATCTCGATCGGCGCCATCTACCACATGATTCCCAAGCTCTACGGCCGGGCGCAGATGCACAGCGTCGGCCTGATCAACGCGCACTTCTGGCTGGCCACTATCGGCACCGTGCTGTACATCGCCTCGATGTGGGTCAACGGCATTACCCAGGGCCTGATGTGGCGTGCGATCAACGATGACGGCACCCTCACCTATTCGTTCGTCGAGGCGCTGCAGGCCAGCCACCCGGGCTATATCGTCCGCGCAGTGGGCGGTGCGTTCTTCGCCTCGGGGATGTTGCTGATGGCCTACAACGTGCTGCGCACTGTACGTGCAGCGGATGCCACAGAAGCTGAAGCCGCCGCCAAGATCGTCGTTGTGGGAGCGCACTGATGAAGCATGAAGCAGTCGAGAAGAACATCGGCCTGTTGGCCTTCTTCATGGTCATTGCCGTCAGCATCGGTGGCCTGACCCAGATCGTCCCGCTGTTTTTCCAGGACGTCACCAACAAGCCGGTCGAAGGCATGAAGCCGCGCACCGCGCTGGAGCTGGAAGGCCGCGATATCTATATCCGCGAAGGCTGCGTCGGCTGCCACTCGCAGATGATCCGGCCATTCCGCGCCGAAACCGAGCGCTACGGGCACTACTCGGTGGCCGGCGAAAGTGTCTGGGACCACCCGTTCCTGTGGGGCTCCAAGCGCACTGGGCCGGACCTGGCCAGGGTCGGCGGGCGTTACTCGGATGACTGGCACCGCGCGCACCTGTACAACCCGCGCAACGTCGTGCCCGAGTCGAAGATGCCGTCCTACCCGTGGCTGGTCGAGCACAAGCTCGATGGCAAGGACACCGCGAAAAAGCTCGAAGTGCTGCGCACCCTGGGCGTGCCGTACACCGATGCCGACATCGCCGGCGCTGCCGACGCGGTCAGGGGCAAGACCGAGATGGACGCGCTGGTGGCGTACCTGCAAGGCCTTGGCACCATCATCAAAAGCAAACGGTGACGCTGATGGATATCGGAATGATCCGCGGCCTGGGCACCGTGGTGGTACTGGTGGCGTTCGTCGGCCTCGCCCTGTGGGTGTTCAGCCCACGGCGCAAGCGCGACTTCGACGAGGCCACGCAACTGCCTTTTGCTGATGACCCCGAAGCCAGCCAGCACGTCGAGCAAGCGCAAGCAAAAGCGTCTAGGAGCAAACAACAATGACTACCTTCTGGAGCCTGTACGTCAGCGTGCTGACACTGGGCACGATCTTCGCCCTCACCTGGCTGCTGCTGTCGACCCGCAAGGGCCAGCGCGAGGACATCACCGACGAGACCGTCGGCCACGCCTTCGACGGTATCGAGGAATACGACAACCCGCTGCCCAAATGGTGGTTCTGGCTGTTTGTCGGCACCATCATCTTTGCCCTTGGTTACCTGGTGCTATACCCAGGCCTGGGCAACTGGAAAGGCATCCTGCCAGGCTACAGCTACCTCGATAACGACAAGCAGACCGAGTTCAGCAACGGTGAGGCGGGCTGGACCGGCGTGCACGAGTGGGAAAAGGAAATGGCCAAGGCCAATGCCCGCTTCGGGCCGATCTATGCCAAGTTTGCCGCGATGCCGATCGAGGAAGTCGCCAAGGACCCGCAGGCGCTGAAAATGGGTGGCCGGTTGTTCGCCTCCAACTGTTCGGTGTGCCACGGTTCCGACGCCAAGGGCGCCTATGGCTTCCCCAACCTGACCGACAGCGACTGGCGCTGGGGCGGCGAGCCGGAGACGATCAAGGCCTCGATCATGAACGGCCGCCACGGCGTGATGCCGGCCTGGGCCGAGGTGCTCGGCGAGCAAGGTGTGGCTGATGTGGCCGCCTTTGTCCTGACCAACCTGGACGGGCGCAAGCTGCCCGAGGGCATCAAGGCAGACCCTGCCAACGGCCAGAAACTGTTCGCCACCAACTGCGTCGCCTGCCACGGGCCCGAGGCCAAGGGTACGCCGGCCATGGGCGCACCTGACCTGACCCATCCGCAGGCGTTCATCTACGGCTCAAGCTTCGCCCAGTTGCAGCAGACCATCCGCTACGGCCGTCAGGGCCAGATGCCGGCCCAGGCCGAGTTGCAAGGCAATGACAAGGTGCACCTGCTGGCCGCCTATGTGTACAGCCTGTCGCAGCAGGATGCCGCCGAGCCTGCCAAGCCGTAATCCAGCCAGGTCAGCCGAGGCGTTTGCACCTCGGCTGACCTGGATCAATTGACAATCGCACCTACACCATTTCACAGGCAAACCCAACGCGACATAACGTCGCAGCACGGTCCGACCTCGCCAGCACAGGCGTATCATAGGCCGCAGAGCGTCAGCACCAGGCGCACGACCGCGGCCGGCATGCACTGGCCGCGGCACTTCTCCACTGCCGTGGGACTCGATGATGAGCAAGCACATTCCGGTACATGACGTGACCCCGCCTGCCAACAAGGGAAAGGATTCCGTCGACCTCTATGCCTCCCGTGCCAAGATCTACACCCGCGCCTTCACCGGCGTGTTCCGCAGGCTGCGCATGGTCGGCGGCGCGCTGCTGTTCCTGCTCTACTTTGGCACCGTGTGGCTGAACTGGGGCGGCCACCAGGCTGTCTGGTGGAACCTGCCCGAGCGTAAGTTCTACATCTTCGGCACCACCATCTGGCCGCAGGATTTCATTCTGCTGTCGGGCATTCTGATCGTCGCCGCCTTCGGCCTGTTTTTCATCACCGTGTTCGCCGGGCGCATCTGGTGCGGCTACACCTGCCCGCAGAGCGTGTGGACCTGGGTGTTCATGTGGTGCGAGAAAATCACCGAGGGTGACCGCAATCAGCGCATGAAGCTCGACAAGGCGCCAATGAGCGCCAACAAGCTCGCTCGCAAGACCGCCAAGCACAGCCTGTGGCTGCTGATCGGTTTCGTCACCGGGGTGACCTTTGTCGGTTACTTCTCGCCGATCCGCGAACTGCTCGTGGAATTCTTCACCGGCGAAGCCGATGGCTGGGCCTACTTCTGGGTCGGCTTCTTCACCTTGGCCACCTACGGCAATGCCGGTTGGCTGCGTGAACAGGTGTGCATCTACATGTGCCCGTATGCGCGCTTCCAGAGCGTGATGTTCGACAAGGACACCCTGATCGTCTCGTATGACCCGCGCCGCGGCGAACTGCGCGGCCCGCGCAAGAAAGACGCCGACTACAAGGCGCAAGGCCTGGGCGACTGCATCGACTGCACCATGTGCGTGCAGGTGTGCCCGACCGGCATCGACATCCGTGACGGCCTGCAGGTCGAGTGCATCGGCTGCGCTGCCTGCATCGACGCCTGCGACACCATCATGGACAAGATGAACTACCCACGCGGCCTGGTCAGCTACACCACCGAACACAACCTGTCCGGGCAAAAGACACACATGGTGCGGCCGCGCCTGATCGGTTATGCAGTAGTCCTGCTGGTGATGATCGGCGCCCTGGCCACGGCCTTCGCTACCCGTTCGCTGGTGGGGTTCGATGTCAGCAAGGACCGCGTGCTGTACCGCGAAAACGCCCAGGGGCGGATCGAGAACGTGTACAGCCTCAAAGTCATGAACAAGGACCAGCGCGATCACGTCTACGTGCTCGAGGCCAGCGGCCTGCCAGACCTGCAACTGCAAGGCCGGCGCGAGATCCGTGTCGAGGCCGGTGATATCGTCAGCCTGCCGGTGCAGCTGTCGGTGGCCCCCGAGCAGTTGCCGTCGACCACCAACGAAGTCATCTTCACCCTCAAGGACGCCGACGACAACGGCACCCAGGTTGAAGCCAAGAGCCGTTTCATCGGCCCGCAAATTCGCTAAGGAACCCGCTCCATGCCTGCTACTGCCGCCAGCCCCTGGTACAAGCACCTCTGGCCCTGGATCCTCATCGGCATCCTCACCACCTCAGTGTGTCTGAGCCTGACCATGGTCAGCATTGCCGTGCGCAACCCAGACAACCTGGTCAACGACAACTACTACGAGGCCGGCAAAGGCATCAACCGCTCGCTCGACCGCGAACTGCTGGCGCAGACTCTCAACCTCAAGGCCAGCGTGCTCCTCGATGAGCTGACCGGCGAGGTCGAGCTGCGTCTGAGCGGCAACAGCGACCCGCAGACGTTGGAACTCAACCTGATCTCGCCGACCCAGCCGGACAAGGACCGCAAAGTCCAGTTGGCGCGCAGTGAAGCGGGCCGCTATGTTGGCCAACTGGACGACAAGGTCGAGGGCCGGCGCTTTGTCGAGCTGCTGGGCAGCCAGGATGGCCACATCTGGCGCTTGTTCGAGGAAGAGAAGGTCGAGCACGGCGTAACCCTCCAGCTCGGCGATGAAGCCATCCAGGGCGCCGAGCACCTGTAGGAGCGGCCTTGTGTCGCGAAAGGTCAGCGAAGCTGGCCCGGCAATTGTGGCCGCGGCATGAATCCTGGGGCCGCTTCGCCACCCTTTCGCGACACAAGGCCGCTCCTACGGGAATGCGTGCAACTTTGCGGTTTTTGTAAGGCCATGATGTGATGACTCAGCCCAACCCGTGCTACCACTGCGCCCTGCCGGTCCCTGCCGGCAGCCGCTTCAACGCCAAGGTGTTGGGCGAGCTGCGCGCATTCTGCTGCCCCGGTTGCCAGGCCGTTGCCGAATCCATCGTCGCTGGCGGCCTTGAGCACTACTACCAGCACCGCAGCGAAACCAGCGCCAACCCAGAGGCCCTGCCCCAGCAGTTGCAGGACGAACTGGCGCTGTACGACCGCAACGATGTTCAGCAAGGCTTCGTCCGCCATGACCATGGCCATGCCGAAGCGGTGCTGATGATCGAAGGCATCAGTTGCGCCGCTTGCGGCTGGCTGATCGAGAAACACCTGCGCAATGTGCCAGGCGTGGCCGACGCCCGCCTGAACCTGTCCAACCACCGCCTGCTGCTGAGCTGGGACGACCTGCAACTGCCGTTGTCGAAGCTGATGGCCGAGCTGCGCCAGATTGGCTACGCCGCCCACCCGTATCAGCCCGACCAGGCCGCCGAGCAGCTTGCGCGGGAGAACCGCAGCGCCCTGCGCCGCCTCGGTGTGGCCGGGCTGTTGTGGTTCCAGGCGATGATGGCGACCATGGCCACCTGGCCGGAATTCAACATCGACCTCAGCCCCGAGTTGCACACCATTCTGCGTTGGGTTGCGCTGTTTCTGACCACGCCGATCGTGTTCTACAGCTGTGCGCCGTTTTTCAAAGGCGCCGCGCGCGACCTGCGCACCCGCCACCTGACCATGGATGTGTCGGTGTCGCTGGCCATCGCCCTGGCCTACTGCGCCGGTATCTGGACGGCGATCACCGGGAGTGGCGAGCTGTACTTCGACACGGTCGGCATGTTTGCCCTGTTTCTGCTGACTGGCCGTTACCTTGAACGCCGCGCCCGCGAGCGCACGGCGGCGGCCACTGCGCAACTGGTCAACCTGCTGCCGGCCTCGTGCTTGCGCCTGGACAGCGGGGGGCGCAGCGAGCGTATTCTGCTGGCCGAACTCAACTGCGGCGATCGGGTGCAGGTGCTGCCCGGCGCGGTGATCCCGGCGGACGGGCGGATTGTCGAGGGCCGTTCGAGCATCGACGAGTCATTGCTCACCGGCGAGTACCTGCCGCTGGCGCGCAGCCCGGGCGATCACGTCACCGGCGGCACCTTGAACATCGAAAGCACGCTGAGCGTCGAGGTCCAAGCGCTGGGCCAGGCCACGCGCTTGTCCGCCATCGTCCGGCTGCTGGAACGCGCCCAGTCCGAAAAGCCGCGCCTGGCGCAGATCGCCGACCGCGCCTCGCAGTGGTTCTTGTTATTCACGCTGTTGGCCGCAGTCGCCATCGGCCTGCTCTGGTGGCAACTGGACCCGAGCCGGGCATTCTGGATCGTGCTGGCGATGCTGGTCGCCACCTGCCCCTGCGCCCTGTCGCTGGCCACGCCGACCGCGCTGACCACCGCCACCGGCACCCTGCACAAGCTTGGCCTGCTGGTGACCCGCGGGCATGTGCTGGAAGGCCTCAACCAGATCGACACGGTGATCTTCGACAAGACCGGCACGCTCACCGAAGGCCGCCTGACCCTGCGCAGCATTCGCCCTTTGGGCACGCTGGGCAGCGACCAGTGCCTGGCCCTCGCCGCCGCCCTGGAAAACCGCTCGGAGCACCCGATCGCGCGTGCCTTCGGCCGCAGCACGCGGCCCGCCGAAGAAGTGCAGAACGTGCCCGGGCTGGGCCTGGAAGGCCAACTCGACGGCCAGCACCTGCGCATCGGCCAAGCCAGTTTCGTCTGTGCCCTGAGCGGCAGCGAGCCACCGCTGCTGCCCGAGCCGCGTGGCCAGTGGCTGCTGCTCGGCGATGCACACGGCCCGCTGGCCTGGTTTGGCCTGGACGACCGCCTGCGCGATGACGCCCAGGGTTTGCTCGACGCCTGCAAGGCGCGCGGGTGGCAGACCTTGCTGCTGTCAGGCGACAGCTCGCCGATGGTCGCTGAGGTGGCCGCGCAACTGGGCATCGATGAGGCGGTTGGCGGCCTGCGCCCCGACGACAAGCTGGCCCGCCTGCGCGCCTTGCAGGCCGCAGGGCGCAAGGTGTTGATGCTCGGTGATGGGGTCAATGACGTGCCCGTGCTGGCTGCAGCGGACATCAGCATTGCCATGGGCTCGGCTACTGACCTGGCAAAAACCAGCGCCGATGCGGTGCTGTTGTCCAACCGCCTGCAAGCGCTGGCCCAGGCGCTGCTGCTGGCACGCCGCACGCGGCGGATAATCGTCGAGAACCTGGCCTGGGCAACCTTGTACAATGGCCTGATGTTGCCGTTCGCGGCGCTGGGCTGGATCACCCCCGTGTGGGCCGCCATCGGCATGTCGGTCAGCTCGCTGGTGGTGGTGCTCAATGCCCTGCGCCTGACCCGCCTGCCCGACCCCGCGCCCGCCAGCACGGCCCGCGTCGAGGCGGGTGCCGGCGCGACCATCCTTCACTGAGCGATACCGCCATGCCTGCGCTGTACATCATGATTCCCGCAGCCCTGCTGATCGTTGGCGTGGCCATCTACATCTTCTTCTGGGCCGTCGACAGCGGCCAGTACGACGACCTCGACAGCCCGGCGCACAGCATCCTCTTCGATGACCAGGACCCAGGCCATCAAGCGGCGGTCAAGCATGAGACCAAGCCCGCGGATGAGGACACCCCGCCCCGTGGCTGAGCTGCTGCCCCTGCTGGGCTCGGCGCTGGTGCTCGGCCTGCTTGGCGGCGGCCACTGCCTGGGCATGTGCGGCGGCCTGATGGGCGCGCTGACCCTGGCCATCCCGGCAGAACAACGCGGCCGCCGGCTGCGCTTGTTGCTGGCCTACAACCTGGGCCGCGTGCTGAGCTATGCCAGCGCCGGCCTGCTGCTGGGCATGGCCGGCTGGGCCGTGGCCAGCAGCCCGGCAGCGCAGGTGTTGCGGGTAATCGCGGCGTTGCTGTTGATCGCCATGGGCCTGTACCTGGCGGGTTGGTGGAGCGGGCTGACCCGCATCGAAGCACTCGGCCGTGGCCTGTGGCGGCATATTCAACCGCTGGCAACTCGCTTGTTGCCGGTGTCGAGTTTGCCGCGGGCGCTGCTGCTCGGTGCGCTGTGGGGCTGGCTGCCGTGCGGGCTGGTCTACAGCACCCTGCTGTGGGCAGCGAGCCAGGGCAATGCCGGCTACAGCGCGGCGCTGATGCTGGCATTCGGCCTCGGCACCTGGCCGGTACTGCTCGCCACCGGGCTGGCCGCCGAGCGGGTCAATCGGCTGCTGCGCAAACGCAGTGTGCGCGTGGCCGGTGGCCTGCTGGTGATGGTGTTTGGCCTGTGGACCCTGCCCGGCCCGCACCAGCACTGGCTGATGGGCCACTGAGGGCGCCTCGCGAGGCGCGTTGATACAAATCAAAACAGATTCCTACAGACGCCCATAGACTTCGGACACTGCTGCTCCTATCCGGGGACTATTTCACATGCTCGACGAACTTCGTTGGGACGCCGACCTTATCCGTCGTTACGACCTGGCCGGCCCTCGCTACACCTCCTACCCAACCGCTCTGCAACTGCACAGCGAAGTGGGTTCGTTCGACCTGCTGCATGCCCTGCGCGAGAGCCGCCGCGCGGTACGGCCGCTGTCGCTGTATGTGCACGTGCCGTTCTGCGCCAACATCTGCTACTACTGCGCGTGCAACAAGGTCATCACCAAGGACCGCGCCCGCGCCCTGCCCTACCTGCAGCGCCTGCAACAGGAAATCCAGCTGATCGCCTGTCATCTGGAACCTAAACAACGTGTTGAACAGCTGCACTTTGGTGGCGGCACGCCGACCTTCCTCAGCCATGTCGAATTGCGTCAGCTGATGGCGAGCCTGCGCGAGCACTTCAACCTGCTCGACGACGACTCCGGCGACTACGGCATCGAGCTTGACCCGCGTGAAGCCGACTGGTCGACCATGGGCCTGCTGCGCGAACTGGGCTTCAACCGGGTCAGCCTCGGTGTGCAAGACCTCGACCCAGTGGTGCAGCGTGCGGTCAACCGCCTGCAGAGCCTGGAGCAGACCCGCGCCCTGATCGAGGCGGCGCGTACCTTGCAGTTCCGCTCGGTCAACCTGGACTTGATCTACGGCCTGCCCAAGCAGACCCCGGAGGGCTTCGCTCGCACCGTCGACGAAGTGATCCGACTGCAGCCCGACCGCCTTTCGGTGTTCAACTACGCGCACCTGCCAGAGCGCTTCATGCCCCAGCGGCGTATCGACAGCAACGACCTGCCGGCCCCGGCAGCCAAGCTGGAAATGCTCCACGCCACCATCGAGCAACTGACCGCAGCGGGTTACCGCTACATCGGCATGGACCACTTTGCCCTGCCCGACGACGAGCTGGCCATCGCCCAGGAAGAAGGCACCCTGCAGCGCAACTTCCAGGGCTACACCACCCACGGCCATTGCGACCTGATCGGCCTCGGCGTGTCGGCCATCAGCCAGATCGGCGACCTGTACTGCCAGAACAGCAGCGACCTGAACACCTACAAGGAGCTCCTCTCCAACGCACAACTGGCGACCCAACGCGGGCTGCTGTGCAACCAGGATGATCGCCTGCGCCGGGCGGTGATTCAGCAATTGATCTGCCACTTCGAGCTGGACTTCGAGCAGATCGAACGCACTTTCATGATCGATTTTCGTGGTTACTTCAATGAGCTGTGGCCGCAACTGCAGGCGATGCACCGCGACGGTCTGATCCGTCTCGACAGCAAGGGCATCAAGGTCCTGCCGGCCGGGCGCCTGTTGGTCCGCTCGGTGTGCATGGTGTTCGATGCCTACCTGGCGCAACACAATCGCCAGCGTTTCTCGCGGGTGATCTGACGCGACCAAGCAGCGCATGGACTTCCCTGTGGGGCAGGCACATCATTGGCTGAGGACGGGCTGCGCGACACCACGCTGCAGCCCCGCCAGCCTGCACAAAAAAAGTGCAGGCTGGCCCTCAAGCCATGCCGTCGGTTATCCTTACGGCTTATGTGTGATTTCCCACAAGGATCGATTGAAATGTCCGAGCCAGTAAAACTGCGCACACACAACCAGGCCCACTGCAAGGATTGCAGCCTGGCCCCGTTGTGCCTGCCATTGTCCCTTAACCTTGAGGACATGGATGCGCTGGATGAAATCGTCAAACGCGGCCGCCCGCTGAAAAAGGGGGAATTCCTGTTCCGCCAGGGCGACGATTTTGGCTCGGTCTATGCAGTTCGCTCCGGTGCCCTGAAGACCTTCAGCCTGAGCGACAGCGGCGAGGAGCAGATCACCGGCTTCCACCTGCCGAGCGAGCTGGTCGGCCTGTCGGGCATGGACACCGAGGCCTACCCGGTATCGGCCCAGGCCCAGGAAACCACTTCGGTATGCGAGATCCCCTTCGAGCGCCTCGACGAACTGTCGGTGCAACTGCCGCAACTGCGCCGCCAGCTGATGCGAGTGATGAGTCGGGAGATTCGCGACGACCAGCAAATGATGCTGCTGCTGTCGAAAAAAACCGCTGACGAGCGCATCGCCACCTTCCTGGTCAACCTGTCGGCGCGCTTCCGCGCACGCGGTTATTCGGCCAACCAGTTCCGTCTGAGCATGTCGCGCAACGAGATCGGCAACTACCTGGGCCTGGCTGTGGAAACCGTGTCGCGGGTGTTCACGCGCTTCCAGCAAAACGGCCTGATCACGGCCGAGGGCAAGGAAGTGCATATCCTCGACCCGATCCAGCTGTGCGCACTGGCCGGCGGCGCTATCGACGCCTGAGCCAGTTGACGGGGTATACTTGCGGCCAGATTTCTCAGGATACCCCTCATGTACAGCGACACTTTCGACCTCAAAGCCCTGATCCGCCCGGTAGTGGACTTCCCCAAGCCGGGTGTGATCTTCCGTGACATCACCCCGTTGTTCCAGTCGCCGCGCGGCCTGCGCTATGTGGCCGACCGGTTCATCGAGCGCTATGTCGAGGCCGAATTCAGCCATATCGGTGCCATGGATGCGCGCGGTTTTCTGATCGGGTCGATCATTGCCCACCAGTTGAACAAGCCGCTGATCCTGTTCCGCAAACAGGGCAAGCTGCCGGCGCATGTGCTGTCCGAGGGCTATCAGACCGAGTACGGCGAGGCGTTTCTTGAAGTGCACGCGGACAGCCTGTGTGAAGGCGACTCGGTGCTGATCTTCGATGACCTGATTGCCACCGGCGGCACCTTGCTGGCAGCAGCCAACCTGGTCCGGCGCACCGGCGCGCAAGTATTCGAAGCGGCGGCGATCATCGACCTGCCGGAGCTGGAAGGCTCGCAACGGCTGCAGGACGCAGGCGTGCCGACCTTCTGCCTGACCGAGTTTTCCCTGAGCGAATACTAGGGGCTGCCTGATCTGCGCTGGCCGCTGGCGGCCAGCGCATCTCCCCGTGTAGGTCAGCCTGTGTAGATCAACGCCCGCCTGGCGAGACGATGATCTTCACATTCCGCTCCTTGTTGTTGACCAACTCCTCAAAGCCCAACTCGACGATCTGCTCCAGGCCAATGCGCCCGGTCACCAGTGGCTGAATGTTCAGGCGGCCATCGTTGATGAAGGCGATCACATCGGCAAACTCGCCGTTGTAGGCCAAGGCACCCAGCACCTGTTTCTCGGTCGAGACCAGATCGAAGAAGTTGAACAGGCTGGGCTCCTCGAAAATCCCCACCAGTACGCACTTGCCGGCTTTGCGAATCGCATCGATGGCCAGCTTGGCGGTGTTCTTGTTGCCGATGCACTCGAAGCTGACATCAGCACCCAGCCCGCCGGTGAGCGCGCGGATTTCAGCCAGCGCGTCGCACTGGCTCGGGTCGAGCACGGCACTGGCGCCGACCTCAAGGGCCTTGGCCTTGCGCGCCGAGGACATCTCCAGGGCGATGACCTGAGCCGCACCTGCGGCCTTGGCGCACATGATGGTGCACAGGCCGATGGTGCCAGCCCCGACTACCACCACGTTCTGCCCAAGCAGGCTGCCGGCCTTTTTCACCGCATGCATGCCCACCGCCAGCGGCTCGATCAGCGCGCCGGCTTCGCGCGGGAAGCCTTCGGGCAGGCGGTAGAGCAGATTGGCCGGGACGTTCACTCGCTCGGCGAACGCACCGTTGTTCATCAGCCCGGTAAAGGCCAGTTTTTCACAGATGTTGTACAAGCCATGGGTGCAGTAATAGCAGGTGCCGCAGTGCTGGCAGGCATCGGCAGCAACCGGATCGCCAACGGCGTAGCCGCTGACGCCCTCGCCGAGCTTGGCGATCTCGCCGCAGAATTCGTGGCCTAGAATGCACTGGCCCTGAATACCGGTCAGCGGGTGCGGTGCTTCGACCGGGATAAATACCGGCCCGGCCACGTACTCGTGCAGGTCCGAGCCGCAGATGCCGCACCAGTCGACCTTGATCTGCACCCAGCCCGGCGGTGGGTCTGCCGGCAGCGGTACCTGTTCGACGCGAATGTCATTGCGCCCATGCCAGACGGCGGCGCGCATATGGGAGTGGCTGAGGTCGTTCATTGTTGTTTTCTCCAGGCTCGCGGGATCAGTGCTTGCGGACAAAGTCCTGCAGCAGCTGGTTGATCTGCTCGGCAGCTTCCATCTGCACCATATGGCCAACCCCTGGCAGCACCACCGCTTCGGCCTCTACGCCTTGGGCATGGCTGGCCGGGATGATCGCGTCTTCGCTGCCCCACAGCACCAGGGTCGGCTGTTGGGCGATCACGCCGCGCAGGTCATGGCGTTGCTGGTCGCCATCGGCAATCGCTGCGGCCAACAAACGCAGGGCAGCGTCGACGCCTTCGAGGCGCTTGAACTTGAGCATGTCCTCGAGCATCTGCCGGGTGACCATGCCCTGGTCGGCAAACAGTTGGCTCATGGCTGGTTTCAAGCCATTGCGATTGGCCGCTTCGACAAAACCGCGCAGGTAGTCGCCATTGATCTCCCGGCCCAGACCAGCGCTGGCGATCAAGCTCAGGCTGGCCACCCGCTGCGGCGCCAGGCGGGCCAGGTTCAAGCACACCGCGCCGCCCATGGAATGCCCGGCCAGGTGCGCGCGGGTGATATCGAGGTGGTCGAGCAAGGCCAACACGGCGCCGCTGAGCTCGTCCAGGTCACCATGCTCAAGGGTCTTTGCCGACTCGCCGTGACCGGGCAGGTCCAGCGCAATCACCCGCCGCTCGGCGGCCAGGGCCGGGTGGTTGAACAGCCAGTTGTTGAGGTCGCCGCCAAAGCCGTGCACCAATACCAGCGGTGTACCGCCCTCGCCCAGTTCGAACCAGCGCAGCAGGCGCCCGCCGACCTCGGCTTTCTGCGGTGCCGGGCCTTGCGCCTGCTCACTGGCAGCGCTGGCGACGAACTCGGCCTGGAAGCGCTCGACCACCGCGTCGATCTCGGCCTCATCGGCCTCGCCGTCGACCAGCACGGCGAGCAATGCGCCGACTGCCAGGGTTTCGTCCGGCTGGGCGACCTGGCGGCGCAACACGCCGCTGAACGGCGCCTCGACGCTGCTGCTGATCTTGTCGGTCTCGACATCCAGCACTTCGTCGCCCTTGTTGATCTGCTCGCCTTCCTGCTTGAGCCAGGCGTCGACTCGGCCCTCGGTCATCGACAGGCCCCACTTGGGCATGGTCAGGGTATGGATCTGGCTCATGCAGCACTCCTTGAGGCGTCCATGACTTTGCGCACGGCGGCTTCGATCTTCGCCGCATCGGGGATGTACAGGTCTTCGAGGGCATCGGAGAACGGCACTGGCGTGTGCGGCGCGGTAACCATCTCGATCGGCCCCTTGAGCGCGGCAAAGGCCTTTTGCGCGACCAACGCGCTGATGTCAGTGGCCAGCGAGCAACGCGGGTTGGCTTCGTCGATCACCACCAGCCGGCCGGTTTTCTCCACGCTTTCAAGGATGCTGTCCTCGTCCAGCGGGCTGGTGGTGCGCAGGTCGAGCACCTCGCAGTCGATGCCCTGGCGGGCCAGGTTGTTGGCAGCTTCCATGGCCAGATGGACCATGCGCCCGTAGGTCACCAGGGTGATGTCGTCGCCGTCGCGCAGGTAATTGGCCTCGCCGAACGGCACGGTGTAGAGCTCTTCGGGTACGTCGCCCTGCATGCTGTAGAGCAGCTTGTGCTCGCAGAAGATCACCGGGTCGTTGTCACGGATGGCCTGGATCAGCAGGCCCTTGGCGTCATACGGTGACGACGGGCAGACCACCTTCAGGCCCGGGATATGCGTCCATAGCGAGGTGAGCATCTGCGAGTGCTGGGCCGCTGCGCGCAGGCCGGCACCGACCATGGTGCGCATCACCAGCGGTGTCACAGCCTTGCCGCCGAACATGTAGCGAAACTTCGCCGCCTGGTTGAGGATCTGGTCCAGGCAGCAGCCGGCAAAGTCGACGAACATCAGTTCGCAGACTGGGCGCAGGCCTTGGGTGGCAGCACCGACGGCGGCACCGACGTAGCCGATTTCAGACAGCGGCGCATCCAGCACCCGCCCCGGAAACTGATGATAAAGGCCCTTGGTCACGCCAAGCACGCCACCCCAGGCGTCCTGCTCACCCGGCGCACCGGCGCCGCCGGCGACGTCTTCGCCAATGATGAACACAGTGCTGTCGCGGCGCATTTCCTGGGCTAGGGCCTCGTTGATGGCCTGCTGGTAACTGATCTTTCTTGCCATGGTGATTGTCCTGTCGTTGTTATTGTCGGGGGCTCACGGGTAGCTGACGTAAACGTCGCTGAGCAGATCGGCGGGCTGTGGTTTGGGGTCGGCCTTGGCGCGGCGTACGGCGTCCTCGATCAGGTCGTCGACGCGGCCATCGATGGCGTCCAGTTGCGCGGCGCTGAGCAGGCCGGCACGGGTGGTCTTGTTGCGAAACTGCAGTAGGCAGTCGCGGGTTTCGCGCAGGTTCTTGACCTCGTCGGGGGCGCGGTAGGTTTGTGCGTCGCCCTCGAAGTGGCCGTAGTAGCGGGTCAGCTTGACCTCGATCAGCGACGGCCCCTGGCCGCTGCGCGCACGCTCGACGGCGGCGCCTGCGGCTTCGTGCACGGCAAAGAAGTCGTAGCCGTCGATCGTCACCCCGGGCATGCCGAAGCCGGCGGCGCGGTCGGCAATATGGTCGCAGGCCACCGACCATTTCGACGCGGTGGCTTCGGCGTAGCCGTTGTTCTCGGCGACGAAGATGCACGCCAGGTTCATCACCGAGGCCATGTTCATGGCTTCGAACACCGCGCCTTCGTTGGAGGCGCCGTCGCCGAAGAACACCACCGAGACGTCATCGCGGCCCTTGAGCTTGGCTGCCAGCGCCGAGCCGGCCACCAGCGGCGCGCCGGCACCGACGATGCCGTTGGCGCCGAGCATGCCCTTGGACAGGTCGGCGATGTGCATGGAACCGCCCTTGCCGCCGCAGACGCCGGTCTTCTTGCCGTAGATCTCGGCCATCATCCCGTACACATCGACGCCCTTGGCGATGCAGTGGCCATGGCCGCGGTGGTTGGAAGCGATGCAATCGGAATCGCGCAGGTGCGCCATGACCCCGGCCGCCGAGGCCTCTTCGCCGGCATACAGGTGGACGAAACCGGGGATCTCGCCGGTGGCAAACTCGACATGCAGGCGCTCTTCGAAGGCGCGAATGGTGCGCATGACTTCATAGGCATGCAGCAACTGCTCGGAGCTGAGTTGGGTGGACATCTTGTTGTTCTCCAGGGTTGTCTCAACGCAGGGTTGCAGGGGTGTGCCGCTGGTCGCGGGGGACGACCAGCAGATGGTGGCGGGCGGCATGCGCCAGCACTGCCTCGACATCGACCGAAAGTGGGCCGTGCAGGTCGAGGGTGATGGTTGGGGTGTCTTGCTCGGCAAACTCGATTTCACGCTCGCCATCCAGCGCCAGGGTGCCGCTGCGCAGGCTCAGCGGATACGCCACGCCCGGCTGCAGCGGGCCACTGGCGGTCACCCCGCAGCCTTGCAACAGGCCCGGCGCGAGCGGCGCCAGCAAGACCTGTGTGGCGCTGGTATCGAGGCGCACCCAGGCGCCCTGCTCGGCCTGACGTGAAACCGGGCACCACAGCCCGCAGATGGCCGACAGGCCGATGGCGTGTGGCTCGGCAAAGCAGGCGAACACTTCTGCCAGGTCTTCGCTGCGGCTCAAGGCGCGGGCGCCGACAAAGCGTTGAGGTGAAACCGCGACCTCGACCAACGCCCATTCGCACAGCTGCTGTTGCGGCACCCGCACCAGCAGCCGCTTGTTGCGGCGCAGGCCGATGGCTGCTGGGATCTTCCCGCTGGCCAGCAGGCCACCGGCGAGGCCCGCGCTGGTCGCTTCGCGCAGTTCAGGGAAGGCGTTGTTGGTGCCGGTCGACAAGGTCAGCAACGGCGTATCGCCGGCTTCGGCGGCGACCGCCTTGTGCGTGCCGTCGCCGCCCAGCACAGCGATCATCGCCACGCCCTGCTCGACCATCTGGCGAGCCGCGAGGCGGGTGTCGGCGACGGTTTGCGTCAGAGGCAGATCGAGCATCTGCAACGCCGGCCAGCGCTGCTCACGGGCCATCGGGCCAGTGCTGGCCTTGAGCACCGCGGCGGCGATGCCGGTCATATCGGTTGGCAGCAGCACCTGGGCAATGCCGGTGGCGCCAAATGCGGCGAGCAGGCGCTGGATCGCCGAGGCTTTGTCGGTGCTGGAATACAAACCGGCATTGGCCGTCAGGCGGCGCAGGTCGCGACCGGAGGCAGGGTTGGCAATGATCCCGATGATCGGGCCGGGCTGGCGCATGGCGCACCTCGTTTTATTGTTTGAGAAGAGCCAGAGCAAGGCCGGTGCCAGCTTTTGATCTGAACGCTGCAAGCCCTGTGGCAGAGCGGTTTCAGCTATTGTCCAGCGCACGTTAGCGGCTTGCCGGCGAGACGCCGGGTGCCGCGCCAGCAGCGCCGACCGCGAGACGCTGAGACGCCGCGTCTCAGCCTCGCCGCCAATCAAGCAGCGCTTGTCGCGGCTTTCGCACGGGTGCTTAATGGCTCGATAAAGACAAGAACGAGAGACCCGGAGGCCCGAATGCTCGCCGCGAACTCCAGAGCCCATGTCGACTGCGTCAGCCGCGTGCTGAAAAACGCCGAACGCCAGCCACAGGTGCCGGTACCCGCGCTGATCCTCGATTCGTGGCGGCGCTCGATGGAGCTGCATCACCTCGACCCTGGCTCGCAGCAGGGTCCACGCATCCTTTCGCCAAACCTGCTCAACGAATGCCGCGAGCGCGCCGAGCTGTTTCTGCGCATCGCCAGCGACGCCGTGGCGCGCCTGCACGCCCAAGTGCGCGGCGCCGACTACTGCGTGCTGCTGACCGACGGCCAGGGCCGCACCATCGACTACCGGGTCGACAGCAGCATCCGCACTGACTGCCGCAAGGCCGGCCTGTATCTGGGCACCTGCTGGTCGGAAGTGGAAGAAGGCACCTGCGGCGTGGCGGCGGTGCTGACCAGCAAGGCGCCGGTGACCGTGCACAAGCGCGATCACTATCGCGCTGCATTCATCGGCCTGACCTGTACCGCAGCGCCGGTGTTCGACCCGCTGGGCGAACTGCTGGGGGTGGTCGACGTGTCCGCGCTGAAGTCGCCGGATGATCGGCGCAGCCAGCACCTGATTCGCCAGCTGGTCGAGCAGACCGCTCGCGAGATCGAAAACGCCTTCTTCATGCACAGCAGCCAGGGCCACTGGGTGATGCGCGCCCACGGCACCCCCGGTTATGTCGAAAGCCAGCCCGATTACCTGCTCGCCTGGGATGCCGAAGGCCGCCTGCAAGCGCTCAACAGCCTCGCCCGCGAGCATCTGCTGGCACGCAACGGGCGCCTGCCGCAACACATCGGCGAGCTGTTCGACCTTGAGCAACTGCGCCGCGCCAGCGAGGCCAGCGCCCAGCGCCTGCCAGGTTTTGCCTTGTATGGGCGAGTCAGCGCGCCACAGCGGCGCAGCCCGCCATCAGTGCCCACGGCGCCAGCCCAAGACGCGCGCATCAGCCAGCACCTGCGCCTGGCCACGCGGGTCAAGGACTGCAACCTGGCGGTGCTGGTGCAAGGTGAAACCGGGGTCGGCAAGGAAGTCTTCGCCCGCCAGCTGCACCAGCTCAGCCAGCGCGCAGCAGGGCCGTTTGTCACGCTCAATTGCGCGGCGATCCCGGAGTCGCTGATCGAAAGCGAGCTGTTCGGCTATGTTGCCGGAGCGTTTACCGGCGCCTCCAGCAAAGGCATGCAGGGCCTGCTCCAGCAAGCCGATGGCGGCACGCTGTTTCTCGACGAGATCGGCGACATGCCGCTAAGCCTGCAAACCCGGCTGCTGCGGGTGCTGGCCGAGGGCGAGGTGGCGCCGCTGGGTGCGGCCCGGCGCGAGCGCGTCGATATCCAGGTGATCTGCGCCACTCACCGTGACCTGGCAACGATGGTCAGCGACGGGCGCTTTCGCGAGGACCTGTACTTCCGCCTGGCCAACGCCCGCTTCGAACTGCCGCCGCTGCGCGAGCGCGACGACCGCCTGAGCCTGATCCACCGCCTGCTGGCCGAGGAGGCGCAGGCCTGCAGGGTTGAGGTGCTGCTCACCGATGCGGCGCTGGAAGCGCTGTTGAGCTACCGCTGGCCGGGCAACCTCAGGCAGCTGCGCCAGGTGCTGCGCTATGCCTGCGCGGTGTGTGATGGTGGCCAGTTGCGCCTGGATGATCTACCGCAAGAGTTGCGCGGCGCCGCTCAGGACGCGCCGGCGCTGACCAGCGTCTCCAGCCCGGCCCGGCAGATGATTCTCGATGCGCTGATTCGTCATCGCTGGAAACCGGCGGATGCAGCTCAGGCGCTGGGCATTTCCCGGGCAACCTTGTACCGGCGCGTGCACGAGCACCGGATTGAAATGCCGCGGATGAAGTAACCGGCTGGGGGCAGCCAGTTACAGCGCAATCGGTCGGCGCCCGGCAAAGGCATGGGCCAGGGTGCCGCCGTCGACCAGCTCCAGCTCGCCACCGAGCGGCACGCCGTGAGCGATGCGCGAGGCAACCAGGCCCTGCTCGTGCAGCAACTGGGCGATGTAGTGCGCGGTCGCCTCACCTTCCACGGTCGGGTTAGTGGCGAGGATCACTTCGGTGAAGCTGCCCTGCTCGGCGATGCGCGCCATCAGCTGCGGGATGCCGATAGCCTCAGGCCCGAGGCCATCGAGCGGCGACAGGTGCCCCTTGAGTACGAAGTAGCGACCGCGGAAACCAGTCTGCTCCACGGCATACACATCCATCGGCCCCTCGACCACGCACAGCTGGGTGTCGTCGCGGCGCACATCGGCGCACTGCGGGCATAGCTCCTGTTCGGTCAAGGTGCGGCACTGGCGGCAGTGGCCGACCCCTTCCATCGCCTGGGTCAGGCTCTGCGCCAGGCGCAGGCCGCCGCTGCGGTCACGCTCGAGCAACTGCAGGGCCATGCGCTGGGCGGTTTTCTGGCCGACACCGGGCAGGATGCGCAGCGAGTCGATCAGTTGGCGGATCAGTGGGCTGAAGCTCATCGGAGAGGCCTGACAATACAAATTAAGAGGCGGTTTATACCGGCCACGGCAGGCAGCGTCAAATCAGCTACAGCCGAAACCGACAAGGCCTACCTGTGTTGTGGTTGACCCTAGACCGCGCCTGCGGGTTCGGTCGGCTGCGGTTACTTGCCAGGGTTTACCCAGTGCAAAAAAAAACGCCCGATCAACGGGCGTTTTGTCCTGCAGGAAAGCCAATGCCTTAGAAAGGCATCTTGAAGCCCGGCGGCAGTTGCATGCCAGCGGTCATGCCGCCCATCTTGTCCTGGCTGTTCTGCTCGACCTTGCGCACGGCGTCGTTGACGGCGGCAGCGATCAGGTCTTCGAGGACTTCCTTGTCTTCCTGCATCAGGCTGTCGTCGAGGCTGATGCGCTTGACGTCATGACGGCCGGTCATGACCACGCTGACCAGGCCGGCGCCGGACTGACCAGTGACTTCGGCGCTGGCCAGCTCTTCCTGCATCTTGGCCATTTTTTCCTGCATTTGCTGAGCCTGCTTCATCAGGCCTGCCATGCCACCTTTCATCATGGGGGTATACCTCGATTGGTTCATATGATGCGGCCTGGCGCAGTGCCGGCCGCATGGATATCGGTTTATTGCCCCTGGCTGACCAGAGGCTCTACGGGCTCAATAGTATCCTGCCGCACGGTCGCGCCAAACTGGCGGATCATCTGCTGGATGAGCGGATCCTGCTCGATCGACACTTCGGCATCGTGCTGACGCTCGGAACGCTTGCGCGCTGCGGCCTGGGCCGGGGTTTCCTGCTCCGGGCGAATCAGCTCGATGCTCAGCTGCAGGGTGCGCCCGAGGTGCTGGTTGAGCGCGTCGTTCAAGCGCCGCTGCTGGGTCGAGTTGAACAGCGCGCCCTGCGCCGGGTCAAGGTGCAGCAGCCAGTTGTCGCCGTCGACGGCAATTAACGTACAGTTTGCGGCGATGTTGCCTGTCATCCCCGATACAGGCAACTGTGGGCATAATTCCAACCATTGCAGGGCCAGCCCAGTTGCCGGCTTGGAGGCTGGCAGCGGCTCGGGCGGCGGCGCCTGCTGGTCTTCCTGAACGTGCTCGGCGAGTTCGTCGAGGTAGCTGAAACCAACCGGGTCGGCCTCACCGGCATAATAGTCCTCGTCCAGCGGCGGCTCGTCGTCACGTTCCATACCGACGCCATCGTAGGCAGCCGGGTCGAACGGCGGCGCGTCGTCACGTGACGGCGCGTGCTGTGCTTCGGGTTGCGGCTCGGGCTTGGCTGGCGGCTCAGGCGCAGGTGGCTTCGGCGGAGCGACAGGCGCTGCCTGCTCTTCCCATGGCAGGTCGATGGCTTGCTCGGCAACTGGCGCTGGCGCAGCAGGTTCTGGTTCTGGCTCTGGTTCCGCAACAGGCTCCGCGACTACTGGTTCGGCAACCGCTGGGGCCACCGGTGCAGCCGGGGCCGGCACCTCTGCAACCGCGCTGACGGGCGCTGCCGCTGCCACCGCTGTTGCTGAATCAGCTGTGGCCTGGCTGATCCCCACTGGCTTTAGCTGCGGTCTCGGCGCGTCATCGTTGTCCGCCGGGCGGAATGCCAACATGCGCAGCAGGACCATTTCGAAACCGCCGCGCGGGTCTGGTGCCAGCGGCAAGTCGCGCCGGCCGATCAAACCCATCTGATAGTAGAACTGCACGTCCTCGGCAGGCAGCGCCGACGCCAGCGCCAGGACTCGATCACGGTCGCCCTGACCATTGTCGACCGCCTCGGGCAGTGCCTGGGCGATGGCCACGCGGTGCAGCACGTTGAGCATCTCGGCGAGCACGCCGGACCAGTCCGGGCCTTGCTCGGCCAAATCGCGCACCGCCTCCAGCAGCGCTCGCGCATCGCCTTCGAGCAAGGCCTGCAACACGCCGTACACCTGGCCGTGGTCAAGTGTGCCGAGCATCGCCCGCACATCGGCGGCCAGTACCTGGCCTTCGCCAAAGGCGATGGCCTGATCGGTCAGGCTCATGGCGTCGCGCATCGAGCCATCGGCAGCGCGCCCGAGCAGCCACAATGCGTCATTCTCGAACGGCACGTTCTCGGCAGTCAGCACGTGATTCAGGTGCTCTACCACCCGCTCCGGGCTCATGTTCTTCAACGAGAACTGCAAGCAGCGCGAGAGGATGGTGGCCGGCAGCTTTTGCGGGTCGGTGGTGGCGAGGATGAACTTGACGTAGGGCGGCGGCTCTTCCAGCGTCTTCAGCAAGGCGTTGAACGAGTGCGACGAGAGCATGTGCACTTCGTCGATCAGGTAGACCTTGAAGCGGCCACGGCTCGGTGCGTACTGCACATTGTCGAGCAGCTCGCGGGTGTCTTCGACCTTGGTTCGGCTGGCGGCGTCGATCTCGATCAGGTCGACAAAGCGCCCCTCGTCGATCTCCCGGCACACCGAGCAGGTGCCACAGGGCGTCGAGGTGATGCCGGTTTCGCAGTTCAGGCACTTGGCGATGATCCGCGCGATGGTGGTCTTGCCGACCCCGCGGGTACCGGTAAACAGGTAAGCGTGATGCAGCCGCTGGTTGTCCAGCGCATTGATCAATGCCTTGAGCACATGGGTCTGGCCGACCATTTCGCGGAACGAGCGCGGACGCCACTTACGTGCAAGAACCTGATAACTCATCAAAAACCATCGCAAACTGAACCAGCGGAAGATCGCTAATGCTAGCGGAGCGGGGCCGAAATTGCACCCGGCCAATCTCGTCTACGCTAAGCCATGCACGGTTCGACGCAGATCAAGGAGGAATACACGTGCGCCGACTACTGGCCAGCCTGCTGTTATGCGCCACGCCCAGCTGGGCCGAGCAACCGGTGCTGCGCTTCGCCATTGCCGAGAGCTGGAGCATGCCGCTGATCCGCATCGAGCAGGGTCAGCCGGTCGAAGGCATTCTTTATGACTTGATGCAGTCTGCCGCGCGCGAAGCCGGGGTGCGGCCTGAGTACCACGTGTTGGCCCGCCTGCGCATGCAGCAAGCCATGGAGGACGGCGATGTCGACGTGCGCTGCCACCTCGCAACCAACTGGTTGATCGAGCGCCCAGGCGAGTACATCTGGAGCGTGCCGCTGATGGTCCAGCGCGATCTGCTGGTGAGCCGCGCCGGCCTGCTCGACCCCGTGGATGCCTCGCGCCTGCCGGCTCAAGCCATTGGTACGGTCCTCGGCTATAGCTACCCAACCCTGCAACCCCTGTTCAGCCGAGGACAATTGCACCGCGAAGACAGCCGTAGCCAACAACTGGCCCTGCAGAAACTACAGGCCGGGCGCTACCAGTACGCAGTGAGCAATGAGTTATCGCTGCAGTGGTTCAACCGCCAACTGCCAGCCGAAGCGCAATTGCAGAGCCGCGCGCTGCTGGAAGAGCAAAACCTCGGTTGCGTGGTCCGCAGCGACCCGTCGCGCCCGACCCAGGCGCTGCTCAGGGCGCTGGTGCGGATCAAGCAGTCCGGCGAGATGGAACGCATTGTTCAGCACTACGCCGCGCCCACTTCGCCAGCGCCGATGGTGATCGGCTCACACCAGTGAAAGCAGCAACGCCGTGGCATACAAGCCGCTGCCGAACACCAGGTGCGTGGCCACACTGCGCAGGCTGTTGCGCAGCGGCGCTGGCGTCTTGCTGGCAAACCAGCCCGCCCCCATCGCCGGCTGTAGAATGCACAGCGGCGCCACAACGGTACACAGCCCAAAGGTCAGCGCTGGCAGCAGCGTCGGCGCGTGCAGCCAGTCGGCCCCTTGCAGTGCCAGCAACGCGGCGGCGAAGAACAGGCCAATCGCGTAATGCAGCGCCCAGCCCAACACCCGCTCGTGCCTGATCGGCTCCGCCTTGGCGATAGCTGCATGGTGCACCCTGCCCCGCAGCAGGTGCCCCGCCCAGCGCCCGAGCATGGCGTAGTTCAGCGTTGTCACCCCCAGGCGGCGCAGCACCATCGCCCACACATCCATCACCAACGTGGCGCCGATGCCGAGCACCAGCGTGGAAATCAATAAAACCGTAATGCCCATGAATACACCCTCGCAGATTGACGAAAAACCCCAATGCCGCGCAGCATAGAAGTTGAAGTAAACTTCAAGTCAAGGGAGCAATCATGGACATCGCCGATGTCGCCAAGCGCACCGGAGTACCCGCCTCGACCCTGCGCTATTACGCCAAGACTGGCTTGCTCGAGTCACTTAGCAGCCCCGGCCAACGTCGCCAGTTTTCCGCAGACGTAGCCGATCGCCTGGCCCTGATCGTGCTTGGGCAGGCAGCAGGGTTTTCATTGAGTGAAGTGCGGGCGATGCTGGTAGACCTGCAGGTCGATCGCGACATGCTCAGGGCCAAGGCGGACGAAATCGATGAACAGGTCAAACGCTTGCAGGCCATGAGCAAAGGGCTGCGGCATGCGGCGGCGTGCCCTGAGGACGATCATCTGGCGTGTCCGACGTTTCAGCGGTTGATGAAGGTTGCGGCTGCAGGGGTACGTGTACGCGAGCGGCGCTCGAATAACTGAGGGGAGTTGGGTTGGACAGCGAAGGGAGATGCTGAAGCAGGCGCGTCGAAAGATTTTCCGACCCCTGAAATGGAGGCAGCCCCACCAGCCACACCCCGGCACTCAATGTCCCCGCCTTGGCTGCTTCCTTCCGGATCTGACCAGGTCAACGGGTAATCAATGCGGAGGGACCGATAGGGCCACCATAACGCGACTTGCCATGTGACAAGCCGCGCCATTGTACCGCTCTGGGACGAAGTTACAACCTCTGCATCAAGAAAAAATCATCATTTCTCAATGACTTGTCCCGCGAGGCAGTCAGATGTCGATGCCGTGGCCGGCCAAAAAGCCGACAAAGGCGTCTTCATCGAGCACCTTGACCCCGAGTTCGCTGGCTTTGGCCAGCTTCGAGCCGGCGCCGGGGCCGGCGACGACGCAGTGGGTCTTGCCAGAGACCGAACCGGCGACCTTGGCGCCGAGCTGTTCGAGCTTGTCCTTGGCGATGTCGCGGCTCATGCGCTCGAGGCTGCCGGTAAGCACCCAGGTCTGCCCGGCCAGGGGCAGGCCTTCGACCACGCGCTTCTCGCTGGCCCAGTGCATGCCGAACTTCAGCAGTTGCGCTTCGATAGCGCGTGCCAGCTGTTGGTTGGCCTCGACCTTGAAGAACTCGCGCACGGCTTCGGCTTGCTTGGCCGCCAGGGCCTGACGCAGGTCGATGCCGTCGGCCTGGATGATCTGCTCGAGGCTGCCGAGCTTGGCCACCAGCTTCTCGGCGCCAGTCGGGCCGACCGAAGCGATGTCGAGCTTGGCGATCAGCCCGGCGAGGGTAGTGCTGGCGGCGAACTCGGGGGCCAGCTCACCCTCCTCCTGCAACTGCATGCCGCTGTCGAGCAACTGCTGGATGACGTCGCGGTTGTGCTGGTCTTCAAAGAAGTTGTGGATCTCGTGGGCGACTTCCAGGCCGATATCGGGCAGGTAGGTGAGCACCTGCGGCAGCGCCTCCTGCACCCGCGCCAGGCTGCCCAGCGAGCGCGCGAGGACCTTGGCGGTCTCTTCGCCGACATCGGGGATGCCGAGGGCGTAGATGAAGCGCGCCAGGTTTGGTCGCTTGCTGTTGTTGATGGCCTCGAGCAGTTTGTTGCTGGAAACCTCGGCAAAGCCTTCGAGGTCGACGATCTGCTCGAAAGTCAGCTTGTACAGGTCAGCCGGCGAGCGGATCAGCCCCTCATCGACCAACTGCTCGACGCTTTTCTCGCCTAGACCATCGATGTCCATGGCGCGGCGCGAGACGTAGTGGATGATCGCCTGCTTCAGCTGCGCGGCGCAGGCCAGGCGGCCAACGCAGCGGTAGACCGCACCTTCGCTGGTGGTCTCTTTGCCTTTGCTGCGCTTGATCAACTGGGTACGCTCGACCTGCGAGCCGCACACCGGGCATTCGCTCGGAACCGGCACCGGACGGGCGTCAGCTGGGCGGCGCTCGAGCACCACCTGCATGACTTGCGGGATGACGTCGCCAGCGCGACGGATGATCACCGTGTCGCCGATATGCACGCCGAGCCGGGCGACTTCGTCCATGTTGTGCAGGGTGGCATTGGATACGGTGACGCCGGCGACCTTGACCGGCTTGAGGCGCGCGACAGGCGTGACTGCGCCGGTACGACCGACCTGAAACTCGACGTCGAGCACTTCGGTCAGCTCTTCCATGGCCGGGAATTTATGGGCGATCGCCCAGCGCGGCTCGCGTGCACGGAAGCCCAGCTCGCGCTGTGCGGCCAGGCTGTTGACCTTGAACACCACGCCATCGATCTCGTAGGCCAGCTCGTTGCGGCGAGCGCCGATGTCCTGGTAGTAGGCCAGGCATTCTTCAATACCAGCGGCGTGCTTGAGCTCGCGACTGATCGGCATGCCCCAGGTCTTGAGCTTCTCGAGGGTGTCGATGTGGCTGTCGGCGATGCTTTCGGAGGTTTGCCCAACGCCATAGCAGCAGAATTCCAGCGGGCGGCTGGCGGTGATCTTCGAGTCCAGCTGGCGCAGACTGCCGGCGGCGGCGTTGCGCGGGTTGGCGAAGGTCTTGCCGCCAATGGCAGCCTGGCTGGCGTTGAGACGGTCGAAGCCGGCCTTGCTCATGAACACTTCACCGCGCACTTCGAGCACGGCTGGCCAGCCGCTGCCCTGCAGCTTGAGCGGGATGTTGCGTACGGTGCGCACGTTGCTGCTGATATCTTCGCCGGTGGTGCCGTCGCCACGGGTGGCACCTTGCACCAACTGGCCATCGCGGTACAGCAGGCTAACCGCAAGGCCGTCGAGCTTGGGCTCGCAGCTGTAGTCGACGGCGCCGGGCTGATCGAGGCCGTCGACTACGCGGCGATCAAATTCGCGCAGGTCAGCTTCTTCGAAGGCGTTACCCAGGCTGAGCATGGGCACTTCGTGGCGGATCTGGCTGAAAGCCGCCAGGGCACTGCCGCCGACGCGCTGGGTTGGCGAGTCAGGGGTGACCAGGTGCGGGTGTTCGGCTTCGAGGGCTTTGAGTTCGTTGAACAGGCGGTCGTATTCGGCGTCGGGGATGCTTGGCTCGTCGAGGACGTAGTAGCGGTAGTTGTGCTGGTCGAGTTCGGCGCGCAGCTGATGGATGCGGGTTTCGGCGGTCATGGGGGGGTCTCTTGCTGGGCACAAGAGCGGCTTTGGGTGGGTTTGGCGGATGGGGGGCCGCTATGCGGCCCTTTCGCGACACAAGGCCGCTCCTACAGGGGACCGCGCATGCCTAAAGAGCGGCGGGGAGCGCACTGACCTCAAGGGCAACGGGATCCATGTAGGAGCGGCCTTGTGTCGCGAAAGGGCTGCGCCGCAGCCCCAATCCAGGCACCGCCGCACTCGCCTGCCCCACTCAACCCCAAAGCTGCTCTAGCGCAAAAATCACTGCGGGCAGGATCACTATCGACCCTGCCCGCACAGTTAAATCAACGTTTCTGAGTCAGCGCGCGACGCTCGAACTCAACGATGCGCTGGCGATAATGCTCGATGGTCTGCGCCGTCAACACGCTACGCTGGTCATCCTTGAGTTCGCCATCGAGCTCATGGGCCAGCTTGCGCGCAGCAGCGACCATTACGTCGAACGCCTGCTTGGGGTGGCGCGGGCCTGGCAAGCCGAGGAAGAAGCTCACCGCACGGGTGCTGAAATGGTCGATGTCATCCAGGTCAAACACCCCTGGCTTGACCGCGTTGGCCATCGAGAACAGCACTTCGCCGTGGCCGGCCATGCTCTCGTGACGGTGGAAGATGTCCATTTCGCCAAAGCGCAGACCGCTCTCGAGAATGTTCTGCAAAAGGGCCGGGCCGCGGAAGCCGGTTTCGTCACGGGAGATCACGCTGATCACCAGCACTTCTTCAGCCGGTGGCAGCTCCTTGACGCTGCTGCTGGACGAGCTCGAGGAGAAACCGCTAGTGCGGTTGTTGTCAGTCTCGTAGGCGTTGTCAGGCTCGGCGAACAGGTCGGGCTCACGCGGCTCGGCCGCCAGGCTCAGATCGCCCTGCTGCGGCTCGCTGTTGCGCTTGCCGCGCTTGGCGGCCTTGACGGGTTTGGCTTCGCGCTCGCGCTCACGCCCTGCGCTCATCGACGGCAGGTCGGTTTCATCCAGCTCGGGCTCTTTGTGCTGGCCTTCCAGCACGCGTGCCGGGCCGAGCACTTCCGCGCCGCCTTCTTCGTCCGCAACATTGGAGTAGCTGCGATCGAGACGGAATTTCAACTTGCCTTTGCCACCACGCATGCGACGCCAGCCGTCGAAAAGAATACCGGCGATGACAATGATGCCGATGACGATCAGCCACTCGCGCAGACCGATTTCCATTTAATCCCGTGCCTCTATAAAAAATATGCTTGAAAACAAAGGGTTCAAAGCCCTTTAACACGTGGCGCCAACTCTATGTTCTGACAGGCGTTTTACCCACGCAGAATACACGTGACGGTAAAGCTAGCACGACCAAAGGCAACTTTACACCGTCTGTCACACATGACAGGCGTTTTAGCTGCTGAAAACGCCTCAGCGTCGCTTATCAGGCGTCTACCATGGCCATTGCCGCCTCTACATCAACTGCAACAAGACGTGAACAGCCTGGCTCGTGCATCGTCACCCCCATCAGTTGATCGGCCATCTCCATGGCGATCTTGTTGTGGGTGATGTAGATGAACTGCACGGTCTCGCTCATTTCCTTGACCAACCGGGCGTACCGCCCGACGTTGGCATCGTCCAGCGGCGCATCGACTTCGTCGAGCATGCAGAACGGTGCCGGGTTGAGTTTGAAGATAGCGAACACCAGCGCCAGCGCAGTCAGGGCTTTTTCGCCACCCGACAACAAATGGATGGTGCTGTTTTTCTTGCCCGGCGGGCGCGCCATGATTGTCACCCCAGTATCGAGTAAATCTTCGCCCGTCAGTTCCAAGTAAGCGCTGCCACCGCCGAAAACTTTTGGAAAAAGTGCCTGCAAACCGGCATTTATCTGATCAAAGGTATCCTTGAAGCGGGTGCGGGTTTCCTTGTCGATCTTGCGGATGACATTTTCCAGGGTCTCGAGCGCTTCGACCAGGTCGGCGTCCTGCGCATCCAGATAGCGTTTGCGCTCGGACTGCTGCTCGTACTCTTCGATGGCTGCCAGGTTGATCGCACCTAGGCGCTGAATACGCCCTTCGATTTGTTCGAGCTGCTGTTCGGTCGTCGCTTCGCTGGCCTCGGGATCGAGCGTGGCAAGCACGCCTTGCAGGTCAAAACCGTCGGCCAGCAGTTGTTCCTGCAAGGTGCTGCGGCGCAGGTTCAGGCCTTGCGATTCAAGCCGTGACTGTTCCAGCTGACCGCGCAGCAAAAGCGACTGCTGCTCGGCCTGGGTGCGGCGTTTTTCGGCGTCGCGCAGTTCGCGGTCGGCGTCGTCCATATGCAGCCGGGCCAGGCGCATTTCTTCATCGACGCTCATGCGCCGTTCGAGCAGCTCTTCAAGTTTCAGGCGCAGCTCTTCCTGCGGCGCTTCGCCCTCTTCCAGATTCAGGCTCAACTGCTCCTGGCGCTCGCTCAGGCGCTCGGCTTGCTGCTCCAGCCGCTCCAGCGCCTGCCGGGTGGAATCATGCTGGGCGCGCAGCGAGCCCAGGCGCACGGCCAACTGGTGGGCGTGGTCCTTGTGCTGGCGGGCTTCCTGGCGGATGCGGTCGAGGCTTTCGCGCAGGGTGTCGCGGCGGGCCAGCAATTGTTCGCGCTGCTCGGTGTCCTCGGCCATCAGGTCAAGGGCCTCTTGCAGGATCAGCCGCGCCTCGCCGAGCTGTTCGTGCTCGATGGCGCGCTGCTCACCGAGCTCGCTTAATTCTTCTTCAAGGCGGCGGCGACGCAGCTCAAGCTGCTCGGCGCGGGCGCGACCGGCAGACAAACGCGCCTTGAGCTCACCGTGCTGACGGTTTTCGTCCTGGCTACGGCGGCGCAGTTGTTCACGCTGCTCTTCAAGGTCACGCTGTTGCTCGCGCTGGCTGTGCAGGCGCTGCTCGAACTGGTCCAACTGCTCCTGTTGCTGCAGTTGCTGCTCGGCCAGCTGTTCGATCTCCTGCGCGCGGGCGAGCACGCCGCCTTGCGCTTCGCTGCCGCGGCTGACGCGCAGGAAATGCCGGCCCACCCAGTAGCCATCGCGGCTGACCAGGCTTTCGCCAGCCAGCAGACTTGCGCGCTGGCTCAGCGCCTGCTCAAGGGTCTCGACCGGACGCACCTGGCCCAGCCAAGGGCTGAGGTCGGTGCGCCCTTCGACCTTGTCGAGCAAGCTGCCGGGCACCCGAGCGCCCTCGCCGGCCGTCAGCAACAGGCGCAAATCACCTTGTTCCAGCGTGGCAAAGTCCAGCTGGCTGAAGTCGTCGACTAGCACTGCCTGCAAGTCAGCACCCAGCACCGTCTCGACGGCCAGCTCCCAACCTGCCTCGACGCGCAAACCCTCGGCCAGGCGCGGACGCTGTTGCAAACCTTGCTCGCGCAGCCACTCGCCAGCACCGGCAGACGGCTCCAGGGCGGCTTGCTGCAACGCCTCCAGCGACGCCAGCCGGCCGCCCAGACGCTGTTGCTCGCCCTGCAACTGCTGATGGCTCTGGTTGAGCTGCTGCAGTTGCTCACGCACAGCTTCGAGGCGTTCGAGCACGTCCTGCTCGCTGAGCTGCAGTTCTTCCAGCAGCAGCTCACTGCTGGCGACCTGCTCGGTCAACTCGAGCATGGCTGCGTCCTGCGGGTCGGCGCTGAGCTGATCACGCTCGTCAGCCAGCTTGCGCTGGCGTTCAGCCAAGCGCTCGAGGCTGGTTTCCAGCTGCTGCAAGCGCGACTGCTGGACTTCGGCCTGGCGCCGCGGCTCCGCTGAGCGGGTATTGAAACTGTCCCACTGCTCCTGCCAGCCGTGCATGCCCAACTCGGCTTCTTCGAGCACGGCAGCCGCTTCTTCGGCTGCCGCGAGGGTCATCTCCTGCTCAGGCTCAAGCTGCTCCAGCTCTTCGCCGAGGGTCGCCAGCAGGGTGCGGTCATGGCCCAGGTGCGACTCGGTTTCCAGCCGTGTGCGCTCGGCTTCCTTGAGATCATCCTGCAACTGGCGCAGGCGCTGCTGGCCGTGCTGAATGCTCTGCTCGACCCGGGCAATGTCACCGGCCACCGAATAGAAGCGGCCCTGGACCTGATTGAAGCGTTCGGACAATTCATGGTGGCCGTCGCGCAGGCGCTCGATGCTGGCATCGGCATTGCGCTGCTCGGCCACCAGCGCCTCGAAGGCTACTTCCTGATCGCCGATGACGGCGCCGCGCTGCTGCACCTTCTGGTCCAGCTCACGCCAGCGCAGGGCCGACAAGCGCGCCTTGAGCAGACGCTCTTCAGCTTTGTACTCGCGATACTTTTCTGCGGCCTGGGCCTGGCGGTGCAAACGCTCGAGCTGGCGCCCGAGCTCATCGCGCAGGTCGGTCAGGCGGGCGAGGTTTTCCTGGGTGCGGCGAATTCGGGTTTCGGTCTCGCGGCGGCGCTCCTTGTACTTGGAGATGCCGGCGGCTTCTTCGATGAAGTTACGTAGCTCTTCTGGCTTGGCCTCGATCAACTTGGAGATCATGCCCTGCTCGATGATCGAGTAGCTGCGCGGGCCCAGCCCGGTTCCGAGGAAGATATCGGTAATGTCGCGGCGACGGCATTTGGTGCCGTTGAGGTAGTAGGTATTCTGCGCGTCGCGGGTTACTTTGCGCCGGATCGAGATCTCGGCGTAGGCGGCGTACTCGCCGACCAGGGTGTTGTCGCTGTTGTCGAACACCAGTTCGATACTGGCCTGGCTGACCGGCTTGCGGCTGGTCGAGCCATTGAAGATGACGTCGGTCATCGACTCGCCGCGCAGGTTTTTAGCCGAGCTTTCGCCCATCACCCAGCGCACCGCGTCGATGATGTTGGACTTGCCACAGCCATTGGGCCCGACCACGGCGGCCATGTTGCTGGGGAAGTTGACCGTGGTCGGGTCGACGAACGACTTGAACCCGGCCAGGCGAATGCACTTCAAGCGCATCGATCAGACCCGTGCCAACGCAGCCAGCACCAGCTCGCAGCTGCGCTGGCAGTAGGCAACCAGCACTTCGCGAATACGTGCAATGTCGCGCGCAACCACGGCTTGGAGCAGGCGATCGAACAGGTCGAGGTAGTCGAGCATATTCGCCTGGCGCTGATCCAGCGCGAGGTAATAGGCGCGGCTCATGGCGGGCTGCAGGTTCTCGACGGTTTCCTGCAGGTACGGGTTGTCGGCGAACGGATACGCAGCGCGCATCACTGCAAAACTCTCGGCGACAAAGGTCTTGATGTCGGTGGCGGCGTAGGCCTGTTGCAAGCGCTGCTGAATGCCCAGAAACGGCATCAGGTCGGCATCGGTGCGCCATTTCTGGGCAACGGCGTTGCCGAGCAGAATGTAGAACTCGCCCATCAGCGCACACAGGCTACGCACACTGCGCTCGTCAAGACGGGTCACGTGGGCGCCCCGCCGCGGCAGGATCGCCACCAGATGGCGACGCTCAAGGATCAACAGCGCCTCGCGTACCGAGCCGCGGCTAACGTTCAGGGCCTGAGTGACCTTTTGCTCCTGGATCCGCTCACCCGGGGCAAGCTCGCCGCGGATGATCCGCTCGGCCAGATGGTGGGCAATCTGCTCGGAGAGACTGTCCGGCGCCTTGAACGTCATGGTTTTCCTTCAAAATCATTGAACTGGGCACAAGCGGCGGATTGTAGCGCACTTGCCAGGCAGTCGCGCAGAGGTGCGCTGCGCTTTATTCGTTGCAGGCGGCCGTGGGACTCAGGCGCGATCTATGCTTAACAAAAGGCACACTGTTCGGTGCGGACTCGCTGCGCGCGATTTCTTGACCTTTGAGTCAGAAAATCATTGACCCGGCGATCAAGCCTGCTTAGAGTCCGCCGGAACAACAATAAAACCATTGCGAGGCCTTCCCCGTGATCCAGTTTCTCGTAAACCAGGAGCTGCGTAATGAGCACGCCCTGGACCCGAACATGACCGTGCTGCAGTACCTGCGCGAACACCTTGGCAAATCCGGCACCAAGGAAGGCTGCGCCAGTGGCGACTGCGGCGCCTGTACAGTGGTGGTCGGCGAGCTCGAAGAAGACGGCCAGAGCCTGCGCTACCGCAGCCTCAACTCGTGCCTGACCTTCGTTTCGTCGTTGCACGGCAAACAATTGATCAGCGTCGAAGGCCTCAAGCATCAGGGCGAACTGCACAGTGTGCAAAAAGCCATGGCCGACTGCCACGGCTCGCAATGCGGCTTCTGCACTCCCGGCTTTGTCATGTCGCTGTTTGCCTTGCAGAAGAACAGCAACGGCGCCGACACCCAGCAGGCCCAGGAAGCCCTCGCCGGCAACCTGTGCCGTTGCACCGGCTACCGGCCGATCCTCGCCGCTGCCGAAAAGAGCTGCGCCACACCGTGCCGCGATCAGTTCGATGCGCAGCAAGCGCAGACCATCGCCCGCCTCAAGGCCATCGCCCCGTCCGAAACCGGCGAACTGAACAGCGGCGACAAGCGCTGTCTGGTGCCGCTGACCGTTGCCGACCTGGCCGACCTGTACAGCTCGCACCCAGAAGCGCGCCTGCTTGCCGGCGGCACCGACCTGGCGCTGGAAGTAACCCAGTTCCACAAGACCTTGCCGGTGATGATCTATGTCGGCAACGTCGCCGAACTCAAGCGCATCGACAAGACCGCCACTCATCTGGAGATCGGCGCAGCGACGCCGCTGACCGACTGCTACGGCGCGCTCAGCGATGAGTACCCCGATTTTGGCGCCCTGCTGCACCGCTTTGCGTCATTGCAGATTCGCAACCAGGGCACCCTCGGCGGCAACATCGGCAATGCCTCGCCCATCGGTGATTCGCCGCCGCTGCTGATTGCCCTGGATGCCCAGGTGGTACTGCGCCAGGGCCAGCGCCAGCGCGTGCTGCCACTGGAAGACTACTTCATCGACTACCGCATCACGGCCCGCCAGGACAGCGAGTTCATCGAGAAGATCATCGTGCCGCGGGCCAGCAACGACTGGACGTTCCGCGCCTACAAGGTCTCCAAGCGACTGGACGACGACATCTCGGCAGTTTGTGCAGCGTTCAACCTGAGCATCGAAAACGGTGTGGTCAGCGGCGTGCGCATTGCCTTTGGCGGGATGGCAGCGATTCCCAAACGCGCCCGTGCCTGTGAAGCCGCGCTGCGCGGCAAGCCATGGAACCAGGCCACCCTTGAACGTGCCTGCCAGGCGCTGGGCGAAGACTTCAGCCCGCTCTCGGACTTCCGCGCGAGCAAGGAATACCGCCTGCTGACCGCACAGAACCTGCTGCGCAAGTACTTCATCGAACTGCAATCGCCGCACATCGAAACCCGGGTGACCGACTATGTCTAATCATCATGCCGTCAAGAGCCAGGCCGAGATGGCCGAACTGTTCCGCCAGGACCTGACCACCGGTGTCGGCCGCAGCGTCAAGCACGACAGCGCCGACAAACACGTCAGCGGCGAAGCGGTGTATATCGATGACCGCCTCGAATTCCCCAATCAGTTGCATGTGTATGCGCGCACAGCTGACCGCGCCCACGCGCGCATTCTGAGTATCGATACCGCGCCGTGCTACGCCTTCGAAGGCGTACGCATCGCCATCACCCATGAAGACATCCCCGGCCTCAAGGATATCGGCCCGGTGGTCGCCGGCGACCCATTGCTGGCGATCGACAAGGTCGAGTTCTTCGGCCAACCGGTGCTGGCGGTAGCTGCCCGCGACCTGGAAACCGCTCGCCGTGCGGCGATGGCGGCGATCATCGAATACGAAGACCTCGAACCGGTGCTGGATGTGGTCCAGGCGCTGCGCGACAAGCACTTCGTGCTCGACAGCCATACCCATCAGCGCGGTGATTCGGTTGCCGCCCTGGCCAGCGCCCCGCACCGCTTGCAGGGGACCTTGCATATCGGTGGCCAAGAGCACTTCTACCTGGAAACGCAAATCTCCTCGGTGATGCCGACCGAAGACGGCGGCATGATCGTGTACTGCTCGACGCAGAACCCGACCGAAGTGCAAAAATTGGTCGCCGAAGTGCTCGATGTGCCGATGAACAAGATCGTCCTCGACATGCGCCGCATGGGTGGCGGCTTCGGCGGCAAGGAAACCCAGGCCGCCAGCCCGGCATGCCTGTGCGCGGTGATCGCGCGCCTGACCGGCCAGCCGACCAAGATGCGCCTGCCACGGGTCGAAGACATGACCATGACCGGCAAGCGCCACCCGTTCTACGTCGAGTACGACGTCGGCTTCGATGACGACGGCCGCCTGCACGGCATCCAGTTCGACCTCGCCGGCAACTGCGGCTACTCGCCTGACCTGTCCGGCTCGATCGTCGACCGCGCCATGTTCCACTCGGACAACGCCTATTACCTTGGCGACGCCACCGTCAACGGCCACCGTTGCAAGACCAACACTGCCTCCAACACTGCTTACCGAGGTTTCGGCGGGCCGCAGGGCATGGTCGCCATCGAGCAGGTGATGGACCACATTGCGCGTCAGCTCGGCCGTGACCCGCTGGATGTGCGCAAGGCCAACTACTACGGCAAGACCGAGCGCAACGTCACCCATTACTACCAGACCGTCGAACACAACCTGATCGAGGAAATGACCGCCGAACTGGAGGCCAGCAGCGACTACGCCGAGCGGCGCAAGTCGATCCGCCACTTCAACGAGCACAGCCCGATATTGAAAAAAGGCCTGGCGCTGACCCCGGTCAAGTTCGGCATCTCATTCACCGCCACCTTCCTCAACCAGGCCGGTGCACTGATCCACATCTACACCGACGGCAGCATCCACCTCAACCATGGCGGCACCGAGATGGGCCAGGGTTTGAACACCAAGGTTGCACAGGTGGTTGCGCAGGTGTTCCAGGTCGAGATCGACCGCATTCAGATCACGGCGACCAATACCGACAAGGTCCCCAATACCTCACCGACCGCTGCATCCAGTGGCGCCGACCTGAACGGCAAGGCGGCGCAGAACGCGGCCGAGATCCTCAAGAAGCGCCTGGTCGAGTTTGCCGCCCGGCACTGGAATGTCACCGAGGAAGACGTTGAATTCCGCAACGGCCATGTGCGCGTGCGTGAGGAACTGATCAGCTTCGAGACGCTGGTGCAGCAGGCCTATTTTGCCCAGGTGTCGCTGTCGACTACCGGCTTCTACCGCACGCCGAAGATCTTCTACGACCGCTCGCAGGCGCGCGGCCGGCCGTTCTACTACTTCGCCTTTGGCGCAGCCTGCGTCGAGGTCATCGTCGACACCCTGACCGGGGAGTACAAAATGCTGCGTGCCGATATCCTGCATGACGTCGGCGACTCGCTGAACCCGGCCATCGACATCGGTCAGGTCGAAGGCGGCTTCATTCAGGGCATGGGCTGGCTGACCACCGAAGAGTTGGTGTGGAACGCCAAGGGCAAGCTGGTTACCAACGGCCCGGCCAGCTACAAGATCCCGGCAGTGGCCGACATGCCGCTGGACCTGCGGGTCAAGCTGGTCGAGAACCGCAAGAACCCGGAAGACACCGTGTTCCATTCCAAGGCCGTCGGCGAGCCGCCGTTCATGCTCGGTATCGCTGCCTGGTGCGCGATCAAGGACGCCGTCGCCAGCATCGCCGACTACCGCGCGCAACCCAACATCGACGCGCCGGCCACGCCTGAGCGGGTCCTGTGGGGCTGCGAGCAGATGCGCCAGACCCTGGCCGTGCAGCAGCCTGCTGAACAGCACGTGGAACCTGTCACATCGTGACCGCAGGCAGCCCCGCGCAGCCCTGTGCTGCGCGGGGCTGAGTTGAAGCCAACTGAGGTTTTGTATCATGCATCAATGGATCAACGCCCTCGCCGACCTGCAAGCTCGCGGTGAACCCTGCGTGCTGGTGACCATCATCGAAGAGCGCGGCTCGACCCCGCGCAATGCCGGCTCGAAGATGGTCGTCAGCGCCCGCCAGCTGTTCGACACCATCGGCGGTGGCCACCTTGAGTACAAGGCCCTGCACATCGCCCGGCAGATGCTCGACGAGCAGCGCAGCACCCCGCATCTGGAGCGCTTCAGCCTCGGCGCGAGCCTTGGCCAATGCTGCGGCGGCGTTACCGTGCTGCTGTTCGAGCCAATGGCGGCGGTGCAGGCCGAGATCGCCGTGTTCGGTGCGGGCCACGTCGGCCGGGCTCTGGTACCCTTGCTCGCTGCCCTGCCCTGTCGGGTGCGCTGGATCGACTCGCGCGAGCAAGAATTTCCGGAGCTGATCCCCACCGGCGTGAGCCGCATCATCAGCGAGGAGCCGGTCGACGAAGTGGCTGCGCTGCCGCCAGGCAGTTACTGCATCGTCATGACCCACAACCACCAGCTCGACCTCGAGCTGACCGCGGCGATCCTCAAGCGCAACGACTTCACCTGGTTCGGCCTCATCGGTTCGAAGACCAAACGGGCCAAGTTCGAGCATCGCCTGCGTGATCGCGGCTATGACGATGCGGTGCTAGCACGCATGCGCTGCCCGATGGGCCTGGCCGAGGTCAAAGGCAAATTGCCGATCGAGATCGCCGTGTCGATTGCCGGCGAAATCATCGCCACCTACAACGCCTGTTTTGGCCAGCACGATGCTGCGGTCAATGCCGGCCCCATTGCTCAGTTGCTGCCGCCGTCCCGCCGCAGCCACGCCAATTGACGAGAGTGTTATGAGCGCAACCCGCAAAGCTTACCGATCCGCCATCCTGCACAGCGTTGGCGACCCCGCCGAAGTCGGCCTGGAGGCATCCTGCGAGTACTACCCGGACGGCTTGCTAGTGGTCGACGAAGGCCGCATCAGCGCCCTCGGTCACGCCAGCGACCTGCTGCCGACGCTGGATGCCGACATCGACGTGGTGCATTACCAGGATGCCCTGATCACCCCGGGCTTTATCGACACCCATATCCACTTCCCGCAGACCGCCATGATCGGCTCCTATGGCGAGCAGTTGCTGGACTGGCTGAACACCTACACCTTCCCCTGCGAAAAGCAGTTTGCCGATAAGGCGCATGCCGACAAGGTCGCGAAGATCTTCCTGCAGGAGCTGCTGCGCAACGGCACCACCACCGCGCTGGTGTTCGGCAGTGTGCATCCGGAGTCGGTCAACGCGCTGTTCGAAGAGGCCGAGCGGCTGGACCTGCGCCTGATCGCCGGCAAGGTGATGATGGACCGCAACGCGCCGGATTATCTGACCGACACGGCGGAGTCGTCCTACACCGAGAGCAAGGCGCTGATTCAGCGCTGGCATGGCAAGGGCCGGCTGCACTATGCGGTGACGCCGCGCTTTGCCCCGACCAGCACGCCCGAGCAATTGGCGATGGCCGGCCAGTTACTGAAGGAGCATCCGGGGGTGTACATGCATACGCACCTGTCCGAGAACCTGCAGGAGATCGACTGGGTCAAGGGCTTGTTCCCGGAGCAGAAGGGTTACCTGGACGTCTACGATCACTTCGAGCTGCTGGGGGAGCGGTCGGTGTTTGCCCATGGCGTGCATCTGTGTGATGAAGAGTGTCAGCGGCTTTCGGAGACGGGCTCGGCGGTGGCGTTCTGCCCGACCTCGAACCTGTTCCTGGGCAGTGGCTTGTTTAACTTGCCGCAAGCTGAGAAGTTCAAGGTCAATGTCGGGCTGGGCACGGATGTTGGCGCGGGGACCAGTTTTTCGCTGCTGCATACCTTGAATGAGGCTTACAAGGTGATGCAGTTGCAGGGCGCGCGCTTGCACCCGTTCAAGTCGTTGTACCTGGCGACGCTGGGTGGGGCTCGGGCTTTGCGGCTGGAGGATCGGGTGGGAAGTTTGCGTCCGGGTAATGATGCGGACTTCGTGGTCCTCGATTATAAGGCTACGCCGTTGCTTGAGTATCGCCTGCAGCAATCGGGGGGGATCGAGGAAACGTTGTTTGTGTTGACGACGCTGGGGGATGATCGGACGGTACTGGAGACGTATGCGGCTGGGCGGTGTGTGCATCAGCGGTAGCGCGCTGGCGCAGGGCGGGATTGTTGTGGCTGCCCGAGCTTTGATTGGTTTGAGATTGCCGGGGCTGCTACGCAGCCCTTTCGCGACACAAGGCCGCTCCTACAGGGGCCGCGTACCATCGACATGCGCGGTCTGTGGGAGCGGGTTCACCTGCGAAGGGTCGCGTAGCGGCCCCGGCAATCTGACGGCCAACCACCATCGCGAAACCCACTTTGACCCGCTCTGCGCCAGCGCAGCGAAGGGGCCGGATGTGGAGCCAAGACCTTGTTTGGGGCGTTTGCCAAAAAAGTGACTCGCCGTAAGGGCGAAAGGGGCCCGATCAAACCACACATCAATCGGATAAGCCCCAAGCCGACAACCAACCAATCAACCTTTAGCCGAAGTAGCCCGAGCAGGCTTCTTCTGCAACAAGTGCGAAAACACCGCATGCAGATCGTCCGAAGCACTCTCCTCATCGAGGTTCAGCTTGCTGTCGATATGATCCATATGATGCATCATCAAGCTAACCGCCTGCCCCGCATCCCTCGCCTCGATCGCATCGATCAGCTGCATATGCTCATCATATGAACAGTGCGACCGGTTCCCGCTCTCATACTGAGCAATGATCAGCGATGTCTGCGACACCAGACTACGCTGGAAACTCACCAAAGGTGCATTCCCAGCAGCCTCGGCCAGCTTCAGGTGAAACTCCCCGGAAAGCCGAATCCCGGCCCCACGATCACCCCGCGAAAAGCTGTCGCGCTCGTCACGCACCATCTGCCGCAGCTCGTTCAGCTGCTCAGCCGTAGCATGCTGCACCGCCAACTCGGTAATCGCCCGCTCAACCATCCGTCGCGAAAAGAACACCTGCCGCGCCTCTTCAACCGTCGGGCTGGCAACCACGGCACCGCGATTGGGCCGCAGCAACACCACGCTCTCATGGGCCAGACGCGACAACGCGCGACGAATGATGGTGCGGCTGACGCCAAAGATCTCGCCCAGCGCTTCCTCGCTCAATTTGGTGCCCGGCGCCAGCCGCTGCTCGAGGATCGCCTCGAAAATATGCGCGTAGACGATGTCGTCCTGGGTACCACTGCGCCCGGCCTTGCCGGTGCGTACAGGTTTCTTGAGAGGCTGCAGCTGTTCGTTCATGGGCACTCGAGCATGGGAATCCGCCAATCGGACCTTGACTGTACTGCCTGTCAGAGGGTGGCTGGCAAGCCCTGGTTGGAAATAAGAAGAAAGGTACTGGCCCATTGTACACAGGCTGACCCGTTTCTGCAGGTGGCCATTTCGGCATATAGCCACTATTTACAAGATTGTACCCAGGAAAGATAAAACATTATTTGCATTATTTGTACACAAACGCATAATCCAGCGAGCAACTTCTTGACCCATGAGTCAACAAAAACGGTCAGACGTCTGCCTCACCCTCGCGGAATCACCAAGTGCATAGCGCAGGACACTGGTTCCGAACAACAAGAAAGACTTGAGGAGTACTCGCTGTGGACACCCGCAAATCCGACGCCCCTACGCTGGATCTCACCCCGCCGCTCGAAACGAGCTGGCTGGAACGGATTTTCAAACTCAAGCGACATGGCACCACCGTCAAGACCGAAATGATCGCCGGGGTGACCACCTTCATCACCATGGCCTACATCATCTTCGTCAACCCCAACATCATGGCTGACGCCGGCATCGATCATGGTGCGGCGTTCGTCGCCACCTGCATCTCGGCCGCGCTCGGCTGCCTGCTGATGGGGCTTTACGCCAACTGGCCGGTTGGCCTGGCGCCGGGCATGGGGCTCAACGCCTTCTTCACCTACACCGTGGTCGGCACCATGGGCTACACCTGGGAGGCGGCGCTGGGCGCCGTGTTCGTCTCCGGGGTGCTGTTCATGTTCCTGACCTTGTCGCGGGTTCGCGAATGGCTGCTCAACAGCATTCCGCTGAGCCTGCGCCATGCCATGGGGGCCGGCGTCGGATTGTTTCTCGGGCTGATCGGCCTGAAGACTGCGGGCATCGTCGTCGACAGCCCGGCGACCCTGATCAAGCTCGGCTCGCTGCACGAGGCCGGGCCGCTGTTGGCGGCGGTGTGCTTCCTGATGATCGCGGTGCTCAGCTATCACCGAGTGTTCGGTGCGATCCTGATCGCCATCATCAGCGTTACCCTGGCCGGCTGGGGCTTGGGCCTGGTGCAGTACGGCGGGGTGTTCTCGCTGCCGCCGAGCCTGGCGCCGACCTGGATGGCCATGGACGTCGCCGGCGTGTTCAACGTGAGCATGATCAGCGTGGTGCTGGCGTTTCTCTTCGTGCACATGTTCGACACCGCCGGGACCTTGATGGGGGTTGCCCAGCGCGCCAACCTGGTGGCACCGGACGGCAAGATCGAAAACCTGTCACGGGCGCTGAAGGCCGACAGTGCCTCGAGCGTGTTCGGCGCCGCCGTTGGCGTGCCGCCGGTCACCAGCTATGTCGAGAGCGCTGCGGGAGTGGCCGCAGGTGGCCGTACCGGGCTGACCGCCGTGGTGGTCGGGGCACTGTTCGTCGCGGCGATGTTCTTCGCCCCGCTGGCAGGGATGATCCCCGCCTACGCCACCGCTGGCGCGCTGATCTACGTGGCGATGCTGATGATGGGCAGCATGGCCCATATCAACTGGGACGAAGCCACCGACAGCATTCCGGCGATCGTCACGGTGATCATGATGCCGCTGACCTTCTCGGTGGCGGACGGCATTGCCCTGGGCTTCATCAGCTACGTGGTGCTCAAGGCCGGGACGGGCAAGTACAAGGAGATTTCGCCCAGCCTTTGGGTACTCTGCGTGATCTTCATCGCCAAGTTCGTATTCCTCTAGGGCCTCTTGCAGTGGCCTGTCATTTTTGACAGGTCACTGCAGAAAAACCCCACGTTAGACTCGGGTCTCATCTTCTCCATGCCGAGACCCGCACATGCTCCCCAACACCACCCCACCCTCCGTTTTGCCCCCGGCGCTGCGCTTCTACCAAGGGTCATCCCTGGCGACCGAGCTTCAAGGTGAGCGATGCGTCACGCTGCTGCGCCATGGCGAGTCAGCCTTGGCGCAGCTGGACAACACCACGGCCACCCGTCCGCTCGGCGTCGATCAGCAAGGATCGATTGTGCGGCTGCAGGGCGCCGCCAGCAGCGCGAGCATCGCCTACGCCGCCTATGGCCACCACCCCCTGGAGGCGGACGCCAGCCTGCTGTCGTTCACCGGACAAAAGCGCGAACCGGTAACCGGCTACTACCTGCTCGGCAACGGTCATCGCGCCTACAGCCCGTCGCTCATGAAATTCCTCAGCCCGGACAGCCTGAGTCCGTTCGGCAGCGGTGGGTTGAATGCCTATGCCTACTGCCTGAATGACCCGATAAACCTTACCGACCCCACTGGGAAAACCCCTTGGGCGCTTACGTTCATGAGAAAACACGTCCAACCGAAAATTCAGGTTGCAAAAAAGTCAGTAGACCTGGCGAGCAAAGCACTCTTCCCGGATCCAACCTCGCAGGAATCACCAAGGTTGGGAAGGGCAGTAATCCGTAAATTTGCCAGTGACCAAGTGGACAGCACACCCTTTACGCAAAAGCTGTTCAAGGTCAACGACAACCTGACGAGTCACAACGACGCCACGCTGACCACTGAGCACGCGGGTATATACCGCGATATAGCCACGCAAAATCTCAGCGGTCAGATCTCGAACACGTCGGCTCACCTCGAGGCCGCACGCGTATGGGTGACCACTGAGAAAGGCGCTGAACGCATCGTCGGGGCCACATTCAATTTCATGGGCGCCATTGCTGCTGGCGCCGAGGACAAGGCCGGCTATGCGACTGGCCGAGTACTGAAGCAGAACAACGAGGCCGTGCGAAAACACACCTGAACAAAGACCGGCGATGGTCACAAGACCTCAGAAACACCAATCTCCAGACGAAAAAAAGCCCGCCAGTGTGAGAGCGGGCCAAAGACCTACGAAGATTCTTCTAGCGACCAACTAGCTTCCACGATAGGTCGAGTAGCTGTAAGGCGAGATCAGCAGCGGCACGTGGTAGTGCTCCTGATTCTCGTCGACCCCAAAGCGCAGTACCACAACATCCAGGAACGCCGCTTCTGGCAAAGCCACGCCCCGAGCTCGATAGTAATCCCCGGCACTGAACTGCAACTGGTACACGCCGGTGCGGTAATCGTCACCCTGCAGCAACGGCGCATCGACGCGGCCATCGCTGTTGGTCAGCGCGGTATTAACCAATTCCAGCTGCTGGCCTTCGACACGGTACAGCTCGACCTTGATCGAGCTGCCCGGGCAGCCATGCGCAGCGTCCAGTACGTGAGTGGTCAGACGTCCCATGTGCGTGTCGCCTCTTGTTCAGTTCGTGGGCAGAAAATACCCAGCAAGCACCGTAAGAGGGCCTGCCGTGTGCGGGAATGAGCTCATTAAGACACTTTCTCAATAAATTGTACACAATTTTTTAGACCCTTCAGCGCCACTCCGCCACACGCTCGCGAAAACCTGCTATGTATCGCCAGATATAGGTTGTATACGCAGGCCCAGGTCATTAGCTGACCAATCAGGCAAGTTTCTTGCAAAGCATTCTCAAGCGACAAAAGGGCAGAAATGCGGAAAAACAGGCTTACAAAAGATTTCAGAAGTTGTATACAATCAGCCCATCCGGTGAGTGCGATAACCCGACGCGGGTCCACCACCCCTCGCACAACGTACAAGAAGGAAGACTGCAGTGAGCGCTGACTACCCTCGCGACCTGATCGGTTACGGCAACAACCCACCTCACCCGCACTGGCCGGGCAACGCCCGCATCGCCTTGTCGTTCGTACTCAACTATGAGGAAGGTGGCGAGCGCAACATCCTCCACGGCGACAAAGAGTCCGAAGCCTTCCTGTCTGAAATGGTTGCCGCCCAGCCCCTGCAGGGCCAACGCAACATGAGCATGGAGTCGCTGTACGAGTACGGCAGCCGCGCCGGCGTCTGGCGCCTGCTCAAGCTGTTCAAGGACACCGGCGTACCGCTGACCATCTTCGCCGTGGCCATGGCCGCGCAGCGCCATCCGGATGTGATCCGCGCCATGGCCGAAGCTGGCCATGAGATCTGCAGCCACGGCTACCGCTGGATCGACTACCAGAACATGGACGAGGCGCAGGAGCGCGAGCACATGCTCGAAGCCATCCGCATCCTCACCGAGCTGACCGGCGAGCGGCCACTGGGCTGGTACACCGGTCGTACCGGCGCCAACACGCGCAGGCTGGTGATGGAAGAAGGCGGTTTCCTCTACGACAGCGACACCTACGACGACGACCTGCCCTACTGGGAGCCGAACAACCCGACCGGCAAGCCGCATCTGGTGATCCCGTACACCCTCGACACCAACGACATGCGCTTCACCCAGGTGCAGGGCTTCAACTGTGGCGAGCAGTTCTTCCAGTACCTCAAGGACGCCTTTGATGTGCTCTACGAAGAAGGCGCCGAAGCACCGAAAATGCTCTCGATCGGCCTGCACTGCCGCTTGGTCGGTCGCCCGGCGCGGCTGGCAGCGCTGAAGCGCTTCGTCGAATACGCCAAGAGCCATGACCAGGTCTGGTTTGCCCGTCGCGTGGACATCGCCCGCCACTGGCACACCACCCACCCGTACCAGAACGAGAACGCCTGATGACCGCCTTCAAGACCCTGACTCCTTCGACCCTGAGCCGTGACGCGTTCGTCAGCGCCTTTGCCGACATCTACGAGCACTCGCCGTGGGTGGCCGAGAAGGCCTATGACCTCGGTCAACTGGCCGAGCTGGACCAGATCGAAGCCCTGCATCAGCGCATGAGCGACATCCTGCTCAGCGCCAGCCACGCCGACCAGTTGGCCTTGATCAACGCTCACCCGGACCTGGCCGGCAAAGCCGCCGTCCAGGGCGAGCTGACCGAATCGAGTACCAATGAACAGGCCGGCGCCGGTATCCACCAGTGCACTGCCGAAGAGTTCGCCCGCTTCACCGAACTCAACGATGCCTACAAGGCCAAGTTCCAGTTCCCGTTCATCATGGCGGTCAAGGGCAGTAACCGACATCAGATTCTGGCGGCGTTCGAAACCCGGATTCACAACGATGCCGATGCCGAATTCAAAGAGGCGCTGGCGCAGATCAACCTGATCGCGCTGTTCCGTCTGCTGCAGCTGTAAGGCTTGCCACAAGGTCTGGCCCGAGTCCGCCACGCGAGCGTACCCAGGGCCTTCCGGCAAGCGCACCACCACATTAGCCAGTCATAGAAGAAGAGATAACAAGCATGCGCACACTAGTGATCGAGCCCCTGAGCAAAGAAGCCTTCGCCCCCTTTGGTGACGTGATCGAAACCGACGGCAGCGACCACTTCATGATCAACAACGGCTCGACCATGCGCTTCCACAAGCTCGCCACGGTTGAAACCGCCGAGCCTGAGGACAACGCCATCATCAGTATCTTCCGCGCCGACGCGCTGGAAATGCCGTTGACCGTGCGTATGCTCGAACGCCATCCGCTGGGCAGCCAGGCTTTCATTCCGCTGCTCGGCAATCAGTTTCTGATCGTGGTCGCGCCAGTTGGCGATGCACCTGTATCAGGTTTGGTCCGTGCCTTCCGCAGCAACGGCAGGCAGGGCGTCAATTACCATCGCGGCGTTTGGCACCACCCGGTGCTGACGATCGAAAAGCGGGATGATTTCCTGGTGGTTGATCGCAGTGGTTCAGGCAACAACTGCGATGAGCATTACTTCACCGAGGAACAGATGTTGATCCTCAATCCCCACCAATAAGAAAAGGTCGGTCATCCACGGCCTGCATGAAATACTCGGTGTCGCGATAAACCTGCTGCTCTCGCAGCCTGCTTATCGCGCGCAAGGTCGCGTGCAGCGTTCAAGCTGGTGATCGGCAAGAGGTACATACTGTGGAAGCACACCTTCACGAATGGCTGAACCTGAGCATTCGCTGGGTTCACATGATCACAGGCGTCGCCTGGATCGGTGCATCGTTCTACTTCGTCTGGCTGGAGAACCACCTCAACCGCAGCAACCCGCGCGATGGGTTGTCGGGTGATCTCTGGGCCATCCACGGTGGTGGTATCTACCACCTGGAGAAGTACAAGCTGGCGCCGCCGAAAATGCCCGAGAACCTGCACTGGTTCAAATGGGAAGCCTACTTCACCTGGATGTCCGGGATCGCCCTGCTGTGCGTGGTGTTCTACTGGAACCCGACCCTGTACCTGCTCGCCCCGGGCAGCTCGCTGAGCGGCGCCGAAGGCGTGGCCATCGGTATCGGTTCGCTGGTAGCCGGCTGGTTCATCTACGACATTCTCTGTGACTCACCATTGGGCAAGCGCCCTGCCCTGCTCGGCGGCGTGCTGTTCGTACTGATCATCGCCGCATGCTGGGGCTTCAGCCTGGTGTTCAGCGGTCGTGGTGCGTACCTGCACACCGGTGCGATCATCGGCACCATCATGGTCGGTAACGTGTTCCGCATCATCATGCCGGCCCAGCGCCAGCTGGTCGCGGCGATCGAAGCCAACCAGACGCCCGACCCCCTGTTGCCGGCCAAAGGCCTGCTGCGCTCGCGGCACAACAACTACTTCACCCTGCCGGTGCTGTTCATCATGATCAGCAACCACTTCCCGAGCACCTACGGCAGCCAGTACAACTGGTTGATCCTGGCCGGGATTGCAGTGGCTGCGGTATTGATCCGTCACTACTTCAACACCCGTCACGACAGCAACAAATACGCCTGGACCCTGCCCGTCGGCGCTCTGGCGATGATCTGCCTGGCCTATGTCACCGGCCCTAAACCTTTGCCAACTACTCCTGAGCAGGCTGCGGCGAAGATCGAATATCAACCGCTACCAGCCACGGCCGTAGGCGGCAAGACCGCTGCCGAACAGCGTGCTGCCGATGCGGCCAAGGCGGCTGAAGCACCGGCCGCTGCTGCACAGGCTCCGGCCCAGGCCGCAGCCCAGTCGGGTGACACCTTCGACACGATTCACAACGTGATCCAGGAACGCTGCACTGTGTGCCACTCGTCCAAGCCGACCAGCCCACTGTTCAGCACGGCGCCAGGTGGCGTGATGTTCGATACCCCGCAGCAGATCCAGGCCCAGGCCGCGCGCATTCAGGCGCAAGCGGTTGCCAGCCAGATCATGCCGCTGGGCAACATCACCCAGATGACCGTTGAAGAACGCAAACTGGTCGGTGACTGGATCGCCAAAGGCGCCCCCGTCAACTGACCCCACGCATCGCCAGGCTTGCTCCTGCACCGGGACCACTTCCCGTGCAGGGCACGCCTGCGCCATGCGCACTACGCAACAAGCAAGCATCGAGCGCAAACCCGCAGCGTGAACCCCTGGCTTTTACCCAAAGCCTGGCGCTGCAGGTTGACCGCTTGGATCCGAGAATAAAAACAAAACTCGAGGTGCTGCATGTCAGAGTCATCCAAGGCGTACATCCCTGTTGCGCCGCCACGACAGCCCCTGCCCCTGTTTCAGCTGATCCTGGTGGGTCTGCAACACGTGCTGCTGATGTACGGCGGTGCGATCGCCGTGCCGCTGATCATTGGCCAGGCCGCTGGCCTGTCGCGTGAAGAAGTCGCCTTCCTGATCAACGCTGACCTGCTGGTCGCAGGCGTTGCCACAATTATCCAATCGTTCGGTATCGGCCCGGTCGGCATTCGCATGCCGGTGATGATGGGCGCAAGCTTTGCCGCAGTCGGCAGCATGGTGGCCATGGCCGGCATGCCCGGCGTGGGCCTGCAGGGCATCTTTGGTGCGACCATCGCCGCCGGTTTCTTCGGCATGCTGATCGCACCGTTCATGTCCAAGGTGGTGCGCTTCTTCCCGCCGCTGGTCACCGGCACGGTGATCACGTCGATCGGCCTGTCGTTGTTCCCGGTGGCGGTCAACTGGGCCGGTGGCGGCCAGCAAGCGGAGACCTTCGGCGCGCCGATCTACCTGATGGTGGCCGGTCTGGTGCTGGCCGTGATCCTGCTGATCAACCGCTTCATGCGTGGCTTCTGGGTCAACGTGTCGGTGCTGGTGGGGATGGGCCTGGGCTACATCGTCGCCGGTTCGATCGGCATGGTCGACCTGTCCGGGCTGGGCGCTGCGCCATGGCTGCAAGTGGTCACGCCGCTGCACTTCGGCATGCCGACCTTCAGCCTGGCGCCGATCCTGTCGATGTGCCTGGTGGTAGTGATCATCTTCGTCGAGTCCACCGGCATGTTCCTCGCCCTGGGCAAGGTGACAGATCGCGAAGTAACCCCGGGCATGTTGCGCCGGGGTCTGTTGTGCGATGCCGGTGCGTCGTTCATCGCCGGTTTCTTCAATACCTTCACCCACTCCTCGTTCGCCCAGAACATCGGCCTGGTGCAGATGACCGGCGTGCGTTGCCGCTACGTCACGGTCATGGCCGGGGCCATGCTGATCGGCCTCAGCCTGCTGCCCAAGGCGGCGTACCTGATCGCCTCGATTCCACCGGCCGTGCTTGGCGGTGCGTCGATTGCCATGTTCGGCATGGTTACCGCCACCGGGATCAAGATCCTCCAGGAGGCGGACATCTCCGACCGACGCAACCAGTTGCTGGTTGCGGTGAGTGTCGGCTTTGGCCTGATCCCGGTGGTCAAGCCGGAGTTCTTCGCGCAGATGCCGCAGTGGATGGAACCGATCACCCATAGCGGGATTGCCATGGCCACGGTCTGTGCCCTGGTGCTCAACGTGCTGTTCAACATCCTCGGTGGTGCTGACCGGGCGGCGCACAACGACGCCTGTCACCAACACTGAGTCGACGGGGTGGCCAGGCTGGCTACCCCGTTGATTGCAACGCTCTCACGCTCACGCAGTACCGCTCCACCGTCGGCCCGCCGGAATGGGCCGTTCGGGGCGCCCTTGCGCCGAAAAAACCCCAAAAAAAACAATAAGTCCGGGAATCACGACATGAAGCGCATCACCTCGTCCCTCTTGCTCGGCAGCAGCCTGCTGGCGACCGTCCCCGCCCACGCCGGCGAATGGCTGCAGTGGCACGGCGAAAGCCTGACCTACCTGTACGGCAAGGATTTCAAGGTCAACCCGAATATCCAGCAGACGGTGACCTTCGAGCACGCCAACAAATGGAAGTATGGCGACACCTTCCTGTTCGTCGACAAGATCTTCTACAACGGCAAGGCCGATGCCAGCAAAGGCGCCAACACCTACTACGGCGAGTTCAGCCCACGCCTGTCGCTGGGCAAGATCACCGGCCAGAGCTTTGCCTTCGGCCCGGTCAAGGACGTGTTGCTGGCCATGACCTACGAGCGTGGCGAGGGCGACAACGAAGCCTATCTGATCGGCCCTGGCTTTGACCTGGCGGTGCCCGGCTTCAACTACTTCACCCTCAACTTCTACTTGCGCAACACCGAGGGCAGCCGCCCCGGTGACAATGTCTGGCAGATCACCCCGGCCTGGTCCTACACCATCCCGGTCGGCCGCTCGGACGTACTCATCGATGGCTACATCGACTGGGTGGTCGACAACGACCAGACCCGCCGCGGCACCTACCACGCCAATCTGCACGTCAACCCACAGGTCAAATACGACCTCGGCAAAGCCCTCAACTACGGTGCCAAGCAGCTGTATGTCGGCTTTGAGTACAGCTACTGGAAGGACAAGTACGGCATCGACAGCCGCGGCAATCTGGACAGCAACCAGAGCGTAGCCAGTGCGCTGGTCAAGGTGCATTTCTGAGAAGCTGACCGAACGCCCAACTTTGGTTCCACGTGCTTCAGGACGGAGCACTTGAGGCGCAGCGCGCAACTGAGTAATCTGCGCGCCCCCTCGCTCAGGGCAGAATGATTTCTGCCCGCGTTTACTGACCGCTCAGTCAATGAATTCGGGTGGTTGGTCTGCGTGTTGCCAGCCGTACAGGACCGTTTTCAGCCGTTCAGCAAGACGTCGAGCAGGAAGATTGCGACCAACGACAAAAGTTGGCGCAGCTCTTGCCAAACAGCTGTGGTCAATCGAAAAAAGTTGACTCAAAAGACAAAAACAGCGCCACCACCGAGCGCTGACAACAGATCCGAATCAAGGGAGCGACACACGCGATGCGTACCATCAACAGCCTGATCCTCGCCGGCAGCCTGCTGGCCTCCGGGACCACCTTCGCCGGTGACCTGCTGCAGTGGCAAAGCAACAGCCTGACCTACCTGTGGGGCAAGAACTTCAAGGTCAACCCGGAAATCCAGCAGACCTTCACTTTCGAGCACGCTGATGGCTGGAAGTACGGCGACAACTTCGTGTTTGTCGACAAGATCTTCTACCAGGGTAAAAAGGACGCCGGCAACGGCCCCAACACCTACTACGGTGAGATCAGCCCGCGCCTGTCGCTGGGCAAGATCCTCGACCAGAAGATCGCCTTCGGCCCGGTCAAGGACGTGCTGCTGGCGATGACCTACGAGTTTGGTGAAGGCGACAGCGAGTCGTACCTGATCGGCCCTGGCTTCGATCTGGATATCCCAGGCTTCGATTACTTCCAGCTGAACTTCTACCAGCGCACCACCGACGGCAGCCGCGCCGGCGACAACGTCTGGCAGATCACCCCGGTGTGGGCGTACACCATCCCGGTCGGCTCTTCGGACGTGTTGATCGACGGCTTCATGGACTGGGTAGTCGACAACGACCAGAACCGTCGTGGCACCTACCACGCCAACCTGCACTTCAACCCACAGATCAAATACGACCTGGGCAAGGCAATGCATCTGGGTGAGAAGCAGTTGTACGTGGGTATCGAGTACGACTACTGGAAGAACAAATACGGGATCAAGGATTCCGACGGTTTCACCACCGACCAGAACACCGCCAGCCTGCTGGTCAAGGTGCACTTCTGATCTGATCAGGCGCTCTGTTTGAGTCCGCTCCAGTCAGGATGAACCCTGCTGGAGCGGTACCAGTTCGATCAGTTGCTCGCCAGTTTGCGCACCCGCGATACCCCGCCGACGACCACCGCAGCGACAAAGCCGGTGATCGCGCCAACCACACCGTACAGGCCGAACTTCGCCACCGCGCCCCAGCCCGCGCTCGCGCTAACCAGCGCCTCGATCAGGTGTTCAAGCGGCTGGATACCCTCAGCAACGAAGGTGCCGCCGACCAGAAACATCGCCAGCGTGCCGATCCACGACAACGCCTTCATCAGGAACGGCGCCGCAGCCACCAGGCCGCGCCCGAATTTCTTGACGAATGTGCCCCAGGCGCCCTGAGCTTTCGACTTCGCCAGCGCAAAGCCTGCGTCATCCATGCGTACGATGCCGGCGACCAGGCCATATACGCCGACCGTCATCGCCAGCGCGATCACCACCAAAGTGATGATCTGCTGATACAGAGGCGCATCGGCAACCACGTTGAGGGTGATGACGATGATTTCGGCACTGAGGATGAAGTCGGTCTTGATCGCGCCCTTGATCTTGCGCTGCTCGTACTCGGCCAGCGCTTGTGGGGTTTTCGGCACAGGCTTGTGTTCAGCGTCCGCTGCTTCATCGCTGCCACGCGAAAGCTTGTCCTTGATTGCCTCATAGCCCTCATAGCACAGGTAGATCCCGCCCAGCATCAACAGCCACTTGATCGCGGCCGGCAACAACGCGCTGAGGATCAATGCGCACGGCACCAGGATCGCCTTGTTCTTCAACGAGCCCTTGAACACCGCCCATACCACCGGCAGTTCACGATCGGCCTTCATGCCGGTGACCTGCTCGGCGTTCACCGCCAGGTCATCGCTGAGCACGCTCGCCGACTTCTTCGCCGCGACCTTGCTCATCAGCGCAATGTCATCGAGCAACGCCGCGATATCATCCAACAAAGCAAAAAAACTGCTGCCAGCCATTCCATTGATTCCTAAAGGTGTCCGCAGCCACCCAGGCCTGAGCCCGCGCGACTGCGATAAAGACATGATTGCCGACAAGTTGGCATAGAGACCCTAGCCACGCTGAACAGTTCTGGCTGGGCGACCCAGCGCTACAGCAGCGGTGTCGTAGCCAACACCACCAGCGGCATCGCCAGAGCCGCCAGCAGCGTCTGCCCGGCGATGATCGCCGCCATCAGTGGCGCATCACCGCCCAACTGCCTGGCCATGATGTAGGCGGACGACGCGGTGGGTAAGGTCTGGAACAGCACCGCCGCCAGCGCCGCCTCGCCTTCAAGGCCGAACAAGCGGCAGATCAACACCGTCACCAAGGGCATTGCTACGAACTTGATCACTGACGAAGTGCCGATCGGCTTGAGCCAGCCGCGCATACTGCGCAGGTGCAGCGCCGCCCCGATGCACAGCAGGCCCAACGGCAGCGACGCCTGCCCCAGCGCCTGCAGTGCCGGAGCCAGGCCCGGCGGGATGGCAAGCCCGCTGCCCCTTACCAGCATGCCCAGCGCACAGGCCAGCAGCAGCGGGTTGAGCGCCAGCTGCTTGAGCACGCTGGCCAAGGTCGGGCGACTGCCCGCGCCATATCGGGCAAACACCAGCACGCAGAGGATATTCACCGTGGGCACGATCGCAGCATTGGCGATGGCAGCCAAGGCGATGCCATGGGCGCCGAAAATCCCCGCCGCAGCGGTCACCCCGACATAATTGTTGAAGCGCACACCACCCTGGAACAGCGAGGTAAATGCCGGGTCATCGGCCGGGAACAACCGCCGCGCCAAGACCATCACCGCAGCCACGGCCACCGTCGACACCACCAGCACGCTGACCATCGCCTGCACCGGCAGGTCGCCCAGCTGTGCGGTTGCCAGGCTATGGAAGAACAGTGCCGGCAGCAGCACGTAATAACCGAGCTTTTCGGCATACGGCCAGAACGCTTCGCCGATGAAGTTCGCGTGGCGCAACCACAACCCAAGCATGATCAGCAAGGCAATCGGCACCAAGGCGAGAACAAGCGCGCTGGTCATTGGCCAGCCGCCGGCAAAATTGACAACGTTCGCCGCAACACAGAAACCTCCTCCATAACAACAGCCCGGGACTATAAACTGAATAACCAACAACGCGCGGCGATTTATTATTCCGAGGATACAAAACAATAGATGCCCTTGCCTCCATTACTCGGGCCACGGCAGAACTGATCAACTGGTCAAGTTAATAACGGTGGCGCGTAGCACGCGATTCATCAATCCCTGGCAAACGTTTGCTACCATGCGCGCGACCCCGCACTTGAGCGGCGTGCTTGTCATCTGCACCGGCCATGATGCGCAGTAAACCGCGAGTGGCGTGGTCCATGATTATTAGTGCGCGCAACAACGCAACTCCATCAGTGGAACTGGCCAACGTGAAGAACACATCAATTCAAGCGAGCAGGCGTTGGATGGCTCGCAAGTTCCCTGACACGTCGCAGTGGCCACGCATCCAATTGCTCCTTCGCTTCAGCGGCGTCGCCTGCATTTTGCACGGCACGTTATGGGGCGTTTATTACGCGACCCATGCCATGTTGCTGCTGGCAGTGTTGCTGTTCACGGTGGTGCTGTCAGGCCTGGCCTGCCTGTACCTGGCGACTCAGCCAACACAGCGCGCGCTGCCGGCCTTGGCCCATTGCCTGCTGATCGCTACCGTGATTGCCAGCCTGGCCGACTCGGCGACGGCCGACACATCACGCTCGGCCAACCTGTTTCTGATCCCTATCGGCGTGGCCGCCTTTCTGCTGTTTCGCAACAGTGGCATCTACCTGCGCTGGGTGTTTCCGTGCCTATGTTTCGCAGGCCTGGTGTTCTTCGCCAACAGCCCATTGACCTTTAGCCGGCTGGAATTGCTGCCATCAGACATCAGCCAGTTCGGGCATGCCCTGAACAGCATCACCGCCATGGCCCTGACCCTGGGCGTGCTGGCGATATTCCGCGATGAGCAGAAATTCAAGGTCGAACTGCACAGTGCGCTGGCACGGGCACTGGCCCGCCGCGAGCTGTGCACTTACCTGCAGCCACAAGTCTGCGCACAAGGGCGGGTGATCGGCGCCGAGGCCCTGCTGCGCTGGGACCGCCCCGGACACGGCATTCAGTCGCCCGCCGAATTCATTCCCGTTGCAGAGCAAAGCGGCCTGATCCACGACATCGGCCTGATGGTGCTGGAACAAGCCTGTCGCCAGCTAAGTGAGTGGTCCGAGCACAGCGATGCACAGCACTGGAAGTTGTCGGTAAACGTCAGTCCGCTTCAACTGACTTCGTCAACCTTTGTTGAAGAAGTTCGAGAGATAGTTCACAAATTTAATATTCCTGCCAATCGACTTCGCCTGGAAATAACCGAGTCGGTATTTGCCAGTGATCTGGTGGCAACTGTGATGAAAATGGAAGATCTGCGCAGCGACGGCATATCGTGGTCACTGGATGACTTCGGCACGGGGTTTTCTTCATTGGCCCTGCTGCGCGAACTGCCACTGGATGAGTTGAAAATCGATCGCTCATTTATCGCCGGTATTGAGAGTGACGTGGGCAAATATGAACTGATCAGAAAGATCATTGAAATTGCCGAGATACTGAACATATCGACGGTTGCCGAAGGCGTTGAGACCGAGGCCCAGTTCGATTGCCTGCAAGCGATGGGCTGCACTGCCTTCCAGGGTTTTTACTTCGGCCGGCCGATGATCGCGGCGCAGTTCATCGGCAAATACGCGGCCAGCTAAGCGCAAACCGCGGCATGGCTTACTGGCCCGGTTCACCTTGGGCAGGCGCAGTGCCCAGTGAAAGCAGCCGGCTGATGCGGCTGGTTGCAAGCTTCATGTGATCAACCAATGCCGCTACATCGCAATCCTGCTTGCGGTACTGCGGAATGGTGGCCGAGAGCGACCCTGCCACCTGGCCGTCGACAAAGAACGGCACGCCGATACCAAAGGCGCCGAGGACTCGCTCGCCGTCCCCCTGCGACCAGCCGCGTTCGCGAATGGCGAGCAAATCCGCCTGCAGCGCCGAATGCGAGACGATGGTGGCCTCGGTGAATCTGTTCAGGGTCAGGCCGTCAGCGAACTCGGGGGCCAGGTGCGCCAATACAGCCTTGCCCGCAGCACCGGCATACAGCGGCACTTCAACACCGGTTTCGAGTTTGTACTGGATGGGCTTCCAACCCTGAGCCACTTCGATGAATTGCGCCGTGCTGGAGCACGCATCGAAGCTGAGAAAGGCCACCGTTTCGCCGGTCTGCTTGACCAACGCCTCAACGATCGCTCGGCACAGTTTTGCCACAGGGAAGCGGTTGTCGCCGAGCACCGCCGCCCACTGGTACAGGCGCGCCGCAGGGTATAGCGCCTGGCTGCTGGCAAACACCAGGCTGGCCTGTGCAGCAGACTCGACGATCTTGCGCGCCGTGGCGCTGTTGCACTGCAGCTCGGCGGCAATCCCCGCCTTGCAGGGGTAGCCGTCGGGTACCGCACAGAGGATTTGCAGCAATACCTCCAGCCGAGCCGCAGTGGCGCTGTCCTCGTCGCAACCCCGCACCTGCGGACAGGCTCGCGCGGTGACGGGCAATCCCTCGAGGTGGTTCAAGACCTGTTCGACTTTGCGCAACGCCGCACTGGCGCTGCTGCCACCGCCAGCGCCCAGGTCGTGCAGCGACACCGTCACCAGCAGCCCTTGCGGCAAGCACCGGGTGGCCAGGGCCACCGCTGCGGGGAACTCGGATTCGGCCATCGCCTGCCCGTTGTCGGCTGGCACCGGCAGCTGTTGCTGGTCAGGCTGCGCGCCGCTGTTCAGATGATCAGCGAACGCTCGGCCGATATCGCCAAAACCCAGCGGATAGATCGCGCCAAGCTGCGGCCTGAAGGCCAAGGTGGCCGCTGCCTCGCCGCAACACAGCACGAAGTAGCCGTCACAGTGCGGGGCATACACCGAGAGCAAGGCTGACTGCTTGGCATCGCCGGCCAGCTCATCAAGCAGCTTCCCGGCCGCATTCCACACGGCGCTGTGCGCACTCACCGCCTGCATCAGCACCCGCAAGCGTGGCCCGACCCGATACTTGCCCGCACCATCTTCCGCTGCAAGGTCACGTTCGACCAGTGCCGCCAGGATCCGATTGATAGTGCTGCGGCTCTCGGCGAGCTCGCTGGCCAGCTCCCTGACACCCCACGGCTCACCCTCCGCTCGTCTGACCAGTGCGTCCAGTACCTCGATCAAACGACCGTGGCTGGAGGTGGCGGCAACCGCGTGGCTGGCCGCGGGTTCAGGGCGTGGGTTAGGCATTTCAGAGGCTTGGCATGCTGCTACGGGAGCCCATTCTGTGCTCAAGGCCACAACCAAAGCAATTAGCCCGCCTGTTGACAACCAGGCTGGGCACGAGGATGCTTGGAAAAAACAAAACAGGACACTGTCCCATTTTTTAAAATGGCCGTGACCAAAACGCTGGAGTGACCTATGAATAACAACAATACGTTGACCGAGCCCGTCGCCATGTCCGAGCCTGTCGCCGAGCGCAAGACCAAGGCGAAGAAAGCCACCGCCGCCGCCGTGTTCGGCACCTTCGTCGAGTACTACGACTTCAGCATCTACGGTTATCTGGCGGCCACCCTGGCGCTGGTGTTCTTCCCGTCCGATGACCCCACCACCGGCCTGCTCAACACATTTCTGGTATTCGGCTCGGCGTTCCTCGTGCGCCCGCTCGGCGCCGTCGCGTTCGGCTGGCTGGGTGACAAGGTGGGCCGCCGCACCAGCCTGATTGCCAGCATCACCTTGATGGGCATCGCCGCGACCTTGATCGGCCTGCTACCCGGTTATGCGCAGATTGGCGTGTGGGCGCCGATTCTGCTGGTGGCCCTGCGCATGCTTCAGGGCTTTTCCGCCGGCGGCGAAATCGGTGGCGCAGCGAGCTACATTCGCGAGTGGGCACCGGCCAATCGGCGTTCGCTGTACATCTCCTTCCTGCCCTCGATCGCCCAGTTCGGCAAGGGCCTGGCAGCGGCCATCGCTGGCCTGGCCGCAGCCTGGCTGACCGACCCGCAGATGGCCGACTGGGGCTGGCGCGTGCCGTTCCTGCTGGCTTTGCCGCTGGGCATCATCGGCCTGTGGATGCGCCTGGGAATTGAAGACAGCCCTGAGTTCGAGTCGAACAAGACCACTGACGCCGAGCCGAAGAGCGCGCCCTTCGCCGAGCTGGTGCGCGATTACATGCGCCCGCTGACCAAGGTCATGATGATCTCGCTGGTGCAGAACATCGGCACTTACATCGGCACGGTATTCATCGCCGCCTACTTCAGCTCGATCCTCGGCTACTCAAAAGGTCAGGCCTCGACCATCGTCCTTGTGGCGGTGAGTTTTGCCGCGCTGATGATTCCCCTGGCCGGTCACCTCGGCTCGATCATCGGCAGCAAGGCCGTTCTGCGCCTGGCCTATCTCGGCTACGCCACCCTGTCGATCCCCTCCTTCATGCTCATGCAGCAAGGCCAGGTGAGCCTGGCGATGGTCGGCCTGGCCCTGGGCATGGTGCCGTACGCGCTGTGCCTGGCCGGCACCTACTCGGTGATGCCGGAGTTCTTCCCGACCCACGTTCGCCACACCGGTGTCGCCTTCGGCCACAGCGTCGGCGCGGTGATCGGTGGCGGCATCGGGCCGTTCATGGCGACCTGGCTGATCGGCGCCAGCGGTAACCAGTCGGCACCCGCTTTCATCCTCTGCGGCGCTGGCGTGCTGGGCCTGATCGTGCTCAGCACCGTGCGCAACAACGCTGCCGCCGACGCCAATCGCCATCAATTTTCCTGAGTACAGACCATGCCTCTGATCTACGTCACCAGCCCCATTCACCCGCGCGTGCTCGCCGGCCTTGCTGACCTTGGCGAGGTGCGTCTGGGCTATGGCGCCAACGCCGTCAGCTATGACGAAATCCACAACCAGGTCGACGCGGTGTTTCTGCGTGGTGGTCATGTCAGCGCCGAGATGATCGCTGCCTCGCCGAAACTGCGCATCGTCGCCCGCCATGGCGCAGGCTACGACAACGTTGATTACCAGGCCGCCGCGCAACATGGCGTGTGGGTCACCAACACTCCCGGGGCCAATCAGCGCAGTGTCATCGAACATGTCTTCGCCTTGCTGCTGTCGCTGTGCCGCAAACTGCCCATGGCCAGCGAGCAGACGCGTAAACGCAACTGGGCGCAGGACCGCCTGGCACTGACCGGCATCGAGCTCGAAGGGCGCACCCTGGGCCTGGTCGGCTTTGGCAACATCGGCGCAAGCGTTGCGCCCGTGGCCGAGGCCTTTGGCCTGAAGGTGATCTTCACCGACCCGGCAATCGCACCAGGCACCGATCCGCGCTGGGTCGACCTCGACACCCTGCTGGCCACTGCCGATGTGATCAGCCTGCATGTACCGCTGCTACCCACCACCCGCAACCTGATCGGTGCCAAGCAGTTCGCCCAGATGAAAGACGGCGCGCTGCTGATCAACACCAGCCGGGGCGGCGTGGTCGATGAGCAGGCCATGGTCGCAGCGCTGAACAGCGGCAAGCTGGCCGGCGCGGGGGTGGATGTGCTCGACGCGGAGAATCTCGACATGATCAACCCTTTCAACCACCCCACTCCGGCCATCGCCGAAACGCCGAACCTGATCGTCACCGCCCATGTGGCCGGGCAGACCGACGAATCGTTGATGCGGGTTGGCATGAGCGCCCTGCAGGCGATTGCCGCCGTGCTCCAGGGGCAAGCCCCGGCGCACCCGGTCAACCAACCTGTGGCGAAGTCGTTCGACTGAGCGCCGGCGAATCTGGAGGTTTCATATGTTCATCAACGTGTCCGACGACTCGATCAGCGTCAACAGCCAGTGGCAACGGGCAGACTTGGCGCTGATTGGCGAGATCGCCCGTTACCCGGTCGCCCTGATCGGTGACGTTCTGCAGCGCATGGGCATGATGGCTTCGGCCATCCGCCATACCGCTGGCAAGCCGAGTTTTTTCGGCACCATCCTACCGCTCAATACTCGCGAGGGTGACAACCTGGCGATCCACCGAGCCCTCGACGAAGCGCAGCCCGGCGATGTGCTGGTGATCAATGGCAACAGCGAGATCAACCGCTCGGTGTTCGGCGATCTGCTTGGCGAGATCTGCCTGGCCCGGCAAGTGGCGGCGGTGGTCATCGACGGCGCCGTGCGCGATGTGGCAGAACTCGACAGCATGGGTTTGCCGGTCTATGCCCGCGCGGTCAACCCCGCAGGGCCGTCGAAATGGGGCCCGGGCCAGGTCGGCATCGCCGTGGCGTGCGGCAATGTCGTGTGCGATCCGGGCGATGCGATAATTGGCGACCGCGACGGCATCATCGTCATCCCGCGCAGCCGTCTCGCCTCGCTGGCCGAGCAGGTGAAGCTGCAGGACGGTTACGAGAACAGCTTTCGCGACAAGGTGCGGGCAAGCGTGCGCTGAGCGCCGGTCGGGTAGCAGCCTAGGCACTGCTGCCCGACATTTCCCCTCTGCGATGCTCATCACCCCGGTTGCCCCCAGACCAGCTCCCTCGTCCCTTGCGCAAACAGCCTGCCTTGAGCCTCGCTCCGGGCCGGTGCTACCATGCCCGATCCCTCCTAGAGGCGCCCTTTCCGAGGAAGATCCCTGCCATGAGCACCATTCGCGAGCGCAACAAGGAACTGATCCTGCGCGCGGCCAGCGAGGAATTCGCCGACAAGGGCTTCGCCGCCACCAAAACCAGCGACATTGCAGCCAAGGCGGGTTTGCCCAAGCCGAACGTCTACTACTACTTCAAATCCAAGGACAACCTCTACCGCGAGGTGCTCGAGAGCATCATCGCGCCGATCATGCAGGCATCGACGCCGTTCAATGCCGACGGTGATCCGAAAGAAGTGCTGAGTGCCTACATCCGCTCGAAGATCCGCATCTCGCGTGATCTACCCCATGCCTCGAAGGTGTTCGCCAGCGAGATCATGCACGGCGCGCCGCACCTTTCGCCGAGCCAGGTCGAGCAGCTCAACGAGCAGGCCCGGCACAATATCGAGTGCATCCAGCGCTGGATTGAGCGCAAACAGATCGCCCCGGTCGATGCCCATCACCTGATGTTCAGCATCTGGGCGGCGACCCAGACCTACGCCGACTTCGATTGGCAGATCGCCGCCGTCACCGGCAAGGCCAAGCTCGCCGACAGTGATTACGAGGCCGCTGCGCAAACGATCATTCGGCTCGTGCTCAAGGGCTGTGAGCCAGAGCTGGCTTGAGCTGAGTCAGAAAGGGCCGCAGCGCGGCCCTGGGTGCAGTGATCAGGCCGCGACACCGGCATCTGCGGTCAGGCCCGCCGCTTCGATGGCGCTGATTGCGCACTGTTCATCGATATCCGAAGTATCGCCGCTGATCCCCACCGCACCCAGCACCCTGCCCTGCTGATCGCGAATCAGCACGCCCCCTGGCGCCGGCACCACCGGCCGCTCGCCCAAACCATTCAATGCGGCAAAAAACGCCGGTCGCTGCTGCGCATCCAACGCCAGCAGACGCGAGCCCTTGCCCAGGGCAATTGCACCCCAGGCCTTGCCGGTCGCTACCTGCGGGCGCAGCAGGCTGGCGCCGTCTTCACGCTGCAAGGTCAGCAGATGCCCGCCGGCATCCAGCACCGCCACGGTCAGCGGCGCAGCGTTGATCTTGCGGCCTGCGGCCAGCGCGGCGTTCACCAGGCTGACAGCGACTTTGAGGGTCAAAGTGGTCATGGAAAGGTCCTCTTCTTGTTGTGAGAAGCCCTGAGGGCAGTTGAAATCCAATGGCATAAATAGAACACAACTACGATTATCTTTGTATACAATATTTTTAGACGATCGTGCACGATCAGACGAAACGCCGTTTTCACGGGCATTCCGACCGAAGCGTTTGCTGCCGACGAAAATGGATTGACCTAGGCCACCGAGCGTGAATACACTCTGGCCAAGAGAAAGTTGTATACAATTACAAAATCGATGAGGCACAACCCATGAGCAAAATGAGAGCAATCGATGCAGCCGTTCTGGTCATGCGCCGGGAAGGTGTAGATACCGCATTCGGCATCCCAGGGGCCGCTATCAACCCGCTGTACTCGGCCCTGAAGAAAGTCGGTGGCATCGATCACGTCCTCGCTCGCCACGTCGAAGGTGCCTCGCACATGGCCGAGGGTTACACCCGCGCCAACCCGGGCAACATCGGCGTGTGCATCGGCACTTCCGGCCCAGCCGGTACCGACATGGTCACTGGTCTGTACAGCGCCGCCGCCGACTCCATCCCGATCCTGTGCATTACCGGCCAGGCGCCGCGTGCACGTCTGCACAAAGAAGACTTCCAGGCCGTCGACATCACCAGCATCGTCAAGCCGGTGACCAAGTGGGCAACCACCGTGCTCGAGCCAGGCCAGGTCCCTTACGCATTCCAGAAGGCTTTCTTTGAAATGCGCAGCGGCCGTCCAGGCCCGGTGCTGATCGACCTGCCGTTCGACGTGCAGATGGCCGAGATCGAATTCGACATCGACGCCTACGAGCCACTGCAGATCAACAAGCCAGGCGCTACCCGCGTGCAAGCGGAAAAAGCCCTGGCCATGCTCAATGACGCCGAGCGCCCATTGCTGGTGGCCGGTGGCGGCATCATCAATGCCGACGCCAGCGACAAGCTGGTCGAGTTCGCCGAACTGACCGGCGTGCCGGTCATCCCGACCCTGATGGGCTGGGGCACCATCCCGGACGATCACCCGCTGATGGTGGGCATGGTCGGCCTGCAGACCTCGCACCGCTACGGCAACGCGACCCTGCTCAAATCGGACATGGTGTTCGGTATCGGTAACCGCTGGGCCAACCGCCACACCGGTTCTGTCGATGTCTACACCGAAGGCCGCAGCTTCGTTCACGTCGACATCGAACCGACCCAGATCGGCCGCGTGTTCACCCCGGACCTGGGCATCGTTTCCGATGCTGGCAAGGCGCTGGATATGTTCCTGGAAGTGGCCCGCGAGTGGAAAGCCGCCGGCAAGCTCAAGGACCGCAGTGCCTGGTTGGAAGACTGCCAGCAGCGCAAGGCCAGCCTGCAGCGCAAGACCCACTTCGACAACGTTCCGGTCAAGCCGCAGCGCGTCTATGAAGAGATGAACAAGGTATTTGGCAAGGACACCTGCTACATCAGCACCATCGGTCTGTCGCAGATCGCTGGCGCGCAGCTCCTGCACGTGTACAAGCCGCGTCACTGGATCAACTGCGGCCAGGCCGGCCCGCTCGGCTGGACCATCCCGGCGGCCCTCGGTGTGGTCAAGGCCGACCCGCAACGCAAGGTCGTCGCGCTGTCTGGTGACTACGACTTCCAGTTCATGATCGAAGAGCTGGCCGTTGGCGCGCAGTTCAATCTGCCCTACGTCCACGTGCTGGTGAACAACGCCTACCTCGGCCTGATCCGTCAGTCTCAGCGTGGCTTCGAGATGGACTACTGTGTACAACTGGCGTTCGAGAACATCAACTCGACCGAAGCCGGCAGCTACGGCGTCGATCACGTTGCAGTCGTCGAAGGTTTGGGTTGCAAGGCCCTGCGTGTATTCGAGCCAAGCGAAATCGCCCCTGCCCTGCTCAAGGCGCAGAAGATGGCCGAAGAGTTCCGCGTACCGGTCGTGGTTGAAATCATTCTCGAGCGCGTCACCAACATTTCCATGGGCACCGAAATCAACGCGGTCAACGAGTTCGAAGACCTCGCCCTGGTGGGCAACGACGCCCCTACCGCTATTTCGCTGCTCGACTGATTGCCTGACGCCCCCGCGCCGGTTGTGCCGGGGGCTTTCATTTGCAAGGAGATCACCATGCCTCGCTTCGCTGCCAACCTGTCCATGCTGTTTACCGAGCAGGACTTTCTGGCCCGCTTCAAGGCCGCCGCCGACGCTGGCTTCAGCGGTGTCGAATACCTCTTCCCGTACGATTTCAGCGCCGCTGAAATCAAGGCGCAACTGGACGCCAATGGCCTGACCCAGGTGTTGTTCAACCTTCCTGCGGGCGATTGGTCGACAGGTGAGCGCGGGATTGCCTGCCACCCCGACCGCGTCGAAGAATTCCGCGCCGGTGTCGACAAGGCCATCGCCTACGCCAAGGTGCTGGGCAATACCCAGATCAACTGCCTGGCGGGCATTCGCCCACAGGGTCTGGAATGCGCCACCGTGCGCAAGACCTTTGTCGACAACCTCAAGTTTGCCGCCGACAAGTTGCAGGCCGCCGGGATCCGCCTGGTCATGGAAATGATCAACACCCGCGACATCCCTGGCTTCTACCTGAACACCACGCAGCAAGCACTGGACATTCAGACCGAGGTCGCCAGCGCCAACCTGTTCCTGCAGTACGACATCTACCACATGCAGATCATGGAAGGTGACCTGGCGCGCACCATCGAAGCCAACCTGCCGCGGATCAACCACATCCAGCTGGCCGACAACCCTGGCCGCAACGAACCCGGCACCGGTGAGATCAACTACCGCTTCCTGTTCGAGCACCTGGACCGCATCGGCTACAAGGGCTGGGTCGGCGCCGAGTACAAGCCGCTGACCACCACTGAAGCGGGCCTGGGCTGGCTGAAGACGCACAACGCGATCTGATCGGGCTGCGCCTGGTTCATCGAGATTCGACAATTACAAAAGAGGGTATCTCTCATGGCTAAAATCGGTTTTATCGGCACTGGCATCATGGGCAAGCCCATGGCCCAAAACCTGCAAAAAGCAGGTCACAGCCTGTTCGTTTCGACCCATCACGACGCAGCACCGGCTGACCTGATCGCCGCTGGCGCGGTGGCCCTGGCCAATCCAAAGGAAGTGGCTCAGGAAGCTGAATTCATCATCGTCATGGTCCCGGATACCCCGCAGGTCGAAGCTGTCCTGTTCGGTGAAAACGGCGTTGCCGAAGGTGTTGGCCCGAACAAGATCGTCATCGACATGAGCTCGATCTCGCCCACCGCGACCAAAGCCTTTGCCGAGAAGATCAAAGGCACTGGCGCGGCCTATCTGGACGCCCCGGTGTCCGGCGGCGAAGTCGGCGCCAAGGCGGCCACCCTGAGCATCATGGTCGGTGGTTGCCCGAAAGCCTTCGAGCGCACCCTGCCGCTGTTCGAGCTGATGGGCAAGAACATCACCCGCGTCGGCGGTAACGGTGACGGCCAGACCGCCAAGGTCGCCAACCAGATCATCGTCGCGCTGAACATCCAGGCAGTTGGCGAGGCGCTGCTGTTCGCCGCCAAGAACGGCGCGGACCCAGCCAAGGTGCGTGAAGCACTGATGGGCGGTTTCGCTTCGTCGAAGATTCTTGAAGTGCATGCCGAGCGCATGATCAAAGGCACCTTCGATCCAGGCTTCCGCATCAACCTGCATCAGAAGGACCTGAACCTGGCCCTGCAAGGCGCCAAGGAGCTGGGCATCAACCTGCCGAACACCTCCAACGCGCAGCAAGTGTTCAGCACTTGCGTAGCACTGGGTGGCGGCAACTGGGACCACTCGGCATTGATCAAGGGCCTGGAGCACATGGCCAATTTCTCGATCCGCGACGAGAAGTGATTTGAATTGATTTGAATCCGGGGGTTTGCGACGCAGCCCCCAGGGGTCTCTGACCCGCAACCGAGCAACACCCGCCCCTGGTTCAGCCTGCACGGAGGTCGTTCCGGGGGCGTTTTTTTATTACGCATAACAACAAGAATTTTGGGAGCCTGCCATGTCGGTCGATCCGCAACAATTTCTGCGCGAGCTGTTCGACACAGCCATCGCCGCCGCCCACCCAAGCCAGGTCCTCGAAGCCTACCTGCCTGCCGACCGTAGCGGCCGGGTCATCGTTATCGGCGCCGGCAAGGCCGCCGCAGCCATGGCCGAAGTGGTCGAAAAAACCTGGCAAGGTGAAGTCTCCGGGCTGGTCGTGACCCGCTATGGGCACGGCGCCAGCTGCCAGAAAATCGAAGTGGTCGAAGCTGCCCATCCTGTTCCCGATGCCGCCGGCCTGGCCGTGGCCAAGCGCGTGCTGGAGCTGGTCAGCAACCTCACTGAAAGCGACCGGGTGATCTGCCTGCTGTCTGGCGGCGGCTCTGCCCTGCTCGCCCTGCCAGCCGCAGGCCTGTCCCTGGCCGACAAGCAACAGATCAACAAGGCCCTGCTCAAGTCGGGCGCGACCATCGGCGAGATGAACTGCGTGCGCAAGCACCTCTCGGCGATCAAGGGCGGCCGCCTGGCCAAGGCCTGCTGGCCGGCCACGCTGTACACCTATGCCATTTCCGATGTGCCCGGCGACCTCGCCACCGTGATCGCCTCAGGCCCGACGGTGGCCGATCCGAGCACCTCGGCGCAAGCGCTGGCGATCCTCAAACGCTACAACATCGAAGCGCCGCAAGCGGTCATCGACTGGCTCAACAACCCGGCTTCGGAAACCGTCAAAGCCGACGACCCGGCCCTGGCCCGCAGCCACTTCCAATTGATCGCCAGGCCCCAGCAATCGCTGGAGGCGGCAGCCGTGAAAGCCCGCCAGGCCGGCTTCAGCCCGCTGATCCTCGGTGACCTTGAAGGCGAGTCGCGCGAGGTGGCCAAGGTGCATGCCGGCATCGCTCGGCAAATCGTCCAGCACGGCCAGCCGCTGAAGGCGCCCTGCGTGATTCTCTCCGGCGGTGAAACCACCGTGACCGTGCGCGGCAATGGCCGTGGCGGGCGCAACGCGGAGTTTTTGCTCAGCCTCACCGAAAACCTCAAAGGCCTGCCGGGCGTGTATGCCCTGGCCGGCGACACCGACGGCATCGATGGCTCGGAAGACAATGCCGGTGCCAGCATGACCCCGGCCAGCTATGCCCGCGCCGCCGCCCTGGGGCTTTCGGCCAGCGATGAGCTGGACAACAACAATGGCTACGGCTACTTCGCCGCGCTCGACGCCCTGATCGTAACCGAGCCGACCCGTACCAACGTCAACGACTTCCGCGCCATTCTGATTCTCGAGACTGCCCAATCATGACGCCTGATAAAAAAGTCAAAATCCTCGCCACCCTCGGCCCTGCCATCAACGGCATCGACGATGTACGCCAGCTGGTCGCAGCCGGGGTGAATATCTTTCGCCTCAACTTCAGCCACGGCGAGCACGCCGACCACGCCCTGCGCTATCAGTGGATCCGCGAAGTCGAGCAACAGCTGAACTACCCGCTGGGCATCCTCATGGACCTGCAAGGGCCCAAGCTGCGCGTCGGTCGCTTTGCCGAAGGCAAGGTCCAGCTGCAGCGTGGCCAGGCCCTGCGCCTGGACCTGGACAGCACCCCGGGCGACAGCCACCGGGTCAACCTGCCGCACCCGGAAATCATCGCTGCATTGCAGCCTGGCATGGACTTGCTGCTCGACGATGGCAAGCTGCGCCTGCGCGTAACCGCCAAGCATGACGACGCCATCGATACCGAGGTGCTGGCCGGCGGCGAGCTGTCCGACCGCAAGGGTGTCAACGTGCCGCAGGCGGTGCTCGAGTTGAGCCCGCTGACCGAGAAAGACCGCCGTGACCTGGCCTTCGGCCTGGAGCTTGGGGTGGACTGGGTGGCGCTGTCGTTCGTGCAGCGCCCTGAGGACATCATCGAAGCGCGCGAGCTGATCGGCGACCGCGCTTACCTCATGGCCAAGATCGAGAAGCCGTCGGCGGTCGACCAGCTGCAGGCCATCGCCGAGCTGTCCGACGCAATCATGGTTGCCCGTGGCGATCTGGGCGTGGAAGTCCCCGCCGAGAGCGTGCCGCAGATCCAGAAGCACATCATCAATACCTGCCGCCAGCTCGGCCGCCCGGTGGTGGTGGCAACGCAGATGCTCGAATCGATGCGCTTCTCGCCTGCGCCAACCCGCGCCGAAGTCACCGACGTCGCCAACGCGGTCGCCGAAGGCGCCGATGCGGTGATGCTGTCGGCGGAAACCGCCTCCGGTGACTATCCGCTGGAAGCCGTACAGATGATGAGCAAGATCATCCGCCAGGTTGAAAACGGCCCTGATTACCAAGCACAGCTCGACGTCGGCCGGCCAAGAGCAGAGGCCACCACCTCGGATGCGATCAGCTGTGCAATCCGCCGTATCAGCGGCATTCTGCCGGTGGCGGTGCTGGTCAACTACAGCGAGTCCGGGGCCTCGACCCTGCGCGCCGCCCGCGAACGGCCACGGGCACCGATTCTCAACCTGACGCCAAATCTGGTGACGGCGCGCCGCCTGAGCGTGACCTGGGGCGTGCACTCGGTGGTCAACGACCGCCTGCGCCAGGTCGACGAAATCTGCTCGACCGCACTGGAAATCGCCCAGGCGCAAGGCATGGCCAGCATCGGCGATACGCTGCTGATCACCGCCGGGGTGCCGTTTGGCAAGCCGGGCACGACCAACACGCTGCGCATCGAGACTTTGATCTAGGACCGTATTGGGCTGCTTTGCAGCCTTCGCGGGCAAGCCCGCTCCCACACAAAACCCTGTGGGAGCGGGTTCACCCACGAAGGCCGCAGAGCGGCCCAAAAGACCAACCGCGGAACCGAGGCCCAAAGAGGCCCACCGCCAACTTCAACCTACTGACTGCCCATGTACACACAAAATTTCGTCACCCCGTGCCCCGACTGGGCCACGGCGCTTCTCAACGGCTTCAGCCAGGTATTGCTGCAGCGTAGCCCGCTGTGCGGCCTGTGTTGCCTGCTCGCCATCCTCCTGACCGCCCCGCAGTTGGTCGGTGGTGCCCTGCTGGGCGCGCTGGCAGGGTTGCTCACGGCGCAGCGGCGCGGCTACGACCGGGCTGATCGCCAGGCCGGCCTGTACAGCTACAACGGCGTCCTGATCGGCATCCTGTTCAGCGCAGTGTTGCCATGGTCAGTGATTCTGCCGCCGCTGATCATCGCCGCCAGTGGCCTGTCGAGCATCCTCGTCCATCAATGGCGCAAACGCGGCGCCTGCCTGCTGCCGGCCTATACCGCACCGTTCGTGCTGCTCGGCTGGGCCGCGCTGCTGGCTGCGCAGCCGTCTGCCGCCGGCACAGCGGTCAGTGCCGAGCCTCTGCAGGCACTGGCGCGTGGCCTGGGCCAGGTGTTTCTGCTGGAGCAGCCGCTGGCGGGGCTGCTGATCGCCATCGGTTTGTTCCTGTCCAATCGCAGCGCTGCACTCTGGGCTTTGTTCGGCTCAGGCCTGGGCGCCTGCGTTGCGCTGCTCATGGGCGATGTCCACAGCGCCGGGATGGGCTTGCTCGGTTTCAATGCCGCGCTGGCGGCACTGGCCTTTTGCGGCCAGCGCGAACGGCCGTGGCTGCCGCTGCTGGCGATCATCCTGGCCATCGCCTTGCAACCGCTGTTCAACCTGCTGCCGGTGGCCGCCTTGACCGCGCCGTTTGTGGCCGCCTGCTGGTTGCTGCACCTGAGCAGCCGCCTGCCGCGCGGGCTGGCGGGCGGTAAGCCACGCCGCTTGCACAGCTGAGGGGCAAGCCCTAGGCTCTGCCCATTGCATAATGGAACGCGCCCCATGAACTCCCCGGCGAGCCTGCGCGAGCGGCTCTACATTCTGGTTTTTCAATCCGACACCACCGCTGGCAGACGCTTCGACAAGACCCTGCTGCTGATCATTCTGGCCAGCCTGGTGGTGGTGATCCTCGACAGTATCGATGAGGTTCACCAGAACTATTCAGGCCTACTCGCCGCCATCGAGTGGGGCTTTACGGCGATCTTTCTCGCTGAATACCTGACCCGCCTGTACTGCTCGCCCAAGCCGCTGCGCTATGCCTTCAGCTTCTACGGCCTGGTCGATCTGCTGGCCATCGTGCCGGGCATCATCGCCTTGTATTACAGCGACGCCCAGTACCTGCTGATCATCCGCGTGATCCGCATGCTGCGGATCTTCCGCGTGCTCAAGCTGAGCCCGTACCTCAAGCAGGCCAACTACCTGATGAGCGCGCTGCGCGGCAGCAAGCAGAAGATCATCGTGTTTCTGGTCAGCGTATCGACTCTGGTGACCGTGTTCGGCACCTTGATGTACGTGGTCGAAGGGCCCGAGCATGGCTTCACCAGCATCCCCAAAGGCATCTACTGGGCGATCGTCACCCTGACCACCGTGGGCTTTGGCGATATCGTGCCGAAGACGCCGCTGGGCCAGGTGCTGTCGTCACTGGTGATGATCACCGGTTACTCGATCATCGCCGTGCCGACCGGCATCTTCACCGCCGAGCTGGCCAACGCCATGCGTGGCGAACAACTCCAGCACGACTGCCCGACCTGCCGTAAAAACAGCCATGAGCACGGCGCTGCGTTCTGCTCGCGCTGCGGCAATGCGCTGTTCCCCAGGAAGGAATAACCAAAGCGTATTTCGTTCTTTAAACGCTTGGGAAACACCCGCTATAGTCGCAGGCACTCTGCCATTAACTGTTTCAAGAACAAGGATCGCGTCGTGAAAAAACTGTTTACCGCCTCGCTGCTCGCCGCAGGCTTGACCCTGGGCAACCTGGCCCAGGCCGCGCCGACGCTGCTCAACGTTTCCTATGACGTGATGCGCGATTTCTACAAGGACTACAACGCCGCTTTCCAGAAGCACTGGGAAGCCGAGCACAAAGAGAAGATCAACCTGCAGATGTCCTTCGGCGGTTCGAGCAAGCAAGCGCGCTCGGTGATCGATGGCCTGCCGGCTGACGTCATCACCATGAACATGGCGACCGACATCAATGCCCTGGTCGACAACGGCAAGCTGGTCCCGGACAACTGGGTCACGCGCCTGCCAAACAACAGCGCGCCGTTCACCTCGGCCACCGTGTTCATCGTGCGCAAAGGCAACCCGAAAGCGCTGAAAGACTGGCCTGACCTGCTCAAGGACGGCGTCCAGGTGATCGTGCCCAACCCCAAGACCTCCGGTAACGGCCGTTACACCTACCTCTCGGCCTGGGGCTACGTGCTGAAAAACGGCGGCGACGAAAACAAGGCCAAGGACTTTGTCGGCAAACTGTTCAAGCAGGCGCCAGTGCTCGATACCGGCGGCCGGGCGGCTACCACCACGTTCATGACCAACCAGATCGGCGACGTGCTGGTCACCTTTGAAAACGAAGCCGAAATGATCGCCCGCGAATTCGGTCGCGATCAGTTCGAAGTAGTCTACCCAAGCGTATCGGCCGAAGCCGAGCCGCCGGTCACCGTGGTTGACAAGGTGGTCGACAAGAAGGGCACCCGCGCCGCCGCCGAAGAATACCTGAAGTACCTGTGGTCGCCACAAGGCCAGGAAATCGCTGCCAACAACTACCTGCGCCCGCGTGATCCAGCGGTACTGGCCAAGTACACCGACCGCTTCCCGAAAGTCGACTTCCTCTCGGTAGAGAAGACCTTTGGTGACTGGCGCACGGTGCAGAAGACCCACTTCAACGACGGTGGCGTGTTCGACCAGATCTACACCGGCCAGTGATCGACTGACGCTTGCCAGAGCAATCCGGGCCAGGCCATGGCCCGGATTGCATCGAACTTCCCTCGCCTTCGGCAATCAGTTCCTTGAGTAACCCCCCACGCCCGCCACGGCCCAAGGAGTACTCCAGTGCTGCGCTTGCTAACCCCGCTACTTCTCAGCCTGTTGCTGAGCACCTCACTCTACGCCGCTGACCCCGCGCCTGCCGAAGCTCCCGCCGAAGAACCTGCTCCGGTGTTGCAGGGTGGCTTGCTAGGTGCCCTAGCCGATGGCCTCGACAGTGCAGCCAAAGACCTCGACCTCGATGCCCATGTGCTGGACACCTGGCGCCTGCGCACCGACCGCGCCAGCAAAGAGGTGGAGCGTTTGGTCGACCGCCACTCGGGGCACGACGGCCTGCAACTGATCGGCGATTTTGTCCTGCTGACGGTAGCCTGGGCCGCCAGTTTCTCGCTGCTCAGCCTGCTCGGCCGCTGGCTCGCCGCCCGCTGCGCGCGCACCGCCCTGCTGCAACGGCGCAAGCGCCTGCGTGGCTTGCTGAGGTACTTGCTGCCCTATACCTTGCCGGCCCTGGCGAGCTTGCCGCTGACGCTGTATGCCAGCCGCTTTCTCGACCCGTCGATTGCCCGTGCACTCGGCCTGAGCCTGGCCTACGCGACCAGCAGCGGCCTGTTCTCGACTTCGATCATCCTCTGCCTGATCACCCTGTTCGATGCAGGCCACAAACGCCCTGCCGTCGCCGTGATCAGGCAGATGGCACCGCGTGCGTTGTTCATGATCGGCTTTCTCGCGGCCTGGAGCGACGCGCTGACCAGCCCGCAGATCGCTCGCCAGGTCGGCGGCAATATCACCGCCAGCATCGCCGTGATCACCGGCCTTATCGCCACCTTCATCTTTGCCAGCCTGGTCCTGCGCCTGCGCCGGCCGGTGGGTCACCTGATCCGCAACCGCGACCTGCATGATCGCCTGCACCACCGTGCAGTGCAGGAGACCCTGCGGATCTTCTCCAAGCTGTGGTACCTGCCGATCCTGATGATGATTCTGGTCTCGGCGATCAACCTGATCGGTGCCGGCGAAGAGAGCCAGAAAGCCCTGCAGAATGCCCTGCTGACTACCGTGCTGCTGGTGGCCACGCTGTTCCTCAGCACCCTGCTGCAACACCTGCTGGCGTCACGCAAGGTTGATACGCAGCAGAAGGTCCGCCCCTACAAGGAGCTGCTACGCAGCCTCGCCCATGCGCTGTTGCGCATCGCCATGGCGATTACCTTTATCGAGCTGCTCGGGCGCATCTGGGGTTTCTCGGTGATCGACTTTGCCCTGAGCAACCGCCTCGGCCAGGCCATCAGTAACTCGATTTCAAGTATCGGCCTGATCCTGCTGGTGACCTGGCTGCTGTGGGTGGTGCTCGACACCGCCATTCAAGAGGCGCTGAAGCCACCCGTCGGCAAGCGCAGCTCGCGCCAGCCCAGCACTCGCGTGCGCACCATCCTGCCGATGCTGCGCAATGCGGTGAAAGTTATCCTGGTAGTGATCTGCACCATCACCACCATGGCCAACCTGGGCATCAACGTTGCGCCGCTGCTGGCCGGTGCCGGGGTAATTGGCCTGGCCATCGGCTTTGGTTCGCAGCAGTTGGTGCAGGATGTGATCACCGGGCTGTTCATCCTGATCGAAGACACCATTTCGATCGGTGACTGGGTGGTGCTCGACTCCGGCCACGCCGGCACGGTCGAGAGCCTGACCATCCGCACCCTGCGCTTGCGCGACGGCAAGGGCTTCGTCCACTCGGTGCCGTTTGGCCAGATCAAGGCGGTTACCAACCAGTCGCGGCAGTTTGCCTATGCGTTCTTCTCGGTGCAGTTCACCTACGACAGTGACGTCGATCAGTCGCTGGCGTTGATTCACGAAGTGGGCAAGTCGATCAGCGAAGACCCACTGCTGCGGATCAACCTGCAAGGGCCGCTGCAGGTGTTCGGCGTCGACCGTATGGACCTTAACGGGTTCGTCCTGACCGCGCAGTTCCGAACCATTTCCGGTGGCCAGTACGCGGTCAGCCGAGCCTTCAACGAACGCCTGAAAAAGCGCGTCGATCAAACCGACAACGTCGCTTTCGCCCAGGTCTACCCGATGCCCGCCCAGGCCCGCGCATTGCCTGCCTGAAACCTGCCAAGCACTGTCGCCCTCGCTGTCGAGGGCGGCAGCTCATAGTTGGCGGAACACCAGCGCCTTCAAGCCACCCTCAGGATCAGCATCGGCAAACTCCGGCGGATTCTGCAGACGCTCGATGAACTGCAAGCCCGGTGCCTGTTCGGCCATGCCCTGGATCAGGAAGTCCGAGCCAATCGCCGGGTCGTTGACACACGCCAGCACCGTGCCGCCTGCGCTGAGCAACTCGGGCAAGCGGCGCAGGATTTTCGCGTAGTCCTGGGTCAGCACAAAGCTGCCGCGCTGGAACGTCGGCGGGTCGATGATGATCAGGTCATACGGCCCGTACTTGCGCACTTTGCCCCATGACTTGAACAGTTCATGACCCAGAAACGCCACCTGGCTCACATCATGGCCATTGAGCCGATGGTTCTCGCGTCCACGCGACAGTGCCGACTTGGCCATGTCCAGATTGACCACCTGAGCAGCGCCGTTGGCGATTGCCGCCACCGAGAAACCGCAGGTATAGGCGAACAGATTGAGTACCCGCTTGCCAGCAGCGTGCTCACGCACCCAGCGCCGGCCATAGCGCATGTCCAGAAACAGACCGTTGTTCTGGCGCACGCCCAGATCGAGCAGGTAGGTCAGGCCGTCTTCGACCACCTCACGCTGCTGCACCGGCTCGCCGAGCAACCACTGGCCGGGGCTGTCGGGCAGGTAACGGTGCTGAATCAAAATCGCCTCGCCGGTCCACAGTGGGCGCTCGGCCAGTGCCCGCAGCATCGCCTCGAGCTCAGCCAGCTGGCCCTCGGGTGGCTCGCGGAACAACGCCACCAGCAACACCCCCTGCAGCCAGTCGACCGTGATCTGCTCAAGCCCTGCCCAGCAGCGGCCACGGCCATGGAACAGGCGCCGGGTTTCCAACGGAGCCGGGTCGAGAGCGGTGAGCAGGTGCTGCTCGAGGGTATCAATCACGGAGGTCATGGGCGCGTCGCTGAGAATCAAAAGAGGGCATTCTACCCGCTTCAACTGCGCTCAGTCGCATGGGCTTGGCGCCGCTTTGCCCGGGGCGCGAAACCACCAGCCTTGTTGCATGCCGGCAGCGGCCAACAGAATCAACGCCACCCCCAGCCACTGCAACGGCGCCAGCCGATGGCCAAAGGCGAACCAGTCGATCAGGATCGCCGCAATCGGGTAGATGAACGACAGCGCGCCGGTCAATGCAGTCGGCAGACGTTGGATCGCGCTGTACAGCAGCACATACATCAGCCCGGTATGGACGATGCCCAGGGTCAGCAAACTGGCCAGCGCCGGCAGTTCAGCGGGCAACCCACCAAGCTTGACCCACGGCGCCAACAGGACGATGCCGGTGCTGACCTGGATCAGCGCGATCAAGTGCGGCGGCGTACCGCTCAGGCGCTTGATGATCAACGCCGCAACCGCATACAGCAACGCCGCCCCAAGGGCCAGGGCAATCCCCAGCAGATAGTCGCTGCCACTGCTCTGGCCGTTGCCGTGGGCACTGACGATGGCCAGCATGCCGACGAACGCCACCCCCAGCCAGCTCAGTTTGGCCAGGGTGATCTTCTCGCCGAGAAACACCGCAGCCAGGCCGACCAACAGAAACGGCTGTACGTTGTATACCGCAGTACCGATGGCAATCGACGCCCGCGAATACGAGGCGAACAGCAGCACCCAGTTACCGACGATGGCCACCCCGCTGACAATTGCCAGCAACACGGCGCCGCGGCTGATCACGCCGGACTTGAGCAGGCCCAGGCTCGCGCAGATCACCAGTAACGCCCCCGCGCCGAACACACAGCGCCAGAACACCACCTCCAACACCGGTTGCCCGGACACCAGCACGAACCAGCCAATCGTCCCGGAAATAAGCATGGCAACAATCATTTCCAGCGAACCACGGCGTATTGAACTGTCCATCGGCCACCTCCGTTGATGATGGCAACAGTATGACGAGGGCTGGCTGCCGCCTTCCAGCGGATAACCAAGGCAAAAATCGCCATTCACCTTTACGATCAAGGCAAATCAGAAGCTTTGCCTAACGAGGTACTTATGACCGATGCCATCGACCAACTCCTGATCACCGCCCTGATGGAGGATTCGCGCCGCTCGCTCAAGGCGTTGGCGCAGATCAGCGGGCTTTCGGCGCCCAGCGTCAGCGAGCGGCTGCGCCGGCTGGAAGAGCGCGGCGTGCTCCGCGGTTACACCGTCGAGATCGACCCGCGCTGTTTCGGCTATCAGTTGCAGGCGATTGTGCGCATCCGCCCACTGCCCGGCCAACTGCAGGAAGTCGAGCGCCAGATCATCGCGATTGCCGAGTTCACCGAGTGCGACAAGGTGACCGGCGAGGACTGCTTTATCGCCCGGCTGCATGTGCGCTCGATGGAGCAACTGGACAGCTTGCTCGACCGCATCAATGTCCTGGCCGAAACCAACACCGCGATCATCAAAAAGAGCCCGGTGAAACGCCGCCTGCCGCCGATGGCCGAGTGAGCGGCTTTCCTGCAGACCGGCACGGCCAGATTGTGCTGCTTATTTTTTGTACACAGGATTGTCACCTAAGGTGCCATTTTTGTGTGCACTTCTGGGAAGCACAGCACCAAGACGTTACACGCGCGGCGCGAGATAATTTGACCGATTGATCAGCAAACCAACTTGGTAAAAAATTTAAATTGTTCAAACGGTCAACTTATAAACAATTCAATTCAGTAAGTTAGCGATTTAAATAAAGAGTTCACGGAACTGCAATTTGTGAACTTGCACACCCGATGGCATGGAACTGGCTTTGCTGTGCTTGTGTTTTGTATACAACTTGAACAAAACCTAAATACACAACAACGCGCAGCGCCTGCCCCAAGCAGGCCGCAGCCTCCAGAACCCAGTGATGCCAAGGTTCAGCCGTGACCAGACGAGACCGTGCACTCTCGCCCCTCACTGCAAACTGCGCATCAGGAGCCGCCGGAATGAGTAGCAGCCTCGACCTTGCCCCTGAACTATCCGTCGCCAGCACCGCCCAGCCGTCAACCTTGACCGGCGCATCGCCGGCCCTCGAACTCAGCCCGCGCCTGCACAACCGCGACCTCGCGCCGACCCGTCTCGAGGGCCGACGCTGGGGCGGTTACAGCATCTTCGCGCTGTGGACCAACGATGTGCACAACATCGCCAACTACTCGTTCGCCATGGGCCTGTTCGCGCTCGGCCTGGGTGGCTGGCAGATTCTCCTGTCGCTGGCGATCGGCGCAGTGCTGGTGTACTTCTTCATGAACCTGTCTGGCTACATGGGGCAGAAGACGGGTGTGCCCTTCCCGGTCATCAGCCGCATCGCCTTCGGCATCCACGGCGCACAGTTGCCGGCATTGATTCGCGCCGTGATCGCCATCGCCTGGTTCGGTATCCAGACCTATCTCGCCTCGGTGGTACTGCGGGTATTGCTCACCGCCATCTGGCCGCAGGTGGCCGCATACGATCAAGACAGCATCCTTGGCCTGTCGAGCCTGGGCTGGGTGTGCTTCGTCGCGATCTGGCTGGTGCAGCTGGTGATCCTTGCCTACGGCATGGAAATGGTGCGCCGCTATGAAGGCTTCGCCGGCCCAGTGATTCTGCTGACAGTCGCGAGCCTGGCCGGTTGGATGTACTTCCAGGCCGACACACGCATCGCCTGGTCGGTGGCCGAGCCGCTGACCGGATACGAAATGTGGCGCAATATCTTTGCCGGTGGCGCCTTGTGGCTGGCGATCTACGGCACCCTGGTGCTGAACTTCTGCGACTTCGCCCGCTCATCGCCGTGCCGCAAGACCATCCGCGTCGGCAACTTCTGGGGCCTGCCAGTGAACATCCTGGTGTTCGCTGTGATCACCGTGGTGCTCAGCGGTGCACAGTTCAAGATCAACGGCCACATCATCGACAGCCCCACCCAGATCGTTGCGACCATCCCTAATACGCTGTTTCTGGTACTGGGTTGCCTGGCGTTCCTGATCGTCACCGTCGCGGTGAACATCATGGCCAACTTCGTCGCCCCTGCATTTGTCCTGAGCAACCTCGCCCCGCGCCACCTGAACTTCCGCCGCGCCGGCCTGATCAGCGCCACGCTGGCGGTACTGATCCTGCCGTGGAACCTCTACAACAGCCCACTGGTGATCGTCTACTTCCTGTCCGGCCTGGGCGCCCTGCTCGGCCCGCTGTACGGGGTGATCATGGCCGACTACTGGTTGCTGCGCAAAGGCCAGATCAACGTGCCTGAGCTGTACAGCGAGAACCCGGCTGGCGCCTATCACTACACCCGCGGCATCAACTGGCGGGCGATGGCGGCCTTCGCACCGGCGGCGCTGCTGGCCATCATCCTTGCGCTGGTACCCAACTTCCACGGCGTGGCGCCGTTCTCCTGGTTGATCGGTGCGGGCATCGCGGCTGCGCTGTACCTGCTGATTGCCCCGCGCAATCGCCAATACCACGACGTCAGCGGCGAGTGCATCGCCGTCGACCACAGCAGCCATTGATCAAGGAAGAATCTGCATGCGCATTCTTATCGTCAACGTCAACACTACCGCAGCCATCACCGAGGCTATTGCCGAGCAAGCCCGCAGCGTCGCCGCGCCAGGCACCGAGATCGTCGGTCTGACGCCGTACTTTGGCGCCGAGTCGGTGGAGGGCAATTTCGAAAGTTATCTGGCGGCCATCGCCGTGATGGACCGCGTGTTGGCTTACGACCAGCCCTATGATGCGGTGATCCAGGCAGGCTACGGCGAGCATGGCCGCGAGGGGCTGCAGGAGTTGCTCGATGTGCCAGTGGTAGACATCACCGACGCCGCCGCCAGCACCGCCATGTACCTCGGCCACGCCTACTCGGTGGTAACCACCCTGGACCGCACCGTACCGCTGATCGAAGATCGCCTGAAACTCTCCGGGCTGTATGACCGCTGCGCCTCGGTGCGCGCCAGCGGCCTGGCGGTGCTGGAGCTTGAAGAGAATCCGCAACGGGCGGTGGACGCCATCGTCGAACAGGCCGAGCGCGCTGTGCGCGAAGACAAAGCCGAGGTGATCTGCCTTGGTTGCGGCGGCATGGCCGGCCTCGACGAGCAGATTCGCCAGCGCACCGGGGTGCCGGTGGTGGATGGTGTCACCGCTGCGGTAACCATTGCCGAGTCGCTGGTGCGGCTTGGCCTGAGCACCTCCAAGGTACGCACCTACGCGACCCCGCGGGTGAAAAAAGTCGTCGGCTGGCCAATGCGCCTGGGCCGCTGATCAGCCCTGCCCGGCTCAGGTCGGGCAGGCCTTGTTGCCACCATCCAGACCCTGACGCACGTTACGGCTGAGCATGCTCGCCTTGCCGTCGTGCCAGGTCAGGGTAATCACATACAAACTGTCGAAATCCTCGTTGCTCCAGTCCTCGGTGATGACTCGCTCGTCACCCAGGGCCTTGCCGGCCACGGCATTGATCAGATCAGGCAGGTAACCGTGCGACCAGGCGGTGTAGACGGTGGCGTTGCGGTACTTATCGGTCAGCAACTCATCGGCCAGCTCGTCGTAGTCATTGGCGCCGAAGTCGATATTGACCGGCAGACCGAGGCGAATGGCGCTGGGGCTGATGGTCATCAGCGGGCGAATGTAGCTGTAGCGCTGATCTTGGCTACCCTCTTCGACGTGCCGCGAGGGGTTGGCAGCGAAGACATAATCGGCATCGCCGAACCGCTCCGGCAGCACACTGGCCAACTCGATGGCCCGATTCAGACCCTGGCAATTCAGCTGGCCAAGACCTTCGCCAGGCTTCTCTGCGTGGCGCAGAAACACCAGAGTCTGGGTGCCATCGACCGGCTCTTCATGGTTGTGCACCACGGCATAGGTCAGGGGCACCAGGACTGCCGCAAACGCAGTGGCAAGGTAGAGATGACGGCGTCGCAAGGACTGCAGCAACTTCATGGCGATGGACTCATCCGACAAAAGAAGGAAGGCGTCCGTGCCTGCATTTCGTGATCATCTGCACAGGCTGGCGAGCCAGCCGTGCAAGCGGGACCATCTTGACCTAGAAATGTGAACGAAATTCATTCGCCGGGGCAAACTTGCCGGGTGAAGTTGTTACAGTTTCAGTCGTCGCGGGTCAGCACTTCGAGCAATTCGATCTCGAAGGTCAGGTCGGAATTGACCGGAATCGCGCCGACGCTGCGCTCGCCGTAGGCCAGGTGCGCCGGCACCTGCAGCTTGCGCTTGCCGCCGACACGCATGCCCATCAGGCCCTGATCCCAGCCTTTGATCACCCGGCCGCTGCCGATCACGCACTGGAACGGCTTACCGCGCGACCAGGAGGAATCAAACTCGCTGCCATCGGCCAGCCAGCCGGTGTACTGGGTGGTGATCAATGCGCCCTTGACCACAGCCTTGCCGTCGCCTTCGAGCAGGTCGGTGATCTGTAATTCGTTGTTCATGAAGCTCCTTGGGAAAGCTGCGCTGCACTCAGATGAACACGCTGCCCTTGAGGTACAGCGCGCCGTGGCCGCTGATGATAACCCGGCCGTTGCCGAGCACCTCACAGTGCAACTGGCCTTTGCGCGCACCGCCCTGCTCGCAGCGCAGGCTGCTTTGGTCCAGACGCTGCGCCCAGTACGGTGCCAGCGAAGTGTGCGCCGACCCGGTCACCGGATCTTCGTTGACGCCCACCCGAGGGCCGAACCAGCGGGTGACGAAGTCAAAGCCGCGGCCCGGCGCAGTCACCGCAATACCGCGCACATCGAAGGCTGCCAACGCGGCGAAGTCCGGGCGCAGGGTCTCGATCAACGACACGTCGTCAATCGCCACCAGGTAGTCATCGCTGCGGTACACCTCACGTGCGCTGTCCAGACCGAGCGCCTCCAGCAAGCCTGGCGGGGTCGCTACCGGCTGCGGTTGCTTGGCCGGAAAGTCCATTTCCAGCATGCCGTCAGCGCCACGGCTGACCCGCAGCTCGCCGCTGCGGGTACTGAAGCGCAGCACCTCAGCCTGCTCGCCAAGTTGCTCGAACAACACCCAGGCCGAGGCCAGGGTGGCGTGCCCGCACAGGTCGACTTCCACCGCCGGGGTAAACCAACGCAGCTGGTAGCCGTCGCCGTGCTTGACGAAGTAGGCAGTCTCGGACAGGTTGTTCTCTTCGGCGATGCGCTGCAGGGTGGCATCGTCCAGCCACTGCTCCAGCGGGATCACTGCTGCCGCGTTACCGCCGAAAGGTTTGCTGGAAAAAGCGTCTACCTGAAAGATCTCGAGTTGCATGCAATAAGCTCCACTGTCCATGACTGGCCGGGTAAAAATTCAGCTGCGAACGGGGGTCAGCACCGGTTCGCCAGCAAAAAACGCCTGCAGATTGCGCAGCACCAGGGTCACCGTATCGCGTGCGGCCTCGGGCGACTGCCCGGCCACATGCGGGGTCAGCACGGTGTTGCCGAGTGCCTTGAAGGCGTCGGGTACATTGGGTTCGTCGTCGAATACATCGAGTGCCGCGCCAGCGATCCAGCCCTGCTCCAGCGCCTCGAGCAAGGCGGCGCTGTCGACCACACTGGCGCGGGCGATATTGACCAGGTAGCCCTCTGCACCGAGTGCTTTGAGCACATCGGCGTCGACCAGATGCTGCGTCGCAGCGCCGCCGGGTGTAGCAATCACGAGGATGTCGACCGCCTCGGCCAGACGCAGCGGGCTGTCGTACCAGGTGTAGGCAAGCTCTTTACGAGGTGTACGGCTGTGGTAGCTGACCGGCATGTCGAAGCCCAGCGACGCGCGTTTGGCAATCGCCTGGCCAACAGCACCGAGGCCGATGATGCCCAGGCGCTTGCCCGACACCGACGGGCTGATCACCCGGTTCCACTCACCGCGGCGAGTGCTTGCGTCAGCGTTGGGGATATTGCGCAACAAGGCCAGCAGCAGGGCCAGGCTGTGATCGGCGACTGCTGCAGCGTTGGCGCCGGCGCCGTTGGTGACGGTGATGCCACGAGCTGCAGCGGCGGTCAGATCGACCTGTTCATAGCCGGCACCGATCACACAGATGATCTGCAAGTGTGGCAGCGCCTGAATCTCGCTGGCAGTCAGACCAAGTGGGCCGCGGGTGAGCACCGCGTCGATCTCATCGGCCTGCTGAGCGATGGCCGCAGCGCGCAGCTGCGCATTCGGCGCACGAATCAGTCGATAGCCCGCCTGCTCCAGCAGCGGCAGGTAATCGTCGACGGTTTCAACCAGTACCAGGACTGTCTTGCTCATGCACCCTCCGGCTCTATGCGAGGAGGGATTATGCGGGGTCAGGGGCAAGTACAGTCAATCGAAGAATTGCCCTTCAACTGTACTGTACCGGCCCTGGTAGAGAGGTGCTGCAGATGCTTATTGCGCGAAGGCGCGACCCAGGCCACCCGGCACACCGCTGCTGTCGGTTTCCTGCCATGGACCTTCCGGGCTCAGCGACCAGCTCCAGCCGCCGTCATAGCGGTAATAGGTGCGCTGACGGTAGAAGGTGTTGGGTTTTTTCTCCAGCACATACACGCCCATTTTCGGGTCCCAGTGGCTGGCACCACCTGGCGGTGGCGCGAAGCTGGCCGAAGTGCGCGGCATGGCCTTCGGCGCTGCGGTTGGCTTGCTCGGCTGCGTACCCGGCTTGCTACCCGGCAATGGCGTGACCGCCGGCCCTTGGCGCGGCGGCACGCCTTCGACCGGTGGCAGCGGCTGCTGGACTGGCTCGCGCACCGTACACGCAGACAGACCCAGGGCCAGGGTGATCAGGGTCAAGCGGACGGCATGCTTCATGGTGGGCTCTCTTATTGGTCAGGGCTGTCGATTGTCAGGTGCTGAATGCCCGGCGTGCGATTGCTCATCGGCGCGCTCTGGCCGATCCATTCGCCATGAGTCGGCTGGCCTGCGCGGGACACCCGTGCAACCAGTTGGACTTCGGCAAAATCGGACAGTTTCATCTGCGCCATCATGGCATCAGCGTCTGACAGTTCAACTTCGATCGGCAGCTGGCCCACCGTCACCCGCTTGGCCGCCAACGGCATCGGCGGGCCGCTTTTGGCGCGGGCGAAGATGAACACCGTGTCGCTCGGTTGAACCTTGCCCTGCAGCGCTGTGGCCAGCTCGACCCGTACCTGCAAGCGCGCGGGTGATACAGCTGGTGCGGCCGCTTTGCCTGGCGCGGCGCTGAGCTTGTCGGCGGCGCGATCGATACCGCCCTGCAACGCGGCGCGCGAGGCATCACCCTCAGGCAATTGCGCCAGCAGGCGCTGCCAGTAGTCGATGGCCTCCTGGTAGCGTTCGCCTTCGAACGCGGCGATGCCGCGCAGGCCGAGGCTGGTGACTTCCTTGGGGTCAGCCTTGAGCGCTTCGTCGGTAAGCTCCTGCAGCTGTGCGCTCCATTGTTTGTCGGCAGCAAAGTACAGCGCCTGGGCCCACTGCCCGAGCAGCTCTGGCTGGCGACCAGCAAGGGCAACGGCACGCTCGAAGATCTTCGCCGCATCAGCCGGGCGCTGGTCAGCCATGTACGCACGACCGAGGAAGTACAGGCCTTCAGCTGAATCCGGCTGGGCCTGCACCGCGCGCTCGAGGCGGCTGGTCATCTCGTCCATGGTTTTCGGTGCCTGGGCAAACTCACGGGTCAGCTCGACCTTGTCCGCCGCACCAAAATGCAGATACAGCCCCACCGCCATCACCGGCACCAGCAACGCTGCCAACAGCGGTACCGCCCGCCCCAGATGACCCTGGCGCGGTTCGCCGGCGCCTTCGGTATCGGCCAGCAGTTCCCGCGCGGCTTCATCACGGCCGCTGGCCAGTTGCTCGGCATCGAGTACGCCGGCAGCCTGCTGCGCGCTCAGTTCGGCGACACGCTCCTGATACAGCGCCACGTTCAGGGCGGTACGGTCTTGTTCCTGCTGGCGGCCACGGCCACGCAGGATCGGGATCAGCAGAAAGCCGAGGGCGGCGAGCAACAACAGGCCCGCGCCAAGCCAGAATTCAGTCATGGGTAGCTTCTTTATCCAACAGTTTGGCGAGACGTTCGCGTTCTTCCACCGACAGCTGCGCGCTGCCGCTTGCCACCGGCTGCCGGCGCCGGCGGACAATCACCGCCAACATGACAAAGCCCCCCGCCAGCAGAATTGCCGGGCCGAACCAGAGCAGCCAGGTGCGCCCGCTCAAGGCCGGTTTGTAACGGACGAAGTCGCCATAGCGATCAACCATGAAGGCAACGATCTGCTGATTGCTCTGGCCTTCGCCGAGCATGCGGAAGATCTCCCGACGCAGGTCGGCGGCAATCGGCGCATTGGAGTCAGCGATGTCCTGGTTCTGACACTTGGGGCAGCGCAGCTCCTTGGTCAGTTGCTGATAGCGCTCGCGCTCGGCGTCGTCACGAAACTGATAGGTGTCGATCGCGGCCTTGGCCACGCTCACTAGGCTCAGGCCGAGCACGGCTGCTGCCAACCAGCGCTTCATGGCTTGGCCTCATCGACCAGGCCCTGGTACAGCGGCGCCAGCTGCTCGCGCCAGACCGTGGCATCGACGATGCCGACGTGCTTGTAGCGGATGATACCCTTGGCATCGATCAGAAAGGTCTCCGGCGCACCATACACACCAAGGTCCAGACCCAGAGTGCCCTGTTCGTCGCGGATATCCAGCTGATACGGATTGTGGAACTCGGCGAGCCACTTCAACGCCGCAGCGTTATCGTCCTTGTAGTTGACGCCATGGATGACCACGCCCTGCTCGGCCAGCGTGTTCAGGTAAGGATGCTCAACCTTGCACGACGGGCACCAGGTGGCCCACACGTTGACCAGCGCCGGCCGGCCGAGCAGGTCGGCCTGGGTCAGGCTGCGCTCGCCTTGGGTGGAGGCCAGCGAGAAGGCCGGGAATGGCTTGCCGATCATCGCCGACGGCAGCTCATCGGGCTTGAGGAACAAGCCCTTGTAGAGAAACACCGCCAGCAGTAGAAACACCGCCAACGGCAGGACCATCATCCAACGCTTCATGCAGTTGCTCCAGTCGCGCCGAGGGCTTCACGCACGCGGCTCTTGACCTTGACCCGGTAACGCCGGTCGAAGGCTGCCAGTAGCCCGCCCAGGCCGGTCAGCAGACCGCCCAGCCAGATCCAGCGAACATACGGTTTGATGTGCACGCGCACGGCCCAGGCGCCGTTTTCCAGCGGCTCGCCGAGGGCCACGTAGAGGTCGCGGGTGAAACCGGCATCGATCCCGGCCTCGGTCATCATCGACTGCTGCACGGTGTACAGACGCTTCTCGGGGTGCAGCACGCTGACCTCGCGACCGTCCTTGGAAACCCGCACGGTGCCACGGTCGGAGATGAAGTTTGGCCCTTCGAAGTGCTTGGCGCCTTCGAACAGGAAGTGATAGCCGCCAAGCTCGACCGTCTCGCCCGGCGCCATGCGCAGGTCGCGCTCGGCGCTGTTGTTGCTCGACAGCACCACGCCCAGGGCGCACACAGCCAGGCCCAGATGCGCGACCTGCATGCCCCAATAGCTGCGGGACAGGCCGCGCACGCCCTTGCCCAGGCCTTTGTGGCGGGTCTTGTCGAAGATGTCGCGCAGGCCGGCGAGCACTACCCACGCCGCCAGGGCAAAGGTCGCCAGCGCCGGCCAGTCGAAGTCATCGGCAATCAGCCCGGCAATCGGCGCCAGAATTGCGCTGCCAATCAATACCGGTGTGAGCATGCCCGCCAGCCATTTGCCCGGCGTGTCCTTCCAGCGCACCAGCACGCCGATCCCGAGCACCACCATCAGCAATGCCATCAACGGCAGGAACAGCGCATCGAAATACGGCGGGCCGACCGACAGTTTGGCCCCGGTCAGGGAATCGAGCACCAGTGGGTACAGCGTACCCAGCAGAATCATCGATGCAGCCACCACCAGCACCAGGTTGTTGGCCAGCAGCAATGTTTCTCGCGACCACAGGGCAAAGCCGACCTGGCTTTTCACCACCGGCGCGCGCAGAGCGAACAGGGTCAGCGAGCCACCCACGACAAACAGCAGGAAGATCAGGATGAATACACCGCGCTCCGGGTCGGCGGCAAAGGCGTGCACCGAGGTCAGCACGCCGGAGCGCACCAGGAAGGTGCCGAGCAGGCTCAACGAGAATGCGGCGATCGCCAGCAATACCGTCCAGCTCTTGAACACGCCGCGTTTTTCCGTGACGGCCAGCGAGTGGATCAGCGCGGTGCCCACCAGCCAGGGCATGAACGAGGCGTTTTCGACCGGGTCCCAGAACCACCAGCCGCCCCAGCCAAGTTCGTAGTACGCCCACCACGAGCCCAAGGTGATACCGACCCCGAGGAACGCCCAGGCGACGATGGTCCATGGCCGCGACCAGCGCGCCCAGGCGGCATCCAGGCGGCCACCGAGCAAGGCGGCGATAGCGAAGGCGAAGGCCACCGAGAAGCCGACGTAGCCCATGTACAGCATTGGCGGATGGACGATCAGGCCAAAGTCCTGCAGCAGCGGGTTGAGGTCACGGCCGTTGCCCGGCACCTGCGGCAACAGGCGCTGGAACGGGTTGGAGGTGACGATCAGGAACGACAAGAAGCCCACGCTGATCATGCCCATCACCGCCAGTACGCGGGCGAGCATGACTTGTGGCAACTGGCGCGAGAACACCGACACGGCGAAGGTCCAGCCGCCCAGAATCAATGCCCACAGCAGCAACGAGCCTTCATGCGCGCCCCACACTGCGCTGAATTTGTAGTACCACGGCAAAGCGGTATTGGAGTTGCTGGCAACGTACGCTACCGAGAAATTGTCGGTCATGAACGCATGGGTAAGGCAGCCGAACGCAAACACCAGAAAAGCGAACTGGCCCCAGGCGGCAGGTCGCGCCAGGCTCATCCACAGGCTGTCGCCGCGCCAGGCGCCGAGCAGCGGCACGCTGGCCTGAACCACGGCGAAACAGATCGCCAGGATCATCGCCAACTGACCCAGTTCGGGCACTATCAGGGCAGCATTCATGGCTTCTGCTCCGCGCCGCTGGCCGCCTGGCCGCTTTCCTTGAGTGCTTTGGTCACCTCAGGCGGCATGTACTTTTCATCGTGCTTGGCCAGCACTTCATCCGCCACCACCACGCCATCGGCATTGAGCTTGCCCAAGGCAACGATGCCCTGCCCTTCACGGAACAGGTCCGGCAGGATGCCGCGATAGGTGATCGGCACCGACTTGTTGAAGTCGGTGACCACAAAGCGCACGTCGAGCGAGTCAGCCGAGCGCTGCACCGAGCCCTTCTCGACCATGCCACCGGCGCGAATGCGCGTGTCCAGCGGCGCTTCGCCGGTGGCGATCTGGGTCGGGGTGTAGAACAGGTTGATGTTCTGCTGCAGGGCACTCAGGGCAAAGCCAACGGCGACGCCGACCCCGACCAGCAGGGCGCCGATGAGCAACAGGCGTTTCTTGCGCTGCGGATTCACTGATTGTTCTCCCGGCGCAGACGACGCGCCTCTTCTTGCAGATAACGACGGCGGGCCAACAGTGGTGCGGCGACATTGAGCGCCAGCACTGCCAGGCAAATGCCGTAGGCCGACCATACGTACAAGCCGTGGTGGCCCATGGCGAGAAACTCGCTGAACGAGGCAAAACTCACGATGCTGCCCTCCGACCCAGGCTGTTCAGCACTTCTTCACGTACCCAGCTGGCGCGGGCCTCGCGCTTGAGCACCTCAAGGCGCATGCGCAGCAGCAGCACAGCGCCGAAGAAGCAGTAGAAGCCAAGCCCGGTGAGCAGCAGCGGCAGCCACATTTCTGCGGGCATCGCCGGCTTTTCGGTGAGGGTGAAAGTCGCGCCCTGGTGCAGGGTGTTCCACCACTCCACCGAATACTTGATGATCGGGATGTTGATCACGCCCACGATCGCCAGCACCGCACAAGCCTTGGCCGAGCTGTCACGATTACTGATCGCCTGGCCCAGCGCAATGATGCCGAAGTATAGAAAAAGCAGGATCAGCATCGACGTTAGGCGCGCATCCCAGACCCACCAGCTACCCCAGGTCGGCTTGCCCCAGATGGCCCCGGTGACCAGCGCCACGGCGGTCATCCAGGCGCCGATGGGCGCCGCGCACTGCAGGGCAACGTCGGCGATCTTCATCTTCCACACCAGCCCGACCACACCAGCCACCGCCAGCAGCACATAGCATGACTGCGCCAGCATGGCCGCCGGCACATGGATATAGATGATGCGGAAGCTGTTGCCCTGCTGATAGTCCTGCGGCGCAAAGGCCAGGCCCCAGACCATGCCGACTGTCAGCAACAGCACAGCGGCCACCGTCAGCCAGGGCAGCATGCGCCCGCTGATGGCGTAGAACCATTTGGGCGAGCCGAGCTTGTGGAACCACGTCCAGCTTATTTTCATCAGGTACATCCGGTCTTGGCTGGGCCTTGAGCATTCTGCCGTAGGCCCAGATCTCGTTATTCGCCGACGCTGATCTTCAGGCCGGCCGCTATCGCAAAGGGTGCCAGGGTCACAGCCAGGGCAGTCAGGCTGGCCAGCCACAACAGGTGGCCAGTGGCGGGCATATTCTGCAACGCCGCTTGCAAGGCGCCACTGCCCAGGATCAATACTGGGATATACAACGGCAAAATCAGTAGCGCCAGTAACAAACCACCGCGTTTGAGGCCCACGGTCAGTGCCGCGCCTACTGCACCGAGCAGGCTCAGCACCGGCGTGCCCAGCAGCAGCGAGGCCAGCAGCACCGGCAGGCAGCTCGACGGCAGGCCCAGCATCAGCGCCAGCAGCGGCGCCAACAATACCAGCGCCAGCCCGGAAAAGATCCAATGCGCCAGCACCTTGGCCAGCACCAACAACGCCAGTGGATGCGGCGACAGCACCCATTGCTCCAGCGAGCCGTCTTCAAAATCGCTGCGAAACAAGCCGTCCAACGACAGCAGTACCGCAAGCAGCGCGGCTACCCAGACCAGGCCAGGCGACAAGGTTTGCAACAATTGCGTCTCGGGGCCGACGGCAAGGGGGAACAACGCCACCACAATGGCGAAAAACACCAACGGGTTGGCCAGCTCGGCCGGGCGGCGGAACAGCAGGCGCGCTTCGCGGCGCAACAACAGGACGAATACACTCATGCGGCCCACTGCCCCACATTCAGTTCACGGTAGCCGGCAGGCTTGAGCGTGAGACTGTGGTGCGTGGTCAACACCACTGTGCCGCCCGCCTCGCAATGCGCGGCCAGGTGCGCTTCAAGCTGCGCAACGCCCTGTTTGTCGAGGGCGGTGAACGGCTCATCGAGAATCCACAGTGGCGGCCCGGCCAGGTACAGCCGCGCCAGCGCCACCCGCCGCTGCTGGCCGGCAGACAGGGTGTGGCAGGGCACATCTTCAAAACCGCGCAGGCCGACTGCGGCCAGGGCCTGCCAGATCGCCTCGACACTGGCCGGCTGATGTAGCGCGCAGAGCCAGGCGAGGTTCTCTTCGGCCGTGAGCAAATCCTTGATGCCCGCCGCATGACCGATCCACAGCAGGACGCTGGCCAGTGCCTGCGGCTGCTCGGCCAACGGCTGGCCATTGAGCTGGATCTGCCCGGCGGTGGGCTGCATCAGCCCGGCCAACAGCCGCAGCAGGCTGGTTTTGCCGCTGCCGTTGGGGCCGCTGATCTGCAGCATGTCGCCTGGGCCCAGCTGAAAATCCAGGTGTTCAAACAGCAGGCGCCAGTCGCGCTCGCACGCCAGGCCGGTGGCTCGAAGGTCAAGGGTCACGGTACCGCCTTATTCTGTGTGGAGCCTGAGTCTCAAGTCGCCCCCTGGCCTGCCGTTATACTGACAGTGGTGGGCGGCGTGGCCGGCATTATTACACGCGCCGCCGCGCTGCCAAGAGGGCTGCTTCGACAGGTTGTATACAATCATGACTGAAATCAATAGTCTCGGCGCACAAAGCGCAATCGCCCCGCAGGCAGCCAAAGCTGCCATGACCGGCGAACTGCTGCGCCTGCTGCAACCGCAGCCCGGGCTGATCGCGCCCGGCGAGACTGCCAAGGCCGAGGTCATGTCGCTGCGCCAGCTTGGCGTCGACTTCCAGTTGCTGCTGCGCCTGACTGCCGCCAACGGTACTCAGACCCAGGTCCAGACCACCGCCAGCCAACCATTGGCTCCGGGCAGCCAGCTGCTGCTGAGCCAGGCCGACAGCAATCGCCTGGCAGTCATGGTGCAGCAAGCCAACGCCAACAATGTCAGCACCCTCACCCGCCTCGACACCAGCCAGGTGCCGATCGGTACCCTGCTGCAGGGCAAGGTCCTGAGCAACCAGGCATTGCCAGTCAACCCCGGTGAAACTGCCAGTTTTCGCGCGTTGGTCAGCCTGCTCAACAGCAGCCAGGCCGGCGCCACCCTGAGTATCGACAGCCCGCGCCCGTTGCCGGTGGGCAGCCTGCTCAGCGCTTTGGTGCAGGGCGACCAGTCACTGCGCTTCGTGCCGTTGAGCGGGCGTCAGGATCAGTTGCTGATCAGCCAGCAACTGGCCAACCAGCAGGCTCGGCAAGCTTCGCTGCCCGGTGTGCTCAGCGCATTGCAGCAGCTCGCCAGCGATCCCGACACGGGCAGCCTACTGCGCGCCAGCGCCGAGCGCCTGCTGGCTAGCCTGCCGGATGCGCGCCAGCTCAGCGATCCCAAAGGCGTGGCGCAGGCATTGAGTAACAGTGGTGGTTTTCTTGAGGCGAAGCTGTTGGCCGGTTTGCCTGCGGGTATCGCCCCAGACCTCAAAGCGCAGTTGATCAGGCTGGTTGCGCAGGCGCTGCCGAACGCCGCCAACCCCATGAGCAACCCCACCGTTGCTGCCAATACTTTGGCGCAGGTGATGCCCGGCTTCGCCCGCAGTGCACTGGGCATGCTTGACCGGGTCAGCCCCCGACCGCAACCAGGCAGTTTCCCGCTACCGTCACGGTTGCTGCAGAGCCTGGAGCAGGAAGGCGATCTGGAGCAACTGCTGCGTCTGGCTGCGGCTGCCGTGTCGCGCTTGCAGAGCCACGCCCTGAGCAGCCTGCAACAGACCGGTGTGAGCGAAAACGGTAACCTGCAGACCACCTGGCAGGCCGAAATCCCGATCCGCCACGGCCAGGAGTTCATCCCTTTGCAAGCCAAGCTGCAGCGCGAAGAAACCCCGCAGCAACAGGCTGACGGCCAGCGCGAGCAACGCGATCCGCTCGAGTCGTTGTGGCGCATCGAGCTGGCCTTCGACCTGCCGCCGCTCGGCCCGTTGCAGGTGCAGGCGCAGCTCAGTCAGGGCCGCTTGTCCGGGCAATTGTGGGCGGAGCTTGCGCAGACCGCGCAATTGATCGACAGCCAACTGGGCAGTTTGCGCACACGCCTGCTTGATCGCGGTCTCGAAGTCGGTGACCTGCAATGCCACACTGGCACGCCGCCACAGGGTCCGAAAACACGTGTCGAACAACGCTGGGTGGATGAGACCGCATGAGTGACAAGCAATCACGTCAGGCCATTGCCCTGAGCTATGACGGTCAACAGGCACCGACATTGAGCGCAAAAGGTGACGATGAGCTGGCTGAGGCGATCCTGGCGATTGCCCGCGAGCACGACGTGCCCATCTACGAGAACGCCGAACTGGTGCGGCTGCTGGCACGCCTGGAACTGGGCGAGCAGATCCCCGAGGCGCTGTACCTGACCATCGCCGAGATCATTGCCTTTGCCTGGCAGCTACGCGGCAAGGTCCCGGTCGGGTTTGCCGAGGCTGATGCGACACCGCGCGACATCACCCCGCCCACTGCCCTGCTGGCGCCGCCGGCCAAACGTGGCTGAAATACAGCTAGGGGACCTGCCAGCAGACATAATTAACGCTGGCTGACAGCACAGTTCAGTCACCGTCGTGCCTCAATTCTCTGAGGCCTGCATCATGCCCATCCCCAACCTCGGCCAGGACGGCATCCAGTTCGTCCGCGACCATCTTGCCAAACTACCGCGTGCAGACCGCGCGGCCACCGCCGAACTGCGTCAATGGCTGCAAGCCAAGGGCATCCAGCATCCGCCGGAACAGCTCGACGTGGTGACCTTGCATTATCAGCTGGGCGCCGATTATGGCTGGACCGGCGTGGTAGCGCAGAAACTCAGCTTGACCGAGGCCTTGCTCTGCAACTACCAAGCACCTGAAAACAACGCGCTGCCGCACATGCTCGAAGACAATCAGCCGGCGGGTTCGGATCGCATCATCCGCCTGGTCGACAAACTGCGTCCTCCGCATCAGCCGGGCGCGATCAACTACTACGTGTTCAGCGGCATCTTTCGCCGGACCCAGCCACAAACCTATGAACACGCCACGCACATTCCTGTGCAGATGCAGGACTTGCAGGCTTTTGTCTGGGATCTGGACTTTCACACACACTACACCGCAACGCTGAAAAGCTACTGGCGCCAGCATCTGGAAGAATTTGGCCAATGTCTTAAGCTGAACTTCATCGCCGCCTGCAACAAACAGGCGGCCGAGGGCAGCCTGAGCGAGGACGCGGTCAGGCTCGCCTGGCAAGTGGCAAGACTGGAAGAAACCGCCCCGGCAACCGTGCAGGCGCGGATACTCAACGTCTACGGCTACCCCGCCACGGACCTCGTCTGCTTCAAACGCAGGGATGTCGACCGAGTCCTGCTGTACATCCCCGGCAACACCTCACCGCTGCACGAGTTTGCCTCCCACGGCGAGTTACAGGACTGGTTTGCACAGCAATGCCAGGATCCAGCCAAACGCCTGGCGCTGCAGGCCCACTTCAATCAGGCAGACACGCCGGATGGCCTCAGTTTCAGCGGTCTGAGCACGGCGCTGGAAGGCCTTGGAGCCTACCCGCAAGTACTACCTCTGGACGCCAATCGCCCTGGTTTCACCACAGCAGGCCCTTGGCCGCCGCGCGATTACGTCAATTACAAAGGTAAAACCTACAGCCCGCGCCTTGAAGGCCCTTTATTTGCAACGCTGGCCAAGCGTTATCGCCAACGCAGCTTCCAGGATGCCGACTTCCTGATCAAAAGCGACAGCGATGTGAGCAAGGCCAGATGGCGCGGGTATCTGGATTCAACCTTGACTTACCTGGCCCCACTGGCGCTGGCAGTGCCTGAACTGTGGCCGTTGTTTGCCATAGGTGGCGTTGCCCAGTTCGGCCTGGGCCTTGATCAGGCGATCAACGGCAAGTCACTACAGGAGCAAGCCGAAGGCGTCAGCGCCGCCGAGTTCGGCCTGCTCAATGCCCTGCCGCTGGTCGAGCAGTTGGCCAGCGACAAGCCGCTGTTGTTCGCCTTCAAGCAGGATCGCTTCGTCAGGCCCAGCCGGATCAACGAGCAGTGGGGATATCCGCTCAGCCCGCTCGACCCGCCACGGCTGCCGCCGGCAGATGCCAGTGAGTTCTTCCGCAGCGACAACACCATTGCGCCGTTGCCAGGTGGTGACGACAACGTGGCAGGTGCGGTGATCAGGACCTCCCACTACACCGGCGAGCCAGATACGCTGCAAGCCTCACTCTATGGCTACTCGATCGAGGTGCTGTATGACGTCGAGCAGGATGCGTTCATTACCGGAAGCGATCTCAACGAGGTCAATCCCACCTACATGACCGCCCCCACACAGGGGCGCGACCTGATCTCGGTCGACCGCGCCACGCGAACGGTCAGCGATGCAACGCGCATGCGCACCTTGCGCGCGCTGGGGGTGGATCTCGAGTTGCCGGTCCAGTTGCCACTGCCGACTGCCGACAGCCTGCAGCCGATCCCCAGACAAGTCTTGAGTGTCTGGGTGGGCAACGACCCGATTCCGCCTCAGCTGTTGAGCAACATTGCCAACAACGCGACCAGGGTTGAACGCAGCGGCTGGGCGTTCCGTCTGTATCTCTCCAGCGCCGACAGCGATGCCTTCAGCGGCAATCTGCGGCAATTGACGGAGCAGGCACCGAGCCTGCGCGTGTTGCCTCTGGAGGAACAGCCATTCTTTGCCACATTCCGCAGGTCACCCGCCTACCGCCAGTACGAAGCCGCTCTGCAGGGCAACGGCGGGGTCGCCCGCAACTACGCTTCGGCGGCAGATGTGCTGCGCTATCCGCTACTCAACGAGGAAGGTGGGCTGTACATGGATATCGACGACCGTTTGTTTGCTCCCGGCGAACATCCTGCAGACCGCCAGCCGGCTGGCGCCGAGCCGATCGAACCACTGAATCAATTCGAGCTGGCGACCACTGTCGATGGCCTGCTGCTGTCGACACCGATGTCCAACGAGAAGATGGGCATGGACTGCCTGTACAACAACAGCTTTCTCGGCAGCCGCGCAGGCAATCCGACCTTGGACGCGATCAGTGCAGAAATGAATGAGCGGTTTCTCGCACAGCCGGAGTTTTACAACAGCAAGCCACGGCTGGAAGAGGACCGCCGGGCGTTTTACCAATACGCCAATACCCTGTCCCGCTTGACCGGGCCGGCGCTGCTGAGCACGGTCGTTGATCGGCAGTTGCCGGCGATGCGCACATTGCGCAACTTGAACAATCTTTACAGCATGCGCCCGCAGAACTTCTGGAGCCTGCTGAGCATTGAGCAGTACCAGAGCGCGGTGCAGAGATATCTGCCGCTGAACCGGATTGCCGAGACTGGGGGGTTCAATTCCTGGGCGCACTGACAGGACTTGGCGGCTGGATTGGGGCTGCTTTGCAGCCCTTTCCGACCGGTCCGACGCTATCTTTCAGTCACTGCCATGCAACTTGCGCATCAGCTCGGCCTCGGCCTGGGTCAAACCACAGGTCTGAGTCAGCTCGCTGACACTGGCGCCCATGCCAACCAGCTTGGCCGCCTGGGAAAAGGTCACATCATTGGGATCGCGCTGCTCCAGTTGTTGCAGCTTGTCCGGCAACGGCGCGACCACAGCGCGCAATTCATGGATCGCCTCGCCCATGCGCACCGTGCCGTTCTGGTAATCGTCCACCCGCTTGGCCAGCTCCTTGATGCGCTGGTCACGCACGGCGTCACCTTGAGCCTGTTGCGCAGCCAGCTCACGCTGGCGCTTGCTGTAATTGAGAAAAAACCACAGGCTCAGCGCCCAAAGCAGCGCCAGGAAGATGACAGCAGCTTCGAAAATCAACTCAGATATTCTCCAGCTCTGACCATTCTTCCTCGGTCATCATCTTGTCCAGCTCGACCAGGATCAACAGCTCGCCGTTCTTGTTGCACACGCCCTGGATGAACTTGGCCGACTCTTCGTTACCCACGTTCGGCGCGGTTTCGATTTCCGACTGACGCAGGTAAACCACTTCGGCAACACTGTCGACCAGAATGCCGACCACTTGCTTGTCGGCTTCGATGATCACCACACGAGTATTGTCGGTGACCTCGGTCGGCACCAGGCCAAAGCGCTGGCGGGTGTCGATCACGGTGACGACGTTGCCGCGCAGGTTGATGATGCCCAGCACATAGCTCGGCGCACCCGGCACTGGCGCGATCTCGGTGTAACGCAGAACTTCCTGCACCTGCATGACGTTGATGCCGTAGGACTCGTTGTCCAGACGGAAGGTAACCCACTGCAGAATCGGATCTTCAGAACCCTGTGCGGACGACTTTTTCATTCCCCTACCCTCAAATGCCGCCAGCGGCGGTGTGCTCGGTGCGGCCGTGGCCGCGAATTATTGGTGTTTGGCGTGCATCTGCTTGACGGCGCCGCTGGCGATCAACTCGGCCAGTTCAGCGACGTCGAGCAACGCACACATGTGTTCGATGACCGTGCCAGCCAGCCAGGGCCGCTGCCCGCGCTGACTACGCCACTTGATCTCGTTGGGGTCCAGGCGCAACGAGCGGCTGACCTGGTGCACCGCCAGCCCCCATTCGTAGCCCTGCACCGAAATCACGTACTGCAAGCCCTGGCGGAAGTCGTCGCGGTAGCGATCGGGCATCACCCAACGCGCCGTATCGAGTACCTTGAGGTTGCCCGCCTGGCAGGTGAGGATGCCCAGGAACCAGTCCGGCTGACCGAACAGTGGGGTCAGCTCCTGCCCGGCCAGGGTGTAGATCGAGCCCAGGCACACCAGCGGCACCGCGAGGGTCAGCCCGGCTACATCGAACAACAGGCATTCGAACGGCTCCGCGGCCCAGGCCGGACGACCATCGCTGGTCGTAGGCGGCGTCGGCACATTGGCTGCCGGCAAGTGCACTTCGACCAGCGGCGCGGCCGGCTCAGGCGCTTCGACCTCGGTCAGCAACGGAATGCTCGCCTCGGCCACCACCGTAGTCTCGACAACGCTGAGCAGCGGTTCTGGCGCTGCCACAGCGGGGGCCAGCACGGTCGGCAGCAGCTTGGCCTGCGGCTCGGCAAACGGCCTGGCGCCAGCTACGTCGACAACAGCAGCCTTGCGCTGGGCATCACGTGCCTGCTCTTCGCGCACGGCGGCTTCGAAGTCGCTGCTTGGCGCCTCCTCGACCACTACCGCTGGCAGGTCAAGGTCGAACGGCTCGGTAGCCTCCTGCAACAGGCCATCGAGGTAACTCTGCAAGGCCAGTTGCGGTTTGCTGGCAAGCTGTTGCGCGTGTTTCATCAGGCCACCTGCAATGCGGGTTTGTAGGTGAGCATATGTTTGAGCAAGGCCCGATAGGCCACAACGCCGCGGCTCTTGCCATCGAACTGCGATGGCGTGACCCCGGCCCGGCTGGCATCGCGCAGGCGCGTGTCGACCGGGATATAGCCCTGCCAGACGCTGTCGGCATAGGTATCACGCAGCACCTTGAGGGTGCCCAGTGATGCCTGGGTGCGACGGTCGAACAGGGTCGGCACGATCTGATACGGCAGCGCCTGCTTGCGCGAGCGGTTGATCATCGCCAAGGTGCCGACCATGCGCTCCAGGCCTTTGACGGCGAGGAACTCGGTCTGCACCGGGATCACCAACTGCTGGCTGGCCGCCAACGCGTTAACCATCAGCACGCCGAGCAACGGCGGGCTGTCGATCAGGGCAAAGTCGAAATCCTGCCACAGCTGCGCCAGACTCTTGGCGATCACCAGGCCCAGGCCACTCTGGCCCGGCGACTGCCGCTCGAGCACCGCCAGCGCTGTGCTCGACGGCAGCAGGGAGATACGTTCGTGGCTGGTCGGCAGCAGCAACTGCCCCGGCAAGCCCTCGGGCACCGTGCCCTTGTGCAGGAACAGGTCGTAGCAGCTGTGCTCCAGCGCATCCGGGTTATGCCCGAAATAGCTGGTCATAGAGCCGTGCGGGTCGAGATCGACAACGACCACGCGCTTGCCCGCATCGGCCAGCAAGCCGGCCAGGGCGATGGTTGTGGTGGTCTTGCCGACGCCACCTTTTTGATTGGCTACTGCCCAGACTCTCATGGTGCGCTGCTTCCTCCCGGTATGGCCGCCTGCCCTCCCGGGAACGGTGTGAAATTCTGTGACGGGGATTTGACGGGGCTAGCCCCCTCCCGCCGCTACTGCGCTTGGCGGTGCACTTTGTGTGCCAGCCCGGCGCATCGCCGCATCCGGGGTCGCATTGGCGCTGCCGGTTGCGGTCAGGCTGCGGCGTACTTCCAGGTTGCGCGAAATCACCAGCACGACCCGTCGATTGCGCGCACGGCCTTCGGCCGTATCGTTGCTGGCGACCGGTTGATACTCGCCATAGCCGACCGAGGCCATGCGGCCGGGATTGACGCCGTTCATGGCCAACAGGCGGACGATACTGGCCGCACGCGAGGCCGACAGTTCCCAGTTGGTCGGGTACTGCGCAGTGCGGATCGGCAGGTTGTCGGTAAAGCCCTCGACGTGCACCGGGTTGGCGAACGGCTTGAGGATATTCGCCACCTTCTCGATGATCGCGAATGCAGCGTCGCTGGGCATGGCATCGCCACTGCCAAACAACAGCGCCGAATTGAGCTCAACCTCGACCCACAGTTCGTTGCCGCGCACGGTCATCTGGTTGGAGCTGATCAAATCGCCGAAAGCGCTGCGCACATCATCGCTGATGGTCTGCAGCGGGTCGGCGCTGGTCTGGCCGAGGCCCGCATCGGTCTGCTCGCTGTCTTTGATCAACGGCTCGGCTGGCTTGATGCTGAGCGGCTGTTCTTCGCCGATCGGGATGGCCCGCATGGCCCGCTCAGGGTCATTGAACACGCCGAGCAAGGCCTGCGAGACGACCTTGTACTTGCCCTCGTTGATCGAAGAGATCGAATACATGACCACGAAAAAAGCAAACAGCAGCGTGATGAAGTCGGCGTACGACACCAGCCAGCGCTCGTGATTCTCGGGTTCTTCGGTATGGCGACGGCGACGCATGGCTTACTCCATGAAGCCTTGCAGCTTCAGCTCGATCGAGCGTGGGTTTTCGCCTTCGGCGATCGACAGCAGGCCTTCGAGGAGCATCTCGCGGTAGCGTGACTGACGCATGACGATGGCTTTGAGCTTGTTGGCGACCGGCAGCAGGATCAGGTTGGCACTGGCCACGCCATAGATGGTGGCGACAAACGCCACGGCGATGCCGTTGCCCAGTTGGGACGGGTCGGCCAGGTTGCCCATGACATGGATCAGGCCCATCACAGCACCGATGATGCCGATGGTCGGCGCATAGCCGCCCATGCTTTCGAACACTTTTGCCGCCTGGATATCGCGGCTTTCCTGGGTCAGGAAATCCACCTCGAGGATGCTCCGGATAGCCTCCGGCTCGGCGCCGTCGACCAGCAGTTGCAAGCCCTTGCGCGCATACGGATCAGGCTCGCCGTCAGCCACGCCTTCCAGGCCGAGCAGGCCCTCCTTGCGTGCGGTCAGGCTCCAATTGACTACCCGATCGATACCACCGGCCAGGTCGACCCGCGGCGGGAAGATGATCCAGCGAGCGATCTGCAGCGCACGCTTGAACGACGGCAGCGGTGCCTGCAGCATGGCCGCGCCGAGGGTGCCGCCGAGCACGATCAACGCAGCTGGCGCGTTGAGCAGCGCACCGACATGCCCGCCCTCGAGGAAGTTGCCGCCGACAATGGCGACGAAGGCCAGGATCAGGCCGATCAGGCTGAGTACGTCCATCAGACGCAGGCCTCGACCAGGTGCCTGCCGATATCGTCGAGACTGTACACCGCGTCGGCCAGGTTGGCCTTGACGATGGCCATGGGCATGCCATAGATCACGCAGCTGGCTTCGTCCTGCGCCCACACCGTGCTACCGCCCTGCTTGAGCAGGCGCGCACCTTCACGGCCATCCGCGCCCATGCCGGTAAGTACTACCGACAGGACCTTGTCACCGTAGGACTTGGCCGCCGAGCCGAAGGTGATATCCACACATGGCTTGTAGTTGAGGCGCTCGTCGCCCGGCAGGATTTTCACCATGCCGCGGCCATCGACCATCATCTGCTTGCCGCCAGGCGCCAGCAGCGCCAGACCTGGGCGCAGCATGTCGCCGTCTTCGGCTTCCTTGACGTTGATCCGGCAGAGCTTGTCGAGGCGTTCGGCAAAAGCCTTGGTGAACGCCGCGGGCATGTGCTGGATCAACACGATCGGTGCCGGGAAGCTGGCGGGCAGTTGCGTCAGGACACGCTGCAGCGCAACCGGGCCACCGGTCGAGGTGCCGATCGCAACCAGCTTGTAGGGCTTGCGCTTGGGCGCCGGCGAATGCGCCGCAGCAGGCGCTGCCGGGCTACGCACAGGAGCAGGCGTCGGAGTGCGCGCCGCAGGTGTGTGGCCAAGGCTGCTGGCCGGTGCAGGGCTGCTCGCGGCTGGCGCCGGCGCCGGTGCGGCATAGCTGCTCAGGCGGCGGTTGCTGCGCGAGATGGTATGTACCTTCTCGCAGAGCATCTGTTTGACCTTTTCTGGGTTACGCGAAATGTCTTCGAAGTTTTTCGGCAGGTAGTCGACCGCCCCGGCATCCAGCGCGTCGAGGGTTACCCGGGCGCCTTCATGGGTCAGCGACGAGAACATCAACACCGGCGTCGGGCAGCGCTGCATGATGTGCCGCACCGCGGTGATGCCGTCCATCATGGGCATTTCATAGTCCATGGTGATGACATCGGGCTTGAGCGACAGCGCCTGGTCGATTGCTTCCTTGCCATTGGTCGCGGTACCCACAACCTGGATCGTCGGGTCGGACGAGAGAATTTCCGAAACGCGCCGGCGGAAGAAACCGGAATCATCCACCACCAGGACCTTGACTGCCATAAACACTCCATTAGATGGCGCAACCGCGAGGCTGCGCCACCGAAAATCAATAACGCTTGGCGGCGTAACGCTTGAGCATGCTCGGGACGTCGAGGATCAACGCAATCCGGCCATCGCCAGTGATCGTCGCGCCAGACATGCCCGGGGTGCCCTGCAGCATCTTGCCCAGCGGCTTGATCACCACTTCTTCCTGGCCCACCAGTTGGTCGACCACAAAGCCGATGCGCTGGGTGCCGACCGAGAGGATCACCACATGGCCCTCGTGCTGCTCTTCATGCACCTGGCCCTGGACCAGCCAGCGCTTGAGGTAGAACAGCGGCAGCGCCTTGTCGCGGACGATGACCACTTCCTGGCCGTCGACGACATTGGTGCGCGACAGGTCGAGGTGGAATATCTCGTTGACGTTGACCAGCGGGAAGGCAAACGCCTGGTTGGCCAGCATCACCATCAGGGTCGGCATGATCGCCAGGGTCAGCGGCACCTTGATGACGATCTTTGAACCCTGGCCCTTGGCCGAGTAGATGTTGATCGAGCCGTTGAGCTGGGAAATCTTGGTTTTCACCACGTCCATGCCGACGCCGCGGCCGGACACGTCGGAAATCTCGGTCTTGGTCGAGAAGCCCGGGGCAAAGATCAGGTTGTAGCAGTCCGATTCGCTCAGGCGCTCGGCGGCGTCCTTGTCCATCAGGCCTTTTTCCACGGCCTTGGCACGCAGCACGTTGGGGTCCATGCCTTTGCCGTCGTCCGAGATCGACAGCAGGATATGGTCGCCTTCCTGTTCGGCCGACAGCACCACCTTGCCGGTGCGAGCCTTGCCTGAGGCGTCGCGCTCGTCGGGCATTTCGATGCCGTGGTCGACCGCGTTGCGCACCAAGTGGACCAACGGGTCGGCCAGAGCCTCGACGAGGTTCTTGTCGAGGTCGGTTTCTTCGCCGACCAGCTCCAGGTTGATTTCCTTCTTGAGCTGGCGGGCAAGGTCGCGAACCAGTCGCGGGAACCGCCCGAAGACTTTCTTGATCGGCTGCATGCGGGTCTTCATCACCGCAGTCTGCAGGTCGGCCGTGACCACATCGAGGTTGGACACAGCCTTGGACATGGCTTCGTCGCCGCTGTTCAGGCCCAGGCGCACCAGCCGGTTACGCACCAGCACCAGCTCGCCAACCATGTTCATGATCTCATCCAGCCGCGCGGTGTCGACGCGTACGGTCGTCTCGGCTTCGCTGGCGTGCTTTTCTGCGGGCGCTGCTGGCGCTGGCGCACGTGCCGGGGCCGCTGGCGCAGGCTTGGCAGCTGCTGCGGGTGCAGCAGGCTTGGGCGCAGCTTTCACCTCAGCCTTGGCTGCTGCCGGCGCAACGGCCACAGCAGCCGCTTCGGCAGCGTCGGTCGAGAACTTGCCTTTGCCGTGCAGCTCATCGAGCAGCGCTTCGAACTCGTGCTCGCTGATTTCGTCGCCGCTGGCAGCCGGCGCGGGGCTGGCTGCAGCCTCGGCAACCGCAGCAGTCGGCAGCGCATCGGCAGCGAAGGTGCCCTTGCCATGCAACTGGTCGAGCAATGCTTCGAATTCGTCGTCGGTAATCTCGTCACCGGCCGGCGCTGGCACGACAGCCTCGGGAGCGACCGTGGCCGCCTCGACCGAGAACTGGCCCTTGCCGTGCAGTTGATCGAGCAGAGATTCGAATTCGGCGTCGGTGATTTCATCCGACTCGGCGCTGGCTGCACCTGGCTGCGGCTGTTCAGCAGCCTCGGCCTCGGCCTTGACCGCATCGAGCGAGTCGAGCAGTTGTTCGAACTCGGTGTCGGTGATGTCTTCCTCGACCACCGCTGGCTCAGGCTCGACCACCGCGGCAGGCGCGGGCGCCGCACCCGGCTCGGCCAGACGCGACAGCGCTGCCAGCAACTCGCGGGAAGCCGGGGTCACCTCGGTGCGTTCGCGCACCTGGCCGAACATGCTGTTGACCGAATCCAGCGCTTCCAGAACCACGTCCATCAGCTCGGCGTCGACCCTGCGCTCACCTTTGCGCAGGATGTCGAAGACGTTCTCGGCAATGTGGCAGCACTCCACCAGCTCATTGAGCTGGAGGAAGCCGGCGCCCCCTTTTACAGTGTGAAAACCGCGGAAAATCGCATTGAGCAGGTCGGCATCATCCGGTCGGCTTTCCAGCTCGACCAATTGCTCGGACAACAACTCAAGAATTTCCCCGGCTTCTACCAGGAAATCCTGAAGGATTTCTTCATCGGCGCCGAAGCTCATTAAACGTGCTCCCTAAAAACCAAGGCTGGACAGCAGATCGTCGACATCGTCCTGACCGGACACAACGTCTTCACGCTTATCGGCATGAATCTGCGGACCTTCACCCCGAGTCGGATGTTTTTCTTGATCTTTTTCAGCACGCAACTGATCGTGGTCATGTTCGATACCGGCAAAGCGGTCGACTTGACTGGCCATCAGCACGAGCTTGAGCAGATTGCTTTCTACTTCGGTGACCAACGCGGTGACGCGTTTGATCACCTGGCCGGTCAGGTCCTGATAGTCCTGAGCCAGCAAGATGTCATTGAGGTGCCCGGACACCTTGCGGTTGCCCTCGGCACTGTGCGTCAGGAAACTGTCGACTCGTTTGACCAGATCGCGAAACTCCGGCGCGGCCACTTCACGGCGCATGAAGCGCTGCCAGTCAGTGCTCAGCGCCTGGGCCTCACCGGCCAGGTCGTTGAGTACCGGGGTGCTCGCTTCGACCAGGTCCATGGTGCGGTTGGCGGCACCCTCGGTCAGCTTGACCACGTAGGACAAACGCTCGGTGGCATCGGTGATCTGCGAGACTTCCTCGGCCTGCGGCATTGCCGGGTCGATCTGGAAACTGACGATCGCACTGTGCAGCTCGCGGGTCAGTTTGCCGACTTCCTGGTACAGGCCACGGTCGCGTGTCTGGTTGAGCTGATGAATCAGCTGCACCGCATCGCCAAACCGGCCGCGCTCAAGGCTCTCGACCAGTTCCTGAGCGTGCTTCTTCAGGGTGTTTTCAAACTCACCCAAAGAGTTGTTGTTAGAGTCCATGGCGCCCCCTGGCGTGATTTAGCTATTCACGCGTTCGAAGATCTTTTCGATCTTCTCTTTGAGCACCTGGGCGGTGAACGGCTTGACCACGTAACCATTGACGCCGGCCTGGGCCGCTTCGATGATCTGATCACGCTTGGCTTCGGCAGTTACCATCAGCACCGGCAGATGCTTGAGACGCTCATCGGCACGCACTTTGCGCAGCAGGTCGATGCCGGACATGCCGGGCATGTTCCAGTCGGTGACGAGGAAGTCAAAGTGGCCGCTTTCGAGCATCGGCATGGCGGTCAGGCCATCGTCGGCTTCCTGGGTATTGGTGAAGCCCAGATCACGCAAGAGGTTCTTGATGATCCGCCGCATCGTCGAAAAGTCGTCAACGATGAGGATTTTCATGTCTTTGTTCAATTAGACCTCCAAGCAGTCTTAAACGCGCTCGGCCCCGAGCGCGCATTCAATCAATTCGGTACACCGTCAAAACGACTGCAGCGACCCCGGTTTCAACGCGCTCGCCATTCACCCAGCCGGCTGCGCAGACGTGCCGCGCATTGGCTGTGCAGCTGGCTGACACGCGACTCGCTGACCCCCAGCACCTCACCGATTTCTTTGAGGTTGAGCTCTTCGTCGTAGTACAGCGCCAGCACCAACCGCTCGCGTTCCGGCAGGTTGGCGATCGCATCGGTCAACGCCGTCTGGAAGCGTTCTTCTTCCAGATCACGCGACGGTTCGACCTGCGCACTGGCGCCATCCTCGTGCAGACCTTCATGTTCGCCGTCCTGCAACAGGTCGTCAAAACTGAACAGTCGGCTGCCCAGGGTATCGTTCAGAATCCCGTAATAATCATCGAGACCTAATTGGAGTTCGGCAGCAACCTCGTGATCTTTAGCGTCGCGACCGGTTCTTGCTTCAACAGCGCGCATCGCGTCGCTGACCATACGGGTATTGCGGTGCACCGAACGTGGCGCCCAGTCACCCTTGCGGACCTCGTCGAGCATGGCGCCACGGATGCGGATACCGGCGTAGGTTTCAAAGCTGGCGCCCTTGCTGGCATCGTATTTGTTGGACACTTCGAGCAGGCCGATCATGCCGGCCTGGATCAGGTCCTCGACCTGCACGTTGGCCGGCAAGCGCGCCAGCAGGTGGTATGCGATGCGCTTGACCAGCGGCGCGTAACGCTCGACCAACTCGTACTGGGCGTCCTTGGAAGCCTTGCTGTACATCTGAAAACCGCTTGCACTCATAGCACTGGTCCCGCACTGGTGGGCTGCACCAGACGCTCGACGAAGAACTCCAGATGCCCACGAGGGTTGGCAGGCAGCGGCCAGCTATCGACCTTCTGCGCGATGGCCTTGAACGCCAGCGCACACTTGGAGCGAGGGAAGGCTTCGTAAACTGCACGCTGCTTCTGCACCGCCTTGCGCACGCATTCGTCGTACGGCACGGCGCCGACGTATTGTAGGGCGACGTCAAGGAAGCGGTCCGTGACCTTGGTCAACTTGGCGAACAGGTTGCGCCCTTCCTGCGGGCTCTGGGCCATGTTGGCAAGGACGCGGAAACGGTTCATGCCATAGTCGCGATTGAGCAGTTTGATCAGCGCGTAGGCGTCGGTGATCGAGGTCGGCTCGTCGCACACCACCAGCAGCACTTCCTGCGCGGCGCGGACAAAGCTCACCACCGAATCGCCGATACCGGCAGCGGTGTCGATGACCAGCACGTCGAGGTTGTCGCCAATCTCGCTGAAGGCCTGGATCAGCCCGGCGTGTTGCGCCGGCTGCAGGTGGACCATGCTCTGGGTGCCCGAGGCGGCCGGCACGATGCGTACCCCGCCAGGCCCCTGCAGGAGCACGTCGCGCAACTCGCAGCGGCCTTCGATGACGTCGGCCAGGGTGTGCTTGGGCGTCAGCCCCAGCAGCACGTCGACGTTGGCCAGACCCAGATCGGCGTCCAGCAACATGACCCGGCGGCCGAGTTCGGCCAACGCCAGGGACAGGTTGACTGAAACGTTGGTCTTGCCGACGCCACCTTTGCCACCGGTCACGGCGATAACCTGTACGGGATGCATGCTACCCATATTTGTTCTTTACCTTGTCGCGCTTGAACCGAGGCCACATGGAGGGCTGTGATTAAAGCCCTTGCTGTAGGTACTTTGCATTGTGTTCATCTTCAACCCACGCGTTTGCCGGAGTTGTGGTACAGATCAGCGAACATATCGGCCATGGCCTCTTCGCTGGGGTCTTCCTGCATTTGCACGCTGACGGCGCGGCTGACCAGTTGGTGCTTGCGCGGCAGGTGCAGGTCGTCAGGAATACGCGGGCCGTCGGTAAGATAGGCCACGGGCAGTTCATGACTGATCGCCAGGCTCAGTACTTCACCGAGACAAGCGGTTTCATCAAGCTTGGTCAGGATGCAGCCAGCCAGGCCACAGCGCTTGTAGCTGTGATAGGCGGCGGTCAGCACCTGTTTCTGGCTGGTGGTTGCCAGGACCAGATAATTCTTCGAAGCGATACCGCGCCCGGCGAGCGTCTCCAGCTGCATGCGCAGGGCCGGATCACTGGCCTGCAGGCCGGCGGTATCGATCAGCACCACACGCTTGCGCAGCAGCGGCTCCAGGGCCTGGGCGAGGGACTCGCCCGGGTCGACGTAGGTCACCGACACGTTGAGGATGCGGCCCAGGGTCTTGAGTTGCTCCTGAGCGCCGATACGGAAGCTGTCCATGCTCACCAGCGCCAGGTTCTGCGCGCCGTACTTGAGCACATAACGCGCTGCCAGCTTGGCCAGGGTGGTGGTCTTGCCCATGCCGGCCGGGCCAACCATGGCAATTACCCCGCCCTCCTCGATCGGTTCGATCTCGGGTACATCGATCATTCGCGCCAGGTGCGCGAGGATCATCCGCCAGGCTTGCCGCGGCTCGTCGATTTCGCCGGTCAGGTCGAGCAGTTCACGGGCCAGCGCACCGGTCAGGCCAACACGCTGCAGGCGCCGCCAGAGGTTGGCCTGCAGCGGTTTGCTGCCCTGCAACTGGCTCCAGGCAAGCGAGCCGAGCTGTACTTCGAGCAGTTCACGCAGGCCGGACAGCTCCGAGCGCATGGCATCGAACAGGCGCGGATCAACCGGCGCCACTGCCGGCGCAGCCGGGGCGGCGGGCTGCTCGACGTGCGGCTCGACCAAGGGCTCGGAAGCGGTCAGCGAGAGGCCGGCAAACAACTGACGGTTGCCGTCATCGGCATCGCTGCGGCTACTCAGTTCGGCCTGGGCGGTAGCGATGCGCGACTGGGTCTTGCGCAGCTCGTCTTCAAGCTCAGGGTTGGGCACCCGCGGCGCCAGCGCCGACAGCTTGTAGTCCAGTGCAGCGGTCAGCTCAACGCCGCCGGCGATGCGCCGGTTACCGATGATAGCGGCATCGGAGCCAAGCTCATCGCGGACCAGCTTCATGGCCTGACGCATATCTGCGGCGAAAAAACGCTTAACTTGCATACTCCACTACCTCAGCCGTTCGGGCCCACGGTGGCAACGATGGTGACTTGCTTGTTGTCAGGTATTTCCTGATACGCCAAAACATGCAAATTCGGTACAGCCAGGCGGCCGAAGCGCGACAGCATTGCCCGGATCGGGCCGGCTACCAGAAGGATAGCTGGCTGACCTTGCATCTCCTGACGCTGGGCCGCTTCGATAAGCGAACGCTGTAGCTTTTCGGCCATGCTCGGCTCAAGAAGAACACCATCTTCCTGACCTTGCCCGGCCCTTTGCAGACTATTGAGCAAAATCTGTTCCAACCTTGGCTCCAAGGTGATAACAGGCAGCTCGGACTCAACGCCGACAATACTTTGCACGATGGCGCGACACAATCCGACGCGCACTGCGGCGACCAGCGCGGCATTATCTTGACTCTTGCCAGCGTTGTTGGCGATAGCTTCGGCAATGCTGCGGATATCGCGCACCGGCACTTGCTCGGAGAGCAGAGCTTGCAAGACCTTGAGCAGCCCCGACAAGGAAATGACACTAGGTACCAATTCTTCGGCCAGCTTCGGCGAGGCCTTGGCCAGCACCTGCAACAGTTGTTGGACTTCCTCGTGACCGATCAGTTCGTGGCAGTGCTTTTGCAGAATCTGGTTCAAGTGGGTCGCCACCACAGTGCTGGCATCGACCACGGTGTAGCCCAGCGACTGCGCCTGCGCGCGCTGGCCGATGTCGATCCAAACCGCCTCCAAGCCGAACGCCGGGTCACGCGCGGCGATACCATTGAGGGTACCGAACACCTGACCTGGGTTGATTGCAAGCTCGCGGTCCGGGTAGATCTCGGCTTCCGCGAGGATTACCCCCATCAGGGTCAGACGATAGGCACTTGGCTGCAGGTCGAGGTTGTCGCGGATGTGCACGGTCGGCATGAGGAAGCCCAGATCCTGCGAGAGCTTCTTGCGCACGCCCTTGATCCGCGCCAGCAACTGGCCGCCCTGGTTGCGGTCGACCAGCGGGATCAGCCGGTAGCCTACTTCCAGGCCGATCATGTCAATCGGAGTGACGTCGTCCCAGCCCAGCTCCTTGGTGTCCATTGCGCGCTGCGGGGATGGCAGCAGATCCTGCTGGCGCTGCACTTCTTCCAGCGCCTTGACCGCCTTGACCTGCTGTTTGCGCCAGACCAGATAGGCGCCACCGGCGGCCATTACACCGAGGCTGAGGAAGGCCACATGCGGCATCCCCGGGACCAGGCCCATGACGATCATGATGCCGGCCGACACGCCCAAGGCTTTTGGCGAGTCGAACATCTGCCGGTTGATCAGCTTGCCCATGTCCTCGGAGCCCGAGGCGCGCGTCACCATGATTGCGGCGGCGGTGGACAACAGCAAGGATGGCAACTGCGCCACCAAACCGTCACCAATGGTCAGCAACGCATAGACCTTACCGGCCTCCCCGCCCGACATGCCGTGCGAGAGGATACCGATCAGCACGCCGCCGATGAGGTTGATGAACAGGATCAGCAGGCCGGCAATGGCGTCGCCGCGAACGAACTTGCTGGCACCGTCCATAGAGCCGTAGAACTCGGCTTCCTGGGCGACTTCGGCGCGGCGCGCCTTGGCCTGGGCCTGATCGATCAGGCCGGCGTTGAGGTCGGCGTCGATCGCCATCTGTTTGCCGGGCATAGCATCGAGGGTGAAGCGCGCGCTGACTTCAGAGATACGCCCGGCGCCCTTGGTCACCACCACGAAGTTGATGATCATGAGGATGGCGAACACCACGGCACCGACCACGTAGTTGCCGCCGATCACCACCTCACCAAAGGCCTGGATGACCTTGCCCGCCGAGCCATGGCCCTCGTGGCCGTGCAGCAGCACCACCCGCGTCGAGGCGACGTTGAGCGCCAGGCGCAACAGCGTCGCTACCAGCAGAATGGTCGGGAAGGCGGCGAAGTCCAGCGGCCGCAGGGCATATACGCAGACCAGCAGCACCACCAGCGACAGGGCGATGTTGAAGGTGAAGAACACGTCGAGCAGGAACGGCGGGATCGGCAACATCATCATTGCCAACATCACCAACAGCAACAACGGCACACCCAGGTTGCCCCGACCGAGTCCGCTCAGGTTGCTGCGCGCGTTGCTGATTAACTGACTGCGATCCACCGCGATTCCTCTTCAAGCAAAACTTTGACGCCTGTAGAGCGCCTGCGCTGCCTTTGCAAGAAGCTGTCCAACTTTGCCAACGGATGCCTGCGATCAGCTGTCGCGGCGCAGATCGTCCGGAATCGGCAGGTCTTTGTTCAGCGGATCAGGGCGCTTGCCCTTGCCGGCGCGGTGCTGGCGGACCTGGAAGACGAACGCCAGCACCTGGGCTACCGCCAGATACAGGCCGGCAGGGATTTCCTGCTCGATCTCGGTGGAGTAGTAGATCGCCCGCGCCAGCTCCGGCGACTCGAGAATCTGCACGTTGTGCGCGGCGCCGATCTCGCGGATCTTGAGGGCGATGAAGTCGCTGCCTTTGGCCAGCAGCAACGGCGCGGCCCCGCCCTTCTCCGGGTCGTATTGCAGGGCTACGGCATAGTGGGTCGGGTTGGTGATGATCACGTCGGCGTCAGGGATTGCCGCCATCATGCGCCGCTGCGAGACCTCGCGCTGCAATTGCCGGATGCGCTGCTTGACCTCGGGCTTACCGTCGGAGTCCTTGTGCTCGTCGCGCACTTCCTGCTTGGTCATCTTGAGTTTTTTCTGTGTCTGCCAGAGCTGGAACGGCACGTCCGCCGCAGCGATCAGCAGCAGCCCCGCCGAGACCCACAACGCACTCCAGCCGACCACTACCGCGCTGTGGATGATCGCTTGCTCAAGCGACTCGTTGGCGATGGACAACAGCGCTACACGGTCATTGACCAGCACCAGCCAGCCCACAAACAGGATCAGTACAAACTTGGCCATCGCTTTGAGCAGCTCGGTCAGCGCGTTCAGCGAGAACATCCGCTTGATCCCGGCCAAAGGATTCATCCGGCTGAATTTGGGTTGCAGCAGGCTGCCGGAGAAGATGAAGCCGCCCAGAATGATCGGCGCCACAAAGGCAATCACGAACAGCATGATCAACAATGGCTGCGCCGCCCACAGCGCCTTCTGGCCTGATGCCAGCAGAAACAGACCCATCGAGCGCTCGTCGATCAGCACCTCGCGCGACAGCGAGAAGTTAATTCGCATCAAGTCCATCAGGGTGTCAGCGAGATGGCCGCCGAACACCAACAGACCGCCAGCGCCGGCCAAGGTCACCGCCACCGTATTGAGTTCTTTGGAACGGGCGATCTCACCTTTCTTGCGCGAGTCACGCTTGCGCTTGTCGGTGGGGTCTTCCGTCTTGTCCTGGCCGCTCTCGCTTTCTGCCATGCTCAGCGCGCCCGTGCCAGATCACGCAGCCACTGCAGCGCTTCGCTGGCCAGTGCCTGGTAATGCGAGAGGATGTCGGCCAGGCCGACCCAGAACAGGCCAAGGCCGAGCACCAGGGTCAGCGGAAAACCGATCGAAAAGATGTTCAACTGCGGCGCCGCACGGGTCATTACGCCAAACGATACGTTGACCACCAGCAGTGCGGTGACCACCGGCAGAATCAACAGCACCCCAGCGCCAAATACCCAACTCAGACGCCCGGCTATTTCCCAGAAGTGTTGGACCACTAGGGCATTGCCGACCGGCAAGGTGGTAAAGCTTTCGCTGAGCACCTCGAACACCACCAGGTGGCCGTTCATCAGCAGAAACAGGATGCTCACCAGCATGGTCATGAACTGGCTGACCACCGCCACGTTGACGCCGTTGACCGGGTCGACCATAGAGGCGAATGCCATACCCATCTGGATCGCGACAATTTGCCCGGCGATGACAAACGCCTGGAACAGCATCTGCAACGAGAAACCGAACAGCGCGCCCACCAGGATCTGCTCACCGCACAGCATCAGCCCGCGCAGGCTCAGCGGGTCGAACTCCGGCATTGGCGGCAACCCCGGCACGATGGCCACGGTAATCGCCAGCGCGGCGTACAGGCGCACCCGCGCCGGCAGCATCTTGGTGCCGAAGATGGGCATGGTCATCAGCACCGCAGTGACGCGGAACAAGGGCAGCATGAAAGTCGCTACCCAAGTGCCGATCTGCGCGTCGGTAAGCTCCAGCATCGCCGGCTAACCGATCAACTGCGGGATGCTGGTGTACAGACCAAGCATGTATTCCATGAACTTGGTCACCAGCCAAGGCCCGACCACGATCAGCGTCACCAGCATCACCAGCAGACGCGGCAGAAAGCTCAGGGTCTGTTCGTTGATCTGGGTCGCAGCCTGGAACATCGCTACCACCAGACCGACCAGCAGGCTCGGCACTACCAGCACGGCAACCATCAGGGCGGTCAGCCAGAGCGCATCACGGAACAGGTCAACGGCAACTTCAGGGGTCATGCCACGCTCTCCTTGACGGTGTCAGAGGCCACCGAAACTACCGGCCAGGGTGCCCATGATCAGTGCCCAGCCATCGACCAACACAAACAGCATGATCTTGAACGGCAGCGAGATGATCAGCGGCGACAGCATCATCATACCCATCGCCATCAGCACGCTGGCGACCACCATGTCGATGATCAGAAACGGGATGAAGATCATGAAACCGATCTGGAACGCGGTCTTCAGCTCCGAGGTGACGAACGCCGGCACCAGAATGGTCAGCGGTGCCTGCTCGGGGCTGGCAATGTCGGTGCGCTTGGACAGGCGCACGAACATGTCCAGGTCGCTCTGCCGGGTCTGCGCCAGCATGAAGTCCTTGAGCGGCCCCTGGGCCTTGTCGATGGCCTGCTGAGCCGTCATCTGCTCGCTCAGGTACGGCTGCAGGGCATCCTTGTTCACCTTGTCGAACACCGGCGCCATGATGAACAGGGTCAGGAACAAGGCCATGCCGGTGAGCACCTGGTTGGATGGCGTCTGCTGCAGGCCAAGGGCCTGGCGCAGGATCGAAAAGACGATGATGATGCGGGTAAAGCTGGTCATGAGGATGACGAACGCTGGAATGAAACTCAGCGCAGTCATGATCATCAGGATCTGCAGGCTGACCGAATACTCCTGCTGGCCGTCGGCGCCACTGGACAAGGTAATGGCGGGGATCGACAGCGGGTCGGCGGCCAGGGCCAGCGGCGCGGCCAGCAGCAGCGCCAGGGTCAACAGCATGCGCACGGCGCCGATCATCACTTGGTGTCCTTCTGATCCTTGCCCATCAGCTCCAACAGCCGCTGGGCGAACTCTGGAGGCGCCGGGCGGGCACTGGCAGGCACCTCGACCGGCTCGGCCAGCACATGCAAGGCCTTGATGCTGCCCGGGCTGTGCCCGAGCAGGATCTGTTCCTTGCCGACCTGCACCAGCAACAGCCGGTCACGCGGGCCGATGGTGCGGCTGCCGATGATCTCGATCACCTGGCCACCGCGCGGCGCGGCGCCCTGCATGCGCCGCAGCAGCCAGGCCAGCGCGAAGATCAGGCCGACCACCAGCAACAAGCCAAAGACCATCTGCGCCAGTTGCCCGCCCAGACCACCTGGCGGCGTCGCAGCGGTAACCGGGGCAGCAGCAGGCGCTTGCGAGGCAACCACCACTTCGCTGACCAGCAGCGTGGCGACAGCGGCCACAGCGCGTATCACCGGCTTCACTCAGCGCAGCTTCTTGATGCGTTCGCTAGGGCTGATCACGTCGGTCAGGCGGATGCCGAACTTCTCGTTGACCACAACCACTTCGCCATGGGCGATCAGGGTGCCGTTGACCAGCACATCCAGCGGCTCACCGGCGAGGCGGTCGAGCTCGATCACCGACCCCTGATTGAGCTGCAGCAGGTTGCGGATGTTGATGTCGGTGCTGCCGACTTCCATCGAAATGCTCACCGGGATGTCGAGGATCACATCCAGGTTCGGCCCTTCGAGGCTGACGTTTTCATTGGGCTTGGGCGAGCTGGCGAACTCTTCCATTGGCAGGCGCCCGGCGCCGCCACTGTCGGCGGCCAGCAGTGCATCGATGTCGGACTGGCCGGCATCACCGGTTTCTTCCAGCGCGGCAGCCCATTCATCGGCCAGGGCCTGGTCCTCGGCAGAGGTGATTTCGTTTTCGTTAGCCATAGTGTCCTCGACAAGCATTCAATTCGGGGTTGCGACCGGCACGCCGTCAGCGGCGCTCGATCGGATCGATGATCTGCAGGGCCAGATTGCCCTTGTGCGAGCCCAGCCGCGCCTTGAACGACGGCACGCCATTGGCGCGCAGCACAAGGTGCTCGGGCAGCTCAACCGGGATCACATCGCCCGGCTGCATGTGCAGGATGTCGCGCAGTTTCAGCTGGCGGCGGGCAACCGTGGCGGTGACCGGCACACTGACATCGAGCACGTCCTCGCGCAGGGCCTTGACCCAGCGCTCGTCCTGATCGTCGAGGTCGGACTGGAAGCCCGCGTCGAGCATCTCGCGCACCGGCTCGATCATCGAGTAGGGCATGGTCACGTGCAGGTCGCCGCCGCCGCCATCGAGCTCGATGTGGAAGGTCGACACCACTACCGCTTCACTGGGACCAACGATGTTGGCCATGGCCGGGTTGACCTCGGAGTTTATGTACTCGAAGTTGACCGGCATGATCGCCTGCCAGGCTTCCTTGAGGTCAACGAAGCACTGATCCAGAACCATGCGCACCACGCGCAGCTCGGTCGGGGTGAACTCGCGCCCCTCGATCTTGGCGTGACGCCCGTCACCGCCAAAGAAGTTGTCGACCAGCTTGAACACCAGCTTGGCGTCGAGAATGAACAACGAGGTGCCGCGCAACGGCTTGATCTTGACCAGGTTGAGGCTGGTGGGCACGTACAGCGAATGGATGTACTCGCCGAACTTCATCACCTGCACGCCACCCACCGCCACATCGGCGGAGCGGCGCAGCAGGTTGAACATGCTGATCCGGGTGTAGCGGGCAAAACGCTCGTTGATCATTTCCAGGGTCGGCATGCGCCCGCGCACGATCCGATCCTGACTGGTCAGGTCGTAGCTCTTGATGCTGCCGGGGTCGGCAGCACTTTCGGTCTGTACCAGGCCATCGTCGACGCCATGCAGCAGCGCGTCGATCTCATCCTGGGACAGCAGGTCCTGTACGGCCATTACGGACTCCTACTGCAACACGAAGTTGGTGAACAGCAACTGGTCGATGACCGGTTTGCCGACTTCTTTCTGCGCCACTTCCTGGACCACCGCAGTGGCCTTCTGGCGCAGCATCTCCTGGCCCACCGAACTGCTGGCCAGGGTGTCGAAGCCTTGCCCCGAGAACATCATCACCAGGTTGTTGCGGATCACCGGCATGTGCACCTTGAGTGCGTCGATGTCAGCCTGGTTACGGCCTTGCAGGGTGATGCTCACCTGCATGTAGCGCTGGCGGCCGTTCTGGTTGAAATTGACCACAAAGGCCGGCGCCAGCGGCTCGTAGATCGCAGCCGGCTTGACGTTGGCCAGGGCCGGGTCGGTGGCTGGCGCCGCTTCGCCCTTGTGCATGATGAACCAGGTAGCGCCCACCGACAGGCCAACCGCCAGCAGCAGTGCCACTACCATCAGCAGGATCAACTTGAGTTTGCCTTTTGCGGCGGGGTCTTTCACTGCTTCGCTCTTCGCCATGCCAATAATCCGTCGTCCATCAGGGGTTCGTAGGTGGATGACGTGGCTTGAGCAAGTGTTATGCCAGATATTGCAACGTAGACAAAACGCCGGGCCCGCCCGTCGTCACCCAACAGAGTGACGGCAGACTGGCCCGGCGTCCTGGATCAGCAAATGCTGGGTCAGGCGTAGTAATCGACTGCGCTGTCGCCGATCACTACTTGCTGCTCGGCCGCGCGTGAAGCCTCGCTCAGCTCACCTTGCTCAGCCGCAGCGGCCGCGCCACGCCGTGCCGCCACACCGGACAGCTGCGATGCCTCTTGCTGCGCCTGCTGCTGCTGACCGCGGGACTGATCGGCAACGTTGACGTCAGGCTGGGCCAGGCCCTGCTGCGCGAACAACTCACGCAAACGGTGCAGCTGGCTGTCGAGGCTGTCACGCACACCGGCGTGACCACTGACAAAGGTAATCTGCGCGGCCTGGTCGGTGGCAATATTGACGCGGATGTCCAACCGACCCAGTTCGGCCGGCTCAAGCTGGATATCCGCCGACTTGAGGTTCTGGCTCGACAGGTACATGACCCGATTGACCAGGCCTTCGGTCCAGGCGCCCTGGTTCATTGCCAACGGCTGTTGCAGCGGGCTGGGGTTGACCGGCACGGCGTTGGCGGTCTTGGCGGTGGCGGCCTGGGTCAGCGTGGCCAGGCGGTCAGCGAAGTTGTCGACGCGGGTATCACTGCTGGCGCTCTTGATGTCTTTCAGGCCGTCCTCGATCAGGCTGCCGAAAGCTTTGTGGCCTGACTCGGACTTGTCACCTTCGTGCTCGCCTTTCTCGACCACGTTCGCCAAGGTATTGACGGCAGCCTGGTTGCCGTCTGCGGGTGCCTTGCCAGTTTCTGACTGATTGGCCGCATGCGCCGAGGTCGTGCCTTTGGCCTGAGCACTGTGCTCAAGTGCAAAGCGCAGGCTTGGCAGGCCTGCCAAGGCGTCAGCTTCGGGGTCGAACGCAGCCTCGGCCGGCTCGCCGGTTTGCGGCGCTGCAGTTGCCGGCACACCAGCCTGCAAGACGGGAGCAACCGCCTGCGCCTGAGCCTGGATCAGTTGGGCACCGGCTGGGGCGTCGGTGACCTGGCCGGCAACCAGGCTGGCATCCACAGAAGCCTTGTTATCGCCGTCAGTGCTGGCGTCGGCCTGCTGCGCCGGGTCGCTGCCTGGCAAGTTATTGCCGTCAGCGGCAACCTCAGGCTTGTCGGCGGTCTGGGCCTTGCCGGCCGAGGCGGCGTCGGGCTTGTCCTTCGGTTTGGCCGGGGCCACCTTGTCGTCACGTTGGCCGACACTGTCGCGGGCCTGCTTTGCCATCACTTGATCAAAGCCTTTATCCTGCGCAACAGCGGCCGCAGGCGGCTTGTCGGCGCCCACCCGGGTCTGCTTGACGGGGGCGCTGGCTTGGATCAGTGGGTTGGGTGCGACAGGCATCGAGGGTCTCCGCGCCGGCTTGCGGCAAAATCGTCTGCACAGAGACAGGCAAAACTCGCGCCAGTTTTGCTCAACTGCCGGAGACACGCTCACATTCGAGTAGGTAGAAGCACTTCACCTGGCGGTATTCGGAGTCGATACGGTTGACCAGGTCTTCAACGCCATAGGCCGGCGACTGCTTGACCCGCTCTTCGAGCTGCTGGCAAAGGGCGGCCAAACCGACCGCACCCATGTTGCTGCTGCTGCCCTTGAAGCTGTGCGCGGCCATGCCCAACTCACTGGCATTTCTCGCGCCATGCAATTGGCTCAGGCGCCGCTCGGAGTCTTCCAGAAAAATCTCCAGCAGTTGCTGATAGCCACCCTCCATGATGTCCTGCAAGTCACGCAAGACCCGCTCATCGATGTGCACGTCCATCATCTGTTCACTCCCTGTTGAGGCGGCTAGGCCTGGCAGCGTGCTCACCAGAGCACCTCTACCTTGGCGCATCGACCGCCCTCGATCCATTGTGCATCCTGACTCAGGCGCCGCACCAGATGTATTCCGCGCCCACTGAAGGCATCCTGGCGTGGCAACCGTGCCAGCACCTGCTCGACATCGAAGCCGACGCCGCTGTCACGGATTTCGATGATCAGACGCCCTCCTCGCTCCCAGGGTTCAACCTTGAGATCTATCCGAATGTAACCATCGACCTGCTGCGCAAGTCGCTCACAGCGCAACCGGTAAAACTCTGAAAACCCTGCCGCATCGCCCTTTAGCGCTGAATCAAGGCCGAGCACGCCGTGTTCCAGGGCATTGGTATAGAGCTCGGCAAAGACGCTGTGCAACTGTCCCGCAAGCGGTCGCAGGCCATGGATTTCCTGCAGCAGCTGCAGCAGTTGCGGAACTGGATTGACCCACCGCAACGTCTCGCCGCGCAGCTCGAAGCCTAGCGACCAATCGAGCGGGCTGCTGCGCCCTCTGTCGGCATGGCCGGCGTTGGCGGGTAAATCCGCGGCTGGCTCGAGCATGCGGATATCACACAGGCTGACATCATCCCGAGCGCGCCCGCCAAACGCCTGCAAGGCTTGCAGCAGTTCCTCGAACAACAGTGCGGGGGGGCGGTTCAGGGCGATCACCTGCTGCAGGCGCTCGACCCCAAACAATTGCCCGCCGGCGTTGCTGGTCTCGACTACACCATCGGACAGCAGCAACAGCCGCTCACCTGGCGCCAGCGGCATCACCTGGGTACGGTCATCGAAGCGTTCCGGGGCCAGCACACCCAGCGGTAGCTGGGTAGACGGCAAGGTCGCCAGCACTTCGCCGCTGGCCGCCAGATGATAGCCATCGGGCATCCCGCCACCCCAGAACTCCACGGTGCCGCGCTGGTAGCTGATGTTCAGCAGCAACGCACAGCAAAACATGTCTACCGGCAGGATGCGCTTGAGCTTGGCGTTCATTTCGCGCAGCGTCTGCGCCAGACCATAGCCCTTGCCGGTCATGCCATAGAACGCCTCTGCCAGCGGCATGGCGCCGACCGCTGCGGGCAGGCCATGCCCGGTAAAGTCACCCAGCAGCACATGCATGTCACCCGAGGGCGTGTAGGCCGCCAGCAGCAGGTCGCCATTGAACAGCGCAAAAGGCGACTGCAAATAGCGGATATTCGGCGCCTGCAGGCAGCCGGTATGGGCGACCTTGTCGAATACCGCCTTGGCCACGCGCTGCTCGTTGAGCAGATGCTGGTGGTGCAGGGCTATTTCATCGCGCTGCTCGAGAACCTTGGCCTGCAACCTGTGCAGGCGCTCCATGGCGCCGATCTTCGCCGCCAGAATCACCGCACTGTAGGGTTTGGCGATGAAGTCGTCGCCACCGGCTTCAAGGCAGCGCACCAGTGCCTGCTCCTCGCTCAATGACGTGAGAAAGATGATCGGCACCAAGGTCTCGCCGGCCAGCGCCTTGATCTGCCGCGCGGCCTCGAAGCCATCCATGATCGGCATCAAGGCGTCGAGCAGCACCAGTTGCGGCCGGTGCTGGCGAAACAGCGCCACCGCCTCGGCGCCATTCTCGGCAGTCAACACCTGATGACCCTGGCGGCGTACGATCTGCGCCAGCAACAGACGATCGGCAGCGCCATCCTCGGCAATCAGCACCTGCAAAGTGGCTTCAGCCGGCATGAGCGCAGTCAACTGATGTCGAACAGTTTTTCGAAGTTGGAGATCGCCAGGATCTTGCGCACATCGGCTGTGGCGTGCACCACGCGCACGTCGGAGTCGTCACCGCCAACATGGTCGCGCAAGAGCAACAGCATGCCCAGCGCAGAACTGTCCAGGTAGGTTGCCTCACTCAGGTCGACCACGACCTGCTCGGGCCGGCCGTTCTGCCGCTCGTAAGCATCGCGAAACGCCTGATGCTTGGCGAAATCGAAACGGCCCTTGATCGCAATCGTCAGCTTCTTGCCGTCGGGGGAAAGCGTAGGTTCCACTGCCATGCTAGCGATTCCTTCGATGATGGCGGATGCAGCTTCAGAAGGTTTAGAAGACGCGCCGACAAGTTGCAAGCGACAGCGCCAACAAACTCGACCAATGCCCTAGTAAGCGCTGGATCGCGGCAGGCGCTGGGACAGCTCGTCCAGCAGCTTTTGCTCGCGCTTGTCTTCGAGCCGGCGCGCCTCATCCATGTAGCGCTGTACCAGCTTGCGCAAGCCCTCAACCCGGGCGTAAGCCTGCTGCCAGGTGGCACGGGCATTGTTGAGGTTACTCTGGTGCCAGGCCAGGCTCTGCCGCTGCTGGGTCATGGCCGTTTCCAGCTGGGCCAGAAAGCGCTGATAGTTGAGCAGCCAGCTGCCGTTGACGCCCTGCCCACCACGGTTGATCCACTGCAGCTGGTAGTCTTCGCGAAAACGCTCGAGCTCGGCCAGCTTGGCCTGGGCCTGGGCTACCTGCTGCTGGAAGTGACCAAGGCGCTGGACCGCCTTGCGCTCAGCCTCTTCGGCAATGTTCACCACTGGCGCCAGGCGCGCGGCACGGCTTGGCGTGCTCATGGCTTAGCCACCGCCTGTGGGCGTGGCAAACACGCCGGCCAACTGCTCACGGCTCTGCGTGCCGCTGACGTTTTCGTCCAGTCCCTGACGCAGGAAGCCGACCAGGCGTGCCTGCAAGGCAATCGCCAGGTCGGTCTCGGGATCGCCGCCCGCAACGTAAGCGCCCACGCTGATCAAGTCGCGGCTCTGCGACAGGCGCGACCACAACTGCTTGAATTTCTGCGCTTGGCGCAAGTGATCGGCGTCTACTACCTGCGGCATGACCCGGCTAATCGAGGCTTCGATGTCGATCGCAGGGTAATGACCTTCTTCGGCCAACCGCCGCGACAGCACAAAGTGGCCGTCGAGCACACCCCGCGCCGCATCGGCGATCGGGTCTTGCTGGTCATCACCTTCGGACAGCACGGTATAGAACGCCGTGATCGAGCCCCCGCCGGCCTCGCCGTTACCGGCGCGCTCGACCAGCTTGGGCAGCTTGGCGAAGACCGACGGCGGGTAACCGCGGGTCGCTGGCGGCTCACCGATGGCCAGGGCGATCTCGCGCTGGGCCTGGGCAAACCGGGTCAGCGAGTCCATCAGCAACAGGACATTCTTGCCCTTGTCGCGAAAGTATTCCGCGATGCGCGTGCAGTACATCGCAGCGCGCAGGCGCATCAGCGGCGCATCGTCGGCCGGCGAGGCGACTACGACCGAACGCTTCAGGCCTTCTTCACCAAGGATATGTTCGATGAACTCCTTGACCTCCCGCCCCCGCTCGCCGATCAGGCCGACCACGATGATTTCGGCTTCGGTGAAGCGCGTCATCATGCCCAGCAACACCGACTTACCGACGCCGGTACCAGCGAACAGACCCAGGCGCTGGCCGCGGCCGACGGTAAGCAGACCGTTGATGCTGCGGATGCCGACATCCAGTGGTTGGCTGATCGGGTCACGGTTCAGCGGGTTGATGATCGGCCCGTCGATCGGCACCCAATCTTCGGCCTTCATCCCTCCTTTGCCATCCAGCGCCCGGCCAGCACCATCGAGCACCCGGCCAAGCATGCTCATGCCCATCGGCAGGCGCCCGCTGTCATCCAGCGGCACCACCCGCGCGCCCGGCGCGATCCCGGCAATGCTGCCAACCGGCATGAGGAACACCTTGGTCCCGGCAAAGCCCATCACCTCGGCCTCGACCTGCACCGGGTGGTAGCTGTCGTCGTTGATCACCAGGCAGCGACTGCCGACTGCGCCGCGCAGGCCTTCGGCCTCAAGCGTCAGGCCGACCATGCGCAACAGGCGACCCTCGACCACCGGCTGCTCAGGCAGGCTGATCGCCTCGGCGTAGCCGCCCAGGCGCTTGCCGAAGCTGGTGCGGTCAAGGCGCATCGGTGCTGCCCAGGTCCAGGCTGATATCGGCAGGCGCCGGATGCAGGGCCTGATCGTGCAACTGGTCGAACAGCTGCGCTACGGCCTTCTCGATGCGGGTTTCCATGCTGGCGTCGATGCGGCTGTGGGCGGTTTCGATACGGCACCCGCCGGGCAACAACGATTCGTCTTCAAGGATTTTCCAACTCTCTTCGTGGCGTTCGCGCAGGGCCTTGGCCAGTTCGAAGTCCTGCGGATTGAGGTGGATGCGGATATTGTCGGCGCCCATCGGCAGCAGCTTCAGCGCGCTGCGCAGCACCTGGGTGATCTGGCTCGAATCAGTGCGTAGCTCACGGCCGATGACCTGCCGCGTCATGTGCGCCACCAGGTGCACCAGCGAGCGCTCGATCTGGGTGTCCTGCTCGGCAATCGGCTCGAGCAGATGCGCCAGCAACTGCTCAAGCTCACCCAGCTTGGCGGCGAGGGCTTCCTCGGCTTCCTGGCGGACCTTGAGCTGGGTGCTGTGAAAACCCTCGCGTTCACCGGTGGCAAAGCCTTCGTTGTAGGCTTCCTGGCGAATCGCTTCGAGCTCTTCGAGGGTCAGCGGCTGGACCTCGTCGAGGGGCACCTCTTCGATTTCCGGCTCGATGACTTCAGGCTCAGGCTCCGGTGCTGGCGCAGGCGCCGGGTCAAAGCTGGGCAGCGCCCAGACATCGACGCCTTCAAGGTCGCGGGCACGGATCAGGTCGCTGGGGTGTTCGGTGGTGGACATGCTGTGGGGCTCTCAAAAACCATGTTCGGCCAACGTACGCCCTGCTCGCGCGCGCGTCGGTGGAAAAATCCAGCGTGCCAGCGCTGGCGCCTGAGGTCGAACCTTTCAGCGCCAGCCTGAACAAGGCTTAGATCATTTCTTCGGCGCCCTTGCCGCCCAGCACGATCTCGCCGGCATCGGCCATACGCCGCGCGATGGTGAGGATTTCCTTCTGCGCGGTCTCGACGTCGCTGACCCGCACCGGGCCCTTGGCTTCGAGGTCGTCACGCAGCAGCTCGGAAGCACGTTTGGACATGTTCTTGAAGATCTTGTCCTTGACCCGCTCGTCGGCGCCCTTGAGCGACACCACCAGCACGTCCGAGGCCACTTCGCGCAACAGCGCCTGAATGCCACGGTCGTCGACGTCGGCGAGGTTGTTGAAGACGAACATCAAGTCTTCGATCTGTTCGGACAGGTCGCCATCGATCTCGCGGATCGAATCCATCAGCTGACCTTCGACCGAACTGTCGAGGAAGTTCATGATATCGGCAGCCCGCTTGATACCACCCAGTGTGGTCCGCGCGGCATTGGAGTTGCCGGAGAACTGCTTCTCGAGGATCTGGTTGAGTTCCTTGAGCGCCGCTGGCTGTACCGTGTTCAACGACGATACGCGCAGGATGATGTCAAGGCGCACCTTGTGGTCGAAGTTACCCAGCACCTCACCGGCCTGGTCAGGGTCCAGGTAGGCCACCACGATGGCCTGGATCTGCGGGTGCTCGAAGCGGATCACGTCAGCCACGGCGCGTGGCTCCATCCACTTCAGGCTGTCCAGGCCGCTGGTGTTGCCACCGAGCAGAATGCGGTCGATCAGGCCATTGGCCTTGTCCTCGCCAAGGGCTTGGTTGAGCATCTTGCGGATGTAGCCGTCGGAGCCGACGCCAAGGCTGGTCTGCTCGCCGACGATTTCGACGAACTCGCTCATCACCTGCTGGACCTGGTCGCGGTGGATATTGCCCACCTGCGCCATGGCCACACCGACTCGCTGCACTTCCTTGGGGCCCATATGGCGCAGGACCTGCGCGGCATCGGTTTCGCCCAGCGACAGCAGCAGGATCGCGGCCTTGTCGGTGCGGCTCAGTTTGGCGGTAACGGCTCGGTTATCACTCATCGGCGTTGATCCACTCTTTCACGACCTGGGCGACACGGCCCGGGTCTTCGGCCACCAGGCCTTTGATTGCGTTCAACTGCGCCTCATATCCCTCACTCGGGCTTGGCAACAGAATGCTTTGCGGGCCACCCAGGCTGACACGGTCGTTGGCCAGATCGCCATCCAGACCAATCATCCCACCCAGCTCCATGTCGCCGTCGGCAGCAGACTGCTTGCCACCGCCGGTGATGTTGTTGAGCACCGGACGCAATACGCCGAACACCAACACCAGAATGAACAGCACACCCATCATCTGCTTCATGATGTCCCAGAACCAGGGCTGCGAGTAGAACGGGATATCGGCGATTTCAGGGCTGCGATCAGCGGCGAACGGTACGTTGATCACGGTCACGCTGTCGCCACGGCTCGCATCGAAGCCCACCGCGTCCTGGACCAGGCGGGTGAAGCGCGCCAGATCTTCGGCGCCCCACGGTGCACGGGTGGTTTCGCCAGTCGCAGCATCGAGTTTGGCCTGATCATCCACTACCACTGCCACCGACAGGCGGCTGAGGCGGCCCTGTTGCTGACGGGTATGGCTGATCGAGCGGTCCAGCTCGAAGTTCTTGGTCGACTGCTTGCGCTTGTCGGCCGGGTACGGTGCGAGCATAGGCTGGCCGGTGGCCGGGTCCATGATCTGCGCGCCATTGGCATCCAGCAATGGCTGGCCAGGCTGAATGGCACCCGCTGGGGTTGCCGCGGCGGTGGCGTTTTGCGGTGCAGCAGCCGCAGCTGGCGGCTGGTTGCTCAGAGCACCCGGCACGCCTTGCGGTCCCTGGCTGCTGGTGCGCTGCTCGTCGACCGACTGTTCGCTGCGCAGGGCTGGCTGATCAGGGTTGAACTGCTCGGAGGTCGACTCGACTGCACTGAAGTCGACATCGGCCGACACTTCAGCCTTGTAGCGGTCATTGCCCAGCACTGGCTGCAGGATGTTGTGCACACGCTGGGTGAGCATGCCTTCCATGCGTCGGCTGTAATCGAACTGCTTGCCGGCCATGGTCAGCGAAGAGTCCTGCAGTTGATCGGAGAGCAGGTTGCCTTTCTGGTCGACCACGGTGACCTGGGTCTTGTCCAGTTCCGGCACGCTGGTCGCCACCAGATTGACGATCGCCATCACCTGGCCCGGCTCCAGCGCACGGCCCGGATACAGTTCGACCAGTACCGACGCACTTGGCTTGCGCTCGTCGCGCACGAATACCGAGCTTTTCGGGATCGCCAGATGGACGCGGGCGGCCTTGACGTTGTTCAGGCTCGACACGGTGCGCGCCAGCTCGCCTTCCAGGCTGCGCCGGTAACGGGTCGCCTCCATGAACTGGCTGGTGCCCAGACCCTGCTCTTTGTCGAGCATCTCGAAGCCGACGTTGCCGTCGCTTGGCGCCACGCCAGCGGCTGCCAGTTTCAGGCGCGCACGGGAGAGGTCGTCGGCCTTGACCAGCAGAGCGCCGGAGTTGGGCTCCACGTTGTAGGGGATGTCGGCAGCGCCAAGCACTTCCATGACCTGCTTGGTGTCCATGCCGGCCAGGCTGCCATACAGCGGCCGGTAGTCCGGCTGCTGCGACCAGAGCACCACGGCAAAGCCGATAGCCACACTGGCAGCCAGCCCGACCAACAGGCCGACCTGACGCAGGGCGGGCATCCGCGAGATGTTTTCCAGGAACGACATGCCGAACAGCGGCGGCTTGGCCACTGGCGGCCCGCTCTTGGCGGGGGCGTTATCGACGACTGCTTCGGCCATGAGTCAATTAGTCCTCAAACCGGCATCTGCATGATGTCCTGGTACGCCTGAACCAGCTTGTTGCGCACCTGGGTCAACGCCTGGAATGACACCGAGGCTTTTTGTGAAGCAACCATCACGTCGGTCAGGTCCACGCCGCTCTTGCCAATTTCGAAAGCGTTGGCGAGCTGGCTCGAGGCCTGCTGGGTTTCATGGACCTTGCCAATGGCCTGGCCGAGCATGTCGGCAAAACTGCTCTGCCCTGGCGCCAGCTCAGGCGCAGCTGCCACTTTGGGCAGGGACATGGCATCGGCCTGCATGGACCGCATGTCCAACATCAGACGATTGAATTCAACACCTTGGCTCATGAACTTCTCTCTCCGGCGGCCGCATTTTTTTGACACTCATGCAGCGGATAGGCTGGTGCTAGCAAGAGCGATGCCAGCCATCCTGTAAGCGGGTTAATTAAGGTGAATCAGCCGAACAGGCTGGCCTCGACATCAAGGCCTGCATCGCGCATCTGCGCCAGCTTGTAGCGCAGGGTACGTGGACTGATGCCCAGTCGATCGGCCGCTTCCTTGCGCCGTCCGCGCTCGGCGCGCAGGGTGTCGATGATCATCTGGAATTCGTGCCGGCGCAGGTCATCGCCCAACACCCCGGAATCAGCAGGCGAATCGCTAGTGACTGCCTGTGCAGGCGCGACCAGCGCTGCCGGTGCAGACAAGGCAATGACCCCACCCAGACAAAAATCCGCCGCCTCGATCAAGCCGCCCTGCTGCAGAATCAGCGCCCGCTGCAGGGCATTGTCGAGTTCGCGCACGTTGCCCGGCCACGGATGGTTCTGCAGGCAGTGGCGCGCCTCGGCAGACAACCGGACCGGCGCGTGCTTCATCTTCGCCACATGGCGTGCCAGCAGGCGCTCGGCCAGCGGCAGAATATCGCCGCTGCGCTCGCGCAGCGGGCACCAGGCCAAGGGGAACACCGACAATCGATAGAACAGGTCTTCACGGAAGCGCCCCGCCGCCACTTCAGCGCCCAGGTCGCGGTTGGTGGTAGCCAGCACGCGAATATCCAGCGCGATCGGCTTGCGTCCACCCACCCGCTCCACTTCGCGCTCCTGCAACACCCGCAGCAGCTTGGCCTGCAAGCCCAGCGGCATTTCGGAAATCTCGTCAAGGAGCAAGGTACCGCCATCGGCCTGCTCGAATTTGCCTGGCTGAGCGGCAATGGCGCCGGTGAAGGCGCCCTTCTCGTGGCCGAACAAGGTTGCCTCGAGCATGTTGTCCGGGATTGCTGCGCAGTTGATCGCCACAAACGGCTGCGCCGCTCGCGCGGACTGGCGATGGATGTACTGCGCCAAGACCTCCTTGCCGGTACCCGATTCGCCGGAAATCAACACCGTCGAATCACTCTGGGCGACTCGCGCAGCCAGCTCCAGCAAGCGCCGGCTGGCCGGCTCGCATGCCACCGGGCCGTCTTCATCGGCTCCGCCGACGCGACCGCCAGCATGACGCGCCACCAGACTTAACAGCGCCTGCGGCTCGAACGGCTTGACCAGGTAATCCACCGCGCCTTGGCGCATGGCCTGGACTGCACGCTCAACCGCAGCATGGGCGGTCATCAGCAACACCGGCAATTGCGGATGGCTGCTGCGCAATTGCAGCAGTAACTGATGGCCGTCCATGCCCGGCATGTTGACGTCACTCACCACCAGACTGAACGCTTCACCGGCCACAGCGGCCAACGCCTCTTCGGCACAGCCCACCGCCCGATAGGCAAAACCGCCGATCTCGAGGGTATCGCCAAGCGCTTCACGCAGCACCCGGTCATCCTCGACCAGCAGCACCTTGATACCCATCAGCGCGCCTCCCCAGGCAACTCGCCCAGCAGCGGCAGGATCACCTGCACGCAGGTGCCCCGACCTACTCGCGAGCGCATGCGTACTTCGCCCTGATGTGCGCGCACCACCGCCTGAACCACGGCCAGACCGAGCCCGGTACCGGTAGTCTTGGTGGTCAGAAACGGCTCACCGAGGCGCGCCAGCAGCGCCGGCGCGATGCCGCAGCCAGCATCACTGACGCACAGGTGCAGCGCATGCCCACGGCGGAACAAATGAATTTTTACCCGCGCCGGCAGCGTGCTTGCCTGCAGGGCGTTTTCCAGCAAATTGAGCAGTGCCCCGACCAGGGTGTCGCGATTGCACAGCAACTCACCCAGGTGGGTGTCGCACTGCCAACGCACTGCATGGCCCTGCACATGCACCTGCGCAGCTTGTTGCAACGCCTGGAACAAACCCTTCGGACTGAGCCGATCAGCCAACGGCAACTCACCGCGGGCGAACACCAGCATGTCGCGCACTTGATGCTCAAGCTCGTGCAGGCGCTCCTTGAGGTTTCCAGCAAAGCGCTGACGGGTTTCGCTGGGCAACTGTTGCTGCGGATCCGCCAGGTGGCTGGCATAGAGCATGGCCGCCGACAGCGGCGTGCGGATCTGATGCGCCAGCGAGGCAACCATGCGCCCGAGCGAGGACAAGCGCTCATGCCGGGCGAGTTGATCCTGCAGGCGACGGGTTTCGGTCAGGTCGGTCAACAGGACCAACTGGCCAGGCTCGGCATCCAGCGAACGAGTAGCGATCGACACACGGCGGCCATCGCGCAGGGACACTTCATGGCCGTCGTCCTTGCGTGGAGCGAAACTGCGGGCAATGATCTGGCGCCACAATTCGCCGAGCAACGGCTCGCCCAGCAACTCGCAGGCCGCAGGATTCGCCTCGCGCACCCTGCCGTGCTCATCGATCACCACCACCCCGCCTGGCAACAGGTCGAGCAGGTTCTGCAGGCGATTGGCCAGGCGTTCCTTTTCGTCCAGTTCAGCCATGCGCTGCGCACTGACTACAGCCAGCTCGCCCTTGAGCTCGCGCACCCGCGCCTCGAGCATGCCGTAGGATTGATTCAGTTGGCTGGAAACCTGATTGAACAACGCGAATGCGTGTTCAAGGCCCTGTCGGCTTTCCTGCTCGACCGGGATGCGACCCTGCGGATCAGCGGCTCGGGAAATCGGGGCGGCGTGGGGCATCGTGCTCTCTCGCGTGGCTGACCGTCATAAAAACGGTGTGTTGCCTGCGATATAGCAATAGCCGTGCCGGAGATAGGGTTAACGGGGTGGAGGGCTTATCAGGGCTGCGCTGCAGCCCTATGCAAGGGAAACGGCAGGCGTCAATCCTCTGCCTGTTCCTCGCCGTCGCGACGGCTCATGCCGTATTTGCGCATTTTCTCCACCAGCGTCGTACGGCGAATCCGCAAGCGCTCGGCGGCCCGCGCAACGATACCATTGGCGTCGTCCAGCGCCTGCTGGATCAAGCCTTGCTCGAGGCTACCGAGGTAGTCCTTGAGGTCGAGGCCTTCGGGCGGCAGCATCGCGTGATTGGAGAAATTCGGCGTATGGCCGTTGATCGCAACGCGCTCTTCCAGGTCGCTGCGCATGCTGTCGACCAACTGCTCGTCTTCATCGTCGACGTAGCGGAATTTCTTCGGCAGCTCGGACACCCCGATCACACCGTAGGGATGCATGATCGCCATGCGCTCGACCAGGTTGGCCAGCTCGCGGACGTTGCCAGGCCAGCCATGCCGGCACAGCGACATGATCGAGGCCGAATTGAACCGAATCGACCCACGCTTCTCGTGCTCCATGCGCGAGATCAGCTCGTTCATCAGCAGCGGGATGTCTTCAACTCGCTCGCGCAGCGGCGCCATCTCGATCGGGAACACGTTCAGGCGATAGTACAAGTCTTCGCGGAAGGTGCCCTCTTCAATCATGACCTCAAGGTTCTTGTGCGTGGCGGCAATGATGCGCACATCGATGCTCTGGGTCTTGTTGCTACCGACACGCTCGAAGGTACGTTCCTGCAGCACGCGCAGCAGCTTGACCTGCATCGGCAGCGGCATGTCGCCGATCTCGTCGAGGAACAGCGTGCCGCCGTTGGCCAGCTCGAAGCGCCCAGCGCGACTGGTGATCGCACCGGTGAACGCGCCCTTTTCGTGACCAAACAGTTCGCTTTCGAGCAACTCGGCCGGGATCGCCCCACAGTTGACCGGCACGAACGGTGCTTCACGGCGCTTGGAATGATAGTGCAGGTTACGCGCAACCACTTCCTTGCCAGTGCCTGACTCGCCGAGGATCAGCACGCTGGCGTCGGTGTCGGCCACCTGCTGCATCATCTGCCGCACGTGCTGAATGGCGCGACTGGTGCCGACCAGGCTGCGGAACAGGTTCGGTTCGCGCTGACGGCCACGCTCGCGGGCATGGTCATACATTTCGCGATAGACCTGGGCGCGGTGCAGGGAGTCGAGCAGCTGGCTGTAGCTGGCAGGCATTTCCAGGTTGGACAACACCCGGCGGCGCAGGTCCTCAGGGAACTCTGCAGCAGAAACATCGCCAAGCAGCAACATCGGAAGGAACTCATCCCAGCCTGCCACTGTCTTAAGCAGCCCTTGCACACTGGAAGGCGCATTGACCGCACCGATCAGTACGCACAGCACCTCACGACTGGAGGCCAGCGACTCTACCGCTTGCTGCCAGTCCTGGCTTGAGCAAGACAGGTTGTCTTCGCCGAGAAAGTTCAGAACCACTGCCAGATCGCGGCGGCGGGCGCTGTCGTCATCGATCAGGAGAATCTTGGTTTCACGCCACATGCAATAGCAACTTCCCTAGTCATATCGGCGCCCTGAGGGCGTGCTCGACATCATTCCGACTGAATGGTCAGTGTTCGGACGTCTGAAATTCGAATACAGCCACTAGTAAAGTCAAAAAAAAACGCACAGTCAAATTTATGGCGCTCAGTTTTTGTATCTCATCAGTGTCAGCTGAACAGATGGTATACCTTGGCGGCATTTTTCGCCTGACGGATTTGCGTCATCTCGTCGACTAAAGTTTGACGTTCCCCACTTGCAACTTCAATCAGATGCCGATAGACCTCGAGTAGCTGCTCAAGGCTGGCACGTACCTGGCTTTCGTTGTGCGTGGCCTCGGACAGCACGTCCTCGACGCACAGGCGGCACTCGAGGTCGAGTTCGCTCACTGCATCCCAGTCGCGGCCGGCGAGCGCTGCCAGCAGCGCCTCACGGGTCTGTTCGATACGCTCGATCACCATGCTCATGCCACGCTCCTTGGATCAGCCTTCCGGCTGTTGGTCGGCGATCGCATCCCAGCCTTCCTTGACCGTGATCAGCAGGCGGGCGACTTCGTCGATGATCGCGGTGTCGGTCTTCAGGTTGGCCTCGACCAGGCGCCGGCTCATGTAGGTGTACAGATTATCAAGCTCGGCCAGGCTGTCGGCGTGGTTTTCCAGGTCGAGACCTTCACGCAGGCCGCCGATGATGTCGATGGCTTTGCCCAGCAGGATGCCCTTCTGGGCAATGTCATTGCGCGCAATCGCGCCCTTGGCCTGAGCCAGGCGGTCAAGACCACCTTGCATGAGCATTTGCACCAGGCGATGCGGGCTGGCCTCGGAGGTCTGCGCCGCGCCGTTCACTTTCTGGTACTGCCGAAGGGCCAACATCGGGTTCATGGATCTGCCTCGTTCCAGCAAAAAAGGTTGCGTATACCCTGTATATCGCCGCCGCGTCAAAAAACTTTAGCGGCAAATAAAAAAGCCCGGCGCGTCGAAGGGACGCAGCCGGGCTTTTGGGAGACTCAGCGTTGCCGGATCAGGACTTCTTGGCTTGGGCGTTGATAGCGTCGAAGATCGAAGTGATCTGTTCGGCCTGGGCTTTCATCTTGCCCAACGCGGTGTCCAGTGCAACGTATTTCTTGGTCAGCGCTTCGGTCAGCGACTCGGTGCGACGATCAAGCGCCGCCTGCTGGTCGGTCAGACTCTTGGCCGTCTTGTCCAGGCTGGTCTTGCGTGCAGCCAGACTGCCATCTGTAGCGTTATACGGATCAATTGCCTTGTTCATCCGCTCGAAGATACCGCCTGTGCCAGTGAACAGTTCCTGCACTTCAGCGCCAAGCTTCTTGTCGCTCATCGCTGCGGTGAATTTGCTGGCACTGAACTCCAGGGTGCCGTCTTTCTGGGTATTGATACCCAACTGGCTCAACGTTGTCAGGCGGTCCCCTGCACCTACCTCTGCCAACACGCCGCGCACATCGGAGAGCAGCGAGCGAGTGGTCGGGTCGTTCGTCAGCGAACCAAGCACCAGATTGCCATCGGCGTCAGTACTGGTGCTGGTCAGCGCGGTGATGGCTCTTTGCATGGTATTGTAGGCATCGACAAAAGCCTGCACCGAGGTCTTCAGGCCGTCATTGTTGGCGGCAACAGTCACCTTGGTCGCCACACCCACGGCACTCTTGCCAGTCAGCTCCAACGACAAGCCACTGATGGCGTCAGTGACCGTGTTCGAGGCGCTGCTGACTTCCAGGCCATCGATGGTCAGCAGCGCATCCTTGGCAACGTCATCGATGTAGCCAGCGCCTTCGCTGGCCATCGACTTGGTCCCGTCGATCTCAAGCTCAGGGATACCCGAGACCTTGAGATCATTACCCGCGCCAGTGGTAGTAGAGCCCAGCACTAGGCGGGCACCATCCTTCCCGGTGATGATGTTGGCAGAGATGCCGCTGGCGCTCAGTTCTTTGTTGATCTGGTCGCGCACCGTTTGCAGAGTGGCATCATCGCCAATGGTGACCTTGTAGGTCTTGCCATTCTGCTCGATCACCATCTCACCGGCCGTTACCGACTTGCTTGCACCTTCGGCGTAGGCTGCGCTGGCAACTTTCGAGCCCGTGGCAAGGTTCTTCACCTCGATGCTGTAACTGCCTGCAACTGCGGTATTGCCAGCCGTCGCCTTGACAATACTGTCGCTCGCCGACGTCGCTGCATAGGCATTGAAGGACGGCGCAGACTTGTCGTTGAGCTTGCCCATGGCAGTGGTAAACGCAGTGAGAGCGCTGCGCAGCGCGCCAACCCCGGATATATACGCAGCGTTGTTACTGGTCTGCCGGGAGATCTGCGCCTGCTTGGCGGCAGTATCGGACTGGACCAGCACCTTGACGATATCGGTAATATTAAGACCGGACCCAAGGCCAAGACTGGAAGCTATCGGGCTTGCCATGCTGTTTTCCCTCTCATTGATAGGCCAGGCGCCATTCCTGCGCTCCCGGCCTTCACCGCATCATTATAGTTCGCCGCCGGTCAAACCTTGGCGTCGAACAGAAGACTGTTGACATCACTCAGACTGTTTGCAATTCGCAAAGCCTCTTCCGAGGGCAATTGACGAATCAGCTCACCGGTTTCGCTGGCGATGACTTTGACAACGACCTTGCCGGATTCTTCATCCGTGGAGAATTCCAAGTTGCGTCTACCGTTGCTCAGAAATTTTTCGATCTCGGCAACAGCACTTCGTACTTGTTCAGCATCGATCTCCGCTGAAGGTTTGTTACCGTCACTGAGACGCTTGCCTTCCTCAGGGCGGGATACCGCTACATCACTAACCGGCTTTTCGGCGACCTGCTCGGTCGGACGCGCGGCCGGGTAGGATAGATTCAGCTTGACGCTCATGTCCATTTCTACCACCTCGCAACGAAAAAGCGGGGAAGCGCTTCAACGCACTCCCCCGCCGAGAACCTACTGGCAGATTAGCCCAGCAGTTTCAGAACTGCCGATGGCAGCTGGTTGGCCTGGGCCAGAACCGAAGTCGAAGCTTGTTGCAGAGTCTGCTGCTTGGTCAGCTGGGCAGTTTCAGCAGCGAAGTCGGTGTCCTGAACACGGCCGCGAGCAGCTTCAGCGTTTTCGTTGATGTTGTTCAGGTTGTTGATGGTGCTGGTCAGGCGGTTCTGCGAAGCACCCAGGTCAGCACGCGAGCTGTTGATCGCGTTCAGAGCGTCGTCGATGGCGCTGACGGCGGCGCTGAAGTTGTTCTGGGCAGCAGTGGTGTCTGCACCAGCGATGGTTTTGCCAGCCAGACCGGTCAGTGCTGCACCAGCACCGGTGGTTTTCATCGCGCCGCTGAGGCTGATGGTGATCTGGTTCTGAGTGCCAACGTTGGAGCCGACCTGGAAGGTCATGACGCCAGCGGTACCGTCCAGCAGGTTCTTGCCGTTCAGCTGGGTGCTGTCAGCGATACGGTCGATTTCCAGGAGCATGGACTGGAACTCTTTGTTCAGCGCGTCACGGTCGGTCGAGCTATTCGAGTCGTTTCGCGACTGAACGGCCAGTTCACGCATACGCTGCAGAATGTTGGTCTGCTCTTGCATCGCGCCTTCAGCGGTCTGAGCGATCGAAACACCATCGTTGGCGTTTTTGATAGCCATGGTCTGACCACGGATCTGCGAAGTCATACGCGTAGCGATCTGCAGGCCGGCAGCGTCGTCTTTGGCGCTGTTGATTTTCAGGCCGGAGGACAGACGGGTCATCGAGGTGCTCAGTGCATCGGAAGCACGGTTCAGGTTCTTCTGAACGCCCAGAGAGGTGGTGTTGGTGTTAACAGTCAAAGCCATGACGAATTCCTCGTTGGATTGGGTACTACGGCTTCCGGCCTTGGCAATTCGCCGGGTGTGGCACAGAGAACCTTCGTAATAGTTATCGTCGTCAGGGCGGGTTGCTTTAGCGAAATTTCAAAATAATTTGCTGGCAACGTGCCAGCCCAGTGAATTCAAGGACTTGACGCCAAGATACAGGCAGCGCTTGAGCCATGAATGCTCATCCTTTTGTAAGGTTTGGCGCATGGCGGATAAAAGAACGCCGCCTTGAACAAGGCGGCGCTTCGACAACGAGGAGATGGGCGGTGCTCAGTCGCAACGCTCGATGATCGCCGAGCCCCACGACAGGCCTACCCCAAAACCGCTGAGGGCAACGCGCTGATGCCGGGAGCCGAGCACGTGCTTTTCGAGGAGCAATGGAATGCTCGAGGATACGGTATTACCGGTCTCGACCATGTCTTTGACGAACTTGTGCTTGTGCTCGCCCTCCTTGAAGCGCAACGAGACCGCGTCAACGATCGCCGCGCTGCCCTGATGCAGGCAATACAAGTCGATATCGTCAGCCTGCAGTTGGCTGGCATCGAGCAGCTGTTGCAGATGAGCAGGGATCTTGACCAAGGCAAAATTGTACACTTGGCGACCATTCATGAAGAACTTGCCGTCAGTGGTACGCAGATGTTCTGCACCGCCGCCATCGCTGCCAAACAACGACTTGCCTAGCTGCCAGCTGGCTTGCTCACCCATCCAGGTGGCCGTCGCGGCATCACCAAACAGCATGGTCGTGTTGCGATCTTCTGGATCGACGATCTTCGAGTACGGGTCGGCAGTGATCAACAAACCGTTCTTGAGCCCTGCCGCTTCCATGAAGCCCTTCATAGCGTACAGGCCGTAAACGTAGCCGGAACAGCCCAGGGAAATATCGAAAGCAGCAATATGGGTTGCCAGGCCAAGCTTGTGCTGAACGATCGCGGCAGTATGCGGCAGGCCCTCGGCATCGCCGTTCTGGGTAACCACGATGACTGCATCGATGGCTGCCGGGTCCAGCCCTGGATTACTGGCAAACAATGCCTTGGCGGCCTCGACACACAAGTCAGAGGTTTCCTGATCGGCGTCCTTGCGCGGCAAGAAGGTCGAACCGATCTTGCCGAAGATAAAATCCTGGTCTTTGCCGAATTTCGCACCCTGGGCGTAATTGTCGACGCCCTCGGCAGGTACGTAGCTGGCGATGCTTTTAATGCCAATCATTGTGGCTTCCCGGTAGATATGGCGGATATTCGCAGGGGCCACGACCTTACGATCGCGCCTTTACTATGGCAATTTACTGCCCGCTGACCCAATAGAGTAAAGATGCACGTTTCGACTGCCAAGTCACGACTCACCAGACAATCGAGAATCACCCTCCTGCGCGCTCTGCAAAGAAAGCCACGGCCCGAGCGTCGATCATCTCACGGCGCGCCCTGCCCACGCGCAGACTAGCGCTCCAGCCACACCTGACGCCAGGCCTGCAGACGCGGCCCGGCCAGCAACCAGTCAGCACGGACAGCCGCCTGCAGCGCATCGCCCAAGGCTGCAGATGCATCGCGATCCTCCAGGTGCAGGCGAATTGCCCGCAACCACTCCTCTGTCTGGTTAGCCACCCGCGACAGCGGCAAACTGTCCGCACCGGCCAATCCGGCCACCCGACTACAGACTACCGGATGACCACAGGCCGCGTGCTGCAGCACTCGCAAGTCACTCCCACACGCATTGACCAGCGTATCGGCAAGCGGCACCAGCGCCAGATCCAGATTCAGTGCCGCCAATGCCAGCCCCAACTGTCCAGGCTCAACTGCCGGGTGCAGCTCTTTGACAAATGGCTGCAGCACGGACGGACACTCGCCGATCACCACCCAATCGACCTCATTGGCAAGCGCTGGCACGACCACTTCAAGCAGAGCGGCGTCTGTGCTGCCCAGCCATCCGACGCGCGCCCGCTCGGCCGTGCGGCGCTGCCCTTGCAGGCGACCCCAATCTGCCGACAACGCACTCTCAAGCAAGCGAATATCGTCATGTGCCCCACGCAACAGGTCAGCCAGCACAGGGCTGGAAACCACAACGCGGTCCGCCTGCATCAATCCTGGCTGGAGGTGCTCCAACAGAGCGGCAGCGCCGCCTCCAGCTGCCAGGCCCGGCGCAAAGCCATCCAGGTCACAAATCTTGAAGGCCTGCGAGAACGCTCTCAAGCGGCGCAGCGTCAACAGTTGGTCTTCGTCAATCGGCCGCTGCATGACAATACTTGCAGGCGCAAAGCGCTCGATCTGCACGGGCGACATCAAGCCCATATGAACCGTGCCATCGATCAGACCTGCGCGGCCAAGGGCTTGGTGGGGCTGGATCAGACGCAACTGGCCATCCCCCTCGCAAGCAGAGGCCAACACCAGGACGGTAGGCGCGATGTCCTTGAGTGGACGCCAGCTCATGGCATTGCTTTGCACTGCGAAGGCCTCGCCTGCCACCAACGAGAAATTCTCGTTGTAGCAAGCGTCGTGCAGCAATTGCGGTAGCCAGCGGGCGAACAGCGCATCTTCTTCATCGGCGCCGGGTGGCGAGACCACCTCAGCTTCGATCAAAAACCGTGCATAAGGGGTCCAGACGTTAAGGTAGCCGGTCTGCTGCAGCTTGAGGCACAAATCCGCGCCGACCCAAGGCACCAGCAAAGGATCGAGCGCAAAACCGCCTACCTGCAGGAAACTGTCGCGGCGGACCATCAGACACTCATCCGCAAGCGCGCTGCAATCATGTTCCAGCCATAACCTGCCCATGTAGCCGACATGGTCATGGGCAGCGCCGTCTACGCCGCTACTCACACTGCCGCCCAGGCCTAGTACCAGCGCGGCGCGGTGGAGCAAGCCAGTGCCCGTCTGCAACTTGCCGGCCACGGCCCCTACTTCCGGGCGCTGGGCCTGGTTGAGCAGCGTCTGCAGCCAGCCCCCGTCAAGCACACTGACGCCAGCATCAAGCCAGACCAGATAATCACCGCGAGCCTCCTGCGCCGCAGCATTGCACAAGGCAGCGCGTGACTGGCCAGGCATGAACCGCAGCACCTGGAAGCGCGCCTGGTCAATCTGGCTGACCATCTCCAGCCACTGCGCCACAGCTGGATCGTCGGACCCCGGCTCGATCAGGACGATTTCGTAAGCAGGGTGGGTGGTTTGCGTGAGGAGGATTTCCAGACAACGCTGCAACTGCACAAGACCACCTTGCACATAGATCATGATACTGACGGTGGCCTGCTGCGCGTGCTGGTAATCGATACGGTAACAGCCAGCCGCCTGCGCCAGCGCCAGTACTTGTGCCTGGGCATAACCGCGCTCGTATAGATGCGCTGCAATCACAGCGCGCTCGTCAGGGCAGTCGCGGACAGGCGCACCGTCGGCGACCAAGAGGGGCTCGCTGACGTGCGCTACGCAACTCAGCCCGTGCTCGTTGAGCAATCGCAGCTGGCAGGCCAGCTCCGCCGCCGCTCCGCTGGCCAGACCGAAACCTTGCTGGCTCAGCACGGCGAGGCGTCGGTACAACCAGTGTCGGGCCAGGTTGGCAGGCTGCGCCAGCAGCAGATCAAGGTTCAGCTCCGGCCGCAGGCAGAGATCAACAGCTCCACCGTCCAGGCGTACCGCTTCGTCGCCGAACAGCGCCAGACAACTGGGCGGGGTCTCAAGTAGTTTCAAGGCCACCATCAGCATGCCGCTGGCGGTAAATTCGACACCCGCCTCGACCAGCATGAACCAGTCACTGGTGCTGTCCGCGAGTAATGTGTTGACCGGCGCCTGCCATTGCTCTGAATCACCTGGCAGCCACCGCGCCGTTGCTTGATCCGGCTCATCGCGGCTCAGAACGATCACCTCCAGACGCTTGTAAAGGCTGCGCTGCAGGCTGTCCAGGGTACGCGCCAGAGCCACCTGATCGGTGCTGGCGCGCACCACTACGGCAATCGTGGGTGCCGCAGCTGCGTCAAGTTTTGCGTTGATCAGGCGCAGCGGCTCAGCCAGCGGATAACGCTGCCGCAGCCAGCCCAGAACACCCAGGGCATTGCCCTGTTGCTCACGCCGCGCGGCCTGCTGGGTCTTGTCGACAAACACTTCAAGTTGCTGCCAGAACGGCGCGGTACGCTCAACGTAGCGTTGCAATGCACCTTCGACGCCAGCGCTGGCGTGGCGCAATGCATCGGGCTGATCGAGCATGGCAAAACCGCTGCTACCGACAAAGCTGGCATCAAGGAACTGCTGATCAATGCCATGACCCGGTATGAAAATCACCGGGCAACCACAGAGCACGGCAATCACGCACGTCATCGACCACTCGTGGGTGTACATCACCTGCGCTTTGCGCAAAAGATCAGCAAGTTGGGCAAGGGTCAGGGCATTGGCCATGCTCAGCAGGCGAATGTCGGCCGGCAACTGCGAATAGTCGATCTGCTCCAATGCGAAGCGGTTCTGGTACAGGTACTTGCCCTCGCGCACGGTCCCGGGCGCAGCTGCACAAAACAGATCGACATTGATGGTCGGCAGGCACAGCAGGTCGCCTTCGGGGTTACCGTGACGCGCTGCAATCAACGCGCCGGAATAGAACAACAGGTCGGATGGAGCAGCAGCCATACCGCGGCCAGTGATGAACCCTTCGAAGTTCAACAGGAAACGCGCCACCACCGAGCACTCGAACGGATTGCCTTCGACGACCTCTGGATAGATCGCAATCGGTACCTGGCCAGTATCGACATGACGCTGGGCCGCCTGAGCATCGAGCAAAGGTGTTTTCAGGTCTGGGTTGACCTGAGCCTTACCCAGAATATAGGCCTCTCGCCCGCGCAGATTGAGCAGATGGCAGAGGTAGTGCAGCGAGGCAATGCCTGAGGAGGTTTCCCGGTAGTCCGGCGCCAGGATGTAATAAGGATGCTCTGGCCTGGCGTACAGCTGCCGCAGATTGGCCAGAGCTTGCTCGGGTGAGCAACCCTGACCCAGCGCAGGATTGGACATCGGTTGAAACTCCAGAATCGGGGCGACTGCGCTTGGGTTTCAAGCGCTAGTGAGCTGGGTGAAAAAGTCCTGAATGGCCGCGCAAACCTCATCGACCTGGCAACCCGCCATGTCGGAGAACAGCGGCAGACGCACCAGACAGTCGGAAACCTTGCGGGTTATCGGCAGCTCTCCGACGCTACGCGAAAAGCGCAGACCTGCCGGCGAGTCGTGCAAAGGTACATAATGGAACACCGCATAGATCTCACGCTCGCGCAGGAAGCGGATCAACGCGTCCCGCTCGACACTGCTACGCATCAACACGTAGAAGATGTGTGCATTGGCCGGCTTGCCGCCCGGTGTGCGTGGCAGGGTGAAACAACCGTCAACTTCCAGCGCGCCGAGCTGATTGTAATAAGCCTCATACAACGATCGCCGATGATCGTTGATGCTTTCCCCCTGCTCCAACTGTGCGTACAGGAACGCTGCGGTCAACTCACTTGGGAGAAAGGACGAGCCAACGTCAACCCAGGTGTATTTGCTGACTTCGCCACGGGCGAACGCCTTGCGGTTGGTGCCTTTCTGCCAGATTATCTCGGCGCGCTCGATCAGCTTCGGATCATTGATCAACAATGCACCGCCTTCCCCGCTAATGACGTTCTTGGTCTCGTGAAAACTCAGGCAGCCAAGGTGGCCAATGGTGCCTAGCGCACGCGTCTTCTGCCGAGCCAGAATAGCCTGTGCAGCATCTTCGATAAGCATCAAGCCGTGCTTCTCGCAGATCCGCATCAGCGCGTCCATGTCACAAGGCTGGCCGGCATAGTGCACCGCCACGATCGCCTTGGTGCGCTCGGTAATGGCCGCTTCAACCAAGCGCTCGTCGAGATTGAGGCTGTCCTGGCGGATATCGACAAACACGGGTATCGCGCCGCGCAGGACAAAGGCGTTGGCGGTGGAAACGAAGGTGAACGACGGCATGATGACTTCATCACCAGGCCCCACGTCAGCCAGGATCGCAGCCATCTCCAAGGCAGCGGTACACGAGTGCGTCAACAATGCCTTGTGGCAACCAAGATTGCTTTCCAGCCACTGATGGCACAGCCGGCTGAAGTGACCATCGCCGGCAATGCCACCGTTCATGACCGCCTGTGCGATATAGAACAGCTCTTTGCCAACCACGAAAGGCTTGTTGAAAGGAATAACCTGCTTGTCCACGTTCGTTTCTCCGGTCACGCGTTTCAGGTGAAGTCGTCCAGCGACAGATAGCCGCCGATCAAGGCATCGAGGAAGTCCACCTGTATCGCCTGCTCAAGCCCGTGCATCTCGAAAAAATCGCGGGCCCGGTGATAGTAGTACTGCTCCATCGCCTGGTCGGCATCGGTATGGCCAGCGTCATAGCCGTGCTGCGAAAGCGCAGAGCATTTGACGGCTGCGTACTTGCGGCAGCAGGCCTCGATCGGCTGGTCGAGCAGCGCGCTGCGCTGCGGCCGGGCATGCTCAAAGTAGGCACGCGCTTGCCCTGTAATCGGCTTGTCGAGCAGCAGTGCGGCGAAGTTATCGGCCAGCCATGGAGCAAAGTGGTAGCCATCGCGGCGCGTGCCGGTGGCAATGAATGTGTTGTCATTGAGCTGACCGAGCACCGGATAGCCATCGAGACTGACAGGACGATAGCCAAAGTTGTAGCGCACCAGGCCACTGGCACGGTGCATCTGGTTGACCTGATTGATCGCGCCGTTGATCAACGCGGCAACCGCTTCGGCGCGCGGATACTGCTCATCGACAGTGGTCACCAGGTTGGTCGCGCCGACCACGAACAAGTCATCCTGATAGGGCGCATGGTAGATGCCACAGGCGCCACCACGATTTGGTGTGCGCAGTACATAGCGACCCTTGATGCCAGGGTTTTTCAGCACTACGGTGGCGCCGACGCCATTGATCACGCGGATGCAGTCCTGCTCTTGCCAGAGCCGGGTGGCCATGCTGCCGTTGGCCAGCACAACGCGCTCGCCTGCCAGCACGCGGCCATCTGCCAGGGTCACACCGCGGGTGCACCCGCCAACCTTGTCCAGCGCCTGTACAGTGCCGTCAATAAAGCGCACGCCGCGCTTGACCAGGCTCGCTTGCAACGCATGGATTACTCCGTCGGGATTGACCACGCCTTCACGTGGCAGGAACAACGCCTGCCGGCTGCGGTAGCTGGAACCTGGCATATAGGCCGGCTCCATATTCGGTTCGATTCGCTCGAAGGGCTCGGCGAACTCGTCCAGGTAACCGGCGATGGCATCGAATGCCGCGTCTTCAAATGCGTTTGAGGCATTGTTGTTGACCAGCACGGTACCCAAGCGGTAGTGGGCAGCAGGGATGTCGAACTCCTCGACAAAGTTGCCCCACAAGCGCGCAGAGGCCTGACTCAATTCGAACTTGAGCCGATCTCGCGGCTGATCGAGCGCGCCCGGCTCAAGCTCGGCAAACGAGTTGAGCATCGCCGCAGCGGCCATCGAGGCACTGTTGGTTCGGTCGGCGGGGCCGATGACCTGAATCTGATCAGCCGGCACACTGCGCGACAAACCCGCTGCGATAGCCAGGCCAACCATGCCATTACCAATGATAAGGAACATGCGCAGTCCTCCTCAGAGCAGCTTGACGATACACAGCGACGGGTAGGTTTCTGAGCGCTTGATCTCATGGCGTACCTTACCCAGCACGTCGGCAGCATAGGCATAGCCCTCGCCGGGGAGGAAGTCGCGCTGCAACTGGAAGAACACCAGCAACGAGCCGGGTACGCAGCGCGGCAGAATCTGTTCAAGGGCGAAGCGCGTCGGCCCTTCCAGATTCATGTCGAAGAACGCCAGCGCTACCAGCAAGTTGCGGTTGTCTTCAATGAACGGCGGCAGGGTGTCCTTGATGTCCCCTTCGACCACTTGGTGACCACTGGGCACCTGTGGCAACGCATTGATGCTTTCGTGCAGACCGAGCAGGTGACGCAGATAGTCGGCGTAGCCGTTGCCGGTGTGGTAGCAACCGTCCTGGAAGTGCTCGTTGTTGACCTTGCCGTCATTGTCATGCGACTTGTAGCCGGCAAAAGTATCGAACGCGGCAAGGCGACGTTGCTTGTTGAACGGTTCGAATACTGCTCGCAGGTTTTCACAGAGCACGGCGTTCTGCCCGCGCCAGGTGCCGAAGTCGAGAATCGAGCCCGGCAAATGAACGATTTCCCGGTACAGGTCGGAAATCGCCAGCAGTCGCGCCAGCGAAGCTGAGCGGATGAACAATCCCAGGTTGCGTTCTTTCTCGGCGTCGTCCAGCGGCGCCTTGGTGAACGCCTGCCAGAGTTGCTCGCGAGCCTCGAGCTGGCTTTCGTCAGACTGGGTAACAGAAGTGGAACCGCTTTTGAGCATGTGAATCTCCAGGAAACAGGAAAACCGGACGGCCGCTTACGATGCCTTGCGCACCAGCAGGGTGAACTCGTACAAGCCGTAGTCGTGCAAGAGTGACACCTGTCTGGAGTAGGTTCTTTTGCACAGATCAAAGTAAAAGCACGGATCAGCGTAATGAAGGTAATCGCGCATGAACGGTGGGTCGGAATAGCTGGTCAGGCAGTTGAAGGCAAAGCCCTTGCGGCTGCTGGCATCCATACAACGCAAGACCTCGGCGATATAGCCTTGCCAGGCCTCAGCTGATGTCTGTTGGCAGACATTGAAGATACCGCTCGCCACGGCGTAGTCAGCCTGGCGCGAGGGCGCTGCGGCCACTTCGAAAAAGGCATTGGCGTCGCTGCCATGCCTGGCAAGCGCAGCGTTGATCATTTCCGCCGACAGGTCGTAGCCATGGTAGTCAACCGCGAAGCTGCGCTCGCGCAGCCAAGTCAGCAGGGCACCATAGCCGCAGCCGACGTCGATCAGGCTGAACCCCTGCTCACGCTCCGCGAGCGGGACCAGCTTGAGCAATTGCTCAAAGCGCAGCTGCTGCGAATCGGGGCCATTCCAGTCGACCCCCTCGGGGGTCGCTCCATGACTGCGGATACGCGACGAATAGTAAGCCTCGACGTCCTGCAGGATGTTTTCGCTCACGCCCGGCGCTCCAGGAAAGCCGGGGCATCTGCTCCGGTGTTGAACAAAAGGTCGATAACACTCAGCGCATGCGCGAACTCACCGTACATCTGCGGGTATTCGGGATAACCGGCATAATTCATGTACGAAACGTCGAGCCCGGCAGCGGCGAACGCCGCTTCATCCATGTAGGAACTGGCGGCAGGCCCGGACAGATATTCGCTGGCGCCCAAAGCCAGGCAAAGCTGGATCAAGCGCTCATTGCGACCATCAGCACCGGGCAGATCTTCGGAGCGATAAAGCGGGGTGTGGATTCCCAACAGCGGGCACAGCCCAGCGATCAGTAGATGATTGATGCTGGACAGATGCTGGAGCTTGGCGGCCTGCTCGAACAGAGCACGCAGCGGTGCTTCCATCTGCGCAAAACACGGCGCGCGGCGGTAACTCATCTCGATCGTTTTCCAGTGTTGAGCCGCCCAGTCCGCGTCGCTGACTTCAACTTCGTTGATCAACTGCTCATACCGCCCACGGTTCTTCACGGCAATGGTCAGCCAATGCTCACCTTGGGCGGTCTTGATTTTGTTGCGGTTACGCCAGTCGCGTCGGGTGTACTGCACATCGTCGTACAGAACAAACGCGTCGACACTGCGAATCAAGTCGAAATAGCCCTTCCACGGAATGTAATTGGACTGCACCACGGCCACTTTTTTCTGCATCCCGAACCTCGCGCACGCCGCAGCACAACTGGGGTCGCCCTGCCCTGTCAATAATTTGCCGCCCAGCGACGAAAAAGCCGGGCACTAAGCCCGGCTTTGCAATTCCCGCGCCACTTAACCGAGCTGGGCGAGCCACTGCAGGCTTGCGGGCGCGACCGGCCCAGGTGCGTCAATCCCCCCCCTTAGCTGGCCGCTAAACGCATGCGGCCAGCGCTCTGCCAGCTCATGGCCAGCCTGGACCGCACACTGTGCGGTGAGCAGTAGCTCGGCCCGCGGCGTCCACACCACCATCAAGCCGGTAGCGCGTGCTGTGAGGCACAACTCGATATCAGCACCGTCCCGCCTAGCCAAACCACCACACGCGTCGAACACCTCCTTGCGCACCATCAGGCAATCGCCGCTGACCGCATCACAACTACGTACAGAAAGCGGCCAGCGATCTGCAGCACTCCGCTGCGCAGTGAAGCTCTGCCATGGACTGTGCACCTGCGCACCTTCCAGGAGGGCATAGCCGGCGTGCGCCAAGGTGCCGTCAGGCGCCCATAGACGCGCGCCAACCACACCCACCTCAGGACGCTGAGCTTCGTTGAGCAAGGCTTCGATCCAGGCGGGGTTGATCACCTGACAGGCTTCGGACAACAGCAACAGGTATTCACCACGCGCTTCTGCAGCCGCCAACGACAGCAGTTGGCTACGCGAACTGCCCGTCGGAGCGCTGACCAGACGCACGCGACTGCCGAACGCCTGCGCCTCACCCGAAGTCGAGCCGCCTTCGACAGGCCGTGCGACCAATACTTCATAGCGTGGGTAACGGGTACGCTGCAGGATGCCGGTCAGACACGCCTGCAGTTGCGCCATATCGCCTTGATTAGCCAGCAAGATGCTCACCAGTGGCGTCGCCGAGTGGCGGAAGTCGATGCTCAGTGCACCCGCCTCCTGCGCACGCACATGGCCGCGGTATCCCAGCTGGGCGAGGTGCCGATTGAGCACGCCGAGCGCTTCGGTGGCCAGTGCTGGCGTGGCCTGCTGGCCAATCACCAGGTATTCATCCATGTGCGCCAGGCTGCCTTGTCCCTGGCTCTCGACCAGGCGTAGCAACAGATCTAACTCCAGTGCATGCGGGCAGGTTTCGCTGTAACCGCCCAGCTCGACCACCGCCTCACGCCGCACCAGCCAATGGCGCGACATCAGCCCGGGCTGACTGCGCAGCAAATCCAGATTGCTGCCAGGCCGCACTACGGCGAGCAGTCGCCCATCGCTGTCGCGCTGAACTTCATTACTGGCAATAGCCTGACAGACCGGTGCATCTGCAAGCTCTGCCAGAAGACGCAAAAGGCCGCCGGCAAGCAACGTGTCACCGGCCTGCAGCAGCATCAGCCACTCGCTGGTCAGTTGGTTGACGATGCGGTTGAGGTGCGAGACCCAGTTGCCCTCTGTCACCTGAACAAAGTGCAAGGTGTCGCGCGGGGTGGTGACCGCCGGCGGTCGACCGGCTTTGAGCACCACCAGTTTGAAGTTGCGCATGCCGCTGGCCAGCAGGCTGTCGAAGCTCGCTTGCAGAGCGGCGTCATCGTTGCCCAGGTCCACCAGCACAAAGCAGACAGTCGCAGCTGGGTTGCGTGCCAGATGCGCCAGCACCCGTGTCCGACCTTGCTCATCCGGAGTACTGGCTTCGATAGCTGCCAGGACTTGGCCCGAAGGTGTTGCCTGGAGCAACTGCTGACTGTCGGCGCCTGGTACTTGCCCAAGGCGCTCGAGCCAGTTGGCCAGTTCGCGGGCGCGGGCCGAGTCGGCATCATCAAGCAGCATCAGTTGCAAGCGCCGGCACACTTCGCGACTGAACAAGCCCAGAGAGAGTGCCTGCCAGTAGCGCTCGACCAGGCTTTCTGGGGTGTCATTGGCGTGCTCGCGCATCAGTTCGCCCTGGCGCACCCACACCCCTTCCAGCGCATACTGATGCTGCTGACCGGTCGGCCACGCATGACAGAGGAACTCCACCGCCGTCAGCTGAGCAAACAGCTGTGCATTGTAGTAAGGCAGTTCGACGTACTGGCGCGGCTCGAAATCACGCTCCGGGTCATCGATCACACTGCTCCAGCGCGAAGTTACCAGCAAACGCGCCTGCTGCTGATCCCAAGTCTGCCGGACAAAGTTGTTGACCAGTTCAAAGCCGTGCTCATCGGCAGCGATACCTTGCCCCGCACTGTCCCACTGCCGCAGCAAGCGCACAGCGCTGGCCAGTTGCTCTTCGCGCGCATGCGCGCTGGCCTGATCCGTTGCGAGTTCACACACGACATCAGTCTGGTGCAGTATCGCCACGTCGCCACGAGCCAGAATCGCCCATGACAGCGCAAGGCGCCAGCCCGCGAAATCGAGGTCGTCCGGTACACTCGCTACAGCTACCTGCAGGTCTGCCAAGCGCACCACAGCGCGCCAGGCCTGCAGCCCGGTCTGTGCGTACTGTTGCAGACGCGCACGGACGTTGCCGGCATCAGCATGCTCCAGGGCAGTGCCGACAGCGTGATAAGTTAGCCGGGCGCTGTCAGCTTGATACGCCAAGGCATAACCCTGCGCTGCGATTGCCTGGGGCAACTCGCGCAGACGTGCCTGAGCGCAAGCGAGCGCGGTCGGGATGACAAAATCGGCATCCAACGTCAGCATGACCAAAGGCGTCTCTACCGCCGTCAGCGTTGCGAGCAGCCGTGCGCTGCACGTTGCGCTCGAAGTGCCCGTCAGCAGCGGCTCCACGGCCACACAGGCAACCTCCGCCGCACGATAGTAGTGAAGCGCCCGAGGGCGATGACCTGCCTGGTCATGCCCGAGCAGGACCACGGTCACATCACTGGCGGACCCGATTGCGATTTCGATCATATGACACCTGTTGAAATGGTCGTTGCAGCACCCACCAGGAGCAGGTGCCAAAGGTCAGTCCGCCAGCCAGGCATTCGCCCAATGCTGCAGATGATGTTCGTTGAGTATGTAGTCGCGCAGCACTGCCTCTCGCAGGGCATCACCCTGGCGGTAACTGGCCAATGGGTCGGCCAGGTGCATCCGAATCGCCTCAAGCCAGTGATCACTGGTGTTCTCTCGCACCCGAGTACATGGCAGATATCCGGAATAGGCCTTGGTGTCGCTGCAGATCACCGGGAAGCCACAGGCACCGTATTCGAGCAGACGCAGGTTGCTCTTGCAGTCGTTGAACAGGTTGCGCTCGAGCGGCGCCAGCGCCAGGTCGAGGTTCAGACTGGCCAGCCTGGCCGGGTACTGGCTGAACGAGATCCCTTCATGGAACTCCTTCACATACGGCCGCAGGGGCTCTGGACACATACCGAAGAACACCCAATCGACTTCATCGGCGAGCGTTTTGACAACATCCTCCAACAGCTCAAGGTCACCCCGGTGACTGGTGCCCCCCGCCCAGCCTACCCGCGGCCGTGCACTGGTCTGACGCTGACTGGCAAGGCCTGTCCACAATCCCGCTGCGAGCATGTTCGGGACTACGCGGATATCGTGATGCAAATGCGACAGCGCATCGGCCAGCGGCTCGGTCGAAACCACGACTCGATCACACAGGGCAATGGCCTGACCGACCAGCTCGCGCATATTGCCGGGCATGTTGCGGGCATGATCGTTCTTCTTCGCAGGCTCGATGATGTAGTCATCCAGCTCATACACACGGCGCGCGTTGGAGAAACGCTTGTACTGAGTCATGTCATGGATGTTGCCCGGGGTGTAGCGGCACTGCAGGATCATTACATCGGGCTTTTCGCGCTCGAGTTCGACCAGGCCAGAGGCGCTGTAATCGATGCGTCCCTGCACCCAGCCGGCCCGCTCGAGTTCGACAAACGGTTGAATTACCCGGTAGTGGCCGATCGCTGTGGCGTTGGTCGGTAGCGCCAGCACCGATGGCATGGCCCGAGCTATGAAAGGATCCCAGCCATTGCGCAGCCCCGGTTCAAAATTGAAGTTGGGCACTACCAGGCTGAGGTTGCGATTGTAGGCCGGATCCAACGCGACCCACGCCAGCCAGCGCTCATAGAACGCCAGACGGTCGTTTTCCTCGGCTTGCGTCGCCACCTGCGGGTCGCTATGAGGAGTGCGGGCGACTCTGGAGAATGGCGTCCACACTGCCAGATAGCCGGCGGTACGAGCGCGCAGGCACAGGTCGGCGTCGTGCAACTGGTGTTGCAATGCCAGCGCCTCGAATCCGCCCAAGGCATCAAACAGCTCACGCCGCACCAACAGGCAATCCAGACTCAGCGCGCTCCAGTTCTGGACCAGGCTCAAGCGATTCATGTAACTTTCGGCGTTGCCGGCGCAGGACGCAAACGCACTGCCAGCTGCCCCTTGCATACCGAGCACCATACCCGCAGAGATTACAGCGCCAGTAGGATCCAGCAGCTTCGGCCCGACCACCCCCACCTCGGGACGCTGAGCGTGGTGCATCATCTCGGCCAGCCACTGATCGTCAAACAGCAGGCAGCCACTGTCGACAAACAACAGGTAGTCGCCGCAGGCGTGGACGCTGGCCTGATTCAAGCTGGCAGCCCTGCCGCGCCCCATAACGCTGATGCAGCGCAGTTGCGCACTGCCAAGGCCGGCCATCGCCTGTAGCCAGTCGAGCAGCGCCGCCGGGGTGTCTTCGTCGGCCACCAGCAGCACCTCGAAGCCACTGTAGGCGGTATGCGCGAACAGTGATTCGACGCACTGCATAAGCGCCTGCAGCTCGCCGTCGGCGAGAATCACAATTGACACGCTGGCCACGTGTGGATGCTCATAGGTCACGCGGGTGATCAGCGAGCCTTCGACAGCGACTACCTTCGCACCGATTGCCAGGCGCTGCAGATGGGCCTGCACGATACGCGCCGCCTGAGGGTGGCTGGCGCTTTCCTGCAACCAGTCCGCATAACGGTACTGGCACTGCACCAGCACCTCGGCGATGTGCTCAATCACCTGTGGCCCGTGCGCCTCGACCATACGCCAGAGCAGATCGTGTGCTGCCAACCCGCCGAACTCCCCGTCCCAGCCTCCCAGTGCGCGCACACCGCTGGCTTTGAACGCCAGCAGGCGGCCGACATAGGGCAGGCTGCGCATCAAATCCAGGTTGAAATCCGGTTTGAATACCGGCTCGGACGGTGCGAGATTGTCATTCGCTCCTTCATCGAAATACAGGCACTGGATATCGCTGCGCAGCGCCATGCGCTCGGCCATGATCACCAGCGCGTGGGGTTGCAGACAATCGCCAGCACGCATCAGCAGCAGCCAGTCAGCTTGCTGATCGTCCTGCAACCAGCCATTTAGCAGAGCCTGCGCGTACTCGTCGCCGAGCAGATAGTCGACGTCGCGGCCGACACTGGCTTGCAGCGAGGCCGGGCCGATCACCAGCACTCGCTGCGCGGGATAGGATTGCACGGCCAGGCTGTCGAGCGTCCGGCGCAATGCTCGCTCGTCGCCCTCACGGCAGAATACTGCGGGGACAATGCGTGGCCGCGAAGGCCACTGCTCGATGCGCTTGGGCAGCAAGCGCAGCTGGCCATCAGACAAAGTACGGCATTCCAGCCACTCGCCATACAACTCGGCAAAGCTCAGGCTGTCATGGCCAATGTGCTGGTTGAAATTGGCCATCTGCGCCGAGAAATAGCGGCGCAGGTTGAACTCGTCCCAGACTTGCTCGCTGCCGCCGGTAAACTCCTCCAGCACCTGGTAACGCACCCAGCCATCGGCGGGCGCGGCTTCGCTGGTGCGGGCCGCGAGCATCTGCATCAACCATTCGCTTTCACTCTTGTAGGCCTCGACCATGCTCCCCTGCAGGCTCAGCCGGCCTGGATGAACGCGCTCGAGGCTGAGCACCTGGTTCAGGCTACACAGATGACCACGACGCAGCAGGCAGGCATACAAGGCGAGGTCAAGCCGCGCGACAAAGCCCTGGCCGTCCTGGACCAGGGTTGCCAGGTACTGCCCGACCTGCGCGCGCCGCATCAACGCGTGGCTGAGGCCACCAAACAGGTTCGGTGCATGATCGGAAATACTCTCCAACAAATCAGTTCCATGCAGCACTGCATTCTGCATGGAGATCACAAAGTTCAGCGAGCGTGAGGGTAGCAATACATCATCGGCAGCGCACAACAGACGCTGACATATGACAAGACTCACCTGCGGGTAGTCTGCCAGGACTCTGGCCTGCGCACTGATGCAACCCCCGAACAACGTGTCGTCATCACAGAGAACCTTGATCAACTCACCAGAGGCGCGCGACAGGCAGGCCAGCAGGTTGCTGGCAAGGCCAAGACGGCTGGGGTTGCGGGTGTAGTGGACAGGCACCGGCGATGCTTGTGCCAGCTCGACGCACAGGCTCTGGATTTCGCTCCCAGCACTGTCGTCGCAGACAACCACTTCCAGATTGGAATAATCCTGCGCCAGCGCACTGACCAAGGTCGCGCGAAAGAACTCAGGGTTGAACGCTGGGATGGCAATCGTGACAAGGGGGTGTGCGTTCACAGGAGCTCACTTCAAAGCAGTAAGTCGAGGTAGTCGAAGCTGACCGGCGGCACCGCATCGAGCTGCGGTGCCCGGCTCATAGTCAGCTGCTTGACGACCTGCTAGAACTCAGCGCCAGCTCCTCGGCGAAGCTGCGCCGAAGCGATCAGATGTAGTTGACCAGCGACAGCGTCGCAACCTTGGCAAAAGCCTGCAGTGATGCCTTGAGCATGTCGGTCTGGCGCTGCAGACGTAGCATGACCTCGGCAGGATCGCTTTCGCGGATCGAGCTCTGCGTCTTACTGTTTTCGGTGCTCAGTGCCTCGTTGGTTTCGGCCTGGATATCCAGCGCCTGACCGCGACCACCAATGGCACTTACCGATGCCGAGACTTGGTCGGTAGCACTGGCAATATTGCCGATTGCCGAATCCAGCGACGCGAGGAAGTTCTGCCGGGCGACCGGATCGTCATCCATCGGCGTGCTCAGCGCGGTGCGCAGCTGGCTGATGGTTTCCAGCATGTTCTGGGTTTGATGGGTATCTGCCTTGACTGCAAAGGAGTCACCAGCATCCGGTGGCGCTGACAGAGTGAAACTCAGACCAGCGGCTGTCGCGACGTAGGGATCAAGCGCAGTACCGGTGCCGCTCAAGGTACCACTGTCAATTGGACGGCTGTTGGCGCTCAGTGGCGCTGCGTACAGATCGAACTGGGTAGGATCGGTTTCGGAGAACCTCAGGATGGCCCCGCCACCCGGAAATGCCGCCTTGTACTTGGCATCATCGACAATGCTGACGCCGGTAACCTGGCTGCCGGAAGGACCATTGCCAGCGCTGCGCGTGCCGCTGACGGTATCGGCCTTGGCGCCCAGCACCAGCTTGTGACCATTGAGGGCAGTCGCCGGGTCATCTCCAGCCTGCAAGGTGACCTTCAGACGCAGGTCAACCCCACGGAAATTGATCGAGGTGTTTTCCCCGGCAGGATCGAATGCGCCGGCTTGAGTCGCCTCGCTGGTGACGTCTTGGCCATTTCTGTCGATGATCTTCATCTGGCTACTGCTGGTGAAGCTGATCTCGTACGGCTCACCGCCGCGGAAGCGGTCATTGAACGTCGAGTTGCCAGACACCTGACCATTGGACAGGTTGACGCGACCGTCATTCATCAGCGGGTCGCTGAACGAGGTTTCGGTGCGGCTGGTATTGAGCGCCTGCTCGAACGCGCTGTAGCCGGTTTCGTTGGCCGCCAGGCTAAGCATGTCGCCAACCTGCAGCATCAGATTGGTCTGGTCACCCTGATAGCTGAAGGTGCCGTCGGCATTCTTCACATACGGCTGGGTATCGCCCTTGGAACCCGAGAACAGGTATTTGCCGTTCTCGTCCTTGCTGTTCATCAGCGTGAACAGCTGCTCCTCGAGCGAGGCCAATTCATCGGCATTGGCTTTGCGGTCAGCGTCAGTGAAACTTGCGTTACCAGAGCTCACAGCTAGCTCATTTACCCGCTGCAAGACATTGCCGATAGCGTTCAACGTGCTCTCGCTGGAGCCAAGGGCATTGCGCACGTTGGTGATGTTACCGCTGTACTGCTTGAGCATGTTCTGTTGCTGCTCAAGCTGCAACAGACGCGCAGCGCCTACCGGATCGTCGGCCGCAGTACGGATGCGCAGGTTGTCGCTGGCTTCCTGCTGGCTCTTCACCGTGTTGGCAAGGTTGCGCTGATAGTTGGCGCTGGTGGTGTTGTAGAACTGCGAAGTGGAAATGCGCACGGTCTACGGCTCCTTAAAGGCTGTTGATCAAGGTGGCGAAGGTTTCCTGGGCCGCCTTGATGATCTGCGACGACGCGGTGTAGTACTGCTGGAACTTGATCAGGTTGCCGGTCTCTTCATCGACCGAGACACCCGACAAGGAATTGCGGCTGTCCAACGCAGAGTTCTGCAATGCACCGGTGGCGTCGCTGTCCATCTTCGCCTGGCCGGCCTTGCCGCCTACGTTGGAGACCAGCTTGGCATAGGCGTCGCTGATGCTGATGCCCTTGCCGTTGGCGCCTACATCCACGGTGGACCTGGTTTGCAGGTCGATCACCGACTGGGCATTGCGGTTATCCGCCGAGCCTGAGCCAGTCAAGGCCACACTGTAGCTGTCACCGTTTTTTGGCGCGCCGTTGACGTTCATCTCGAAGGTAAAATTGCCACCTAGAGCATTGCCATTGGCATCGGTCAAAGGCACCGACAATTGCAGCTTGTTGTCCTGGCCGGGGATGATCGTGCCGGTGCCGATCGAGTCACCCTTGGCGTTGTACAGGGTGTAGCTCTGCGGCGAGGCGCCATCGTCGCCGAACACCAGTTTGACCGGGGTGGAATACTTGAGGCCGGTCTGCAGCTTGTTCAGCTCGGTTGCGTCGTAGATGTCCAACTTGGTGGTAAGGGTTGGCTGGGTGATCACGCCAGTGCCCTTGTTGCCCGAACCGCTGGTAGCGGTCAGCGGCGAGGCCATGGCCAGGCGCTTGGGGTCGGTCAGCACCGACTCGATGGTGGCGGCAGCATTGCGCGTAGGAGTGATCTTGAAGCTGTCACCGGCAGCATAGGTGCCGCCATTGCCCGACAGGCTGAAACCATCGAACACCGGCGCCGGGTCGTCGTCGAGGTTGTGCGTGCCCATGTCGGTGCCTTCCGGCAGCTTGCGCACGGTGTACTCTTTCAGGTTGGCCGGGTTGTTGAAGGTTACCTGGTAGTCACTGGTGCCGAGCTTGCCGGTGTCGGCAATGGTCACGTTGATATTGCCGGTGCCGGCATTGCCCTGCTTGGCGATGCTGCGCTCGCTGATGGCCTTGGCGCTGTTGATGTCGCCGAACAGGCTGGCGCCGAAGTTACCTTCCTTGTCGATGCCTTGGGCCAATTGGCTGTTGATTGCATCAGCCACCACCAGTGCCACGCGACCGAGCTCGTTGAGCGCCGGGTCGAGGGTTTCCTTGCGGTAGCGGATCAGGCCGCCAAGCTCACCACCGCTGGTGCTGTTGGTGATGTCCATCTTGGTCGAGCCGCGATTGAGGATCAGGCTCATGCGGGTCGGGTCGGTCGCGCTCGGCTCGACGCCAAGGGTCTGGGTGGTGTTGCCCAATACCAGCGCCTGGCCGTTCTTCAGGTAGATGTCGTAGTTGCCGTTTTTTTGCTCGACCACATCGGCGCCGATCAGTGACGTCAGCTGGCGGACTGCACCGTCACGCTGGTCGAGCAGATCGTTGGGCTGGCCGGTGACTACGCTGACCTTGGATATCTGCTCGTTGAGATCGGCAATGGTCTTGGTCAGGTTGTTGACCTGAGTGGCCAGCGAAGCCATGTTGCTGTTGGTGTTGCTGTTCTGCTGATTGAGCTGGGCAGACAACGTATTGAAACGCTTGGCCAAGGTCTGCGCGCTGGTCAGCAGCAATTGGCGCGAGGCGTCTTCGGTCGGCTTGGCCGAGGCATCCTGCATGGCGCTGAAAAAGCTCTGCAGCGCTGCAGTGATACCGGTATCGGCACTGGACAGGGCGTTGTCCAGCGGAGTGATCTGGCTGAGGTAGGTGTTGGCATCGCTGGACAGCGAGGTGGTGGTGCGCAACTGGTTCTCGAGAAACGCGTTGTACACCCGTCGCACGTCGGCCAGAGTGGTACCGGTACCGATGAAGACCTGGCCAGTCTGCTGGCCGCCGCTGGTCTTCTGCACGTTTTGCTGACGCGAGTAGCTGGCGACATCGGCATTGGCGATGTTGTTACCCAGGGTGTACAACCCCGACTGTGCGGCTCCAAGCCCTGACATGCCAATATTGAGCAAACTCGCCATGGTTCTCTACCCTTAACGTTGCGTGGTGGTACCGAGCATTGCGTAGCTCTCGTACGACTTCATCTGTTTAGCGATCTGCGAGATCTTGCTGGCGTAGTTCGGGTCGGTTGCGTACCCGGCCTTCTGCAGCTCTCGCACAAACTGTTCTGGGTTATCGGCCGACTTGACCGCATCTTGATAGCGCGCATTGTTCTGCAGCAGGCTGACCAGGTCGTGGAAGCTGTCCTGGTAGGAGTCGTAGGAACGGAACGCGGCGGTTTCCTTGACGAAGGCGCCATCGCGGAACTCGCTGGTGATCGCCCGCGCTTCACCGCCCTGCCAACTGCCGGTGGCCTTGATGCCGAACAGGTTGTGGCTGCTGCTGCCATCGGTGTTGCGCATCACCGACTTGCCCCAGCCGGTTTCCAGCGCGGCCTGGGCTACCAGGTAGCGCGGGTCGATGCCGATGCGCTTGGCCGCTTGTTCAGCCATTGGCAGCATGGTCGAGACGAATTCGTCACTGTTGCCGAAGGCCCTTTTCGGCGCCAGCGGTGGCTGGGCCATGGCCCGACCGAGGATGCGCGTACCGCCATCGGCGGCAGCAAACGCTTGCGCTGGCTCCCAGTCGCCCTTGACCACGCCATTGACCAGTTGCCCGTCACGCGCCGGCAGCGCCGCGCCAGCGCCAGCCAGCGCCGGGTTGCCGGCGGACGGCACGATGCCGGCCAGCAGCCGATCGGTGAGCTTGCCAGGCAGCGACAGGCGCCGCGAGTTGAGCGCGGCGACGTCATTGCGCGCGGCACTGCTGGTATCGCCGTGAACCGGCGTCGCCACCTTGGTCCCCCACAGCGCAGGGCCTGCACCCTCGCCGCGCAGGAACGGGTTGGGCGTCGCCACTGGATTTTTCTGTTTGGACAACTGCCGCACCAGCACATCCTGCAAGCCGATGCCGCCGCCCTCGCGGGACATACTCACGGACAGCTGCTGGTCGTACATGTCACGGTACTGCTTGACCGTCTCGGTGTTCAGCTCGTTGTCTTCAGCCAGTACGTCACTAGCCTTGCGCGAAGCCTTGAGCATCTCGCTGATGAACAGCGACTCGAACTCCTGGGCGACTTTGCGCACGTTCGCTTCGCTGTCACGATCGCCATGCTTGAGCGAGGTCAGGCGGTTGAGGTCGGTGTAGGCACCGCTGTCGGCTTGACTGGAAACCAGACTCTTGGAGTTCATCAAAGCGCCCTCAAATCACGATCAGGTCGGCTTGCAGAGCACCGGCCTGTTTCAGCGCTTCAAGGATGGCCATCAAGTCACTGGGCGCTGCCCCGACCTGGTTGACCGCTCGGACGATCTCATCCAGCGTGGTGCCCGGGCCGAACTTGAACATCGGCTTGGCTTCCTGCTCGGCGTTCACGCGCGAACGTGGCACCACGGCCGTCTGGCCATTGGAGAACGGCCCCGGCTGGCTGACGATCGGGTCTTCGGTAATGGTCACGGTCAGGCTACCGTGGGTAACCGCAGCCGGCGAAACCTTGACGTTCTGGCCGATGACGATGGTGCCGGTACGCGAGTTGATGATGACCTTGGCCACGGCCTGGCCCGGATCGATCTCGAGGTTCTCCAGGATCGACAGGTAGTCGACACGCTGGCTTGGGTCCATCGGCGCAGTGACCCGCACCGAACCGCCATCCAGGGCCTGGGCAACACCTGGGCCGAGCAGCTCGTTGACCTTGTCGACGATGCGTTTGGCGGTGGTGAAGTCAGGGCGATTGAGGTTCAGGGTCAGGCTGTTGCCCTGATTGAAACCACTCGGCACGGCCCGCTCGACACTGGCACCGCCAGGGATACGCCCGGCCGATGGCACGTTGACGGTAATCTTCGAGCCATCGCGACCTTCGGCGTCAAAACCGCCGACCACCAGATTGCCCTGGGCGATGGCGTAGACGTTGCCGTCGATACCCTTGAGCGGGGTCATCAGCAGGCTACCGCCGCGCAGGCTCTTGGAGTTACCGATCGACGACACGGTGATATCGACCACCTGGCCCGGCTTGGCAAACGCTGGCAGATCCGCATGGATCGACACTGCGGCGACGTTCTTCAGCTGCACGTTGCCTGAACCTGGCGGCACCTTGATGCCGAACTGCGAGAGCATGTTGTTGAAGGTCTGCAGGGTGAACGGGGTCTGCGTGGTCTGGTCGCCAGTGCCGTTCAAGCCGACCACCAGGCCATAACCAATCAGCTGGTTGGTGCGCACGCCGGAGATACTGGCGATGTCCTTGAGGCGCTCGGCGTGGGCGCTGAACGCACAGGATACAAGCACGGTTGCGGCAATCAGCTGCCTGAAATTAAGCATGGGCATCCGTACTCAGAAAGGCCAAAGCGGGCTGAGGAAGAAGCGGTCCAGCCAACCGGGCTGGCTGGCATCGGCAAACGAACCGGTACCCGAATAGGTGATGCGCGCATCGGCGACGCGGGTCGACGGTACGGTGTTGTCGGTGGCGATGTCATCGGCGCGCACCAGCCCGGCAATCCGCACCAGCTCGTCGCCGGTGTTAAGGGTCATCCACTTCTCGCCGCGCACGGCGATGATGCCGTTGGGCAGGACTTCAGCCACGGTCACAGTGACCGAACCGGTCAAGGTATTGCCCTGGGCGGCCTTGCTGTCGCCCTTGGTCGCGCGGTTACCGCTGTAGCCGGCTTCGAGCGACAGGTCACCACTACCCAACGGGTTGTTGGTGTTGGGGATGGCGCCGAACAGCGAAGTCAGGCCGAGGCTGGCCTTGCTGTCTTTGCCCACCTGGGAGTTGGCACTCTTGCTCGCCGAGGTACGCTCGTTGAGGGTGATCGTGATGATGTCACCCACCCGAAACGCCTTGCGGTCGCCATACAGGTTCTGCTCGAAGCCGGCCTGATAGATCGAGCCGTTGTTGGCCGACGCCGGCAATGGGGTGCGCGGCAACACCGGCGCGTAGTACGGGTCGTTGGGCTTGGGCGTCGGCGCGACGCAACCGGCCAACAACACCGCCCCACCCAGGGCGAATACGGACAACAAACGGCTCATGACGCTTCCCTCACGGTAGAACTGGCGCTGCAACAGCGACCTAAGGTTTACAGCTGCTGGGTGACGAACCCGAGCATCTTGTCGGCGGTCGAGATGACTTTGGAGTTCATCTCGTAGGCACGCTGGGTGGTGATCATGTTGACCAGCTCTTCCACGGTGCTGACGTTGGAGTTTTCCAAGGTCTGCTGCAGGGTGGTACCGAAGCCGTTCAGGCCCGGGGTACCGACCTGTGGCGCGCCGCTGGCGGCGGTTTCCAGGAACAGGTTGTTGCCCATTGCCTGCAGGCCTGCCGGGTTGATGAAGTCAGCCGTCTGCAGGTTGCCGATGATCTGCGCTGCCGGGTTGCCGGCGGTGGTGATCGACACGGTACCGTCTTGGCCCACGGTGAAGGTCTGGGCGTCGTTGGGGACGACGATCGCAGGCTCCAGGGCAAAGCCGTTGGCGGTCACTACCTGACCATCGGAGTTCAGGTGGAAGGTACCGTCACGGGTGTAGGACACGGTGCCGTCAGGCTGCAAGACCTGGAAGAAGCCGCGACCATTGACCGCCAGGTCGAGCGGGTTCTCGGTGGTTTGCAGGCTGCCGGTCTGGAAGTTCTTCTGGGTGCCGACGATGCGCACACCGGTACCGACCTGCAGGCCCGAAGGCAGTTCGCTGTCCTGGGTCGACTGAGCGCCAGGCTGGCGTTTGATCTGGTACAGCAGGTCCTGGAATTCGGCGCGATCACGCTTGAAGCCGGTGGTCGAAACGTTGGCCAGGTTGTTGGAAATGACCGTCAGGTTGGTGTCCTGGGCGGACAAACCAGTCTTGGCGACCCAAAGTGCCGGAAGCATAGTGTTCTCCTCGCGCGCCTGTTTTTCGGCACCCGTTCAAAATTGATTAGCTGATTTGCAAAACCCGGGCCATGGCTTCATCGCCTTCCTTGGCCGTGTTCATCATCTTCACGTGCAGTTCGAACTGGCGCGACAGGGCCAGCACCGAGGTCATTTCCTCGACAGCATTGACGTTGCTCGACTCAAGGAAACCCGACACCACCTTGACGTTGATGTCGGCATCCGCAGGCTGGCCACTGGTGGTGTGGATCATGCCGTCGGTACCTTTGGTCAGGCCCTTGATGTCCGGGTTGACCAACTTGATCCGGTCGACCTCAGCCATCACCCGCGGGTCTTCACCCATGGCGCGAATGCTGATGGTGCCGTCTTCGCCGATCTCGACCTTCTGCTCGGGCGGCACGGCAATCGGGCCGCCGTTGCCGATCACCGGCATGCCATTGCCAGCGCGCAGGACGCCGAGGGCGTCAATATTGAGGCTGCCGGTGCGTACATAGGCTTCGCTGCCATCTGGTGCCTGCACGGCGATAAAGCCATTGCCGGTCACGGCAACGTCCAGCTCGCGGCCGGTTTCCACCAGCGCACCGGCAGTGAAGTCGGTGGCCGGGCGCTCGGACAGGGCAAATGCTCGCGACGGAAAGCTGTCACCAAACACCGGCATCGAGCGCGCCTGCTCCAGGTCACGCTGGAAACCGTTGGTTGAAACGTTCGCCAGGTTGTTGGCATGGGCCTTTTGCGCCAGCGCGTTCTGGCTGGCGCCGGTCATGGCCACGTAAAGCATCTTGTCCACAGTCTTCCTCCACTGCACTGGCGATTGCTTGCCGCTCGCCGCTGCTATACAGGCGATAAAGCAAGTTCCGAACCAACTTTTACAAAGCATGAAAAAGCCCGTGTTTACGGGCTCATGGGGGATAGTGGGGAAATACTCACGCCGGATATCCGGCGCTTGCTTGCCGCCGGCGGCAACTGGCTACAATTCGCGGCAACCGGCATTGTTGAAGGGCCCGGCAAAACGCTTCCAGCCCTCCCCTGGCGACCACTGCGAACACACCAGCCGGCCATCCACCTGGCTTTCCCAGCGCCACCACGGCGCGGTGCCAGCCTGAGCCTGCAGCAGACACAACACAGCAGCGCTGGCGATGATCAGTTTTTTCATGTCCACCTTGCCTGAAACGACGAGCCCCTTGCAGTGAAGGGGCTCGTCCAGTGTCCATCCTCAGCGCTTTTAGCCGACCATCTGGATGGTGGTCTGCATGATGGTGCTCTCGGTCGAGATGGTCTTGGCGTTCGCCTGGTAGTTGCTCTGCGCCTTGATCAGCTCGACCAACTCCTGAGTCAGGTTGACGTTGGAGGCTTCCAGCGAGTTGGACTCGACGCCGCCCAAAGTGCCGGTCTTGGGTGCGTCAACGCCCGGGATACCCGACGCAAAGGTCTCGGTCCAGCGGGTGCCGCCGATCTGCTGCAGACCCTGCTCGTTGGCAAAGCTGGCCAGCGCCACCTGGCCGATCGCCCGCGACTGCTGGTTGCTGAAGCTGGCAAACATGACGCCGGTGGAGTCGATGCTCAGGCTCGACAGAACACCGGTGGCGTAACCATCCTGCGACTGCGACATGCGCGCGGTCTCGGTGTTGTACGAGGTAGTGCTGTTCATCGACAGACGCATGCCATCCGGGTTGCCGGCCGAGCCATTGGAGCCCCAGTTGCCGGCACCGTCTTTTTCGGCCGGGATCCAGCCCTTCATGCTGAAGACATTGTTGGTCACACTCCATTCGGCGCCGGTCGGCAGGCCAGTCTGGTCGGCCGTCATCGAGGCAACGCTGCCGTCTTCGTTGAAGCTGACGGTACCCACCAACGGTGCGGTGCTGGTCGGATCCATCGGGTTACGGCCGTCGACCAGGGTATACATGGTCCACTCGTTCTTGCCGGTCTTGCGATAGAACTGCTCCATGGTGTGCTCGTTACCCTGGCTGTCAAAAACCTTGGTCGGGAACGACTTGGTGTATGAGGTTTCGTCAGCCGGGTCGAAGACGATATCACCCGCGCCAGGCGGGGTAGCCGGCAGCGGAATGGAGGTTGCCGAGGAGTTCAGGTTGATGCCCTGATCGATCAACGTGGTGGATTTTGGCGCCAGTGACGAGGTGTCGATCTTCAGGTCGGTGAGGATGCCCTTCTGGATCTTGCCGTTGGAATCAGCGGCGTAGCCCTGCAGACGCAGGCCGTCGGAGGTCACCACAAAGTTGTCTTTGTTGTTCTGGAATGCACCGGCACGGGTATAGACCTGGGTGCCGTTGTCGGACAACACGAAGAAGCCGCGACCCTGGATACCCATGTCCAGCACGTTGCCGGTGTTGTTCACGTCACCCTGGCTGAACTGCTGGGAAACCGCGGCCAGGCGCACACCATTGCCGATCTGGTTCTTGCCCACGCCCAGACGGTTGGCGCCGGCATAGACGTCGGCGAACTCGGTGCGCGAGGACTTGAAGCCATTGGTATTGACGTTGGCAATGTTGTTGCCGGTGACGTCCAGTTGCTTGTTGGCTGCGTACAGACCGCTAAGGCCGATATTGAAAGACATGCTGTTGCTCCTTGTGCCGTTCTGGCCTTAGATACCGATGGTTTGTACGTCGGAAAGAGAGACCTTGCCGACGCCGGCGAGGTTGAGGACCATTTCGCCATTGGCGCTGAAACTGACGCTGGTGACCTTGGCCGGCAGCAGGGTATTCATCTGCACCGACTTGCCGTCCACCATGGTGCTGGCGGTAAAGGTGTAGGTACCCGGATCGACCTTGACGCCCTTGTCGTTGGTGCCGTCCCAGATGAAGTCGGCGTAACCGGCTTTCTGTTCGCCCAGCTCAATGGTCTTGACGGTATTGCCGTCCTTGTCCTTGACCGTGATCTTGGCCTCGCTGATGCCTTCCGGCACCACAAACTGCCCATTGAAGCTTGCACTGGTGTCAACCACCGCCTTGTCGTTCTGCACGATCACCGAACGACCGACCAGCGACGACGCCTGCAGCGCCTGGGACGAACCCAGCGAACTGGTGATTGCATTGACCGACTCGTTCAGCGAGGTGATGCCTTCAAGGCTGCTGAACTGCGCCAACTGCGCCACGAACTCGCCATTGCCCTGCGGTTCAAGCGGGTTCTGGTGCTGCATCTGGGAAACCAGCAACTGCAGAAACGCATCCTTGCCCAGCGAATCAGTGCCGGTCTTGGAAGCCGTATCGGTGGTCACCTTCTTGGTCCCGGTGCTGACACCCGACGCTGCGATCACTTCATTGAGGTTGGTACTGTTGATAGCCATGGTCCGGATTCCTTATCACTGACCCAGGGTCAGTACCTTCTGCATCATGGTCTTGGCAGTGTTCATCAGCTCGGCATTGGTCTGGAACGAACGGTTCGCCGAGATCATGTCAGCCATCTCTTCGACCACGTTGACGTTCGGGTAGTAGACGTAACCGTCCTTGTTGGCCGCCGGGTGATTAGGCTGGTAGCGGGCTTCCAGATTGCTCTGGTCTTCGATGATGCCCGTTACCTGCACGCCCTGCCCCGCTTCACCCTGGTCTTCGAACAACGACTGCCCCATGCCGGCCTGGGCCTGCTGGAAAGTGGTGGCGAACACGGGGTGGCGTGCGCGGTAGGTCTGGTCGATGCTCGACGAGACCGTCTCGGCGTTGGCAATGTTCGAAGCGACGGTGTTGAGGCGGGTATTCTGCGCGCTCATGCCGCTACCGGCGATATTGAAAACGTTGGAAAGGGACATGGTTACTCTCCGCGCAGGGCCGATACCAGCCCTTTGAATTTACTGTTGAGCAAAGTGAAGCTGGCCTGGAAACCGATCGCGTTTTCGGTGTAGTTGGCCTGCTCGACCTGAGCGTCGACGGTGTTCTGGTCGACCGACGGCTGCGTCGGTGTACGGTACTTCAGGGTGTCGTCACCCATGGCCAGGCCCTGCGCTTCGATATGGCGAGTGTTGGTGCGGTCGAGCGCGATGCGGCCGTTTTGCTGCTTGTCGCTCTCAGCCGCCAGCACCGACGAGAAGTCCATGTCACGCGCCTTGTAGTTGGGCGTGTCGGCGTTGGTGATGTTGTTGGCCAGGACCTCTGCGCGCTGGGCGCGAAAGCCCAGGGCTTTTTCATGGATGCCAAGCGCTTTGTCGAAACTGATGCTCATGGATGCAAACCTTCGCCGGTGGGCCGGAGTGACGTTGGCGAAGTTATAGCAAGGCCTGTGCCAACCAGCTGGAAGGCACGGGATCAGGGCGTTCAGCCTTGCTTGCGAGCATAGGGATGCCAGAAAAGCGGCAAAGTGCTTCCGCTTGATGGGAGGCGAGCGGCAATAGTTGGGCGGCAAAAGCGGCAAATCAAAAAATTGACGCCAACGAAAATATCAATTGGCCACTATTTTGCGATAGGATTCACGCCGCGCAGACATGCGGCCCCGCTAGCCGTAGTCGCCTGACTTACTGCCTAGAGCCATGCATGGATGCGCGCCGTTTGCTCCCCCGTTTTTCAAGGACAGAACCGTGGCTCCCGTTATCTTCCGCAAGACTCTGCTGGCCCTGGCCATCACCGCCAGCGCCCTCCCCGCCTTTGCCGTACCGCTCGCCAACCAAGTGGTCAACCTGACCAACGCCGGCTTCAAGAGCGAGCACCAGACTCACTACGGCAATCTCGAATTCACTGGCAGCTACACCGGCGGCAGCGATGAAGACGCCATTGAACTGAACGGCTCGACGATTACCGGCGACCTGATCCTCAACAGCACCATCGACAGCAGCGGCGACTTTGCCGGCGGCGTGGACATGGACAGCTGGGAAGATGGCCTGAGCTGGGCACGCAACGACATCGCCGGCGACGTCATCAACAAAGGCAGCATCAGCGCCACCGGCGGCGGCGCCAACGCGCTGATGATCGATCCAGCGCGGATCGGCGGCAACCTGATCAACCAGGGTTTGCTGTCGGCCATCGGCGAGCCACTGACCGACGGCGGCGGCACCGATGTCGCTCGCGCGCTGGACTTCTCCGGCACCTCGCTGATCGAAGGCGACCTGATCAACGCCGACAGCGGCCGTATCGTGGCCAGCGGCGAAAGCGCCCGCGGGATCAACCTCGAAGGCGGCACCATCAATGGCAAGGTGATCAACTACGGCAGCATCGTCGTCAGCGGCGAAGGCGCCACTGCCATCGACGCCACCACCAGCAACCGCGGCGACATGGTCGACCTGGCCGGCATCGAAAACCACGGCACCATCATCGCCACCGGCAACGACGCCAACGGCATCATGCTCGACGGCGCCAGCCTGAGCACCGCCGATGGCGTACATCTGCTCAACACCGGCACCATCATTGCCGAAGACGCGGCAATCACCATCGGCAACGTCGACTTCGACGGCCCGGGCCTGCAACCTCAGTACCAGTTGCACGGTGATCTGAACATCTTCAACAGCGGCACCATCATCTCTCAGGATGAAGCGATCGATGCCTCCGAAGCCAACCGCCCGGTCGAGTTGATCCTGCGCAAAGGCAGCGTGATCGTCGGCAACCTGATCGACCTGTCGAACATCGAAGTCGAGGCCGACACCTCCTTCACTGGCACCGACAGTTCCGCTGACGGCTCCAACATTCGCCTCAAGGACAACGGCTGGATCGACGTTGGTTCGGTTTCGGGCGGCAACTCGGCGACCCTGGCGCTGCAGTCGGCGCACACCACCATCGACGGCAACCTGTATGTTGCTGGCAACTCGGCACTGGGCCTGACCCTGGGCGCCGACACCAACCCTGCTCGTGCCGTCGTCAGCGTCAGCGGCACCGCTGAATTCGGCGAAGGTGCGCAACTGAAACTGACTGCACGCGGTAATGACTTCAGCGCCAACGGCAGCCGTTTCAAGCTGATAGAGGCCGGCGAGCTGCAAGGTGCTCCGCTGGTCACCAGCACCTCGGCACTGCTCGATGTCGACACCAGCGCTGTCGAAGGCAACACAGTCGTGGCGGTGGTCACCACCAAGAATCAGCAAGGCATCGACCAAGTGCTGGATCTGAATGGCGGCACCATCAACCACAAACGCGCGCTCGGCGCCCTGGCCAAGGACGGCGTCCTCGCCAAGCTTGCCGCCAATGACCCCCTGCTGCGTGCTGCGGTCAACGCCGACAGCAAGCAGCTGGCCAAGATTGCCGAACAGCTGACCCCGGAAACCAACGGCGGAGCTACCCAGGCAGCGACCACCAGCCAAAGCCTGGTCAACGGCGTGACCACCAGCCGCACCAGCGGCCTGCGCGGCGCTTCGTCGGGCGACGCGCTCCAGCAGACCGGCGTGTGGATTCAGTCGCTGTACAGCGATGCGACCCAAGGCCAACGCGACGGCATTGCCGGCTACAACGCCTACAGCCGCGGCATCGCGGTAGGTGCTGATGGCAAGCTCAACGACCAGCTGACCCTGGGCCTGGCGTACAGCTTCATCAATACCGACGTCAACGGCAAAAGCGGCAACCAGACCGAAGTCGACAGCCACGCATTCACCCTGTACGGCGGCTTTGAGCAGGGTAACTACTTCGTTGACGCCAGCCTGACTTACGGCTTCAACGACAACGAAGGCAAGCGCGACATCGCCGGCACCCGCGCCAAGGCTGACTACGACAGCGACCTGCTGGGCCTGAATCTGGTTGGAGGTTATACCTACCGGATCAACCCACAGTTGCTGATCGAGCCGCGCCTGGCGGCGCGTTACAGCCGAGTGGAAATCGATGGTTACCGTGAGAAAGGTTCTTCTGCTGCGCTGAAGATCGAAGATCAGCGTTATGAAGCGATCGAGCTGGGGGCTGGGGTTCGGGTTGCCGGAAGCTTCGGCCTGGGCGCCGGGACGCTGGAACCGCAGTTCAAGTTGATGGGCTATCACGACTTCGCGGCCGACCAGGCCAGCAGTACGTCTACCTTCCTGCTGGGCAATACGCCGTTCGTGACGCACGGAGCTGATGCGGTGCGCAACAGTTACGAAGCGGGCGTGGGGGCTGATTACAAGTTGGGCGCTGTGACGGTGGGTCTGAATTATGACTACATCGGCAAGTCCGGATTTGATGCCGATGTGTTCTCGGCCAAGGTACGGTATGACTTCTGAGTTGACCTTGTGAGGGGTTGATTGGTTGTTGTTCTGGAAGAGGCTGGCGTCGATTGACGCTGGCCTTTTTTTGTTCATGGCCTTGGGATGGTCGGGGCCGCTGCGCGACCGTTTCCGACCATCCGGCAAGGCCGCCCCAACAGTCAGCGCAACGTGACTGGGGCCATATCACTTGGCCTGATAAATAATCCCGGGACTGCACTGGACCATCTGATAATGATCAGGCAACCCATTGAGCGCCTCCGAAGCCCCCAGGAACAAATACCCCCCAGGCTTCAACGTGGCATGGATGCGCAGCAAGATGTCGCGTTTCACCTGCGCCGAGAAATAGATCAGCACGTTCCGGCAGAACACCACATCGAACTTGCCCAGGCTCGCATAGCTGTCGAGCAGGTTGAACGAACGAAACTCGACCCGACTGCGGATCGGCGCCTTGATCGCCCAGCGCCCCGGCGCCTTCACATCGAAGTAGCGCTGCAGACGCTCCTGCGACAAGCCACGGGCGATCGACAGACTGTCGTACTCGCCACTTTTGCAGTTGGTCAGCATGGTCCCCGACAAATCGGTCGCGACAATCTGCGCGCCCATTTTCAGTTGGCCAAGATTGCCCCGCTCGAACTCGTCGATCGACATCGACAGGGAATAAGGCTCCTGCCCCGACGAACAGGCCGCCGACCAGATGCGCAGGCGCTGCCCCGGATTGCCCTTGATGAACTCCGGGATGACCTTGTTCTTCAACACCTCGAACGGATAGGTATCGCGAAACCACAACGTCTCGTTGGTGGTCATCGCATCGACTACCTGCTCGCGCAGACCGCTGCGCGGCTGGGTCTGGATACGCTGCACCAGCTCACCAAGCGACTTGATCCCCTGCTGCTCCATCATCTTGTTCAAACGGCTGGAGACCAGGTACTGCTTATTTTCGCCCAGCAGGATGCCACAGGCTTTTTCCAGGAAGACCCGGAACTGTTCGAAATCCAAATTACCCGTAGACAATGCAACCGCCTCTTTTCAATCGCTGAGGCCGGGGCGTACCCCGACCGGTTTAATGCGTAGCCTTGATCCGGTCAACGACCCGCTGAGCCAGATCGTCCGGCCGGAACTTGGCCAGGAAATCATCGGCCCCGACCTTCTTGACCATGGCCTGGTTGAACACCCCAGACAATGAAGTATGCAGGACGATGTGCAATTGTTGCATGCGCGGATCACTACGAATTGCCGCAGTCAGGGTATAGCCGTCCATTTCCGGCATCTCGATGTCGGAAATCATCATCAGGAATTCCTCTTCCGGACGCTTGCCGTCATCGACCAGCTTGCGCAGGTAATCCAGCGCCTGCCGGCCATCATTCAGGGCGATCACCTCGACCCCGACCGTCTGCAGGCAACGGCTGACCTGTTTGCGCGCTACCGACGAGTCATCCACCGTCAACACGCGCAGCGACACCGCCTTGCTGTGCACCTCTTGGTCGACCACACCGACAGACACCGACTCGGACGATGGCGCAACTTCTGCCAGCACCTTCTCCACGTCGATGATCTCGACCATGCGGTTGTCGACCCGGGTCACTGCCGTCAGATAATGGTCGCGGCCAGTACCCTTGGGTGGCGGATGAATCTCCTCCCAGTTCATGTTGACGATGCGCTCGACCGAATGCACCAAAAAGCCCTGCGTCTTGGTGTTGTACTCGGTGATGATCACGAAACTGTTGCGGATGTCTTCCTGCAGGCCGGGCAAGCCGGTTGCCATCGACAGATCAAGAATAGGAATGGTCGCACCGCGAATATTGGCTACGCCGCGCACCACCGGGTGCGACTTGGGCAACACGGTCAATGCCGGGCACTGCAGCACCTCACGGACCTTGAACACGTTGATCCCGTACAACTGAGCGCCATTGAGGCGAAACAGCAAAAGTTCCAGACGATTCTGCCCAACCAGCTGCGTGCGCTGGTTGACCGAATCCATAACACCAGCCATGCCAGACTCCTTAACGTTTCTGCCTTCTTATTAAAGTCGGCACGGGCTTTGCTTTTTTGAGCGTCATGTACATGAAAACGACATTTTCCCGACGATTGACCCGCTTGCTGGCCTCTAGCCTGGCTGCGCTGTGCCTGCTGGCACCTGCCGTTCGGGCGCTGGCCGACGCGGTAACCTTGCCTGAACAGCTTATCGGTGTCACCCAAGGGTTTCTTGAATTCACCGTCGAAGATTATCTGGCCACCAGCCAGACCGCCGGGCGTTACGAAATCCAGATCAACAACCTGGACCCGCGCCTGCGCATGCCATTGTGCAGCCAGCCGCTGGATGCGTCGCTGGAAAGCCCGGCGCAGCCGCTCGGACGTGTGACGGTACGCGTGCGCTGTGACAGCGCGGCGCCGTGGACGGTGTTTGTACCGGCCCAGGTCAGGCTGTTTCGCGAAGTGGTGGTCATGGCCCGCCCGCTCAAGCGCGAAAGCGTGGTGAGCGAGGACGACGTGACTCTGCGCGAGCGCGACGTCGGCACCCTCAGCCAGGGTTTTCTCGGCAGTCTGGACCAGGCTGTGGGCATGAAACTGATGCGACCGGTGGTGCTCGACCAGGTGCTGACCCCGCAGCACCTTGAACAGGCAGAGCTGATCCGCAAGGGCGATCAAGTGGTGATCGTGGCCCGCAGCGGCACCCTCAGCGTACGCATGCCCGGCGAAGCACTGAGCAAGGGCGGCTTCAGCGAACAGATCAGAGTGCGCAACCTCAACTCCAAGCGGGTGGTCAAGGCGCGGGTGACCGGCCCCGGCCAGGTCGAAGTAGCGATGTAACAGTGCTGGCGGTAAGGAACCGCATTACCTAAACTGTGTCAGAAATCGGGTAGCGAAAGCTTGCTGACAGGCAGCTTCGTATTCGTGCCTAAAGTTTTCTTCGGGTTGGCCGAAAACAAGGCAAGCGTCTTAATACCCAGAGGTTTCTGATCATGGTCATCGACTTCAGTCGTTTGAACAATTCGCCGTCAGTCGGCGGAGTACGCGGTGGCACCGCGGCCGGCAGCACCGAAAAAAGCGGTGAAGCCAGCGAAACACCAGCGCGCTCCAGCGTCAGTGGAGAAGCGGTACATTTCAGCCAAGAGGCTCAGCAGTTGCAGAAGATCAGCGACAAGCTGCGCGACCAGCCGGTAGTCAACAGCGCCCGCGTGGCTGAGTTGAAACAAGCGATCGCCGACGGCAGCTACCAGGTCGATGCCAGCCGGGTCGCCAGTAAACTGCTTGATTTCGAAGCTCAGCGCTAAGCCTTCGGCGCGCTGACTTCAAGGACGCTACAAGCCAAAGAGCCAGCCATGCACGACACAACCCTGCTGCAACTGATCGAAGACGACATCGCGCCCACCCAGGAACTGCTCGAGCTGCTACAGAACGAGGCAGTCGCCCTGCATGGCCGTGAAATCGAGGTGCTCGAGACCATTCTCGCCCGTAAGCAGTCTTTGATCGTGCTGCTCGAGCAGCAGGGCCAGCGCCGTAATCACCTGCTCACCAGCCTCGGCCTCACGGCGGATCGCGCCGGTGTGCAGGCAGTTGCCGACCTCTCGCCCAACGGCGAGCTGATCATGCAGCAGCTCGGCGTGCTGACCCAGTTGATGGATACCTGCCAACAGGTCAACGAGACCAACGGGCGGATCATCCAGGTCCAGCAAAACGCCACATCCAATCAAATCCGCATCCTCATGGGCGGCGACTCTCCGTCGCTGTATGACAGCCGTGGCGCAACCTCGCCAATGGTCAAACCGCGGGCGCTCAGCCAAGTGTGATTTTTCTGACATTGCACGGTACTACTGGCAAAATGCCGTTAATTGCGTGTGTCGTTTTTGCCTGGAGATTTATAACCCGTGTTCAATGAATCCGATGCTCCCCAGCCGCCAAAGGTGCTCAATACCCCTTTGGAAATTGTCGCCAACTTGCGTCAACTGCTGGATAGCCACGATCCGCTGATCATCACTTTCCACGAGCGTAGCCAGCGGTTTCAGAGCTATGTAGTGGATGTTGACCGTGACAGCAACAGCGTGGCACTGGATGAAATGATCCCGCGCGACGGGGAAAAATTCATAGAGAACGGCGAACCGTTCCGCGTTGAAGGCTTCCATGACGGCGTGCGTATCGCCTGGGAATGCAACTCGCCACTGACCATCACCGAGGTCGATGGCCACCGCAGCTACCGCGGCCCCCTGCCGGAAGAAGTCGTCTACCACCAGCGCCGCAACGCGTTCCGCGCTGCGCTGAAACTCTCCCAGTTGGTCGATGTGACGCTTGATGGTACCCATATCAAGGGCAATGGCGCACTGCGCGGCAAGCTGCTGGACATCTCCGCCACCGGCTGCAAGATGCGTTTTGAAGGCGACGTAGAAGAGCGTTTGCAATTGGGCCAGGTTTACGAGCGATTCAAGGCGGGCAACCCGTTGGGGCTGGTGGACGTGATGGTCGAGCTGCGTCATCTGCACTTCGAAGAACGCATCAATACCACCTTCGCTGGCGTGCGCTTCCACAACCTGAGTGGCCAGGCGCAGCGCAAGATCGAAAGTTTTGTCTACCAGCTGCAGCGTGAAGCGCGGCGATTCGATAAAGACGATTATTGAGATTCCGGGCCCGCTATGCGGGCCCAGCCCTTACAGCTCGGAAGGCCTGCCCTCAGGACCGACCTGATCCTCCTCGGTATCCTCCGCCGCCACTGGCGTCTGCATCACATCCTGCACAGTCTGCTCATCCACCCGCGGGTCGAGCGCCGCCGACAATGGCGAGCCAGCAGCCGGCATCGCGACGTGTCCTAGCGGCGCATCCTCCACCTGGTGCAAGCCGGTAACCGCCTTCGGTCGAATCCGCCACACCAGCACCAGCGCGAAGAACAGGAAGAATGCATAGAGCATCTGCGGCCCGAGCAGCTTCATCAGCACGCCTGCCGCCAACGGCCCGATACAGGCGCCCACGCCGTAGGTAACCAGCAACATCGCGGTCAACGACACCCGCCGCTCGCTCTCGACATGGTCATTGGAAAAAGCCACTGCCAGCGGATACAGGCAGAACTGCAACAACGAGATGACAAAGCCGACCGCAAACAGCACTTCCAACGGCACACTGGGCAGGATCGCCAGCGGCAACGCCGCCAGCGCCAGGCCGCCCGCCGCGCTACGGATCAGCACTGCGCGATCATAACGGTCGGATAACCAGCCCAGCGGCCACTGCACCAACAACCCGGCAAAGATGCAGCAACCCATGAACAAACCGATCTGCTCTGTGCTCAGGCCTTGATTGGAGGCGTACAGCGGCGCCAAACCATAGAACGAGCCGACGATCAGCCCCGCGCCAAGCACGGTACTCAGCGACTGCGGCACACGCTTGATGAAGAACTTCGGCTCCATCGGTGCCGGATGCAACGGCGCCGGGTGAATGCGCCGGGTCATCGCCACGGGCACCAGGCACAGGGCGAAGCACATGGCGACCAGCATCAGCAGCTCAGGGCCAAGTTCAGGGTGCACAACCAGAATCAACTGACCCAGCACCAGGCCCAGATACGAAGCGATCATGTAGCCGCTGAATACGGCACCGCGCTGTTTGGCATCGGCCTGCTCATTGAGCCAGCTCTCGATGACCATGTACTGACACATCATGCCCAGACCGACGATCACCCGCAGCCCAACCCACACCGGCAACAGGTCGGTCAGACCATGGCCCAGCACCGCCGCGCCGACGATACCAGCGCAGGTCGCGTAGGCGCGGATATGCCCAACCCGGGCAATCAGCCGGTGGCCGATCTTGCCGCCCAGCGCCAGACCAAAGTAGTTGGCCGCCATCAAGGCACCCACCCACAGGCTGTCGACGTTTTCAGCCGCCAGGCGCAGCGCCAGGTAGGTACTGAGCAGACCGGAGCCGATCAGCATCATCAGCGCAGCAAAGTACAGTGAACGAAAAGACTTCCAGATCTGGCGCATGCGTCCCTGAGGGGCTCCCGATTCAGGTGGAGGGTATGCTGGCAAGCATAAGGGCAAACAGGCCGGGCTGCAGGCCGCAGTCAGCAAAAAGGTCTAGCTTCGATGAGTGGGTCACGGCAGAGTTCCTGTACACCCTCGCACATCGTCCATCTCATTCACGCAAGGTCATGCCATTGGCTGGCAGCGGCAACGCCGTTTTGTACCGCACTTGCTTGAGGGCGAAGCTGGAGCGGATGTTGGCTACCCCCGGCAAGCGGGTCAGGTAGTCGAGAAACCGCTCCAGCGCCTGAATACTCGGCAACAACACCCTGAGCAGGTAATCCGGGTCGCCGGTCATCAGGTAACACTCCATCACCTCGGGCCGCTCGGCGATCTCTTCCTCGAAGCGATGCAGCGACTGCTCGACCTGCTTTTCCAGGCTGACATGGATGAACACATTGACGTCCAGCCCCAGCACCTCAGGCGACAGCAAGGTCACTTGCTGGCGAATCACGCCCAGCTCCTCCATCGCCTTGACCCGATTGAAGCACGGCGTCGGTGACAGGTTGACCGAGCGGGCCAGCTCGGCGTTGGTGATGCGGGCGTTTTCCTGCAGGCTGTTGAGAATGCCGATATCGGTGCGATCGAGTTTGCGCATGAGACAAAATCACCAGTTTTTTGTGTTTATGCGGAATGTTTATCTGGGCGTGAGGGCAAAGGCAATCAACAAGAGAGAAATATTCTCCTGCGCTCCCACTACCATGTAGTCAGCACTGACCTGCTGGTCACGAGCCGGCATTCAGCGGCGACCGCTTCAAAGCTCACAAAAACAATATTCGAGCGAGCGTAAACAGCATGAACGAGTACGCCCCCCTGCGTTTGCATGTGCCCGAGCCTACCGGCCGGCCAGGCTGCCAGACTGATTTCTCCTACCTGCGTCTGAACGATGCAGGCCAGGTTCGCAAGCCCCCTATCGATGTCGAGCCTGCCGAAACCGCAGACCTGTCCAACAGCCTGGTGCGCGTGCTCGATGAGCACGGCAACGCCGTTGGCCCATGGGCTGCGGACATCGACCCGCAGATCCTGCGTCAGGGTATGCGCGCCATGCTCAAGACGCGTATCTTCGACAGCCGCATGGTGGTTGCGCAGCGCCAGAAGAAGATGTCTTTCTACATGCAAAGCCTTGGCGAAGAGGCCATTGGCAGCGCTCAGGCGTTGGCGCTGAACCGCAGCGACATGTGCTTCCCGACCTACCGCCAGCAAAGCATCCTGATGGCCCGCGACGTGTCGCTGGTCGACATGATATGCCAACTGCTGTCCAACGAGCGCGATCCGCTCAAGGGCCGTCAGCTGCCGATCATGTACTCGGTGCGCGAAGCCGGCTTCTTCACCATCAGCGGCAACCTCGCCACCCAGTTCGTCCAGGCTGTCGGCTGGGCGATGGCCTCGGCGATCAAGGGCGATACCAAGATCGCCTCGGCCTGGATCGGCGACGGCGCTACCGCCGAGTCGGACTTCCACACTGCCCTGACCTTTGCCCATGTCTACCGCGCGCCGGTGATTCTCAACGTGGTCAACAACCAGTGGGCGATCTCGACCTTCCAGGCAATCGCCGGCGGTGAGTCGACCACCTTTGCCGGCCGTGGCGTTGGCTGCGGTATCGCCTCGCTGCGCGTCGACGGCAACGACTTCGTTGCGGTGTATGCCGCCTCGCGCTGGGCCGCTGAACGCGCCCGCCGTGGCCTTGGGCCAACCCTGATCGAATGGGTCACCTACCGCGCCGGCCCGCACTCGACCTCGGACGACCCTTCCAAGTACCGCCCCGCCGATGACTGGAGCCACTTCCCGCTGGGCGACCCGATCGCCCGCCTCAAGCAGCACATGATTCATATCGGCCAGTGGTCCGAAGAAGAACATCAGGCAGTAACTGCCGAGTTCGAAGCCGAAGTGATCAAGGCACAGAAGCAAGCCGAGCAGTACGGCACCATGAGCAATGGCCAGATCCCCAGTGCCGCCTCGATGTTCGAGGACGTGTACAAGGAAATGCCTGAGCACCTGCGCCGTCAGCGCCAAGAGCTGGGGGTCTGAACATGAACGATCACAACAACAGCATCGACCTGGAAACCGCCATGTCCACCACTACCATGACCATGATCCAGGCCTTGCGCTCGGCCATGGATGTGATGCTTGAGCGCGATGACAATGTGGTCATCTATGGCCAGGACGTCGGCTATTTCGGCGGTGTGTTCCGCTGCACTGAAGGTCTGCAGACCAAGTATGGCAAGTCGCGGGTATTCGATGCGCCGATTTCCGAAAGCGGCATCGTCGGTACTGCTGTCGGCATGGGTGCCTATGGCCTGCGCCCGGTGGTGGAAATCCAGTTCGCCGACTACTTCTACCCGGCCTCCGACCAGATCGTCTCGGAGATGGCCCGCCTGCGCTATCGCTCGGCCGGTGAGTTCATTTCGCCGCTGACCCTGCGCATGCCTTGCGGCGGCGGCATCTATGGCGGGCAAACCCACAGCCAGAGCCCTGAGGCGATGTTCACCCAGGTCTGCGGGCTGCGCACGGTCATGCCGTCCAACCCGTATGACGCCAAGGGCCTGTTGATTGCCTCGATCGAATGCGACGACCCGGTGATCTTCCTCGAGCCCAAGCGCCTGTACAACGGCCCGTTCGACGGCCACCACGACCGCCCGGTGACGCCATGGGCCAAGCATGCCCAGAGCGCGGTGCCGGACGGCTACTACAAAGTGCCGCTGGACAAGGCTGCGATCGTGCGGCCCGGCAACGACGTGACCGTGCTGACCTACGGCACCACCGTCTATGTCGCGCAAGTGGCTGCCGAAGAGACCGGCGTCGACGCCGAAGTCATCGACCTGCGCAGCCTGTGGCCCCTGGACCTGGACGCGATTGTCGATTCGGTGAAAAAAACCGGCCGCTGCGTGGTCGTACACGAAGCCACACGCACCTGCGGTTTTGGTGCCGAGTTGGTTGCGCTGGTGCAAGAGCATTGCTTCCATCACCTCGAAGCGCCGATCGAGCGCGTCACCGGCTGGGACACGCCCTACCCGCACGCGCAGGAATGGGCGTACTTCCCAGGCCCTTCGCGGGTTGGCGCGGCACTGAAAAAGGTCATGGAGGTCTGAATGGGCACGCACGTCATCAAGATGCCGGACATCGGCGAAGGCATCGCGCAGGTCGAGTTGGTTGAGTGGTTCGTCAAGGTCGGCGATGTGATTGCCGAAGATCAGGTAGTGGCCGATGTCATGACCGACAAGGCCACGGTGGAAATTCCCTCGCCGGTCAGCGGCACGGTAGTAGCCCTCGGCGGCCAGCCGGGTGAAGTCATGGCGGTCGGCAGCGAACTGATCCGCATCGAAGTCGAAGGCAGTGGCAACCATGTTGACGCGCCAGACAGCAAACCGGCCGCAGCAGCTGCCACCGCGCCCGCCGTCAGCACTGCCCGCACTGAATCGCCAGCGCCCGTAGTTGCACCGGCCAGTGTCGCCAGCCAGCCTGCGGCGAGCAAGCCTAGCGCTGAAATCGTGCCGCGCCAGGCCAACGAAAAACCACTGGCCTCCCCTGCCGTGCGCAAGCGCGCGCTGGATGCCGGTATCGAATTACGTTATGTGCACGGCAGTGGCCCGGCCGGGCGCATTCAGCACGAAGACCTCGACAACTTCATGAGCAAACCACAGTCCGCTGCCGGGCAAGCGCCAAGTGGTTACAGCCGGCGCACCGACAGCGAACAGGTGCCGGTGATCGGCCTGCGCCGCAAGATTGCCCAGCGCATGCAGGATGCCAAGCGCCGTGTTGCCCACTTCAGCTACGTTGAAGAAATCGACGTGACCGCGCTGGAGGCCCTGCGCCAACAGCTCAATCGCAAGTACGGCGAAAGCCGCGGCAAACTCACCCTGCTGCCGTTGCTGGTGCGGGCAATGGTCGTCGCCCTGCGCGACTTCCCGCAGATCAACGCCACCTATGACGACGAAGCCCAGGTCATCACCCGCCATGGTGCGGTGCATGTCGGCATTGCCACCCAGGGCGACAACGGCCTGATGGTCCCGGTACTGCGTCACGCTGAGGCCGGCAGCCTGTGGAGCAATGCCAGCGAGATCACCCGCCTGGCCCACGCGGCGCGCAACAACAAGGCCAGCCGCGACGAGCTGTCCGGCTCGACCATCACCTTGACCAGCCTTGGCGCCCTGGGCGGCATTGTCAGCACGCCCGTGGTCAACACCCCGGAGGTAGCGATCGTCGGCGTCAACCGCATGGTCGAACGGCCGGTGGTGGTCGACGGCCAGATCGTCGTGCGCAAGATGATGAACCTGTCCAGCTCGTTCGATCACCGCGTGGTCGATGGCATGGACGCCGCCTTGTTCATCCAGGCCGTGCGCGGCTTGCTTGAGCAACCCGCCTGCCTGTTCGTGGAGTGAGCATGACTCAGACCCTCAACACCACCCTGCTGATCATCGGTGGCGGCCCTGGCGGCTACATCGCAGCGATCCGTGCCGGCCAGCTGGGCATCCCGACCGTATTGATCGAAGGTCAGGCGCTCGGCGGCACCTGCCTGAATGTCGGCTGCATCCCGTCCAAGGCGCTGATCCATGTAGCCGAGCAGTTTCACCAGACCTGCCGGCATAGCGAACACGCCGCCCTGGGCATCAGCGTGGCCACACCGCAGCTGGACATCAGCCGCAGCGTGGCCTGGAAAGACGGCATTGTCGATCGTTTGACCAGTGGTGTCGCGGCCTTGCTGAAAAAGCACGGCGTAACGGTGATCCATGGCTGGGCGAAGATCGTCGATGGCAAAAGCGTCGAGGTCGATGGGCAGTTGATCCGTTGTGATCATCTGCTGCTGGCCACCGGCTCCAGCAGCGTCGAACTGCCGATGCTGCCGCTGGGCGGCGCGGTGATCTCGTCCACTGAAGCACTCGCGCCCAAGGCACTGCCCCAGCACCTGGTGGTCGTCGGCGGCGGCTACATCGGCCTGGAGTTGGGTATCGCCTATCGCAAGCTTGGGGTACAGGTCAGCGTGGTCGAAGCGCGTGAGCGGATCTTGCCGACTTACGATGCCGAATTGACTGCACCGGTTGCCGAGTCATTGAAAAAGCTCGGCGTCGCTACATACCTGGGCCACAGCGTCGAAGGCTATGAGGGCGGCTCCTTGCAGGCGCGCACTGCCGACGGCCAACAACTGCTGCTGGAGGCCGATCAGGTGCTGGTCGCCGTTGGTCGCCGGCCACGCACGCAAGGCTTCAATCTGGAAAGCCTGGGGCTGAGTATGAACGGTGCTGCCGTGGCCATTGATGAGCGCTGCCAGACCAGCATGCGCAACGTCTGGGCCATCGGCGATGTGGCGGGTGAGCCAATGCTGGCGCACCGCGCCATGGCCCAGGGCGAAATGGTCGCCGAGCTGATCGCCGGCCACGCACGGCGCTTTGCGCCCACCGCGATTGCCGCAGTGTGCTTTACCGATCCAGAGTTGGTGGTGGTTGGGCATACGCCGGAGCAGGCCAGCCAGCAAGGTCTGGATTGCATCGTTGCGCAGTTCCCGTTCGCGGCCAATGGTCGGGCCATGACACTCGAGTCAAAGACCGGCTTCGTGCGCGTGGTAGCGCGGCGCGACAACCATCTGATCGTGGGTTGGCAGGCAGTAGGCGTGGCAGTTTCAGAACTGTCGACGGCGTTTGCTCAGTCGCTGGAGATGGGCGCGCGGCTGGAGGACATAGCCGGTACCATCCATGCCCACCCGACCCTGGGTGAGGCGGTGCAGGAAGCCGCATTGCGCGCTTTGGGGCACGCACTGCATATCTAACGGCAGGACCGGCGTGCACCGCGCTCTGCGCTGCACGCTTGGGTCTGGATCAGAGTTTGAAGCGGACCCGGATGGTGCTTTTGCCTTCCAGCCGATCAATCGAAATGGCGCTGTCGCCGTAACCCGAGTAACTCTTGACCAGGCGCATGCCCAGTCCGGTGCCACTGGGTTTGGGAAAGGTCTCCGGGAAGCCGTCACCCTGGTCGGTCACCGTGATCAAGGCATGATCCTCAGCCTTGTGCAGGCTGACCTCGATTTTTCCCTTGCCGTACTTGAGCGCATTGGTGATCAGCTCGGACACCACCATCCCCAGCGGCGCCATTCTTTCTTGCGCCAGCACAAACGACGTAGCCTCCAACGAGATCTTGCGATCACCCAACGCATTGCCCAGATCACCTAACAGCGCTCCCAGATACTCAACCACATCGAGGTCCTGGCTTTCTGTCGCCTGGTACAAGCGCTCGTGCACGCTGGCAATCGTCACTACGCGCCCAGCGGCAGTCTCCAGCTGGAGCTTGACCGCTTCGTCCGCTGTCAGGTTGGCTTGCAACATAAGCAAGGTGTTGACCAGGTGCAGGCTGTTCTTGACCCGGTGATGAATCTCTTCAAGGAAAAGGTCACTTTCGTCGAGCTTGGAGTTCTGCGCAGCGATCAGTGAGAGCAGCTTGGCCTCATGGTGATGGCGCTCGGTAATGTCGCGGGACACCGCGATCAGCTTGCTGATCTCGCCGTCCGGGCTGACGATCGGCGCCACGGTGACATCCCACCACCTGGGCTCGTTGCTGGCGGTCGGGCAGAACGCCTCGAAGCGGGCGGATTCGCCGCTGCTGACCTTCTCGATAACGCCCAGCACAAGGTCCTTGGACTCTTCTGGCCACAGCTGCGGCCAAGGCTTGCCTTTGACCATGGCCAGGTCGCCGACTTGCATCAGGCACATGCCGGCGTCATTCATGAACTCGATTTCGCCATCGGTCGACAGTACCTTCACGCAGTCCGGGCTGGCGTTGAGCATGCTCTCCGAATACGGGTCGGGCAGCGCCTCGGCGTTACCAGCCGCCAACCGCTCGACTGCCATCGATAGCACGTTGGCGATGCCTTCGAGAAAGACGATATCGCTCTCGATGAAGTCATCACCGTCGGTGCTGTCGGCTTCGAGTACGCCGAACGGCGTCATCGCACCGCGAATCGGCACGTTGATGGCACGCTCGATACCGTACTTCTTCAGCAACTCGGGGGTGCGAAAACGGTGCTCCTGACCAAGATGATTGGACAGCACCGGGCGGTAGGTGGCGATGGCATAACCCGCCGGACTGGCGACGTCACCACCCAGCGTCGCGTGACCGATATCGTCTTCGTCCCAGCCAACCCCGTGCGACAGCAGCAAGTCTTCACTGTCGGGCAGCGGCGTCAGCACCTTGGCAAAGCGCGTCTGCATGCCTTCGGCAACCACCACGCAAGCCTTGGTAAGCAACAGGTCCAGGTCACTCGCCTTGAGCGAGGCGACGCCAAACTCGACCACCAACTCATGCTGGCGATGAAGCCGCGCATGGGACCTCTGCAATGCCGCACGAATGGTCTCGTCGGCAGAAGATTGCTGCATCGTGATGTCTTCCACAGAGTAGTAAATAAGCCTGCCCAGCGCAGTAATCCCGATCGTTTGGGATCAAGTTGGGCGTTGCAGCATGGAAATGGTCGGGGATTTCCGAGAATCTAGCATGAAAGTGCCAGGCCCGGCGGGAAATGTCTGGGGGAGCTGACGGTGCTGCGTGGGCACCTGCAGCGCGAGAGATGGTGTCCCAGGGCCGGTTCGAACCCCTATCCGACACCTAGCACGCTACCAGTAGAAAATAATCTGTAAATACAGTGACTTACAAGGTGCAGTAACTGCATGCTGACGAACCACTGCGGGTAAATTCGCCCGCCAAACAGATCTCGAGCAAAAGTAGCGAGAACCATTGGCACCACCAACCGCTGGTCTTAAATGCTCAGGGCTGACAACAAAGCGAGTAGGCGAGCGACGCCGTCGAGCCGCAGGGTGGGACACTAGGTTCTGTATGAAAAAAGTGTCGCAGACACCGCAGGGAACATGCCAGCGCGGCCATAACGGCGTAGCTTTTTGCAAGTTTATCTGAGCGCTTGACGATACGGCGGTTCTCTTTCAGCCAGCCGAACATGCGCTCGATGATACTGCGCTGGCGGTACTTGGGGCAATCAAACAGTCTCGTTCAACCGTGCTTGGGTTTGCGCTTCATGGAGCGCAGTGGGATGACGGGCTGAATGCTATACCGTTCGCAGTACCGGAGCACTGCCTCGGCGAAACCCTTGCTGGGCAGCAAACAATTGCAACGTTTGCGAGGCCACGTTGGCTTGTCGGAATGCTGACATCATCCAGCAAGGGCCGTTTGAGTTTCCGCCTGGGTAACATAGCCTGTGGCAATGAATTCCTTAAGGCGAAAGAAATGCAAAACTCACATGAACATTAATATGCAGTGATTTTCAACAACAGCAACGCCAAGGCGCACAAAATCATGTTTAATAAAGATCTTTATGAATGCAGGCAACAAGCTTTGACAATTGAAACCCAGACGGGAAGTCGCAGAGAGCATGGTAATTGCGAGCGAAGATATAATTTAGCCCGATGCACTAGACTGCTTAATGTCGAAACGCAGACCAGGAAGCACTGAGCACAGAAAATGCTTAAAACAGCTCTGACTCAGTTCATGCAAGACCACTTACTAGATATTTAGCTAAAGCACTAAGAATTTAACTAGACGAGCGAGTAATTGATTGACGTTTACGCCAATTTAAGAATGGTGCGATTTGTAGACGTGCAATTGCTACCTTGCGAGAACGAGTGATGTAAAGAACGTCCCCCGTTTCCTCATCAAGCTTAAAAAGGCCAGAGCCAATTAGCATATCGAACAAAGCAACCGCAGCCCCCCCCAGTGCATCAACTTCAGCTTGACAAGCAGTTACAGGAGCAACCAGATTTAGCTCCTTACTATCTAAATATTCGATTTTCTTGAGCGCACGCTCAAGCTTTGCAGATACATTCCGAATACTCAAATTTTTAGATACAAGCAAACGCCTAGCAACGGGATCGGAAATATTCGATTCCGGGTCAACCGACCGGAGACCGTTATCAGTCAAAAATGCATCTAATAGTGGACGATAACATCCGTCTGGTCGCAATAGAGTCGAATTATTGATCGGCCTGTATTTCTTCCCAGTGATTTCTACCTGTCTAATTTCTACAGCCCTAATAGTCCGACAGATAGTCTCTGCCAACTCGGTTACCTTTAATCGCTCTCGCTTACCCACTTGCAAAGACGCTAGGACTTCAATAACGATTTCCCTCCGTGCCGCCACATTACCTTTCTGCCAAGATGCACAATTACTTTCCATCGAACCTACTCATTAGAAATAAGGATTAGTGGGGAATACTCATCCAGGGCGATATCAGCGCCGAACTCCAAAGCCAGTGCAATATTATCCAGAGATAATTTATTTGACTCAAGCAAAGTTTTGACCTGCCCTACAATGGCACTAGCTGCGTCGACTATCACAGGCTTAAACAAATTTTTGACGTCGGAGCTATCACCTTGGAGACGCATCTTGAGAAAATTATATTTAGCCCTAACAACGTCGTTTTGAAGTTCAGGATACAGGCTATTTTCGTAAAGTTTCGAGAAAATATATTGAATAGACTGATCTTCCATCTCAACCTCACACATGTGCTTTTTCATCAGCTCTGGTTGGATTGAAAACAGCTTTTTTGAAGATGAGACATCACGCCTGTAACATTCAACGAGATAGTCGCGACTCCATGTCCAGCCGAGTAAATCAGAAACAGTTTTTTCTAGGCGCTCATCAACACGTTCTAACTCATAAATATTTTCTTCTGATAGAGTGTCAGCGTATGCGTGCAATTCTTCAACCTCTACAGACAGGTTGTATATCTTCGCATCAATCGCTGGAATGTGATCGATGCCTTTGACGGAAAAAATGCAAAGCCCACACCTATATTCAAGACCTTCTCGGATAATGGCTTCAGTACACTTACCCCCCTTTGTACAGACATGAGTTGAATGGTGACTAAGCCGTTCGTCATGCTTCTTTACCAAATCGTCTAATGCTGAACTCTTTTTCAAGGAGGATTCGGGGGACATTGTGATACATGCGAAGTCGCGAAGCGCCTGGGAAGGATTGCATGCTAATGCTTTACGAAAATTTGAGCTCGGGCTTGAGGCATCAAGACGCTCTCCCGACCAAACTTTAGCTAGATCACTACCGACTTTGTCAGCAATTTCTTCGTAATCTTCATCGATTAAAGTTCCATAATACCGGACAGTTCGGACACCCTGGCCAGTTTTAAACCGACCAACCTCGCTGTCCTTCATAATCCTTTGCCACACCTTAACCGTGCTATTCCTGGTGTGGTGCGGGGTCATATCAGTAACTATTCGTACTGGGCAATATGGAGTATGAACATTAAGCACAACCACATCTCCAGGGATTACCGTTTCCCCATACCCAAATCTACTAGGCTTGCATTCAAAAAACTTACATTGCACACCGTGAGCTTTCAAAAAAAACTGAAAGGAAACTAAGAAAGACACATATGTTTCAGAATACAAACCATCACTATATGGGTCTCCGCTCACGGTGGACTTAGAAAACAATGGTAGATAGTTTGCTCGAACGTTGTCTTCTCTATTTTCATAGCTCTTGGTTTTCTTAAAGGCATCGCTAGAGACCATTGACCTGATTTCACGTTGATATCGCAACGCTAAAATTGTTTGACCACTCACGATTGTCCTTATCGGAGCTTTCTTTACCTTATCTATTACTACATGGAGCCAATACGCCTTATTCAGCTCAACATCGCCAATCACATGTTTGTCAAAATCGGTCGATAACCACTGGATAGATTGATGCCTCAAACCGCTCTCCACCGCTGAAAGCGCGTGAACAACCATATGAGGGCTGAATATCGTTTTGGACGCACCATTGGCCAAAGGAATAGACCAACGTTTGAAGAAGCATTTAGGGAGCACATCTACTTTGTATTGGCGTCCCCCGTGGTAAAACTCATTGCACCATCCTAATGCTAACGCCCTCTGCTCCAAATCACCATGCATTATGTCAGTGTAAGTTGACTCAAGTATATCGTCATTAAGTATCTTAGTGGCTTGAAAAACGCAATATAGATAATTGATAGCAAGACTATATTCAGCCCGTTTGAAGGGGCGCTTGTCCGAACTTGACAACCCCATACTGGGCGGCATATCTAGCTTAGATAAATGGTTTTTAAACTTTCCATGCTCATCCTCGAACCCCTTCATTTCCATCCATTCAAACATAGCTCGGAGCTGCTGGAGTGCAGACGACCTGATGCTCGGCGCTCCATCTGTGAGCTCATGAATGAAATTCTCAAGCGGCAATGGCGAGTTGGGATCCCGAGTCAATGGCGCAACAAAGTCAATACTTAATTGAGAGATGAATTCAGGATACTCGACATCTGAATCTTCACCAAAGAGTGAAAACCATTTATCGAGATAGACAAATAGATATATATTGAAGATACCACTCCCCAGCGCCCCATTAGTCTCCTGCTCATAGGCTTTCATTTCCATATAGCTTTTCTGCACAGCGACCCACCGTAATAAAGTAGGCGTGTTATAGAAACCAGTTTCACTCAGAATAGGATTATGCAAAATGCTTTCGGGCATGAATTTCGTTCGTACCAAGAGTCGGCAGTAATCAACTATCTCTTCACTAGACTTGGCTGACTCTACTACCGGATTGAAATCAATAGACGTTAGCTCACCTCTAGCCCCCGTTTTATACTTATTTGGCCTTAACTCATTTAGAGCATGATACAGATCTGGGTAGTCGAAGCACACACGCGCACCGAAATATCCACACACATAATTAACGATGGTATGCACAGGTAATTCAGCGGTTAAACGTTCATTTTCATAGTAATATTTTTTGTGCACCGCGACCAATTTCTCAATGGTCAAATCTTCTGGCTTAACAGCCCCAATAATCCAGAACAAACGAGTTCCGTATTGGGCAACACGCTCCCTCACACGCTGATCAACATCTTCCCAAAAGCTAGGAAGATTAACTTTATCCCTCGCCGACATCGTAAACGCCATCAACTCAGGATAGTGTTCAAAACCAAACTCTTTATGCACTGGCGACTTATGTTTGAATTGATTAGCCTTCATCAATGGGGTTAGCAACAGGCACCCATCTTTGAAGAGAAGAACCAATAATAGCCAAAGCGATCTTCTGAGATTCACTTTCATGATCGTATAATAATTACGTGAGTCTTGCCCAAGAACACTATTTACCAATTCCTGCGATGCATTTAGGTCGCCCAGCAAAACATACTCATACGCAGAAAGAACCCAAGCCTTATCATAAATACGCGAGAGCAAATTTGGCGAATAAACAAAAAATTTCTTAAATGCGTAATACCTTTTATCCGGCGCCGAATTTATAGCATCATAACTTAGATTGCACACCCCGTACACTTCATCAATATATCTACTTATAACTTTTATATTTTTTAACACACACTCATGGATAATAGAATCATCCACTAGAAATACAGGCACCTCTGAGAAATTAACCATCACTTCACTTCACCCATCATAATTTTATCGTAATAGCTATTCTCGACATACATTTTCTCAGCCGCCGCCAAGGCCTTCGAAGAATCAATATGATTGTAAACTTCCGTGCTTTCTATATTGATGTGCCCGACATATCTGGAAGTTTCTTGAACTCCTAACCCTGGGCCTTCGAGAGTTGGAATATCGTTGCAAAGATAAGAAATATGCATATGCCTGATGTCATGTTGATGACCAATTTCCACACCAACTTTGCTAAGATTAGCCTTGAATGTTCTCAAGATGGGAGATTGGTCTACCAAGCATAAGGGCTTACCTTTAGTTGGCCCTCTATGTACGCAAAACAGAAAGTCATGAGTAAGAAAATACCCATCTTTATCTGCTGCCGGAAACTCATTAGATAGATATAGTTCTTCCAAAGCATCCCAGAACATAGTCGCAAAAGGTTCGATAAGCGTAAGGCGCTGATTCGCCCTTCCTTTGAACCGGAGGGAGTTAATCTCCGACATGCTCAGCCCCATAGACCGATACAACTTCTTTCTACTTCTGGGATCCACAATATTAACTATCTTTAATTTATGATCAATATCAGACGCCAGAACCTGCAAAGTTTCAGATACGCGTGCCCCGCCTGCGGCCAGTAAGGCATAGTAAGTTTTATCTCTAATACTCTTAACATTACCAACAAGCTTAACCGCGTCTGCAATGGTAAGTTTGAGTTCTGGAACATTTCTTGCTGAGCCACCTGTAAAATACTGTGGGAGATTGTTAACCGCTCGTACCCCTCCCCCCCCAGCTATACACTCCGCCAAATATGAATTTACTTTGCGATTCCCCCAACCTTTGGTTTTGTAATCGAACACCGTAGGCATGGGTGGCTCAGAGCTAATTGTCATGACAGGAGTCTCTGGCATACCCTCAAAAGTAGCTTTAGCAGAATACTTCTCAGATAGCTGAAAGAACAAATGTAATGCGTTACGTATAATTTTTATTGTGGCGCTAGAAACCACATCCACTTTTAAACGGTCAACAAGAACTCGAACGATTTCAAGCTCGGACTCGTTGCCAAAGCTCAGTGCTTGGAAATACAGCTCGACGACTGAAAGCCCAGCGACCTCCTTCCATTCTTCAGTAGAAAGAAGAGCCATTGCCTCGACCGTAAAATCAAGATACCTGCAAACACAAGGAGTGTATGTCTCTATTGTTCCAAGTGGCGCATTACTCGAGAACAACTTACCCACGTAACTTACTACGCACTCGATTGTTTCTCCCGCGAGTGATTCGATAACCCTAACAACCTGACCCGCTACAACTTTCTTTTGATATTTAAAATTTTTCACGGCTTCTTCGCCATCCAAAAAAGTGGCGCACCTTAACCATGAAAGCCCCCAAAGTCAAACATGAAAGGCAAATAGATTTTTGATAGGAGTTAATTGTCAAAACCACTCAACCAAACTTTATCCATGAATTGACAATTATGAATAAAACCCCAAAAAAACCTATACACATATTCACAATTGGTAAATCTGCGCCACTCTATCGGGTACCCCGCCGACTTGAGCGTTTTCTCAGCAAATCGCCAAGTCGAACGCGCACCCAACCCCAAGGTCAGCATTGTAAATTTGGTTAAAATTGACGATAGAGAACATGATTGCTTCCGGACTCCGGGCGCTAAGCGGACATGGATATTATGACTGATGGTACATATATAAACATATATATACACCACATTAAAAACTTAAAACCACATTACGACACGCACAATGGTTGCCCTCGTCGTTTCGCGGCAGAAGTCTCCGGTTGATATTACTATTAATCCTTACTTTAAAGGCTGCAAATCCTGAGCTTATTGAAGGAGAACAGGTTTTAACTAAGGTTTTTTAGGGTCTGCGGTCAACTTGCAAAGCTGCTGGTGTCAGGCCAGGACGTACTGCTTCTCCTCCGCTCGCGATAGGTGTCCATGGGCTGAATGATTTGTCATGGGCATGCCCGTACCCACTTGGGCGCGCTGATCGGAGTGGAACATAGGCCAGCAGGCTCGTTTTATTACCGCTGTTTGGTCAGGGGCAGACTTGGGAAGCTACCTTACAAACGACTGGTGCGAGCCGGCTGACACAGGCAGGGCATTGGCGGACAACAGCGAGATTCTGGTCGATGGCCAGCAACGGCTTCATAGCCTTGAAATGTATTTCCTTGATCGTCTTGCTGTGCCAGATGCACAAGGTCAGCCGAGGGTCTGGTCTGAACTTGATAATGGCGAGCGGAAGCGTTTTTTGTCGACGATCTTTAGCCACGCGAAGGTGTCTTCTGGCGACAAAGTAGCATTGCGAAAAACGTATGACCTTTGCGCCCAGGGCGTTGTGCCTCGATCATTTGAACAGCGCGCCTTGAGGTAGTATTCGACTCTGCGGTTGTAGTGGCATGCCCTAGCAGGGACGGCTGTCGTTAACCAAGTCCTGTCTACGACAGGTCTTGGCCCTTCGGGCTTCCATCCTCATGCCTTCGACCATCGTGGTCTGCGCGCTCCGCTTGCAGGATTTCAGAGTCACGACCTAGGTTGGACATTCCCTGCAGCTACTACATACTGGCCTCCTCCAGTCAGGAATGAGGCTCAGCAAATGGCATGGTCATTTTGGAAGGATAAACGTCCTGAGTGGGTTCAGGCGGAAGAACGAGATTTCATCAAAGCTGCGAACGGCCTGAAGACACTGCAGGTGACGCTACGAGGCGGCATGAGAATCGACCCGGAAGAACTGAGGGATCAGATCCTTGAGGCCCGAGAGTTATACAAAGACCTGGTTCAAAAATAACGGTAGCAAGCAGGCAGCCTGCTTGACGCTTTAGCCCTTTAGAAAGCCTCAAGCCTCGCCCTAATGCCGGCATCTTTGGCCATCGCAATCATAACGTCGACGCGTTCGCCATCCGCAATGAAGCCCACATACTCATCCCCACCGGTGTTCAAGTGAAGGTAGCGTTTGCCGAACCCTATCAGCCACTCATCAAACTCTGCCAGCACCTGCACAACGGTCATCCCTTCGCGTTGCTCGTACGGATACGGTTCTTGCATGCCACAGGCCTTGGTCAGGGATGGGGCCAGATATTCGAAGCCATCGAATCCTTTCCAATCTATGGCGAGCAGGACAAGGTGCTCGAGCGATTGTCCCTTGTCCGGATCCAGCAAGCCTTTTGTCAGCGAGCTGGATGGCTCATCTCCCTGTCCATAGCAACGCATGACGCGACGTACGAGACGCGCTTGTTCCTTGTCGGGCAGGCCGGCCAGGAGGTTCTGGGTGAACGCCTTCAGCTCATTACGAAAGGGATGAAGCTCTCGCATGATTACAGCGTCACTCAACGGTGGCTCATCGGGAGGTGGTTGGGCGAAGCGGCCACCGAATAACCTATCCAGAAATCCCATATACATCTCTTCCTTGAACTGAGGGCTTGCGCCCTGCCCCAATAGTCATTGTTTGCTTGGGTCAGAGCACTAAGGGGTGCACCAGTTGGGGGTGGCCCTCGGCACGGCTGTCGTGAACCAAGACGCCGCAGGCGGGTGTCTTGGCCCTGCGGGCCTCCATCCTCACGCGGTTGTATCTGCTTACAAAGGGAGACGCGCCTCACAGACCACGCTGGCGAGCCTCTAACTACAGCATAACCACGTCATGCGCTATCGATGCACTCCAGTCATCAGGCATGTTGTTATCGACGTTGAAATCGACAACTACTCCAGTCAGGGCTTCCAAATCAGCCTCCAATTCTTGGATGTCGAAAAGGGAAATTTTGCCTCGCATGTCTGGAGGTATACTGGCCAAGATGTCGAGGTCACTGCCATCCACGTCCGTTCCTCTTGCGGTCGATCCGAAAATGGCAGGCGATGCGAATCCATATGACTCGATGAGCTGCTTGATCTGGCTGACTTTGCCCTGGATTGCGTGAGACGGTTTCACAGATTACCCCTTCGTTCGCCGCTGAATCTTCCGGCCAAACTTGGCCCTGTGGATGTTAGGATTTGGTCTGCCGCCCAGCTCCAGAATTGACTTCCCGCGTAGGTCGGCCCTCTTACAGCCTCTGAGGATATGGCAAATTATGAAGTTGGTCAGGCTGATTCGCCATGGTGAAAGTGCCGCAAACGCCGGTGCGCCCACTCAGGATCATGCGAGCATTCCTCTCACTGAGCACGGGGTTGATCAGGCACGCCGAGTCGCCCTTTCATTCGCCAATGCTCCAGACTTGATCGTCACTTCTCCCTTTTCTCGCGCTCTGGCCACCGCTCAGTTCACAGCGAGCGCCTTCCCATCCGTGTCTGTGGAGACTTGGCCCATTCAGGAGTTCACGTACCTGGAGCCGGCAAGGTGCGTAAACACTTCAGTGGCTCAGCGGCGGGACTGGGTGCGGGAGTATTGGAACCAGGCCAATCCCTCGTTTGTAGACGGTGATGGTGCTGAGTCATTCCTTGAATTTGTATCGCGGGCACAGGCGTTTCTGAGGCGGCTTGCGGCTCATCTGTCGAGGGACATCGTGGTGTTTTCGCATGGGCAGTTGATCAATGCCGTGGCGTGGTTGATCGAGCGACAACCTACGGAGATCGACAGCCAGGCGATGACTGATTGGCGAGAGTACGAGATCGCTAATCACGCGGAGAATTGTGGTGGGTACCAACTCATGTACGGACAAAGTGACAGTGGCTGGAGGCTTATGTCGAGGGATGCTGAGGGCGCGGCTCTGCGAGCACGGCTGTCGTAAACCAAGCCGCCTGACGGCGTCTTGGCCCTGCGGGCAGACATCCTCGCGTCTGCGCGCTCCGCTTGCCGGCCTTAAGCTCTAATCGTTCGAGGACTACCTGTTGGTGAACTTCGATCTCGACCTTACTCGGGTCACTAAAACTCACTACATCACCGGGAAAGCAGCGATAAATTCTCCTTGGCCGGGTTCGACTACCGGAGGATGGCATTTCCTTGGGTACTGGAACAGAGACACTGGGCAGGTGAAAGCCTCGTTAGCGGGCATCCACTGCTCCGACACTTCGTTTCTTTTCGGTGCCACTGGTGTGCTTGATGCCCGTGAGGAACTCACGAAACGTGGATGGCGTTTCACTTCTGCTGTCTACATGGCAGACCATTTCCGAGCAACCGCAGACTTGGTGATAGCGTGGGCATTGGGTCGAAATGAGCATTGCAATGTAGATCTCGCAGAGTGGTTTCCAGGGGTCGGCGGCGCTGGCTGTGCATAGGCGGGAGTATTCGATGAGTCGATGTGCAGATCCCTACGCGGTTGGTTGGGAGAAATGTACAGATGCTGACCGCTGGAATCTCACGATGGTCAGGAGCATCCCGAAGGCCCTCCATATAGGGCGCTACGGCGGCTCCAAATTGAGAAGGGGGCGTAGTTAGACGCGGTTCCTCGAGCACAGCTGTCGCTAACCAACCCAATGTCATCTATGTGAACGCATTATTTCGAAAACTATACACCAGACAATATGACCAGAAAATGCTATCTTAAGCGCCAAAAGATTTGAGGCACACGTTATGCGGCTAACAGAATATGATCTTGGGTTTAGGTTTAAGAGAAACGTGTTTACTGTTGCTGGCATGATCGACAGATATCATGACAAACGAATTTTTTTGTACCCTGACCACATCTACAGCAAACCTTGGCATAGGCGTTCAAAGTCAATATTTATTGAAAGCATTCTACTTGGAATGCCTACAACTGAGTTTTGGTGTGAAGAAGATAATTTCGGTGCAGTGTCTGTCCTAGATGGAACTCAGCGTGTTAAATGCCTGCTTGATTTCGTCAATGACAAATTCCGCCTTGAGGATTTGAAACTTCTCCCAGAGCTTGAAGGCCGGTATTACTCCGAACTACCATTTCGACACGCTTCAACGCTTTCTAACAGAGCCGAACTTTACTTCACAACAATTAGTTATGACACTCATCCATCTCTGAAGTTTGAGTTCTTCAAACGCATCAACTCAGATTCCTATAGATTTCCAATTCAAGCAGCGAGAAACTTTGCTTTTCGTGAGCACTTTCGCTTCATCAGAAATCTTCAGGACTCATGCTCCGAGTATTTGAAACCTTTGAGCGAACGCTCGGAATCCCTAAGTAAGAACGACTATCTTTCTTCTGCCAGCTTTGATGAGCTCTACTTATTACTCTCCGCACTGACGTTAACTTTTCATGGCTCTATGCCTGACAACGAAGAAACATCTGAAGACTTACTGGATAAGGCCGCAATGCTAATCCATTTTGAGGAAATTGACACGCGTGTACTAGAGCGCAAAATTAGGTCAAGGTTAAGATCACTATCCAGATCCGGGGAGAACTCTATCTCTTTGGATTCTCAGCCTCGATTCAGCAAGCCAACCGCCCCAAGGTTAGATGCCCAAGACAGTATTAGGCTCAGTCAAAATCAGATTGCAAACCTATATATTTACTCACTAAAAGATGAAGTAAACTCCATTTCCGACTTTTATGACGTCCTTAATAGCTCTCCAAGGATTTCGCCAAGAAGTGCCTCCTCCTATTATAGAAGGCTGTTTAGATGAACATGATCACCTCATTGGAAATAGAAAATTTCAAGTGCTTCAAAAACGCTACATTTCAATTCTCACCACTTACAGTTTTTTGTGGATCAAATTCAGCAGGAAAATCCACCGCACTGCAGGCTTTACTGCTAATCAAACAGAGTTATAACAACGGTAGTCTCGCGAAAAATCGACTGAGTCTGGCAGGAGACTTTTTTTCTTTCGGGCATCTTAGAGACGTTTTTAACCATGATGCCGTAGGCAACACGATTCAAATTAAGTTAAATGACATTGCATTTTCAAGTGACGTCCGGTCTCATAATGCGGATGACTACGTATTGTCGTTGAATTCTACACCTAACACCGATCACGATTTTTTTAGGTCTGACTTTCAGTATTTAAGCGCATATCGGCTATGCCCTCAAAACAGCTACGACATGAATCTGAATACCGAAGTTATAGATGTTGGCATATTTGGCCAATATGCAATTTCCGAGTTAGTTCGATATCAGGACTCTCCATCACCAAATCAAAAGCTTGCAAAAAAAATCTGTTCCCACCTAAAAGATCATGATGGGGATCGCCAAGTCACGTTAGAGATAGCCTTCAGAGAGGCAATGAAAAAAATAACACCAAATTTTGAGATAAATCTAGCCGACCATAAAAACCTGGATAAAGTTTCAAACACCTTTCCAACCAAAGGTAAGTCTATAAACGAGGTACGCCCTGTCAATACCGGTTTCGGTATCAGCTATGTCATTCCGATTATCGTTGCCATGCTCTGTACTACGGAAGGTGGATATTTGCTCGTAGAGAATCCAGAAGTGCATCTACATCCCGCAGCTCAGTCGATTCTCGCCGAACTTTTAACCATGGCCGCAACGTGCGGCATCCAAGTAATCCTAGAAACCCATAGCGATCATATAATTAATGGAATTCGCGCCCACGTCAAAGAAAATGAGATCGCCTATGGTTTTGTAACTATCAACTCCGTTAGATCTGTCGATGAAGAAAGGCAAATCACTAAGATACTTGTTGATAGCAATGGAGGTCTAACCGACATGGACACTGGCTTTTTCGACCAAGCAGAAATAGACCTATTGAGACTGTTTTAATGAAAGTCTACATAAATGAACTCTCAATAGAACGGCAAGCACAAAGCTACAATGAGGCTTTGTCCATTTTAGCTAACCTCGCAAAGCTAGCTTCCAAGACTAAACACATCGCCTACGAAAGAAAATCATTCCGAACTCGATCTTTCTCCGAACGTGAAATAATTGAAGGGATCACTGTAAAATCCATATTAGCGCAGGCAGTTACAAAACAATCACCAAGTGAAGAAGTTGCTAGAAAACTCACTCTCCAAATATTGTTATCGCAGCCATACACCCAAGACCGACATTCAAGGGTAGATGACACTATAACTGATAAAAAAGGTAATTGCCTAAAATCCTCATGCTTTGACGATGCTGCAGAGTCGGTTTCAGGAGCACTAATACTCTCCGCTGCGGGCAGCCAACGCTATGCAACAGATTCTATCGCTTACTCTAGCTCACTTTTTGGGGACATCACTTCAATAAATGTTCAGCTTGAGGATATGCTAGACTCCATGATTTGGGTTTTTGAAGCTAATCCCAAACATGGAGTCAAGCCTCGCATTGCAAGTGGAACTCAGATAAGCGCAATGGACTTGACTTCTGAGCAAGCACAAACAACCCTGAGCAATGGAATAAAAATACAATCTAGAGTTTACGGCTACACCAATAACAGTTGGTACCAATTCCATTGCCACCACGGAAATATGTACCACGGATTCAAGATCAATGTTGCTAAAAACAATCCCGAACATACTTCAGCGCTCAGAAAAATGACCGAGCTAAAGTTCAAAAGTGACTGCGGCCAAGTATTCACATAGCGCGAAATAACTCTGTCATTTTATCGCGCAGCTGTAGACCTGCGCCTGCTATATAGCTGACGTTGACCAGAAGACTGCCGGCCTGCACGTTTTCTCAATACTGAATTAAAATGCGCAAAGATCACTGATCGTCATGCTCGTATTTACTAACAAACTACGGCGCCATCTGCCTTTTTGGCTACGCAACAAATGGGATACGGTAACGGGGAATGGAAACCAGATTTGATTGAAGAAGGCTCTCTCACGACAACCCAATCTTCGCTAGTCGCCGAGCGCATCCACACAGTACCAAGTCCATGGCGCTGCGATCACGAGCACCTACAGAGGCGGAAGGATCCGCACAGGGCACCAGGTGGGTCATGTGACTGGCCCAGACACGTTCGATCTGCTCTTCCATTGCATCACAACCGATGGAGAGATCCTTTCCGGACGCTCTCGCGGTAAGGTCGAGGTCGGTGAGGCGGGTCGCACCACGCTGTCATTTGTTTGGGTCTGGTTGTCCGGTGCCAGCGGCGGTGGTGAATCCAGTTATGTCGAGCTCGACTATAGGTAAGCGAGAGGTTCGCGGCACTGGGCAAGTGATGGCGGATGAATTCAATGACATCCGTCTCCAGCCCATTGTGGGTAGGCGTTGGAGCAGTTGAAAGCTTGGCATGGCGCCAGCAGGCTCCTCGATTGTCCTACTCGGAATCTCGAGTAAACAAGCTGTAAAACCACCTGTGCATTTCGCCAAGGCCGAGCAGATACCAGAATTCCAGGAAGTACATCAGATAGCTTATCCAGACTCCCCACCCTTGGCTTGGAAGGCTAATGTGGGCATAGCCAATCAGCACTGCGCCTGCTATCCACAGACAAAATGCGAGTGCCCATGCTCTCCGTCTATAAACCCAACATTCATTCGTGGTCATCGACGCTCGATCTTAGGGGCTTACTGATTTGGCCACTTCCGGCGCGAATCGTTTCCAGCAGTTGAGCTTCATGGGCTCAGACGTCTGAGCGAGATGGGCCTGCCAAGCGAATACCTCAGTCAATCAGGTCATGGGCCACTTGGAGCCCGCCGATTAGCAGGGTGTCCTGTTTCTGCTGCGACCCAGGCGTGCATGCAATATCCTTGCGCCACGCAATCAACCTAGAAACAGTGAATAGAACGATGGGGTTTGAACACCTAGCTGAGCTACGTGACCGTCTACGGGCTGAAAACGAGCCCCAAAAGGTCGAACGCGCGAAACACCCCAAGCGTAAGTCTCCCCCGCAGGCGAAGCCTCACAGCCAAGATCCAGCCGTAGAAGCAATCTGGTCATTGCAGAAGCATTTTCCATCGGCCTTTCCTGTAAATCATGCCCCCAAGGCTCCGCTCAAAGAAGGCATTCTCAAGGATGCTGAGCAGCACCTGGAGCTACTCGGATTGACCACTGAACAGCTGAAGCTTGGTATCTCGACGTGGTGCCGGGGAACGCGGTACTGGGCCTGCATGGTGGATGGTGCGCCGCGCTTGGACTTGAGTGGTCAACCAGCCGGCGTCGTAACCACAACTCAAGCTATGCATGCGAAACAGCAGGCTTCACGGCAACGAGGTCAAGACCGACGACATCGTGCGAAGGCTATCCGACTGAGCCTCACGCACATTCAATTATGTGATCAATTCCACATCAAATTGATGCCCATCTCATGCCAGGTGCTGATCTCGTCAGATCTCATTTCCTGAATGTATCGGTAGCGCTGCTCCCGAAAAAAATCGACGTACTGATCCCTGCAACGCAAATGAACTGACTTTTTGTTGAGCTCTTCCGGAATGGACTCAAGATTATCGATCAGTGCTGACAGGAAACGATCTCGTGGAAACGACGGATCCACTGCAATGGATCTGACGTGGAGGTAGGGGGCAGATGCATCCTCATTGCACTGTTCTTTGAAACCTTCCTCCGAGATGAAATCGTCATTCGAGTGGCCAAAATGAGCGAAGCCTACGAACTTGCCTTCATGCTCATAGATGAGGAAGTTCTCGGGAGTACGTTGAATCCAATCTTGAAAGTCTTCCAGCGTGGCGTTCGCGTCGCCGGCGCAGGCTAGGCTCTCAACGCGAAAACAATTCGCCGCATCGTCTGGGGTGGCGGAGCGGTATACAGATGCCCACATATCATTACCTCGATGATCCTAGAATCGGGCATGGTAATGGGTATGCAGGTTCAACGCACCACATGACGCGGGCCGTAATGCCCGTCTTAGAGCCTTTCCCACTGAATTTGCGCCGTTGATTTGCCTGATCCTTCGTGCGTGCCAGGAGAGCTCTAACGCGATTTCAGGAAGCGAATGATGATTCACGGCTATTGAGCTGCTCCAGCACCCGCACAAGGAATCGGCGCTCTTCACCATAGAAAAATGCCGAAGGTTCATGAACTACCAGATGCTTGGTGTCCTCCTCCCACTCGCCATACCAAGAGTCTGGTTTGTCGACATAGATCGCAGGTCGGTCGGGGAATTGGTCAGCGGTGATGTCGACGATCAGTCCATCAACTTCAAGCCAGGCATGTGAGGCTCCGTCCTTCATCCCGCAAACATAGAAGAATTCGCCGATCCCCACGGTGTTCAAATAGTCGCCCATGAGCTCAGAAATGATTCCGCAGCATCCGCGTGGGAAACCTCGGATATGCATGGGAACGTTGCCGGTCTCTACGACTATCTCGACTGCCAACCTGAAGCTTGTTGCCAGTTCAAGCGCTGCTGAACGAAGCATTTCCTATCCCCCCATAAAGAAGGGCCCCGCAGGGCCCTCTATTTGTACTCAATAGATTTTTACCGGGCCAGCCAGCTCTCGACCGTATCGGAGCCATGTTCCGCTTTCCATTCCTTCAAGACTTTGTGGTTCCCACCCTTGGTCTCAACCACTTCACCCGAATGAGGATTCTTGTAGACCTTAACTGCGCGAGCCTTGCGGGTGCTCTTAGTCTCAGCAGGAACTGGGGCGCGGCGGTTATTGAACTGAGGATCCAGGATGGTGATGATGTCGCGCAAGCTGTAACCATACTCACCTAGCAGATCACGGAGCTTCGTTTCGAACTCCATCTCGCGCTTCACGCCATCATCGTTTTTTAGTGTCTCAAGCTCGGCCAATTGGGCAGCAAGCTGCTGTTCAAGCGCACGGAATTCAGCAAGACGGGACATGGAGCACCTCAGATATTCAGTGGTGGCAGTATAGTCAGTGCCGTCAAATGTGGACAATCGAAGGTTCGTCTGACGCTAAACGCTGAAGCGCTCTTGGCCTTCGATGCCGTCTAGAACATCCAAAATCGCGGCAGCCTTCCGGATCACCCGGTATCAGGTGCGACAGTGTCCAGAGCGCTTCGCGCCTGACAGACTCGCGCGAACAAAGATCATCGATTATGTCCAATGCCTCGATTTGAACCAGTTGCCAGCCGACGATAAAGGTCGGCCAGGAGGCGAGCATCCAACAGCGCGTGGTGTGGTAAGTCCGGTAGCGTTACGTCGCCGACATCATTCATTTTGAGATGCCTGAACAACAGGATCAGGTTGGTTGCGCGATTGGCGACGTGCGCTGGCCAACGGTTGTTGACGTAGGCCAGATCGCAGAAAAAACCCCAATCCCATTCAGGAGCATCGGAGCAAACCTCGAGGGGGCCTTCCAGATCACTCAGGAAAGCGAGCAGTGAGGATTGGGCTTCGACCAAAGTTTGTCCGTGCGCAGCCAGGTTAAGCTGAGGCAGCACGTTCTGGATTACGAAGTCGCTGCAGTCTCCCACTACGTAGGTGTCTGTGAGCTCAACGTAGTATTCGTGGCCGGCTTCGGACACGAGTGCCACGGAAATCAGCTTCGTGTCGCGGTTGAGCTGAGTGAACTCACAGTCGAAAAATAGCTTCATACCTCTGCTCCCTGAAGAATTACTGATTCATGCTTGCCGGTGTACCTTTGGCAAAACGATCAAATCCGACTGGTTTTTTTATGACTATAAGCGATTGCCCTGATGAGTCCATGCCTGCGCTTACAACAAGGGAGGTTTGCCAGGTGCTGCGCGAGGTCACCTTTGGGCAACGCAGGATGACCAGGCTGGGAGAAGCATCATGGGATGAGGTTTATGCCGGCCACTTTCACGTCGATATTGATGGTTGGTACGTATCGATTTACAACGACTGTGGCGAGCTCGATTACTGCGAAGAGTGCCGATGCCCGGATGGCAGACGCTGGTCGTTTGATTCCGGTGACCGTTTCGGCACTGACCCAATCGCCCTGCTGTCGACTTGGGAGCACCGAACAATAGAAGGGATGCTAAGCCAGCTTTGAATAACCTTGGCAGTTGGGTACTCGCCCTACCGTGGGCCGGCTGTCGTGAACCAAGCAGCTGAACCGCTGCGTCCTGGCCCTCCAGGCTACCATCCGCGCGCCTAGGGGCTCCGTTTGCTGCGGTAGTATTGATTACTGAAACAATCAGTAAAAGCCCGCCTTCGGCGAGTGCGTATCGAACTACCAGGTCGTCTTCCAAGCGAAAACGATTGTGCAGCATCAGTGCTTTCTAGTCTTCCGGCTCGAGATCGAGCTAAGCGCGAAGTTTTTGAGGTGTTCGAAAAGCTCTTTCTCTTTGGCTGTCTGTAGAACAGCTTCATCATCCCCTCGAGCCACCCACTCAATCAACACGTCCCAAATACTCCATGACCTAGATTTAAGTGAATAAGCACAGCCGGTAAGATCCTGACATAGCCGAAACGCTTGCTCGGCGGTAAGGAGGTAATCGCGATCCCCCTTGCCGAACAGAACTCCCCCATCATGCATCGTACGGATGCAGAGCGCGTTAGCCGGATAGCTCGGATCTTCACCCTCGCCCTCGTACGTCCAACAAACGCCGAAGAACCGAAATGACGCGCCTTCGCCGTGTATCGTATCGTCCGCAAACCTCAAAGCACTTCGCTCTCCGTTATAACGCTCCACCTTCATCAGCCCACCCCCGTCCCAAGGCATCCTGGCAATGCACAAGCCTGTACGCATGACGGCCATCAACAACCCTTGCGCAATCGCATCTGCTTGTCGGGCACTCAACGGGTAACGCGAGTCTCCGAGACACATCACGACATCGCATCCGTCTTCTGTGGTAGCCGCCATCTGGGCGACAGCCCTATGCGCATATTCAAGGCTCTGCGGGATGTAATACGACTTTGCATTCCTACCAATTGCAGCGCTCATACAGCTCTCCGTTAAGGTTTCTATACCTAACGGTTTTGGAAGTGGTAAAACTTGAGCCGTAAAGAAAAAATAAAATGCGGTGCTAGGGAAGCAGTCGACCCAATGTCCTTCAACCCGTATGACGGGTGCGCCACGGCGGATGAGTACGTGTTGCTCAAGCAGGATGACTGCTATCAGGTTGCAGCCCGTGAATAGCTAATGCGGACGCATGTAATCTCTGCATTTCAGGGTGGCTTCTCGTGAGCAGGCCCTCAACAGTGCGGCGCGTCGGCCAATCCATACTTGCACCTGCAAACCCCGCTTCTATGATGATTCGATGGATTGCCTAACAGGACGTCGTACAGCGCATGAATCTCCAAGCCCTAGGCGACAAGCTTCAACGCTATCGTATTCAGCTTCAGCGCTCCGTTGACGAAGTCGCAGCCTTCACTGCGATCAACGTTGAGCGCATCAGTAGTATTGAGAAAGGCGAGCTGGAGCCTACCGGAGACGAGGTACTCATCCTCGCTGACTACTATCGATGCGATTTCAAGTTTTTCATCTCAAACGAGCAAGTCGCCCCGTTTGAGCAAACTGAAACGCTGTACCGGGCGCATGGCCGTGAGTTCTCCAAGGAGGATCGCTCTGCCATTCAAGAGTTTCTGTACCTCTGCGAGACCGAAGAGTTTTTAACCCAAAAGCTCCGTGGTGCAGCCAGCACCTTTGCATACACTCCGCAAGGCGACTATTTCATTGGACACGCAGAAGGCGCGGCAAGGGCGTTTCGCCAGCAGATGGGTCATACCGATAGAGAGGTTCCCCGCGACATCTACTCCGAGTTTCGCTCAGTAGGCGTGCATGTTTTCAGGCGAAAGCTAGCCAACTCCAAAATCTCAGGCCTCTTCGTGATGCACCCTGTCGCGGGTAAATGTATTTTGGTCAACTACACCGAGGACGTCTACCGACAGCGGTTCAGTGCAGCACACGAGATGGCCCACTGTATTTTTGATAGTGACCAAGGGGCTAGCGTTACTATGCCTGGGGACAAGGATATGAGGGAGGTGCGGGCAAACAGGTTCGCCTCCTGCTACCTGATGCCTCCCGAGACGATTCGCTTGCTGCCCGCCCCAGCTACCTGGTCTGAAGGAGATGCCCAAGATTGGGCAAACAAGTTCAGAGTGAGTTGTGACGCGCTGGGAATCGCTTTGAAGGCTGCAAAGCGCGCTGACCTTGAAACCAGTCGACGTATCCGGGGATACCGGGTAACTCGGAAAGCCAAGATAGACCCCGAACTTCCAGAGAGCCTCACCGCCCAACAGCGATCCAGGAAAGAGGCGTTACTCGAACGAGGACTGTCTGATCACTACGTTAGGCTATGCCTGGATGCGCACAGCCAAGGCATCATAAGCCTCGGCAGGCTAGCCGAAGCTCTCCTTTGCAGCTACGGCGAACTGGCGGCACTTGCTTCTCTATATGGAAGGACAATACATGGCTATTGATCCATCGAAATTCCACAAGATTAATGTTGCCGACACCTGTTCGGTTTGGAACATTTTGTCTTCGCGCCGGCTGTATGCTGCGACTCAAGAGGCAAGCTGTGAGTTTTGCATGACGGGGTTTGTCCTATACGAATGCTTGGTCAAGCCTCGCACCTCCCCTACTGCAGCCGACCTAGAATTGAGGGAGCGCCTCAAGCAAGAGCAATCCAAAGGCAAATTTGCGTCGCACTCCTGCAGCATTGACGATCTCCAAGCCATTGCAAACCTTGAAAGCCGAAAAAACCTGGGTAAGGGCGAGCTGTCGTCAATCGCATTCGCAAGCAGAATTCGTCAAGCGTTCATCACCGATGATCGCAAAGCCAGAGCACTCTCAGAAAGCGTCGCTCAAGCGATAACACAGACAACTCCTCACATGCATTCTTGGCTCATTTTCACCAATGTCCTGACAGATTCAGATCACGAAGTGGTTCTATCTCAACACATAGAGATGGGTGGTTCGCTAGCTACCCATCTAGGGACAGCCTATGGCATGGCACTACAGTGTAGGCTGAATCTCTACCCCGCCAACACAGCTACTGACGCTGACGCGGGGCATTGAAAAGGCACGCAGGCCGCAGCGATGGACGCAACGCCAAGCCTCGTCTAGGACGAGCCCCGATGAAGCAGCCTTTGTTCGATTTTGACCTCAGACGCGTTTCGTACGAGCACTAAATAACAGGAATGGCTGCCATCAATTTCGCCATTCTTGAAGCATCCGGAGAGCGTTTGACGGGGCGATTAGGCTTCCTTAGTCAAGGCATCTCCCAGCTCCATCCAATACTGCTTGATCGCGCCAACGTATTCACGGATGTGTGCGGCATTGACAAAGATGTCCTCCCCAAGCAAAGGCGTGTAGACACGCCCAGAGATAGGCCATCCGCTGGCCCGCCCGTCTATTTCGAACAGGTGAGGAGCTATTTGCAATAATTCTTCGCTGCTTTTGCCTTCTCCATGCTTGATCGAGTTCGCCAAGTGCCGGAGCTCCTCAAGCTTTGGCCAACAGGCAAATTTCGTGCTGTCCACATTGGCGAGCCCGAGGCGTTTGCGTACCTCCTCATGCGTATAGAGCTTTCTGTTGTCTTTCTCCCGCCACGGCAACAGCTCTTGGCGCAGAAACAGCAATACCTGCTGTTCATACAGGTGGTATAGAAAGAGCGCGCAACAATTCAACAGCCCTTGCTCCATGCCCTTGAGCCCCATGTAGTGTGTCACGGACGCATCTCTGACGGCCTCAGCTATGTCACCTTCATCCTGGCAGTCGCCGTAGTACGGCTGGCTCATAGCCTCCTCCCACAGATCGTTCTCAAGCTTTTCGCTTTCTGCCTCGATTGAGAGAAACGTTGGCTGAAGTCTCAGCAGGAACACGTCTGCGACCCTTTGGATAGCAGGGATGAAGTCGCCGTGAAAGCGCTGAAGCCAGAGGTGGGAGTTATGCATAGGTGCCATTTATCCTTCAAAACCTATGGGTAAGTTACGGGCATCATTTGGGATCTTCGAAATGACCGGCGCCAGCAAAATCGCCACCGTGATAGCGAGCGGCAGGCTCATTCATATCCATCGGTGGGAATTTAGCTTCGACCTTTTCCCGATAATCGTCGGCAGTGTCTTTGGGAACGTAGCCTATGGAGGAAGCAGTGCGATTATCCCAAAGGGATTCCCGATTGGCGGACATGCCATACACGATCATATGCGCTACTCGTGGCGCCAAAAGAGAACGCTCAACCAACTGGGCGAAATCATCAAAAGACAACCAGGTTGCAAGCATTCGCCGATCAAGGGGCTCCTCAAAGGACGAACCGATGCGCAGGTTTACTGACTCAATGCCGAATTTGTCCCAGTAATACTGCCCCAGGTCTTCGGCAAAACATTTGCTCAGCCCATACAGACTGTCTGGACGGTGACCCTGCTTGATCGTCAGCTTGGCTTCACCCAGTGAATTTGCCTTCGTGAAGAAGCCCACGAAGGCCGGTGTAGCCTCTGCAGTTACCATCGGCAGCGCATCGACCTTCACAGCGGTGAGGATGATTTCAAAATCATGTACCGACCCTTTGGGTGGGCAAGGGCCACCGTATCCTGGAACACCGAAGTCCGTACGCGGTTGAAGTGCACCGGCAGGCAGATTCGCCCCTTTGGCATCGCCCGGAATATTGGCGACCACCCAATGCATCCAGCCCACACCCGTTGGAGCGTTGCGGTCATAGATCGTCAGAACGAAGCTTTTCGTCCCCGCAGGCGCGCCGCTCCAGGTGAACGATGGAGAAACGTTGCCGCCCGCGCAGCCAAACCCATACGGCTCGCTCAGCAGATTGGTGTTACCGAATTTTCCACCCTCAAGCTCCGGGCTATGCAGCGTGAAGGTTTGCGCATAACTCGCGCTGGACGCGCCCGCTAACGAGGATGCCAGGACTAGCCCCAGAAGTTTATTGTTCATCAAAAGATCCCCGAAGAGTGTTGGAATCTTGATCCTACGGTGATGAGAGATCACGACCGTTGACGGGTCGATCAATCTTCATGCTCAAACGCTCATGATGCTTTGCTGAAGCACTTGATGGAGCCCAAACGCCCGCCACATGCAGTCGCACCTACACTGGGAGTACAGCGCGTACGCGAATAGCAACACGCTATTCTCTTCTACTCCAAAGGAGGAGGCAGGCAGTCCGTAAACTGGCTCTGCAGTGCTGTCATCAACCCCTTTTCCGGTGGCACCGCTGCCATCACCAGTACAAAACTACCTGCCAAGCCGAGAACGGCGTTTGACAGTTTAATCATCATGATAGCCAGCTCGACTGGGAACCCAGTTCCATGCCTGGAGACTGCATGAATTCCGCCATGGACGAATGAGTTCAGCGGCTGCCACGAGTATTCCTTGAACTGTCTCAAAGACCCTATCGGAACGTGCGGAGCGTGTTTCTCGATATCGTCGAGCATCGCATTGAGAGAAATAGCCTTATTTGCCGCCATAGCGCTGTCAGGTGTGAGTTCGGCCAAAGCCGATTCAACCTGATCGTCAGTGGCTACGTATAGCGACCACAGGGCGCGCACCAACGCTTCGTACTGAACCCTCATCAATGCGGCGGCGGACGAGCACAGCCCAGCTGAAACTAGATGTTTGATACTACGAGAATGCTCGAAGCTTAGGTTGACGAGACGACGGGCAGCCTCAAACCTGCGGGCTTTTCCTCGAGGCTCAAACTCGAAGAGCTCGGCTATCTTGAGGTCATATAGCGACGAACGACTCAAAAGTACGTCGAGATCCATGCAGTGCCTACTCTCGTCGAAAAGCCTCAAGAATAAAGCGGATCGGCGTTATCCCTTACGGTTTTTTTGTTTCGATGGGAGATCCGCCCACAACCGACGCACATCTTGCTACCCAACTGACAACCGAGTGCAGCTCGATAGATAACAAGGTGAAGCTGTCAGCTACGCGGCTTGACGGAGATAACCTCCACATAACGGAATTTTTTGCCGGCCACTCTAGTTGCTTCAAGCTCCGCCTGCAAAGCGCTCAGCGTGTCGGCCTCATGAATCAGCTCAAACGTTTTGCCTTCAAACTCATTGCCCACACGGAGCGTGACTCGTAGTCGTGGAGTGAACGCCTTGGATGTTTTCTTCTTGGTCGCCGGCGTAGGAGGCTTCGTGAACACCACCTCTGACTCAGGCTCGTGGGCTACTGCCACATCACTTGGGCTCGTGGGCTACTGCCACATCACTTGGGCTAGCGGGTACAACAGCGCCAAAGAGGGCACGGCGCATATCTTCTTCAGTCAGATCGGAGGTCATGCAATGTCTCGGAGGGAAGGCATATTTACCTGTCCGATTGTATCAGCGTGGCCTGCGCCCTGCCTGTCCAGATGGGAGCATCGAACGCCATTTCCGACTTTCTCGGGTCAGCATTGCAACCAAGCTCATGCTCGAATTCAAAATCAGCATCTGACAATGGCTGCCGGCGCTTGCACTCAACATAAACAACCCTGTAGTCGACCAGTCTCCATGCCGCAGTGCATGCGCTCAGTCGAATATGTATACGTTCGAAGCCAGGCTGAGTGGATTGCGTGAGAAGGCATCTCTTAAAGAAATAGTCAGTGCTTCTCCGGTAGGGCTGAATAAAGCGAGCGGTTAACCCTAACTCCGTGCTCAGTGAAACAGTGGACTGGCGAGAAGTCCATCAATCATATTGAAAGGTACAACCTTGCAGTAACCGCGACGTCTCATACGCACGCTTACTTTTAGTGAGCCGGCCAGACTCAGCAATAAGATATAGATTTTCTTTTGCCCTAGAACACACAACATATAGCATTTTTGATTCCGAACTTTCACCAACCGACTCCGGAACATCAATTATATCATTCCAATGGGGTATGAATCCTCTCAGTAAACCGAAAGCGACCACTGTGTCGTACTCCTCACCCTTGACCCCATGACAAGTATTGATCACGACACCGCTTGACTCTTTGAAGAAACCTCTAAACAGCTCTATATCATCCTCACAAAATCCATCACCACCCTGAATATTAGCCAAAGTTTTCTCGATGAATAAATCATACTCAGCTTTGAGCTGTGAGTTACTTTCTAGTTGAAGCCCTAAACGGCTCAAAAAAAAGCCGAAACATTCTTCAAGATACTGGCTGCCGACTTTAGTAACTGAATTAAACGAATTGACAATTTGCAGTAGCTTCATTGGTCGCTGTTCAATCGAACAGCTAAAACCTTCATTAAACTTAACTATGATATCCGAGGCCCATCGGATCCGAGTTGAAACAAGTCGCCCCGACGGCTCTGTTAATGCTATCTTCGAAAGTAAATACCAAACATTGTCATGCTGCCCATGAAATGGTGAAATAGCTGGGGCATCAAATCCGACATCTGGTAGTAATTCAATTAAATCCCTAGTTAACTTACGAAGATGAACCCACTGAGGTGCAATAACACAGATTTCATTAGCGGGAATTTTTGAATCTAGTCGCTCGCGTATGATTGTGGCAATAGCTCTTGGGAGACTCGGCAACGGGACAGTCTGGTTACAGAACGAAATTATACCCTTACTCTCTTTGCGCAGCGACTTGGAGACACCGCCCGTGACGCTCCGAAAATAAGAAAAATAATCAACAAGGCGCTGAGTCGAGCGGTAGTTATCCTTAAAAGCGAAAGTTTTGAAGTTGGAGCCTTCGAACTGCCCACCCAACTCTCTAGCATTTTTTGGGACACCACCGAGCCCTGCATAGATTGCTTGATCCTCGTCACCTACCAAGAACAGCTTCGGCTTGATTATCGAACTATTATACAAAATAGAGAGTATGGAAAACTGAAGCTCGCTAATGTCTTGAGCCTCATCAATACAAATGACACTAAATATAGACCCAATCACTTCAGCTATATCTGAATTAGCGATCAATATAGAATATGCATAATACAACACCTGATCAAAATCAATCTTTTTTCGCTGCTTTAAAATTTGAAAATATTTCTGCGCTACTGACTCCGCTTTGGGGGACTGATTTTCAACAAGCCCATGCTTATCAATACGTGTATTAACATCGTCAAAAGGGCCGACGCCGAATTCAACTTTTAGAGTTTTTAATATCTTTCTCGCTTCGTACTCGTCGATGACCGCATAGCCATGACGCGTCTCCTCCAAGAAAGCAGCATAAGGTCTAATAATCCATTCAAGCGCGAAAGAATGGATCGTCCCTGCCCACATCTTTTTTGATTCATAGGCATCGTGTGACTCAATGCGAGCGCGTAATTCGTCCGCAGCACGATTAGTAAAAGTAACCGCCAGTACCTTACCGCCTCTGATCGGTAACTCCTGGATTCCTCGAGCTATTCTTGCCGTCAATGCCCTAGTCTTACCACTACCTGGACAAGCAGAAACGTAAACATCACCTCCGTACGTGACTGCTGCCGATTGCTCTTCGCTCAACCTCATGAACCTATTACCTACTCAATAGATTAATAAAATCAGTCAGATTATCGTCTGGACAGGCTACCAAAAACTTATTAATACAAGCACTCTTATCATGCTTATTACTTTTAAAAAACTCTATCGGCTTATCCTTTTCCTCCATGATGGGCATGGGATTAAGGAGCCTATGAACACACATTTTATGCAGGATCTGGTTGGACAAACGCCCGCCACAAGAAAAAGCGATTGCCTTCAAAATATAGGGTGGAATATACGTTCTTGACGAAACTTTCTCAGACAGCAGCAGGGAGAACCACCCCTTTCCAACCTTTTCAGCCAAGCGCAAAATTTCTTTTCCATAGACGGATAGATCAGATGATTTAAGCTTGGCGCTCACGGAGTCTATGCTGGACTTTTTTGTATAGATGGAAGATAGCGTCTCAACGACTTCAATAGAGTTATCCTCCAATATGAAATCCACTTCAAAAGTATACTTAGCATAGTAAGCGTTGAGGTATGCATTATCGAAAACCAGATCATCGAGCGCCTTTCTTCTATGTTCACCTGAAGACTGAGAGTCACGACATTTTTTTTGGTAAGGAGTGTCATCTTCAAGGCTCTGGGGCAGAGATACAATCGAAGAGTCGCCGTCGGTTATGATGGCGCAGTTTTTTCTTATCCTCTCTTCCCCAAACAACTTACATACATGTTCAAAAAATGCACTTTCCATACTTACCAAGCTAACACCCAGCTCATCTAACGACAATCCGAACACGGCTTTAAATATTGCAGGAATCAGTATAAGCTCTGCATCGCCCTCTACGAGCACTGTCCCTTTAGCAAAAAGAAGAGCGGAGCGAGTAGCGTTCAAATATCTTTCTATTCGATTGCATTCCAATGGCAGTAATTTATTCGCAGGCTGAAAGACATCTACTTTCCCATCCTCAAAGCCTAAAATATTCATTTCAGAAATACGAGCTACCGACGATATCTGCGTAGAGTGTGTAGAAAGAAAGACCTGAGTTTTACCAACTGAGTGTTTTTCAAAAAGAGCTTTCTGGATATGCGTATGAATATGAGCCTCTGGCTCCTCAATAACTAAAAACTGCCCAGCCTTCTCAACCTCCTGCTTGCGCTCATACTCCAAAAGCTTTAGCGCAATATATATTAGATTAGCCCCACCCAAACTAAGCTCACTCAGATCACCGCTAAATCCGTCAACAAAATTATCACCCACGGTGAGCGCAAGCTTTTGCAAAAGCTTATCTAACTCACTCGGGAGGGAGGACTGAATATCAACAACAGGCGAAAATGCATAACCGACGGTGTTATAGAGAGTCGTCTGGATCCCTCTAGACAATTTTTTTATCTGGTCAATATCGGAAATTGTCGAATTCAAGTCATCGACCATAGCGGAAATCTCTTCGGCAGCCTCTTCGTCTAACTCGGACTCCAAACCTTTGAGCAATGATAACAGAGGACTGCTACGACTGTTTTTCAGGTCTGACACCACGTCTCGTAATGCCTTCACGAATGTGAACGATATTTCTTCGTGGATCGGAAATACTTTGACGCCGTATTCTGAAAAGTTTCGATCTTCAGGATCCGGAAAAACTAGCCTCTCGAAATCTCCAACTAACCTATTGTAGGTCTCCTCAAGCAGGAAATCTGCTTTTGACTTACCTGTGAACACTATCTCATAGTCTTCCAAAGTAATCCCAGAAATCACCTCCGAGATAGAATCGCGATCTCCAGATGCTTCATACAGTTTCTGCCGCACTTTCAAACCTGGCCGATAGAAGTATGTTAAACTCCCGGACTCTGTGCCACCCATATGGCCAGCTTGATGCTTTAAGGTTTGACAACCCTCATGAGAGGAGAGATCCGCAAACTCTAGAGCTATAATTATCCAATGTCCTCGCCACTCATCTAAGCCTCGAAAAAAATCGCTCTCCATAAGTTTCACCGCATTTCGAGGTAGCGATTCATCCAAGAGCAGCCTCAAAGTATACAACGCATTAGACTTACCAGAACCGTTCTCCCCTAAGACGGTATTGACCCCCTGATTAAAAACAAATTTAGCCGCCGAGAAATTTCTAAAATTTCGAATTTTAAGCGATCGTATATACATTTTTCCTTCCTTGGCCTGTCTTGCATCATTCACTAGCAGTCCGTCGAGGATAGCATCCCTCCACGTCCCGCAGCTTCGTTTACCTAGGTATCCACAGCATGGATCTTGGCAATCTAAAAATTCACCTTCTGATTGTTATGCCGGAAGCTTCTCACGTCAATTATTGCGAATACACTCAAACGCGATTTAAGCTTGTTAATGCCCGCCTCCGCAACCCTCAAGGTAGCGGCCTGCGATGAATCCTACGTAGTCCTTCAGACCTATACACGCATACAAACCGGCGAGTCAGTGGTTGACATTCAGGTCTGAGCGCTCGTAGGCCAGTCGGGGTCGACGGAAAGAACAACCTGGCTCAGGCCCACACGGCAGATGGGCAAGTTCGAGAGCATCGAGCGCGGAGGTTGGGACAAATATCAGCGGCAGAGAGCATTCGGCCTAGTCAGCCGCTTCATGAAAAAAGACACTGAGGGAGCATCACACTGGTTCGATATGGACGACGGCTACGGCCTTGATTGCTTGGTGCTTGGCGATGCGGAAGATTGACGCGTTTACGTTGTCACCAGTGCGCCTTCTGCTGAGCACGATTGGTTGCATCATCGATGGCCAAGTGGCTGAGCTTCCGAAAAGACCGGCCCATGATTTCGCCCATCTTGATCAGGAGCGCGGGTTATCACGACTCGATTATCAATGAGGTTGGACAGGCAGAAAGTGGCTGAGGGGAATAATAGTATAAATCCAACCACCCCAGATGGCCGTTACTTTGTAGACAAAGGACGGTCATGGCGTTATCCAAATCCTGCGCTTGATGAAAGCGTTGCCGGACGTGGGACAGAGGGCTGCGAACCAATATGGATTTTTCCATTTTGTTTTTGGATAACAAAAAACCAACGGAGCAACCCAACCGCTTACCTGATCAAGAAAAAAACTGGCTTATATTTAGGGCCGTACATGAATGCTGCGCCAGTGACCTCTCTACATTTCCTCACGATATCACCCAAGCCGTCTAGAGAAAAAGTTCGCGACTCTGAGACCTGCCTCAGTATTTCCTGATCCGTCAATAATGCACCAGAGGTACTAACACAATCCATTCGATTAAGATATTTGCTCAACGAAGCATGCTGGATATCGATCCAAGCTATTTCCGGATCACGTGACAGATCCCATATCGTCCTTACCAATGGACACCCTGCGATTGTATATATCCCTCTCACCCTCATAAAATCGTCAAACTGATAAAGCTCTCGACTTATTGTCACATAGATCCCGGATGAGGGATCGTTCGCGACTTTTGGGCGGCGAGGAAAGAGGGTTAACACGCGAAATATGTCATTTTGTTTTTGATATGATTTCTTACCAAACTCTCTCATCATTGCTGGAAAAATTGGCGTAACATCCTGAAAAGATTGCTTCAAAATGGTCAGCATTCGAGGAACCAGGCAATACTCTGTGCTGTGTTCGCTCATCAAGCTTGTGGCCGTAGCATTTCTGGAGTTGTTACTCACATCGATCCCCACAATATATAAAGTTCTGCGTTTAAGGCTCCCACAAGAACGCCTGGGGAGATGATCATTAACAAGCAAAAGCGACTTATTTGCTAAAAACTGAGATGATTCTGGATCGACTAGACGCCAAGCGTCCGTCATGCCCGCTTCGAGAACAATATCAATATTGCCATTCGCAAGCGGAGCGCGTAGGTGGGAGGATGGAAGCCCGAGGGGGCCGAGACGAAGCGATAGCGCATAGGCTCGGTCACGACAGCCGTCCGCGAAAGCGGCCTCCCACAGAGCTGTTGGCAGCGCCTGCCAACTCCTTCTCTCGGTCATCTTTTGCTGAGTGTGACCGTCCTAATGACCTCCACGGATATCTCTGAGACTTCCACCAGCACACCTAAACTGAATTCAGTTCGCAGTCTGCTCCACCGCAGCAACGGCAACTGGCGCCTGACCATCCTCTTTTGACTTCGCACGATGTCGTCGGTCTTGACCGCGCTGTCGCGAAGCCTGCTGCTTCGCGTGCGTAGCCTGTGTGGCGGATACAACGCCAGTTGGTTGACCAGTCAAATCCAAGCGCGGCGCATTTTCCAACATGCATGCCCAATACCGCGTTCCCCGGCACCAGGTCGAGATACCCAGTTTCAGCTGCTCACGGGTCAATCCGAGTAGCTCCAGATGCTGCTCAGCATCCTTGAGAATGCCTTCCTTGAGTGGAACCTTTGGAGCCGGGTTAACAGGGAACGCCACTGGGAAATGCTTCTGCAACAGCCAGATCGCTTCCACCGCTGGATCCTGGATACGAGGCTTAGCCTGCGACGAGGACTTACGCTTAGGCTGTTTCGCGCTATCGACCTTTTGCGGCTCTGTTTCTGCCCGCAGGCGGTCACGTAGCTCAGCTAACTGTTCAAAACCCATCGTTATATTCGCTGCTCGAAGGTTGATTGCGGGATGCAAGGATATTCCATTCAGCGTTTGGGAGCAGCTGAGACAGGATGAATCGCAGCAGTTTTCGTGGCGGCTTCGCATCATCGCGCGCCAAGCACTTGCTGTTGATAAGGACGATCCTTCTCGGTTATTAGTAGACAGCCGAGCCCGGTGGGCCGGAGACCCGTTTGAATGGAGTCAGGAACGTCATGAGTAAAAAGGGTCGATCTGCAGGCGCACAAAAACGCGCGCTGGAAAAAGCGAAGGACATGGCAAAAGCTGAGAAGCGACGCAAGCTTGAGAAAGAGCGAGCGGACGCTCAGCGGAAAAAGACGGCCGAGCTGCTTCGAAGCGGAAAGCTAAAGCTCACAAAAGCCAAGCACCAGATAGGCGTATTTGCCCTCTCATCTTCACTGCCTCATCAGCCAGCAATCAGACGGATTGATGTGGTGACGGATGAACATACCACCCTCAAGACAGTACCGAATCAGTATCGTCTTGAAGGCGACACTGGTTGGTAACCCACTAGAGTCGTCAACCGATGCTGGACACTTCGTTAAATTTTCCTCGGCGACCGCAGGCGGTAATGTGTCCAATGCCAACATGAAATGTGAAGCGTGCTCGGAAGATGATGCGAGCGGAACGCGCAGGCCGTCGGCAGGAGGATGGAGCCCAAAGGGCCGACCGTTTGGACTGGGTTCATGACAGCCGGCCCCAAAGCGGCATGCACGGCGCTGTCTCGACAAAAAAACAGGGCGCCCCGCTCCTACGATAGTGCCCATGCAGCAGCAAGAATTCAGCGAGAACAAACATGCCCATCAATGCAGTCGCAGAGCATCTCAGAGCTGCCAAGCACGTTGTCGTTTTCACCGGCGCCGGCGCATCGGCAGAAAGCGGTATTCCGACATTCAGAGATGCACTGACTAGCCTTTGGGAAAACTTTGATGCATCGAAGCTCGCGACAGCCGAAGCGTTCCATGCAGATCCAAGCCTTTGCTGGGGATGGTACGAATGGCGTAGACGCAAAGTCATCCAGGCCCAACCTAACGGGGCACACTATGCAATCGCACAGCTCGCCAACCACGTACCCAAATTGACGGTTATCACTCAGAACGTGGACGACCTCCACGAGCGAGCAGGAAGTCCCGCAGTGGCTCATCTCCATGGAAGTCTGCACTCGCCCCGATGCATCGACTGCGGCGCCATATACGAGGCCCCATTGCCATCTGAACCACTACCAGAAGCTGGGATTCGCATCGAACCACCACGATGCACCAGGTGTGACGGGTATGTGAGACCAGGGGTCGTATGGTTCGGCGAAATGCTTCCAGATGAGGCTTGGACAAACGCATTGGCGGCCGCAAAAGACTGCGATATGTTCCTCTCGGTAGGTACGTCAGGGCTCGTTTACCCAGCCGCTGAATTGCCATTCACTGCTTTAGCGAATGATGCGAAGGTCGTGCACATCAACCCCGCACGCTTTGCGATTAGCAGTCAGGAGTTTTTCGTAGAGGGCACCGCAGCGCTCAGCATGTCGTCCTTGGTTGAAAGGGCATTTCTCTAAAAAGTACAAACCACAAGCGCCGCACATACCGGAGCGAAACGAGAGCACGAGCAGTACCCAATGAGGCATCTGCTCGTGGGCACTACCCTTAATCAGTAGGATCACATGCATGGCAGCTAAAAAATCGCCACACCCTTTACGAGCAAGCGAGATTGAACGTTTCGAACGAAACCTTGCAAACTGGCTGAAACTGGACGCTGCGGATGCGATGTATCATCGATTCCAAGGAATACTGGAAAGCCAAATCACGACGCTACAAATCTGTGAAGTAATCACCCGCCAAGGAGCGGTAAATTTGCTGATGCGTATGGGTGAAGCGAGGCGAGAAAAGGATGCAGCCGCCGACGTCGACACACCCGGCGGCTTGAGATTGGTTTGACACGTATGAGGTAACCCGTCCATCCCGTGCCGTGTCAATCATTCGTGACCCGAGCCTGGTAAACCACCCCTGTATTGGCTCGGGCCGTCGGTGGATCTGCCCTCTAGAGAGACTCCCCGCCGCTTTGCTGGAACTTGAGACCAGCCCGCCCCGCCTTGGAAAATTTGACCCAGCCAAAACAACGGATAGCATCCGCCGCCTCCAGATCTTCATCGTCGGGATCAGCACGATCATCCATTCCATGGACTGTGCCAAAACCAGATACTTCCCAGGTATCAGAAGCCCCCCAAAGCGGCTCGCTGAACGATCTTCCCTCCTCCAGCTCGACCGAAGATAGCTCAGATCCTGCCGCAACGATGACACCCTCATTCGAAAGAATCACATCCCGAAGCTCGTGGTGAACGTAACCATCGAGAAACTCGGGCAGATCTGAAAACACACCGTCGCGACAGTTGACGATAGCATCGATGAAATCCTGAACAATGAAGGCCTGCAATACCTCGAGCTCAGCCAGCCGGGATACGCCGCCTTGGTAATCGAGAACGATAACCTCAGCATCAGCCAGATGATGTTTCAGATCCTCCCTACGCTCTTCAACCACAAACGCGGCGTAGGTTTTGTAGCCGAGAAACGCAGCGACGACCTCCAGCGCGATACCGTGCTGGACTTTGATGCCTTTCGCGGCAAGAGAAGTTTTGGCTGCAAATGCAGCTGCCTTGACGAATTCTGTCATCTGAAAATTCCGGAATGTGTCGCTGTGCTGGGCGTTTTGTCGTTAGCGAATAACCGGGAAATCCGGATGCCGATAGCAGAACATTGAGGCGGGTGGGACGTTCTCTTTTTTAAGCCGACCAGAGCTTCGGCGGAGAGCCGAGGACGATCGTATCGGAGGGGGTGATGCCGGACAAGACCTTAAATGAACGATGAAAACCAGATTCTAAGACTGCTCGTCCCCCAAGGCGCGCAAGTCTGCTGCGGATACTGCGTCACTCGGTCGCTGATTGACGCTTGGCGGTGGCGAGAGCCCCCCGCCAAGCCCACCACAAGGCCCGCGTCACTCAATCAACCAATGCGCCCGGGTGGCATTTACGGGGCGTACTGAGCAATCGTGCGTCCGACGTGGGCATCCGCCAGCCGATAGATATTCAACAGTTCAGCATCAAAGGCCTGTGCTATCTCTTCTAGGGTTGGAGAGTCCCCCACTCGATCAAACGTGCGCGTTAGGCGGGACTTCACCTTCTCGTAGACTCTGCTAAGCACCTGGTCGCTCTCCAGATACCTTCTCAAGCTAGAAAGCTTGTAGGGATCAGTAAATCTAGCTGCCGCATCCTGAACCATCACGTCGTATTTCAACGTATCTACCGAAAATGCGGGGACAGTGTAGAAATGGTAGGCACACGCTTTCCTGATGCGGTCATCTTGCTCATAGTAGGCCTGTTGTTGCTCATCATGCTCGCGGTCAGCCTCCTCCTCTGCTGCTTCATTAGCGCTAATCATGCTCTCGACTTGCATCTCGGCTTTTGACGCGAATGCAAGCAGCTCGAGATCGTCCTCTTGGTAGGCTACCTGCTTCAGGAACGTCGCTATCCCCAGCACCTTGTACTCCAGGAAAAAGTCGTAATCCGAATAGGGGTCGAAATCCGAATGACGGTCACGCCTCGTATCCTGCTGTGCTTCGAGCCGGCCCACCCACGACTGCAACTGGGATTTGAGTGTAGTTTTCATAAACATCCTCTTTAACTATTAAAATCAACCTGTTAGCAGGATTTTACCCGCACTATTAAGTCGCTCCACGTCGCGAACGCTGGTGATATCGGCCAAAAGCTCGAGCGCTAAGATTCCCGATTATTGGCGTCGACTATCAACATTTTGGGATCGGCTTTGAAGCGGACAGACTTGGCTGAAATGGAGCTACTTTTGACAGATGGTGATCGCCACTGACTGAGGACAGGCATCGACCGAATGGGTAGCAAGCTTCTTGGCTGTCTTTAGGACTTCCGCTCATGAGCGTCTGTGCAGGGATCAGGCGTGCCAACGCTAGCAAGGCTCCATGCGCCCTTGCCGTTCCACCCAACACCAGGGGCGACTGATAAGCATGTGACTGCTACTGATGCTAGCTGTTTGATATGATAGGGGTTTGGGGCGTCTAAGGATGAGTGAGCTTCTACATGTCGTTGTTAATACCTGAGCATCTGACGGAGCCTGGCACCCACGCCTTGGTTATCGGCATCAGCGCGTACCGGTTTTTGAAAGGTGGTGACGACGAAAACCCCGATACCCTGCACCTAGGGTTGAAGCAGTTATCATCTGCCGCCCGATCGGCATCGGAGTTCGCCGCCTGGCTTATGGATGGCCACAATATGCCTGGGCTTCCTCTGCGCAGCCTGAGAGTGCTCCTTGCTGAATCGCCGGGAGAGGTCATCCACCCTTCCGTTCAGAGCCTGATGAAAGGCGATCACGCACCAACCCGAGCAAACGTCGAACAAGCCATTCTCGATTTCATGGATGCTTCCGAGAGTCATCCTGAAAACATCGCAGTTGTCTACGTCGCTGGACATGGAGTGCAGTTCACCAAAGACGGTGCGGTTTTACTTCTGAGTGACTTTGGAAATCCACTTCACCACCGGAAGAAATACACCGGCGCTGTTGACATGACCGCATTTAATAAAACCATGGACAATGAGGACAACGCACACGCGCAGTTCTGGTTTTTGGACTTATGTCGAGGCCTCGCACCAGACAAAGAAGAATACGATAAATTGGCGGGAATCTTGGAGTTCGACGTCAACAGATGCGAGCCGGCTGTTGCTTCTCCGATGTTCTTCTCGTCCTCCAGTGGACAAACTGCCTACGGGACGCGTAATGAGGTCACGCTTTTTAACGAGGTATTGATGGCTGGTCTAAAGGAAGGTTACGCCGCGAAAACGGACGTGGCAAACGACCCTACATGGCGTGTAACCACCACTAGCCTCATCGATTATTTGACGCCCGCAGTAGAGGCCATCGCCTCAGCTAAAGGAAAGAAACAAAAAGTAGACGTAGGCGGCCGTCCAATCAAAGCGTGTTTACATGAGTGCCTATCTCCGCCTGACGTAAACCTTACAATTACCGTCTGCCAAACTCAAGATCCTGACAATTACTCAGCAGATCTTAAGCTGAAAGGTAAGAAGGTCGGAAACACTCTAACTAAGTGGCCAGCTAGAACCAGAGTCCGTGCGGGGATCTACTTAGTAGAAGTCACTACTGTCACCCCTCCAGATTCTCAAGTGGATTGCTTCAGCATCGAACCTCCTACTAGCGAGATGGAGCTACCTCTAAAATGAGCCCTGAAAATACAGAGCACGGCCAGGTGAAAGTTAGAATTAAATCCAAGGTCAATTTTGGTGGGACTGCGACACCGATCGAGATCAGAAATGACGATCTCATTCTGATCATCTCAACGAGTAATAAACGAGTATTTGACCTTCCTGTAGGCGTTTACGAAATAAGCGCTGTCCTTGAAGATGGAAAGCGACAGAAACAAACAGTTAAAGTGACCAGATCTGAAATTTCTAATGTGTCGCTTGAACCAAACCTGCCGTCCCAGCCGGAGGTGCCAGAGTCAGAATTTAAGTTCCTATCAACCGAACAAATACAAGGCCTTGAAACTCCTACACAAGATAGTAAACTAATTAGCGCGAGTCGCAATGTCACCATCTACCCTGAAGATGGTTTCTGGATTGTCCGTCACCGCGAGGAGATGGAGCAAGTGGCTTACGCGATTATTCGAAAAGGTAATGAACTATACGAAGTAAGCCTTCCTATCAGTGCTGGCAACCATCGCCTATCAGTTACTTGCCACATCAAAACCTCTACAGAACGCCCAAAGAGCGATCTACAGATCAGCATTTCTCAAACTAGAAGTTTATCGTCCGCCTTGGAACGCTTGTTCATCTCAGGGCAAATTGGCTCTGCAGCGAGGCTTGCAGGTAGGGCAATCCACACCCTAATGAATGTATACATCGATCCCACCGGGGTGATCTTAGCTGCCCTAATACTTAAAAAAACTGGAAGGCTTGGTGCCTACCAGAACCAGCTAGAACAGCTCAGCACTGAGTTCCCTTGGTTACCAGACGCCAAAATATTGCTTGCTAACATTTTGATGGGAGAGCCTAACGACCGCGAAAGAGCTATTCAACTGGCTTATGAAGCGAGCCAGCAACGAATCCTCTACACCGAATCATTCTCCATACTGATGAGCCTGCTTCGTTACGCACCCGAAGCTGACAACGTTGCTCTTTGCCATAAAGCGCTAACGAACATTGCCAAGATCGCGACTGATGTAGATTGGAATTCGATTTACCTGTGCAAAACCTCGACGGAAAACAGCAATGCTTGAGATACAATTTCTCCCCGCGCGTGAAGGTGACTCGATTTGGCTACGATGGGGAAAGGATTTAGCTTTCCAAATGCTGGTCGATATGGGAACGGTGCAAACAGGACTTGCGCTACGTAAGCGGTTAGAAGCCCTACCTGAAAACGGTCGCAACTTTGAGCTGGTAGTCGTCACCCATATCGATTGTGATCACATCAATGGCGCTCTTTCGGCGTTGGTCGACAATGCGCCCATTCCAGGGCTGTTCATAAAGGACTTCTGGTTCAATGGCTTAGCTCATCTCGATTACAATCCGAATGCGGAACCGCTTGAGGAGTTGGGTGCAGTCAAAGGTGAAATGCTAAGCGATTGGCTCAAAGATAAGGCATGGAATTTCCATTTTGATGGTGGGCCGATATGCAGAGACCCTAGTAAACCAATTCCAGTCATAGAACTTGCTGGCGAGTTAAGAATTACGGTACTAGGGCCAACGCCGCAGCGCCTAAAGCAGCTCTTGCCAACTTGGCAAAAGGAATGGCGTGAGGCATTGGCCAATTACGAAGAAAAAGACCAGGACGAAGACTGCGAAATTGAAGCTCTAGGCGCATCTAATCAGCTCACACTGAAAAGTATGAAAGACCTAATAAAACTCGCAACTAAACCAACCAAAACCGATAAAAGCCGAGCAAACGGCAGCAGCATTGCATTGCTGATTGAGTATCAAGGCAATCGTATATTGTTGAGCGGTGATGCGTACGCGTCCGATTTAGTTGAAGCAATCGAAAGTATAGATTCGACGAAGCCAATGACGCTTGATGCGTTTAAAGTTCCGCATCATGGCAGCAGTAAAAATCTATCCAGCAAGCTAGTTAAAAGCGTTGTGTGCGATCACTGGATCATTTCAACAGAGGGCAATCGTTTTCGACATCCCGATGACGAAGCAGTCGCAAAGCTTATTTATCACAGCGCTGCACGCCCGGCACGTATCGGTTTCAACATCCAAAGCGAGGTAAACGAGAGATGGAAAAACGATGAGTGGTGTAAGAAATTCGACTATGTGACGAGCTATGGTGATAGCAACGACGGACTTACATTGACCTTCGGCTTACGCGACACACCGCAGTAACAACCAATCCTGGGGAGTTTGTAAGCGTTGCTATCGCATCATCATCTCGCATAACTCTGCGATGCCTGACCGTCAACGCCACGCCGAACTATCACTGCAACCCTCGTGAAGTCATGTGCAGTCCTGCACGAAGACGCAAATACTCACGCAGACTCGCACGGCCATTCCCACGCTGGAACGTGGCCAGCACGTAGCGAGAATTCACAGTTGTCATCACCCAGAACCGCTCTTCGCGTTCGAGTTTCGACACGTCAGAAGTCCGGATCAAATGACCATCTTCGAATCGACCGTATTGATCTTTGCGTGCGTGACCAAAAACTACACCTATACCTGTGCGCGCTCTGATGGAAACCCCGCAGAGGTAAGCCGTAACTGGTTCCTCAAAGCCCTGCTGTTGGGCTCTCATGATGCGCACAAGGTCAAAATCTGTATGGCGCTTTCCGTGGAAATTCACCTAGACGGTGTTGAGCATCATGCCCCCCTTAAACAATAGATATGGCGTTATCAGGAAATGCCCACGAAATCAGGCGCGCTGATACCGTGCAAGATTGTTGGTAGTCTCAATGCCCTTGAATCATGCTCGAGAGAAAGACAGGTCTTAGGTTCGCCAGCGCTTCGATCTTGAAGTCTCGCTGGTGTGAGGTGTGATACACCGCTCCGTTAGCGACTTCCAACAAGCAGACCTCAGAGCCTGCCCTATCCTGGCCTACGGTTACCTTGGTTAACCGCTCCATCTGCCACCCTGTGGTCTTATTCATCCAGGATGGCGTCACGGCCAGAATCTCGGTGATAACTAGACCAGCGCCCTGACTCACTAGCATCTCTTGAAGCTGGCGGGTGTCGTCAATCATCGCTGCACACTCACTGAGCCGACCTTCGTTTTCGACGCTGAGGGTCAAGTGGTACCAAGGCGTTCGGAGTAGCCTTGATACTCCACGCCATTGGGACACGCCCTCGCCAAACATTCCTGGGATGCCTACGAGGTCGCGGTCTATGGTTCTGAACATGTGTCGCCTCAAGCTGCTGGAGCCCGTCAGGTGCCCAGCAGAACCGGTTGGTAATCAGAAAAGAGAAAATATCGCTTCGATGGAGGAAGACTTGCGATGGCCCGGCCCGAGCAAAACGTAGATGGAATTCCGCGTAGCGAATAGAAAGCCCTCCTTGAAATTGGTACCCATGCTCGAGCGCACCCAGTGACCTGGCTCAAAACGGCGCTGTTCGTCATGCATCACCTTGTGGGCAAACAGAAACATGGGCTGGCAGCCAGCGGCGATTACTTTGGCGCGCTCGGCGTCGGTGACTATGGCGTCGAGGATCACCCAATCCTCGACAACGCAAAGAGGCATCCGCTTGTAATGCTCTCGAGCAGCGAGGAGCACATCTTCAAGGGGCAGTTCAGAACCAACCAAGGCAACCCCACTTTCGCCCAGCAGCCCATCTTCAAGCCCTCTTTCCATCCGCTGCGTCCCCGCCAAGAATTTCACATAAATTGACGATCCAAACCCAGACCGCCACCCATATAACTATATCTCTTTGCTTGGCGGCAGGCAAACGCGGCATACCACTCGTTTTTGGGGAATTTGCGATGTCGCTGCGTTATTCCTTTGCCGCATCCCTTCAGTTGCTACGCACTCGTAAAGGGCTGTTCCAAGAGGACATCGCCAATGTTGGCGGTTCGGTGTCCCAACCTCATGTAAGCAACCTAGAGCTCGGAAAAAGTGCGGTGACCCTAGACTCGAGCTATCAGCTAGCAGCCGCGCTAAATGTGGAGCCGATCACCCTCCTCGCGCTAACCGTTGCCTCTCACAAACACGTAACAGCTCGGGAGATGCTGCTGGCTGCGCTTGCAGAGCTGGATGCCTTGGAACTGGCTGACGCGAGCCTTCCAACGAAGCCAACGGAATTGCCACGCCATGGGACGGATAGCGCTAGAAAGAAGCTGGAAGCGGTTCATGATTTGAAGAAAAGAGGATTTACCCAGGCTCAGGCAGTAAAGGAGTTGGGAATACCGGAGAGCACTCTGCGTAGGCTTTGGCACCAAAGCGCGATCCGCTGATGATGACGTCACCAGTATCGAAGCCGTAGACAAGCAGCAACAGCTTTGGAAAACAGTGGCCAAGCGCGCATTGCTTTCGACGAGCTGAGGTGGCGCGAGGCATGCTGCTGAGGAGTGTTACGACAACGCTCCCCCCCCCCAACGAATCACAAACACTTCGTGTCCCGCCTAAAGCTCAACGTCTTCCGAGGTCACGTACAATTGCCACGAATCTGGCAGGCAGCGTTAGTGACGAGCAAGGGCGATGGACGCGTAAGGGGGTTTAGGGTTGAAGCAAGGAGAGTGGAGATTGGCCTAAGGCCATGAAGGGGAGCAACTGAGTAGGATGTGTCCCCTGCAGGAATCGAACCTGCATCTAGCCCTTAGGAGGGGCTCGTTCTATCCGTTGAACTAAGAGGACATTGAGCGTCAGCATCTTACGTAAAAACAGCGGGTTATGAAAGTTTGATTCTTCGATCCGACCACAACTCGAGCATCGAATACGCAGCAAAAAAAGCGATCTGGCACACAGCCCTCACCAGCCAGGCATCCTCAATGTGCAGTTAAACCAATGTCGGATAAGAACGGCCAACCTTCCCCTTAGGAGGGGGATGCTCTATCCAATTGAGCTACTGGGACCAGTGCCACCGGCGAGCGCCGATGAGCGTGACGGCGAGCATGTTAACCAGCGCCAGACCGTTTGTCATGCCCGATTCGGGCTTTTGCCACGTAAGACTTGTCATAGCGGTCAGGCTTGAAGCAAACCTTCGGCCTGCAGCAAGGCAAACAGGCTGGTGACCGATTGCTCCAGCGTCTGCGAGTTGTCCAGCACATGCACGTTGTCGGCGGCGGTCACCTGCAGTTCGGCGCTGCGCTGCAAACGCTGCTCGATGGCTTGCGGGGTCTCTCGGCCGCGCGCCAGCAAACGCTGACGCAGGACGGTCGGGTTTACCTCGAGGCGGATTGCCAGCAGGTTCGGGTAACGTCGCCGCGCTTCGGCCAAGTAAGCCCGCGATCCGTTTACCAAAACGTGCTTGCCAGCCTGCAGCCACTGATCAATCTGCGCCGGAATGCCATATGCCAAAGCATTTGCCTGCCAATACATGGCAAAATGCCCACCTGCGCGCATCTGCTCGAATTGCTCAGGGCTGACACCCTGCGCGGCCTCGCCCAGTGCTTCGGGCGAGCGGGTAATGACGCGGCGAGCAACCATGATGCCGTGCTCGGTCAATTTCGCCCAAAACGCGTCGATCAGGGAATCTTTTCCTGATCCAGAGGGTCCAACGAGGAATATCAACCTACCTACTGTCGATGGACTGCCGCTTGCGTCATATTGCATAGCCACTATGCTCACTGTTAGGGACCGAGCGCATTCTAGGTGTTTTCCCTGCCCTTTTCCGACTGTTACCAGATTTTGACGGCAGAGGTCTGACATTCAGTAGATCCGAAAAACGCTAAACTTTTCAAACCAGTGCTCATTTCTGATAATTGGTACTGGCAAAAAGCCTTTATGCGGATCACTATTTGTCACAGAATTGACGCCAAGGAAACGGCAGATTTTAGGCATGATGAACGCCAAAAATACACGACGGTTGAACATTTTGCCGTCGCGACGGTCAGATTTCCACCGCGCGGCATTTGACAACCGCTTCCCCTGAACCAGTAAACCGGTCAATTTATATGCGCCCATTGAAACAGGCTATTTATTCAAGCCGCACCGCTGACAAGTTTGTCGTTCGTCTGCCAGACGGGATGCGTGAGCGCATTGCCGAGGTAGCCCGCAACCATCACCGCAGCATGAACTCCGAGATCATTGCCCGCCTGGAACAGAGCCTTATCCAGGAAGGTGCACTGGGCGACGAGCTGAGCATGCGCCTGGACAGCCCTGAGCTAAGCCTGCACGAGCGCGAGCTGCTGCAACGCTTCCGCCAGCTCTCCCACCGCCAACAAAACGCTCTGGTAGCCTTGATTGCCCACGATGTGGAAATGGCCGCCGACGCGTCCTGATCAAACCGCCAGAAACAACAAAGCCAGCGCAAGCTGGCTTTGTTGTTTCTGGCTGCCGGCGCTCTTCAATCAAGCGCCGGCAGTGGTTTACATCAGGAATATCGTGGCCAGGCCAAGGAAGATGAAGAAGCCGCCACTGTCTGTCACTGCCGTGATCATCACACTGGCACCCATCGCCGGGTCACGCCCGAGGCGGACCAGGGTCATCGGGATCAAAACCCCCATCAGCGCCGCCAACAGCAGGTTCAGAGTCATTGCTCCGGTCATTACCAGGCCCAGCGACCAGCTGCCGTAGAGCAGATACGCCACTACCCCGATTACACCACCCCAGACCAGGCCGTTGATCAATGACACCGCCAGCTCCTTGCGCATCAATCGCGAGGTGTTGCCCGGGCTGACCTGGTCCAGCGCCATGGCGCGGACGATCATGGTGATGGTCTGGTTGCCCGAGTTGCCGCCGATACCAGCAACGATCGGCATCAATGCCGCCAATGCCACCAGCTTCTCGATCGAGCCTTCGAACAGGCCAATCACGCGAGAGGCGAGGAACGCGGTAATCAGGTTGATCGCCAGCCACGCCCAACGGTTGCGTAGCGAGCGCCAGACCGAGGCGAAAATGTCTTCTTCTTCGCGCAGACCGGCCATGTTGAGGACTTCGCTTTCGCTTTCCTCACGGATCAGGTCGACCATCTCGTCGATGGTCAGACGGCCGATCAGGCGATCGCTCTTGTCGACTACAGGGGCAGATACCAGGTCGTAACGTTCGAACGCCTGCGCGGCGTCGTAGGCGTCGTCGTCAGGGTGGAAACTGACCGGGTCGGTAGCCATGACCTCAGCCACCTGCTTGTCCGGATCATTGACCAGCAGGCGCTTGATCGGCAACACGCCCTTGAGCATGCCATCGGAGTCGACCACAAACAGCTTGTCGGTGTGGCCTGGCAACTCCTTGAGCCGGCGCAGGTAACGCAGTACCACTTCCAGGCTGACGTCTTCGCGGATGGTGACCATCTCGAAGTCCATCAGTGCACCGACCTGATCCTCGTCATAGCTCAGCGCCGAGCGGACCCGCTCGCGTTGCTGGGCGTCGAGGGTCTCCATCAGCTCGTGGACAACGTCACGCGGCAGCTCGGGAGCCAGGTCAGCGAGTTCGTCGGCGTCCATTTCCTTGGCAGCGGCCAGCAGCTCGTGATCGTCCATGTCGGCGATCAGGGTCTGGCGGACGGCGTCGGATACTTCCAGGAGGATGTCGCCGTCACGATCAGAGCGCACCAACTGCCAGACCGTCAGGCGGTCATCGAGCGGCAGTGCTTCGAGAATGTAGGCGATGTCGGCAGGGTGCAGGTCATCGAGCTTGCGTTGCAGCTCGACCAGGTTCTGGCGGTGGACGAGGCTCTCCACCAGGCTATTGTGCTGCCCCTCCTGACGGTGGGTCAGGTCTTCAACAACACGCTGACGCTGCAGCAGGTCAATCACCTGGGCCAGGCGATCCTGCAGGCTGTCTTGGCTTTTCTTTACTTCGACTTCGGTCATAGGCGAACTCCACTCCCAGCAGCGGAGCACGCCGGGGAGATCAATCGATCAGATCTATTTTGGCAAATCGGATTAAGGGGTAACTACTGGGTAAGTCCATGGTGGTATTCCACAAGCCCCGGCGGGGCTGACGGGCGCAATCATACACTGCAAGAGCTGTCGGATTGCTTAAATTTTTGGTCAGAACAATCGTTTACGCGATTATCTTGTGACAACGCGCAAAGCCATCAGTGCGACGGTGGGCGCCAGACAAAAAGCACATAGGCGCAGGACCTGTCGCATGGGCGCCCTACTCACACAGTCTAGTCCGGCTTACTGACAATTCGGTGAATTGCAGACAACAAAAAGCCCGCTATAAAAGCGGGCTTCTTGATGAAGATGGTGGACTCAGCAGGATTCGAACCTGCGACCGCTCGGTTCGTAGCCGAGTACTCTATCCAGCTGAGCTATGAGTCCAAGTTGGTAGTTTTAGACCAGGTTACCACTGGTTGAAACAAGGTGCCTGTGCAAGCACAACCACCGTGCTATATGGTGGACTCAGCAGGATTCGAACCTGCGACCGCTCGGTTCGTAGCCGAGTACTCTATCCAGCTGAGCTATGAGTCCAAGTTGGTAGTTTTAGA
>NZ_JANUEL010000007.1:0-269945 GCF_024809895.1 Pseudomonas sp. BIGb0278
GGGTCTCCCCATGTGAGAGTAGGTCATCGTCAAGATTCATTTCGCAAAACCCCTATCTGCGCGAGCAGGTAGGGGTTTTGTCTTTTCCGCGATCCATAAGATCCAGAGCTGCTGCGCAGCCTAAAATTGTCGCTCCAGCTACCATTCCCGGCACTTTTTACCCCATCCACCGCTCATAACGAAGTGCCAGTATGCTTATGTCTCGCATCAGGGCGGCCACGCGTCTCCCACAATTCGAGCCAGAACACTAGAATAGAGCCCACGCTTCCACTCAGACGCCCATATGCCCAACCCTGCCGACCCCGAAGTGCTGGCCAATCTGCCGCTGGACGACCTCATCGCCTGCCATGAGTGTGACCTGCTGCTGCGCAAGCCGCCCCTGCAGCACAATGAGAAGGCGCTGTGCCCACGTTGCGGCTACGAGCTGTACGCTCACCGCCATAACGTGGTCAATCGCAGCCTGGCGCTGGTGCTGGCTGCGCTGCTGCTTTATATACCCGCCAACTTCTTGCCGATCATGCAGCTGCACCTGCTCGGGCAGATCTCCGACGATACCGTCTGGAGCGGTGTGCTTGGCTTGTACAACTCACAAATGCACCTGATCGCCGTGGTGGTGTTTCTCTGCAGCATGGCCATCCCCTTGCTCAAGCTGCTGTGTCAACTGGCAGTGCTGCTGAGCATCCGTCTGGACATCGGGCGCAGCTACGGCTTGCTGATCTACCGGGTGTATCACCACCTGCGCGAGTGGGGCATGCTCGAGGTGTACTTCATGGGCGTGCTGGTGGCCATGGTCAAGCTGCTCGACCTTGCCCAACTGAATATCGGTATTGGCCTAGTCTGCTTCATCAGCCTGCTGCTGGTGCAAGTCTGGTTGGAAGTGGTGATGTCGCCGCATCAGATCTGGGTGGCGTTGTCCGGGGAGGATCTGCATGCGGGCGATTGATGCCGGGATTCTGGTGTGCAATGAATGCCACGAGCTGAACCGTCAGGAAGGCGATGACGCCGGGCAGACCTGTATCCGCTGCGGTGCCATCGTCCACCCGCGACGGCCTAACAGCATCGTGCGCACCTGGGCACTGCTGATCACTGCGTTCATCCTGTATATCCCAGCGAACCTGTTGCCGATCATGACGGTAAGCTCGCTGGGCAAGGGCAGCCCCGACACGATCATGTCCGGGGTCATCACGCTGATGCACCACGGCATGTTGCCTATCGCAGCCGTGGTGTTCATTGCCAGTATCCTGGTGCCGACCTTCAAGTTGGTCGGCATCGGCCTGCTGCTGTACTCGGTGCAAAGACATCAGCCGCTGTCGGCCCGGCAGCGCATCTGGATGTACCGCTTTATCGAATTCATCGGGCGCTGGTCGATGCTCGACATCTTTGTCATTGCCATTTTGGTGGCGGTGGTCAATTTTGGCCGGATCGCCAGCGTCGAAGCTAATCTGGGCGCCATCGCTTTCGCCTGCGTGGTGATCCTGACGATGTTTGCTGCCTTAACTTTCGATCCCCGACTGATCTGGGATAACACGGAGTCGGATGACGACCATGAGTGACGTGCCTACGGCAAAAACCCGCCCTGCCTCGAACTGGTCGGCCATCTGGATCCTGCCCCTGATCGCGTTGATCATCGGCGGCTGGCTGGGCGTTCAGGCCTACCGTTCTGCCGGTGTGGAGATCCAGGTGCGTTTCAAGACTGGTGAAGGGATCGTCGCCAACAAGACCGAGGTGATCTACAAGGGTATGCCAGTCGGCAAGGTTACCGAACTAGAGCTGGATGCCACCGGCAGCAACACCGGGGTGATCGCCACCATCGAGATGAACAAGGCGGCAGACACCCAGCTGACCACCGGCACGCGCTTCTGGCTGGTCAAGCCGAGCGTTACCCTGGCGGGCATCTCCGGCCTGGAGACACTGGTATCGGGTAACTATATTGCCGTCGACCCGGGCAAAGGCGAGCCGACCAAAAGCTTCAAGGCGCTGGCCTCGGCGCCGCCGCTGTCTGACTCCGAGCCCGGCCTGCACCTGACCCTCAAGGCCGATCGACTGGGCTCGCTCAATCGCGACAGCCCGGTGTTCTACAAGCAGATCCAGGTCGGTCGGGTGAAGAGCTACAAGCTGTCCGAGGATCAGGGCACCGTTGAGGTCAAGGTGTTCATCCAGCCCGCCTACGCCAGCCTGGTGCGCAAACATACTCGCTTCTGGAATGCCAGCGGCATCAGCATCGATGCTGACCTGTCCGGGGTCAAGGTGCGCAGTGAGTCGCTCAGCAGCATCGTTGCCGGTGGTATTGCCTTTGCTACCCCTGAGCACCGCAAGGACAGTCCGCCGACTGATCCAAGCCTGCCATTCCGCCTCTATGAAGACTTTGACGCTGCCCAGGCGGGTATCCGCATCAAGGTCAAACTGACTGATTTTGAAGGCCTGCAGGCAGGGCGTACGCCAGTATTGTACAAAGGCATTCAGATCGGCTCGCTGAAGACCCTGAAGATCGAAGACGACCTGGCCAGTGCCTCAGCCGAACTGACCCTTGATCCTCTGGCCGAGGATTATCTGGTCGAGGGCACGCAATTCTGGGTGGTCAAGCCGTCCATTTCCCTGGCGGGCATCACTGGCCTGGAGGCGCTGGTGAAGGGCAACTACATTGCTATCCGTCCAGGTGACAAGGGCGCACGGCCGCAGCGCGAGTTCGAAGCACGGGCCAAGGCGCCGCCGCTCGATCTGAAGTCGCCAGGGCTGCATATGGTGCTGTTTGCCGACAGCCTCGGCTCGCTCGAGGTCGGCAGCCCGGTGATGTATCGCCAGGTCAAGGTCGGCAACGTGCAGAGCTATCAGTTTGCCCGCAACAGCAAACGCATCCTGATCGGTGTGCACATCGAGAAGGAGTACGCCAACCTGGTCAACGGCTCAACGCGCTTCTGGAATGCCAGTGGTATCACCCTGACCGGCGGCCTGTCCGGGATCAAGGTCAAGAGCGAGTCATTGCAGACCCTGATGGCGGGCGGCATTGCCTTCGATACGCCGAAGCCGGATGTGCCGCTCAAACGTCATATCCCGCGCTTCCGTCTGCATGAGAGCGAAGAGGCAGCCAATCGCGCCGGTACCCTGATCACCATCCGTGTCGAGCGCGCTGATGGCCTCAAGCCGGGCACGCCGATCCGCTTCCGCGGCCTGGAGGTGGGCAGTATCGAGAGTACCGACCTGACCGACGATCTGCAGGCGGTACTGCTGCGTGCACGCATCAACGAAGCTGCCGACCGCATCACCCGTGTCGGTACGCAGTTCTGGGTGGTCAAGCCAGCATTGGGGCTGGTCAAGACCGAGAACCTCGATACGCTGATCGGTGGGCAGTACATCGAGGTGCAGCCAGCTGCCAGGAGCCAAGGCTCACAGCGTGACTTCATCGCTCTGGCGGAGGCGCCAGAGGTGAAAGGTCAGGAGATCGGCTTGCCGATTACCCTGAGTGCTCCGCGACGTGGCTCGATCAAGCCGGGCGTGCCGGTCACCTACCGCGAGGTGGCGGTGGGCAAGGTCACTGGCTTTGAATTGGGGCAGAACGCTGATCGAGTGCTGATCCACATCCTCATCGAACCGCGCTATGCCGGGCTGGTGCGCGGTGGCAGCCGGTTCTGGAACAGCAGCGGCTTTGGCTTCGACTGGGGCTTGTTCAAGGGGGCAACGGTGCGTACCGAGTCGCTGGAAACGCTGATCGACGGCGGCATTGCCTTTGCCACGCCAGAGGGCGAGCAGATGGGTAACCCGGCACGACCGAAGCAGACCTTTGCCTTGTTCGACAAGCCTGATGACGTGTGGCTGCAGTGGGCGCCGAAGATCCAGCTGGGCAAGTAAGCAATATGGCTGCGCTGCAGATCTTGTAGCAGCGGCCTTGTGTCGCGAAAGGGGTGCGCAGCGCCCCCAGCAGTTCTGCGGCGTTGCCTAAATCGCGGGGCCGCTGCGCGCCCCTTTCGCGACACAAGGCCGCTCCTACAGGGGTTGCATCCAGGCGGGGATAAATCGCAGGCAATAAAAAACCGACCCTAGGGTCGGTTTTTAACAAGCGCGTCGCTTAGGCAGCTGCAGTTTCTTTCAGCGCCTTGATGTGGCCATTCAGACGGCCTTTATGGCGAGCAGCCTTGTTCTTGTGGATGATACCTTTGTCGGCCATACGGTCGAGGACAGGCACAGCCAGGGTGTAAGCGGCTTGCGCTTTTTCGGCGTCTTTTGCGTCAATGGCTTTAACTACATTCTTGATGTAGGTACGAACCATGGAACGCAGGCTGGCGTTGTGGCTGCGACGCTTCTCAGCCTGTTTTGCGCGTTTCTTGGCGGAAGGTGAGTTGGCCACCGTCGAGCTCCTTGAAAGACTTTAGGGAAATAGCAAACAAAATAGGCCGCGAATCATGCCGATGCGTACGACAGATGTCAAGGCCACCTGCAAGGTTCCGCCGAGTGGTGGGTCCGCGAGAGGGAAATATTCCTTTCTGCGCCGCGACCTGTAAACTCGGGAATTTTGGCTCCCCTGCGAAGGCGCGGGAGTATCGCACATCTTGGCGGCTTTAGTAGCGTCCTCCGTCCCCAGCGTGAAAATTTTTCGATGAACCTGCTCAAATCCCTGGCTGCAGTCAGCTCCATCACCATGATTTCACGGGTGCTGGGCTTTGTCCGCGACACCATCCTGGCGCGCGTATTCGGTGCCGGCGCGGCAACCGATGCGTTCTTCATCGCCTTCAAACTGCCCAACCTGCTGCGGCGTATCTTCGCTGAGGGCGCATTCTCGCAGGCCTTCGTGCCGATCCTGGCCGAGTACAAGACCCAACAGGGCGAAGAGGCGACGCGCACCTTTATTGCCTACGTCAGTGGCTTGTTGACTCTGGTACTGGCCGTTGTTACTGCGCTGGGCATCTTCGCCGCGCCGTGGATCGTGTGGGTCACGGCGCCGGGCTTTGCCGCCGACGCCGAGCGCTTCGCCCTGACCACCGACCTGCTGCGGGTGACCTTCCCTTATATATTGCTGATCTCGCTGTCATCGCTGGCAGGGGCGATCCTCAATACCTGGAACCGCTTTGCGGTACCGGCGTTCACCCCGACCCTGCTCAACGTGGCGATGATCGCCTTCGCCCTGCTGCTGACGCCGTACTTCGAGCAGCCGATCATGGCCCTGGCCTGGGGTGTGTTGGCGGGCGGCCTGGCGCAGTTGCTGTATCAGCTGCCGGCATTGAAGAAGATCGGCATGCTCGTGCTGCCGCGCCTGAACTTGCGCGACAGCGGTGTATGGCGGGTGCTCAAGCAGATGCTGCCGGCGATTCTCGGCGTGTCGGTCAGCCAGATCTCGCTGATCATCAACACCATCTTCGCTTCCTTTCTGGTGGCCGGATCGGTGTCGTGGATGTACTACGCCGACCGCCTGATGGAGCTGCCCTCAGGCGTGCTCGGGGTAGCGCTCGGCACTATCCTGTTGCCGACCCTGGCCAAGACCTACGCCAATCGCGACCGCCACGAGTACTCGCGGATTCTCGACTGGGGCCTGCGCCTGTGCTTCCTGCTGGTACTGCCGTGTACCCTGGCCCTGGCAATTCTGGCCGAGCCGTTGACCGTGTCGCTGTTCCAGTACGGCAAGTTCAGCGCATTCGACGCGGCCATGACCCAGCGCGCCTTGATCGCCTACTCGGTCGGCCTGCTGGCGATCATCCTGATCAAGGTGCTTGCGCCGGGCTTCTATGCCCAGCAGAACATCCGCACGCCGGTAAAGATCGCCATCTTCACCCTGATCTCGACCCAGCTGCTCAACCTGGTGCTGGTCGGCCCGCTGGCCCATGCCGGGCTGGCCCTGGCCATCAGCATCGGCGCCTGCCTCAACGCCGGCTTGCTGTACTGGCGCCTGCGCCGCCAGGACCTGTTCCAGCCGCAACCAGGCTGGGCGCGGTTCCTGCTCAAGCTGATCCTCGCGGTCAGCCTGATGTCGGCCGTGTTGCTGCTGGGCATGCATTACATGCCAGCCTGGGAAGAGGGCGGCATGCTCGAGCGCTTCCTGCGCCTGGGTGCCCTGATCGGTGCCGGCGTCGTGACCTATTTCGGTTGCCTGTTCGCCTGCGGCTTGCGTCCTCGGCAGTTTGCCCGCAATGCCTTGCATTAAGGTGCCAGGCGGCCAGGCGTCGGTTTTACACATTAGTCGCCACCCCAGGGCGCTGCTGCCTGTCACCAGCGCCCGGGTGTGGTTATAATCGACCACTTTATGAGCAAGAAGCGCGTTATGCAGCTGGTTCGAGGTCTTCACAACCTGCGCCCCGAGCACCGGGGGTGTGTCGCCACCATTGGCAACTTCGACGGGGTTCACCGTGGCCACCAGGCAATCCTGGCGCGCCTGCGCGACCGCGCCCGGGAGTTAGGCCTGCCCACCTGCGTGGTGATCTTCGAGCCACAGCCGCGCGAGTACTTTGCCCCCGAGACTGCGCCGGCACGCCTGGCGCGGCTGCGTGACAAAGTGCAGCTGCTGGCCGCCGAAGGCATCGACCTGGTCCTGTGCCTGGCCTTCAACCAGCGCCTGAGCCAGCTCAGCGCCGATGAATTCGTCAAGACGATCGTGGTCGATGGCCTCGGCGTGCGCCACCTGGAGGTCGGTGACGACTTCCGCTTTGGCTGCGACCGTGCCGGCGACTTTGATTTTCTGGTCGAGGCCGGCAAAAGGTACGGCTTTACCGTCGAGGCCGCCAACACGGTCGTGCAGGACGGCTTGAGGGTCAGCAGTACCAAGGTGCGTACCGCCCTGGCCAATGCTGACTTTGCCCTGGCCGCACACCTGCTGGGCCGCCCGTACACCATTACCGGGCGCGTCCTGCACGGCCAGAAGCTGGCTCGTCAGCTCGGCACGCCGACCGCCAACATCCAGCTCAAGCGCCGCCGCATCCCACTCAGCGGGGTCTACCTGACCAGCGCCGAGATCGACGGCAAGCGCTGGCCGGGTGTTGCCAATATCGGGGTACGACCCACCGTTGCTGGTGATGGTCGTCCTCACCTGGAGATTCATCTTCTTGATTTTGCCGGCGACCTGTATGGCCGGCGTCTGACGGTGGAGTTCCACCAAAAGCTGCGCGAAGAGCAGCGATTCGCCTCCTTGGAGGCGCTGAAGTCGGCGATCGACGCGGACATCGCCGCCGCACGTGCCCACTGGCACGCTCAACCGCTAACCAAGAGCCTGAAATGACCGACTACAAAGCCACGCTTAATCTTCCGGACACCGCCTTCCCGATGAAGGCCGGCCTGCCCCAGCGCGAACCGCAGATCCTGCAGCGCTGGGACAGCATTGGCCTGTACCAGAAGCTTCGCGAAATTGGCAAGGATCGTCCCAAGTTCGTCTTGCACGATGGCCCGCCCTACGCCAACGGCAAGATCCACATCGGTCATGCGCTGAACAAGATTCTCAAGGACATGATTGTCCGCTCCAAGACCCTCTCCGGTTTCGACGCGCCGTACGTCCCGGGTTGGGACTGCCACGGCCTGCCGATCGAGCACAAGGTCGAGGTCACCCATGGCAAGCACCTGAGCCCGGACCAGACCCGTGAGCTGTGCCGTGCCTATGCCGCCGAGCAGATCGAAGGGCAGAAGACCGAGTTCATCCGCCTGGGTGTGCTGGGTGACTGGGACAACCCCTACAAGACCATGAACTTCGCCAACGAAGCGGGCGAAATCCGCGCGCTGGCCGAAATCGTCAAGCAAGGCTTCGTGTTCAAGGGCCTCAAGCCTGTGAACTGGTGCTTCGACTGCGGCTCGGCCCTGGCTGAAGCCGAAGTCGAATACGCCGACAAGAAGTCCTCGACCATCGACGTCGCCTTCCCTATCGCCGACGCCGACAAGCTGGCCAGCGCCTTTGGCCTGGCCGCGCTGGCCAAGCCTGCCGCCATCGTCATCTGGACCACTACGCCGTGGACCATTCCCGCCAACCAGGCGCTGAACGTCCACCCGGAGTTCACCTACGCCCTGGTCGACACCGGCGAGCGTCTGCTGGTACTGGCCGAAGAGCTGGTCGAAGCCTGCCTCAAGCGCTGGGACCTGCAAGGCTCGGTCATCGCCACCGCGCCAGGTTCGGCGCTGGAACTGATCAACTTCCGTCACCCGTTCTACGAGCGTATGTCGCCTGTCTACCTGGCTGAATACGTCGAGCTGGGCGCCGGTACCGGTGTTGTCCACTCGGCACCTGCCTACGGCGAAGACGACTTCGTGACCTGCAAGCGCTATGGCATGGTCAACGACGAAATCCTCACCCCGGTGCAGAGCAACGGCGTCTACGTGCCATCGCTCGAGCTGTTTGGCGGCCAGTTCATCTGGAAGGCCAATCCAGCCATCGTCGACAAGCTGCAGGAAGTCGGTGCGCTGCTGCACACCGAAACCATCAGCCACAGCTACATGCACTGCTGGCGCCACAAGAGCCCGCTGATCTACCGCGCCACCGCGCAGTGGTTCATCGGTATGGACCGCGAACCGGCCAGCGGCGACACCCTGCGTGAGCGTGCGCTCAAAGCCATCGAAGAAACCAAGTTCGTGCCGGCCTGGGGCCAGGCGCGCCTGCACTCGATGATCGCCAACCGCCCTGACTGGTGCATCTCGCGTCAGCGCAACTGGGGTGTGCCGATTCCGTTCTTCCTCGACAAGCAGAGCGGCGAGCTGCACCCGCGTACAGTCGAGCTGATGGAAGAGGTCGCCAAGCGCGTTGAACAAGAGGGCATCGAAGCCTGGTTCAAGCTCGACGCCGCCGAACTGCTCGGTGACGAAGCCGGCCAGTACGACAAGATCACCGACACCCTCGATGTCTGGTTCGACTCCGGTACTACCCACTGGCACGTACTGCGTGGCTCGCATGACATCGGTCACGCCACCGGCCCGCGCGCCGACCTGTACCTGGAAGGCTCCGACCAGCACCGCGGCTGGTTCCACTCGTCGCTGCTGACCGGCTGCGCGATCGACAACCATGCGCCTTACCGCGAGCTGCTCACCCACGGCTTCACCGTCGATGAGAACGGCCGCAAGATGTCCAAGTCGCTGGGTAACACCATCGAGCCGCAGAAGGTCAACGACACCCTCGGCGCCGACATCATGCGCCTGTGGGTTTCGGCCACCGACTATTCCGGTGAAATGGCCGTCTCCGACCAGATCCTCCAGCGTAGCGCCGACGCCTACCGGCGAATCCGCAATACCGCGCGCTTCCTGCTGTCGAACCTGTCCGGCTTCGATCCGGCCCGCGACCTGCTGCCGGCCGAAGACATGCTCGCTCTGGACCGCTGGGCCGTCGACCGCGCGCTGCTGCTGCAACGCGAGCTGGAAGAGCACTACAGCGAGTACCGGTTCTGGAACGTCTACTCCAAGGTGCACAACTTCTGTGTGCAGGAGCTGGGCGGGTTCTACCTCGACATCATCAAGGACCGCCAGTACACCACCGGCGCCAACAGTGTTGCCCGGCGTTCGTGCCAGACCGCGCTGTACCACATCAGCGAAGCGCTGGTGCGCTGGATCGCGCCGATCCTGGCGTTCACCGCCGACGAGCTGTGGCAGTACCTGCCAGGCGAGCGCAACGAGTCGGTGATGCTCAACACCTGGTACCAAGGCCTGACCGAACTGCCAGAAGGCTTCGAGCTGGACCGCGCCTATTGGGAGCGGGTCATGGCGGTCAAGGCAGCGGTCAACAAGGAACTGGAAAACCAGCGTGCGGCCAAGGCCATCGGTGGCAACCTGCAAGCCGAAGTGACCCTGTTTGCCGAAGAAAGCCTGAGCGCCGACCTGGCCAAGCTTGGCGACGAACTGCGCTTCGTACTGATCACCTCGGCTGCGAGCGTGGTGCCGTTCGTGCAGGCGCCGGCCGATGCCGTGGCCACCGAAGTCGAAGGCCTCAAGCTGAAAGTGGTCAAGTCCGGTCACGCCAAGTGTGGCCGTTGCTGGCACTTCCGCGCCGATGTCGGTGCCAATCCCGAGCATCCGGAAATCTGCGCACGCTGCGTCGACAACCTGAGCGGTGCGGGCGAGGTGCGTCACTATGCCTAATCCTGCAGTGGGGCGCTTCGGGCGCCTCGCCTGGCTGTGGTTGAGCCTGCTGATCGTGGTGGTCGACCAGGTGACCAAGCTGTACTTCAACAGCAACCTGAGCATGTACCAGCAGATCGTAGTCATCCCTGACTACTTCAGCTGGACCCTGGCCTACAACACCGGCGCTGCGTTCAGCTTCCTGGCCGACGGCGCCGGCTGGCAGCGCTGGCTGTTTGCCCTGATCGCGATCGTGGTCAGCGCGGTGCTGGTAGTCTGGCTCAAACGCCTTGGCCGTAACGAAACCTGGCTGGCAGTTGCCTTGGCGCTGGTACTCGGCGGCGCGCTGGGCAACCTGTACGACCGTGTCGTGCTCGGGCATGTGGTCGATTTCATCCTGGTCCACTGGAAGAATACGCATTACTTCCCGGCATTCAACGTTGCCGACAGTGCCATTACCGTTGGCGCGATCATGCTGGCGCTGGATATGTTCAAGAGCAAGAAGTCCGAGGAGCCTGCGCATGACTGAGACCCGTATCGGCCAGAACAGCGAAGTCACTCTGCACTTCGCCCTGCACCTGGAAAACGGCGACACCGTCGACAGCACCTTCGACAAGGCTCCGGCCGTGTTCAAGGTTGGCGATGGCAACCTGCTGCCGGGTTTTGAAGCCGCGTTGTTCGGCTTCAAGGCCGGCGACAAGCGCACCGTCAGCGTGCCTCCGGAAAACGCCTTCGGCCAGCCGAACCCGCAGAACGTGCAGATCATGCCGCGTTCGCAGTTCGCTGACATGGAGCTGTCCGAAGGGTTGCTGGTGATCTTCAATGATGCAGCCAACGCCGAGCTGCCTGGAGTGGTCAAAGCCTTTGACGAGCACCAGGTGACGATCGACTTCAACCACCCATTGGCTGGCAAGACCCTGAGCTTCGAGGTGGAGATCCTCGCGGTGAAGGCCTTGTAAGCCTGGAGCCGAGCATGCAAATCAAACTCGCCAACCCTCGCGGCTTTTGTGCGGGGGTCGACCGGGCGATCGAGATCGTCAACCGTGCCCTGGAAGTGTTCGGCCCGCCGATCTACGTGCGTCACGAAGTGGTGCACAACAAGTTCGTGGTCGAAGACCTGCGCAACCGTGGCGCGATCTTCGTTGAAGAACTCGACCAGGTGCCGGACGACGTCATCGTCATCTTCAGCGCCCACGGCGTCTCCCAGGCTGTCCGCCAGGAGGCCGCAGGCCGTGGCCTGAAGGTGTTCGATGCCACCTGCCCGCTGGTGACCAAGGTCCACATCGAGGTGGCCAAGTACAGCCGCGATGGCCGTGAGTGCATCCTGATCGGCCACGCCGGCCACCCGGAAGTCGAAGGCACCATGGGTCAGTACGACGCCAGCAACGGTGGCTCCATCTATCTCGTCGAAGACGAGAAAGATGTGGCCAGTCTGCAGGTGCGCGACCCTGATCACCTGGCCTTCGTTACCCAGACCACCTTGTCGATGGACGACACCAGCCGGGTTATCGACGCTCTGCGCGCGCGCTTCCCCAACATCGGCGGGCCGCGCAAGGACGACATCTGCTATGCCACCCAAAATCGCCAGGACGCGGTCAAGCAGCTGGCTGACGAGTGCGATGTGGTGCTGGTGGTCGGCAGCCCGAACAGCTCCAACTCCAACCGCCTGCGCGAGCTGGCCGAGCGTATGGGCACTCCGGCGTACCTGATCGACGGCGCCGAGGACCTGCAGCAAAGCTGGTTCGACGGCATTGGCCGGGTGGGTGTCACTGCCGGTGCTTCGGCACCTGAAGTGCTGGTGCGCGGCGTGCTTGAGCAGCTCACGGCCTGGGGCGCAACCGGTGCCGAAGAGCTCGACGGGCGCCCGGAGAACGTGACCTTCTCGATGCCCAAGGAACTGCGGGTGCGCTCGCTGCTCTGAGCCAGCCCTCAGGGGCCTGCGCACAATGGCTCAACGGCCATGTCGGTGCGCAGGCGCACCCTGCCGCTGGGCGCCAGGACGATCTGGCGTGGTTGCCCGCCTTCTGCGTGTGGGCATATCTGCAAACTCCCGCCGTGAAACCCGCCGCTACCGCGCAACGGCACGCCCTGTGCGCTGAAGCGCACACCTTCAGCCAAGTTGCCAACGATCCGTACCCGCTGCGGTAAACGTTGCTCAGCCAGTAACAGCCCGCTATCCGCGTCCACCACGCGCCAACCCACTCCCCAGCCTGCCTCCAATGGCTCGACCCGCACGGCCTGCTGCTGCAACAAGGCCTGGCTACGTGCCGAGCGAAAGGCCTGGAGCAGCTGTTGCGCCGCTGCCGCCCGTTGTAAGTCCTGGCTGAGCGCGGTGTAGGACGGCGTCGCCAGCTGCGCCAGAACCGCGACCAACGCGAGCGCCAACATCATTTGTATCAGTGTTGCCCCGTGTTGCCACACCGTGCATTCCTCCCTGGAAGTGCTTCGCTGTAGCTTCAGGCACGGCGGACATGAGGTCCAGTCGGCCACTTGGCTGGCACATTGCGGGAAATTTCCCAAGGAGCGCATGGATGCGCAAAGGACAGCAGGGCATCACGCTGCTCGAGGTCGTGCTGGGCATGCTGGTGCTGGCGCTTGGCCTGTTTGCGGCAGCGGCTTTACAGGTCAAGGCATTGCAGGCTACCGCCAGCGCTCGGCAGCACAGCCAGGCGACCTATCTCGCCAAGAGCCTGCTGGAGCAGGCGAGGGCGGGCGGGTCAGTGGAGGATTCAGGACAATGGCAGGCGCAGGTAAGGCTGGCCCTTGGCGCGCAGGCCGAGGGCTGGGTGCGAAGTTCAGGGTCATCGCTGAAGGTCATCGTCGACTGGCCCGATGAGCGTGACCCGGAGCATCAGGGCGTAAGCCTGCAGGGCTGGCCATGAACGGCAGTCAGGCGGGTTTCAGCCTGCTCGAAGGGCTGCTCGCGCTGGCCTTGGGCTTGATGCTGCTGGCCGCAGCGAGCCAGGTGTTTGTCGCTACGGTGCAAGCCTGGCGCTTGCAGGGCGCGCTGGCGCAGCAGCAAGAGGATGCCCGCCTGGCGCTGCAACGGATCGCCCAGGATATCCGCATGACCGGTGTGTTCGGCTGTTTGCGCTTGCACGCCAGCGACTTCGACTCACCCAACGCAGCGGCCGCCTTTGCCAGGCCTGTGCAAATCAGCCAGGGTGGCGCACAACTGAGTCTGTTGGTGGGGCAGTTGCCCGGCAGCGGTAGCCGGCCCGACTGGACGGTGTTGAGTGATTGCCGCAGTTGGGCTCAGGTCCGGGCCGACGCCCACGAGGGTGACGAGCAGACCCTGGCCTTGCCGGTCAGCCGCATCACCTACGAGCTGCGCGATGGCAGCCTGCGGGTAGTGCGCCGAGGCTCGCCGCAGGCTTTGATCGACAATGTGCGCAGCCTGCACGCTAACTTGGTAACGAACGCGCAGGGCCAGCGGGTCGACCTGCAACTAAGCCTGTTCGACCAGCGGCACGATCTCGAACAGCAGTACGCCATCAGCGTAGCTCTACGCAATCGGCTGCCAGAACAATGAAGCACCAACGCGGCATGGTGCTGCTGACCGCTCTCATATTGAGCCTGCTGCTCGGTCTGCTCGCCGCCGCCGCCCTGCGCGAAGCAGTGCTGCAGACACGCATGGCCGGGCTTTTGCTGGCCAGCAGCCAAGCGCTGGAGCAGGCCGAGGCAGTCTTGCTGGAGGGCGCAGCGCGGCTCGCGGTGGCGCCGCCCAACGAGTGCCAGCTCTGCTCGCCGCCAGCCGACTCCCATGACGTGAACGGCGCTGGTGGCGACTGGCAGGCAGCCGGGCAGGGCTGGTTCAACCTGCAGAACCTTGGCCAAAGCGACCGGCCCGCGCACCTGCCCGTGGGCACCCAGGCCACCCTCTACCGAGTGACCGCAGTCAGTCAGCAAACCCGCGTGCGGCATGTGCTCGAAGCCGTATACGCGCAGCCCGCCGACCCGTCGCAGGCACTGCAAAGAATCCTCTGGCGGCAAAGAGTGCAGGAGCAATGATATGCAGCAAGGCCTGAGCCTGATCGAGTTGTTGATTGTCGTCGCCGTCAGCGGCATTCTGGCAGCCATTGCCTACCCCGCTTACAACGAACAATTGCGCCGCGCCGCCCGCAGCGAAGTGGTCGGCCTGCTGCACGACGCTGCGTTGCGTCTGGAGCGCCACCATGCGCGCAGCGGCCAATACAGCGACACTGACCAGCATCAATTGAGCTTGCCCGCCGACAGCCGCTATTACCGCCTGCAGTTGCAACGCGATGACGCCAGCTTCCGCCTGCAGGCGCAGCGCTTGCCGACCGGTTTGATGGCGCAGGACCAGTGCGCTGACTATCAGCTCGATCAGACGGGTGTGCGCAGCAACCCGGGCAGCCAGGACGCTGCGGGTTGCTGGAGCGGTTGACGGGGTAGCTCGGTTTTTTCAGGTATTGGATCGACAGATGAACAAGCAAGTAGTGGTTGTCGGCGGTGGCGTGATCGGCCTGCTGACTGCGCTCAACCTGGCAGCAAAGGTCGAGCGGGTGGTGGTGTGTGATCAAGGCGAAGTCGGCCGCGAGTCGTCGTGGGCCGGTGGCGGCATCGTCTCGCCGCTGTATCCGTGGCGCTACAGCCCGGCAGTCACGGCGTTGGCGCATTGGTCACAGGCGTTTTATCCACAGCTGGGCGAGCGCCTGTTCGCCAGCACCGGCGTCGACCCCGAGGTGCACGTCACCGGCCTGTACTGGCTGGACCTTGAGGACGAAGCCGAGGCGCTGGCGTGGGCGGTGCGTGAGCAGCGGCCGTTGACTGCTGTGGATATCTCGGCGGCATATGACGCCGTGCCGGGCCTCGGCGCCGGCTTCACGCGGGCGATCTACATGGCTGGAGTGGCCAATGTGCGCAATCCACGGCTGGTTAAGTCGTTGAAAGCAGCGCTGGCGGCTCTGCCCAATGTCACTCTGCGCGAGCACTGCCAGATCACCGGCTTTGCCCAGCAAGACGGGCGTATCAGCGGTGTGCACACGGCCGATGGGCTGCTCGAAGCCGATGACGTGGTACTCAGCGCGGGCGCCTGGAGTGGTGACCTGTTGGCCACGCTGGGCCTGACCTTGCCGGTCGAACCGGTCAAGGGCCAGATGATCCTCTACAAGTGCGCCGAAGACTTTTTGCCGAGCATGGTTCTGGCCAAGGGCCGCTACGCGATCCCGCGGCGCGACGGGCATATCCTGATCGGCAGTACGCTGGAGCATGCCGGCTACGACAAGACCCCGACCGGGCAGGCACTGGAGAGTCTCAAGGCCTCCGCCGTTGAGCTGTTGCCCGGGCTTGCTGACGCCACGCCGGTGGCGCACTGGGCCGGTCTGCGTCCAGGCTCACCCGAGGGTGTGCCGTATATCGGCCCGGTGCCGGGGCATGCCGGGCTGTGGCTGAACTGCGGGCATTACCGCAACGGCCTGGTGCTGGCGCCGGCTTCGTGCCAGCTCTTTGTAGATTTGCTGACGGGCGTTGAGCCGATCATTGATCCCACCCCATATGCCCCGGCCGGGCGGCTGGCTTGAGATTTTGGGGCTGCAAAGCAGCCCCCGGCGCCCCTCAGCCGATAACCGGTGCCTGCAGATGGCGAGTCGGGTAATGCTGCTCGTACGCCTTGCACACCCGCAGCACCTGCTCATCGGCGAAGCGCCCGGCCACCACCTGCAGTCCCACCGGCAGCCCTTCGCGCGTGAAGCCACACGGCACCGAGGCTGCCGGTTGTTGGGTCAGGTTGAACGGGTAGCTGAACGGCGTCCACTCCATCCACTGCTCCAATCCCGACCCTGGCGGCACGTTGTGCCCGGCGGCAAACGCCACCAGCGGCATCATTGGCGACACCAGCACGTCGTAGCGCTGATGGAAGGCGTTCATCCGCGCCACCAGCTCAGCCCGTGCTTCCAGCGCTGCGGTGTACTGCTCGAGACTGATGGCCGCGCCTTGCTCGGCAATCCAGCGCAGGCCCGGATCGAGCAGCTCGCGCTGGGCTGACGTCAACTGGCTGGCCAGCCGCGCCGCGCCGGCGAACCACAGGGTATTGAAGGTTGCCAGCGGGTCGGCAAAACCTGGGTCGACTTCTTCGACCTGCGCCCCTAATCGCGCCAGGCGCTGCACTGCCTGAGCGGTCAGAGCCTGAATCTGCGGGTCGACGCTGACGTAACCGAAGTCGGCGCTGTAGCCGATGCGCAGCCCGCTCAAGTCCTGCTCTGCGGCCAGCCAGGGTCGCTGGCGCGGTGCTCCGGCGAGACCGTCGCGCGGATCGGGGCGAGCCACACAGTCGAGCATCAGCACAGCATCGTCGACCGTGCGCGTCATCGGCCCCAGGTGCGAGAGGATGGTCATGGCACTGGCCGGCCACTGCGGCACATAACCAAAGGTCGGTTTGATGCCGAAGGTGCCAGTGAACGCGCAGGGGATGCGGATCGAGCCGCCGGCATCGCTGCCCTGGTGCAACACGCCGAGATTGAGCGCCGCTGCCGCCGCCGCACCGCCCGATGAGCCGCCGGCAGTCAGGCGCGTATCCCACGGGTTGCGCGTGATGCCATACAGCGGGTTGTCGGTGACGCCCTTCCAGCCGAACTCAGGCGTGGTGGTCTTGCCCAGCAGCACTGCGCCGGCTTCGCGCATGAACCCGCTGAACGGTGCGTCGACGTCCCACGGCCCAGCTGCCGAAGACGTCAGCGAGCCCTTGCGGGTGGGCATGCCACGGGTCAGGGTCAGGTCCTTGATCGAGGTCGGCAGCCCATCCAGGCGGCCACAGGGCTCGCCGCGCTGCCAGCGCTGCTCGCTGGCGCGGGCGGCGGCGCGGGCGCCTTCGGCATCGACATGGCAGTAGGCGTTGACGGCCGGGTTGTGCTGGTCGATGCGGGTCAGCACGTCATCGATCACCTCGAGCGGAGACAGCTTGCGCCGTTGATACAGGTCGAGCAGCTCGACGGCGGTGAACTCGCCTATAGCGGTTTTGCCGGTCATCTCAATGGGCTCCCTGATTGGCGGCCTGGACCATTGCCCGCAGCAGTACATCACAGCCATCGGCCAGGTCCTGCGGCGCGGCGTTTTCGATTTCGTTGTGGCTGATGCCGCCTTCGCACGGCACGAAGATCATCCCCGCCGGGCCCAGCTCGGCGACGAAGATCGCATCGTGGCCAGCGCCGCTGACGATATCCAGATGGCTCAGGCCCAGCGCGACTGCGCCCTGGCGCACAGCGTCGACACACTGCTCGGCAAAATACAGCGGCGGGAAGTCAGCGGTTGGCGTCAGCTCGAAGCTCAGGCCATGCTTGGCCGTGGTGGCTTCGATCACCGCGCGCACCTCGGCGACCATCGCATCGAGCTGCTGCGGGTCGAGGTGACGCAGGTCGATGGTCATGTGCACCTGGCCGGGGATCACGTTGCGCGAGCCTGGATGCAGGCTCAGGCAGCCGACCGTGCCGCAGGCATGCGGTTGATGGGCATGGGCGATGCGGTTGACCGCGCTGACTACATCGGCGGCGCCGACCAGTGCATCCTTGCGCAGGTGCATCGGCGTAGGCCCGGCGTGGGCTTCGACGCCGGTCAACACCAGGTCGAACCACTTCTGCCCGAGGCAACCCTGCACCACGCCAATGGTGGTGCGCTGGTCTTCCAGCACCGGGCCTTGTTCGATATGCGCCTCGAAGTAGGCGCCGACCGCATGGCCGGTGGGCACACGCGGGCCGGCGTAGCCGATGCGCGTAAGCTCGGCGCCTACTGACAGGCCTTGTTCGTCGCGCTTGGCAAGGGTCTCGTCGAGGTCGAACTTGCCGGCAAATACCCCGGAACCCATCATGCATGGCGGGAAGCGCGAGCCTTCTTCGTTGGTCCACACCACCACTTCCAGCGGTGCTTCGGTTTGCAGGCCGAGGTTGTTTAGGGTGCGGATCACCTCCAGCCCGGCCATCACCCCGTAGCAACCGTCGAACTTGCCGCCGGTGGGCTGGGTGTCGATATGGCTGCCGGTCATCACTGGCGCCAGGTCCGGGTTGCGCCCCGGACGGCGGGCGAAGATATTGCCGATGGCATCGACACTGACGCTGCAGCCCGCCTCGGTGCACCATTGCACGAACAGGTCGCGCGCCTGGCGGTCGAGGTCGGTCAGGGCCAGCCGGCACACGCCGCCCTTGGCGGTGGCACCGAGGCGGGCGAGGTCCATCAGCGACTGCCAGAGGCGCTCGCGGCTGATCAAGGCGCCCTGGCCGAGTGTTGCCTGCGCTGGATCGATAGGGTTTTGGCTGTTCATGGTCGGTCTCCTTCAGGCGCTCAAGGCCAGGTAGCGGTTCTTGATGCTCGGGTCGGCGCGGAACTGCTCGGCGCTGCCCTGATAGGCCACGCGGCCTTGTTCCAGCACGTAGTGACGGTCGGCGAGGGCGTCGCAGACCTTGAGGTTCTGCTCGACCAGCAGGATCGACAGGCCTTCGTCCTTGATCCGCCGCAGGATCTTCACCAGTTCGTCGACGATTACCGGGGCCAGGCCTTCAGTCGGCTCGTCGAGGATCAGCAGCTTGGGCCCATTGAGCAGCGCGCGGGCAATCGCCAGCATCTGCTGCTCGCCCCCGGACAGGGCAAAGCCGCTGTTGCGGCGACGTTCCTTGAGCCGCGGGAACATCGCGTAAACGTCCTCCAGCTGCCAGCGGCTGTGCTTGCGCGCGGCGATCTTGAGGTTCTCTTCGACGTCCAGCTGGCGGAAGATGCCGCGGTGCTCCGGCACCAGCGCGATGCCCTGGCGGGCGATGTCAAAGATCTCGCGACCGACCAGCGGCTGGCCGTTGAAGTGAATCTGGCCCTGGCGCGGGCGGACGATGCCGAGAATGCTGCGCAGGGTGGTGGTCTTGCCGGCGCCGTTACGCCCGAGCAGGGTCACCAGCTCACCGGCCTCGACCTTGAGCGAAACGCCCTCGAGCACATGGCTCTTGTCGTAGTAGGAATGGATCGATTCGACGCTGAGCATCAGGCGGCCTCTCCAAGGTAGGCGGTACGCACGCGTTCGTCGTTGCGCACCTGATCCGGGGTGCCTTCGACCAGGATCTGGCCGTGGCTCATGACGGTAATGCGTTGGCTGATCGACATGACGATGCTCATGTTGTGTTCGATCAGCAGCACGGTGTGGTCGCGGCCCAGGTCGCAGATCAGGTCGGTCATCACCGGGATGTCATCGATGCCCATGCCCGAGGTGGGCTCGTCGAGCATCAGCAAGGTGGGCTTGGCGCAGATCGACATGCCGACTTCCAGCACCCGCTGCTGGCCGTGCGACAGCTCGCCAGCGAGGGTCTCGGCGCGGCCGTTGAGCTTGAGCCGTTCGAGCACCTGGTCAGCGGTGTCCCAATGGCTGCGCTTGTGCTCGACGCTGCGCCAGAAGTTGAGCGCGCCAAGGCCATCGCGGCCCTGCGCGGCCAGGCGCAGGTTCTCGCGCACGCTTAGGTTCTGGAACAGGCTGGTGAGCTGGAACGAGCGCGCCATGCCCAGAGCGACGCGGCCGTGAGACGGTTTGCGGACGATGTCCTGGCCGTTGAGGAGGATCTTGCCGGCGGTGGCCTGGCGCTCACCGGTGAGGCAGTGGAACAAGCTGGTCTTGCCGGCGCCGTTGGGCCCGATCACGGTGTGGATGGTGCCGGCACGGACTTTCAGGTCGACGCCATCGACGGCATGGAACGGCCCGTAGGCCAGTTGCAGGTTGTGTGTTTCGAGGAGGAATTCGCTCATTACAGCTGCTCCTTGGTTTTGCCATCGACGGCAGGCGAAGGGCGCAGGCGCTTGGCCAGATCAGCCAGGCCACCCCACAGCCCACCGCGCATGAACACCACCACCAGAATCAGGATCACCCCCAGCAGCATCAGCCAGCGCGGCCACAGCTCCGACAGCACGTCCCCGAGCAGCACGATCGCGCCGGCGCCGAGCAACGAGCCGAACAGCGAGCCGGTGCCGCCGACGATGGTCATGATCAGGATGTTTTCACTCATCATCAGGTCGATGTTCGACAGCGGGGCAAAGTGCAGCAGCATCGCGTACAACGCCCCGGCGATACCGGTGATGGCGCCAGACAACATGAACACCAGGATCTTGAAGTGGCGAATGTCATAGCCGATGGCCGCAGCGCGGGTTTCGTTTTCGCGGATCGCCAGCAAGGTGCTGCCGAACGGTGAGCGGATCACCCGCAGGGCGCCGGCAAATATCAGCAGGAACAGCACCGCGACAAACGCGTAGAAGTGGCGCGGGTCGGCAAGGTCGAGCAACACATGCCCGGCAACCGTGATGTTCGGCCGTGGCACGTCGAGCAGGCCGTTGTCGCCGCCGGTCCAGCCGCTCAGGGTGTAGGCCAGAAAGTACGCCATCTGGCTGAAGGCCAGGGTCAGCATGACGAAGTAGATGCCCTTGCGCCGAATCGCCAGCGCACCGACCAGCAAGGCCAGCAGCGCGCCGAACAGCGCCGCGCCAACCAGCGCGCCGAGCATGCCCCATTGCAGGTGGATCATCAGCAGCGCCGCGCCGTAGGCACCGGCACCAAAGAAGATGCCCTGGCCGAACGAGAGCAGGCCGGTGTAGCCCAGCAGCAGGTTGCAGGCCAGCGCGGCCAGGCCAAAGATCAGGATCTCGGTGGCGAGGGTGGTCGACGGCAGGATCAGCGGCAGGCCGATCAGGGTCACAAGCAGCAACAGCAGCAGCGCCGGGCCATGCCCTTTGGCCACGGCCAGTGGATTTTTCTCAGTCATGTTCATGCTCTCCCGAACAGGCCGTAGGGACGAACCAGGATCACCGCCGCCATCGCGCCGTAGATCATCAGGCTGGCGCCTTGCGGCCAGAGGCTGCTCATCATGCTTTGCACCACCCCGACCAGCAGGCCGCCAACCAGCGCACCGCCAAACGAGCCCATACCGCCGATCACCACCACGACGAAGGCGATGCCGAGAATCTCCGGGCCAACGAACGGCTGAGCCCCGCGCAGTGGCGCAAACAGCACCCCGGCCACGCCCGCCAGGCCCACGCCGAGGGCAAAGGTCAGCGAGAACAGGCGGAAGATGTTGGTGCCCAGCAGCGACACCGTCTCGGTGCTTTCACTGCCGGCTCGCACCAGGGCGCCGAAGCGGGTGCGCTCCAGCAGCAGCCACAGACCAAGGCCGATCAAGGCGGCGAAGCCGATCAGGAACAGGCGGTAATAGGGGTAGATGAAGTCGCCGATGATCAGCACCCCGCGCAGCTCCGGCGGCACCGCGATGTGCTTGCCGACCGGGCCCCAGATCAGCACCGAGGCTTCCTGGATGATCAGCGCGATACCAAGGGTGACGAGAATCTGAAAGGTGTGCGGCAAGTGGTAGATGCGCTTGATCAGCACCCGCTCAACCACCCAGGCCAGCGCGGCTACCGCCAGCGGCGCGATCAGCAGCGCCAGCCAGAAGTTGCCGGTCAGCGCCACGGCGGTGTAGCACAGGTAGGCACCCAGCAGAAAAAACGCACCGTGGGCGAAGTTGACGAAGTTGAGCAAGCCGAAAATGATTGTCAGGCCCACGGCAATGAGGAAGTAGATCATCCCCAGGCCAAGGCCGTTTAGCAGCTGGAACAGGTACAAATCGAGCATGAACGTGCCCTCTGCAGCGCGCCGCGCGCCTGCAATTTTGTCAAGTGGGAAGGCGTGGCGTCAGGCCAGGGCGCAACCGGTTTGAGAGACCTCGATGAACGAACGGCCGGCGTGCAGCACTTCGGCCAGATCATCGTCATCTCGCATCTGTGCTTGAGGTTTGCCGCGCAGCAGGTAGTAGTCCTTGAGCACCTGATGGTCACCCGGGCGGATCAGCTCGTCGCCGGTCGGGCCCTGGAAACTCATGCCCTGCAGGGCTTTGGACACTGCGGCGCCGTCGAGGCTGTTGGCCTTGATGATGGCTTCGAGCATGACCCGGGTGCCGATGTAGTCGGCCGCCAGCGGGTAATTCGGGTTGATGCCGTAGGCCTTGCGCGTGGCCGCGACCAGCTCGCGGTTGAGCGGGGTGTCAACCTGATGCCAATACTGCGCGCCGAGGTACACGCCTTCCAGTACATCGCTGCCCAGCTCCTGGAATTGATCGAGCCCGGCCGACCACACCAGCAGCACTTTCATCCGATCCTTGATGCCGAAGTTGACCGCCTGGCGCAGGGCATTGGATGACTGGCTGCCGAAGTTGAGCAGCACCAGTACGTCCGGCTTGGCGGCAATGGCGTTGGTCAGGTAGCCGGAGAACTCCTGCTCCTGCAGCGAGTGGTAGCTGTTGCCGATGTGCTCGATGCCGTGTTCGCTGAAGACCTTGCGTGCGTTGTCCAGCAGGGCATCGCCAAACACGTACTGCGGGGTGATGGTGTACCAGCGCTTGGCCTCGGGCAGCAGCTTGATCAGCGGCACCAGGGTTTCGCGAATGGCGCCGTAGGTCGGCACTGACCAGCGAAAGGTAGAGCTGTTGCAGTCCTTGCCGGTGATCTCGTCGGCTCCGACCGGGGTCATGAAGACGCCGCCGGCCTTGTTGATTTCCTTCGACACCGCCAGCGCCGAGGACGACAGCGTGCAGCCTTGAAAGAACCGCGCTCCGTCCTGGCCGATGGCTTCCTGGACCTTGCGTACCGCCTTGCCGGCGTTACCCTCGGTATCGATGACCTTGTACTTGAGCGGCTGGCCGAGCAGCTGCGGGTGCTCGGCAATCGCCAGGCGCGAGCCCATGTCGGCGTATTTGCCGTAACTGGCAAACGGCCCGGACATCGACTTGAGGCCATAGAAGGTCAACGGTTGCTCGGCGAACACCCGCGACGCTCCCAACGGGAGGCTGCCGAGGGCGCCGAGGGCAAGGCCTGCTTTGAGCAGGGTACGTCTTTGCATGAGTAACTCCTTGTTTGTGGTTATTAGGCAGGAGTGGCAATGACAAAGCGGGTACGGCCGGGCCTGTGTGCAGGCCTCTGTCCAGGCGAATCAGTGGTTGTGGCTGAACTCCAGGAGGAAATTGCGGGCGACTTCGCCTTCCAGCGCAGTCATGTGGTGTTCGGCGTCGCACATGTGCTCGTGCATCAAGCGGCGCACGGCGGCTTCATCGTTGGCGCGCAGGGCGTCGAGCAGATGCTTGTGATAGTCGATGTTGGCCGCGGCGAACTGCTGGCGCTTGGGCAGGTAGGCTTTTTTCAGCACCACCAGGTCGCGCAGCAGGTCGTTGAGAAACACCGCCATGAAGCTCAGCAGCGGGTTGGCGCAGCGACCGGCCAGCAGGGTATGAAACTCAAGCTCGGCCAAACGCTGCTCGCGCTGGCCTTCTTCGCTGTCTTCCGGGGTGCTGCAGAAATCGATGTTGGCTTGCAGCGCGGCGTAGTCGGCCTCGCTGAGGCGGCCCATCACTGAAACCGCCAGCTCGACCTCGATGACTTTGCGCAGTTGGTACACCTGCTCGCCATCCAGGTGCTGAAAATGCAAGTAGTTGCGCAGCGCACGGCTGGCCGGTTCGGTGCCGACTTCATTGAGGTAGGCGCCGCCGCTCGGGCCGGTGCGGGTGCTGACCAGGCCCTCGACCTCGAGCGCCTTGAGCGCCTCGCGGGCGGTACCCTTGGAACATTCGAAGTGTTCCATCAGCTCGCGCTCGGTCGGCAGACGGTCACCGGGGTGCAGCGCCTCGGTGACGATCGAGCGCTTGACCGACTCGACGATCATGTCCGACAGCTTCTGACGTTTGCGCTTGGGTTTGAGCATGCGGGCTATTTTTCATATTTATGCGGATAAATAGGATTTAGCGAATTTGCCGCCGGTGGGTCAAGAGTTGAGGCGGGGAGGGAGTCGTAAATGGAGCGGATGGGTCGGCTACGGGTATGTGTGTTCAGCGGGCGGACATGAAAAAGCCGCTGTAACCGGGTTACAGCGGCTTCGCCGGAGCAGACCGTTGATCAGTCTTTCGGGCCTTGCTCCAGATGGGCTGGGCTGCAGTACCACTGATTGCCACGGTGCAGCGCCCGGTCATTGGGCAGGTGCACGCCGCAGTGCGCGCAGCGCACCATGGTCAGCGGGTCATCCAGGCGCTGCGCGGGGCGCGCCTGCTGGCTGAGCTTGAATTTGCGCCACAGCCAGAACGCGGCGGCGATCAGGGCGATCCAGAAAAGTAGGCGAACCATGGTGTCCAGCTTGGTCGAGAAGAAGAGCCGACAGTCTAGGACGCGGGCAAAAAAAAAGGGAGGCCTTGGGCTTCCCTTTCTTTTTTGTTTTTCCGACATCGTGCTTGCTGTGTGTAGGAGCGGCCTTGTGTCGCGAAAGGCCTGCGCAGCGGGCCCAGCAATTCTGCGGCGCTGCGTAGATCGTGGGGCAGCTGCGCAGCCCTTTCGCGACACAAGGCCGCTCCTACAAGGGCAGCCTGTATCAAATCAATCAAACAGACCAAAGGTCGCGTAGCTGAACCACGAACGGCTCTCTTCGGCTTCTTTCGGACCGGCCGGCAGAATCGGATCACCGTCTTCATCTTTAGGCAGCAAGTCTTGCGGAATCTCCGAACGGGCATCCTTGAACTGGCGAACCACGTCCTGATTGGCGCGGGTCTCACCTGGCGGCAGCGGCGTGTCGGTCTCGATCAGGCCCAGGGTCGCCTTGGACAGCCACGAACGCTGATCACCATCAGCTTGCTTGGGCTCGAAGCTGCCGTCGACCAGGCTTGGGTGATCTGGGTAGTTGAGCTTGAGGGTTTCCAGGCTGGTATTGGCCAGCTCGTCCAGGTGCAGATGCTGGTAAGCCTCGACCATCACCGCCAGGCCGTCACCGACCGATGGGGTTTCCTGGAAGTTCTCGACCACGTAACGGCCACGGTTGGCCGCAGCGACATAGGCCTGGCGGCTCATGTAGTAGTCGGCAACGTGGATTTCGTAGGCGGCCAGCAGGTTGCGCAGGTAGATCATGCGCTGCTTGGCGTCAGGCGCGTAGCGGCTGTTGGGGAAGCGGCTGGTCAGCTGGGCGAACTCGTTATAGGAGTCGCGGGCAGCGCCCGGGTCACGCTTGGTCATGTCCAACGGCAGGAAGCGCGCCAGCAGGCCACGGTCTTGGTCGAACGAAGTCAGGCCCTTGAGGTAGTAGGCGTAGTCGACGTTCGGGTGCTGCGGGTGCAGCCGGATGAAGCGCTCGGCCGCCGACTTGGCAGCCTCTGGCTCGGTGTTCTTGTAGTTGGCGTAGATCAGCTCGAGCTGGGCCTGGTCGGCGTAACGGCCGAACGGGTAGCGCGATTCCAGGGCCTTGAGCTTGTTGACGGCACTGGTGTAGCTCTTGTTGTCCAGGTCGGCCTGCGCCTGCTGGTACAACTCGGCTTCGCTGAGGTTCTCGTCAATCACTTCCTTGTTCGAGGAACAGGCAGCGGTAAGCCCGAGGAGGGCGATCAGCAGCAGGTGTTTCACTTGCATGGCGGCTTGCGTCCTTTGACGGCCGCTGTCTTGGGCGGTGCCGTCCTGTTATGATGAGCGCCCCCGGGTTGACCCCAGGGCAAAAGAAGCCGTATTTAACCACAAGCGCGCAGTTGAAACCAAAGGCTGTGCGCCAGCCGAATCGAGCATGTCCGAGATCATCCAACTTAGCGAAGAGGTCCCGTCCGAAATGGGCGGCCAGCGCCTCGACCAGATCGCCGCCCAACTGTTCGGCGAGTACTCGCGTTCGCGCCTGACCACCTGGATCAAGGACGGCCGTCTGACGGTCGACGGTCAAGTCGTGCGTCCACGCGATCCGGTCTATGGCGGTGCCAAGCTGGTCCTTGAGGCCGAGCAGGAAGCCCAGGGCGAGTGGATCGCCCAGGACATCCCGTTGAACATCGTCTACGAAGACGAGCAGATCCTGGTGATCAACAAGCCTGCCGGGCTGGTTGTCCACCCGGCTGCCGGGCATGCCGATGGCACCCTGCTCAATGCCTTGCTGCACCACGTGCCAGACATCGTCAACGTGCCGCGTGCGGGCATCGTCCACCGCCTGGACAAGGACACCACCGGCCTGATGGTAGTGGCCAAGACCCTGCAGGCGCAGACCAAGCTGGTCGAGCAGATGCAGAGCCGCAGTGTCAGCCGCATCTACGAGTGCATCGTGATTGGCGTGGTCACCTCCGGTGCCACCATCAACGCCCCGATCGGCCGCCACGGTGGCTCGCGTCAGCGCATGGCGGTGACCGAGACCGGCAAGCCTGCCGTCAGTCACTACCGCGTGCTCACCCGCTTCCGTTCGCACACCCATGTGCGGGTCAAGCTGGAGACCGGCCGTACGCACCAGATCCGCGTGCACATGGCCCACGTCGGCTATCCGCTGATTGGTGACCAGACCTACGGCGGTCGCTTCCGCATCCCGCCTGCGGCCGAGCCGGAAATGGTCACTGCGCTGAAGACCTTCCCGCGTCAGGCCCTGCACGCACGCTTCCTCGCCCTCGATCACCCGCTCACGGGTGAGCGGATGCAATGGAAGTCGGCGCTGCCGGAAGACTTCGTCGGCTTGCTGGAGCTGCTCCAGGAAGACCGCGACAGCTTTATCGGATGAACGGTCTGACGCAGTTGCTGCGCCCTGATTGGCCAGCCCCGGCCACAGTGCGCGCCTGCGTCACCACTCGTGCGGGTGGCATCAGCCTGCCGCCGTACGACAGCTTCAACCTGGGCGATCATGTCGGCGACGACCCGGCTGCCGTCAGCGAAAACCGCCGACGCCTCAGTGAGCAATTCGACATTCATCCCGCCTGGCTCAAGCAAGTCCACGGCGTGGTGGTGGCTGATGCTAACCCGGCGCAGGTGATGGAAGCCGATGCGAGCTGGACCGACCAGGCGCACATTGCCTGTACGGTGATGACCGCCGACTGCCTGCCAGTGTTGTTCTGCGATCGCGCCGGTACCCGCGTTGCCGCAGCCCATGCCGGCTGGCGCGGGCTGGCGGGCGGCGTGCTCGAGGCTACCCTCGAGCGCCTGGCAGTGCCGGCCGATCAGGTGCTGGTCTGGCTCGGCCCGGCCATTGGCCCGAGCGCATTCGAAGTAGGCGAAGAAGTCCGTGACGCCTTCACTGCCGAGCACCCGCAAGCCGCCGAGGCATTCGTGCCGGGTGAGCGTCCGGGCAAACTGCTGGCCGACATCTACCAGCTGGCACGCATCCGCCTTGCGGCGCGCGGCATCACTGCTGTCTATGGTGGTGGCCTGTGCACGGTCAGCGACCCACGCTTCTATTCCTATCGGCGCACCCCGCAGGGTGGGCGCTTCGCTTCGCTGGTCTGGCTCGATCCGCTCTGCGTCTGATTTGAGAGCGCCGGGGCTGCGTTGCAGCCCTTTCGCGACACAAGGCCGCTCCTACAGGGGACCGCGTACTACCTGTAGGAGCGGCCTTGTGTCGCGAAAGGGGCGCAAAGCGCCCCAGCATTGCCAGCTCCTCATCCAGTCATCGTTCTTGTAGGACATTCCCGTAACTGATCTCGATCAACCCCGCTAAGCTTGAAACTCCCAGAATAAGCCTTATCTATTAGTCATCTCTGGCAGGTTTCTTCATCAGGTGTGTCCATCGCTCCGGCCTGCCCTTATTTAGGAAGGTATCCCCATGCGAATAGACCGATTAACCAGCAAACTGCAATTAGCGTTATCTGACTCGCAATCCCTAGCGGTGGGCATGGACCACCCGGCCATCGAACCGTTGCACCTGCTGCAAGCACTGATCGACCAGCAAGGTGGTTCGATCAAGCCGCTGCTGATGCAGGTCGGCTTTGACGTCAACAGCCTGCGCAAGGCGTTGAGCAAAGAGCTCGACCAACTGCCGAAAATCCAGAACCCTACCGGCGACGTCAACATGTCGCAGGACCTGGCGCGCATGCTCAACCAGGCCGACCGTCTGGCCCAGCAGAAGGGTGACCAGTTCATCTCCAGTGAACTGGTGCTGCTCGCGGCCATGGACGAGAACAGCAAGGTCGGCAAACTGTTGCTCGGCCAGGGCGTGAGCAAGAAAGCCCTGGAAAACGCCATCAATAACCTGCGTGGCGGTGCGGCCGTCAACGACGCCAACGTCGAAGAGTCGCGTCAGGCCCTGGACAAGTACACCGTCGACCTGACCAAGCGTGCCGAAGAAGGCAAGCTTGACCCGGTGATCGGCCGTGACGACGAAATCCGCCGCACCGTGCAGGTATTGCAACGCCGGACCAAGAACAACCCGGTGCTGATCGGCGAGCCTGGCGTGGGTAAAACCGCCATTGCCGAAGGCCTGGCCCAGCGCATCATCAATGGCGAAGTGCCGGACGGCCTCAAAGGCAAGCGCCTGCTCGCCCTGGATATGGGTGCGCTGATTGCTGGCGCCAAGTACCGCGGCGAATTCGAAGAGCGCCTCAAAGGCCTTCTCAACGAGCTGTCCAAGCAGGAAGGGCAGATCATTCTGTTCATCGACGAGCTGCACACCATGGTTGGCGCTGGTAAAGGCGAGGGCGCCATGGACGCCGGTAACATGCTTAAACCGGCCCTGGCCCGTGGCGAGCTGCACTGCGTTGGCGCCACCACGCTCAACGAGTACCGCCAGTTCATCGAGAAGGACGCGGCGCTCGAGCGACGCTTCCAGAAGGTGCTGGTCGAGGAGCCGAGCGAGGAAGACACCATCGCCATCCTGCGCGGCCTGAAAGAGCGCTATGAAGTGCACCACAAGGTGGCCATCACCGACGGTGCGATCATTGCCGCGGCCAAGCTCAGCCACCGCTACATCACCGATCGCCAGCTGCCGGACAAGGCCATCGACCTGATCGACGAAGCGGCCAGCCGCATCCGTATGGAGATCGACTCCAAGCCTGAGGTGCTCGACCGTCTCGACCGTCGTCTGATTCAGCTCAAGGTCGAATCCCAGGCGCTGAAAAAAGAAGAAGACGAGGCGGCGAAAAAACGCCTCGAGAAACTTCACGAAGAAATCCAGCGGCTGGAGCGCGAGTACTCCGACCTGGAAGAGATCTGGCAGTCGGAAAAAGCCGAAGTACAGGGCTCGGCGCAGATCCAGCAAAAGATCGAGCAAGCCCGTCAGGAGCTTGAAGCTGCCCGCCGCAAAGGCGACCTGAGCCGCATGGCCGAGCTGCAGTACGGGGTGATCCCGGACCTGGAGCGCAGCCTGCAGATGGTCGACCAGCACGGCAAGAGCGAAAACCAGCTGCTGCGCAACAAGGTCACCGAGGAAGAGATCGCCGAAGTGGTCTCGAAGTGGACCGGCATCCCGGTGTCGAAGATGCTCGAAGGCGAGCGCGACAAGTTGCTGAAAATGGAAGCGCTGCTGCACCAGCGCGTGATTGGCCAGCACGAGGCCGTGACCGCCGTGGCCAACGCCGTGCGCCGTTCGCGGGCCGGGCTGTCTGACCCGAACCGGCCAAGTGGTTCGTTCATGTTCCTTGGCCCGACTGGCGTGGGTAAGACCGAGCTGTGCAAGGCCTTGGCCGAGTTCCTGTTCGACACCGAAGAGGCCATGGTGCGTATCGATATGTCCGAGTTCATGGAGAAACATTCCGTGGCTCGCCTGATCGGTGCTCCACCAGGCTATGTAGGTTACGAAGAGGGCGGGTACCTGACCGAAGCCGTGCGCCGCAAGCCGTACACAGTGTTGCTGCTGGACGAGGTCGAGAAGGCCCACCCGGATGTATTCAACGTGCTGCTGCAAGTGCTTGAAGATGGTCGCCTTACCGACAGCCATGGCCGTACGGTGGACTTCCGCAACACGGTCATCGTGATGACCTCCAACCTCGGCTCGGCACAGATCCAGGAGTTGGTCGGCGACCGTGAGGCGCAGCGTGCGGCGGTAATGGACGCGGTGGGTAACCACTTCCGGCCGGAGTTCATCAACCGGATCGACGAGGTGGTGGTGTTCGAGCCGCTGGGCCGTGAGCAGATCGCCGGTATCACCGAGATCCAGTTGGGCCGCCTGCGCAGCCGTCTGGCCGAGCGCGAGCTGTCGCTGGAACTGAGCCCGGAGGCGATCGACAAGCTGATCGCGATTGGCTACGACCCGGTGTATGGCGCACGTCCACTGAAGCGCGCGATCCAGCGCTGGATCGAAAACCCGCTGGCGCAGTTGATCCTGGCAGGGCAGTTCATGCCGGGGACGACGATTACCGCCAAGGTCGAAGGCGAAGAAATAGTCTTCGAATAAAAAATAATCTTGAGCCCCGCACGTGCGGGGCTTTTTTTTGAAAATTTTCTGGGTTTTTTTACCCAAAAACAGCTTTGACCCTGAGAAAAACGCCTGCCACGACGATTATTCTGCCCATCCCGAAGCGAGATTCAGCAGCGTTTTCTGCCCTCCAGTTGGCTCGTATGGCGCTCGTAAGCTACTGATAATCCCGGCAAAACCCCCAATTTACGGGGGCTCGCGGTAAGCCCGTAAAATTATTGAAATTTATGCTTGCATCTAAAATCGAGTGCTCCTAATATACGCCCCGCTGTCAGCCACTAAGCAGATCGCCAGCGGTAACGACGATCTGAAAACAGTTTGCAAATCAGTAAGTTGAATGCAAATTGGGGGTTGACAAGCAAAACGAAGGATGTAGAATAGCCGGCCTCAGAGACGCAAACGCAGAAATGCAGAGTGTTGAAGAGATCGAAGCTTAAACAGCCTTCGAGATCGGAAGATCGAAGTTTAGTTCCGCGATAGCTCAGTCGGTAGAGCAAATGACTGTTAATCATTGGGTCCCTGGTTCGAGTCCAGGTCGCGGAGCCATTTCGGGGTGTAGCGCAGTCCGGTAGCGCGCCTGCTTTGGGAGCAGGATGTCAGGAGTTCGAATCCCCTCACCCCGACCATTTTCCGGGTCGTTAGCTCAGTTGGTAGAGCAGTTGGCTTTTAACCAATTGGTCGTAGGTTCGAATCCTACACGACCCACCAGTAAGATAAGGGTACCTCGACTGAGGTGCCCTTTTTCTTCGTCTAGTGTTTGCTTTTGTACAGTTTCACTTTCGGGGTGTAGCGCAGTCCGGTAGCGCGCCTGCTTTGGGAGCAGGATGTCAGGAGTTCGAATCCCCTCACCCCGACCATATTCCGGGTCGTTAGCTCAGTTGGTAGAGCAGTTGGCTTTTAACCAATTGGTCGTAGGTTCGAATCCTACACGACCCACCATGTAAGAGAAGGGCACCTCGACTGAGGTGCCCTTTTTCTTTGTCTGGATTTTATCTCTGCAGGTTTTCCCGCCTGCCCCCGCCACCTTGCCGACCTGCCTGCACAGCCTTTCCAGGGCGTGCTCCGACGGCGAGCGCCAGCAAGATCAGCAGCATCGACGCCAACCCCAATGTACTTGGCCATTGCCCCAGTATCAGCATCGAACTGACGATGCCGAACAGCGGGATCAGCAGCGACAGCGGTGCTACCTGTGATACAGGGTATTCGCGCAGCAGCAGGTTCCAGCCCCAGTAGCAAAACAGCGTCGCGCCGTATACCTGAAACGCCAGCGAAAACAAGGTAAACCCGTGCAACTGGGCCGGCAGCGCGGTGAATGGTGCTGAGCCGTGTGCAAGCCAGGTCAGCAGTAATAGCGGGATTGGCGGGAACAGGCTGGCCCAGACCACAAAAGCAAAGATTTCCTGCACCTTCGACTTTTTGATCAGTACATTGCCAATACTCCAGGCTAGGGCGCTGGCGATTACCAGCGCTAAACCGACAGTGCTGACGGTGCCTGAGCCATCCACCAGCACGCCGAACAGGCCAAGAGCCGCCAAGCATATGCCGATCAGTTGTGGTCGATTCAGGCTTTCGCCAAACCACAATACGCCCCAGCCCAGGGTGAAAAACGCACTCAGCTGAATCAGCAGCGAGGCACTGCCAGGTGGTACGCCCAAAGCGATGCCCTGGTTGATAAGCGCCCACATGGCCACGCCGAAGATCAAGCCGTAGCCGGCCAGCCAGCGAAACCTTACCTGCGGCCGCTTGACCACGAATACCCAAGGCAGGGCGGCAAGGCTGAAGCGCAGCGCGGTCAGCAGCAGCGGATCGATCTCGGCCAGGCCGAGCTTGGTGATGGGGAAGTTCAACCCCCAGATGGCCGTGACCATGACGGCCAGGCACAGGTGCTTTTTCTGCATTGTCAGACTTTTCCCGGAACAACGAGCGCACAGGCGCGAGAGCGGGAAATATGCGAGAAATGGCGCTGGCCTGCTTTCAGCTTGAGGCCAACTATCATTAAAATCAGGCCATGAAAGAATCTCTCGGTCTTGATCCTTACCAGAACGTCCCGCGTGATGCGGTGGTGACGGTGCGTGATTACGCCGACGGCCAGGTATTTGCCGCGCACAGCCATCAACGCGGGCAGTTTGCCTACGCCTCATGTGGCGTCATCACCGTGTTTACCGACAGGGGTAATTGGGTGGTGCCGCCCCAGCGGGCTATCTGGGTGCCGGCGCGGCTGGGTCATGCCATGCACATGCGTGGCCCGGTCACCATGCTCAACACCTATATCCGCGAGCCTGCTGCACTGGCTTTGGGCTTGCCGGAGGCGTGCCAGGTGTACGGTGTATCTGCACTGCTACGGCAGTTGCTGGACAAGGCGATTGAGGTCCCTGCGCTGTATGCCGCAGAGGGGCGTGATGGCCACCTGATGGGCCTGTTGTTGCATGAGATAGCGGCCATGCCAGCGCTGTCGCTGAATGCGCCACTGCCGCATGAGCCGCGGCTGGCGCAGGCCTGCCGTGAGTTTCTCGAGCAGCCTTCACTGGAGGTCGGCATTGACGCCATGGCCCAGCGCACGGCCATGAGCCGGCGCACGTTCACCCGCCTGTTCAGGGCGCAGACCGGCATCAGCTTCATCGAATGGCGGCAACAGGCTTGCCTGCACGCGGCGGTGATCAGGTTGGGCAACGGCGAGCCAGTCACGCAGGTGGCAATAGCGCTTGGCTACAGCAGCTCAAGTGCCTTTGCGACTGTTTTCAAGCGGGTGTTGGGCGAGGTGCCGAGCCGTTATATGGCGGAGTCAGCAAGCGGCAGGAGAGGCGGGTAGCGAGGCGTAGCCACCGGGGCCGCAAGGCTGCGGCCCGGCAGTTTTTACATCAGTGCAGCTTGAGTCGCGGTTCGGTGCCGCGGCCGATCTTGCTGCCAATCATCAGCATCGCCGTGCGGAACGCGCCATACAGCGCCATCTGGTGCATGCGGTACAGCGACACATAGAACATCCGCGCCAGCCAGCCTTCCAGCATCACGCTGCCGGTCAGGTTACCCATCAGATTGCCCACTGCCGAGAAGCGCGACAGCGAGACCAGCGAGCCGTAATCCTTGTAGGCATAGGTTGGCAGCGGCTTGTTGTCGAGGCGGGCTTTCAGGCTCTTGGCCAGCATTGAGGCCTGCTGGTGCGCAGCCTGCGCGCGAGGCGGCACATTGCGGTCGCTACCCGGCTGTGGGCATGCAGCGCAGTCGCCAAAGGCGAAGATATTGTCATCCAGTGTGGTCTGCAGGGTGGGGCGCACCACCAGCTGGTTGATCCGGTTGCTTTCCAGGCCGTCGATATCCTTGAGGAAGCCCGGCGCGCGAATACCTGCCGCCCACACTTTGAGGCTGGCCTGGATGACTTCGCCGGAGGCGGTTTTCAGGCCATCTTCGGTCACTTCACTGACCGAGGCGTTGGTCAGCACCGTTACCCCGAGTTTCTCCAGGGTCTTGTGCACTGGCACGCTGATGCGCTCAGGCAATGCCGGCAACACGCGCGGGCCGGCTTCGATCAGTGTGATGTGCATGTCTTGCGGCTGGATCTTGTCCAGGCCGTAGGCGGCCAGCTCGTGCGCGGCGTTGTGCAGCTCAGCGGCCAGCTCGACGCCCGTGGCGCCGGCACCGACGATGGCCACGCTGATTTTTTCGCCCGCTGCATTACCGGCATGGGCGCGCAGGTAGTGATTGAGCAGCTGCTGATGGAAGCGCTCGGCCTGCTTGCGGCTGTCGAGGAACAAGCAATGCTGCGCCGCGCCCAAGGTACCGAAATCATTGGTATTGCTACCAACTGCAATTACCAGGGTGTCGTAGCCCAGGGTGCGCGCTGGCAGCAGCTCGCGGCCGTCTTCATCGAGGGTGGCCGCCAGCTGGATCTGCTTGCTCTCACGCTCCAGACCACTCATGCGGCCGAGCTGGAAGTTGAAGTGGTTCCATTTGGCCTGGGCGACGTAGTTGAGCTCGTCTTCCGAAGAGTTCAGCGAGCCGGCCGCCACTTCGTGCAGCAGCGGTTTCCAGATGTGGGTCAGGTTGGCGTCGACCAGGGTGATTTCGGCCTTTTTGCTCTTGCCCAGGCTTTTACCCAGGCGGGTCGCCAGTTCCAGGCCGCCGGCGCCGCCGCCGACAATCACGATGCGATGTGTCATGGAGATATCTCATAAGGTTAAACGAATGCTTGGCCCTGAGGGCCGGCGTCGTGGCCGAGGGGAGGGCGAGCGCAACGCAGCTCATAGCACCAGTCCACTCAACAAACGACTCAAGAGGCCCAGACCGATGGTCACTGCCACCACCAGCGCCAGGAGCAGCCATGGCCGAAAAGGCCTGCGCTCGACTTGGTGCTGAGGGGCTTTGAGATACTCATCGACGCGACGCTGATCTTCAGGATTCAGGCGGCTGGTCATGGTGGGCCTCGTCAGATAGACGCTTGAGACTGCACGAACGCTACAGGGTTCGTGCACCAGGCAGCGACGAATGATAATACTTTCTGTCTATGCCGCCGAGTGTACGCCGCTGCAAAGACTCTCGGCAGTGGATCAAAGACTGATCCCGACATCGAAAACGATACTGCGTCCCAGGTTACCACGCAGAAAATCCGGCGCGTCCGGGTGGGCGAACAGCACCCGGGCAAAGGTTGGTCCGACCAGCGACAACGACCGCCAGCCCTGGCGCAGGTATTCGGTCGGCGGCGGGAAATGGCTGTTCAGGTCGAGCACTTCACGCTTGAGGCTGGCAAAAGCGATGATATCCAGCTCGTTCAGCTCCAGGCCGCGCTCGCGGTAATTGTGGGCTTTCTTGCGCAAGGTTGGAGCCAGGCGCAGCAGCAATTCCTGCGCGCTGATGCGTCTGGGCCGGGCTTCGCGGCGTACCAGCTGGCTCAGCGAGAAAGCACTGCGCCGCCGTTGCAGCTCTTCGCGCCACTCGTCATTCAGCCGCCGACCCTCATCGAGCACGAAAAATACCTCGAATGCCGCGTCGCGAAACAGCACGTCCGGCGGCTCCTGCCCGGCGGGGGTGAAGTCTTCGTTGCGGTAGGGAATATTCAGCCCCTGCAGCAGGCGCTGGCAGACCCAACGCTCGCGTTCCCATTTGCGGGCATTGGACAGAAAGGCATTGGCCTGTTCGGCCTGGATAGTAAGCAGGCGCAGGTAATCTGAGTCATCCATGGCTCAAGCTTAGCCGCTAATCTGTGAAGGTAAGATGTTGTTTACCGATGTAAATCAGCCCACCTCCAGGTCAACGCGGTCCCGTAGGAACGGCCTTGTGTCGCGAAAGGCCAGCGAAGCTGGCCCGGCGATATCAGCGGCGAAGCTGAAAATGTGGGGCCGCTGCGCAGCCCTTTCGCGACACAAGGCCGCTCCTACGCCGAGCGCGCCAGGTTTGGAAGAATGGATAGTCAACACAGGAGACATCAAACGTGATCAGCGCACTGGTCCTGTCCACCACCAGCCTCACCCTCGGCTGGCTGGCCTACCTGCCACTGCTGCTCTGGGCCATATCGCGCAGCAGCTGGATCGAACTGTGCAGCGATCGTCGCCGCCAACACCTGCTGTTCGGCGCGATATTCGCCTTGTTTGCGTTATGGCTGGTTCGTCGCGACTTCGACACCGGCGTCTCCTACCACTTCATCGGCATGACTGCCGTAACCCTGCTGCTCGACTGGCCGTTGGCGATCATCGCCGGCTTCATCGCTCAACTCGGGCTGTTGTCGCTCGGCCGGCAGGATTGGGCCGCGCTCGGCATCAACGGCCTGCTGATCGTCGGCCTGCCGGTGCTGGTTACCGAAACCTGCGCGATCCTGGTCGAGCGGGCGCAGCCGCGTAACCTGTTCATCTATATATTTTCAGGCTTTTTCGCCGCTGCGCTGTCAGCCCTGCTGTGCCTGACGGCTGCGCTGGGCCTGCTCTGGGTCGATGGCCTGTTCGCCATGCCCGAGTGGCTGACGGACTTTGTCGGTTACCTGTGGCTGATGATGTTTCCCGAAGCCTTTATCAACGGCATGGTCATCAGTGCACTGGTGGTGTTCTGCCCGGAATGGCTGGAGACCTTCAACCGCACCCGCTACCTGCAGGCGCCGTGGAAGGATGACGAGCGCTGAGGCCCATCACCCAGGCATGGACTCAGTGACGCGGCTCCAGATCAGCCGAATACAACTCATCTTCCGATTCCGGCGCGCCGGCAATCTTGTGTTCCTCAGCCGCCCAGGCGCCAAGGTCGATCAATTTACAGCGGTCGGAGCAAAACGGCCGGTTGACGCTGGCCTCGGTCCATTCCACAGGTGCGCCACAGGTTGGGCAATCAACGGACAACGGCTGGCTCATGGCTGGCCTCCTCGTAAAGTCAGGTAAAAGTGGTGCAACTGGTCGATCTGCTCGTGCAGCCAAGGCACATCGCGATCATTCACCAGCACATCGTCGGCATGCCGCAAACGTTCCTCGCGGGTCGCCTGAGCCGCCAGAATCGCCTGCACCTGCTCAGGGCTGGTGCCGTCGCGCTGCAATGTACGCTGCACTTGTAGCGCCTGCGGCACATCGATCACCAGCACGCGCTGGGTCTTGCGATACTGCCCCGACTCGATCAACAGCGGCGAAACATACACCGCATAGGGCGACTCGGCCTTGGCCAGGTAGCTGAAGATCTCCTGCCCGATCAACGGGTGCAGCAACGCTTCAAGCCAGCGCCGCTGTTCAGGGTCGGCAAAAATCAGCTGGCGCAGTGCCGCTCGATCGAGCTGGCCATCGCCTTGCAGCACGCCCGCGCCAAAGCGCTCGACGATGCTGGCCAACGCTGGCCGCCCAGGCTCGACCACCCAGCGCGCAGCCTGATCAGCGTCGACCAGGTGCACACCCAGCTCGACAAAACGCTCGGCCGCAGCGCTCTTGCCACTGCCGATGCCGCCGGTCAGGCCCAGGATCCAAGGGGAAAACGCCGCAGAGGTCATCAGATTCCAAGCAGTTGCAGGTAAGAGGCGTACATTTCATCACCCCAGAGCACAGCAATCCACCCCGCAATTGCCAGATACGGACCAAACGGCATCGCCGTGCCCAGCGAAGCGTTACGCCAACGCAGCAAACACAGGCCGATCAACGCCCCCACCAGCGATGACAACAGCAGCGTCAACGGCAGCACCTGCCAGCCACCCCAGGCGCCGAACAATGCCAGCAGCTTGAAGTCGCCATAGCCCATGCCGTCCTTGCCGGTCACCAGCTTGAATAGCCAGAACACCGTCCACAGGCTCAGGTAGCCCATCACCGCGCCCCACAGCGCGTCCGGCAACGGCACGAACATACCCGTGGCATTGAGCATCAAACCGATCCACAGCATCGGCAGCACCAGCACATCGGGCAGCAACTGATGCTGGCTGTCGATCAAGCTCAATGCCAGCAGGCACCAGGTCAGTAACAGCGCAGACAGCGCCTGCAGCCCAGGCCCGTAGTGCCATGCCACCACCAGCGACAGCCCGGCGCAGGCCAGCTCCACCAGCGGGTAACGCCTGCTGATCGCGCCCTTGCAGCCCGCGCATTGTCCCCGCAGCAGCAGGTAACTGAGCACAGGAATATTCTCCCAAGCCCGGATCCGATGCCCACAGTGCGGGCAATGCGAAGCCGGCAGCGCCAGATCAAACCGCCCATGTTCGGCGACCGGCAACTCCAGCACCTCCTGCGCTTCACGCTGCCACTGCCGTTCCAGCATGATCGGCAAACGGTGCACCAACACATTGATGAAGCTACCCACCAGCAAGCCCAGCAGTGTCGCCAAACAGGTGAAATAAACCGGCTGTGCGGTCAAAAGCGTCCACAGATTCATATTCAGACCAAACTACCCAACTGGAAAATCGGTAGATACATCGCCACCACCAAACCACCGACCAGTACCCCGAGGATCAGCACGATGGCCGGCTCGAGCAGGCCGGTCAACTGATCCAGCGCCTGGCTCACCTGCTCTTCATAATGACTGGCGGCCTTGCCCAGCATCTGGTTCAGCGTGCCACTGGATTCGCCGATGGCCGCAAGCTGCACCAACAACGGCGGAAACAACCGATCCGCACTCATCGCCTGATGCAACCCCAGCCCGTTGGCCATGCCCTGACGCAAACGCAAGATCGCCTGCTCATGCACCACGCCACCACTGACCGACGCCACTGTCGCCAACGCATCCAGCAATGGCACCCCCGCTGTATACGCTGTGCCCAAACTGCGCGCAAAACGCGCCAGTGCCGCCTGCGCCAGCAACCGCCCCAGCACCGGCACCTCAAGCACCCGCAAAGATATCCACAAGCGCGCCACGGCGTTGTGCCGATACAGCCAACGCAGCGCCACTGTGGATAACACCATCAATGCCCCCAGCCAAGGCGCATGCCGCGCCAGCCCTGTGGACAGGTCCAGCACCCACTGGGTGAACGCCGGCAAGCTCTTGTCAAAACCGGCAAACAACCCCTGAAAGCGCGGCACCACCTCCAGCAGCAGCAGCGCCGAAACCCCCAGCCCCGTCAGTAACAGCAGTAGCGGATAAATCATCGCCTTGCGCACCCGCCGCTGCAGCGCCTGACGCTGCTCAAGCATGTTCGCCAGCTCCTCCAGCTGCCCATCCAGCTTGCCCGACTGCTCACCCACCCGCACCAGGTTGCAGTACAGCCGATCAAACCAAACCGGCTGGCGCTGCAACGCATCCGCCAATCCCAACCCCGCTGCCACATCCTGCTGCAATTTCACCAGCAACCGCCCCAGGCCCTCGTCGCCACCACTGCGCCCCATCACCTCAAACGCCTGCAACAACGGCACCCCCGCCTTCAGCAGCGTCGCCAACTGCCGACTGAAGCCCGCCGCATCCGGCTTACCCCGCCGCTGCGGCCAACTCAGCTGCCAGCCACCAACCGGACGCAGCCGCGCAATGCTGATGCCCTGCCGCACCAGCCCAGCCCGCACCCACGCCGGGCTGCGCCCCTCGCACTGGCCGCTGACCCGGGCACCGCTGCGGTCGGTGCCCTCCCAGGTGTAAATACGCGATGTGGTACTCATGCACAGCTCCTTGCGGCTGATGCGACAAGCCCGGTAACAGCTTGCCGCGCCCATCCATGGGCGGGTTGTGAAGATGCTCACTAGAGTAGTTCAGCGAACATGACGTCCAGCCGAGCAGGGGTGACAAAAGGTGTCTGTTGAGGCCTACTGCGCGCCTGAAAGGCTGACGTCCACAGTGGATGAAGGCTCAGCCGAATCAACAAGGAAACGCGTTCATGAAAGCCCAACAAGGCATCACCCTGATCGAACTGATGATCGTCGTCGCAATCATCGGCATCCTCGCCACCATCGCCGTACCGATGTACACCAATCACCAGGCCCGTACCAAGGCCGCGGCCGGGTTGCTGGAGATATCTGCGCTGAAGACCGCGATGGACTTGCGTTTGAATGAAGGCAAAGACGTGCCCGATGTGGCTGCGCTCGGTGGACAGGCGACTACTGCGCATTGTGCAATTGCTGCCAGTGGCGTTGCGGCCAGTGGGGTAGGGAGTATTGCCTGCACGCTGGTGGAAGCGCCGGGGAATGTGGTGGGCAAGGTGATTACCCTGAGCCGGTCGGCGACTGGGTGGGTTTGTAGTACCGGAATTGAAGAGGATTTGGCGCCTTCGGGGTGTAAGGCTGGCTGAGGCCGTGCTTCGGTCTGTTGCCCTCCGCGCGGGCGGTCTTGAGCTGTGAATCGCGCCTGCGGGATTGAGGAGAAGTAGGGGTTTGCCTAAGCGTTGCGGCTAGTGGTACGTTCGCAACACGCCGGTGTAGCTCAGTCGGTAGAGCAGCGCACTCGTAACGCGAAGGTCGCAGGTTCGATTCCTGTCTCCGGCACCACATCCAGCTCCACTGCATTCCGCTGAATGCTTTGGAAGCCCTCTAAACCGGCCTTATGGCCGGTTTTTCGTTTCCACGACCCTCCGTCGGGAACCAACAAAATCCCCAATAACCGGGGGTATTTTTGGGGTACAGCGTCTTTCCTGAATGGAGAACGTACCCCTATGCCACGCCTAGCCACTCCGCTCAGCGACCTCAAATGCCGCACGGCCAAACCGCGTGATCGTGCTTACAAACTGTTCGACGGCGGGGGTATGTACCTGTACGTCGCGCCCAGTGGCTCGAAGACTTGGCGGCTGCGGTATTTCAAACCCAACGGCAAGGAAGGCACGCTGATCATCGGCAAGTACCCCATCGTTTCATTGGCCGTCGCGAGGACCAAGCGCGATGAGGCCAAGGCCCTGCTGCTCGACAACCTTGATCCGATGGAAGAAAAGCAGAAGGCCAAGATCGCAGCTCAGCGGGCGAGCCTTCTCTTTGAAACCGTTGCCCTAGAGTGGCATGTCGAAATGTCTCGGCGCTGGACTGAGGGCCATGCCAAGACGGTGCTGAGCAGGTTGCGTACCCATGTGTTTCCACTAATTGGCCAGCGGGCTATTGCTGAACTCGACACCCATGATCTCCTTGAGGTCACCCAGCGGATCAAAGATCGCGGCACCATGGATGTAGCCCTGCGTGTGCAGAGCTATCTATCTACGATCATGCGGGGTGCGAAGCGGGCGCGGCAGATCACTCAAAACCCAGCGCTCGATCTGGCCGGCTCGATTCAAGCGCCGCGTACCGTGCACCGTCCTGCACTCTCGCTTAACCGCCTTCCTGAATTGTTGAGCCGAATCGACAATTACACCGGTCGCGAGCTGACCCGGCTCGCAGTGCTACTGACGCTGCATGTGTTCGTGCGCTCCAGCGAACTGCGCTTCGCCCGGTGGGATGAATTCGACCTGCAACGGGCGATGTGGGAGATCCCCGATACCCGCAAGCCGATTGAAGGCGTCCGCTATTCCACACGCGGGACCAAGATGAGTGGGGACATTCAGATAGTGCCGCTGTCGCCGCAAGTCATCGAGATCCTTGAACGGCTGCGCAGCTTGAATCGCTTCTCTGAACTCGTGTTGCCCGGTGACCACAGGTACTGGAAACCCTTGTCGGAGAATACGGTTAACCAGGTGCTGCGCAATATGGGGTACGACACTACCAAGGACGTGTGCGGGCATGGATTCAGGACCATGGCTTGCAGTGCCTTGCTCGAATCAGGGCTGTGGACGGACGCGGCGATTGAGCGGCAGATGAGCCATCAGGAGCGTAACCGCGTACGCGCTGCGTACATCCACAAGGCCCAGTTTCTGGAGCAGCGTCGGTTGATCATGGCGTGGTGGAGTAACTACATCGATGCCAATAGATCGGGCCATGTCACCCCGCATGAGTTTGCCCACCCAGTAGGCGACAACGTCACCGCCTTGCCAAATGGCCATGGCGCATTCAATCGCGGGTGAGCCTGCGAAATCGGCGCGGGCTGCTCTTTTACACGGGTCAATCCAAACAGGGCTGCAAAGCCGCCCTGTTTGGATTGACCTCACTTTGAAAAGCTAGAAGCCACGACGTTGTCCGGGATTTACCACGGAATTCCACCCGTGGATAACCGCTTTTCAGGTCCCAAGTAGCGCTGAATTGCGGCCCTTGACCAGGTTTATCCACAGGCGTAGAACTGGCCGTGCAAGCGCTGTCGATGACAGCACCCAGGTGGCCCGAACCTTGAAGGTCACGCCGCTCCCGCGGTGGTTCTCCCCAAGGGCGATTCGCATCCGGCAGCTCGCCCGGTTACCTCCCCGGTGATGGATGCTCTCTAATCTCATGGCCCTCGTGCGCCAGCTACACCGTACTGTGCTGCCCTGCAGCAACCTATCCGCTTGGCCGACTATTGCACCAACCTGCGCCCGTCTCTTTGTGTGGAAAGAGACGGGCGCTTCTACCACTGCTGCAGCCCTGATCGCACATGGCTTTGCGGCATTCCCCTCGTGACAATCGGCGTGACAAACGCCGATGTCACCAGCAACAGCGCTGTAGATGATGGTGCCGCAGACCAAGGAATGGACTGCACCTGACTGACAGTCAGGCATGCCCCAGTCATCGCATTGCTGCGTTCACCCGGCTCAGGATCTTCAGGCGCTGGTCTCGTCAGCCAGTACTGCCTCCACCCGCCCACCGGTAACGGTGTTCAGGAGGCCAGATCATGAGATGCCCTTGCTCCTGAACGTAAGGAGCCGCCAGTCCCGCGCTAGAGGACATCCCCACAGGTCGCAGGGGCCTTGATCCCTGATAACACTCAACATTCTTGGCGGGATGACGTGGGGCGAGGATCGGAGACCAGGCGATGAGGTGATTCGACATGGCATTGGTGGGTAGACGCAATGGCCGTAATTTCGGCTATGGCAGGCAACTGAGCTACGCGGGGCCGCAGGCGTTGAAAGACATGTTCGGCGGCGGCCACTACGGCACGGTGAAGGCACACTGTGATAGGTGGCAGGCATTCGTCAGATGGTGCCGCTCCGAACAAGGGCCCGGCATCAATGATGCGCGGCAGATTGATCGGAAGGTATTGGCGGACTACGCGGCGTACCTGCGCGACGTGGTAAGGCGCGGTGACCTTGCTGTCAGCACCGCACAAAACCGCCTATCCAGCGTTAACAGGACAATGGCGGCGCTGCGCGGTGATCAGTGTGCGAAATTGCCCGGTCCGAGCAAGGCGTTGGGAATGCAGCGCACCGGAGTTCGCCAATCGGCTCCGCAAGGCCAAGACCGCGAACAGGTTAAGCAAATCGTCGATGCGCTTTGTCACGATCATCAGCAACGGGCCGCAGCGATTGTTCTGTTGGCGCGAGCCACCGGCATGCGCTTGCGTGAAGCTATCTTGGCTGATCTGCCACGACTAACCCGCGAGGCTGACGACCTAGGCAGGATTAACATTCAGGATGGCACCAAAGGCGGTCGCTCCGGCGCTTCGGCGCCCCGTTGGATTGCGGTGGACGACCATATTCGAGGTGCGCTTGGGTTTGCACGGCAGGTGTCGCCTGCGGGCAGCCGCAACCTGATTGCACAACACGAAAGCTACTTTGACGTTCTGCAGGACATCGTCCGCCCGGTAAGAGACATCCTGCACGCACAAAACCTCAAAGGCTTCCATGAGCTACGAGCGGCGTACGCATGTGAGCGCTACGAGCAGATCACCCAACACCCCGCGCCAATCAGTGGTGGTCAATGTTACCAGGTAGATAGGAACCTTGATCACGAGGCCCGGAGGCGAATCAGTTACGAGCTTGGGCACGATCGGATCGACGTGGTCGCGGCCTACATTGGAGGGCGGACATGAACAAGCCATTTGATATGGAGTTGTTCTTGGCCGGCGCGCTAACCGGGTCGCACGCAACGCGGCAACGTCACTTGCGGCAGGCAACGTTTGTTCAGGTTGAAATTGCAAATCGTTGGCAGCGAGAGACACCTTGGGCCTGGAAGAGAAAGCATTTGGCTTGGTTTCTAGAGCATCGCCTAGATCGACACAGCAGGATGACACGGTACTACTACTTTCTGACCGTGCAGTTACTCGTTCGCCGTTTACAAAAAAACATGGGTGTTTAACCTCTGAGCGAGGACCTGATTTTAATAGGTACGATTATCTGCAGTCGACCCGAAGCTGCCGATGGTGGGTGGTAGTTACCGGGCAAAAGCGGCTCTGAATGAGTGGTGCCTACTTAGGGTCAGCTATCTAGCTTGCGAGCTCCTCATGGAGGATTAAGCTTTTCGCATGTTATTGCCGACCTATTCCGTGAATTTCTATTTTCCGTTCAGAATGTGCTGGGGTATCGATCAGGTAAAAAATCATGTTGCAAATCTGGCAGTATTGAGACATCATAGCCGCTGGGCATTGGTGTAATGGTTGCACATTCTGTGAAAGCAGAAAGGTCTCGGTTCGAGTCCGGGATGCCAAAGAAATCTGAGGAGATTTTTTTGGCATCGGGACTCTAGAATATCTGAATTCAATGATCAGTTTCTTGAAAAGCATCACGCAATGGATGCGGTTTTGTGTGCGTTCAGACGTCGTAATTTCTCCCCATTCTCCTCCCGTAGAAAACCCTGAACTGATCATTTCAAGGGCTGCATATGCAAGCAACCCAGAAAAAGTCATAGCTTCAGTTAAACGGTTTCACGACGAAAACTTTCAACAGGTTTCTAAGGCACTCGACTTAGCTGAAAAGCAGTTGAGGAAATGTATTGCTAAGCCTGCTAAAAAAGACCCAGCTGAAGACGTGGCGAATGAAGTTACTTGTACTCGCCTTTACACATTGATATTGGGGGTGTGGTGTGAAGCACGCCTTCATAAACTTCTATATGAAGCCAGCGCTTTTAGCGAGGCTGAAAGGTCTGTAGTGTATAATACTAAGTCTATTGAGCAGCGCTGGCAGGCCGCTTTAGATATAGGTATGAAAAGACACGCTTCGCTAGCAAGCTCTGCGGAAATTTCTGGTGATACTCTTGGGTTTTCCAGGTTCAAAATCTATGAGGAAATTCGTAATTGGATAACCTTATATTTGTCGCCCGCTATGACGCTAAGGAATAAAATCGCCCATACGCAGTGGGTTAAAACTTTCGGTAATATGCAGGGTGAATGGGTCAATAGTTCTGATTTCAGTGTAAGTCAGTCCTCTATGGATTTATTGATGCGTGAAAATCTACTGACGACTAAGCTGAAATTTGAATTGATAAAAGAAGTATCTATTACGATTAATAATCTTGCCGTTAATAATGCCAAATTTCAAACTGCTGATTTTGATGAGCGTCACAGGGTAGTTTCTGCGGTAGTGTCAAAACTCAAGTCCGCTAACTATGCAGAGTATCGAGCTGGAATTGTCGATAAATTTGGCTCTTAAAGAATACTTACACTGGCTAACAGAGATGGCTGATGTAAGTGTAGATCATTAATATTTGGCGGTCCTCCTGTAGCATTGATCCATTCTATTCCATTTTATTAACAAGGTATGGATATCGGCTTCGTGTCAAAAACGGCCATGGTGTCCAGAAGCTTCCGAACTTCAAGCGAACTTCCTCCGGCTGGTAATCAAGAAGAGACTATCTTGAGACTACCTCATGGCATTATTGCCAGTCACGTCCGTCTGCCTCAGTACCCAATTTAACCACCATCGTATTTAATTAATCGCCTTTGGGTCTATGAACCGGCCATATGGCCGGTTCCCTATTAAGTTTGTCTAGCTTGCTAAAGTCTCCATTTGTATTAATGGTGAGTCTGTTTGGTATGGTTAAGGCTTGGATTGGTTGCGCTTGTATACCGTGCAGTCTCTAAATATTGGTACCGAAATGACTTCAGCGACTTTTGCGTCAAATGTCTCGATGTTGTATTCAGGCCATACGGAGTTTACCAATTCATGCATGTAAGCCATGATTGAGCATTGTTCGCGACTTGGTCCAGTTTGAACTAGTTCGTCAGGCCAAGGAGCGGAGGAGAAGTCTTCGATTTCGAGGACGTTGGCCATCGGTTCGTAATGGGCATAAAAATCCCTAAATAATACGTCGTCGTCGTCATCATACTCAATGGATCCGTCGTGAACTATTAGTATGTCAGTATCTTCTAGGAATTTTATTAGATCCCCATAATTAATAGGGGTGCCCATTAATTTGCCAAAAATCAGGGTTTCTGGCCCAGATCCAAAATGTGCTAGCAAACTACTAGAGGAAATATTAATTGTTTTGGAGTTCTGTAGGATTTTTGCTTGCTCTTGAGCCCATGATTCTAAGTCGCTAGTGCTCATGATGGGGTTGGCAGATCTTCTAGCTAAGTCGTGTTGTTGGTGAGAAATTGCTACGCCCATAATGTCTTCGACAATACCCGCACGAATACCATTTATGACTCCGATTCCGACGGATGCATCCGAAAAGTTGCGATGGCTATCATAGAGCGCGAAACGACCAAGAATTTTTCCCGTACTGTCTTTTAATATGGTCATGTTTGACCAAGGGCCAATGCTTCCCATTCCTGCAATTTTTGGGTGCTTGAAGTAGGTAGGCGAGATCCGTTTTGCTAATGTATATGGGTCAATTTCGAGCCAGTCGTTTGCTTTTATTGTTCGCGTCCTCTCCTGGCTGTATTCTTTTGTATAGAGGTTAATGTCAAGTGTCGGCGCTAGTCTTCCGCAGATCTCGGATAGGTTTAGTAGTGCAACTCCTGTCTCTGCAGGGTGGCCTGTATGTCGAAGTTTGTTAAGTACATTGCTTTCAATCTTCACCGAGACTCGGGTTCCAGGGCGTCTCAAGCGCTCACTATCGCTCGGTCGACGAAGGACCGGGCGTTGATCGGGGCCGTTGTTGAACTCAAGCGCCCACTGTAATCCCTCATTTTCTTTCTGCTCAATCCGTCGGGTTACAACTTTAATTTGACTGCCTAACATGAAAATGGAAAAAAAGCCTATTCCGAACTGTCCTGTGGCTTGGAAACCTGTTGCTAGTAAGTCAGTCCATTCTCCATCAAGTTCGCTACTGCACCATAGCGACTTACCAAAATCTAATAAGACATTGGTTATGACATATCTGCTCATTCCTAGGCCAGTATCGGTAATATGTAGCCAATCGCCGGAAGAGGTATTTTCGAGTGAAACTTCAATCTCGCCTTCATCTTCTCCGAGTCCGCCAAGTTTTCTGCATGCACGTATTGCATCGGTAGAGTTTTGTAGTAGCTCTTTGAGGGCGTTTGAAGGGTCTTGGCCGTATAACTTTTCCCCGCCAAATCGCTTCACTGTTTCTTGAATATTTGTGATTTTAATACTTGCATCGATAGGGTGCCATCCTTCTACGGGGACCACTTTTGAGAAGTCTTCGGGAGTATGGGAGTGGGCGACAGTATTGACTGCTAGCCGAGGCCTACGAAAATCCATCAATAGTCTGTCGGCAGCTTTCAGTTCGTTGTCAATCATGCGAGCGGTATCATAAGCTAACCACCATGATTCCTGTTCGCTAATTGGAAAACTTGAGCCGCTTATGCAAAGTTCTTTACGGCTTTCATCGGTGTCGCGCGTTGGTTTGTTAATTCTTGATTGGAAATCCCAATGTAACTTTGAAACGCCCTGTGGATTAATCAAGGCTTGCAGAAATCTCGGCGCCCGCTCCGAGTCCACATGAGCGGCGTCGGCTGTTCGCAAAAGAATCGCAATTTTTAGAATGTCAACTCCCCAAGGTGCGGGGTGAATGCAAGTAGGAGGAGTTATCTTGTAGTCACTGAAGCTTTCTAACTGATGAGGATATAGCCAATGACTCTCGGCGATAATGCCGATTGCCTCTGCGTAGGCTCTACGGAGCTCTTCATTCGGAAGCAAATACATAGGATCTTGATCATTTGGCGCTTTCCAACTTTGCCGAGCTAGAACTCGAGCTTGAGTTGGGTGAAGGGTTCGTAAAACATCGAATAATATGTTCTGGAATTCTTCCGTGCCGCGCTGGACATTATCGGGGGAGACATTCCGTTTCAAGCAGGAGGTGACCCACTGTGGTAAGCTTATTACCTCATCAACTCCCCCTGGGAAGGCGGCGATACAGTGGGCTGAGTCATGCAAAAGAAATGCGCCGCCAAGTAAAAAGGCTTCGGCTGCATTTAGTTCATATTTTGGACCTGCAATCTCGGACGCTGTCCACCATAGCGCGTCGATATGTGTTATATCATGAACTGTCAAGCTGGGAAGGTCTTTTTGTATTTGTGCGACTAACTTAGAGACTCGTTCACGAAATTCGTGTAAAGCGTTAGATAGGAAGAGTCTCTTATCATCATAAATATCGCCGCGAGGTCCAAAAGCCTCTGTCCATAAAGGGGCGCTGCGGTAATCTTTCATCCTAAAGCCAATTCCTAGTAGTCTCTCGTTGGGTGGCCAGCTTAGGAGTTATTGTGTGTGCCTCCCAAGTCGACGTAGACAGTTCAGCCGTTGTATGAATCGTGGTGTTGATAGCGTATAGCGATTGCTCTTGTAAGCATAGTAAAACAGTTCGCGTCCAACCGATCACACGCTATTCATCAACGAAGCTTGGCCTGGTACGGGAAAATGACCGGCTTGGCAGGCTGATCACTTTTGTTCGATCTGGACGTTGCCACCGTGGTCAGGAGGTTTGCTGTCAGTCAGCTCACGCCAGTGGTGACGGGGACATTTTCATTCAAGCACGCAAGAGTTGATTTCGGCGACAGCATTCAAGCCTTCACGGGGAAAGCAAAAAGCTCAAAAATCTCGATTCGATTCCAGCGAAAGCTATAACTAGCTGAAACTGACCACGCTGTTTGTACTGTCGAATCTGTGGATGGTGCGCCGGCAATTGTTATCTGCTACGGGAGAGGTGCGTCCATGAGGGCAGAAAACCAAGGCTTTGCCTTGGTTATCCAGAAATCAACGGCTGACAATCGGGCTATTCGGCATCTCAAACCACGCATTTCCGGCTGATGAGCAACTTATTCGGAATTTCCCTAAAGGATATCCGAGGGGATGGCGTCCTTGGCGTACATTGACCTTCCAGCACATTCCCTGTCAATTGACCGTCCCACCCATACTCTGTCAATTTTACTGACAGGGTATTTACTAAGCAACGACCTCCGTTGCTTCCTCATTCACTCTTAGAGAATATTCGTTTGAGTGGTTTTAATGGTGTTCACTGTCCAAATGGGTAAGGATGCTGCGGCGCCTCGAATGTGGCATCTTCGACAGATTGAGTGTCTATAAATACGACTTTGGTCTAGGTGATGACGGGGATTCGTTAGTGTGCTGACGTCAAATTTATGATGTTGAAAACTCCCGATTTTGGTGATATCAAAAGAGCATCACTGAGCGAGAGTACTGTAATTTTGATTTCGACCGACTCCCTTCGCAACGCCGCATACCGAAGATCCCAATTCAATGGGCAGGCTAGATCGATTCAGCAGGCCAAGAGTCTCGGCCAGTCAACTATTTTTCTATCTCATAGTCATAAAGACCACACGTTGGCCTTGGGCTTTGCGCAGCTCCTGCAAGATGCGGGCTGCCGAGTTTATATCGACTGGCTGGATGGTGAGATGCCTGAACGACCAAACAAAGAAACAGCGGCCCGGATTCAGCTCAAGATTAAGGAAAACGATTACTTTGTTTACCTTGCGACCGAAAATTCCTCCAAGTCACGCTGGTGCCCCTGGGAAATAGGCTACGCAGACGGTGTCAAGATCACGGACCGCATTGTAATTGCGCCTACTCGCGACAGATCTGCCACATATGGCCAGGAGTACCTCGGCCTTTATCGACATATAGATTTGGCCTCGGATGGTCAGTTGGCTGTATTTGATCCGAACATGAGTAATGGGCGGTACGCGAAAACTATTTGGTAACAAACACAAAGGAAGATGTGATGGCTCGTAAGTGCTTCTTTAGTTTTCATTATGTTCCCGACAATTGGCGCGCAAGCACCATTCGCCAGATTGGTGCAATCGAGGGTAACCCACCGGCGCTGGACAACGATTGGGAAACTGTGACCAAAGGTGGCGATGCTGCAATCCAGAAATGGATCGACTCTCAGATGGAGGGACGTACGTGTGCCGTTATCTTGATTGGCGAAAATACGGCTAAGCGCAAGTGGATTGACTACGAAATCAAAAAAGCGTGGAAGAACGGCATGGGGGTGCTCGGCATCCACATTCACGGCATCAAAAACTCGGCGGGGAACACGTCCCTGAAAGGGTCGAATCCGTTTGCTCACCTGAGCCTAGGGGATAAGGTATTTTCGTCTGTTGTTAAAGTCTACGATCCGCAAGGGCTAGACAGTAAGGCAAAGTACAACTATATCTCCGACAATATTGATGCTTGGATCGAAGAAGCCATCAAGATTCGTAAGAGTAATTAAGTACCATGTACGATCGGCCGCTCATTGCTCCGGCAATCTGCGGCTTTTTTATGAGCGCGAAAGCATGAAGTTTAACGGTGAAATCAATAGCTTTATCCGAGATTTCGTTAAAGATCTCAGTGAAAATAATGCGGCCATCTTCGCAGGAGCAGGGCTGTCTAAGTCCTCAGGGTACGTAAATTGGAAGGAGCTGTTAACAGATATCGCGGAGGAATTGGAGCTTAAAATTGGTCTTGAAAGTGATCTGATTTCTCTTGCTCAGTATCATGTTAACAAGACCAAAGGCCCCGCGAAGCTGACTCGAAAAATCGTAGAAGAATTTTCACACCAAGCGGAGCCTTCGGAGAACCATAAAATTCTGGCGCGCCTTCCTATCAGGACGTTCTGGACTACAAACTACGATACTTTGATCGAGGATTCGCTCAAGCAGGCGTATAAGGTTGCGGATGTTAAGCATAAGCTAAGTCAGCTCAACATTACCAGGCCCAAGCGCGATGCAGTGGTTTATAAGATGCATGGTTGCGTATCGGACGCCGCCCATGCCATTCTCTACAAAAACCAGTACGAAACTTATCATCGCGATTATGCTCCTTTTGTAACTGCTCTAAGTGGTGACTTAGTTTCCAAGACTTTTCTATTTATAGGCTTCAGTTTCTCTGATCCTAATCTGGACTATGTGTTAAGCCGTCTTCATACATCTACTATCAAAACGCACTACTGTTTTGTAAAGCGCGAAGATGCTGAGCCTGGTGATGATGAGGAAATGCATCAATATAAACGGCGTAAACAAGAGTTTCGTGTGGAAGATTTGCGGCGCTATGGTATTCAGCCAATCATGGTTGATAAATACTCGGATATAACTGAGATTTTGCGTGAGATTGAGCGGCGCTACCTCAAGAAAACTGTTTTTATTTCTGGGAGCGCTGAGGTCTACGGCGAGTGGGGGCGAGATAAATCATTAAAATTCATCCATGCGCTAGCTTCTGAGCTAGTACTAAAAGATCGTCGAGTCGTGAACGGATTTGGCTGGGGTGTCGGTAGTGCGGTAATTAATGGCGCCCTAGATGCGATTTACAAATATCCGGAGAAATACTCTGAGGACCAGCTGGTTATGCGGCCATTCCCGCAATTTCCGAGCGCGGGTCAAGATTTAAAGCAGTTGTGGGAGGAGTATCGTCAGCGGATGATAGGGCTGTCAGGAGTGAGTATTTTCATTTTTGGCAATAAGATTGATAACGAACAGCTTGTCATCGCTAATGGTGTTGTCCGGGAGGCTGAAATTGCGATTGAGCAGGGTCGAATAGTCATTCCGGTGGCCGCGACAGGATTCGCTGCTGCGGAGGTTTACAACATGATCAAGGCTAAGCCGGAGCTATATGATGCTCACAAATGGCTTTTAGTTGTTATTGATGAACTTGCCGATCCTGCGTTGTCCTGCGAGGAAATCGTCAAGAAAATTGCTGATGCGATCGTTAAACTAGATAAGTAGTCTTACATTGTAAATTGAAATGACTAAGGTGCGTCGTAATGGCGTTGTGGTTGCAGTTGGCAGTACCTGAAAATTTCCGGTACTGCCAGCAACGAGGGTAGTAGCCACAGCACATAGATCAAGCTTAGGTCCCCCGCATTAAAAGCTTGTGGTCTAAGCATGCTTTCAGATCATGCGCAAACGGGCGGCTTGGCCGTCAACCAAATGTGAGATTGTTACCCGTAACGCGTTTGAGTGATCGCTCATTTCAAACGCTGTCCCGATACGAACCAGCCAGCCTTTCTCCGCAAACTCGGAGTCAAAGGTGACAGATTTAATTCTTGTGAAGTTCACAGATGAAACATAAACTTTGAGCCTACACTGCTTCAAGGGACGTCAGGAGGCGATACTCGAATCGTTCTCTTGAAGGTTGTGATGTTCACTCGAATCAATGGTAAAAATAAATCTGTCCCTTTTTTGTACAAAGCTGTCCTTTACGAAGGGTAGCTAACTGCCGAAACTACCTTTTTTGATCAGCAGTAACTCATAGGTAGCGGCCGATCGGCGTTTCCACAGAGCGATTTCGGTTTTTGCCGAAATCTTGTGAACCTTTCCAGTACGTGTTTGCTGAAAGGTTCAAGCCGAAAGTTGCATTTACGTGATTGATCGGCAAAAATCGGCAATGAGATGCCAGTCAAGCGATCTAAGAATCAAGAGTGACCCATAATGCTATCAGCAGAAGATCAGGATTTCATGTCCAATGAAATGAGCATTTCGCTAGCGTCCATTAGCTCTAAGCTCGGCGAGCGTGCTTTATTACCTTATAAGGATCGTCTTGAGTCTGTGATTGCTTTTTTTATACGTTAAATTCAAATTCAGAATGAAGCCGGATATTTATTTTATGGGGACTCATTCCAACTCAGCCCGGCTCAAGTAAAAATTGATAATTATAGTGCCGAATTGTCTGAGGATCTTGCAGGCACTGAAGCATTACCTATACTTGATTCATTGAGATATGCATTTTCCTTATTTGCTCGCAACGGACTTCATGAGCTATTTACGTGCCAGGAAAATGTGGGATGGTATCCCAGAGTGATCCTTAAGAAAGAATTAAGGCCGAACGATATTAGCGAGCTGCCAAACCTGCTTACTCTGTACAGAGGCACAGATATTTCCGAACACAACTCATCGAGCTATGGGTAGTCATGGATTACGTGCAAAGAGATAGCCTATATTTTTGCTTTTAAACATTACGTGGGGCAGCCTTCGTTTGAAGTTGGTAAGAGAGTGATTTTGAAAACTATAATTCCTAAAGAATATGCGTATTTTTCCAATCAACTCGGTTAGTTCGAGGTTCTTATTGATGTTGACAAAATTTCACATGTCGGCATAGTCTAGTTGTTCACGTTTATCGCGTTGCTGTGACAATAGCCCTAAGAAGACATTTTATCTCAAGGATGCCATTTGTGAGTGGTATTGTTTCTCGAATAAATCAAGGAAGATATGACTCTGAGCAGAGTCTTTTGAATTTACGTGATAACGCCATTACCAAGTGTAGAGTTGATGTTCTTGACTCGGTAAATCAACGCCTTAGAAAGTGTCACCCAAAAATCTACGAGCGACTCGTGGGGCCGCTTCATGAGCGCAAGAAAGACAAAAAATTCAATTGCTATTGTAATAATCCGCAGAGTCTATATGGGATTTATCAGGATATTATAAATGACAACGTTCATTTGCATTCGTTAATGTGTGATGAATGCTGGCAGAAAGATATTGCAAAAACTTGGGGTTACTATGGCTGGGCAAGCAAACTAATTCCACAGATGACATGGGACGCTTTGTGTGAAAAACGTGCATATGAAAAATTTGTTGAGTGAATTTACCTAAATTTAGAGGTGGCTGAGCGATTGCATCTGGCTATTAGGTCCCCTCCACCAAGGGCACCTTTGAGTCTTGTTCTGCCGGTCCTTACTAGCATTTGACGCGGGGGTACGTAGCTCTCAATGGATCCTTCGCAAGTCTCGATTCGATTCCACTGAAAGCCATAACTAGCTGATTTTTTTATAGATACCCTATGAGGTACATCAAAAAATCCACTAAATTCCAACCCCGCGAAAACCGGGCCCTCCCGGCCAACAACCGTCTGTCTGTCTCCGGCACCATGACATCAGATTACAGAAGTCTGAAACTCTCCAAGCAATACCCAAGAGCCCGCCTACTGCGGGCTTTGCTGTTTCTGATGTCCTCGTTTAGAAGTCTATTCACGGAGCCGCCGGCCTGCGCAGGCCAGCAAGTTGAAGTGCTGGCGTCTGTCCACACCCACCGGCCAGGAGTCCGTTTTATGCCTACAGATCTGGACGCGTTGCCTTCAAGTAGTCACGACTGCAAAAGTTACCAAGCGAGGAGGCAGCATCCGGCCGCTACTTTTTCAAAGCCTGTCAGCCAGGGGTATTACTGCGAGTCGTTGAGGAAAGACCAGAGATCTAGAGGAAGACGTCGTAAGACAGTTTGCTGATCAGGATCAGTAATAACACTAGGAATAGCGCTCGGACAAAAGGCACGCCTTTGTGAACCGCCAGCCAGGTGCCAGTGAGCGCTCCGAGAATGTTGAACGCAGCCATGGGAATCGCGATCAGGTAGAGCACGTTACCCGTCGGAATGAAGAACATTAGTGCCGCGATATTGGTAGCGATGTTCACGAGTTTCGCCGATGCCGAGGCGTGCAGAAAGTCGAAGGCGAAGCAGCGGATAAACAAAAAGATCAGGAAGCTGCCAGTGCCCGGACCGAACAGGCCATCGTAAAAACCGATGGCGCCGCCGATGACGATCGCCAGCAGTTTTTCCCTGGTACCGATGCGCATCGGTTTATGCAGGGCGCCGAAGTCTTTTTTCCAAAAGGTGTAGATCGCCATCAGCACAATCATCACCAGCACCGCCGGCCGCATCACTGACTGCGGTACGAACGATACCGTGGCGGCGCCGAAGAACGCCATGACAAAGGCCGCACAGGCCGCAGGGATCACAAGCCCCCAGTCGATCACCACCTTGCGTATGAAGGACCGGGCCGCGAATGCGGTGCCGCAGGCGGCAGCGACCTTGTTGGTACCCAGCAGCGCTGCCGGTTGGGCGCTGGGCAGTAAGTTGAAAAGGGCGGGTATCTGGATCAGTCCGCCGCCGCCCACCGCCGCATCGATCAGGCCGGCAGCGAAAGCGAACACGCAAAGGATGACAATATCGACCATGAACTAAGGCTCTGACTATCTAGGTGTGTGGCGCATATCGCTGCAATCAGAGGACATGCTGATCTGGGCTGACGGGAAGGTTAACGGAAGGGCTTTTTCTGTGTTGCAATGCCGCATTGTGAAAAGTGCAATGAGGTGGAGCGTGGCATTGAACATGTTGGCGGAACTTGAAGCCTTTGCGGCCGTAGCTCGCAAGCGCAGCTTCGTCGCCGCGGCACGTGCCTTGGGACGCTCCCCTAGTGCAGTGACCCGCGCCATTCAAGCCCTGGAGGAAAGTGTCGGGCTTAAGTTGTTCAATCGCTCGTCCAATACCGTGAGCCTTACTGAGGCGGGTGAGTGCTTGTTATCCCACGCCTACAAAATGCTCGAACTGCAACGCGAGGTGGATGAAGACCTGGCCGGTCTCAGCGGCCTGGCCTCCGGCTGGATCCGTTTTTCCGCCCCCGAGGTACTTGGACATGGGGTATTGCCTAGGTTGATCGCGCAGTACTGCGAGCGTTATCCGGACGTCAACATCGATGTGATTTTCACCGATGAGCTCCTCGATCCGGCCAAGAGCAAACTGGACTTCTCGATCCGCGGGGCATTTCCACAATCCAGCGACTTGATCGGTTTCGCGCTCTGGAGTTACTCACGCCATCTGTATGCCGCCCCCGGGTACCTGGAGCGCAAAGGCGTGCCCGACTCTATCGAGGCGCTGGAGTCGCATTCGCTGATCCTGCATACGGCGCCGCGGATTCTCAAAGAGTGGAATTTTCGCTGCGACGGGCAGGCCATCAGCTTTCGGGTTCATCCCAAATTTCGTTTTAGTTCTGGTCTGGCGGTCTTCCAGGCAGCCTTGGCGGGCGTCGGGATCGCCCGCTTGGCGGATTGGATGGCTGAGCCCGAAGTGGAAGCGGGGCGCTTGGTGCGGGTTTGCCCTGACTACAAACTCACCTCCAGCAGCGGCGAGAGCCCACAGATGCATGCGGTTTACCCGGCCGGAAATCTGCCGCTGCGGGTGAGGGCGTTGCTGGAAATGATTCGTGGCGTGGGTGAGAGCCCGAAATATAGCCGCGGCACAACACTGATATGAGATTACAGGGCGTTCAGCCCGGCGGTATGTCTGACGTCAGTACGCGCATTGTCAAACATGGCCATATCTTGTGATCTGTGTGCTTGAGGCCGAACCCTGAGCGCCGGAACCCGTCGTGGTGCTCTCGCAGGGGCAGGTATCGATACCTGCAAAGCTACGAAGCAAAAGTCGAGGTCATGGCCGGCGATCCGGTGCTGATCGTGGCGCGATATGCCGGGACGACGCGATCACCCATGCTCCGCCGCCAACATTGATCTGAACTGAGAAATGCTCTCTGCAGATAGCCTGACACCTCCAAATCTAACGGGGGCGGTGCCCGAGGAATGCAGGGTTCTGCGTGAGTGGCACACGCGCATGCAGGAACGCCCCAGCGTGCAGGAATGGCGAGCAATGGTGCAGCGTGGAGCGCCGCAAAAGTGAAGTGGTTACCGCGCACGCGGGGTCGATGACAGCCACCCCGGCTCAACACGAGGTGCTGCACTGCTGATCAGTGCAGTACCTGACTCAAGAACAATCGACTCCGCTCACTCTGCGGATTCTCAAAAAACTCCCTGGGCGTAGCCTCCTCAACAATCTCCCCCTGATCCATAAATACCACCCGGTGCGCCACCGTCCGGGCAAAGCCCATCTCATGCGTCACGCACACCATGGTCATGCCGTCTTCGGCCAGGTCGACCATGGTCTGCAGCACTTCCTTGACCATCTCCGGGTCCAGCGCCGAGGTGGGTTCGTCAAACAGCATGATCTTTGGCTTCATGCACAACGCCCGGGCAATCGCGACGCGCTGTTGCTGGCCGCCTGAAAGCTGGCCGGGGTATTTATGCGCCTGTTCGGGAATGCGCACCCGTTCCAGGTAATGCATCGCCACCGCCTCCGCCTCCTTGCGCGGCATCTTGCGCGCCCACATCGGGGCGAGGGTGCAGTTCTGCAGGATGGTCAGGTGCGGGAACAGGTTGAAGTGCTGGAACACCATGCCGACTTCGCGGCGGATGGTTTCGATCTGTTTGGCATCATTGGTCAGCTCGGTGCCGTCGACGACGATGCGGCCTTGCTGGTGTTCTTCGAGGCGGTTCAGACAGCGAATGGTCGTCGATTTGCCCGAGCCAGACGGGCCGCACAGCACGATGCGTTCACCCTGGCGTACGCTGAGGTTGATGTTCTTCAGTACCTGGAACTCGCCATACCATTTGTTGACGTTTTCCATCTGGATCATGGTCTGTGCGCCCAGTGGATCCAGGGCTTTGCCGGTCGCTTGACTCATTTGAAACTCCTTGCCGGAGCACAGGCGCGCCGTCCCTGTGGAAGCGGGCACGCCTGATGTGGGAAGAGGATGTTGCAGGTGCCGTTGCCTCAGTGCAGGACGCTTTCCAGGAACTGCCGGGTGCGAGGCTCCTTCGGTGCGCTGAAGATTTCCGCCGGCGGGCCCATTTCGATGATCTTGCCGCCGTCGAAGAACACCACGCGGTCGGCCACCTCACGTGCGAAGCCCATTTCGTGAGTGACAACGATCATGGTCATGCCCTCGGCCGCGAGGCCTTTCATCACGTTCAGCACGTCACCTACGGTCTCCGGATCGAGCGCGGAGGTGGGCTCGTCGAACAGCATCAGCTTGGGTTTCATCGCCAAGGCGCGAACGATCGCCACCCGCTGTTGCTGGCCGCCGGACAGCTCCGCCGGATAATGCTCGGCCTTGTGCCGCAGGCCGACGCGGTCGAGCAGGGCGAGGGCGTGGGTCTGGGCTTCCTGTTTGCTCGAGCGCTTGAGCTTGACCGGGGCGAGCATCATGTTCGCCAGCACGCTCATGTGCGGGAACAGGGTGTAGTCCTGAAACACCATGCCCACCTCTTCGCGCAGCTTGGCCAAAGCCTTGCGGTCACCGGCATTGGCCGAGTCGCCATTGGCGATTACCACGGTGCCGAACGATGGCTCTTCCAGGCTGTTCAGGCAGCGGATGAAGGTCGACTTGCCCGAGCCGCTGGGGCCGATGATGACCACCACTTCACCTTGGCGAACGTCCATGTCCACGCCCTTGACCACCTCGTGCGCGCCGAAGCTTTTGTGCAGGTCGCGAACCGTCAGGATCGTGCTCATACGCCCGCCTGTGCCCGGGTCAGGGTTTGTAGGTTGAGGTTGGCCGCGCTGAGGCGCTCGCGGCGCTGCTGGTTGGCAATGCGCTCGGCGCTCAGGCGCTCGCTGGCACGTGCCAGGCTTGGCTTGAGTGAGCCGAGCGAGGGGCCGCCTGCGGAGCTGCGACCTTGCACGTTGCTGACCGGGTCGAGGCAATCACGGACTTTGTGCTCGGGCAGGTTGAGGGCGTGGCCGAGTTGTTCGAGGGCGCAGGCATCGACCATCTGCGTGGTGATCTGGTTGGCCGGCAGGCCCTGGTCCATGGCCATGCGCACCACGCCGCCGACCACATGGTGGGCTTCGCGGAACGACAGGTCGACTTCGCGCACCATCAGGTCGGCAAGGCCGGTGGCGGTGGAGAAGTCTTCACCGGCGCGGCGTACCGCCAGGTCGATGTTGGGCGTTGCGGTGCGCAGCACCAGGTCGAGCAGTTTCAGGCAGCGTAGGGTTTCTTCGGCGGCTTCCCAGAAGCCGCGGGTGCCTTCGCGGTTGCCGTCGCCGGTGTGGGAAAAGTTGGTGCCCTTGATGCTCACGCTGGCGCCCATCAGCAGGCCGACGATGTGCCCGCTGCGGCCCTTGAGGTACTCGAGTACGGTGGGGTTTTTCTTTTGCGGCATGATGCTGGAGGTGGCGGCGACGCTGTCGGGGAAGTCGATGAGGTTGAACTCATGGGTGCTCCAGACAAAGTAGTCCTGCGCGACGCGGCTCCAGAACACCGCCAGGTGGCTCAGGTGCGACAGGCTTTCGAGCAGGAAGTCGCGTGAGCCGATGGCGTCCAGCGCGTTGTCCAGGTAGCCGTCGAAGCCGAGCAGCTCGGCGGTGCGGGCGCGGTCGATGTCGAACGGCGTGCCGGCGAAAGCGGCTGCGCCGAGTGGACACTGGTTCATCGACTCCAGAGTCTGGATCAGGCGCTTGCTGTCGCGCTCCAGCGCCTGTTCCACCGCGCTCAGGTAGTAGCCGTAGGTGATCGGTTGCGCCGGCTGCAGGTGGGTGTAGCCGGGCATCACCACTTCGGCGTACATCGCGGCGCAGCGCAGGGCCGTGGCGCGCACGGTCACCAGTTCATCGATCAGGTCCATCAACAACTCGCGGCAGCGCAGGCGGTCGAGTGTGGCGAGGATGTCGTTGCGGCTGCGACCGGTGTGCAGGCGCCCGCCGATGTCGGCGCCGATCTGCTCGATCAGGTGCGCTTCGTAGTTGAAGTAGGCGTCTTCGCGGGACGGGTCCAGCTCGACCGCATCCGGCCCGGCCTGCTCCATGTCCAGCACACCCTTGGCCAGCGCACTGGCATGTTCGCCGCGAATCAGCCCCTGTTCGGCAAGCATCAGGATGTGCGCCTTGTTGACGTTGCCCAGGTTGGCGAAACCGCTGGCGAAGCCTTCCAGGCGCGGGCGATAGATGTACTCGTTGACTTCCGGCGCGGTGCTTTCTTTCAGACGCCGACTGACTTTGGATTCTTGCATGTTGGAACCTCTCCAATAGAAGTACGTACCGCCGGGCGACCCAGACGACGTTCGAGATAACGGCTAAGCCAGGTCAGTGCCGAGCAGATGACGAAGTACACCAGCAACACCACGGCGTAGACCGAGAAGGCCGGGCTGACGCCGGTCATGACGGTTTCCCGTTCGATGATGATCTGGCCGACCTTGAGGAATTCGCCTACGCCGACCAGGGCGCCCAGCGACGTCGCTTGCACGAGGATCGTCAGCAGCCCGGTATAGGCCGGCAGAATGGCTTTCATCGACTGCGGCACGATCACGTGCAGGTAGATCTGCCAGGGGCGCAGGCCCAAGGCCCAGGCGCTTTTCCACTGGTGTCGGGACACCGACTCCAACCCGCCCCGCACGATCTCGATACCGTTGGCGCTGCCCCACAAGGTCAGGCCGACGGTGACCGCGGCAAACGGGCTTAGATCGACGCCGAACATCGGCGCGCCGAAGAAGATGAAGAACACGTTGACGATCAGCGGAATGGAGCGGAACAGCTCCACATAGGCATGAATCGTCCACCACAGCACGCGGTTCTTGACCGTGGCCAGTACGCCGAGCACGGCCGAGATCAGCGTGGTGAACAACAGCACCACCAGCGCCAGCTGCAGGGTCATCAACAACCCTTTTAAAACGAAGCTCCAGTTTTCGAAGATGAAGTTCATGCTCGCCTCACTGCCGGAAAGGGCGTTGTAAGTGGGCGGAAAGGCGCGCAGTCAAAAGCGCGAGCACGCCGACCAGCACCAGGTACATGACGCAGATGGCCGTGAACATCTCGATGGCGCGAAAGTCCGTGGCGATGCGGTCCACCGCGACGAAGGTCAATTCCGCCAGGCCGATGGCCTGCAGGTACGAAGAGTTCTTCAGCAGCGAGATCGCGGTGTTGAGCATCGCCGGCAGGCTGGTGCGAAACGCGATCGGCAGGGCGATCAGGGCAAAGTACTGCGCGGGCTTGAGGCTGAGTGCCAGGCTCGCCTCGCGCATGCCGCGCTCCACGGTGGCCAGGCCGCCGCGGATGTTCTCGATCTGATAAGCCCCAGCCCACAGTGACAGGCACACCACCCCCGACCAGAACAGCGACAACCCTAAGCCAATGGCCGGCAGACCGTAGAAGATGAAGAACAACTGCACCAGGATCGGCGTATTGCGGATCAACTCCACGTACAGCACCACGGCCTGCGACAGCACCGGCACTTTCATCACCCGCACCGCGCCGCCCAGCACACCGATCAGCATTGAAAAGAAGATGGCCAGCGCGGTGATCTTCAGCGTCATCAACACGCCGTCGAGCAGCGCAGGCCACTGCGCCATCAAGTAATGGATGTCGAAATCCATGATCGCGGCCGATCAGAGCGATTCGGCAGGTTTGGCCTGCTCGAACACACTGATGTAATAGCCCTGGATATTCTTCGGTACGAACTGCTCTACCCAGCCGCGGTACAGGTGCTCTTCACGCATGCGCAGCACCGCCGCGCTGAGGAAGTCGCGCCACTGCTCTTCGTTCTTGCGCACACCGATGGCCGCGTCGGAGATCTGGAACGGTTCGCCGATCAGGCGCGCGTCCTTGTCGTTGTCTGCCACCACCACCAGCGTTGCGGCGTCGTGGGTGTAGGCATCGGCGCGGCCTTGGCGGAAGGCTTGCAGGGCATCGGCGGCGCTGTTCATGCGCAGGGTTTTCACGTCGGGCATGTGGTCTTCGAACCACTTGGCCTGCACCGAGCCCTTGAGCGTGGCGAGGGTCTTGCCCTTGAGGTCGGCGATCTTCTGTGCCGGGCTGTCCTTCTTCACCACCACGTCACTCGCCCCCCAGCGGTAGGGCGTGGTGAAGTCGATCACGCGCTGACGCTCCGGGGTCACGCCGAGGGTGGCGATGAGGAAGTCGACCTTGCGCCCCAGCAGTTGCGGCACTCGGTTTTCGGCAGTCACGCAGGTAAAGCTGACCTTGTCCTTGGAGCCCAGGGCCCACAGTGACACCTGCTTTGCCATCTCTACTTCGACGCCGGCAAAGTCGCCCTTGTTGTCTTGATAGCCATAAGGCGGCTGGTCGCAACGCACGCCAGCTCGCAGCTGGCCTGCCTCTTTGATAGCTGCAGGAACGGCCGGCAAGTCGACGGCTTGGGCGGTGGACACCGCTGCCATGGACACGCACGAAAGGGCCAGTGCAGCGCTTAGTTTTTTATACGAGAACGACATGATGCCTCCTGATTACCGGGCTGCATCGCCCCACTGGCGTGCGGCGAAACGATGAGTACAAGGGCAGAGCTGAAATGAAGCTTGAGCACCGGTTTTGTTTTTGTTGTTGCGGGTATGCGCTCGGTTGGCATCGCGCTGCATCGGGGCAGACGTCGATGTAGATCTAGTTATAAAATCTTCGGGTCATGCAATCAAATGACAATCCATCAACTAGTCATGCAGAAATGATATGGCCATTAACTTCAAGCAGATCGAAACCTTCCGCGCGGTGATGGTCAGCGGCTCCATGACGGCGGCGGCGCAGGCGTTGCACACCTCGCAGCCGAACGTCAGCCGCCTGATCGCCCAGCTCGAACGGGCCAACGGCTTCAAATTGTTTGAGCGGGTGGGCGCGCGATTGGTGCCAACCGATGAAGGCGCGCAGTTTTTCGCCGACGTCGAGCGCGCCTTTATCGGCCTGCACAGCCTGGAAAACTCCGCCCAGCACCTCAAACGTGGCGGTACCGGGCGCTTGCGCATCGGCGCTGTGCCGTCGCTGACCCACGGCCTGCTGCCGGCGATCATCCAGCGCTTTCGCCAGCAGAACCCACACGTGCATATATCGATCCACACCAATGACTCGCCCAACGTCGCGCACTGGGCGGCGACCCGTTTCTGCGATGTCTGCCTGGTGTCCTACGTGGCCGAAGACATGGCCGGTGTGCAGTCGGAAATCATCTGTGATGTGCCTGGCGTGTGCATTTTCCCCAAAGGGCATCGGCTTGGTGCCTTGGAGGTAGTGACACCGGCAGATTTGAAGGGCGAGGAATTCATCTCGCTGTCGCACACCGACGGCTCCCGCACGCGGCTCGACCGACTGTTTGCCGAAGAAGATCCGCGCGTGCTGAACATGGATGCGACCCATGCTGCCACTGTCTGCTCACTGGTCGGGCTTGGGCTGGGCGTCAGCGTGGTCAGCCCGCTGGTGGCCAACGAGTACCTGCATACCGATATCGACATCCGGCCGTTTGCGCCGGAGCTGCGCTTTTATACCTATTTGCTGCTGTCGTCCGACCGGCCTGAGAATGTGCTGACGCAGAGATTTCGGGTGTTGGCGGGGGAGATGTTGAGGGAGGCGGCGCGGGGGAGTTTGGAGAGGGAGCGGTAGGCAACGTGACTTCCTGGCCTGCTAGATAAAGCAAGTATTCAGAGTTGCCTTGAGCTATTGTTAGCTGCGCAAAAAAATTGCCTGATGCACTTTTTTCAAGGATTGAAATGAAAGCCCTATTGCTTGTGCTATCGACCTTGCTCCTGCTTTCCGGCTGCTCCACGCCGCTCACCGCTACCAAGGCCAGCCCCTCGATCGCCGAAACCAAATCGGTGCAGTTCGGTGGGAAGACGTTTGTCCTCAAGTTCCAGAAGCAGGGCCTGTGGGAATATTTCCCTGAAGATGAAAGCATGGATGCCTGGACCGAGATGGTCGACTTTACTGTCGTGCCTCGCGAGCTGAACCGCTTCAAGCCCCTCGACCTGGCCAAACGTGCCATCCAGCTGCATCAGCAGGAAAACCCGAATATGCCGGCAGTCCTGCTGACAAAAAATAGAACCGGGATCGACTACGCGATGATGTACTACCCCGATTCAGTCCGTAAAGACGGGCAGTTTTCGGAGATTAGTTACTTCAAGTACTACACCGATGGCACCACTGGCCAGACCATAATTTTTCACTTCGCCCGGACCATTCCAAAACCGAACGATCCCACCGAGAGCGCAACAGCGATGGGGCAGGAGATCCCGCCGCTGATGGAAGCATTCCCGCTGTACCGGCCGTGACACGGCTGAGTAAACAGTGGGACAGGCGTATCTGATAACGCGCGTGCTCAGTAAAGACATAATCCACTCTCCATCCTGCAGACAGGGACGACTCCCATGCACGTACGCACACTGACCGAAGACGACCTGCCCCTCGCCAGCGCCGTTTGTATTGATGCGTTCATGCTGGCAGTTGCGCCCTCGCTATCAGCGCAGGGCGTGGAAACCTTCGCCAAGGTGGCATCCGTGGACGCGTTTGCCGAGCGTAAGCAGGGCGACAATCTGATGTTGGTCTGTGAAGCGGATGGCGTGATAACAGGGCTTGTTGAGCTCAAGCAAGGGCGCCACGTGGCGATGCTGTTCGTCGCGCCGAGCTGGCAGCGTCGAGGTATCGGCAGGCGCCTTGTAAATGCTGCGCTGGAGCAGGCCAGGGCAGAGGTAGTAACCGTGAATGCCTCGTTGTCCTCGGTGGCATCATACCAACGCTACGGGTTCGTCCTGGCAGGTGACGTAGGTGAATCCGCCGGGCTCGTCTATCAGCCGATGGAGAAGCGGTTGCCTTAGTGTTATGAACACTCGGTCATTGTCTAGCAGCCGACATATTCTGCTGCCGCGCTGGTTTGACCATCAGATCACGACCAGCTGATACGGGCAATTTCTGCGTCGCTCATCTGGCGCCAATCATCCTTGCTGATCCCGTAATCCTGCTCGGCTGATTCCAGAGCCTGCTCCAGTGTAATCATCAAATGATCGCCTTCAACCTGCTGGCGGGCGTAGTCCACGAAGCGAATCTCCATGTATACCGGCGGCTCGTGCTCACCCGCGACTTCAAGACCAAACAACACGATCGTCGAGACGCTGGGTCGGTATGCGCAAGGTACTTTCACATCGGCAACCAAGTGCAACGGTTGTGGCTTCATCTGGATACCTGAGTCGCTGGGCCTGTGTGTAGCCGCTATCTGACGTCTGTGCCCGGGTACAGCTCGGGTGGTGGCTGGTAGTCAGGGTTTTCGAATTGACTGTTGGTGTAGAAGGTCTCGGCGGTTGGCCCAGCATGCTTGTAGGTTACATCTTCGTTACGGACCAGATGCCAGCCCGTACCTTCTTTGTCACGCTCGATCAGCGTTGGGGACAGCGTGCACTTCCCACTGGAACCTGAAGTGAGGAGGAACTGATAGTAGCGCCCGGCTTCAGGTGTGAATTGGGTTGTGACAGAGCAGGTCCTGGTACGCGAACCCTTCCATGTCATATACACAGTTGTTTCCAGGCCCGGCCGAATCGTTGATTCGTAGTAGTCCCAGGTCAGGTCTTGCCCCGCTTTGGGCAAGCCAATGTCTTGGGTATGGATAAAGGGGAAAGGCCCGGTACGCACCACACCGCCGGTCCTCACACCGTTGTCGGTCTGGTAGATTGCCGCGTGCTGGGTGAAATTGACGACCCGAATCCAGGCCGGATTCGGCTCATTCGCGGGTGCGACAAAGTAATCGGTGTGGGGGAGATACTTGCAACCTGCGAACATTGGCAACAGCACTAAACAGAATCTCAAGCGTGTCGTCATTGATCCATTTCCCTGCAGAATTTTCGCTATGACCGCGTCTGCAGGGATTTATTCGTCACCCGCACTGATTTCCTCGGGGTGGATGGCTCTTGGTCTGCGTGCCTGATCACGAGCTTCTGGAACGAGCCAGGCAACTTCCCCTGACCCCAAATGCGCCCCGCTATCGCGGGGCTCAACACAGAGGGAGGCTCGTAGTCAGAACGACTCGACTGCCTTCTGGGCTTGTTGAACAAGCTTGTTTCCATCCAGTTTCGGGAAGGAAAAATTAATGATGATGCTGGACTCGTCATCCACGCCAGAGATGACTAAATCAGCACCCCTGACGTTGGTCTCTTGAAAGACAGTCGGGTCTGCCGGGCGCCGTTTCTTCGATTCGCCAACCCAGTGCAGCGACAAGACCGATACCAACTTGCATGCTGTGACCAATCCTGTCGCTACCGCAGTCAGTTCACGACGTGACCGTTTAAAGAGCCGCTTCCGTACTACGCCCGAGCTTGTTGATCCCGTAATCCTGCTCGGCGCATTCCAAAGCCGTAAGTGTCCAGCCATTACACATTGCAATTGAAAATGTGCAATGGCGGACTTCCCAGCCGAGCGCAGCTGGCCTAGATAGAGCGTTGATTCATCCTGGCGGATAATGCTTCCGCGCTTTCTTTTCGCTCCGAGTAGCGATCCACCAGGTAGCTCTCACGACCGCGAACCAGCAGAGTGAATTTCACCAGTTCCTCCATCACATCGACTACCCGGTCGTAGTACGGTGAAGGCTTCATTCGATCTGCCTCGTCGAACTCCAGATACGCCTTGGGCACAGACGACTGATTCGGGATGGTCAGCATGCGCATCCACCGACCCAGAACCCGCATCTGGTTCACTGCGTTGAAGGACTGCGAGCCGCCGCACACCTGCATCACCGCGAGAGTCTTACCCTGTGTGGGGCGTACGGCACCCATGGTCAGAGGAATCCAGTCAATCTGCGCTTTGAACACCGCAGACATCGCTCCGTGTCGTTCCGGGGAGCACCACACCTGACCGTCTGACCACAGCACCAGATCGCGCAGCTCCTGCACCTTAGGGTGATCGACTGGCGCGTCATCCGGCAACGGCAGTCCGGACGGATCGAAGATCACCGTCTCGGCACCCATTTGTTGGAGCAGACGTGCAGCTTCATGCGTCAGCAGACGGCTGAACGACCGCTCTCTGGTCGACCCATAGAGCAGGAGAATGCGTGGTTTGATGTTCGAACCATCTGAAAAACCCAATTTTTCAGCGCTCGGCATATCCATCAGCGACAGATCAAGAGCTGGAAAAGTATCGACAGAGTCCATATCAAATTCGCTCATCACAGGGCTCCGATCCGATCCAGAGCCTGCTTCAGATCAGCGCCCTGAAGCGTTTTCAGATTCAAGGTGAAGAGCGCGGTAAATCGCCTCTTGATACGTTCAACGGTCGCATCAAATGCGGCCTGAACCTCCTCATCAGAGCCGTCGACATCAGACGGGTCGGACAGCCCCCAGTGGCTTTTGATGGCCGGGCCGAAATACACCGGGCAAGGTTCGCCGCCCGCCTTGTCGCACACGGTGATGACGATATCGGGTGGTGTGTCTACGAAGACTTCCGAGCCTTTGCTGTACAGGCCGGACGTGTCGATTCCCAATCCTTGCAGAGTGCTCACCGCTCGCGGATTGAGTTTGCCGCTCGGGAAGCTGCCCGAACTGATGGCCGTGAAGCCGTCTGGGGCGACATGGTTGAACAGCCCTTCGGACAGGACGCTACGACAGCTATTGGCCGTACACATGAACAGAATCTTCATAAAGCAACTCCTAAGCGCTGATGCTCAAGCGCACGGCAAGTGCTGCCAGTGTCGTAAGCAAAATGGGAAAGGTGAGTACGCAGCCAACCTTGAAGTAGTAACCCCAGGTGATGCGGATGTTTTTCTGGGCCAGGACGTGCAGCCAGAGCAGCGTGGCCAAACTGCCGATGGGGGTGATCTTCGGGCCGAGGTCGCAGCCAATGACGTTGGCGTACACCATGGCCTCGTGTGCGAGTCCCGATACCCCACTGCCCTGGATCGACAAGGCACCGATCAGCACGCTGGGCATATTGTTCATCACGGATGACAGCAACGCGGCGGTGAAACCGGTACCCAGCGTGGCAGCCCACAGGCCATGGTCGGCGAAGGTGCCAAGCAGCGAGCTGAGTCCTTCAGTCAGCCCGGCATTCTTCAGCCCGTAGATCACCAGATACATGCCAAGCGAGAACAGGACGACTTGCCAGGGGGCGTTGAACATCACTTTGCGTGTCGAGATTACATGCCCCTTTGCGGCAATGATCAGCAGCACCAAGGCGCATGCGGCGGCGACAGCACTGACAGGAATACCAAGCGGCTCAAGGACGAATAACCCGAGCAACAGAAGTACCAGCACCCACCAGCCTGCAAGGAACGTATGGCGATCTTTGATGGCTTTTTCTGGCCGCCTTAGTTGCTCGGGCGAATACGCCTGCGGCACCTCCTTTCGATAAAACAACCAGAGCATGCTCAGGGTCACCACGACACTGACCAGATTCACCGGCCACATGATCGAGGCGTACCGGGCGAATCCGATATCGAAAAAGTCGGCAGAGACGATGTTCACCAAGTTCGAGACAACCAGCGGCAGGCTGGCAGTGTCGGCAATGAAACCGGCAGCCATCACGAAAGCTAAGGTCGCCGCTGGACTGAAGCGGAGCGCGGTCAGCATCGCGATCACGATGGGAGTCAGTATCAATGCTGCGCCGTCATTGGCAAACAGGGCCGAAACCGCTGCCCCCAAGAGCACCATCAGTGCAAACAGGCGTGCGCCGCTGCCTCCTCCCCAGCGAGCCACATGAAGTGCTGCCCACTCGAAAAAGCCCGCCTCATCCAGCAGAAGGCTGATGATGATCACCGCGATGAACGTTGCCGTGGCGTTCCACACTATGTGCCAGACCACGGGGATATCGCTGAGCGTGATGACACCGGTCAACAATGCGAGTACCGCCCCGGCAGACGCGCTCCAGCCAACGCCAAGTCCACGGGGTTGCCAGATCACCAGTACCAGCGTGACCAGAAATATTGAAATTGCCAACAGCATGTCAGTTCTCCAGAAACACTTAGCAGCAGGAAGCCTGGCGTACTGGGCGACCTTCCATCGAAGCAAGGCGACCTTGGTCATCGCCGAGCCAGGAACGGTTAGCCTCAAGGGTCGTTTGGAGCACCTCCACTGCCCACTGAGGGAGTTCTGGATGAAGGCGGTAATAGATCCATTGGCCCTGACGGCGATCTTCCAGCAGCCCGCAGGTGCGCAACTGAGCGAGGTGCCGGGACACTTTTGGTTGGTGATCGTCGAGCGCCCAGATCAATTCGCAGACACATAGCTCCCCCTCGACAGCGAGCATCAGCATGATTCGGGCGCGAGTTTCATCACCGAGGCATTTGAAGAAAGTGTGGGGCTGAAAGGACATGGCCAACCTGTATATTTGTTTATTCGTATATTCGAATTTACAGATATGAATACCTCAGTGGAAGCAGCTTCTTTGCTTAAGCCGAGCAAGCGTGCGGATGCAGGTCGTGCAGATTGCTTGCTTGGTGAGTTGGCAAGCGCGTCAGTACGTCCTTCAGGTATCTGTACGGATCATGCCCGTTCATGCGCGCCGACTGGATCAAGCTCATGATAGCCGCCGCTCGTTTACCACTGCGCAGCGAACCGGCGAACAACCAGTTGGAGCGACCGTCGATAGGCACAGCACCATCATCAAGCTCCGCGCAGCGCATCCACCAAGGGCTGGAGCTGCACGCCGGTTTGCCCTACCCATTGAGCCAGGGTTGAACGCGGGATGGCCAAGCCTGCTCGGCCAAAAGATCCTTTCTTGCCGGTACAGCGGCAGATGGTCGGAGAACTTGGCGCTGGAGTTGGCAGCCGCAGACACATTCGCTGCTTTCCGGCTCGGCACCAATTAGCCTCAGCTTCAGGTGGCAGCCAACTGCCTCAACCTGCGACTCAACCCAGGCGTGGTACCCGTAACTCGCTTGAACGCCCGACTGAAGGCCGCCTGGGACGTATAGCCCAACCGCTGCGCGACCTCTTCAATAGGTACTCTTTCCAGCGTCAGCCACTGGCTGGCAAGCCGCATTCGCACTTCGGTAACGTAGCGCAGTGGGCTCATGCCAATCGTCAGTTGGAAGCGCTCGGCAAAGACCGAGCGGGAGGTATTGCATTGCTCCGCCAACTGCTCGACGGTCCAGTCTCGGCCCGGTTGCTGATGAAGCGCCAGAAGTGCACCTGCCAGCCGCGGATCGCGCAGAGCGGCAACCAGGCCGGAGGCGTTGCCGCAGGCGCACTCGACCCAACCGCGAACGACCATGGCGGCGACCACATCGGCCAATCGCGCGAGGATGCCGGCGAAGCCAACGCGTGCGGCGCTGACCTCGCGCTCCATGGTGGTGAGAATAGGCACCAGCCCGGGGTAACGCTGGCCGCCGGCATCAATAAGCATCAGGCCAGGCATCAGCTTGCCAAGGCCATGGAGGCTGCCCAATTCGAATTCCATGCATCCACTGAACAACAGCGTGGTCGGCATGGAGCCGGGATCGGTTCCGGTGTCCACCGCGCTTACGGTTTCGCCGAGAGGCTCGCCGTCCAGCAGATCAATGTCCTGCACGGGTACCTGCGTATGCGAGAGCAAGTGATGGGCCGCGCCATGGCAGATGAAGACGGCGTTACCGGCTGACAGCGCATAGGTCGTCCCGTCTTCCATACGTAGCACCGCGTTGCCGACCGCCAGGAAGTGGAACCAAGCATGCCCGGGTTTGGCAGCGAAGGCCAAGCCGAAGGCTGGGCCCGCCTGGATACGGCGGTACTCGACACCGCGCAGGCGCATGCCGCGCAACAGCTCGTTGATGAGGTCGGAAGAGAGGGCAAATTGGTCTGTCGACATCGGCTCGGTGTTTTAATCAAAAAATTGAGTTTTTCGATCATAGATCATCCGGAATCTCGCGCCTAGACTACCGGTCGCAATTGAAGATTGGGAGATCCATGCAGTGACTGACCTTATATGCAATGCCGTACCCGACAGCCGTCGCGGCGCCGCGCCGGATGCAGAACCTACAACTCCAGCGTGGATGGCCGTATTCTCGTTGGCGATGGGCGTGTTTGGCTTGCTGACCGCTGAGTACCTTCCGGCCAGCCTGTTGACGCCGATGGCAACCGAGCTGGGGGTGTCCGAAGCGCTGGCTGGCCAAGCGGTAACGGTGACAGCGGTGGTGGCGCTGTTCGCTGGCCTGTTGGTGCCAGGCCTGACTCGAAGTATCGATCGGCGCTGGGTGTTGCTGGGGTTTTCCACGTTGATGATCGCATCCAACCTGCTGGTCGCCGTTTCCTCCAGTTTCGCGGTGCTGTTGTTGATGCGTATCTTGCTCGGCATCGCGCTTGGTGGGTTTTGGAGCATGGCGGCAGCGGTGGCGATGCGCTTGGTGCCCGTGGCTTTGTTGCCGCGAGCGCTCTCGATCATTTTCAGCGGCATCGCCGTCGGGACGGTGGTCGCGGTCCCGCTGGGTAGTTATCTGGGCGGGCTCTATGGCTGGCGCAGCGCGTTCTATGCAGCGGCAGCAGTGGGGGGGGTGACCCTGATTTTCCAGTCGCTTACGCTGCCGAGCCTTGCGCCACGTCGGCCGGCACGCCTGCGTACGGTGCTTGAAGTGTTGCAGCGCCCAGGCATTGCTATGGGGATGTTCGGTTGTGTGCTGGTGCACAGCGGCCACTTCGCGATGTTCACGTATATTCGGCCATTCCTCGAAGATACGACCGGCATTGGCCCGCAGGGCCTGTCGCTGATGTTGCTGGGTTTTGGTGTGGCGAACTTTGTCGGCACGTTGGTGGCCGGGTGGATGCTCACTCGTCACCCATTGGCCACCCTGGTGTTGATGCCAGCGTTGGTAGGCGTTGCGGCACTGGCGCTGGTCTTGTTGCCAGCTTCGGTGCCAGGGCAGGCTGTACTGCTGGCGGTCTGGGGCCTGGCCTTTGGGGGTGTGCCGGTGGCATGGTCGAACTGGGTCGCCAGCGCGGTCCCTGATCAAGCGGAGAGCGCTGGCGGCATGGTGGTAGCGTCTGTGCAGTCGGCCATCGCCACAGGCGCAGCCGCGGGTGGGGCAATGTTCAGCCTCGGTGGCAGCGCAGGCGTATTCGTGGCGGCGGCCGTGCTGATGCTGCTGGCCGCGTTGCTGATTGCACTGCGTGTGCGAGTTCCTGCGGTAGATGGGGCTGTGCTGAAAGGGGTTTTGCCTTGATGGGCATTTTCGCCACAGTTTTATCTCGCTATCTGTATCAGCGGCCCCGTTTGGCGAGAAGCTAAACAAGGTTGCGGTCAATTTCATAGATTTCTTGGCGGACTTCGTCCAGAGAGGTGCAAGGTACATCCATCTCTAGCTTTTCATTTCCACCCGGTTTACAGGGACTATCGCGTATCTGTCCTCCAGAACCGGCTCGTAGCAGTGACGCCAGAACCATGTCCTTCCTTGCCCCTCTAACCGTGATCGGGTATTGAATCTTCATCATTGATCCGAACCATGCCCTCAATGCCTGATCTATTCTCAGTGGCAGGTGGTGCGGATCATCACGGCCTGGCCTTTGCTGTACGAGATCGAGATAAGAATGACTCTGCAAAAGCGCAACAACGTAAACATCTCCGGCAGCGGCAGCGCGACCTTGATCCTTTCGCACGGCTTCGGTTGCGACCAAACCATGTGGAAATTGCTGCTGCCGCACCTTGCTTCGCGTTTTCGGGTGATCAGCTACGACTTGGTTGGTGCGGGCCAGTCGGATCTTGCTGCTTACGACCCTGAGAAGTATTCCTCGCTGTGGGGCTACGCATCGGACCTCAACGAGCTTATCGACGCGTACGCCGAGGGCCCGGTTATCCTGGTTTGCCATTCTGCAAGCGCAATGATCGGTACCCTGGCTCAGCGCCAGCAGCCAGGGCGCGTCGCGGCGATGGTCATGATTGGCGGATCGCCCAGCTATATCGACTCGGGCGACTATGCCGGTGGCTTCCTGGCTGAGGAGGTCGATGCGTTGCTCGAGGCCATCGACGACAACTATCAGGGCTGGTCAACCACCATGGCCCCGGTGTTGATGGGCGAACCTGGGGAACCTGCGCTGGGTGAGGAGTTGCTCAGCAGCTTCAAGCGTACCGATGGGCAAATCGCTCGGCATTTTGCGCGGGTGATCTTCTTGGCTGAGCAGATGGTCGCGATTGCCAGCCATGACCTGAAGAACCCGATGATGGCCATCAAGATGGCCGCGCACATGCTCGAGCATGGGCAGCGCTCCGAACGGGAGCAGCGCCTACTTGATGGCATCAGCACCTCAGCCGAGCGGGCGCAGCGGATGATTGTTGACCTGCTGGATTTTGCCTCGGTGCGGATTGGGCAGGGCATCAAGATCAGCCGGCATCAGGTCCCCCTCCCTGAGTTTGTGGACCAGTGTGTAAGTGAGCTGAGGATTGCCTTTGCTGATGCGCACATCCGGCATGTGTCGCGCGGGTGCGGCACGCTTGAAGTGGATCAGGATCGTCTGCAGCAGATGATCGGTAATCTGGTTGCCAACAGCGTTGCTTATGGTGATCTGAGTTTTCCGATCACCTTGAGCACTGACCTGTCCGCAGCAGGCGCGACCTTGAGCGTTCACAACCATGGCGAGCACATCGCCGAGGCGGTGATCCCGACGTTGTTCGAGCCCATGATGCGGGCCAATGAGTATGACGGTTCGATTCGGTCGGTCGGACTGGGGTTGTTCATTGTCAAGCAAATTGCCGAGGCGCATGGCGGGACGGTGAGCATGGTTTCGGATGCTGTGGCGGGGACTGCGTTCACGGTAAGCTTGCCCGTGCAGGCCGCTACAAGTTAGTGGGCTGCCAAACCTGGCCCTAGCGCCAGTTGCATCAAAACCTCTCCTTTTGTCGTAACGTGCTATGGCCTGCAAGGCCGCAGTCGGCGGCGTCAGTTATCCACCTCAGCAACCGCTACCTCACGCTGAACAGACTCCGAACCTGCAGCCCGCCGCACCGCAACCACCGGCTCAACCTTGACCACCGGCGCCGTTTGAAACCACACCGGCCACGAGCTGCGGTGGCGGTTCTCGACTTCGACGCAAGGAATCAATCGCTCGCGCAGCACATCGGTCTCGCCCACAGTCTTGGCCACGCGGTACTTCACGCCATGCACGCACTCGCGATCACCGAACTCGCAGCGGTTCAGCGAGGTGCCGCCGCAGGGGCCGTTGGCGAGGCCTTTGGGGCAGGATTCTGGGCAAATGTAGAGAGTGTCTTGTAGGCGACAACTGCCGCAGGTGTCGCAACCAACCAACGGTCTTTTGATGCCGCGCTCAAGGCCATGCAGCAGGCTTGCTGCGCCAGGTTTCGACCACAAAGGTCTAGTCACAGCCCAGCCAAACGCACGACTGGCCCGGTTCTCGCGGCCGAACAACAACCCGTGCATGCTCGACAACAAGTGATAGCGAACCTGCTCCCGCAGGCTGGCGCTGACCCGTGACTGGCCAAGCCGCCAATGCGCGCCGGGCGGGGTGAAGGTCACTGCGGGCAGGTCCGGCATCTGCCAGCTGGCAGTCCAGGCAGGCGCCCATTGTTCCAGGGTATGAACACTTGCCAGCACTTGCTCCAGCTCATCCTCCAGCGCTTGCAACTGGGTAATTTCATGCACACCGGACAGGTGCACGCCGGCATACCCCATCAATTTCAAACCCACCACCTGCAACGCCAGGCGCTGAATACTGCGCGCCTGGGCATACGCCTTGGACAGCGCCAGCTCGGCAGCCAGTACATCGCGCATCGATGGCGTGACGACGGCGCCGGCAACGTGTTCGAGCATCTGCGCGCGGCCGTGGGTGAGCGCCATAAGGCAGGCGATCAGCGGTTTCGGTGTGCGCTGACGAGCCATCCACTGCAGCGCTTCCTGATGTTTTTGATCGTCGTAGCCGAGCTGCAGGGTGAGGAAGTCAGCACCGGCACTGAGCTTTTTCTCAGCCTTGAGATACTGCGCAGCGCCTTCTTCTTCGCGGTACTTGAACGGGTTGAGAGCGGCGCCGAGCAGCCAGTCGGGTCGGGCCTGGCGGGCGATCTGCAGGGCGGCGACGGATTCGAGGTAGCGCACCGGCTGTTGGCCGGGCGTGTGCCCGGGCAGACGATCGCCGGTAAGGATCAGCAACTGGTCGAGGCCGGCGGCATCCATGTGTTGCAGCTGGCTGAGCAGGTCGTGGCGTTCGCGGGCCTTGCCGGAAAAGTGCAGCAGGGCGGGCACGGGTGTAGTCAGCGAGTTGAAAGCGTCCAGCGGCGACATGTCCAGCGGGCTGCCGACGCGGTCGCCGATGGACACGGTCAGCGGCCAGCCGCACAGCTGTTTGCGGGTCATGATCGCTTCGAGCGCGGCGAAGCGCTCGGCAGAGGGCTTGGGCACGAATTCCATGATGCAGACGAAGGCGTGCTCATGCAGCGCGGTTTTCAGCAGGCTCATGCGGGGCTCGGCACCGGCAGTGGATCTGGCCGGCATTGTGCGGCAGATGGGTGAGGTTGGCTTGTCTGATTGCGCTGGTGACAGGTGTGGAAAAGACATGCCATGGCGCGGCTGGGCCAATCTTAAGTCGGTGTACGTCAAAGCGCTGTATGAGAATTTCTTGAGATGATCATAAATTATATGAGTTTGTCTCAGCATCGCATTGCGCACAGACTTGCCCCATTGAAATTCAACGGCAAGGAACACCTCACATGGCACTGGCACACAACCTCGGCTTTCCACGCATCGGCTGTGATCCCGAACTGAAGAAGGCCCAACAGGCGTTCCTCACGGGCGCGCTGGATGAAGCCGGCCTGCGTGCGGTGGGCCGTGAGTTGCGTGCCAAGCACTGGCAGCTGCAGAAAGATGCCGGCATCGAGCTGCTGCCAGTCAGCGACCACGCGCTGGAGCTGACCCAGTGGTTCGACAGCAACAGCCACCACCTGGCCCCGCAGCTCAGCGTTGATCAGCAGTTCGCCCTGAACTGGGAGCAACTGCTTGAAGAGGTAAACGAGGCCAAAGCGCTCGGCCATGCCGTCAAGCCAGTCGTGCTCGGCCCGCTGACTTACCTGTGGCTGGGTGAATGCCAAGGTGGCGACTTCGACAAACTGGAATTGCTTGATCGCCTGCTGCCGCTGTACGACCAGATCCTCAACCAGCTGGCTGCGCAAGGTGTGGAGTGGGTACAGATCGATGAACCGATCCTGGCGCTGGAACTGCCGCAGGCCTGGAAGAATGCCTACGAGCGGGTCTACAACATCCTCCAGCGGGCGCCGCTGAAAAAGCTGGTCGCGACCTACTTTGGCGGCCTGAACGCCAACCTCGGCCTGGCCGCCAATCTCCCGGTCGACGGCCTGCACATCGACCTGGTGCAGGCCCCTGAACAATTCCCGACCATTCTTGATCGCCTGCCGGCGTACAAGGTGCTTTCGCTGGGCGTAGTCAGTGGCCGTAACAGCGGGCACTGGAATCTGGACGATGCGCTGCACGTCCTGCGCCTCGCCGCCGAGCGCCTGGGCGACCGGTTGTGGGTAGCGCCGTCGTGCCCGCTGCTGCACAGCGCTGACGAGCAAGACGATGCCGAGCTCAACAATGAGCTCGCCCTCGCCGCCGACAAGTGCCAGCAGGTAGCACTGCTGACCAAGGCGCTCAACCACTCGGACGTAGCCCAGGCTCGTGCCGCGTAGCAGGCGAGCCCCTGCTCATATCCAGATACAACCTGGCTTTGCCGCACCTGCCGAGTTCTGTTTCGATGCCGCTCGGCTATCCGGCCTACAGGGAGTGTTGGGATGAAAGTTCTAGTGGTGGGTGCCAGCAAAGGGCTGGGCAAGGCATTGATCGACGGGCTGGGAGCAACGGACGATACGCTGATCGGGGTGTCACGCACGCAGCCTGAACCGTTGCCGGTTCGCGATGGCATTGCAGTGCAGTGGATCGCAGCGGACATGGGCCAGCCCAAGTTGGCGGCGCAGCAGATTGCACATGCAGTAGAGGCGGGCGGTATCGATGCCCTGATCTACAACCTTGGTTTGTGGGAAACGCAGGCGTTCGAAGCCGGCTACAGTTTTGCAAGCGACGATGATGAGCAGCTGGAGCACATGGTCAGCTGCAATATCACCGCGACAATCCTGCTGATCAAACGTCTGCTGCCGGTTCTGTTGCGCAGCCAAGCGCCGCGAATCATCCTCACCGGCTCGACCTCCGGCCTGAGTCAGAGCGGTCGCCCCGAAGTTACCTTTGGCGCATCGAAATTCGCCTTGCGCGGTATCGCCGAAGCGCTGCGCGAAGGCTACCGAGATCAACAGCTCGGCGTCACCTGCCTCAATCTCGGCTACCTGAATACCGAAGACGACCTTGAAGTGCCGTTGGCCGAAGCCGCAGCACGCGGGGCAGGGGAGTTGATTCCGGTGCACGATGTGGTGCTGATGGTGCGCACATTGCTCAGCTTGTCGCCAGCCAGCTACGTGCGTGAGCTGACTCTGCCAGCCATCGCTGACGAGCGCTTCTGAACCTTCTTGAGCAACCAGGCTGCCGGCACGCGCCGCCAGCCCGGTTCACGCAATCGCCGACCTAGCGCTCGATCGCCAGCGCCACGCCCTGACCACCACCAATGCACAGGGTCGCCAGGCCTTTCTTGGCATCACGCTTGATCATCTCGTGCAGCAGGGTCACCAGCACTCGGCAACCAGATGCGCCAATCGGATGACCGAGGGCAATGGCGCCGCCATTGACGTTGACCTTGTCTGCGTCCCATTCCAGCGACTTGCCCACCGCCAGCGCCTGCGCGGCGAAGGCTTCGTTGGCTTCGATCAGGTCCAGATCGGCCAACTGCCAGCCGGCCTTGGCCAGGCAGCGCTGGGTGGCCGACACCGGGCCAATGCCCATGATCGCCGGGTCGACCCCAGCACTGGCGTAGCTGGCAATCCTGGCCAGCACCGGCAGGCCCAGCTCGGTCGCTTTGGCCGCGCTCATCAGCAGTACCGCCGCTGCGCCGTCGTTGAGGCTGGAGGCGTTGCCGGCGGTGACGCTGCCGTCTTTCTTGAACGCCGGACGCAGTTTGGCCAGTGCTTCGGCGGTGGATTCGGGACGGGGTTGCTCGTCGCGCTCGACCACCTTTGGCTCGCCCTTTTTCTGCGGCAGCACGATGGGCGTGATCTCGTCCTTGAAACGCCCGGCTTCGATGGCGGCGACGGCCTTGCGTTGGGATTCGGCGGCAAAGGCGTCCTGCTGTTCACGGCTGATGTCGAACTTGTCGACCAGGTTCTCGGCTGTGATGCCCATGTGGTAATCGTTGAAGGCGTCCCACAGGCCGTCGCTGATCATGCTGTCGATCAACTGGCCATGGCCCATGCGCTGACCGGTGCGGGCCGAGGGCATGACGTAGGGCGCCAGGCTCATGTTCTCCTGGCCGCCGGCTATGACCACATCGGCATCGCCACAGCGAATCGCCTGGGTCGCCAGGTGCAAGGCCTTGAGGCCCGAGCCGCAGACTTTGTTCAGGGTCAGCGCCGGCACGCTGAACGGCAAGCCGGCCTTGACCGCAGCCTGACGCGCCGGGTTTTGTCCGGCACCGGCGGTCAGCACCTGGCCAAGGATCACCTCGTCGACTTGTGCTGGGTCGAGCCCGGTCTGCTCGAGCAGGCGCTTGATCACCGCAGCGCCCAGATCGACGGCTGGCACGCTGGCCAGAGCGCCCTGGAAACTGCCGATGGCGGTACGGGTGGCGGCGACGATGACGACTTCATGCATGTTGTTGTTCTCCGATGAAGGTGGCGCGACGAGGCGACGCAGTACCACCCAGCATCGGTGCAAACGGTTCATTTGTTAAGTTTGTTTTTCTTTGGCATTGATTCGCAAAGCTAATCAATCACCCCGTTAGACGGCAGGGCACTGATGAGTGACGCAGTGAATGTCACCGCCGCCTGCGGCAATCGCGTCGATGCGCAGCGGCGCAGGGTTTACTGCAGGCGTTGTCGGCGCAGCGGGTCAGGGGCCCGGCGTGGGCGTGCCTGGTGCACCGCGACAGCCAGGATGACCCGCTGGCGCGTGCCTTCATGCAGTGGCTGCGTGAGCAGCTGGGGCGATCTGCGGTTGGAACCACCCCCGTCAGCCCGTAATATGTGTCGGATAACTTGCGGGGGTAGTCTCACCCTCAGATCAAACGGAACCCGCCCGCGCGGCGCGGCTCCCTAGCCTAAACCTGACGAGGTACAGACATTGGCCATCATTCATCCCAAGGTTCGCGGTTTCATCTGCACCACGACCCATCCGAAGGGCTGCGAGCTCAACGTCCGTGACCAGATCGAAGCCACCCGCAAGCTGGGCGTGCGCGATGATGGTCCGAAAAAGGTCCTGGTGATCGGTGCTTCCAGCGGCTACGGCCTGGCAGCACGCATCACTGCAGCCTTCGGCTTCAAAGCCGACACCCTCGGCGTGTTCTTCGAAAAGCCAGGCACCGAAAACAAGCCAGGCACCGCCGGCTGGTACAACGCTGCTGCATTCGACAAGTTCGCCAAGGCTGAAGGCCTGTACAGCAAGTCGATCAACGGTGACGCCTTCTCCGATGAAGCCCGCGCCAAGGTCATCGAGCTGATCAAGAACGAAATGGGCGGCAAGGTTGACCTGGTCATCTACTCGCTGGCCTCGCCTGTGCGCAAGCTGCCAAAGACTGGCGAAGTGATTCGCTCGTCGCTCAAACCAATCGGCCAGCCGTACAAGTCGACTGCCATCGACACCAACAAAGACGTGATCACCGAAGCCTCGATCGAGCCGGCCACCGAGCAGGAAATCGCCGACACCGTCACCGTCATGGGTGGTCAGGACTGGCAGTTGTGGATCGACGCTCTGGCTGATGCCGGCGTGCTGGCCGAGCAGGCGCGTACCGTCGCGTTCAGCTACATCGGCACCGAAATCACCTGGCCGATCTACTGGCACGGTGCACTGGGCAAGGCCAAGCAGGACCTGGACGACACCGCCCTGCGCCTGGACCAGAAGCTCGCCAGCGAGATCAAGGGCGGCGCCAACGTTGCCGTGCTCAAGTCGGTGGTCACCCAGGCCAGCTCGGCGATCCCGGTAATGCCGCTGTACCTGTCGATGGTGTTCAAGATCATGCAGGAAAAGGGTGTGCACGAAGGCACCCAGGACCAGCTCGATCGCATGTTCCGCGACCGCTTGTTCCGGGAAGACGGCGCGCCGGCTGAAGTCGACGAAAAAGGCCGCCTGCGCCTGGACGACTGGGAACTGCGCGACGACGTCCAGGATGCGTGCAAGGCCCTGTGGCCACAAGTGACCACCGAGAACCTGTTCGAAATGACCGACTACGCCGGTTACAAGAAGCAGTTCCTCAACCTGTTCGGCTTCGAACGCGCTGACGTCGACTACGACGCAGACGTGGCGACAGACGTCCAGTTCGACTGCGTTCAGCTGTAATCAGCGAAGCGTGTGTCTGGTGATGGCGTGGGGCTGAAATTTTGCTAGCGTGAGCAGACTCCAACAAAGAGTCCGCCATGAGCAGCCTGACCCAACCCGCCAGCGCCCTGCGCCACAAAGCCGCCGATGGCTACAGCCTCGGCGGTTTTGTCTGGCGCCATGCTCGACCTGATCCTCAGCGCCCGCTGGTGATCATCAACCCGGCCACTTCGGTGCGCTGCGCTTACTACTCGCGCTTTGCCGACTACCTGTTTGCCCAGGGCTGTGATGTGCTGTGCTTCGATTATCGCGGCATCGGCGAATCACGGCCGCCGTCGTTGCGTGGCTTCACGGCGTCATGGAGCGATTGGGGGCAACTGGATTTCGAGGCCATGCTGCAGTATGCGGCCGAGCACTTCCCCGGGCAGCCAGTGGATGTGGTCGGGCACAGCTTCGGCGGTTGGGCGGTAGGCCTGGCGCCCTCGGCGCAGCAGGTGCGGCGGGTGGTGATGGTCGGTGCGCAGTTTGCCTATTGGCGCGACTATGCGGCTGCGCAGCGCTGGCGCTTGTTGGCCAAATGGCATGTGGCAATGCCGCTGCTGACCAGGGTGATGGGCTATTTCCCGGGCAAACGCCTGGGTTGGCTGGAAGATACCCCGGCAGGGGTTGTTGCTGACTGGAGTACGCCCACGCCTGCGTACGAACAGCGTCCTAGCGGGCGCTTGCTGGCGACAAGGCCATTCGCTCAGGTGCATGCGGCAACATTGGCGATCAGCTTGAGCGATGACCCGTTCGGTACGGTGGCTGCTACCGAGCGTTTACTGGCTTATCTGAGCGAGGCGCAACCCGCGCATCTGCGGATTGCCCCGGCGGACATACAGGTCGCCGAGATCGGCCACTTTGCCTTCTTTCATGACCGCTTCAGGCAGACGCTGTGGCCGATTGCACTGGAATGGTTGCAACACGGCCAGCTGTCACCAGGCACGCCCGGCCAGCGGCTGCGCTGACGCCGCAAGCCAAGGGGCTACGCAGGCAGCCCCTTTGTCATCAAGCCAGGCGCTTGAGCGGCTGCTGGGCAAACTTCACCCCAGCCAGGCCATACGCGATCAACGCACGGATATTGCCGTGGTCGCTGCCATCTGGCGTGGCGACCACGCTGCGGTAATGCTCACCAAAGGCCAGCAACGCTTCGCGGTCGCTCAAGCCTTCCAGCACGGCCATGCCGAGGGTCTTGCACGAGCCTTCGTTCTGGCCGGCGGCGTTTTCCACGTCACCGTTGGTAAACGCCTGCGGCTGATAGCTGTAGTGCTCGGCGATGAACGCAAGGGTGTCGGCAAAGGCGTGTTCGCCGCTTTCGAGGCTGGCGCGCAGGGTGTTCAAGTCAGTCACGGGGTTTTCCTTGTTCGAACGCCGCTTGCTGATCGGCGCTGGCTTCTTTCTGGTATTGGGCTTTCCATTCGGCGTAAGGCATGCCGTACACCGCTTCGCGGGCGTCATCCAGGCTGATGTCGACCTGCTGCTCATCGGCAGCCGCCTTGTACCACTTGGACAGGCAGTTGCGGCAGAAACCGGACAGGTTCATCAGGTCGATGTTCTGCACATCGGTGCGTTTTTGCAGGTGGTCGACCAGCCGGCGAAACGCGGCGGCTTCGAGTTCGAGCTGTTGTTGTGGGGTCATGGGCTTCTCTCAGATCATGCGGTTCTTCAGGTGGCGGCCACCGTTGATGACCACCTGGCTGCCGGTGCTGTAGTGGCTGTCGAGCAGGTACTTGACCGCCTCGATCAGCGGCCCGGCGCCGGGTTCGAATTCCAGCAGGGCCTTTTTCAGGGTCTGCTGGCGGTAGGCTTCGTCGCCGCCTTCCTTGAGGATCAACAACCCCGGCAGGATACCGTTGACGCGCACCGTCGGCGCGTACTTTTCGGCAAACGACAGCACCATGTTCTGCAGTGCGGCCTTGGTCGCGGCGTAGCCGATATGGCTCTTGCTGCCGCGCGAGGAGGTTTCGTCGCAGATGTGGATGATGTCGGCCTTGTCGACCTTGCGCAGCATGTCGCCAAGGGCCAGGTTGAGGTGATACGGCGCCTCGACGTGCAGGCGGAACATCAGCTCAAGATTGACCAGGTCGTCATCCAGCCACACCGAGGCGTTGTGGATGATCGCGCGCAGGCCGTCGTAGTGGCTGCCCAGGTGATCGATCAGGGCGTCGCGGTCGGCCTGCTGGCACAGATCGGCGCGAAACTGGACGATGTTCGGGTGCGCAGATTGCGCATGGACATGGCGACTGGCAGCGACCACCGTATGGCCGGCCTGTGCCAGTTCAAGTGCCAGAGCCAGCCCTACGCGTTGGCTGGCTCCGGTGATCAGAATGGGGCTGTTCATGTTCAGGGCGGTCTACTTGTCTGTGCAGGCAGTGATGCCCCAGCATACCCGAACTGCTTCCCTCTGGGGGGCGCCTCAGCGGCTGCGCAGCCCGCGCGTGGGCTCTGCGCTGGCGGCTGGCGCCGGGTGTAGCCAGCTGGCCAGCAGCCGCGTCGACAGCGGGATGAATAGATAGACCATGACTGGCGTCAGGCCCAAGGTGCTGAGCAGCACCCGCGGCAGCAGGTCGAGTGCGCTGAGCCAGTGGCCGAAGACCAGGTTGAACAGCAGCGAGACCGGGAAGAACGCCAGCCAGATTGCCACGGCCTGCTTCCAGCGCGGCGGCTTTTGCACTGTATTGGCGCCGAACCAGTCGTCGATGCCGCTGACGCGCTGCTCCCTGGGGCGTTCGAACAGGCCGTCGCCGCGTTGCAGCCAGGCGCGGCGCGAGGCCGAATGCTCCCAGGCATGCATGGTCTGCTCGCTGGTGAAACGGAAGATGATCTGGAATTCGTCGCCATCTCCGGGCGGGGCGAGGATGCCCGAGCCGAGGTAACCGGTGAAGTCAGTGGCCAGCTGCTCGCCTTCATGCAGCCAGGTCAGCAGGTCCTGGTAGCGGCCATGGGCGGCGCGGCGCGACACCATCAGGGTAACGGGTGGGGTAGACATTGTGTATCTCCTGGCGACAGGACTGGCGGGTAGCCGGCCCTTAGGCTTGCGCGCCCGGGGTGGTGGGCGACGCAGGCATGCATGCAAGAATCAGGCGCGGATTATCGCGGATAAACTGTGACTCGTCAGTGTCAGCGGGCGAACGGTTGGTTATTTGTTTGCCCGTCCCGGCGTAGAATGTGCTTTGTTTAATCGAATCCGGGTTTTCACCACGCATGAACGAGCAGGCACTCCCTATAGCCGGTCTGGATCACCAAGAGCTGTTTCCAATCCGCGAGGTTTCGCGCCTGACCGGGGTCAACCCGGTGACGCTGCGTGCCTGGGAGCGTCGCTACGGCCTGATCCAGCCAACTCGCACCGACAGCGGCCACCGCTTGTACTCGCAGGCCGACGTCGACGCGGTACGCAGCATCCTCGGCTGGCTTGAGCGCGGCGTGGCGGTGAGCAAGGTCGGCAGCATTCTCGCCCGTGGCCAGGCGCTGGCGCAGGACAGCAGTGCTGCAAGCAATGCCGATGACCTGGCCAGGTGGCGTACCCAGGTACGCGAGGCAGTGCAGTGCTTTGACGGCGCTAGGCTCGACCGTTTGTTCGATCAGGTATTTGCCAGTACTACCCAGGAGCGGGTGTTCAACGACGTATTCATGCCGGTTTGGCACACCCTGCGCGGGGCGCCGCGCGGTTTTGGCCAGGCCAGCGAGTGGGGTTTTCTCGACCAGTTCTTGCGCGGGCGGGTGCTGATGCGCCTGCAGCTGGCGCGGGCACCGCGGCGCCAGCGCGTCGTGCTGGCGCCGCTGTCAACCGCGCTGCAGGAGCTGGAGTTGCTGGTGGCCGGGCTGCTGCTCGGCAGCGAAGAAGTCGGCGTGGTACTGCTGCCGGCCAGTCAGCCGCTGCAGGAGCTGGCGCTGATCTGTCGGCAGCTGGAGCCGGATGCGGTGGTGCTGTTCTCCAATCAGCGGCCAACTGCCGAGTTGGGTAAGCGCCTGGCACGTTTAGGGTTGGGTTGCCCGTTACTGCTGGCGGGGGAGGCGGCGGAGTTTGCTCAGGACACGCTGGCCGGCAGTGCGGTGGTCTGCCTGGGAGCCGAGGTCAGCCTGATGCGCCGACGCTTGCGCCAGTATCTGGCCGGTCAGCTCGATACCTGAAGCTTAAGCGTGCAGTTCGGGATGGGCGCTACGGTGGGCCTGGAGGATGTATTCGCGCAAGCGCTCGATCTCTTCTGCCGGGCTGCGGCTGAGGTCGTACGCGGCCAGGTTTGCACCGATACGCCGGCGCAGCACGCCGTGCAGGCCGATCGGCGCGATGCCGTCAGGGGCGAAGCTCAGGTCGAAGCGCTTGGGCGCCTGTTTCAGGCCGCGCACTTCAAGCAATACACCCTTGAACGAGATGTCCCGGACCCACAGGTTGCTGCGTTTGCCTTTGCTTTCGAGCAGCGCCGAGGGCTCTTCGAGTGACAAGCGCCATGGCCGCAGTTGCGGGCCGTCTTCCTCGTAGATTTCCGGGGAGCCAAGCTGCAGGTGCAGGGCGTGGAATTCGTCTTCGACCAGTTGCAGCGGGAAGCTGATCTGCTGGTTGTTGAAATGCGCCTGCAGGGTAACCTGATCACTGGCCGCAAGGCGCGTCAGCAAGGTCTGCAGCTGGCGATCGCCGTTGACCAGCAGGCCGGACATAGGGTCAGCCAAGTTCAGTTGCGGCGAATGCTGCAAGTCTTGGATGAAGCTCATCTCGGCCTGGGTGAGCAGGGTATCTGCTTGCATGGTCGCATCCGAATGTGGCGATTTTTTCAACAGTGACAGGATGGACAGCGGCGGCGGCGGTTGGTTCATTTGAGCAGCTCGGATTTCAGATCGGCGAACTGCGCCTGGCATTGTTCCAGGCTGCGCTGCAGTTCGACCTGGCGGCTGACGTCCTTCTGGATACCAATGAAATAGCGGCGCTGGTCGGCTTCGTTGTACACCGGCGTGATAGACAGCTCATTCCAGAACGCGCTGCCGTCCTTGCGGTAGTTGAGCAAAACTTCGCGGCACGGTTTGCCGTCAAGCATGGCCTTGCGGATGCGTACGCGGGCCAGTTGGTCGCGGTCATTGCCCTGCAGAAAGCGGCAGTCCTGATAGAGGATTTCGTCGCGGCTGAAACCGGTCAGGCGCTCGAAGGCGGCGTTCACGTAGATCAGGATGGTGTCGTCACCTTCCTGTTCACAGACCACGATGCCGTCATTGGAGGCATCGACCATCGATTGCAGCAGTTGAGCGTTGATCATGTGCGGACCAGAGATTGGATAGCGGCGACTTACGCCTCAAGCGGCCTTTTGCCATTGCAGGATGCTAGTATCCTACGTTTTTACTCAGTTTCGGAATCCTCCCGCAGATGAAAGTCGTCATTATTTCCGGTTCAGTGTATGGCACCGCCGAAGAAGTTGCCCGTCATGCCGAGGCGTTGCTCAAAGCCGCTGGCCTTGAAGCCTGGTACGCGGCGCGGGCCAGCCTGGCCGACATCGAAGGCTTTGCCTCGCAAGCCCTGCTGGCTGTGACCTCGACCACCGGCATGGGTGAGCTGCCGGATAACCTTATGCCGCTGTTCTGCGCTATTCGCGACAGCCTGCCAGCGGCATGGCGCGGCCTGCCCGGCGCAGTGATCGGCCTGGGCGACTCCAGCTACGGCGACACCTACTGCGGCGGCGGCGAGCAGATGCGCGAGCTGTTTACCGAACTGGGTGTGCACGAAGTGCTGCCGATGTTGCGTCTGGATGCCAGCGAAACGGTCACCCCGGAGGCTGACGCCGAGCCGTGGTTGGCCGAGCTGGCCGCCGCACTGAAGGCCTAAGCTTGCTCGCGCAGCAACCCCAGCCAGGCTTGCGCTGCGCGTGACAGATACGCGCCGCGGCGCCAGATAAAGGCAATGTCCCAGCGCAGCGCCTCGGGTGCCAGTAAGGGCAGACGGACCACCCCAGGGCGCTCCAGCGCGCGGGCGACTACCCGCGGCAGCAGCACCACGCCTTGGCCTGCTGCCACCAGTGCCGCGAGAAAGTCCGCCTGACCGCTGCGCCCGCCTTCCTTGGGGGTGAAACCCAACTGCTGGCAGGCGCTGAGCAGGCGGTCGTTGAGGACGAAGCTGCGCTGGTAGAGCAAGAACGGCGTCTCGGCCAGTTGGCCCAGGTCAACCTCGGTCAAGCCTGCCAGGGCGTGTCCGGCGGGCAGCAGGGCATCCAGCGGCTCGTTGCAGAAGGGCTGAAAGGCGAAGGCGTCGTCGTTTGGCGTCAGGCTGCCGCCCAATTCCAGCTCACCGCTGCGTACCGCCTGCTCAATGGTGCGGCTGCCGCCCTCGAGCAGGTGAATGACGATGTTCGGATGGCGCCGCCGGTACTCGGCGAACAGCCCGGCAAACAGCGCATCACTGCCCAGCAGTGGCAGGCCCAGGCGCAATTCGCCACGGTGCATCTGGCTCAGATCATCCAGCTCGCTCAACAGCTCATGGCGCTGGCGCAGCAGCGCTTCGCCGCGCTCGAGGACGATGCGCCCGGCGGCGGTCAGGTGCATCTGCGAGCCCTGCCGTTCGAGCAGTTGCTGGCCGATGTCATCCTCCAGCTGAGCCACCTGCTTGCTCACCGCTGACTGGCTGATATTCAGCGTCTGCGCGGCCTGGGTAAAACCACCGCGATGAACCACTTCGACAAAGCTGCGTAGCTGCTTGAATTCCATCGCCTGAATTCCTTTTTGGAATGGCAGGCAGTCTAACAATTCGCTTCTGGCCTAGGCACGGCAAATTTACAATGGGCACCCGTCGAGGAACCCATTGATGAACGCTGTATTGCTAAAAAAACTCACTCGGCTGATCTGCGAGCTGGCGGTGCTGTTTGCCTTGTTCCTGTTCGGCAGCCAGCTTGCGGCCTGGTCTGGCTGGCCCATTCCGGGTGGTGTTTTCGGCCTGGCCCTGCTCTTGATCCTGTTCGCCAGCGGCCTGCTGAAACCGGCCATGCTCCAGGCCGGTGCGGGCTGGCTGATGGCCGAAATGCTGTTGTTCTTCATTCCGGCGCTGATGAGCCTGCTCGATTACGGCAGCCTGCTGCGCGATGAAGGCTGGCGCATCCTCCTGGTGATCGCGGTGAGCACGCTGCTGGTAATGGTGGTCACTGCCGTGACGGTCGAGCTGGTGTGCCGCTGGAGCCTGCGCCATGAGCCTTGAACCGATGCCGCTGTTCTGGCTGGCGCTGACACTGGCCGCTTATCTAGGCAGCCGCTGGCTGTACCGGCGCAGCGGGCGTTATCTGCTGTCGCCGCTGATCCTGGTGCCGGCGTTGCTGCTGGCGGTGGCCGTGCCACTGCACACCGCCTATGCCGAGTACGCGCGCAATACCCATTGGCTGATGGCCGTGCTTGGCCCGGTGACGGTGGCCTTTGCCGTGCCGATCTGGCAGCAACGGGGGTTGCTCGCGCGGCATTGGCCGGCGTTGCTGCTGGGCATGCTGGCCGGCAGCTGCGTGTCGATCGGCAGCTCCTGGGGCCTCGCACACCTGATGGCGCTGGACGATGCAGTCAGCCTGTCGCTGCTGCCGCGCTCGATCACCACCCCGTTTGCCATGCCGCTGGCCCACGATCTGGGCGGCGTGCCGGAGCTTACTGCGGTGTTCGTGATGTTCACCGGGGTGCTCGGGGCACTGTTCGGCGGCACCTTGCTGCGCTGGCTGCCATTGCGCACGCCACTGGCCCGTGGCGCGCTGTTTGGCGTCGGCGCACATGGCGCTGGCGTCAGCCGGGCGCAGGAAGTGGGCCGCGAAGAAGGCTCGGTGGCCGGCCTGGTCATGGTCCTGACCGGCTTGCTCAACTTGTTTGCCGCGCCATTGCTGGCGGCGTTGCTGTGACCGTTCGTGCCACTGACCTGTACGGTCATCAAGCTGGCTGCCAAGGCGAGTTCCGCCGACCGAGGCGCTGACTATGCTGTGCAGGACGCAACATAAAGAGCACATGTAAGTGCCAAGGTGACATGCAATGACCGCAGCCTTGCCGTATTCGACCCACGCAGCTTTGATCCAAGCTACTACTCCAGGACAACTCTGATGCCTTTGGCCGAAATTCCATTGTGCGTCTGGCGTACCCGGGGTCAGGATTTCTCATTCCAGGGCCAGAGCATCCGCTACTGGACGGCAGGGCAAGGCGAGCCTCTGCTGCTTCTCCACGGTTTCCCCACGGCCAGCTGGGACTGGCACTATTTATGGGGCCCGTTGACCCAGCGCTTTCGCGTAGTGGCCTGCGACATGCTCGGCTTTGGCGACTCGGCCAAGCCGCTCGGCCATCGCTACAGTCTGATCGAGCAGGCCGATCTGCAGCAGGCCTTGCTCGCTCACTTGGGCATCGACGAGCCAGTGCACCTGCTCGCCCACGACTATGGCGGCAGCGTCGCTCAAGAGTTGCTTGCACGGCACTATGAGCAGCGCAGCAACATCGCCAGCTGTGCCTTCCTCAACAGCGCGCTGTTCCCAGAGCATTGCCCGCTGCTGCTGGTGCATAAGCTGTTGCTCAGCCCGCTTGGCTGGCTGATCGGCCGCTCGTTCGGCCGGGATGACCTGGTGCGTACCGTCACCCAGATCTACGGGCCCTGCACCCACCCCAGCGAAAGCGCTCTGGACGACAGCTGGAGCCTGATCACCGCCAACCGTGGCACGCATATCCTGCACCGGCTGATCAACTACGTGCATGAACGGCGCCAGCAGCGTGAGCGTTGGGTGGGCGCGCTGCAGGCTGATGGCGTGCGTTTGCGCCTGATCAACGGCTCGGTTGATCCACTGTGCGGTGCCCACATGGTCGACGCCTTTCGCCAGCTCGTCGTGGATGCCGATACGGTGCAGTTGCAGGGCATTGGTCATTACCCGCACATCGAAGCGCCGGTGCAGGTGTTGCGCCATTACCTGAGCTTTCGCGAGCAGCCGTTGAGCTTTGTGCCGCAGAAAGTGGCCTGGTGTTGATGGAGCCGCCGGGCTGAAAAACAAAAAACCGATGTCAGCGAACTGACATCGGTTTTTCATGCAGCCTGGTTTTCAACGACAAAAAGCGACAGGCTGGATCACGCGTGGATCAGTTGCCGTAAACCGGCAGCTTTTTGCAGATGGCCTTGACCTTCTCACGTACCGCGTCGATCACGGCCTGGTTGTTCAGGTCGGCGAGGATGTCGCAGATCCAGCCAGCCAGCTCGCGGCATTCGGTTTCCTTGAAGCCGCGGGTGGTCACGGCCGGGGTGCCGAAGCGCAGGCCCGAGGTGACGAACGGCGAACGTGGGTCGTTCGGTACCGAGTTCTTGTTAACGGTGATGAAAGCGTTGCCCAGGGCAGCGTCAGCATCTTTACCGGAGATATCCTGCTTGATCAGCGAGAGCAGGAACAGGTGGTTTTGAGTACCGCCGGACACCACGTCGAAGCCGCGCTCGATGAACACCTCGGCCATGGCCTGGGCGTTTTTCACCACTTGCTGCTGGTAAGCCTTGAACTCAGGCTGCAGCGCTTCCTTGAAGCAGATCGCCTTGGCGGCGATGACGTGCTCGAGCGGGCCGCCCTGGGCGCCTGGGAACACTGCCGAGTTGAGTTTCTTCTCGATGTCGGCGTTGGCACGGGCCAGGATCAGGCCGCCACGTGGACCGCGCAAGGTCTTGTGGGTGGTGGTGGTGACCACGTCTGCGAACGGCACCGGGTTCGGGTACACGCCAGCGGCAACCAGGCCAGCAACGTGGGCCATGTCGACGAACAGGTAGGCACCGACCTTGTCGGCGATGGCGCGGAAGCGCGGGAAGTCGAGAACCTGCGAGTAGGCCGAGAAGCCGGCTACGATCATTTTCGGCTTGTGTTCAACAGCCAGGCGCTCGACTTCGTCGTAATCGATCAGGCCATTGCCGTCGATGCCGTACTGCACGGCGTTGTACAGCTTGCCCGACGAGCTGACGCTGGCGCCGTGGGTCAGGTGACCGCCGTGGGCCAGGCTCATGCCCAGGATGGTGTCACCGGCCGACAGCAGGGCCAGGTAGACCGCAGCGTTGGCCTGAGAGCCGGCATGCGGCTGGACGTTGGCGTAATCGGCGCCGAACAGCTCTTTGGCGCGATCGATAGCCAGTTGCTCGACCACGTCGACGTATTCACAGCCGCCGTAGTAGCGCTTGCCTGGGTAGCCTTCGGCGTACTTGTTGGTCAGTACCGAACCTTGGGCTTCCATCACCGCGGGGCTGGTGTAGTTTTCCGAAGCGATCAGCTCGATATGCTCTTCCTGACGCTGAGCTTCTTGCTCCATGGCGGCAAAGAGATCGGCGTCGTACTTGGCAATGGTCAAATCACGGCTGAACATGGCGGTCCTCAAGGATCGGGGCTGAATTGGGTGTGCATTCTAACCGATTGGCCGAGGCGTGGCATATGAACTGGCGTCATGTCGCAGACCAATGCCATTCACGTCGTAAAATGACCGGGCGGACATGCCGCTCGGCTCACTGGAACATGAACAGCGTCTCGTTGCTGAACTGCGCTTCGAACTGCTGCGGCGGCATTGGCCGGCCGAACAGGTAGCCCTGCACTTCGTCGCAGTCGTGCTCGCGCAGAAACTCCAGCTGCTCGTGGGTTTCGACACCCTCGGCGATCACCGCCAGGTTGAGGCTGTGGGCCATGGCGATGATCGCCCGGGCGATCTGCGCATCTTGCTCGCCGGAGGGCAGGCCGTCGACGAAGGTGCGGTCGATCTTGAGCACATCGATGGGGAACTGCTTCAGGTAGTTGAGCGATGAGTAGCCAGTGCCGAAGTCATCCACGGCGATGCTCAGGCCAAGGTTTTTCAGGCTGTCGAGAATCTGCATGGCCTCGTGCACTTCGCGCATCAGGATGCTTTCGGTCAGCTCCAGCTCCAGGCACGCCGGCGGTAGCCCGGTTTCTTCAAGAATGGTCGCGATGCGCGTGCCCAACTGGCCGTCGGAGAACTGCCGCGCCGAGATGTTCACCGACACTTTCGGTACGCGCACCTTGGCCTGATGCCAGGCCTTGAGCTGGCGGCACGACTCGCGCAACACCCAGTCACCGACATCCACCACCAGCCCGACCTCTTCCAGCACCGGGATGAAATCGCCCGGCGGCACCAGCCCGCGACGTGGGTGGCGCCAGCGCAGCAGCGCTTCGGCGCCGGTCAGGCGTTTGCCGTCGCCACTGAATTGCGGCTGGTAATAGAGGATGAATTCGTTCTGTTCGAGGGCATGGCGCAAATCGCTTTCAAGTTCCAGGCGCTCGAGGGCACTGGCGTTCATCTCGGTCTGGTAGAACTGGAAGTTGTTCTTGCCGCGCTCCTTGGCGTGGTACATGGCGGTGTCGGCGTTTTTCATCAGCTGGCTGAGTTCGCTGCCATCCTGCGGGCTCAGGGCGATGCCGATACTGGCGGTGACGAAGAACTCGCGGTTCTCCAGTACGAACGGCCGCACCAGGCTGCCAAGAATGCTCTCGGCAACATGAATGGCGCGGTTCAGGGCCTGTTCGCGGCTGGCGCGCGGCTGCAGCAGCAGGGTGAATTCGTCGCCGCCCATGCGCGCAACGGTGTCGTCGTCATCGACGCACTCGAGCAGGCGCTGGGCCATGTCCTTGAGCATGCGGTCGCCGGCGGCGTGGCCGAGCGAGTCGTTGATCGGCTTGAAGCGGTCCAGGTCGAGGAACATCAGCACCACCCACGACTTGTGCCGCTCGGCCTGCTGCAGCGCCGTGTACAGGCGGTCCTGGAACAGGGTGCGGTTGGGCAGGTGGGTCAGGGCGTCGTAATAGGCCAGGCGGTGAATGCGCTGTTCGCTGGCCTTGCGCTCACTGATATCGGTGAAGAAACACACGTAGCTGGCCAGGTCGCCCTCGTCGTCGAGCACCGCGGTGATGCCGACCCAGGCCGGGTAATGCTCGCCGTCACGGCGTTTGAGCCAGACTTCGCCCTCCCAGCTGCCGCGCTGGTTGAGTTGCTTGAGCACGTAACGCAGGTGCGATTCCTGCTGGTCCTCGACGGTGAGCAGGCGTGGCAGTTGGTCGAGCACTTCGCTGACCGCATAACCACTGACCCGGCTGAAGGCGTCGTTGGCCTGAACGATGTAGCCGGCCGGGTCGGTGATCAGAATCGCCGAGGTCGAGTGCTCGAATACCGTTGCCGCCATGCGCAGGTCTTTTTCTGCACGGCGTTGCTGGCTGATGTCGCGGCCGACCCCAAGGATGCCCTCGAAGCGCTCGTGCTCATCCCACACCAGCACCAGGCGCAGCTCAATCGGGATCTTGCGGCCATCGGCGCGCAGGCAGTCGAACAGGAACAGCTGGGTCGGCAGCTCGGTGCGCAGCAGGGCCAGTTGCGCGCGGTCATCGATCGCTTTGCTGACCTGCTCCATCAAACTGTAGACACCGCTCAACTGGGCCGGGTTGGCGACCACCGACTGCCAGCCATTGGCGAATATCCACTCTGCCTCATAGCCGAGCACCGCGCGCACCGACGGGCTGACGTAATTGAGCAGCAAGCGGCTGTCGGTGGAGAAGATCACGTCGCTGATGCTCTCGGCGAGCATGCGGTAGCGTTGCTCGCTGTCACGCAGCGACGCGCTGGCCTCGATCTGTACGGTGACGTCCTTGCCGACGCCGACGATGCGCGTGACTTGGCCATCGTTGTCGCGGGTCAGCACCTGCTCGCGGATGTCATAGCAACGCCAGCCGCCGTCATGGTGGCGGAAGCGCAACTGGCAGTGCAGCGCATCGCGGTGGCCGCTGTCGCGTTGCAACTGCAGCTGGCTGCGATAGTGCGCGGCGTCTTCGGGGTGCAGCAACAGCTCCCAGAAGCGCTCGCCCATCTGCGCCAGCTCGGCGCGGTCGTAGCCCAGGGTCTGGCCCAGATGCCGGTTGCTGAAGATCATCCGCTGGCTGGCCACGTCCTGCACGTAGAGCTGATCGGGCACGGTACGGACCACGTCCGACCAGAAGCTTTCGCGCTCCAGCAGCGACAACTCGACCTGCTTGCGGCTGGTGATATCGCTGATGCTGAGGATCACCGCCTGATAATCGCGGCGTTGCTGTGGCAGGCGCACCATCAGCCACAGGTGCAGGTCGCCTCCCAGTGGCGCCGGCAGGCAGACTTCCAGTTCAAGCACGCCGCGCTGTTCGATCAGGGCGTCGATCAACTGCATGCCGACGCTCTCGCGGCCATGCCCGGACGCCTCGATCAGGCGCTGCCAGGCGCCTTCGTGGCATTCGACACTGAGCAACTGGCGCGCCACCTGGTTGATCTCGGTGATTTTCAGCTCCTGCAGCAACGAGCGGCGCAGGTTTGGTTCCAGCGCCAGGCTCTGCCTCAGTGCAGCCAGGTTGCGCAGGTGATAGCGGTCGAGCTGACCGGGCAGGCTCGACAGGTCGAGAACGCACAGGGCAACCCCGGTGCCTTCGAAAATCTCGTGATAGCGGCGGCGGTCTTCCTGCAGCGCGCGCTGGCGCCGGCGCATGTTGATCAGTGCCAGCAACGGCAGCAACGCACAGATCACCACCAACAGGCACTTGCCCAGCATTGGTAGCAGCAGTTGCTGGCGAGTCAAGCCTTCGTCATACAGGCCGCGCAGTTGCCAGGTACTGTTATCGAGGAAGGCGAGCATCACGCTTTGTAGCGGTTCACCGCTGGAAGCGGCGGGCTCATGGCGCTCCAGCACCGCACCGTCGCGGCTGCTTTCCAGCAGCCAGAGCGGGTGGTCAGGGCCGTCCAGATGCTCGGTCAGCGCCGGGTAATAGTCAGGGCTCAGACGCAGCAGCCAATACCCGACGCCTTGTTCCGGCGTTTGCCGCAGCAGCAGATAGATAGTGCCGTTGTCCGCAGCATTGGCAAAGAAATGGCTGCGGCCGCGATTCAATTGCAGCAACTCGTCAATCAACTGGCGGTCAGGGCTGCCGACCAGGCTGTCGGCCACGACCTGGCCATTCTGGTTCAACCAGGCCACATGGCGCAGGCTAGGCAGGCGCGTCTGTAGGGTTTGCAGCAGCGACGGCAATGCTTCAGGCGTCGGCGCTTTGACGTAGGGCTGGACTAGGTTCAGCGCTTGCTGAGCCTTGAGCGCCAGATTCAGGTTGAGGTTGTCGGCCAATTTGGCGCTGGCGACAACCGTGTGTTCGCGCATTTCAGCCTGGGTATGGCGGAACTGCGCGAACAGCTGCCACAGCAGCAAGCCCAGCAAAACCAGCGCAAGCATGGCCAGCGCGCCCTTGAGCGAGCCGCGCAGGGATACACTGCTCGAAGTGGGAGCAGGGCGCAAAACGGGCGGTTGGTTGAGATTGGTCAAGCGATGGTCCTGCAATTGGGCGGCGACGGCAGGGGCGCAACATGCATGGGTCGTGCCTGAGCCTGGAGTGGCGCGCACTTATAGTTGTGGACACATGAAGGCGGCTAGCATGCCTGCAATTGTGGCGAAGTGCCAGCTCCGCATTCAGCCTGTCGCCGATGCGTTGATCGGGTCCGGTTCGGCAACCTCTTGCTGGCTGTGCGAGAATGCCCGCCGCTTGACTGTTTACGCTTCTGGAGATGTACGGTTTTGGTTACCCACTATTCCCTCAACGGCCTCGATTCCGCCTGCGGGCGCAGCAGCCAGACCCTGGTCAGCACCGGTGTGGCCGATGCCGTTTCGTGTAAATCCTGCCAGCGCTCGCTGGTCAAACCTGATGCCAACGCGGCAGTGGTGCGCAAGAGCCCGTCGCTGGCTGAGCTGCGCAAGTCGGCGAAGGCTGCCAAGGCTGCCAGTGAGCCTGGTTTTGCGGTCGCCTCAGTGGTGTTGCCTGCAGCGGCTCCTTCGGTAGCCACGCCGCAGGTCAACCCTGCGCTGGCGTCTGTGCTCAAGCAGCCAGTGTCGAGCCAGCCAGCACCTGCGGCCAGCTTCAATGCCAAGGCCGCCTGGGCGGCGCAGTTGGTCAAGCAGGCCGGCAATCGCCCGCCGCGAGGCAAGCAGGCCAAGCAGCGGCGTGGTTGAGGCTGCTGGCTTGACAGCTGTGTGATTGGGGCCGCACAGCGGCCCCTGCACCTCAAGCCCTGACATCTGGCCAACGCCCGCAGTTGGCGTAGAATGGTCGCCTTTGTTCACTGACACCCTGTAAGCACATCCCCCTGGCATCAGCCGGGTAGTTCGGATGTCTTCACCTATCTATAGAGGGCTTGGTTTTGGCTCAATACGTCTACACCATGCATCGGCTGAGCAAGGTCGTGCCGCCGAAGCGCGAAATCCTGAAGAACATTTCGCTGTCGTTCTTCCCCGGCGCCAAGATCGGCGTGCTCGGCCTCAACGGTTCGGGCAAATCGACTTTGCTGAAGATCATGGCTGGCGTCGACAAAGAGTTCGACGGTGAAGCCCGTCCGATGCCTGAACTGAACGTCGGCTACCTGCCTCAGGAGCCGCAGCTGGACCCAACCAAGACCGTGCGTGAAGTGGTCGAGGAAGCGGTCAGCGTGATCAAGGACGCCCAGGCGCGCCTGGACGAGGTCTACGCTGCCTACGCCGAACCGGATGCCGACTTCGACAAGCTGGCTGCCGAACAGGCCAAGCTCGAGTCGATCCTGCAGGCCGCCGACGGCCACAACCTCGAGCGTCAGCTCGAAGTCGCTGCCGATGCCCTGCGTCTGCCGGCATGGGATGCCAAGGTCGAGCACCTCTCCGGTGGTGAAAAACGCCGCGTCGCTCTGTGCCGCCTGCTCCTGTCGGCCCCCGACATGCTCCTGCTCGACGAACCAACCAACCACCTGGATGCTGATTCGGTGGCCTGGCTCGAGCGCTTCCTGCACGACTTCCCGGGCACCGTGGTCGCGATTACCCACGACCGGTACTTCCTCGACAACGTTGCCGGCTGGATCCTCGAGCTCGACCGCGGCGCCGGTATCCCGTACGAAGGCAACTATTCGGGCTGGCTGGAAGCCAAGTCGGACCGTCTGGCGCAAGAGTCCAAGCAGCAGAGCGCTCACGAAAAAGCCATGAAGGAAGAACTGGAGTGGGTGCGCAAAGGCGCCAAGGCCCGCCAGTCCAAGTCCAAGGCCCGTCTGGCACGCTTCGAAGAAATGCAGTCGCAGGAATTCCAGAAGCGCAGCGAGACCAACGAGATCTATATCCCGGCCGGTCCACGTCTGGGCGACAAGGTCATCGAGTTCAAGAACGTCAGCAAGAGCTATGGCGATCGCGTGCTGATCGAGAACCTCTCATTCGCCATGCCTAAAGGCGCCATCGTTGGCGTGATCGGCGGTAACGGTGCCGGTAAGTCGACCCTGTTCCGCATGCTGATGGGCAAAGAGCAACCGGACTCGGGCACCATCGAGATCGGCGAAACCGTGCAGCTGGCCTGTGTTGACCAGAGCCGCGAGGACCTCGACGGCAGCAAGTCGGTATTCCAGCAGATTTCCGACGGCTCCGACCAGATCCGCATCGGCAACTATGAGATCCCGGCGCGTACCTATGTTGGCCGCTTCAACTTCAAGGGCGGGGATCAGCAGAAGTTCGTCAAGGACCTGTCCGGTGGTGAGCGTGGCCGTCTGCACCTGGCGCTGACCTTGAAAGAAGGCGGCAACGTCCTGCTGCTCGACGAACCGTCCAACGACCTCGACGTCGAAACCCTGCGTTCGCTGGAGGAAGCGCTGCTCGACTTCCCAGGCGCAGCCATTGTGATCTCTCACGATCGGTGGTTCCTGGACCGTGTCGCCACGCACATCCTCGCCTACGAGGACGACTCCAACGTGCTGTTCTTCGAAGGTAACTACACCGAGTACGAAGCTGATCGCAAGAAACGCCTCGGCGATGCAGCGGCCCAGCCGCACCGTGTTCGCCACAAGAAGCTGGCGCAGTAACAGCTTCATCCGCTGCACAAGATTGGGGCCCTGCGGGGCCCCTTTTTTGTGCCTGCTTAAGCTACGGTCAGGCTGCTTTCACAAGCATTCCGCGTGGTACTTTGTATACATTTATATAAAACGCACCAATTTATTTCAAAAAAACGACATTTCGCCCTGTTGCAGTGCGAGCGGTTCTTGATAGAGTCGGGAAAAAATATAAGTCCAACCCTCTCTTGGTGAGATGTCTAGCATGATCGAATCCGTCGACGATTTCCTCGCGCGCCTGCAGCAGCGTGACCCTGGCCAACCCGAATTCCACCAGGCAGTGGAGGAGGTCCTGCGTACGCTTTGGCCCTTCCTCGAGGCCAACCCTCACTACCTGCAAGCCGGCATTCTTGAGCGTATCGTCGAGCCTGAGCGCGCGATTCTGTTCCGTGTCTCCTGGGTCGATGATCAGGGCAAGGTCCAGGTCAACCGCGGCTACCGCATCCAGATGAACAGCGCCATCGGCCCTTACAAAGGCGGCTTGCGCTTCCATCGCTCGGTCAACCTCAGCGTGCTCAAGTTCCTCGCCTTCGAGCAGACCTTCAAGAACTCGCTGACCTCGCTGCCCATGGGCGGCGGCAAGGGTGGCTCGGACTTCGATCCAAAGGGCAAGAGCGACGCTGAAGTGATGCGCTTCTGCCAGGCCTTCATGAGCGAGCTGTACCGCCACATTGGTGCTGATTGCGACGTGCCGGCCGGTGATATCGGCGTTGGTGCACGCGAGATCGGCTTCATGTTCGGCCAGTACAAGCGTCTGGCCAACCAGTTCACCTCGGTGCTGACCGGCAAAGGCATGACCTACGGCGGCAGCCTGATCCGCCCGGAAGCGACCGGCTACGGCTGCGTGTACTTCGCTGAAGAAATGCTCAAGCGTCAGGGCCTGCGTATCGACGGTCGCCGGGTGGCCATCTCCGGCTCCGGCAACGTGGCTCAGTATGCAGCGCGCAAGGTCATGGACCTGGGCGGCAAGGTCATCTCGCTGTCCGACTCGGAAGGCACGCTGTACTGCGAAGCCGGCCTGAACGATGCCCAGTGGGATGCATTGATGGAGCTGAAAAACGTCAAGCGTGGGCGTATCAGCGAGCTGGCCAGCCAGTTCGGCCTGGAGTTCCGCAAGGGGCAAACTCCATGGACCCTGGCCTGCGACATCGCCCTGCCATGTGCTACTCAGAATGAGCTGGGCGCCGAAGACGCGCAGACTCTGCTGCGCAACGGCTGTATCTGTGTGGCAGAAGGCGCCAACATGCCGACCACGCTCGAGGCTGTGGATATCTTCATCGACGCGGACATTCTGTATGCCCCGGGTAAGGCTTCGAACGCCGGCGGCGTTGCCGTCAGCGGCCTGGAAATGTCGCAGAACGCCATGCGCCTGCTGTGGACCGCGGGTGAAGTGGACAGCAAGCTGCACAACATCATGCAGTCGATCCACCATGCTTGCGTGCATTACGGCGAAGAAGCCGACGGTAAGGTCAACTACGTCAAAGGCGCCAACATCGCCGGCTTCGTCAAAGTCGCTGACGCGATGCTGGCGCAAGGCGTGGTCTGACATACGCTTGTGTAGGAGCGCCCCGGCAAGGCCGCTCCTACACAGCGTCCGGCGTTATGGCGGTAATAACGATCATCTGGTCCCCGGCCGGGCGCCGCCACAGGACTTCATCCCCCGGCGCCGCGCCTAGTAACGCGCGGCCCAGTGGCGAACCCCAGTTGATCAGGCCTTGCCTGGCGTCTGCTTGATCCTCGCCGACCAACTGCACGCTGTGTTGTTGCTCATCCTCATCGATAAACATCACGCAGCTGCCAATCTGCACCTTCTGCTCGGAGGTCGCCGGTGGCACCACCTGTGCGCTCTGCACGCGCGCGGCGAAGTAACGCAGTTCGCTTTCGGTGTTTGCCACCTGCTGCTTGTCGGCACGCTCACCCTCTGCCAGCAGTTGCTCTCGCTGGGCGTTCAGCGCGGCCACGCGCTGCTGCAGCAAGCGCAGGCCAGCAGCGGTGACGTAGTTGGGTTGCTCGCTGACCCGCCGCTCAACCGGCTGTTCGGCCTGGGCGGCGGCGTGGTCTTCGTTGACAAATGCTCGGCTCATGCTCGGCCCTCCTCAGGCATGAGACCTCTGCCACAGGCTGGTCGTTTCAGTTGAAGGCAGTTCGGGGCCTAGTTATGACGGTAGGCCCGCGCGGTGTCGCGATCCTTTTCATGCTGCCAGTCGCGGTCACGCTCGTTCCAGTAGTGTTCGCGGTAGTCACGCAAATCCTGATTGGCCTGCATGCTCTGGCACTGCCGAAAGCCATCGTCCCATCCGGTTTCATACTGGCGCTCGGCGAGATAACGCGGCACGTTCTTGCGAAAGTCCCCGACCATCAAGCCCGCCGCCTGGCGGCCGCTGCTGCAGCCGTCGCCGTAACCATCGGCGTAGGCGGGCGGATAGCCGTGCTCGATCATCTGCTCGTGAGCTGACTGGCAGCCCGTGAGCAACAATGCTATTCCGATTCCAAGCCAGTACCGCGGCATGTGCCAGACCTCCACGTAATAGAGAGAGTCTAGGCGCCGGATTGTCGCGCTGATGTCAAAACAATGTTGGATTGCTGTACGGCCAAACCCGGCCTGAACGCAACCCTGTGCGCTCAGACCGGGGCCGGCTGCATCAGTAGTGGTACCACTTCAACTCGAGCATCACCTCGTTTTGCGCAGTGGCCAGGTGGCTGTATTCACGCTTGGCGCTCAGGCGCAGGCCCAGGTCCTGGCTGATTTCCCACTGCTGATTGAGGCTGAGGCTGCGGCGCACTTCGCCATTGGTGAAGTAATCGCCCTTGGCTTCGACGGTCATGTTGCCCAGCCCATTGCGCCAGAGCAGGCCACCATTGAAGCCTGCAGCCGGGCTGATGAACTCGGCAAAGTCGTTGTGGTGTTCGACCCGTACCGTGCCCAAGGCGAAGCCGAGCAAGCCGTCGGCCAACTGCCAGGTGCCGCCGGCGCCGCCGTTGACGTGGCTGACCAGCACTTCATCGTCATGCTTGCCAGGTACCCGCTCAAGGCCACCGGCAACCTGCCACGACAGCGGTTTGAGCAGCTCGTTGCGCGGCGTCAGGGAGCGGATGGTGGCGAGGTCGAGTTGCTGTACCTGCCAGTCGTTGCCTTCGTACTGGCGCAGCTTGAGTTGGAGAATCTCGATCTGCGCGCCGAGTGGGAAGCCGTAGGCGTTGTCGTTGAGGTCGTGGTAAGCCATGCGCAGGCCGTACTCGGCAAAGGCGCGGTCTTCACGGGTGCCAACGCCAACCTGCCAGGTGCGCGACTGGTGGCCGTTTTCAGGCAGGCCCGGGCGTTCTACTTCGAGTGGCTCAGGTGGATTGCGGTTGATTGCCTGCAGCAGCTCGAAACTGCGCTTGGCCTGAGCCGGGTCGCGTTCCTGGCCGTTGGCGCGATAGCGCTCCAGGCGGTAGGCGGCGTCTTGCACCAGGGCCTGACGCGGCTTGGGCAGGGCGTTGAATTCGGCGCTCTGCAGCTGCGCGGTGTCGGCGCTGATGGCCAGCACTTGCTGTTTTTCCTGATGATCGAGCGAATCTGCGCGGGCCAGCAGTTCACGTTCACGCGAGGGCCGGTAGCGAACACTGGAAACCAGCCCGGATTGCTTGACTGCCTTGACCGTGTCGGTAGGGATCGCGGTCAGCGGGAACTGCGAGGTCAGGTCCAGCCCGGGGCGGGCGACCTGCAGCAGTTCGAGCAGGCGATACGAGCAGTTTTCGTCAAAGAAGAAATAGTCGAACTGGACCTGTTTGAGCTCCCACACGTGTTCGACCATGCGCCCGGTCTCGGTCGGCGTCAGGTCCAGCTGGTACTCCCACAGGTCGCGGTTTTCCAGGCTGCGATACTCGGACAACTTCTCCTGGTACGGCATCAGGGCGAATAACCCGGGGTAGCCACCTGCCAGGCCTTTCCAGGCATATAGAATGCTGTTGTCGCTGCCTTCGATGTAGGCACCGAAGTTGATCGCGTAGCTGAGCAGGGTGGTGTCGTCGTCGCGGGTCTTGGCCTGGTCGATACGCAGCAGGGTATGGCCGAACATCGACGACGGGCTGTTCAGGTAAGCCGCGGGGAATATCAGTACTGCGCTGTGCGGGTCTACCGACTGATACCACTGGCGGAATTCGGCGCAGTCGGGCTGCGGCAGGTCTTGCAGATCGAGTTGCTCGCGCAGCCAGCGGGTGCGCGCGGGGTAGACGCATTGGGCGTGCTTGTCGCCGAGGCTGGCCGGGGCGTACAACGCTTGTACAGTGGCCGCCAGTTCGCGGTCGGGATGGTGCCCGCCGTCTTCGGCGAGGAAGAATTTGGCATCGTCGACATAACTGCGCCAACCGCCCAGTTTGCCGGTCTCGTAGTGGCCGAGGGCAATCCAGTAGGGCGTGGTCGCCAGCTGTTGCAGGCGCGCAGGGTCGACGTGGGGTGCAGCGTTGAGCTGGGCGCTGCCAAGCAGAGCCAGAAGGGCAAGGCGTTTGAGCATGTCGGGCAACTACTTCTTGAAGGATGCCGATGATGATGCCAGTCCCGCCCCGGTGAGGGGCGGGAAGGGCCGGACTCAAGCCTCGGTAGCGTACTTGGCCAGTTGCGGGTCGCTTTTGAGCACCGCGAGGGTGTTGTTGTGCACGGTTTCAGCAGTGGCGTCGGCGCTGTTGAAGATCTCGCCGAAGTGCTGGTGGGTAACCGCGGCGAAGTGCGCGCGATCTTCAGGTGCAACGCCGAGAACCACGGCGTAGGTGGTCAGAGCTTCGCCCTGGCCTTGCGCCATGTCTTCGGAAAGCTCGTTCATCATGCCGTTCATGGCGAACCAGGACTTGCCGCCGTAGGTCAGCGAAGCCTTGGTCGAGCAACCGTTGGTGCCCGAGGTCATGCCGAAGGTGGCGTTGCCGGAAGTACCGTTGGTGGTGGAAGCCAGGAAGTGAGCAGGAGTCCCGCGCTGGCCTTCGAACAGCATGTTGCCCCAGCCGCAGTTCGGGCCACCAGGCGCTTCTGCCATGGCGTTGATCGAGATTGCGGTGAACAGAGTACCCAGAAGAATCCGTTTCATAGCTTCGTTCTCTTTCTTAGTAGACTTACCAATGGTCAGGGGTTCTGGCAATTCCTTGCCAGCTCGGAACAGCATAATGCTACCCCGCGCAATGTTGGAGTTTAGGCACGATCCAAAGGTTGCGTGGCTTATTACAAAAAATTGCATGAGTAATTGCCAGAGGTTGGCTGCGACATAAAGTCCCGGTGAGCCTTGCAACGTGCGGTCAGGCAGCGCCAGAATGCTTTCATCGCCCCGCCGAAGTAAGGAAACCCAATGCCCGATCCTGTCGCTGCGCGCCTGCGTCTTGCGCCTGAAGCCCTGACCCGGCGTTTTTCTCCCGAGCAGTTTGCTTTCACCAATACTGACGATCTGGAACCGTTTCGCGGCGTTCTGGGCCAGGAACGTGCTGTCGAGGCCCTGCAATTCGGTGTGGCCATGCCGCGCCCTGGTTACAACGTGTTTGTCATGGGCGAGCCGGGTACCGGTCGCTTCTCTTTCGTCAAACGCTACCTGCGCGCCGAGGGTAAGCGCCAGAAGACGCCGGCTGACTGGGTCTACGTCAACAACTTCGAGGACATGCGCGAGCCGCGTGCGCTGGAGCTGCCGTCGGGCACTGCCGGCGAGTTCATCAGTGACATGAACGGTTTGATCGACAACCTGCTGGCGACCTTCCCGGCAGTGTTCGAGCACCCGTCCTACCAGCAGAAAAAAAGCGCCATCGACCGCGCCTTCAACCAGCGCTACGACCGTGCCCTGGACGTTATCGAACGCGCCTCGCTGGAAAAGGACGTGGCCCTGTACCGCGACGCCAGCAACGTTGCCTTCACGCCGATGAGCGACGGCAAGGCGCTGGACGAAGCGGAGTTCGCCCAGTTGCCGGACGAAGTGCGCGAGCGCTTCCACGACGACATTTCGCAGCTTGAAGAGCGTCTCAACGAAGAGCTTGCCAGCCTGCCGCAATGGAAGCGTGAATCGAACAACCAACTGCGCCAGCTCAACGAAGAAACCATCACCCTGGCACTGCAGCCGCTGTTGGCACCGCTGTCGGAAAAATACGCTGAAAACGCAGCAGTCTGCGCCTATCTGCAGTCGGTGCAGTTGAACCTGCTGCGCACCGTGGTTGAAGAACTGGTCGATGACGCCAAGGCCGACCCGGTCGCGCGCAAGATGCTCGAGGAGTATTACGCGCCAAGCCTGATGGTCGGTCACCCCAACAGCGGCGGCGCGCCGGTAGTGTTCGAGCCGCACCCGACCTACGACAATCTGTTCGGTCGCATTGAATACAGCACCGACCAGGGCGCGCTGTACACCTCCTACCGCCAGCTGCGTCCAGGTGCCTTGCACCGGGCCAATGGCGGCTTCCTGATCCTTGAAGCAGAGAAGATGCTCGGCGAGCCGTACGTCTGGGACGGCCTCAAGCGTGCGTTGCAGTCGCGCAAGCTGAAGATGGAATCGCCGCTGGGTGAGCTGGGCCGCGTAGCCACGGTCAGCCTCGCGCCGCAGATGATCCCGCTCAACGTCAAGTTGGTGATCATTGGCTCGCGTCAGCTGTACTACGCGCTGCAAGACCATGATTCGGACTTCCAGGAGATGTTCCGGGTGCTGGTCGACTTCGACGAAGACATGCCCATGGTCGACGAGAACCTTGAGCAGTTCGCCCAGTTGCTGCGTACCCGCACCAACGAAGAGGGCATGGCGCCGTTGACCAGCGACGCGGTTGCGCGTCTGGCCACCTACAGCGCTCGCCTGGCAGAAAACCAGTCACGCCTGTCGGCGCGCATCGGCGACCTGTTCCAGTTGGTCAGTGAGGCGGACTTCATCCGCCAGTTGGCCAACGGCGAAATGACTGATGCCGGGCATATCGAACGGGCCCTGAAAGCCAAGGCTACTCGTACCGGGCGCGTCTCGCAGCGGGTGCTCGACGACATGCTGGCCGGGATCATCCTGATCGACACCGAAGGTGCGGCGATCGGCAAGTGCAACGGCCTGACCGTGCTCGAGGTGGGTGATTCGGCGTTCGGTATGCCGGCGCGGATCTCGGCCACGGTGTATCCGGGTGGCAGCGGTATCGTCGACATCGAGCGTGAGGTCAATCTGGGCCAGCCGATTCACTCCAAGGGGGTGATGATCCTAACCGGGTATCTGGGCAGCCGGTACGCCCAGGAATTCCCTCTGGCGATCTCGGCGAGCATCGCCCTTGAGCAGTCCTACGGCTATGTCGATGGCGACAGTGCGTCGCTGGGCGAGGCCTGTACGCTGATCTCGGCGCTGTCGCGCACGCCGCTCAAGCAGTGTTTCGCCATCACCGGCTCGATCAACCAGTTTGGCGAGGTGCAGGCGGTTGGCGGGGTCAACGAGAAGATCGAGGGCTTCTTCCGCCTGTGCGAAGCGCGCGGCCTGACCGGCGAGCAAGGGGTGATCATCCCGCGCGCCAACGTCGCCACGTTGATGCTCGATGAGCGTGTGTTGCAGGCAGTGGAGGCGGGTCAGTTCAACGTCTACGCGGTCAGCCAGGCGGACGAAGCGTTGAGCCTGCTGGTCGGCGCCGATGCCGGTACGCCGGATGAGAACGGTGAATTCCCCGAGGGCAGTGTCAACGCCCGAGTGGTCGAGCGGCTCAGCGAGATTGCCGAAATGATCAGCGAGGAAGACATCAAGGACGCTGAGAAGGAGCGTATGGAGGAGATGATCGCTCAAGCTAAACCGGCGTAAGTCAAAAAAACGGCGCTGGAGGCAATGTGCTACCGTTCGGCGCCGGTTTTCCATCTTTTTCCGTTGATCTTCTATGCTGGAACTTAGGGAGAGCAACAGCGTTCAGGATGGAAACAGCCTGCAGTGATTGGCTGAAATGGTTACCTCGGAGGGGACGCCGCCATGCGCAACCTCAGCCTCACCCGCCAGTGCCTTGGCCTGGTGACTCGTATTGAATGCAGCATTCGTCCGCTGTCTGGCGACAACGGCATGTGGACGCTGCTGTTTGCGGCCGGCATGGCCGGTGAACAGCCCTCGGCGATCAAGGCCCAGGGGCCGTTTCATGGACCGCTGGTGGCCGAGTCGGTGCTCAACGCGATTGTCGACAGCCTGACCTTGCATGGTTATCACGTCGCTGAAGACCCGCAGATCTGGTGTGTGCACCTGCAAGGGCAACTGCGCAAGATCAACGGTGAACGCTGCCGCAATCTGGGCGACTATCAGTTTCATCCTGAAACCTGACCCGCCCGCTTGAGCGATTTCTACCCTGCGGCAACCGACCGCAGGCTTTTGCTGTAACAGGTGGGTGGCTATACTCGCGATCGCTTTCCGCTCACCTGACGAGTTTTATCCTCCATGGAACGTTTTCTCGAGAACGCGATGTACGCATCGCGTTGGTTGCTTGCCCCGATCTACTTCGGTCTGTCGCTTGGCCTGCTGGCGCTGGCGCTGAAGTTCTTCCAAGAAGTCCTGCATGTGCTGCCCAATGTGTTCGCTCTCAGCGAGGCCGACCTGATCCTGGTCATCCTGTCGCTGATCGACATGTCGCTGGTTGGCGGCCTGCTGGTGATGGTGATGATCTCTGGCTACGAGAACTTCGTCTCGCAGCTGGACATTGACGACAGCAAGGAAAAGCTCAGCTGGCTGGGCAAGATGGACTCGACCTCGCTGAAGATGAAAGTCGCCGCGTCGATCGTGGCAATTTCTTCGATTCATCTGCTGCGGGTGTTCATGGATGCGCAGAACATCTCCACCGACAAGCTGATGTGGTACGTGATCATCCACATGACCTTTGTCATTTCGGCATTTGTCATGGGTTATCTGGACAAGCTGACCAAGCACTAAGCATTGCTCTGCCGCATTGCCCATGCCGCCCGACCGTTGCCCAACGGCCGGGCGGTTGTGTATCTGCGGTGCGCAGTGGCCCGGTAGCTGATCTGCTGCGCTGCAGTGTGCTAGGCTGCTCGCCCTTTTGATCAAGGGCGCGGCTGCACTGCGCCCTGCTGCGGAGCAAGTCAATGTCCGAACTCATTCTGTCCACCGACGAAACCCGCGTCAGCTACGGCATTGGCCGTCAGCTCGGCGGTCAGCTGCGTGACAACCCGCCACCAGGCGTCAGCCTGGAAGCCATCGTCGCCGGCCTGACCGACGCCTTCAATGGCGTTGAAAGCCGGGTCAACGAGGCCGACCTGTCGGCTGCGTTCAAGACCATCCGCGACATCATGCAAGCCGAAGCCGCTGCCAAGGCTGAAGTCGCTGCTGCTGTGGGCGTCGAGTTCCTGGCTGAAAACGCCAAGCGCGAAGGCATCACCACCCTGGCTTCAGGCCTGCAGTTCGAAGTGCTGACCGCCGGTGTTGGCGCCAAGCCAAGCCGCGACGACACTGTACGCACCCACTACCACGGCACCCTGATCGACGGCACTGTATTCGACAGTTCCTACGATCGTGGTCAGCCTGCTGAATTCCCGGTTGGTGGCGTGATCGCCGGCTGGACCGAAGCTCTGCAGCTGATGAATGCCGGCAGCAAATGGCGCCTGTATGTGCCGAGCGAGCTGGCTTACGGCGCTCAAGGCGTTGGCAGCATCCCGCCGCACAGCGTTCTGGTGTTCGACGTCGAGCTGCTCGACGTTCTGTAAGACCGTCTGGGCCGCCTGGTGCGGCCCTTTCGCTTGACCTTCAGTTCCAGTCCGTCCCGCCAGGGCGCAATGCCCGTGCATAGCAGAACAGAAACAAATTGCGTACCAGCTCCTTGAGCACCACCGGCTCGCTTGAATTAAGCCCATGCAGGTCCAGGTCACCCTGGTCGCGTAGCTCGTTGAGGGCGTCCTGTTCAAGTACCGCGCACACTTCACCGGTCTCGCGGTGGAGGATTCTCAGGTAGGGATGGGGGCGGTCCAGCCAGGCGTCGATCAGATAAGTCATGGCTACTCTCCTTGGATAGCTGTTTCCAATGAGAATAATTCTTATTATCAAAATAGCAAGTAACTATTGGTTTTTTTCGCCAATGGTCGGTCGATCCTGTTGCAGGATCTGTCGGGGCCACCGAGGGCAGCCCCAGACCAGAGCAAGTCAGACCTTGCGCACGAACTCGGACTTGAGCTTCATCGGGCCGATGCCGTCGATCTTGCAGTCGATGTCATGGTCGCCGTCGCACAGGCGGATGTTCTTGACCTTGGTGCCGACCTTGACCACCAGCGAGGTGCCCTTGACCTTGAGGTCCTTGATCACGGTGATGGTATCGCCGTCCTGCAGGACGTTACCGACCGAATCCTTCTTCACCACGTCATCGCTGGCTGCTTCGGCATCGCCGCTGGCCGACCACTCGTGGGCGCATTCAGGGCAGATCAGCTGGGTGCCGTCTTCGTAGGTATATTCGGAATTGCATTTGGGGCAGGCAGGCAGAGTGCTCACTACGGGTCCTTTGGCAGGGCTGGAAAAGCCTACATTGTATAAGGTTTTGCCCGTGAGCGGGGCGATGAGATTCGCTCTCATCGCCCTCTGCTGGCGCGATCCGTGTTGGAGCGCCCGATTAGTGAGTACGGGCTACCGCAAACTCGCTGAGTTCGACCAGTGCATCGCGGTATTCGCTGGCTGGCAGTACTTCCAGGCAGGCGATGGCGCGTGCGACGTAGTCGCGGGCCATCTGCGCGGTGTAGGCGAGGGCGCCTGAGTCGTGCACGGCAGCGCGAATCTGCTCGAGATCTTCCAGGCCACCCTTCTGGATCGCCTTGCGCACCAGTGCGGCCTGCTCGGGCGAGCCTTCGCGCATGGTGTAGATCAGCGGCAGGGTCGGCTTGCCTTCGGCCAGATCGTCGCCGACGTTCTTGCCAAGTGTCTCCGAGTCGCCCTGATAGTCGAGCAGGTCGTCGACCAGCTGGAAGGCCACGCCAAGGTGATCACCAAAGGTGCGCAGCGCTTCACGTTGCTCGTCGCTGGCACCGGCCAGCGCAGCGGCGCTGTGGGTCGAGGCTTCGAAGAGCATCGCGGTCTTGCCGCGGATGACTTCCATGTACACCTCTTCGCTGGTGCTCGCATCACGTACCCGCGACAGCTGCAGCACTTCGCCTTCGGCGATCACGCGAGTGGCCTTGGCGAGGATCTGCATCACCGACATCGAACCCAGTTCGACCATCATTTCGAACGAGCGCGAATAAAGGAAGTCGCCCACCAGCACGCTCGGCGCGTTGCCCCACAGCGCGTTGGCGGTGGAGCGGCCACGGCGCATGCCGGACATGTCGACCACATCGTCGTGCAGCAGGGTGGCGGTGTGGAGGAACTCGATGGTCGCTGCCAGCAGGCGCAGGTCGTCGCTTTCGCGACCCAGCGCCTTGCCGCAGAGCAGTACCAGCAAGGGCCGCAGGCGTTTGCCGCCGGCCGACGTGATATAGTCGCCGATCTTCGATACCAGCGGCACGCGCGAGGTCAGCTGCTTCTTGATGATCTCGTCGACGGCGCTGAAATCATCAGCTACCGCGCGGTAGAAGGTTTGGGGTTGCATCGGCTGCTCCATTGGGGTTGCGCGGCATGCTAGGTCGAGGGTTGCGGTGTGTCAAGGCACGCTGCCTGCCGCGCCGGGGCGGGACTTGCAAGGCCATCCTGGGTTGCGTACAATCGCGCACCCTAACTTTCCTGGGCAGCACCTGCCTTACGCAATTGCGCCGGGCCGTTCCAGCCTTGTGCAGCCATGCCAGCCAATACTCAATATATAAAGAGCTGGGTGAGCAGGATTATCGGAGAAATACCATGTCTTACGCAGTAATTGTTACCGGCGGCAAGCAGTACAAAGTCGCTGAAGGTGAATACCTGAAGATCGAGAAACTGGAAATCGCCACTGGCGAATCCGTGACCTTCGATCGCGTCCTGCTGGTTGCCAATGGCGACGCAGTCACCATCGGTGCTCCAGTTGTTGCTGGCGCTACCGTGGTTGCCGAGGTCATCTCGCAAGGCCGTCACGACAAGGTTCGCATCATCAAGTTCCGTCGTCGTAAGCACCACATGAAGCGTATGGGCCACCGCCAGTGGTTCACCGAGATCAAAATCACCGGCATCCAGGCTTAATTTCCTAGATCCCCTGAATTTATTTGGAGAATTGAACCATGGCTCACAAGAAGGCTGGTGGTAGTACTCGTAACGGTCGCGACTCAGAATCGAAACGCCTTGGCGTGAAGATGTATGGCGGCCAGGTCATCAAGGCCGGCAACATCATCGTCCGTCAGCGTGGCACCCAGTTCCACGCCGGCTACGGCGTTGGCATGGGCAAGGATCACACCTTGTTCGCCAAGATCGAAGGCGTGATCAAGTTCGAGAAGAAAGGCGAATTCAACCGCCGTTACGTGAGCGTCGTCGCGGGCTAATCGCGCTGTCGCTGGAGAAGCCCCGTCACGCGACGGGGCTTTTTCGTTTGTGGTGAGCCTCTTGCAAAGCTGTTTGTCTGGGCTGCCGGCGTCGGTCTCTGCGTCTCGGGGTCGCCGCGCTCATTTTTGCAAGAGCCTCATGTTTTTGAGTCATTTCAACTCGTCTGCTGACGAGAGGCGGTTTCTATGAAGTTTGTTGACGAAGTATCGATCCGGGTCAAAGCCGGTGATGGCGGTAACGGTTGCATGAGCTTCCGCCGCGAGAAGTTCATCGAGAACGGTGGCCCCAACGGTGGTGATGGCGGCGACGGTGGCTCGGTGTACATGATTGCCGACGAAAACCTCAACACCCTGGTCGACTATCGCTACACCCGTCACTTCGACGCCCAGCGCGGCGCCAACGGCGGCAGCACCGACTGCACCGGCAAGAAGGGCGAAGACATGATCCTGCGGGTGCCGGTTGGCACCACCGTGATTGATGCCTCGACCCAGGAAGTGATCGGCGACCTGGTCAAGGCCGGGCAAAAGCTGATGGTCGCCCAAGGCGGCTGGCACGGCCTGGGCAACACCCGTTTCAAGTCCAGCACCAACCGTGCGCCACGCCAGACCACCCCAGGCAAGCCGGGTGATCAGCGTGACCTGAAACTGGAAATGAAAGTCCTCGCTGACGTCGGCCTGCTCGGCCTGCCCAACGCTGGCAAAAGTACCTTCATCCGTTCGGTATCGGCCGCCAAGCCGAAAGTCGCCGACTACCCGTTCACCACCCTGGTGCCAAACCTGGGCGTGGTCAGCGTCGACCGCTGGAAGAGCTTCGTCATCGCCGACATCCCCGGCCTGATCGAAGGCGCCTCGGAAGGTGCCGGCCTGGGTATCCGGTTCCTCAAGCACCTGGCGCGTACTCGCATCCTGCTGCATCTGGTTGACCTGGCGCCGCTGGACGAGACCAACTCGGCCGACGCTGCCGAAGTCATCGTCAACGAGCTGACTCGCTTCAGCCCGTCGCTGGCCGAGCGTGAGCGCTGGCTGGTGCTGAACAAGTCGGACATGCTGATGGACGACGAGCGTGACGAGCGGGTCAAGGAAGTGGTCGAGCGCCTGCAGTGGAAGGGCCCGGTCTATGTGATCTCGGCAATCTCCAAGCAGGGTACCGAAGCCCTCAGCCGCGACATCATGCGCTACCTCGAAGACCGCGCCGACCGCCTGGCCGCCGACCCGGCCTACGCCGCGCAGCTGGCCAGCCTCGATCAGCGCATCGAAGACGAAGCGCGTGCTCAGTTGCAGGCCCTGGACGATGCCCGTACCTTGCGCCGCACTGGCGTCAAGAGCGTGCACAGCGTTGGCGAAGACGATGTCTGGGATGATGATTTCGAGGACGACGAAGACGGCCCGGAAATCATTTACGTGCGCGACTGACCGCTTGCAGTACACTAAACGCCGCTCTCAGGAGCGGCGTTTTAGTATCTACGAATCGACATGGGTTGGATGAAGATGCGAAGCAAGGTGACGGGCGCGAAGCGCTGGGTCGTGAAGATCGGCAGCGCCCTGCTGACCGCCGATGGCAAGGGCCTGGACCGCGGTGCCATGGGCGTTTGGGTCGAGCAGATGGTGGCCCTGCGTGAAGCAGGGGTGGAGTTGGTGCTGGTCTCTTCCGGGGCCGTAGCAGCGGGCATGAGCCAGCTTGGCTGGAACAAGCGACCGAGTGCCATGAACGAGCTGCAGGCCGCCGCCTCGCTGGGCCAGATGCGCCTGGTGCAGGCGTGGGAGTCGAGCTTTGGTGAGCACGGCAAGCACACCGCGCAGATCCTCCTGACCCACGACGATCTGTCTGATCGCAAGCGTTACCTGAATGCCCGCAGCACCCTGCGCACTCTGGTCGATCTGGGTGTGGTGCCGGTGATCAACGAGAACGACACGGTGGTCACCGACGAGATCCGTTTCGGCGACAACGACACCCTTGCAGCGCTGGTGGCCAACTTGGTCGAAGCGGACCTGCTGGTGATTCTCACCGACCGCGACGGTATGTTCGATGCCGACCCACGGCACAACCCCGACGCCCAGCTGATCTTCGAAGCGCGCGCCGATGACCCGGCGCTCGACGCCGTGGCCGGCAGCACCGGCGGTGCGCTGGGGCGCGGCGGCATGCAGACCAAACTGCGTGCGGCGCGCCTGGCGGCGCGTTCCGGTGCGCACACCATCATCATTGGCGGGCGCATCGAGCGCGTGCTGGATCGGCTCAAGGCCGGTGAGCGCCTCGGCACGCTGCTGTCGCCAGAGCGCGGCATGCTCGCGGCACGCAAGCAGTGGCTGGCAGGCCACCTGCAGACCCGCGGCACGCTGGTGCTCGACGAGGGTGCCGTGCAGGCACTGCGCCAGGCCAACAAGAGCCTGCTGCCGGTTGGGGTCAAGACTGTTCAGGGCAGCTTCCGTCGCGGCGAGATGGTGATCTGCGTCGGCCCGGACGGCCATGAAGTGGCCCGCGGGCTGGCCAATTACAGTGCATTGGAAGCGCAGAAGATCATCGGCCAACCGTCCGATGCAATCGAAGCGTTGCTTGGCTACAGCGCGGAGCCCGAGCTGGTGCACCGCGACAACCTGGTTCTGGTGTAAGGGGATGACTGTGCTGAAAAAGCTGTTTGCCGTGGCGGTGTTGATGCTGCCGATGGTTGCGGGCGCTGAAGAAATCGGCCAGGTCTCGACCGTGTTCAAGTTTGTCGGGCCGAATGACCGGATCGTCGTCGAAGCGTTCGATGACCCCAAGGTCGAGGGTGTGACCTGCTACCTGTCGCGGGCCAAGACCGGCGGCGTAAAGGGTGGCCTGGGCCTGGCCGAGGACCGTGCAGAAGCATCGATCGCCTGCCGTCAGGTTGGGCCGATCAACTTCAAGGGTGAACTCAAGGACGGTGACGAGGTGTTCAAGGAGCGCACCTCGCTGGTGTTCAAGACCATGCAGGTGGTGCGTTTTCTCGACAAGAAGCGCAACACCCTGGTGTACCTGGTCTACAGCGATCGCATGATCGAAGGCAGCCCGCAGAACGCGGTGACCGCGATTCCGATTCTGCCTTGGGCGCAGTAGCAGGTAGTACTTATTTTGGGGCTGCTTTGCAGCCCTTTCGCGACACAAGGCCGCTCCTACAAGAGCAGATCGCTGCTTGCCTGTAGGAGCGGCCTTGTGTCGAGAAAGGGCCGCGCAGCGGCCCCACTAGCGCAGATCACAGATCAGGCCAACTCTTCGGCCACATCCTCACGCACAATCGCCTTCTCTGCATCGATCCGGCTGATGTACTTCCAGTCCGATTCGTCGATGTAGATGCCATTCGGCCCGCTACCACCTTCCAGATCGATCGCCACGTGCGCCGACACCTGTGGCTTGACGCTGGCCAGAATCGGCACGAAGCCCAGCTGCTGGCTGGTCTCGAGCAGCGCCGCCTGGTTGCGTTCGTCGATGTCGGCGGCCTCGTCGAGGTAGTACGGCAAGCGAATGCGTCCGGCCAGGTCGCGGTCCATCAGGTGCAGCAACAAGTACATGTTGGTCAGCGCCTTGATGGTCATGGTGGTGCCGTTGGAGGCAGCGCCATCGATGTCGGCGTGGATCACCGGCTGGCTGTTGATCTTGGTGATCTCGAACGCCAGCTCGAACAGGTCCTTGAGGCCCAGTTGGTTGTGGTTGGCTGCCACCAGCCGGGCCAGGTACTCCTTGGCCTCTTCGTTCTTGTGATCCTGGTCGCTGCTTTGGGTCAGGTCGAACACCGACAGGGTCTCGCCTTCTTCGTACTGGCCAGCGCTGTGGATGATCTGGTCGATGTGCTTGAGCGCTTCCTTGTTCGGCGCCAGCACCACGCGGAAGCTTTCCAGGTTGGACACCTGGCGCTTGTTGATCTCGCGGTTGAACAGCGCCAGCTGGTGCTCGAGGCTGTCGTAGTCGCTGCGGATGTTGCGCAGGGTCCGGGCGATGTCGGTAACCGCCGCACGGCGCGCCTTGGCCAGGGTCAGGGCTTCTTCGGTGCGGTGCGAGTAGGCGTTGATCAGCAGCTGCAGGCGGCGCTCCATGTCGTCTTCGCTGTCGAACTTGGCCACCCCTTTGAGGCGTACCTGGGCGTACAGCGCCTCGATCTGGTTATCCGCCCGTTGCAGCGCCTGCCAGCTGTCCTGATAGTCATTGAGCAGCGGCAGCAGGTTGTCCATCGAGTCGTCCACCGCTTCCATGAACGGCGTGCCGAACGGCATGTCGTTGGGTAGCAGCTGACGGCGGCGCAGGGCGTCTTCGAGGGTGCGCTGCTTGGCTTCGAGGTCGGCCAACTGACGGCCGACCAGTTGCAGCTTGGCCGACAGTTGCTGGACGCGCTCGGTGAAGGCGTCGCTGGAGCGCTTGAGCTCGTCCTGGGCCGCTTCAAGCTGGGCCAGTTGCTCAAGCTTCTCTGGCTCTTCAGCGGCCAGGGTTTCGCTGCGGCGGAAGTCTTCCAGGGCCTTTTGCGCATCCAGTACCTGCTGGTACAGGGCTTCGGTCTGGGCCTTGCTGGCGGTGCGGTCGGCGGCGACCGCCTGCTGGGTCTTGAGCTGCTTGAGCTCGCGGTCGAGGCGGTCTTTTTGGTCGCGCAGCGCCGCGCGGTCAGCCAACGCTTGCAGCGCCGGCGGCTCGATGTGCGAGAGGTCGATGGACAGGCCCGGCGCCTCGAAACGCTCGCCCTTGAAGCTGTCGAGCACCGCTTCCAGTGACTTGACCCAGAGGTCGCTGTCATCCAGTTCGATGCCGCGCTCGCCCAGCGGCAGGCTGAACAGTGCGCCGTTGAACAGGCGCATCAGGCGGTCGACGTCGCCTTGCGAGAACTCTTCGCGCAGGCGTGCGTAGCTGTTGTTGTCGGCATGATCGAGCTGCTGCTTGACCACCTTGACCCGCTTCTCCAGATCCCGCACACGTTCGTCGAGGTCTTCGGCGGAGAACTGCCGCGATTGCGCCAGGGCGCCGGCAAGTTCGTCGTGGGCGTCCTTGGCGGCAAGCAACTGCTGCTCGAGGACGCGTACATCATCGACCAGCGCAAAGCGATTCTTCAGCACCGACAGTTCGCCCAGCCAGCGCTGGATACCGCTGATCTCGCGCTCCAGGCGCATCAGCTCCTGGGTACCGCCGCGTTGGTCGTTCTGCAGGCGGTCCTGCTCGCTGCGGTAATGCTCGGACTGGATCACCAGTTCTTCTTTACGCGCCATGGCATATTCCTGCCAGGTGCCGAGCAGGTTATCCAGCAGCGGCGACAGGCGATGCAGCTTGCCACGCAGGATGTCGCGCTGAGCGACGCCGCCGGCGAGGGCTTCGACCAACGGCCCGGCGGCGACCAGGGCGTTGTAATCGCCTTCCATGCGGCGTACGTCGCGGAAGGCCTCTTCGCAGGCAGCGATGTAGTCGACGCTGCCCGAGCGCAGGCTGTGCTCGAAGGCATCGAGGAACAGCTGCTTGAGCTTGGCTGCAGTGATTTCGCGCATGTGCAGCAGGTTGATGAACAGGGCGCGGAAGGTCTTCAGGCTCTGCTCGCTGGTCGAGCGCAGCGGGATCAGGGTCAGGTCCAGTGGCACCGAAGTATGGCCACCGACCAGCAGACGGCGCAGTTCGTCGGGCTTCAGCTCGTAAGCCTTGAGGCCATTGCGCTCAAGGTTGGTGAACAGCTCCTTTTGGCGCAGGCAGGTGTCGTCTTTCTGGTAGTGAGCCAGGTCCAGCTGGCCTTGGTAGGCAAAGAACTGGTGACCGAAGCCGCCGCCCGGGCCGCGGCCGACCACGCCGATCACGTGCGGGCCATGGGGCAGGTCCAGCTCGCAGAGGATGTAGCTGGTGTCGCTGGCGAAGTAGAAGCGGCGTGACTGCTCGAGGCTGTACTTGCCGAAGCTCATGTCCGACATGCGCGCCAGAATCGGGAACTGCAGGGCGTTGATCGACGCCGACTTACCCAGGTTGTTGGCGCCATAGACCGACAGCGGGTGCTCCAGCGGGAACAGGCCGAGGCTGTAGCCGGCGGTGTTGAGCAAGGCGAAGCGGCGGATGCCGTAGCGTTGCTGGCTCATGCGTCAATCTCCTGTTGCTCTTCGCGGATGGCGCGGGCAAGGGCGTCTTCTTCGCTCTCGTCGCCGGCAAACGGGCTGAGGTCGAGCGGGTCGTCGGTTTCCAGTTGCTCGGCGCTGTCGTCGTCGGCCAGCGCCGGTACCGGCAGTGGCAGGGCGCTGTGCAGGGTCGCGGCCAGGTCGCGGTCCTGCTGCACCGACAGGCACACATCGATGAAGCGGTGCATCGGCGGCAGGAAGCGGTAGATGCCGCCTTCTTCATGGGCGAAGCCCAGTTGGGTCATGCGCCGGAGGATCTTTTCTTCAAGCTCGTCGACGGTCTGTACTTCGGCCTGGATGAACAGGTCGCGGTACTTTTCCAGCAGCGACGGCAGCTCATCGCGGCCGATGCTGCCGCCATCGAGCACGGCGATCGGGTCGCGGCCCTGGTCAGCCAAGTGCTCGACCAGGATGAAGGTGAACAGCGAAAGGCGCTGGGCGGTCTTGTTGACCTGCGCCGCGGCCAGCTCTGGCACGAAGTAATAGAAACCGCGGGTATCGCACACCAGCTCGAAGCCAAGCGCCTTGAACAGGGTGCGGTACTGGTCCTGGAAGTTCGACAGCTGGGCGTACAACTCGGGGTCGCGGCGGCTGACGTGGAAACCTTTGAACAGCTCGCGGAAGATCGGCGCGAGCTGGGACAGTTCGGAAAGATCAAGATGCATTGGCTGGGCTCGCAGTGGATGCAGGCGATGATTCGGTCAGGGCGAAGGAGCGCAGGCTCACCCGGTGTTCGGTGGTGAGATAGTCGCGCCGTTCGAGGCGCTCGCGGCTGAAGCGCTTCTCGCGCGACAGGCGCGAGAACCAGTACAGCAGCTCGTCGGTGGCGCCTTCGGGCTCCTGCTCCAGCAGCCACACCATCAGGTCGGGCAGCGGCAGGGCGCTGGCACAGCGTTCGAGCATCTCCTTGACCGTGCGCGGGGCACGTGGCGTCGGGCCCTTGTCGGTGCGGTGGGCCTTGGGGAAGCGCGCCGGCTTGGGCTCGAAGCGGGCCAGCGCGTAAACGTAGGCCTCGACCTGGCTGGCGCTGCCGAGAAAGGTGCTTTGCGGTCGAGTGAACATCGGCATGGCCGCGTGCGGCACGGCATCGATGCCCTTGCGCCGGATCACCGACAGGGCCAGCGCCGCGCCGCGGGTCACGGCGTTGTGCCGGCGCGCTTCTTCGCGCAGCGGCAGCAGCAGTTCGCGGGCATGGCGCAGGGTCAGCTGGGCGCTGGTCTGCATCTCGAGGATGCGCGCATGGGTGCGCAGGAGCATGTCGTCGTCGACCAGGTGGCCGAGCCGCGCCTGCTCGCCGAGCAGGCGCAGCAGCACTGTCTCGACCTTGCGCACGCCTTGCTCGAAGGCGCCGTCGGCGTTGACCAGCTGGATCATCGGCTCGACGTACTCGTCCCAGGTTGCCAGTACTTCGGCGTAGCGCTGGCGCAGCGGGATCTGCCGGTTGCTGGTCTTGGCCCGTTCGGCTACCGCGACCAGCGCCTGCTCGTCGTTGCCGAGTTTCTTCAACACGTCGCGCACGCGCATGTCGAGCAAGCGCAGCTGGCGCGCCAGGTCATCGCTGTCGCGGTTATCGAAAGCGTCCTGAATATGCCCGGCCAGGCGCTCCAGGTGGCGCAGATAGGCTTCGATTTCCAGGCACAGGCCGAGCCGGTGCTCGCGGCGCAGGTAGGCCAGGAAGTCGTGGATCTGCGCATTCAGCTCGAAGCGGTTCGGGCTTTTTGCCACCGGTACCAGAATATCCAGGCGGATCCACACATCGAGCAGCTGGGTGATGTCCTGCGGGGTGCTTTCTACCTGCTGGCGGCCGAGTTGCTGGCGCAGTTCGATCAGGCTCAATGTGCCCTGGTCGAAACGCTCGCACAGCGGCTCGATCAATGCCCAGTGTTCGGCGAGGGCGCGCAGGACGCGCTTGGGTTCGATCATTGGCGGGTCGACTCGTTGCCAAATTAAAGCCGGCGATTGTACTGCATCCAGGGGGGAGGAATTCACCCCTTGGTCTGTAATGAGATTGCGTCAGGGATTTACCGGGTTGGCCCAGGGTTTTGCCGGCTGGCAAATTTCCGCCAACCTGTAGCGGCGCGGGGCGGTCAACGGCGTTAGAATGCGCGACTGACTTTTCCCGGATGACCGTGCTGTGCTGATCGAGTCCCGCCGCCGCGCTTACCTGTCCGCCATGCAAGTGGTGCACTGGCTGCCGCGTGCCGAACTGCCGTTCGCTGCGCCGTCGCGCCCCGAGCTGCTGCTGCCGCAGGCGCCGGTCGAGGAGGTCGAACTCGAAGCCTTGGCGCCAGCGTCTGCCGCCGCGCCGATCGCGCCGCAGGCACGCAGCATCGAACGGCCGAAAATCGAGATTCCGCGCCCAGCCAGCAGCGTCAAGCCAGCGGTCAAGCCGACCGAGACCGAGGCTGAGCCAGTGGTGGCCCGTGCGGCGCCGGTGCCACCGCCACGGTTTGCCCTGCAGTTGCTGCGCGCCGGCAGTTGCCTGGTGCTGGTCGAGCTGGCCACCGGGCAGCCGTTCCAGAGCCGCGACCCATCCTACCTGCTGCTCAAGGACATGCTCCGCGCCGCCGGCCTGCCGGATGCGCCGCAGATCATCGGCGAGCCGATCCGTTGGCCGCTGCTGGTGCGCGGCAACATGGACCAAGGCCCCGAGGCTGCGCGTGACTTCGTCCAAGGCTTTATCCAGGCACGCCTGGAAGAATCACCCTGCACCTGCCTGTGGCTGATCGGCCTGCCGGCGCTACGCTTTGCCGCCCAGGCCGAGGCACCGGCCTATTACCAAGAACTGCAGGTCGAAGCGCTGGGCACTGCCTGGGCGCTGCCTGGCCTGGAACTGTTGATGGACGAGCCGCAGCGCAAGGCGGACGTCTGGCAAGCGATGCGCCAGCTGATGGCGCGCTGGAAGAGCGTTGAATGAGTGATTCGATCAGTTTCCGCCCGATGACCGAGGCGGACCTGGATGCGGTGCTGAAGATCGAGTACGCCGCGTTCAGCCATCCCTGGACCCGCGGGATTTTTCTGGATGCGCTCAAGTCATACCAGATCTGGTTGATGTTCGATGGCGCCCAGCAGGTGGGTCACGGCGTGATCAACGTGATCATCGACGAAGCGCACCTGCTCAACATCACCGTAAAACCGGAAAACCAGGGCCGCGGCCTGGGCCTGCGCCTGCTGGAAAAACTCATGGCCGAGGCCTACAAGCTCAATGGCCGCGAGTGCTTCCTCGAGCTGCGCGCGAGCAACCAGTCGGCCTATCGTCTGTATGAACGCTTCGGCTTCAACGAGATTGGCCGGCGCCGCGACTACTATCCAATGGCTGGTGGCCGCGAAGATGCCCTGGTAATGGCCTGCACCCTGTTCGACGAGTGACCTTGCGCCGTCAGGTCCAGTCACACAGGCATAACCTGATGAGGCAAGACCATGCACGACCTGCAGGAACTGATCGACAACAACGAGCGCTGGGCTGACGCGATCACCCAGCGTGACCCGGACTTCTTCGCCAAGCTGGCCCGTCAGCAGACGCCGGAGTTTCTCTGGATCGGCTGCTCCGACGCACGCGTGCCGGCCAACGAGATCGTCGGCATGCTACCGGGCGATCTGTTCGTCCACCGCAACGTCGCCAACGTGGTGCTGCACACCGACCTTAACTGCCTGTCGGTGATTCAGTACGCGGTCGAAGTGCTCAAGGTCAAACACATCCTGGTCACCGGCCACTATGGCTGCGGCGGCGTGCGCGCGGCCATGCAGGACCGTCAACTCGGACTGATCGACGGCTGGCTGCGCTCGATTCGTGACCTCTACTACGAAAAACGCGGTGAGCTGGCCAAGCTCGACACGGACGAGGCGCGGGTCGACCGCATGTGCGAGCTGAACGTGATCCAGCAGGTGGCCAACGTTGCCCACACCAGCATCATCCAGAACGCCTGGCATCGCGGTCAGGAGCTGTCTATCCATGGTTGCATCTATGGCATCAAGGATGGCCGCTGGAAGAGCCTGGACACCACCATAAGCGGCTTTGCCCAATTGCCGCCGCAATACCGCCTGCGCCCGCAGGAGTAGGCTTAACTCTAAGCCAGTAGCGGCCAACTGGCTGAAGGGGTGAGCAATGAAAACAGCAAGGATGCTGCTCTGTGCAGCTGGCTTGAGCATCGCCAGTGTTGCTCAGGCCGACCCGCGCGACCTGTGGATGTTCGCCCAGTGGGCCGGCGACCATCAGACCCGACCGTTTCGCGAAATGCTGGTCGAGGCACGGCTGTATGGTGTGGTGCCTATCCATCAACTACTACGCTCGGCATCGGACTGGCGCCAGTGTCGTGCCTCGCCGTTCGCGGTGCCGCCACAGGCGCAATGGCCGGCGGTGCGCTCGACCCTGGCATTGCTGAAAACCTTGGGTGGGCAGGGCGCCCTGGGTCAGTTCGAGGTGGTCTCGGCATACCGCGATCCGCAACTCAACGCCTGCGCTGGCGGCGCGGTGGACAGTGCCCACATGCGCGCCTTTGCCGTTGATCTGTTGCTGCCGGTATGGGCCGACCCCAATCCGCTGTGCCGCTTCTGGCAGCAGCATGGTCAGGCCTGGAAGATGGGCCTGGGCCGCTACCCGTCGGGGCGCATCCATATCGACACGGCCGGCTATCGCACCTGGGGCGGTGATGGCAGCTCGGGTTCGTCGTTTTGTGCCAAACCCAGCTGAGCCAGGCAGGCCTGAGATTGGCAGCGCACCCAGTCGGCAAAGCGCTGGCGCTTGCAGCCGGGCAGAAACGCCTGCGGGCTGAGCAGGTGATACGCCGAGCCATCCGCGATAAACCCGGCGGGCGCGTGCAATTGGCCGCTGGCAATCTCGTCGCTGACCATCAAGGCTGACGCCATGGCCAGCCCAAGGCCAGCGCTGGCTGCCTGGATCGACAGATAGAAGTGCTCATACTCGCTGCCTGCGCGCTGCCGTGCCCCTTCGCCGCGCAACCGATGCCAGTCAGACCATGCCTTGGGGCGGGTGCGGCTGTGCAGCAAACGAGGGTTTTGCGCCGCTTGCTGGCTGCCCGCTCGACAGACCGGCCCCATCCATTCATCGCAGATCTTCACGCTGTGCAGCGTGCGTTCCCAGTGAAAATCGTCACGCCGCAAGGCCAGGTCAATGCCGCTGCGGGCAAAGTCCACCGCTCCGCCAGCAGCGACCAGTTGCAGCTGGATATCCGGGTGCGCGGCATGAAAGTCCGGCAGCCGTGGGATCAGCCAGCGCATGGCGATGGTCGGCTCGCAGGACAGCACCAGCACGTTGTCCTGAAGCGGTTGTTGCAAGCGCTGCACGGTGTCTTCGATCTGCTCGAAGATGGCCTGGGTGGTGCTCTGCAGGGCGCGCCCGGCGGCTGTCAAAAACAGCGCCCGGTTGCGCCGCTCGAACAGTTCGACCCCCAGACTTTGCTCTAGCAAGCGTACTTGCCGGCTAACCGCGCCATGGGTGACGTGCAGACGCTCGGCCGCGCGCACAAAGCTCTCGGTCTGGGCGGCAACGTCGAAAAAACGCAGGGTGTTGAGCGGCGGCAGTTTCATTGAAATCTCGGCGCAAGTGAACGCTGCATATCTGTGAGAAAAACTAGCGGATTTGCGCGACTATAAATCGATTTTGACCTGTGGATAAGCCCTCGATAATCGACGATCTGTGGATTTTCATCGTCTATCGAGGTTGCCTGAGTGAATGAACTGATTGCCGTCGCCGTGTTTACCGTACTTGCCGTGATCAGCCCCGGCGCTGACTTTGCCATGGTCACCCGCAGCAGTTATGCACAGGGGCGCAAGGCCGGCCTGGCCGCTGCGGTCGGCATTGCCTTGGGTGTGCAGGTGCATGTGCTGTACACGGTGCTGGGCATTGCCGTGATCATCAGCCAAAGCCCGGCGCTGTTCATGGCCATGAAGGTGCTGGGCGCGGGCTACCTGATTTATCTGGGCTACCAGTCGCTGACCAATACCAAGCGGATCCACCTCGACGACGTCGGCCAGGGGCAGGGCAGGGGTAGCTTGAGGGCGTTACGCACAGGATTTTTCACCAACGCGCTGAACCCCAAGACCATGCTGTTTGTGATCAGCGCCTACACCCAGGTGGTGCAGCCGGGCAGCTCGCTGGCGCAGGACTTCGCCTACGGCGCGTTCATGTCCTTCGCCCATTGGCTGTGGTTCAGCCTGGTGGCGGTGTTTTTTTCCAGCGCAGCGCTGCGCCTGGCAATGATCGAGCGCCAGCGAGTGGTTGATCGGCTGATCGGCGTGGCGCTGATCAGCCTGGGGGTGACCGTGCTGGTTGCGGGCGTGCGCTGAGCTCAGCTGGCGCGCGCCTGGCTCAGCGTCAGTTCGGCGCAGAGCCCGCCTTGGCGCAGGTTGTACAGACGCAAGTCGCAGCCGATCTTGTCGACAATCATTTCCACGATCGCCAGGCCCAGCCCGGCGCCATTGGCGTTGCCCCGGCTGTAGAAGCGTTCGAACAGGCGCTCCATGTCTGCCTCGTCAATGCCCGGGCCCTGATCCTCGACGCTGAGGCGGTTGTCGCCGATCACTACCTTCACTTCGCTGCCCGGCGGGGAGAAGTTGAGTGCGTTGGTCACCAGGTTCTGCAGGGCGATGGCCAGTGCCACCGGCTCGGTCTCGACCCAGCACTCTTCGTCACCTTCGAGGACCAGGTCGACACCCTTGTTCAGCGCCAGCGGGGTCAACTCGGCCAACTCTTCACGCACCAGCTCGGTCAATTGCACGCGGCTGCGCTGGGGGTCGCTCAGTTGCGGCTCGATACGGGCCATGGTCAGCAACTGGCTGCCGATGCGGGTAGCGCGGTCGACGCCGCTGACCAGAAAATCCAACGCTTCGTGGCGTTGCTCGGCGGTGGCGGCGTTGCGTGCGTTTTGTGCGTGAATGCGCAGAATCGCCAGCGGCGTGCGCAGTTCGTGGGCGGCGTCGGCGATAAAACGGCGCTCGCGGGCGAGCAGCTCTTCGACTTGCAGCAACAGCCGGTTGAGCGCGGTCTGCATCGGTTCCAGATCGCTCGGCAGCGGCTTGAGGCGCAGTGGATGGAGGCTGCCGGTCTGCCGCACGCGGAGCTTACGGGCCATGCTGCGCAAGGGCTTGAGGCCCCAGCCGATCACCAGCCAGATCACCAGCGTCAGCAACGGCACGCCGATCAGGGTTGGCCACAGAGTGTGACGCATGATGCGCTGGATCAGGTCCTGACGAATGTCGTCGCGCTCGCCCACCCAGATCAGCAAGCCTTGCTGCGGGTCGGCGAGGAGAAACGCGCACCACTCGTTGCCGTTATCGAGCAAATCATGGGCACCGAGGGTCGCGGGCGGCGCTGCCAGCACCGGCGCCTCGGCCGAGCGCACCAGCAACTCGCCATCGCTGCGCCAGACCTGGAAGGTGAGGCGGGTTTCGTAAGGGTGGGCGACGCCGTCGACACCGACCCGACTCATGGCCTGGTCGAAGGCCTGATACAAGCGCTCCCAGTCGGCCTCGCCAGCATCGCCCTGGCGCAGTACACCCTGCAGCAGACGGGCGCTCTGGGCGAGCTGGGCGTCGTAGACTTCTTCGATTTCGTGATGGCTGTCGCGCAGCACCAGCCAGCTGATCAACGCGTCGCCGAGCAGGATCATCACCAGTACCGGGACCAGAATGCGCGCGCGGACCGAGATCATGCCTGCACCGCCAGCACATAACCGACACCGCGTACGGTGCGGATCAGCTCGCTGCAGAGCTTTTTGCGCAGGTTATGAATCAGCACTTCGAGGGTATTGCTCTCGACCCGATCCTGCCAGCCATACAGCGCACGGGACAGGCGCTCGCGGGTGACGACCTTGCCGGGGCGCACCATCAGTTGATGCAGCAACTGGTACTCCATGGGCGTGACGATGACCTCGGCGTGCAGGTAGTGCACTTGTTGTGTGGCTGGGTCGAGGCTGATCCCGGCGTGCTCCAGCAGCGGTTGCGCACGGCCCTGACTGCGGCGCAGCAGGGCGCGCACGCGGGCCTTGAGTTCGTCGACGTCGAACGGTTTGATCAGGTAGTCGTCGGCGCCGGCATCCAGCCCGGCGATACGCGCGGCGGTGCCATCGCGGGCGGTCAGGATCAGCACCGGCAGGTCCTGCTGCTCGGCGCGCAATTGCTGCAACAGGTCGAGGCCGTCCAGGCGTGGCAGGCCGAGGTCGAGCAACAACAGATCGAAGCTCTCGGTGCGTAACGCGTGCAAGGCGGCCACCCCATCCTGCAGCCAGTCGAGGGTATAGCCTTCGGCGCCCAAGGCCACGCGAATACCCTGGCCGAGGGCTCGATCATCTTCGACGAGGAGTAGGCGCATGGTGCAGTCTCTGAAGTAATCGGCGGCATCATGCCGGGTTCTGCACAGGCGGATTTCAGCAAAGATGTAACTGCTCGTTACCGGCTAAGGTTGGCCTAAGGTTGCTTTTGCATTGTGGGCCCACCCACATCTGCCGAGAGCTTTTCCATGCGCAAAATTCTCCTGCTGTCCCTGATCATCGCCAGCCCCCTGGCCGTCGCCGGCCCGCAGTGCACCACCGCCGAACGCTCGCAGTGGCAGGATCAAACTGCCTTCCAGGACAAGCTCAAAGCCGAGGGTTACCAGATCAGCAAGTTCAAGGTCACCGACGGCAGCTGCTACGAGATCTACGGCTTCGACAAGGACAAGCGCAAGGTCGAAATCTACCATGACCCGGTCACCGGCAAGGCAATCAAGACCGAGATCAAAGACTGATGCAGGGCGAATCCCTGCGCCTGTGGGACCCTTTGGTAAGGCTGTTTCATCTGTCTATCGCCGGGGTCTTCGTCGCCAACTACTTCTTCAATGAAGCCGGCGACGACTGGCATGTCTGGCTCGGCTACTACGCCATGGCCTGGCTGCTGGTACGCAGCGTGTGGGGATTCGTCGGGCCGCGCAGTGCGCGCTGGGCAGACTTCTGGCCGACCCCGCAACGGCTCGCCGCGCACCTGCGCTCACTGCTCAAGGGCAAGCCGCAACACCGTCTTGGCCATTCGCCTATTGGCGCGCTGGTGATGTTGTTAATGCTGCTGGCGCTGCTGGTGATTGGCAGCAGCGGGTTCCTGATGCAAGAAGTCGATGCCCTGTGGGGCGCCGATTGGCCGCTGCAAGTCCACGAGACTGCCGCCGATGTGTTGTTGGCGCTGGTCTGTGTGCATGTGCTGGCCGCAGTGTTTGAAAGTATCCAGGTGCGGGACAACCTGCCGCTCTCCATGCTCACCGGCCGCAGGAAGCGCCTGCCGGAAGAGCGTGCGCAGTAATACTCCCATCGACAGGTTCTCTATGCGCTCTGCCTTAATGATCTGTGGCGTGCTGGCGGTGTTTTTTGCTGCCTGGCAAAGCCATCCGCCCCATGTGCTGGCGCCGTTTGCCCAGCTCAGCTCGAACGACACAGGCACGCCGGCCCCGGCGCAATTCAGTAGCCGCTTCGTCTCCAGCCAGCTGACTGACTTTGTCCATTCATCCTCGGTCACGGCCATGCCCGATGGTGGCTTGATGGCCGTGTGGTTTGCCGGCTCGCGCGAAGGTGCGGCCGATGTTCAGGTGCGCGCGGCGCGCTTTGATCCGCGCACTGACGAGTGGGGCGCCGAACAGGTGCTGGCTACCCGTGAAAGCACCCGCGACGGCACCCAGCGCTATATCCGCAAGCTCGGCAATCCGGTGATCGCGCTCGGCCCGGACAACCGCTTGTGGATGTTTTATGTCTCGGTTTCCGTGGGTGGCTGGGCCACCAGTGCGATCAACCTGATGGTCTCCGATGACCTCGGAAGCAGCTGGTCGGCGCCACGGCAACTGGTGACTTCGCCGTTTTTCAATATCAGCACCCTGGTGCGCGCCGCGCCGGTGTTTCACGCCGATGGCTCGATCGGCCTGCCGGTGTACCACGAGTTCATGGGCAAGTTTGCCGAGTACCTGTACTTGAGCGCCGAGGGTGAGGTGGTCGACAAATTCCGCATAAGCCGCGGCAAGCACTCGCTGCAACCGACCATCGTCCCGCTCGATGGCCAGCGCGCCGTGGCGATGTTGCGCTATGCCGGCGAAACCCATCACCGCGTGCTGGCCAGCCGTACCGAAGACGCCGGCCAGACCTGGAGCGAACCGTACCCGCTGGAACCGGCCAACCCCAACTCGTCGCTGGCCGCAGTCGGCACTGACGACGACGGTCTGCTGGTAGCCCTGAACGACCTGCAGGATGGCCGCTTCAAGCTCAGCCTGTACGGCACTGACGCCGACCTCAACGAGTGGCGCAGTGTGGTGGAGCTGGACCAGTCGCCGGATCCGCTTGGCCAGCCGTTCTCGCCCGAGGCCTATAAAGCGATCATTGGTGAGGGCTTTCGCGCCTCCAGCGGTGCGCGCCGGCTGCCGCTCGAACAGCGCTTCCTGAGTAACCTCGATTACCGCGTATGCAAACCGCGTGGCTGCGACTTCGAGTACGAGTATCCGTACTTCAGCCGCAGTGCAGATGGCATGTACCACCTGGTCTACTCGTGGAACAACACCTTCATCAAACATGTCAGCTTCAACCAAGCCTGGCTGGCGGGGCGCCTGTGATGGTTTCGGTATGGCAGGCCCACTTGAGTTTCGTCCTGATCGGCTTTGTCGCGTTCAGCGCGCTGCGTTTTACCGCGCCGTGGCGGCCCTGGCTGCTGCCGCTGTTGGTGGTGGCCAGCTTCATTCCGCTAAGCCAACTGTCGCTGGCAACCTATGTACGCAGCTTTACCGATGATCTGGCGTTCAGCACGCTGGTCCTGCTGGCCTGGGTGAGCCTGACCCGCCTGGGTCTGCTGCAACCACTCGAGCGCGCGCAGCGGATGCAGTTGCTGCTGGCGTTCACGCTGCTGAGCCTGCTGCTGTACCCGGCCACGCTGGGGCTGACCTATTTTGATCCGTACCGCTGGGGTTTCAATCCGCGGCCAATGATTGTGCTGGTGGCAGGGCTGGCGCTGCTGATGCTGTGGCTGCGCAACACGCTGGCCGTCGCGATGCTGGCACTGGGCACCCTGGCGTTCGCCCTGCGCCTGAAACCTTCGGAAAACTACTGGGATTACCTGCTCGACCCGTTGCTGACGGGGTACTGCCTGATCGCCGCAACCGCGCTGCTGATCGGCAGTGCATGGCGGCCCCTGATGAAATGGCATAGAGGTCAATGATGGGAGTGTTGCAGTCTCGCCGCCTGCGCTACGGCGTGGGCGCAATCGGTTTGGTGTTCGCGTTGCTGGTGGCCTTGCGGCTGGTGTTTCTGCTGGGTTTTTCCGGGCTTGAACTGACCACCCCGGCGCTGCTGGAGACCCTGGGTATCGGCCTGCGCTTCGACCTGCGCCTGGCGCTGCTGATCCTGCTGCCGCTGGCCGTGCTGGCGTGGCTGCCACGCTGGAACCTGACTACCCTGCCGGCCATGCGCTGGCTGGCGCGGGTTTATCTGGCCGTGGTGCTGGCCGCGGTGGGCCTGGTCTATATCATCGACTTCGGCCACTACGCATACCTCGGCGTGCGGATCAACGCGACGGTGCTGCGCTATCTGCAGGACGCGCAAATCTCGCAGCAGATGGTCTGGGAAACCTATCCGGTGCTGTGGATAACTGCCTGTTGGCTGGCAGCAGTCGGCTTGTGGGTATGGGCCTTGGTTTGCCTGGAACGGCTGACCCTGGACGCTGTGCGCAAGCCGATCAAGCGCTGGGCGCTGGCCTCGGTTTCGTTGATTGGGGTAGTTGCAGTGCTGCTGGCCCTGCTCGGGCGGGTTGCCAACCTCAACCTGGAAAACCCGGTGCCTTTGCGCTGGAGCGATGCATTCTTCTCCGGCAACAGTCAGGTTGCAGCGGTGGGTCTTAACCCGGTGCTGTTCCTCTATGACACGCTAAAGGCCGGCCAGGCTCAGTACGATGAAGCCAAAGTGCGTGAGTACTATCCGCAGATCGCCCAGTACCTGAGCGTGGATCAACCAGACGCTGGCCGTCTCGACTTCATCCGCAAGCAGCCGGTGCAGCCCTATAAGCTGGCCGGCGAGCGCCCTCCGAATGTCATCTTCGTCATGCTCGAATCACTCGGCACCAGCGCCGTCGGCGCCTACGGCAACCCGCTCAATCCAACGCCGAACCTGGACAAGCTGGCCAGCCAGAGCTGGTTCTTCAAACACTTCTATGTGCCCGTCACCGGCACTGCAAAAACGGTGTGGGCGAGCATTACTGGCGTGCCTGACGTCACCCGGCAAGAGACGGCCACGCGCAATCCGCTGATCACTCGGCAACACACCTTGATCAACGCCTTCGAGGGTTATCAGAAGTTCTACATGATCGGCGGCAATGCCGGCTGGGCCAACATCAACGCGCTGATCCGCCAGAGCATCGACGGCGTGCAGTTGTATGAAGAGAGCGACTGGCAATCGCCGCGGGTCGACGTCTGGGGGATTTCCGATCTGGATCTGTTCAAGGAAAGCGACGCGCTGTTGCGTGCCGTGCCCAAGGACCAGCCGTTCTTCGCCTATCTGCAGACCTCCGGCAACCACCGGCCCTTCACCATCCCCAGGCACAACGACGGTTTCCAGGTGGTCGACGTAACCCTTGAGCAAGTCAATGCTGCCGGCTCGCGCAGTGTCGAGCAGTACAACGCCGTGCGCCTGCTCGACTACAACATTGGCCGCCTGATGGAGATAGCCAAGGCCGGTGGTTACTACGACAACAGCATCTTTGTGTTCTTCGGTGACCACAACACGCGCATCAGCCAGATCCCGCACATGGCGCCGGCGTTTGAACAGCTGGGCCTGGAAAGCAACAATGTGCCGTTGCTGATTCATGCCCCAGGTCTTGAGCCGCGGGTGATCGAACAAGCGGTGGGCCTGGTTGACCTGTTGCCGACCGTAGCCGGCATGGCCGGCGTGCCCTTCGTCAACGGCGCGCTGGGCCGCGACATCCAGCAGCCAGCGCCGGAAGGCGAGCGGGTGGTGCCGCTGGTATTGCGCGAGGGCACCTTCCCGATCATCGGCGGCGTGACCAGGGACTTCCTGCTGCAGATGCAGCACGACGGCAGCGCACCGACCCTGCACGATCTGGCCTCGGCAACGCCGCGTGATGATGTCGCCGCGCAGTATCCCGAGGAATTCCAGCGTTTACGCACGCTCACCCATGGGCTGCATGAAAGCGCGCGGTTGATGCTCCATCGCAATGTCCGCTAGCTGCGCCCAGCGCTGTACCGGCCGCTCCAGGCAGATCGGCGCTGCGCCGGGCAAGCGCTGTCAGAACTTGGCCCGCACATCGCCAGCGCGCTGCTGACTCAAAGGGACCACTTCACGGTCAATGCGGCATTGCGCGGTTCGCCATAAACGTTGAAACCGTTCCAGGTATTGCTGTTGATGCTCTGGTAGTACTTCTTGTCGAAGACGTTATTGACGTTCAAGCGCAGGTCGACGTTGTCCGAGACTTTGTAACCAGCCATCAGATCGAGCACCTGGTAGGCCTTCTGCTCGATGCGGTAGCCGCTGCCCTGGTTGTAGATGGTGTTCTGCGCGCTGATGGCGCCGCCGACACGCCAGCGTTCGAGCGTGCCAGGCAGTTGGTAGGTAGTGCTGGCCTTGAACAAATGGCGGGGCAGGTCGCTGGCGAACATCCGGCCTTCGTTGTCCCGGTTGGCATCCTTGCGGTACTTGGCGGCGTTGTAGGTGTAGCCAGCCGCCATTTGCCAGCGCTCGTTCAGTGCGCCGCTGACTTCCAACTCCAGGCCTTGGCTGCGCACTTCGCCAGAGGCCTGGTAGCAGGACACACCGGCGGGTGTCTGGCAGACGCCTGGGGTATTGATCACCGAGGCGCGGTTTTCCTGATCGATACGGAAGAGGGCGGCACTGGCGTTCAAGGTGCCGTCAAAATATTCGGCCTTGATGCCGGCTTCATAGTTCTTGCCAACGATGGGTTGGATGGCCTTGTTCTGGCTATCGACCACACCTTGCGGGGTGAAGATATCGGTGTAGCTGACGTACACCGAGTAAGTATCGTCGAGGTCATAGATGAGCCCGGCGTACTTGGTCAGGTTACGGCTGACGTCGTATTGGCTGGAGGTCGGCTGGACTCCGGCAATATTGCTCGAGTTGTCGATCTGGTAGTCGTACCAGTCCAGGCGTGCACCCAGAATCAGGTGCAGCGGTTCGGCCAGGCTGAAGCGGCCAGTGAGGTACGCGCCGGTTTGTTCGGTTTCGCTTTGTTGCTGCCAGGCGCCCATGTTGAACGCTGGAATCGCGGTTACGTGGGGGTTCCAGTTGTAAATGTTGATATCGGCAGCCGACAAGACTGTGGTGCCGTTGCCGTGGAAGGTTTCCTTGCGGCGGCTGGCGCCGATCACCAGTTCATGTTCGCGCTCGAACAAGCTGAACGGGCCGCTGGCAAATGCGTCATAGCTGCTCTGCTCATTGCTGTATTTGAACTTGCCGGTCATCTGGTTGAAGCTGCCGTCGACTGCACCGGCACTGACGTAGGACGCCAGCAGATCAAGCTTGGACCACATCCTGGTCGCTGCCAGGCGCAGCTTCCAGCCATTGTCGAAGCGCTGTTCGAGCTCACTGAAGAGGCTGTTGTTGTCCTGATCCCAGCGGCCCCAGTCATTGCCCAGATAGGTCGAGCGCGACAGCTTGAGGTCGCCGCCATCGCTGGCGGTGGGCACGCCGCCCCAGGCGGTGTTGTTGTTCAGGTTCTGATTCGAGGCGCCTACGGTCAGGGTAGTGCTGTCGCTCAGGTCTGCCTCGGCGATGCCGTAGAACAGTGCGTGCTCTTTGTTGACCACGTCCTGGAAGCTGTCCTTGACCTGATAGCTGGTGACCGCCCGGCCGCGCAGGCTGGCGCTGTCGTTGAGGGCGCTGGAGGCATCCAGCTCGCCGCGATAGTTGTCCCAGCTGCCGGCACTGGCAGTCACGCTGACCTGAGCGTCCTTGGTCGGGCGCTTGCGCACCAGGTTGATTGCCGCAGAGGGACTGCCGGAACCACTCATCAAGCCGGTGGCGCCGCGTACCACTTCGACCCGATCGAGCATGGCGGTGTCGGCGGCGGCGATGGTGTCCCGGGCGGTGTAGCTGGACACGGTGGTCGGCAGGCCGTCGTACATGATGTTGTCGACCTGAAAACCACGGGCGTAGTAGGTCGGGCGCTCGGGGCCGTCCTTTTCCACGGTGACCCCGGGGACGTCCTTGATCACGTCGTGCAGGTCCTGCATGCCACGGTCGTCCATGCGCTGGCGGGTAACTACCGAGACCGACTGTGGCGTCTGGCGCATGCTCAAGGCCAGCTTGGTGGCGGTCTGCATAGGGCCGGTCGTATAGGAGCCGGTATGTTCGCTGGTGGCGCCAAGAGTCGCGCCGGTGATGGTGGTGGCACCGAGTTCCAGCGCTGCATCGCTTGGCGTGCTGACCAGGGTGTAGCGTTGCGGCCCTTCCTGGCGTGCCTGTAATCCACTGTTGGCGAGCAGCCGGGCAATACCCTCGGCAAACGTGTGACGACCGTTCAGACCGGGGCTGAACAAGCCTTCGGTTTGAGTCGACGCGAACGATAACGTCACCCCGTTGCTGGCGGCAAAGTGGCTGAGCGCGGTATCCAGAGGCCCGGCTGCAATTGCATATTCACGTTGTTCAGCAGCTTGTTGCGACCAGGCCGGAGTGGCTACCGCGCCAGCACAAAGCGCACCGCCGAGGCTGATGCGCAGCAGTGTGGAGTTGAGGCGAAAGCGCAAAGCTGCGAGAGGGGTGGGGGGGCTCATGCGTGACTTCCTATGCCGTTGCAGTAATGGCGGCTGAATGACCGCTCTACTGATGAGCCGAACGAAACTCGCAATCGGCAAGCTGCAACGGGTGAAATCTGTTTACGCTTCTATCCGTACCCAGTACCGCGAAAGCTGGCGCACCTTCACCGGCAACGAAACCTGCAGGTTGGCCAGTACTCCATCGATATCATCCAGGCGAAACGCGCCGGATATTCTCAAGTCCGCGACCTGCTCGGCGCAGCCCAGATAGCCCGCACGGTAGCGCGACAGCTCGCCAATGAAGTCCGCCAGGCGCCAGTCAATCGCCACCAGCACGCCTTGGGTCCAGGCGCTGTTGCCGGCAGAGCCAAGGCGTAGATTGCCCATTTGGGCCGCGCCAAAGGTTAGCGCCTGGCCGTGCTCGACCCGTTGCACCTGACGTGGCGCGTCGCGGCTGCTGACTTCGACTGCATGCTGCTCCACCTCAACCGTGCTGAAACCTGACAGCACGCGGACATCAAAGCGGGTTCCTAGCGCAAGAACCCTTCCGTGAGGTGTCTGCACTGCAAGCGGTCGCGCGGGCGCCTGCTCGGACGCAGTCGTCACAAAGATTTCGCCCTGACGTAGAACGATCAATCGCTGCTGTGCGCTGTAGGCGATATCAACCTGAGTGTCGGTGTTCAAATCCAGGCGGCTGCCATCAGGCAACTTCACGTGCCGGCGCTGGCCAGTACCGGTGGCGAAGTCGGCGCTGTGGGGCGAGCTGCGATAACCGGCGAAAGTTGCGGCGCCAGTGGCCAGCAGGAGCAGCAGCTTGAGACCTTGGCGGCGCTGCACGCCCATCTGCGACAACACCGGCAAGGCCAGCTCACCAGGCACGCCGCGCAATTGTTGCTGGAGCTTTTCTATCCGCGCCCAGGCATTGACGTGTGCAGGGTCAGCATCGAGCCAGCGTTGCCAGGCCTGATGCTGGTCTGGCGTGACCTCGTTGTCATTGAGCGCGAGATACCACGCTACTGCCGCCTGCAGATGATTTTTGCCGGGCACAGAGGCGGGTAAGCTGGTCATGCGTCCATCAACACAATGCACTGCATCAATGCCTTGCTCAGGTGGTTCTTGACCGTTGTCACCGAGAGGCCAAGATGCTTGCCCACCTCGACATAGCTTAGGCCTTCGAGTTGCACCATGAGGAAGATCTGCCGGGTGCGCTGGCCCAGGCCATCGAGCAGGGTGTCGATGGCCAACAGCGATTCGATGATCAGATGGTAGGTTTCCGGCGAAACCTCAAGCGGCTCCGGTCGCGCCGCCAATACCTCCAGGTACGCCCGCTCAAGGGTTTGCCGACGGGCTTTGTCGATCAGCAGGCCTCGAGCGATAGTTACCAGGTAATGACGGGGTTCGCGCAGAGCAGGCATTTGCCGCAAAGTCAGCATACGCATGAAGGTATCCTGAGCCAGGTCGGCTGCATCGGCGCTGTTGCAAGTGCGCGTGCGCAGCCAGCCTTTGAGCCAGCCATGGTGCTCGCCATAAAGGTGGCCGATATTCAGTGAGTTTGAAGCCTTGAGCCCTGCGTCCATGACTGATCGCTACGGATGATAATATATCTCATTATTATCCAGGCGAGGGTGCATGACAATCTGCTATTGGCACTGGAGCGGTGGTGAGCCCACATCAGCATTTGCAGCCCTGTGCTCAGCCAGGCATACACCGAGCGCCAGCAGCAGGGCAGTAGTTGCGAACCCAGCCGCCAGCCAAAGATTCCCTGTAAGGCCTACCTTGTCCAAAACCAGGCCACCGGCCCATGCCCCCAATGCGATGGCAACATTGAAAATCCCTACATAAAGCGCCGTAGCGACTTCCACGGCACCTGGTGCGGCCTTCATCATCCACGTCATCAGGCCTACCGACACACCGCCATAGGCCAGCCCCCAGACCAGCAACAGCATGCCGCCGCCGAGGTTGGAATTGCCGATGACCAGGAACAGCACCGGCGTCAGCAGCAGCCCGGTCGAGATCGCCAGCAAGGTGCGTGCTGTGCGCCGCGCGGCGATGACGCCGGCAAGGAAGTTGCCGACGATGCCGGCGAAGCCATAGGCGAACAGCAGTGCGCTGACCCATTGGCTATCGAAGCCTGACACCGACATCAGCAATGGCCGCACGTAGGTGAACAGCATGAAGTGTCCGGCGACCAGTGCCAGCGTCAGCAGCAACCCCACTTGCAGTTTGCGGCTACCCAGCTGCTGGGCAAACTGGCGCACGGTCACCGAACTGGTTACCGGTAGCCCGGGGATCACCGCAAGGTGCAACGCCAGCACCAATGCGCTGAACAGGGCCATGCCGGCAAAGGCCCAGCGCCACCCGGCATAGTCGCCGATCAACGCACCCAGCGGCACGCCCAGCACCGAAGCAGCGGCCACCCCGCCGAAGATGATCGAGGTCGCCAGGCCAGCCGAGTGCGCCGCCACCAGCCGCCCCGCCAGCCCCCCGGCGATCGCCCAGATCCCCCCCATGCAAAAGCCGACCAGTACACGCGCGGCCAGCATCCAGGCCATGCTCGGGGCCAACGCCGAGGCGATGTTGACGATCACCAACAGCCCCAGCAAGCCGCAGAGGATCCTGCGCCGATCAATGCCGCCGGATGCGATGACCACCAGCGGGGCAAAAAACGCTGCCAGTAGTGCAGGCAGTGAGATCATCAGCCCTGCCGTGCCGGTGGACGTGTCCAGCGATTCGGCAATCGGTGGCAGCAGCCCGACCGGGAGCATTTCAGTGGTGACCACGGAAAATGTCGCAAGGCCGACTGCGCTGACGGCCAGCCAGGGGTGCTGCGCGGAGGTTGCTGTGAGTTCGGATGAAGACGTGCTCATGGTTCAGGTCCTTTGAATTTTCAAGCAAGCCTTGTCGTCTGGCAGTGTTACCTGGAGCAGAACATACGCGGCGTATGAAAGGGACCCTATATTGATACGTGGTGAATGTAAATAATCATACGCACTGAACGTAAGTGCGTTGACTTATCGCGGCATCGGCACTGAGAGGGCAGGCGGGGAAATTTGCCCAGAGGAATACGCAGAGGAGTTGCAGGGCGATTCAAGGACAGAACGCCAGAAACAAGAAAGCCCGCACTAGGCGGGCTTCTTGTTAGATCTACAGACCTCGTGATAGATCTGTAGATCTGAAGGGTGGTGGCTACACAGGGACTTGAACCCCGGACCCCAGCATTATGAATGCTATGCTCTAACCAACTGAGCTATGTAGCCAACTGGCGCGCATTATTCGCTTCAGACGCCCCTCTGTCAACACCCGGATCAAAAAAAATTTACACGGTTTCAACCGCTTAGCCTGCACGTGCGGTTTCAGCGGGCGATCAGCCACTGGCCGAACAGGCTATACAGCTGCAATTGCTGCTCGGCGGCGAGCTGATCGAGGCTGGCCTGGGCGCGGTCGAGGTTGAAATCACCGCTGACCCGGCGATAAGCGGTTTGCTCATCCATCAGCCAGACGCGCTGGCCTTGATAGCCGGCCAGGCGCTCGAGCACGCTGGCCAGGGGCTGATCCTTGACCTGCAAGTGCCCGCTGCGCCAGGCCTCGACGCGCTTCACGTCGATTTTTTGCACAGGGTCGATGCGCTGTTCGGTGAAGGTTACCCGTTCGCCGGCCGAGAGCAGGCGTTGATCGCCGCCTTGAATGATCATGGCTTTGCCGTTGAGCACGACCAGTTCGTCATGTTGGCTGCTGCGGGCGATCATCAGGCGAGTGCCATAGACCTGAATCCGCGCCTGGCCGACTTGCACTTCCAGGGCGCGGCCATCGAGCACCACTTCGAGCGAAACCTGACCTTGCACCAGTTGCAACTGGCGGGTGCGCCCGCGCAGGTCGGCGTTCATCGCGCTGGCGCTGTCCAGGTGCATCGTTGAACCGTCGGCCAGGCGCACACTGCGGCGCTCGCCGCTGGCGGTGTGCAGTTCACTGGCCAGGCGCTGCATCAACGGCCAATACAGATAGGCAAGGGCGGCGAGGATCAACAGAAACAGCGCGGCGAGGGTTTTGCCGAGATAGCTGCGGCGGGTTTTCAACTGACGCGGGCGCGGCCTTGCTGGAGGCGGAGCGAGTTGCTGCCAGTAGGCTTCCAGTTCAGCGTAGGCGCGGGCGTTGGCTGGGTCCTGCTGCTGCCACGTGGCGAACGCCTGCCGCTGCTGCTCATCGCAACCTGGCTGACGGAGCATGGAAAACCACTCCAGTGCCTCGCGATCGGCGTCGGGCGTGGGCTGCTGGGCGGGCATTGGGTTCATTGATCGGTCTGCTCGCAGGTGAGGCGGAAGCGGCGAAAGGGAGTGGGGCAATGTGCCATGGATGCTAATTATATTGAGAACCATTTACAAGTGCGTGTCGGACCGATGGTAAAAAAGCTAGCTATGTATCGATTTGTTTCCCGATAATCGGATCCCAAACCCGCGGACGGATGTCGAGCCCATGGCCATCAGCAGTTCTCAAACCACCTCCAGCGCAACTACGGCTTCAGGTGCCAACCCTCTGGTGATGCGCATCATCGGCTTCTGTGCGCTGGCGCACCTGATCAACGACCTGATCCAGGCCGTGCTGCCGGCGATCTACCCAATGCTCAAGGCCAATTACAACTTGAGCTTCGCCCAGATCGGCCTGATCACTCTGACGTTCCAGATCACTGCATCGCTGTTGCAGCCGTGGGTGGGCTTTTTCACCGACAAGCGGCCGACGCCGAATCTGCTACCGCTGGGCACCCTGTGCACCTTGGTCGGGATCGTGATGCTGGCATTTGTTGGCAGCTTCCCGATGATTCTGGTGGCTTCGGCGCTGGTCGGCATCGGTTCGTCAGCATTCCACCCCGAGACATCGCGGATTGCCCGGTTGGCTTCGGGTGGGCGCTTTGGCCTGGCCCAGTCGACCTTCCAGGTCGGCGGTAATGCCGGCTCGGCGCTGGGCCCGCTGCTGGCAGCAGCGATCGTCATTCCGTTCGGCCAGACCCATGTCGCCTGGTTCGGCCTGGCTGGCTTGTTCTTCTTCGGCGTAACCCTGCTGCTGCGCCGCTGGTACAAGGAGCACCTCAACCAGGCCAAGGCGCGCAAGGCGGTAGAAGCGACCCATGGCCTGTCGCGCCAGCGCGTGATTGGCGCATTGGTGGTGCTGGGCTTGCTGGTGTTCTCCAAGTACTTCTACATGGCCAGCTTCACCAGCTATTTCACCTTCTACCTGATCGAGAAATTCGACGTTTCGGTGGCCAGCTCGCAGTTGCACCTGTTCCTGTTCCTTGGCGCAGTGGCGGCGGGGACGTTCTTTGGCGGGCCGATCGGCGACCGCTTCGGGCGCAAGGCGGTGATCTGGTTCTCGATTCTCGGTGTGGCGCCGTTCACCCTGGCGCTGCCGTATGCCGATCAGTTCTGGACCACCATCCTCAGTGTGGTGATCGGCTTTATCCTCGCTTCGGCATTCTCGGCCATCGTCGTTTACGCCCAGGAGCTGGTGCCGGGCAATGTTGGCATGATCGCCGGGATCTTCTTCGGCCTGATGTTCGGCTTTGGCGGCATCGGCGCGGCGCTGCTGGGCTATGTGGCCGACCTGCGCGGGATCGAATACGTGTATGCGCTTTGTTCGTATCTGCCGCTGTTTGGCCTGCTGGCAATATTGCTGCCGTCTACCGGCAAACGCTGACAAGTGCAGTGGGGTCGCAATGCGGCCTCACTGCAAGTTAATAAGAGTCATTATCAATCTTATTCCTATAACGCTCACTTTCACTTAGAATCCGCCCCGCTGGCCGCAACGAGCAGTGGGCCTGCGCAAAACAACAATATCTGGCGTAGTGGAGCGGGTCGTGAATTTCAAGAAGAATACGCTTGCCCTGGCTGTGGGCGCTGCCGCGTGCCTGGCCAATAGCGGCTGGGCCGCTGAAACATCGAACGCTGCATCACCAAACGTGGTCGAGATGGCGCCAATCACGGTGACCGGCGAGAAGATCGACCGCACCCTCGAGCAGACCCAGTCCAGCGTTGTGGTCGTCACCGAGCAGCAACTGCGCGACAAGGCCGATCACAGCCTGGTTGATGTGTTTGCGCGAACGCCTGGGGTATACAGCCAGGCCGGCAACGAGAACTGGGGCATCCGTGGTGTGCCGGTGTCCGGTTTCGATGACCAGGGGCCGTCGACCATGAATGGTGCCGTGTCGGTCTATATCGATGGCGCTGTGCAGCCCAACCGGGTGCTGACCTTGAGCCCAAACCCGCTGTGGGATACCGAGCAGGTCGAGGTGTTTCTTGGCCCGCAGTCCACCACTCAAGGGCGCAACTCGCTGGCCGGTGCAGTGGTGATCAAGACCAAGGATCCGACCTTCGACCCAAGCTTCTCTGCCCAGACCAACGTTGGCAACTACGGTGAAAAAGGCCTGGCCGTTGCTGGTGGTGGCGCCATTGTCGAGGGCAAGGTCGCCGGGCGTATCGCTGTGGATCGCCAGGACGGCGACGGCTATATCGACAATATCGCGCTGGGCAAGGATGCCAACCCGCATCGCACCAGCAATGCCCGCGGCAAGTTGCTGATCCTGCCCAATGACGATCTCGATGTACTGCTGACTTATGCCCACAGCGAGCACCGTCAGGGCGACAACTCGGTCATGCGCGAGAATGACAAAGTCCGCTACTACAAGGTGTCGTCCAATACCCAGGCCTTTGACAACCTCAAGCAGGACACCGTCAGCGCCAAGGTCGACTATCGCCTGAGCGACGCCTGGTCGCTGACCAGCATGACCGTCAACACCCGCTCCGATTACAGCAACCGCCTGGACTTCGACCAGACCGCCGAGAGCAACGACGTCATCCTCCGTGCACACGATGGCAATTTGTTCAGCCAGGAACTGCGGCTGAACTACAGCTCGGATGACGTGAAGAGTTTCATCGGCGCCTATTACGGCCACAGCACCAACAAATTCCATGACCGCCTGTTGTTCGATGACACCTTGTTCGCCACCGTCAAAGGCGACACGACAATCGATAACAAGGCTGTATTCGGTGAGGTCAACTGGACCTTCGCGCCGCGCTGGACGTTGATCACCGGCCTGCGTTACGACCACGAAACCAATGACACCGACGTCAAGCAGGATGACCTGTCCAGTCCGGGGCAAGTCAGCGAATCGTTCAACGCCCTGTTGCCCAAGCTGGGTCTGAACTACGAACTGGCGGCCAATCAGTTCCTCGGTTTCATGGTGCAGAAAGGCTATCGCGGCGGCGGCGTCAACGTGCGCTCCGGCAGTGGTCACGAGTCGTATGACCCGGAATACACCACCAACTATGAGCTGTCCTATCGCGGGACGTTCATGGAAGGCAGCCTGCGCACTCGCGCCAATCTCTATTACACGGACTGGAAAGACCAGCAGGTCAGCGTACGCCAGGACAACAGCAACGTAATCAATGTGTATAACGCCGGTCGCAGCACCATCAAAGGCCTGGAAGTGTTTGTCGAAAAAGACCTCAGCGAGCAACTGACGCTGACCTTGGGTGGCTCGGTCACCGATGGCAAGTACAAGGACTTCGTTGCCGGCAACGGCCAGGACCGCAGTGGCGAGGCGTTTCTCTATGCGCCAAAGTACAAGATGTCGCTGGGCGCGTTGTATCGGGTCAATGAACGCCTTACCTTCAACACCGACCTGACTTACCAAAGTACGGCGCCGTCGCAATACGACTTCAATACCGCCGGCCAGGTTATCGGTGAGCGCAGAAGCGACAACTACGTGCTGGCCAACTTCAGCAGCGAGTACAAGGTCACCAAGAACATCGCGGTGTCCGGCTTTGTCAAAAACGCCTTCGACAAGGAGTACGTGACCAACAACCGTGGCGGCGACATCATCGATGCCGGTGCGCCACGTACCTTTGGCCTGGCGCTGCATTACGACATGTAGGCCTGGAGGCGGTGAAGCGCACATTTCGCTTCACCGCCCTTGCATGCCCCGGATTGACGCGCTCGCCAGCCTTGGCCTAGAGTGCCGCTTCCTCTTTACCTGCGTAGTCGATGCAATGCGCCGTAGTCAGCGTCTCCTCCAAGCACTTCAGCCTGCAGCCCAGGCCTGTCGGCGTGCCTGGCCGAGCGACACGGTGCTCAAGCGGCGGCGCAGCGTGCTGTTTGCCTTCACCTTCTCGCCACACCTTGCCCTGAACTGATTCGCGCCGCTGCGACCAGCGCCCATTGCGCCTGGCCATGGGCGCCTGTGTGCAGTCATTTTTCAGGGTTATCAGCCGACGCGGCCGCAGGTGCCGCCGTGCCGGCATGCAAGGAGTGGGTAATGAACATGCGTTTGCTGGCGGGCCTTCTGTTCGCCGTATCGGTCGTGGGTTTCAGCCTCGGGGCGAGCCTGCCGCTGGTGTCGTTGCGGCTGCAGGACAGCGGTGCCAACACCCTGCAGATCGGCATCATGGCGGCGATACCGGCGGCGGGGATGATGCTCTCGGCGTTTCTGGTCGATGCCTGCTGCCGCTACCTGACCCGACGCACCATCTATTTGCTGTGCTTCAGCTTGTGCGCGCTGTCCATCGGCCTGTTGGAGTGGGCGTTCTCATCGATCTGGCTGCTGGCCCTGTTGCGACTGGGGCTTGGCCTGGGCATGGGGATCGCCATCATTCTGGGTGAATCGTGGGTCAACGAGCTTTGCCCGGAGCACAACCGCGGCAAGATCATGGCGCTGTACGCCACCAGTTTTACCGGCTTTCAGGTGCTTGGCCCGGCGATGCTGGCGCTGGTCGGCGCGCATAGCCCGTGGATCACCGGGGTGGTCACGGCCTGTTATGGCCTGGCCCTGCTGTGCATCGTGCTGACCGTACCCAACGACCACGTCGAACACGCTGAAGAAGACGACAAGAGCTTTACCCTGGCGGGTTTCTTCCGGGTCGCGCCGGCGCTGTGTGTGGCGGTGCTGTTCTTCTCGTTCTTCGATGCGGTGGTGCTGTCGTTGCTGCCGGTGTATGCCACCACTCATGGCTTTGCCGTGGCCGTAGCGGCGCTGATGGTGACCGTGGTGTTCGCCGGCGACATGCTGTTCCAGCTGCCGCTGGGCTGGTTGGCGGATCGGGTCGAGCGCACCGGCCTGCATTTGCTGTGCGGGGTGGTAGCAATGCTGATCGGTATTGGCCTGCCGTGGTTGCTGCAGATGAGCTGGCTGTTATGGCCGATGCTGGTGCTGCTGGGCGCAGTGGCTGGCGGCATCTACACCTTGGCGCTGGTGCTGATCGGCCAGCGCTTCAGGGGCCGCGACCTGGTCACGGCCAATGCCAGCGTCGGCCTGCTGTGGGGCGTCGGCAGCCTGATCGGGCCGCTGCTCAGCGGCGCCGCGATGGGCGCCGCACCGCATGGCCTGCCGATGGCGCTGGCACTGATGGCAGGGCTGTTCGTGTGCTTTGCCCGGCAGTCGTACCGCCGCGCCGGCAAGCTCAAGGCAGCCGCCGAGTAAGCGCTCGGCGAAGGCTCAGAAGCTGCCGCGCAGGGTCACCGAGACGTTGCGCGGATCACCCCAGTAATAGCCGGTTGGCGTCGGCGCGACCTGGCGGTAGTACTTCTTGTCGAAGATGTTGTTGGCGTTGAGCTGCAGCGAGTACTGCTGGTTGAAGCGGTAGTTGACCATGCCGTTGTACACCGCATAGCCCGCCTGCGACGCTTCGGCAGTGCCATTGCGGTTGTAGATATCGCTCTGCGCCTGCACCCCGCCGCCAATGGTCCACGCCTCCAGCTCGCCCGGCAGGCGGTAGCTGGTGAACAGGCGCAACATGCGCTTGGGGTCGGTGGTACGGATCGGGTTGCCGGTGCTGTTGCTGGTGTCCTTCAGGTACTCGGTGGTGTTGTAGGTGTAGCCGCCGCCAACGTTCCAGCCCGGCAGCACCTCACCGGAAATCTCCAGCTCGAAGCCCTGGCTGCGGTTCTTGCCGGCAGCGACCTTGCAGTAGCCGCTGGTGTAGTTGGGCAGGCACGGGTTAGGCCCGCTGATGTCATCCAGGGCGTTGCCGACCTGATAGATGCGGAAGAACGCCAGCGAGGTATTCAACCGCCCTTCGTAGAACTCACCCTTGATCCCGGTCTCGTAGGCTTCACCAGTAGTCGGCTCGAGCACCGCGCCGCTGACCCCGGTGGCGGTCTGCGGGTTGAAGATCTCGGTGTAGCTGGCGTAGGTACTGAAGTTGTCGTTGATGTCATAGATCAGCGCGGCATACGGCACGATCTTGTTGTCGACGGCGAACTTGCCGTTGGATTTGACGTTGTTTTCCTGCTCGTAGTCGTACCAGTTGTTGCGCGCACCGATGATCGCCGTCAGCGGCTCGGCCAGCGAAATGCGCCAGGTGGCATAGGCCGCCTGCTGGGTGGTACGGGTGCGCACTGGGTGCGCGAAGATGGTGATATCCGGCTCCGGCAGGCTGGTCTTCGGGTCCCAGTCGCGCAGATCGAACTGCCCCGAGGCGACGTTGTTGGTGGCCGAAGCGTAGGAGTCGTTGCGGATGCGTTCGACGCCGAGCATCAATTCATGGGTGCGACCGAGCAGCTCGAACGGGCCGTTGAGGGTGGCGCTGAGGTTGTTCTGGATGCTCTCGCCGCCATCCCCTTCGGTGACCTGGTAATTCATCAGGTAGGGATTGCTGGTGCCAGTGGGCCGGCTGAAGAAGGTCTGCTTGAAGCCGTGGTCGTCAAGCTCAAAGTGCGTACGCTGGGCCATCAGCTTGAGCTTCCAGTCGTTGTCGAAGCGGTGCTCCAGCTCGGCGAAAGTCTGCAGATTGCTGCGGTCCCAGCGGTTCCAGTCCGACCCCAGGTAGGTGCTGCGGCCAAACGGCAGCGGCTTGCCGTCGAAGTCGGCGGGCAGGTTGCCCCAGGCGCCGGTGGCGTCGAGCTTGGTCCATTCCAGGCCGGTGGTCAGCGTGGTGCTGTTGCTGAGGTCGAAGGCGAGTACGCCGTACAGCACCTCTTTGCGCTCCATGCGCGAGTTCTGGAAGTGATCCTTGTCGTCGTGCACGGCAATCATCCGCCCACGTACGTTGCCGGTTTCGGTCAGCGGGCCGGACACATCGGCCACATAGCGCTGGGCATCCCAGCTGCCCAGGGTCACGCTGCCTTCACCCTGAAACTCGGCAGTTGGGCGCTTGCGCACCAGGTTGACCGTACCGGACGGGTTGCCGGCACCGCGCAGCATGCCGGTGGCGCCGCGCAGGATCTCGGCGCGGTCGATGATCGCCGAGTCGCTCTGGATGAACGAGCCACCGCCGCTGCCTTGCACCACGGTGGCGCCGTCGTACTGAATGGCGTCGATCGCGTAGCCGCGGGAGTAGTACTGCACGCGCTCGCTGTCGGTCATGTTGACCACCACACCCGGGGTCTGCTCGAGCAGGTTGGTCAGGTTGGTGATGTTCTGGTCGTCGATCCGCTGGCGAGTGACCACGGTGACCGATTGCGGGGTGCGGCGGATGCTCTGGGCGGTTTTGCCGATGGTCACCGCGCCGGTGGTGTAGGAGCCGGAATGCTCGGTGGTCTCGCCCAGGCGGTCGCTGGAGATGCTGGTCGCGCCCAGCTCGAGCGCGCCGCCGGCGTCGATTGCCGGGATCAGCAGGAAGCTGCTGGGGCTCTCCTGCTGGACCTGCACGTCACTGCCCTGCAGTACGATCGACAAGGCCTGGGCACTGTCATACCGGCCTTGCACGCCTCGGGTGGTCTTGCCTTGCAGGCTGTTGGCGTCGAACGACAGACTCAGGCCGCCTTGCCGGGCCAACTGGTCCAGTACGCTGGCCAGCGGGCCGGCGGCGATGTTCCAGTCACGTTGCTGGTTCTGACTGACGGGGGCGGCCTGGACCAGCACGGGCAGAGCGGCGGCGCTCAGGCCGAGGCCGAGCAGGGCGGCCTGGACGGCATGCCGCAGGCGATCGGGGCGGTGGGGACGGCGGTGAATCATGCAGCGCTCCTGAAGATGATCAAGTCCACTTTTCGGGCTTTGTTCCTTCAGGCCGAGCGAGAATGAGATTCCACCTCATTTATTTTGAGTTTTTTCAGGCCGCACCGATGCTGACCCAGTAGCGTGTGCGGTAGTCGATCCGCACCGGCAGGGTGCGCGCCAGCAGCAACAGAATTTGTTCGGTATCGGCCAATTGGTAGGTACCGGACACCCTCAACCGAGCAACCTCATCTGCACAGCGCAACAGCCCTGGCCGGTAGCGCGACAGCTCGCTGATGAACTCGCCAAGGGGCATCTGCTGCACGCTGAGCACGCCGTCGGTCCAGGCCCAGGGATCGCCATGCAGTTGCACCGCTGACGCGGCGCCATACATCGACAATTGCACTACCTGGCCCGCCTGCACCTGTCGCAACGGGTTGCTCTGCGAGTCAACAGTGACTGAGCCACGACGCACCGCCAGCAACAAGCCGGCGTCGTTTTCGCGCAACAACAATTGCCCGTTCTGCGTGCTCAGCTGACCCACCCGAGTACTGACGATGAAAGGCCGGTTATCGGCGCCATTGCTGTCCAGCGTCAGCTCGCCACGCAGCAGGCTCAACTGGCGCTGATCGCTGCTGTAGCGCAGGTCGATGGCGCTGGCGGTGTTGAGCTGGATTGTGCTGCCGTCGCTGCCTTGCACCTGGCGTTGCTCGCCGGTGCCGGTACTGCTGTCGGCGAGCAGTGCCTGCAGGCCGAGGGGTTCACGCGCCGCCCAGCCGAGGCTGCCGCCAACCGCCAGCACGGCCATCAGCTTGAGCTGATCGCGGCGGCTGATGCGCTGCCGACGGCTGCCATCGAGGGTACGCCGGCTCAAGTCGCTGGGCAGGCCGGCCAGCTCTTCGCTCAGCTCGCTGACCCGTTGCCAGGCCAGGGCATTATGCGGATGGCTGGCAAGCCATTGCTGGAACTGGCGCTGGGTGCGTGCACTTGGCTCGTCGAAACGCAGCTTGACCAGCCAGTCGATGGCCTGATCGACCTGGGCCTGCGCCGGCGTGCGCTCAGAGGTCGGCATAGCGCAACCGGTAGCAGACGCCAAGTGCCTTGGCCAGGTCGCGTTCGATGGTGGCGCGGGAAACCTCCAGGCGCAGGGCGATTTGGGTAATGCTCAGGCCATCCAGCTGTGCAAGCAAAAACGCCTGGCGCACCCGCGGCTTGAGTTGCTGCAGGGCGCGATCCAGGCGTTCGAGGGTATCGAGAATGATCAGCCGGTACTCTTCGCTGGGCGCTTCGCCCTCGGGCAGGCAGGCCAGGCTGTCCTGATAGGCCCGCTCCAGTGCACGTCGGCGAAACTGATCGATCATCAGGCCACGAGCGATGCTGCTCAGATAAGCGCGGGGTTCCTTCAGCGGTGATACCTGGCGTGCCCGCAACAGGCGGACGAAGGTATCCTGGGCCAGGTCGGCAGCGTTTTCCATGCAGCCGACTCTAGTCCGCAGCCAGCCACGCAGCCAGGCATGGTGGGTTTGATAGAGCAGATCGACCTCGGACGGCTTGAGCGTGTCGTTCATCTGCATCGGATCAATGGCCCTGAACTAGAGTTATATGCGTTTGTTAATGGTTCTCAATTCTATGGGTGAAGTAGGGTTCAGGTAAAGGCCTGGGCTAAGATGGGCGATCAGGCTCAACACAGGTTTTTGCCAATGATTGTGTCCGACCTCAGCGCGGCGGGGCTGCAGCAGGCCAGCGTTCATCTGGCGAGCATTGATGCTGACTGGGCCCGCCATGTTGCGACGATAGGCCCTTGCCTGCATCGCGCTACGCCCGGGCGTGAGCCCTATGAGGCGTTGGTGCGGGCGATTGCCTACCAGCAGTTGCACGCGCGCGCGGCCGAGGCGATCTTGCAGCGGATGCTCGCGTTATATCCGGAGGCGGCGTTTCCCAGCCCTCAGCAGTTGCTGGCGACCACTTCGTTGGCCCTGCGCGGGTGTGGTTTTTCGGCGAACAAGTTGGCCACTGTGCAGGGCATCGCCCAGGCCCGCCTCGACGGCCTGGTGCCAAGCCGGGCCGAGGCGCTGGGTATGGCCGATGACGAATTGATCGAGCGGCTGGTGACGTTGCGTGGGGTCGGCCGCTGGACGGTAGAGATGCTGCTGATCTACTGCCTGGAGCGCTCGGATATCCTTCCGGTCGATGATTTTGGTGTGCGCGAGGGTTATCGGCGCATCAAGGGTCTGGACAAGGCGCCGACGCCTGCGCAGATGCGCGCGTTGGCACTACCCTTGAGCCCCTATCGGACCGCTGCGGCGTGGTATCTGTGGCGTGCGGTAGGCTGACCAGTGGAACAAGCGCAAGAATCGGAGTGAACGCTGGCTGAGGCTCTGCCACGCTTTGCCCATCCAAGCCAGGAGACTGCGACATGCAGCCTGTCGACACTACCAGCGCCCGGCGTACCGCATTGATTGCGCGCGCCTGCCGCCTGATCGAAACCAGTGAGAGCCTGCCCAGCCTTGACCAACTGGCGGCCGAGCTCGCGGTCAGCCGGTTTCATCTGCACCGCCTGTTCAAGGCCGAGACCGGCCTTACCCCCAAGGCTTATGCCTCGGCATTTCGCGCCCAGCGCCTGCGCGAGCGCTTGCAAGGCGAGGCGGCGACCGTGACCGAAGCGCTGTTCGATGCCGGCTACAACTCCAACAGCCGCTTCTACGAAGGCGCCGGCCAACGCCTGGGCATGTTGCCCAAGCAGTACCGCGCACGTGGTGCAGGCGCGACCATCTACTTTGCCGTTGGGCAGTGCGCGCTGGGCGCGATTCTGGTGGCGCAGAGTGCGCGTGGGGTCTGCGCGATATTTCTTGGCGATGACCCTGCGCAGTTGCTGAATGACCTGCAGGATCAGTTCGCCAACGCCGAACTGATCGGTGCAGACAGCCGCTTCGAGCAGTTGATCGCGCAGGTAGTGGGCTTTGTTGAACAACCCGCACTGGGCCTTAACCTGCCGCTGGATGTGCAGGGCACGGCGTTTCAGGAGCGGGTCTGGCAGGCCTTGCGTGAAGTCCCGGCAGGCCAGCGCGTCAGCTATACCGATATCGCCGAGCGCATCGGTGCGCCAAAAGCCGTGCGGGCAGTAGCACTCGCTTGTGCAGCCAACCGCATCGCCGTGGCCATCCCCTGTCATCGGGTCGTTCGCCGTGACGGTGATCTAAGCGGCTACCGCTGGGGAGTTGAGCGTAAACGGCAGTTGCTGGAGCGAGAAACGGCACTTCCCTAAGCCGGCAAGCGGCGTAGAATTCGCCGCCAGCAGAGTCTGTCTATAGGTGATTTCGATGAGGCGTGTAAGCCTTGACCGTTTGTGTGTGGGGTTACTGGCCCTGCTTATGTGGGTGGCGACTCCGGCCTGGTCGGCAGGCGCTACGCCGGTATCGCAACTGCTGGCCGGGGAAATGCCGGCGCTGGAAGAAAACGCCAGCCTGGAGCAGTTGACCGATCGGCTCGACCAGATCCGCCAGGGCGTTACCAGCAATGCCAATGACGACCAGCTGTCACAGCTGCGTCAGGCGGCCATGCAGGTGCAGCGCCAGGCCGATGCGCTGACCACCGTGCGCACCACCGACATTACTCGCCTGGATGATCAGCTCAAGGTGCTTGGCGATGTGCTGCCCGACGAGGGCGAAAGCATCACCCGCCAGCGTCAGCAGCTCACCAGTGACAAGAAGAAGCTACTGGCCGAGCAGAAGAACGCCACCCAGCTGACTCAGTCAGCGCGTGACTTGTCGACCCAGATCGTCAACCTGCGCCGCAGCCAGTTCAACTCGCAGGTTACCAGCCGCGCCGCCAGCCCACTGAGCCCAGCGTTCTGGTCAAGCATGATTCGCCCGACCGACGATGACGTCGCCCGCTTGCAGGCCTTGAAGACCGAGGCCAGTGATGCCCTGGCCAGCGCGCTCAGCCCTGAACACCGCTGGCTGTTCATCGCCAGCCTGGTCGCCGCGCTGCTGGTATGGACATTGGCGCGTCTGCTGGTCGAGCGTCTGCTGGCCGATGCGATGGTCCGTTGGCTGCCTGAAGGCCGCCTGCGCCGCAGCGCCCTGGCGCTGGGCGTCAGCCTGGCCACGCTGGCGACCATTGCCGGTTCGGTGTCGTTGGTGCGCTGGGGGCTGGAGACCAGCGCCGAGCTGGGCGCCGATATCGCCAGCCTGATCAACCACGTGCTGACGCTGGTGGTGTTCAGTGCCTTCATCACCGGCCTGGGCCGGGCCATGCTGATGCTGCAGCGGCCGTCCTGGCGGCTGCCGCCGATTCCCGACGAAGTGGCCAGCGCGCTGGGCTGGTTCCCCAAGGTGCTGGCCGTAGCGCTGATGGTGCTGTTGACCCAGGAGCGGATCAACAGTGTGATTGGCACCAGCCTGGCGTTGACCGTTGCCACCAATGGCCTGACCGCTTTGGTGGTGTCGCTGGTGTTCTTCGCCGCCCTGGTGCGCTACCGCCGCACCCGACGCAAGCACCAGATCGAGCGACCAAGCGGCCTCGCCGGGCTGATCCCGTTCGTGATCGTGGTCTGGGTGTTGCTGATCCTGCTGGCATTGCTGGCGGGCTACCTGACCCTGGCGTACTTCCTCGCGGCGAAAATGCTCTGGATCAGCGTGGTCGTCACCTGCGCCTACCTGCTGGTGACGGTATTCGGCGACCTCTGCGAAACCCTGCTCTCGCCACGCCAGCCTGGTGGCCTGGCGTTGGCTTCGACGCTTGGCTTGAAGCCGCGTCATCAGGCCCAGGCAAGCACTGTTCTGGCTGGCATCGGACGCACCTTGTTGCTGTTCCTCGCGGCGCTGCTGGCGCTGATGCCGTCCGGCACCAGCCCTAGCGAGCTGCTGATGAGCTTGGCCGATTGGGACGGCAGCGGCGGCAAGGTGCTCGGCAATCTGAACATCGTGCCGCAGGATATTTTCATCGCTGTGGCGATGTTCCTCGGTGGGCTGTTTGCCATTCGTGTGGTCAAGCGCTGGCTGAGCGAGCGTCTGCTGCCCGAGACCGATATGGACGCCGGCATGCGTGCCTCGCTGGTGACCCTGGTCGGCTATCTGGGCTTCCTGTTCCTGGCGATGCTGGTGATGACGACCCTGCGCATCAACCTGACCAGCCTGACCTGGGTGGTCAGTGCGTTGTCGGTGGGTATCGGTTTCGGCCTGCAGCAGATCGTGCAGAACTTCATCTCCGGCCTGATCCTGCTCACCGAGCGCCCGGTCAAGGTCGGCGACTGGGTCAGCCTGGCTGGCGTCGAAGGCGATATCCGCCGGATCAACGTGCGCGCCACCGAGATCCAGATGTCTGACCGTTCGACGGTGATCGTGCCGAACTCGCAGTTCATCTCGCAGAACGTGCGCAACGTGACCATGGGCAATGCGCTGGGTGTGGTGGGTATCACCCTGACCCTGCCGCTGGAAACCGACCCTGATCAGGTGCGCGACCTGCTGATGGCGGCGTACCACGAGCACGAGGCGATTCTGGATGCGCCGGCGCCCTCGGTGACGTTCAAGGACCTTACCGCCAGTGGCATGACGCTGAGCGTCAGCGGCTATGTGGCCAGCCCGCGGCAGGTCTCCGGCACCCGCAGCGACCTGCTGTTCACCGTGCTCGGCCGCTTGCGCGATGCCGACATTCCGCTGTCTTCGCCGCAGAGCATGGTGCTGGTGCAGGAAGCGCCCAAGCCCGCCGACGAACCCGCCTGATCGTGGTAGCGGCGCGCCCCTTGCTGGCCAAGGGGCGCGTCGGCTAGCCCAGGCAGCGGGTCACATGCTTGACTGCCTGATAGGCCGACAACCCCCATGGCCCCAGCTCGCGGCCAATGCCGCTGGCCTTCGTACCGCCCCAGGACGTTTCGACGAACACCGCTTGCACCGAGTTGATCCAGACATGGCCGACTTCAAGGCTGTCGGCGACCCGTTCGGCGCGCTGCAGGTCGCTGGAGCATACCGTGGCTACGAGGCCGAAGCGGCTGTCATTGGCTAGCTCGATTGCCTGCTGTTCGGTGCTGAAACGCCGCGCGCAGAGTACCGGGCCGAAGATCTCTTCCTGCCACAGGCGGCTGCTCGCGGGCACATCGGCATACAGCGTCGGGCTGACAAACCAGCCGTCGCGGTCCAGCGCCTTGCCGCCGGCCAGGCAGCGCAGGCCTTCATCGCGCGCGCTGGCAAAGTAACCTGCCACTTTCAGCCACTGCGCCTGGCTGGTCAGCGGGCCCATGTCGACTTCTTCGCGTGACGGATTCCCCACCCGCAGTTGAGTCAAAGCACGCTGCAAGTTGCTGAGCAGCGCGTCGGCGATGCCTTCCTGCACCAGCAAACGAGAGGTCGCCGAGCACATCTGGCCGGCGTTCCAGGTGATGCCGGCGATGATCCAGTCAACTGCCTGCTGCACGTCGCAATCGTCGAACACAATGATTGCCGACTTACCGCCCAGCTCCAGTGTCAGCGGCCGGCAATACGCCGCCGAGGCACGCATGACCTGGCTGCCAACGCCATTGCTGCCGGTGAATGACAGCTTGTCCAGCCCAGGGTGGCCGCTGAGTGCGGCACCAGTCTCGGCCTTGCCATTGACGATGTTCAGCACGCCTGCGGGCAGGCCGATCTGACTGGCGATTTCGCCGTAGGCCAGCTCCACCAGTGGCGTGACTTCGGAGGGCTTGAGCACCACCGTGCAGCCTGCCGCCAGGGCCGGGGCGAGCTTCCAGGCGCTGGTCACCAGCGGGAAGTTCCACGGCACGATCAAGCCAACCACACCGATCGGTTCCAGCCGCGTACGCGAGGTGAAGCCTGGCACTGCCAAGGGTACTTCGCGGTTGCTCGCCGGCGATTGCTCGGCCAGCGCTGCGTAATAGGTGAAAGTCGCAACGGCGTCATCGAGGTCGACTTCAGCCTCGTGGCGGGGCTTGCCGTTGTTGCGCATCTGCAGGGCGACCAACGCTTCACGACGCGCCGTCAGCTGCTCGGCGAAGCCGTGCAAGAGGCGGGCGCGCTCACTTGCCGGGGTGGCTTTCCAGGCCGGCAGCGCCTGTCGCGCGGCGGTAACCGCCAGGTCAACCTGGGCAGTGCTGGCGGCCATCAGCTCGGCGAATGGCACGCCCAGCGCGGGGTCGTGGACGGTGATGCAGTCAGTGCCTTGGCCTTCGACCCAGCAGCCATCGATGTAGTTGAACGTGTTCATGGGCAGATTCCAGTCAGGCCATTTCGGCGGCAGAAGTTACCGGTTGCGGCGCGCTGTTTTTGCAGCGCACCCAGCGTGGGCCGTTCGGCCCATACACGCCCGCGGGTTCGGGGAACAGCCGGAGCAGGCTGAGGTAGAGCAGGGCGGCCACGCCCAGGGTTACCGGCAGGCTGACGTCGATGCCGCCGGCCAGTTCACCCAGCGGGCCGACAAATTGCCCCGGCAGATTGACGAAGCACAGGCCCAGCGCCGCGCTGGGCAGCCAGGCGCCCATGCCGCGCCAGTTCCAGCCATGCAGAAACCAGTAGTGGCCGCCGCGCTGGCCGCGGGTGAACACTTGCAGGTCGTCGGCATGGTAGAAGCCACGGCGGGTGATCAGGCCAAGAATCATGATCACCATCCATGGGCTGGTGCAGGTGATGATCAGCACGGCGAAGGTCGACACGCTCTGCACCAGGTTGAAGGTAAAGCGGCCAAGGAAGATAAAGCCGATTGCTGCCACGCCAATCAGCAAGGTGGCCGCGGCGCGGCTGAGCAGCCGCGGGAACACGCTGGACATGTCCAGCCCGGTGCCATACAGCGCGGTGGTACCGGTCGACATGCCGCCGATTACCGCAATCAGGCACACCGGCAAGAAGAACCAGCTCGGCGAAATTGCCAGCAGGCCGCCGACATAGTTGTTGGCAGCGATGTAGTCAGGCGCCTGGCTGGCGACCAGTGTGGCCGTGCACAGGCCGAACAGAAACGGGATCAAGGTGGCGGCCTGGGCGCCAATAACGGCCAGCATGATCCGCGCTTTTGGCGTTTCGCGCGGGATGTAGCGTGACCAGTCGCCGAGAAACGCACCGAACGACACCGGGTTGCTCATGGCCAGGATCGCCGCGCCGACAAATGCCGCCCAGAAGCCCGCCTGGCCGACATTGACGCTACCCGCGTAGCCCGCATCGAAAGGCCCGGCGAAGGCGAAGATGCCCAGCAGAAACAGCAGGCTCGAGGCCCACACGGCGATCTTGTTGACCCACAGCATGAAGCGAAAACCGTAGATGCACACCACCAGCACCAGCACCGCGAACAGGCCATAGGCCAGACCCAGAGTCAAGTCGGTTTCCGGCAGCCCGATCAGCCTTTTGGCGCCGCCGACCAAGGCATCGCCGGAGCTCCACACCGACAGGGAAAAGAACGCGACGGCGGTCAGCAATGACAGAAATGAGCCGACAATGCGCCCGTGTACGCCAAAGTGCGCACCGGACGATACAGCGTTGTTGGTGCCATTGAGTGCTCCGAACAGGCCCATGGGCGCAAGGATCACGGCACCGATGCCAACGCCCAGCAGAATCGCCCAGACGCCGGCCTGGAATGACAGCCCGAACAGCACCGGGAAGCTGCCGAGCACGGCAGTGGCAAAGGTATTGGCGCCGCCGAAGATCAGGCGGAACAGGTCCAGCGGGGTGGCATGGCGTTGCTCGTCGGGGATTTGCTCGACGCCATTGCTCTCGATACCGGTCGAGTGGCTCATGTTGATGCTCCAGCGCGGTTGTTGTTGGTCGGCGCAAGGCGCGGACGCTTTTGTGGGTGCGTTGGCAGAAGCGGCAGGGCCGCAAGGTGTGCTGCTGGGTCAGGCTGGCGAAACGACCGAGAGATGCTCATGGCACGCCAGCCAGCGGCAGTCGTGACGGCGGAACAGGATGGTCTCGCGCTCGGCCAGTTGTTGTTCTTCACCGTTCAGGCTTATGCGCGTGTCGACATCGTGGATGAAGATTGCCAGGTCGCCCTGAAGGGTGATGCTGGCGTTGCTCGATTGGCAATCGAGCACTTTGAAGCCATCCGCCTGCCACTGCTGCCAGAGGGTTTGGTATTGCTGACGCGAGAACAGAGGCTGGGGGAGGGTGTGGAAGACGAAACTGGCGTCTTCGCTGAAGCAGGCGAAGTAGCGCTGGGTGTCGTTGCTGGCAAAGGCGGCTACCAGCTCGGCGGCGGCCTGGCTTACCTGGAGGGTCTGGTCCACTGCGGTGGCCTCACGGTTATTGTGATTATGGTGGGCGGATTTTGCGCAGGGTTTGCGGGGCGAAGAATCTGCTGGGAGAAATAATTAGTTCAGGGATTTGTGAACTGATGCGGTGGGCTGATCGCCGTCTGGTCAGCCGGCTGATGATCAGCCTTTATGCGTGCTGCTCCAGATGACCGAGAAATGGGGGCCAAAATTGTACCGATCTGCTGCTGTCAGGGTTCAATCCGCTGAATTGATAATGCGCCTGCACGATTTAGGAATTGTCTTATTCGAGAGTGGCCTGCAACTAACTAAGTAGTGGTCCGTGTTGTGGAAGTCTCCAGGAAATGCCCGTCCTTCGACAGTGTCTTGTTCAAACTGGAGGTAGTGTGCGGAGTCAACCGCTTCGCAGTTAACGACGTTTAAGTGAGAGTGAGTGATGCTAAGGAAACTTACATTATATGTGTTGTTGGGCGCGGTACTGTCCGGGTGCGGCACCATCAATACGGTATTTAGTTCGGATGCCGACACGATAAACTCGCTGAGAAAAGCAAAGACCCGGTGCGAGACTGTTCCGCGTGTTTATAGTGGGCTGTCGTATGACTTGTGTGTGATGCATGGCCCACCGCAGGTGACTGAGCGGGACCCTGCCGCGCCGGCCATGATTCCCCTCCAGATCATCGACTTGATCCCATCCGGGGTTATCGACACCCTGTTGCTGCCCTATACAATTTATCTGCAAAGCTCGCAGGGTAGCCTCGACTTATGAGGGGCGCGTGCCGGGCTGAGTGGCCCCGTGGGATGACAGTCAGAGAGATCCGGGCTTTTCTTTCCGAGCAGTACGGAACAGAGGTCTCGCCCGACTTCATCAGCTCCGTGACCGATGAGGTCATGGAAGAAATTGGCGCATGGCACCAGCGGCCACTGGAGCCGATGTATCCGGTGATTTTCTTAGATGCTTTGCGGGTCAAAATTCGGATAAGCCCCCACTACAACCGTAGGCAAAAACCACTCAGCAGCGGCGATACACCACAGCACTCCAATACCCGCTATCACCGGACGCCTGTGGCACCCAGCCTGCTGCCCGCAACCGCTTGCCAATCAACCGATTCATGATCCCGTGCCCAACCAACAACACCGGCCCACCCTCAGCCATCGACTGCAACCGCCGAGCCCCGTCATCCGCCCGCGCACCCGCCGCCTTGGCCGACTCAACCCCCGCCGAATAGCCGCACAACCACAGCACCCGCAGCACAGCCGCCCAGGTAAACGGCGAAAGCTTCGCCAACCGCCCACGGCCACCCGGCAGCTGCGCCTCGCAGAACACCGCATCAACCACAGCAGGCTCGACCCCAAGCGCCTGCGCCGAGCTCAGCGCACGCGGCGCGCTGCTGCAGGCAATTACCTGCGCACCAGCCGCCAACTGCACGCTGGCAGCAGGTGCAGGGTCCTGGGTGATGACTGAGCGATCATAGTCTTCGATCCAACCCCGCATGTCACCGAGGGCAACTCGACTGGTCACAGCCAGTTGCGGCTGGCCATGACGCATAAGAATAATCTGCTGTTCCATGCTGCTCTGCTTCCTTGTTGAATTCGCCACAAAAAAAATCCGACGCCAAGGCATCGGATTTTTCACATCAACCTGAAACCAATCAGACGTTGAAGCGGAAGTGCATCACATCGCCGTCTTTGACGATGTAATCCTTACCTTCCAGGCGCCACTTGCCTGCTTCCTTGGCGCCGCTCTCACCTTTGAACTGAATGAAGTCGTCATAGGCGACTACTTCAGCACGGATGAAGCCTTTCTCGAAGTCGGTGTGGATCACGCCAGCCGCCTGCGGTGCGGTAGCACCGATGCGCACAGTCCAGGCGCGTACTTCCTGCACACCGGCGGTGAAGTAGGTCTGCAGGTTGAGCAGCTCGTAACCGGCGCGAATCACCCGGTTCAGGCCAGGCTCTTCCAGGCCCAGGGCTTCGAGGAACATGTCCTTCTCTTCGCCGTCCTCGAGCTCGGCAATCTCGGCCTCGATCTTGTTGCACACCGGCACCACCACTGCGCCTTCTTCTTCAGCAATCGCGCGCACTACATCCAGGTGCGGGTTGTTGTCGAAGCCGTCTTCAGCAACGTTGGCGATGTACATCACCGGCTTGCTGGTCAGCAGGTGGAAGCCACGGATCACGGCCTTCTCGTCGTCAGCCATGGTCTTCATCAGGCTGCGCGCTGGTTTGCCTTCAGTGAAGTGCGGGATCAGCTTCTCGAGGATGGCCTTCTGCGCGAGGGCCTCCTTGTCACCGCCCTTGGCATTGCGGGTGACTTTCTGCAGTTGCTTCTCGCAGCTGTCGAGGTCGGCGAAGATCAGCTCGAGGTCGATGATCTCGATGTCACGCTTGGGGTCGACGCTGTTGGAGACGTGAATCACGTTCTCGTCTTCGAAGCAGCGCACCACGTGGGCGATGGCGTCGGTCTCGCGAATGTTGGCGAGGAACTTGTTGCCCAGGCCTTCACCTTTGGAGGCACCAGCAACCAGGCCGGCGATGTCGACGAACTCCATGGTGGTCGGCAGGATGCGGTTCGGCTTGACGATTTCAGCCAGAGCCGCGAGGCGCGCATCCGGCATCGGCACGATACCGCTGTTCGGCTCGATGGTGCAGAAGGGGAAGTTCTCAGCCGCGATGCCGGACTTGGTCAGCGCGTTGAACAGGGTGGACTTGCCGACGTTGGGCAGGCCGACGATGCCGCAATTGAAACCCATGGAAATTCCCCTCTTGGTGAGATCAGGCCTTCTGGCAGTGCAGCTCGCGCATGGCCTTGGCGAAGTCGCCGGCGAGCACGTCCGGCAGCACGCCGAGGGCAAAGTCGATGCTGGCGTCGAGCTTGTCCTGTTCGGCGCGCGGTGCGCGGCCAAGGACGAAGTTGGAGACCAGCTTGGCGTCACCTGGGTGGCCGATGCCAAGCCGCAGGCGATGGAAGTCGTTCTGGTTGCCGAGTTGCGCGATGATGTCGCGCAGCCCGTTGTGCCCACCGTGGCCGCCACCTCGTTTGAGTTTGGCGACGCCCGGAGGCAAGTCGAGTTCGTCGTGAGCCACCAGAATGGCCTCCGGTTTGATCCGGAAGAAATTGGCCAAGGCCGCCACGGACTGGCCGCTGCGGTTCATGTAGGTGGTGGGGATCAACAGACGAACGTCGTTGCCCTGATGGCTGAATTTTGCCGTCAGGCCGAAATATTTGCGGTCAGCAGTGAGTGAAACCCGCTGGGCGCTGGCAATGCGTTCAACGAAAAGAGCCCCTGCGTTATGCCGGGTCTGTTCGTATTCGGGGCCGGGGTTACCGAGGCCGACGATCAACTGGATGGCGGTCACGTAGGGGCTCTTCCTTGGAGTTGGTGGGTCACAGTGCTGGGCACTGTAACCCGGTCAACACCGGCGCGCCGAGTAGATTACTCAGCAGCGCCTTCTTCAGCGTCAGCAACAACGCGCGGAGCGTGAACGTTGGCAACAGCTTTGTCATCACCGTGGGCCAGAGCTACGAACTCTACGCCTTTAGGAGCTTTCAGGTCCGACAGGTGGATGATGGTGCCGATTTCAGCGTTAGCCAGGTCAACTTCGATGAACTCTGGCAGGTCTTTGGCTTCGCAGGAAACTTCGATCTGAGCTTCAACGTGCGAGATCTCGCCGCCTTTCTTGATCGGTGCTTCTTCGTTGATGAAGTGCACTGGAACCTGAGCGGTCAGTTTCTGGCCAGCGACAACACGGATGAAGTCGGCGTGCATGATGAACTGCTTGACCGGGTGACGCTGCAGAGCCTTGACGATGACGTTCTGCTTGGCGCCGTCAACGTTCAGCTCGATCACGTGGCTGAAGGCAGCTTCGTTTTCGAACAGCTTGGCGATTTCCTTCAGAACGAAGGTCACGGACTCAGCTTCTTTGTTGCCACCGTAGATGACGGCAGGGATGCTCTGCGTGTGACGCAGGCGGCGGCTCGCACCTTTCCCCAGGTCAGTACGCTTGATTGCGTTCAGGGTAAAATCAGTCATTTTGTTTCTCCAAAATAGCCAGCACCCGCAGGCGTTTGCGACCAGCGCCAAACGGGGTGGGCAAAAAAGCCCCGCCCCGACATAAGGGTCGGGGCGGGGCGCTTTTCGTCAACGGGGTTCCGCTTAGCGGAACATCGCGCTGATCGATTCTTCGTTGCTGATGCGGCGAACCGCTTCAGCGACAACCGGTGCAATATCCAACTGGCGGATACGGTCACAGGCTTGAGCAGCGGCCGACAGCGGGATGGTGTTGGTCACCACCAGCTCGTCGAGTACCGACTTCTCGATGTTCTCGATCGCTCGGCCCGACAGAACCGGGTGCGTGCAATAGGCGTAAACCTTGGCAGCGCCGTGTTCTTTCAGAGCCTTGGCCGCGTGGCACAGTGTGCCGGCGGTGTCGACCATGTCGTCTACCAGGATGCAAGTGCGCCCTTCGACGTCGCCGATGATGTGCATCACTTCGGAGTGATTAGCCTTTTCACGGCGTTTGTCGATGATACCCAGATCGACACCCAGCGACTTGGCAACAGCCCGTGCACGCACGACGCCACCGATGTCTGGGGAGACGATCATCAGGTTCTCGAAACGCTGGTCTTCGATATCGTCGACCAATACGGGCGAGCCGTAGATGTTGTCGACCGGGATATCGAAGAAACCCTGGATCTGGTCAGCGTGCAGGTCGACAGTGAGAACACGGTCGATACCCACGACAGTGAGCATGTCAGCGACAACTTTGGCGCTGATGGCTACACGTGCCGAACGCGGACGGCGGTCCTGGCGGGCGTATCCGAAGTAAGGAATCACGGCGGTGATTCGGGAGGCTGAGGAGCGGCGGAAGGCGTCGGCCATCACTACCAGTTCCATCAGATTATCGTTGGTCGGAGCGCAAGTCGGCTGAATGATGAAGACGTCTTTACCGCGGACGTTTTCATTGATCTCAGTGCTGATCTCACCGTCGGAGAACTTACCGACAGAAACATCACCAAGTGGGATATGCAGCTGACGTACGACACGTCGAGCCAGATCGGGGTTAGCGTTCCCCGTAAAGACCATCATCTTGGACACGCGCAGTACCTGAAGGCTGAGGGTATACCTGGATGAGTATAGGAAAATGGCAGGGGCGGCTGGATTCGAACCAACGCATGGCAGGATCAAAACCTGCTGCCTTACCGCTTGGCGACGCCCCTGTATCTGTTGCTGCGAGTACTGTGTACTCGACTTCTAGAGCAGACTCTGTAGCTTGCGATGCAACATCGAAACGTTGCTTCCTTTTGCCACAAACCCTGTTTGAGTCTCTGAAAGAAGGGCCAGAACTTTATCAGCTTCTGCTTTGCTTGGGAAGGCCCCAAACACGCAACTTCCAGTACCGGTTAATCGAGCTTCAGTATATTTACCAAGAAGATTCAACGCATTGCGAACTTCCGGGTAACTTTGCTCTACCACCGGTTGGCAGTCATTTCGACTGTTTCCCTCGGGAACGGGGCGCATCTTAAGGGGGAGGGAATCACGTGTCAACTGCGGATGTGAAAAAATTTCCGCTGTGCTGACAGACACTTGCGGCACCAGCACGACATACCACGGCTCGGCCGGATCGACCGGGGTGAGCTGCTCGCCAACACCTTGGGCGAAGGCCGCATGGCCGCGCACGAACACCGGTACATCGGCGCCCAGGCTCAGTCCCAGCGCAGCCAGGCGATCAAGGTCCCAGCCCAGTTGCCACAGATGGTTGAGGCCGAGCAAGGTGGTCGCGGCGTCGGAGCTGCCGCCGCCAATGCCGCCGCCCATGGGCAGAAGCTTCTCCAGCCAGATATCCACACCGTGAGTGCAGCCTGACTGCTGCTGCAATTGGCGCGCAGCGCGCACGATCAGGTTGCTGTCGTGGTCGACTCCGGGGACATCCGTGTGCAGGCGCACCTGATCGTCGTCGCGCAGGGCAAAGCGCAACTGGTCAGCGTGGTCAAGAAACTGAAACACGGTTTCCAGCTCATGGTAACCGTCATCGCGGCGGCCAATGATATGCAGCCACAGGTTCAGCTTGGCCGGTGCCGGCAGGCTCAGCGTGGTCATCGATCAATGCCCCAGTTGCCGCGGTTGCCAGTCTTTGACCACCAGGGTGACGTCGATGTCCTTGCCATGCAGCTTGATTCGCTCTGGCAGCCAGTAGCCATTCTGCTCGGTGTAGCTCAGGTACTGCACCTGCCAGCCATCCTGGTTCAGGCTGGCCAGGCGGCTGTCCTGGTCGAGGGTCAGTTGGCTCTTGCTGTCGGGGGCGGGCAGGCCGCGCACCCACCAGACCAGATGCGACACCGGCAATTCCCAGTCAAGCTGTTCGGCGAGCAGAGCCTCTGGGCTCGGCGCTTCATAGCGGCCCTGGTTGGCTACCTCCAGCACCACGCCGCCGGGACGACCGGTCAGACGCGCCGCACCGCGGCCGAGCGGGCCAGCCAGGCGGATGTCGTAGTAATCCTGGCGCTGCAGCCAGAACAAGGTGCCGCTACCGGAGTCCTTGGGCGCGCGGATGCCGACCTTGCCGTTGATCTGCCAGCCGTCGAGGCTGCTCAGCTGTTGTTTGTGTTGACGCCACAGTTGTGGGTCGCCCTGGCCCTGCACGGCTTCACGACTACCAAAGCTGCTGCAGCCAGCGAGCACGGCGATCAGGGTAAAGGTAAGGCAATGACGCAAAAACATGGCTTAGAGAGTCTCTGATCCGGTCAGGCGCAAGACGGTCTTGCGCAGGACACTACTGTCGGGTTGGGTTTCGAAGGCTTTGGCCCAGACCTGGCGCGCTTCGCGGCGCTTGCCATTGGCCCAGAGCACTTCGCCCAGGTGGGCTGCCACTTCGTGATCGGGGAAGCGCACCAACGCCTGGCGCAGGTAGCGCTCGGCCTCATCCAGATTGCCCAGGCGATAGTTCACCCAGCCAAGGCTGTCGAGCACGGCAGGGTCGTCCGGGGTCAGTTGGTGGGCTTTTTCGATCAGGGCTTTGGCTTCGGCATAGCGCGTGGTGCGGTCGGCCAGGGTGTAGCCGAGGGCATTCAGGGCCATGGCGTTTTCCGGCTCGCGGCTGATGATGGCGCGCAGGTCCTTTTCCATCTGGCCGAGGTCGTCACGCTTTTCGGCGAGCATGGCGCGGGTATAAAGCAGGTTGATGTCGTCCGGGTAGCGCTTGATAGCTTGCTGCAGGACCTGGTCGGCCTGCGCCTGCTTGTCGTTGTTGCCGTAGCTTTCGGCCTCGATCAGGTACAGCTGGATGGCGTAGTCGGGCTGTGCTTCGCGGGCTTCGGCGAGCAGGCGCGAGGCCTCGCGGCCGCGGCCGTTGGCGATGAGGATGTCGGCCTGGCGCAGTTGCGCCGGCAAGTAGTCAGCGCCTGGGCCCACCAGTGCGTATTCGCGCAGTGCCGCTTGCGGGTCGTTGCGCTGCTCGCGGATCCGGCCCAGGTTGAGGTGCGCGGCATCGACGTTGCTGTCGCGTTCGACCAGCTCTTGCAGATAGCCTTCGGCCTCGTCCCAGTCCTTGTTTTCCAGGCATACCAGCGCCAGGGAATAGCGCAGTTCGTCATCCTCCGGGTACTGCTGGAGCATGCTTTCGAACTCGGCCTTGGCGTCGCCGATGCGGTCCTGTTCGACCAAGGTGCGCGCATAGGTCAGGCGCAGGCGCTTGTCTTCCGGGTTGTCGCGGATTGCTCGGCGCAGCAGTGGCAATGCTTCAGGGCCGCGGTCGAGGGCTTGCAGCAGGCGTGCACGGAGCAGGATCGGAGCGATTTCGCCATTTTGCGGTGGGTGCTGCTCCAGCAGAGCCAGCGCTTGCTCCGGTTTGTCGTCCTGATTGAGCAGCAGCGCCTTGCCGAAGATCAGCTGGCCGTTCTCGGGGTACTTCACCAACAGGCGCTCGAAGCTCTGCATCAAGCCATCCCGGGTGCTTTGATCGGTCTCGGCTGCAGACAGCGCGAGGAAGTCGAAATGGGTATCGCCCTGACCTTGCAGGACCTTTTCCATGAACACCATCGACTCGTCGTAGCGCCCGCCACGCGCCAGCTGGATCGCGGCGGCGCGTTGGGCGTCGAGGTTGTCCGGGTCGTTGCGGGCCCAGATCAGCGCGGTATCCAGCGCCGGTTCGTCGGCACCAAGGTACTCGGCAATGCGGAAGGCCCGCTCGGAGACGCCTGGGTCCTGGGTTTTCTCGGCCTGGTCCACGTAGTTGGCCAGGGCGATATCGAAACGGTTGCGCTGGCCGGCCAACTCGGCGACGAGCAGGCTGTAGAGGGTTTCCGGCTTGAACGATCCGTACACCACGGGCTTTTCCTGCGCAGCCTTGGCGGCCTCTGCAGCAGGCGGCTCGGCGGCGTTCTGCGGGGCCAGGCTTTGGCAGCCCTGCAGCAGGGCGAAGGTGAGCAGCAGTGCGTGGGATCTATTCATAGATAAGGTATAAAAGTGCTATCCGGCGGTCGCAGCATGATGACACAAGCGCAGTGGCAAACCCACCTGCGAAGCCATACCGCGTGATTAAGAATCAGGCGCGTGTAGTGGCCATCATGGCCACGATCTATTACGACAATAGTGAACGGTGGTTGTTCTGGAACCTGCGAAGTAGGACAATTATCGGCTTCACGTCACAACCAGCGACCTTGCATGGCCTTTCTTGCACTTGGTATCAACCATAAGACTGCCTCGGTAGACGTACGCGAGCGCGTGGCGTTTACGCCCGAGCAGCTGGTCGACGCCCTGCAGCAGCTCTGCCGACTGACCGCCAGCCGCGAGGCAGCGATCCTGTCGACCTGCAACCGCAGCGAGCTTTACATAGAGCAGGACCAGTTGACCGCCGACGCGGTGCTGCAATGGCTGGCCGACTACCACCAGCTCAGCGTAGATGAACTGCGCGCAAGCGCCTACGTGCATGAGGAACATGACGCCGTGCGGCACATGATGCGGGTCGCCTCCGGGCTGGACTCGCTGGTGCTGGGCGAGCCGCAGATCCTCGGCCAGATGAAGTCGGCCTACGCCGTGGCGCGTGAGGCCGGCACCATCGGGCCGCTGTTGGGGCGCCTGTTCCAGGCCACCTTCAGCGCCGCCAAACAGGTACGGACCGACACCGCGATCGGCGAAAACCCGGTGTCGGTGGCGTTTGCCGCGGTCAGCCTGGCCAAGCAGATCTTCAGTGACCTGGGCCGTAGCCAGGCGCTGCTGATCGGTGCTGGCGAAACCATCACCCTGGTTGCCCGCCATCTGCATGAGCAGGGCGTGCGCCGTATCGTCGTGGCCAACCGTACCCTGGAGCGGGCAAGCATGCTCGCCGAGCAGTTCGGCGCCCATGCCGTACTGCTGGCGGACATCCCTCAGGAGCTGGCACACAGCGATATCGTCATCAGTTCCACTGCCAGTCAGTTGCCGATTCTGGGCAAGGGCGCGGTCGAAAGCGCGCTGAAGCAACGCCGGCACAAGCCGATCTTCATGGTCGACATTGCCGTGCCGCGGGATATCGAAGCGCAGGTCGGCGAGCTGGATGATGTCTACCTGTATACCGTTGATGACCTGCACGATGTCGTCGCCGAAAACCTCAAGAGTCGCCAGGGCGCGGCGCAAGCTGCCGAAGAGCTGGTTGCGGCCGGCGCCGGCGACTTCATGGTTCGCCTGCGCGAGCTGGCTGCGGTCGACGTGCTCAAGGCCTACCGCCAGCAAAGTGAACGGCTACGCGATGAAGAGCTGCAGAAGGCCCAGCGGCTGCTGGCCAACGGCGGCAACCCGGAGGACGTGCTGGCCCAGCTGGCCCGAGGGCTGACCAACAAATTGCTGCACGCACCCAGCGTGCAGCTGAAAAAGCTCTCGGCCGAGGGCCGCGTCGATGCGCTGGCCATGGCCCAGGAACTCTTTGCCCTCAACGAGGGCTCCACGGACAAACCCCCGCAATGAAAGCGTCGCTGCTGAATAAACTGGATATCCTCCAGGACCGCTTCGAGGAACTGACTGCCCTGCTCGGTGACGGCGAGGTCATTGCCGACCAGACGCGCTTCCGGGCCTATTCCAGGGAATACGCCGAAGTCGAGCCGGTGATGAGCGCCTACCAGGAATGGCGCAAGGTCCAGGCTGACCTCGAGGGCGCGCAGGCGCTGCTCAAGGATAGCGACCCGGACATGCGCGAGATGGCCGTCGAGGAAGTCCGCGAAGCCAAGGAGCAGTTGGTCGAGCTGGAGTCGCAGCTGCAGCGCATGCTGCTGCCCAAGGACCCCAACGACGGTCGCAACGTGTTCCTGGAAATCCGTGCTGGCACCGGCGGCGACGAGGCGGCGATTTTCTCCGGCGACCTGTTTCGCATGTACTCGCGGTATGCCGAGAAGCGCGGCTGGCGCCTGGAGATTCTGTCCGAGAACGTCGGCGAGCACGGCGGCTATAAAGAGATCATCGCCCGCATCGAAGGTGATAACGTCTACGCCAAGCTCAAGTTCGAGTCCGGCGCGCACCGTGTGCAGCGGGTGCCGGAGACCGAATCGCAAGGGCGTATCCATACCTCCGCCTGCACCGTGGCAGTGCTGCCCGAGCCCGACGAGCAGGTCGCGATCGAGATCAATCCGGCTGACCTGCGTGTAGACACCTACCGGGCCTCCGGTGCTGGCGGTCAGCACATCAACAAGACCGACTCGGCGATCCGCATCACCCACTTGCCGACCGGCATCGTGGTCGAGTGCCAGGAAGAGCGTTCCCAGCACAAGAACCGCGCCCGCGCCATGTCCTGGCTGTCGGCCAAGCTCAACGACATCCAGACCAGCGCTGCGCAGAACGCCATTGCCAGCGAGCGCAAGCTGTTGGTCGGCTCGGGTGACCGCTCCGAGCGCATTCGCACCTATAACTATCCACAGGGACGGGTGACCGATCACCGCGTCAACCTGACCCTGTACTCCCTGGATGACATCCTCGCCGGCGGCGTCGATGCCGTGATCGAACCGTTGCTGGCCGAATACCAGGCCGATCAATTGGCTGCCCTGGGGGACTGATGACCATTATTGCCAGCCTGCTGCGCAACGCACAGTTGCCAGATTCGCCGACCGAACGGCTCGATGCCGAGTTGCTGCTGGCGGCTGCCCTGGGCAAGTCGCGCAGCTTTCTCCACACCTGGCCTGAGCGCATCGTCAGCAGTGAGGCCGCGCAGGTGTTTGCCGACTACCTCGCGCGCCGCCGTGACGGCGAGCCGGTGGCTTATATTCTCGGTCAGCAGGGGTTCTGGAAGCTCGACCTCGAGGTTGCGCCAGACACCCTGATCCCGCGGCCCGATACCGAGCTGTTGGTTGAAACCGCCCTCGAGCTGCAAGCCGGCGGCCCGGCGCGGTTGCTCGATCTGGGCACTGGCACCGGCGCGATCGCCTTGGCCCTGGCCAGCGAACGCCCGGTTTGGCAGGTGGTCGCGGTAGACCGGATCGACGCCGCCGTGGCGCTGGCCGAGCGTAATCGTCAGCGCTTGCAGTTGAGCAACGTCGAGGTGCGCAAGAGCCACTGGTTTGATGCCCTAGCTGGCGAGCGCTTCGCGATGATTCTGAGCAACCCGCCGTATATCCGTGCTGCCGACCCGCATCTGGTCGCTGGCGATGTGCGCTTCGAGCCGAGCAGTGCCCTGGTGGCAGGTGACGATGGCCTGGATGATCTGCGCGTGATCATCGCCCAGGCGCCTGAGCACCTCGTCGAAGGCGGCTGGTTGTTGCTTGAGCACGGCTACGATCAGGCTGATGCTGTGCGTGAACTGCTCAGCCAACAGGGCTTCACCGAGGTCGCCAGCCGGCGTGACCTGGGCGGCCACGAACGCATCTCGCTGGGGCGCCTGCCATGCTGAGTGATCAGGAACTGCTGCGCTACAGCCGGCAGGTCCTGCTGGCTCAAGTGGATATCGACGGCCAGTTGCGGCTCAAGCAGAGCAAGGCGCTGGTGGTCGGCGTCGGCGGCCTCGGCTCGCCGGTGGCGTTGTACCTGGCAGCGGCGGGGGTTGGCGAGCTGCATCTGGCCGACTTCGACACGGTCGACCTGACCAACCTGCAGCGGCAGATCATCCATGACACCGACAGTGTCGGCATGGGCAAGGTCGACTCGGCGATCAGGCGGCTGCAGGCGATCAACCCGGAGATCAAGCTGGTTGCGCACCGCTTGGCGCTGGACGAGGATTCCCTGGCAGCGGCTGTGTCAGCGGTCGATGTGGTGCTGGATTGCTCGGATAACTTCACCACCCGCGAGGCGGTCAATGCCGCGTGCGTAGCTGCGGCCAGGCCTCTGGTCAGCGGCGCGGCGATTCGCCTCGAAGGCCAGCTGTCGGTGTTCGACACCCGGCGCGATACCAGTCCTTGCTACCACTGCCTGTATGGCCACGGCAGCGAGGCCGAACTGACCTGCAGCGAAGCCGGCGTGATCGGCCCGCTGGTAGGCCTGGTCGGTAGCCTGCAAGCACTTGAAGCACTCAAGCTGCTGGCCGAATTCGGCGAGCCGCTGGTCGGTCGCCTGCTGCTGATCGATGCGCTGACTACGCGCATGCGCGAACTGCGGGTCAAGCGTGACCCGGCCTGCGCCGTGTGCGCTCAGCGCCATGGCTGAGCGCTCGGCGCCGGTCGGCGTGATGGACTCGGGGGTCGGCGGTTTGTCGGTGCTCGCCGAGATCCAGCGCCGACTGCCCAACGAATCACTGCTCTACGTGGCCGACAGTGGCCACGTGCCCTACGGCGAAAAATCCCCTGACTACATCCGCCAGCGCTTGCGCCATATCGCTGAGTTTTTTCAGCAGCAAGGTGCCAAGGCGATGGTGCTGGCCTGTAATACCGCGACCGTGGCCGCCGTAGCCGATCTGCGCGAGCAGTACCCGCAGTGGCCGTTGGTGGGGATGGAACCTGCGGTCAAACCGGCGGCGGCGGCGACTCGTTCAGGCGTAGTGGGAGTGCTGGCCACCACCGGTACTCTGCAAAGTGCCAAATTTGCCGCCTTGCTCGACCGCTTCGCCAGCGACGTCCGCGTCATCACCCAGCCCTGCCCGGGGTTGGTCGAGCGGATCGAGGCGGGTGACCTGATCAGCGCCGAGTTGCGCCGGTTGCTCGCAGGCTATGTTCAGCCGCTGCTGCAGGCGGGTTGTGACACGCTGATTCTGGGCTGTACGCATTATCCCTTCTTGCGCCCGCTACTGGCCGAACTGGTTCCGGCAGATGTAGCGATCATCGATACCGGCGCTGCGGTGGCCCGGCAACTTCAGCGTTTGCTCGGCGAACGCGACCTGTTGGCAGAGGGGCCGGCGCAGCAGACCGCCTTCTGGACCAGCAGTGATCCGGACAATCTAAGAAAAATCCTACCTTTGTTGTGGAAGAAGTCCGACAGTGTGCGAAGCTTCCCACTGTAAAAAAAATGTGAAAAGCCACCTAGAAAGCTGAACTATCGTACAAGCTTTGATTTCTATTAGGTGCCGATGAGGCATAACACTTAAAACAGCAAATGAAAGGGATGTTTCTCATGAAGAAACTGCTTGGTTTGGCGGCGGCTGCCGCCTTGGCGATGGGGCAAATGACAACGGCGCAGGCGGCGGACGTGTCGCTGTCGGTAGGGCAGACCGGCGACTCCACCATGGTCTACCGCCTGGGCCTGCAATCGAACTGGGATGCCAGCTGGTGGCAAACCAGTGTTGGTCGGGTAACCGGCTACTGGGATGGCGCCTATACCTTCTGGGACGGCGACACCACTGCTAGCAACCACAGCCTGTCGTTCGCGCCGGTATTCGTCTATGAATTCGCCGGTGACAGCGTCAAGCCGTACATCGAAGCAGGTATCGGTGTCGCTGCGTTCTCGCGCACCAAGCTGGAAAGCAATGACCTGGGCTCGTCGTTCCAGTTCGAAGACCGCATCGGCTTCGGCCTGCGCTTTGCTGGCGGCCACGAGATCGGCGTGCGCGCGATCCACTACTCCAATGCCGGGATCAAGCAGCCCAATGATGGTGTAGAGAGCTACTCGCTGCATTACCGTATGGCGCTGTAAGCGCGCCGTCAGGTAGCCGGGGCCGCGCCAGGCGGCCCCGGAACCGCTCTAGCGCGGTAACGGCCACAGGCTGCTCAGGCTCCACACTTCCAACACCAGTTCCGACTCCCGTTCAGCCAGGCTGCTGACCAGCACTTGCGCTGCGGTTTCGGCTGTCCATTGTTCGGGGATGGCATGCGCGGCTGTGACCGGCGCCTGCAGCGATTGTGGTGCGACCACGGTCAAATCGATGCTATGCGCCTGCAGTGCCTGACGCTGCTCGCGGAACCAGTGGGTCAGGCTGTTGCTGGCGTTGAGAGGCTGATTGGGATGGTGCAGCTGCATTGCAGAATAGCGGCTGAGAATGGCCATGACCTGAGGCGAATTGCCGTTGGCCAACAGAGGCGCAGCTGCCACCAGGCAATTGCTGCTGGCTTGCCGATTGCTGGTGACGATCGCCTCCAAAAGCTTGTCATCAGGAAGCTCGGGCGCGAGGTAATCACAGGTTCCGGCATTGATGATCAGAGCATCCAGCGCGCCCCAGACCGCTTGCACTTGTGCAGCGGCCTCGGTGGCCTGGGCATGGTCATGCAGCTGCCACGGCAGCGGCAAAAAGCGCTCACCGTGGTCCTCTGTCAGCGTATCTAGCAGATGGCTGTCGTTGCAGCTGGCCGCAACCCGATGGCCTTGCTTGAGCAACTCAATCACCAGTGCCAGACCAAGCCCATTGGTAGCACCGGTGATCCAAAAACTGCCTGTGTGTGTCACACACTGCCCTCTAATCCTGCCGAGCGGGTAAGCCCTTGAAGGCCTCCAATGCGCGCTGGCGACTGCTTGCGAGATCCACAATTGGACTCTGATAAGAGGTTGTAGCAAAAAGATCAGCAGATTTCATGGGCAAATGAATGGATTTATCGTCGTGGGCCTTCAATTGGGGGAGCCACTGACGAATAAAGCGCCCTTTGGGATCAAAGCGTTGCGATTGCGTCACCGGATTGAAGATGCGGAAGTACGGTACCGAGTCGGTGCCGGTCGATGAGCTCCACTGCCAGCCACCATTGTTGGCGGCCAGGTCGCCGTCGATCAGATGACGCATGAAGTGCCGCTCTCCGTGGCGCCAGTCGATCAGCAGGTTCTTGCTCAGAAACATCGCGACGATCATGCGCAGGCGGTTATGCATCCAGCCAGTTGCCAGCAGTTGCTGCATCGCTGCGTCGATGATGGGGAAGCCGGTGCGGCCTTGTTCCCAGGCCTTCAAATCTTCCGGTGCATCGCGCCAGGGCAGGGCAGCGGTGTGTGCGCGGAATGGTTGGTGGCGGGAGACCTGTGGATAACCGACCAGGATGTGTTTGTAGAATTCACGCCAGAGCAGTTCGTTGATCCAGGTCTGCACGCCGGCACTGCCGCTGTCGAACTCGCCGCGATTGGCCGACAACGCCGCATGCAGGCACTGCCGAGGGGAAATTACCCCCGCTGCCAGGTATGCGGACAACTGGCTGGTGCCGGGTTCGGCCGGTAAATCGCGCAGTTGCAGGTAATCATCGATGCTGTGTTCGGCAAACTCGGCGAGGCGCCGCTGCGCTTCTTTTTCACCGGCGGGCCACAATTCCCGCAACGCCTGAGTGGGCTCGGCAAATCCGTCGAAGCCAGATGGGATCGGGTCGCTGGCGATCTTCGTCGCAGCTTGTTTCGCAACTCTGCTGGCCATGGCAGGCATGCCATGCTGCAGACGCTCGAGGCAGGCACGCTTGAACTGGCCGAACACCTGAAAATACTGACCGGCCTTGGTCAGCACGGTGCCGGGGTTGAGCAGCAACTGATCAAGGTAACGATGCACGCTGATGTCGCTGCTGCGCAGCAGGGCCTCTGCGCACTCATCGCGTAGTTGCTCGTTGACGCCATATTCGTCATTCCAGTGCACTGCTTCCACCGCGTGCTCCCGGCAGATATCGAGCAGCACTTGCGGCACCTGAGCCCAGTCGTCGGTGTGGCGAATCAGCAGCGGGATGTTCAGTTGCTGCAGTGATTGGCTTAACTCGCGCAGGTTGCGCAACCAGAAGTCGACCTTGCACGGGGCATCGTCATGGCTCAACCATTGCGCGGGGCTGGCTATCCACACGGCCACGGTGGGGCCGCGTTCACAGGCAGCGCTGAGGGCGCTGTTGTCATCGATGCGCAGGTCGCTGCGCAGCCACATCAATTGCATGAAGAAGTCGTCTCTGGCGGGGTGAGCGCAAGTTGCTGAAGCAGGCGCAAGGCGGCCTGCGGTGTGTCGAACAGGGACAGGCCGGGTCGCTGCATGGCTTCCAGTTGGGTCTGGTGCAGGGCAATTGTTTCGCCACCCAGTAGTTTTGCCGCATCGATGCCATGCAGTGCGCGCTCGAGGGCGGCATAGTCAACGCGCGGGCCGAGCAGCAGTACCAGTACCTGCGCTTGCAGCTCGCTCACGGCGCGTTGCAGCTGCGCGCCGGCGACCGCGAACTCGAGCACCTCGACGGCGCGGCCACTGCTGGTAAACAGCCAGGCGCACAGCCACAGATGCGCGTCGAAGCCGCGATCGCTGTCGACCACCAACAGCACCGGCGGCCCTGCAAGCTGCTGATTGTCGTGATACACCCGTGCGCCGAACTTGCTGCGCAGCCAGGTGTGAAAAAACGCCTGCTCGAGGCGGGCGTTGAAATGCGTTTGCCAGCGCCGGGCGAGGCTGTGCAGCAACGGCAGCAGCAGCTGTTCACAGAGCGTGACGGCCGGGTACAGCGCCATGGCCTGATTGAGCTGCTGGTCGAGGGTGCGCTGGGACAAGTTACCCACCGCTTCGATCAACGCCTGCTCGCGCAACTGCCAGTCCCCTTGTGGGGCAACGCTTGGGGCGTGTTCAAGCAGCTCACGGACCTGGCCGACCGAAGCACCACGCTCGAGCCAGCGCAGGATCGCCTGCACCTGCTCGACTTGGTCGGAGCCGTACAGACGATGCCCCTTGGCCGTGCGTTGCGGCTTGAGCAAACCATAGCGCCGCTCCCAGGCTCGCAAGGTGACCGGGTTTACCCCAGTGCGGCGGGCAAGCTCGCCGATGGGCATCAAATCTTCAGACTGCATTGCGTAAACCTAGGCTTTCGGGGTGGGGCTGCAGATAGGCCTGCTGGCTGAGGTAGGGGTCTGGATGTACCCGCAGGTGGTGTTTGAGCAGGGTCATCGGTACTACCAATGGCACGATCCCTTGCTGATATTGGCCGATTACCTGCTGCAGCTCGGCGCGGTCACCCTGGTCTAGCGCATCTCGCAAATAACCGCTCAGGTGCAGCAGCACGTTGCAATGGGTGCCACGGTTTGCCGGGCGGCGCAGTGCCTGCATCAGGAGGCTGAAGTACTGCGCGCCGATCTGCTGCGGGTCGGCATCCTTGCGCATGCTGCCCAACATCCGGCCAAGCTCGCGATAGGCTTTGGGGTTGTTGGCCATCAGCAGGTATTTGTACCGCGAATGGAAACTCACCAACGCACCCCGGCTCAGCCCCGCAGCCAGTTGCTGCTGCCAATCGGCGTAGGCATACACGCGGCTGATGAAGTTCTCCCGCAGTACCGGATCATGCAGGCGGCCCTCCTCTTCGACCGGCAGATCGGGGCGGCGCGCACAGAAAGCGTCGGCGTAGGCACCGCGGCCACCTTTGAGCGCAGGGTGGCCGTTGTCCTGATAGACCTTGACCCGCTCCAGGCCGCATGAGGGCGACTTCTGCATGAAGATATAACCGCAGACATCGCCGATTTCATCAGCCATCTGCTCGCCATAGGCGCGCAGTGGGGCAGAGTAGTTGGCGCCGGGGTTGCGCGTGGCAACCACTTCGGGCTGCTGCGGATCACCTACCAGGCGGATCGGATCGCGCGGAATACCCAGGCCGATGGCGACCTCAGGGCACAACGGTACCCAGTCGAAGTGCGCTTCGAAAGCACTCAAGCAGAGTTCGGAAGCCTTGTGCCCGCCGTTGTAGCGCACGTTCTCGCCGAGCAGGCAGGCACTGATGCCAATGCGGGGTTTCGCCGACGCGTTCATCGCTGCCTCCAGAAAAACTTGTACAAGGTTGCTCCTTGTGTACAAGTCTATTCCAGCACAGCCACGCACTTATGCAAACAGTTTTTTCTGTACAGATTTACAGCCAGGTCTATTCCAGATGTTCGAGCAAGCGTCTTGCCGCTTCCTGGCCACTCAACCAAGCGCCTTCGACCCGGCCAGACAAGCACCAGTCGCCACAGGCGTACAAGCCCAGGTCAGCATCCGCGAGCGCCCCCCATTCATGGCCAGCGGCAGGGCGGGCATACAGCCAGCGGTGGGCCAGGGCAAAGGTTGGGGCCGGCACCGCGCAGCCAATCAGCTCGGCAAATTCACCGCTCAACTGCTCGATCACCAGCTCTTTGCTCAGGTCGATGTGCTGCTTGCTCCAGTCTGACGTGGCATGCAGCACCCAGGTGTCGAGCTGCTCGTCGCGCCCTGGTTTGCTGCGGTTGCGCGCCAGCCAGTCGAGTGGGTTGTCCTGCACGAAGCAACCTTGCATGGGTGTTTGCAGTGGCGTCTCGAAGGCCAGGGCGATGGCCCAGGTGGGTTCCATCTGCACGCCGGCGGCGACCGCTGCCAATTTTGGGGTTGCTGCCAGCAGTGGCGTGGCTTGCGGTGCGGGCACGGCAATCACGACCCGGCTGAAGGGGCCGTGGCTGCAGCCTTCGGTATCCTGCAGGTGCCAGTACTGCTTGCCGCGAAACACCTCGGCGATGCGGCAGCCGAAATTGACTGTGACGTCCTTGAGCAGGCCGCGAGTGATGGCGCTCATGCGCGGCACGCCGACCCAGCGCACTTGCTCATCTGGGGAAGGGCTGAGGACGCCATCGCGATAGTTGTACAGCTGCGGCTTCCATTGCGCGGCATGGCCAGCGGCTTCCCACTGTTGCACCTGCTCGACGAAGCGCCGGTCGCGGGCAGTGAAGTATTGCGCGCCCAGGTCGAGCGCACCGGCATCGCTGCGCTTGCTGGCCATCCGCCCACCACTGCCGTGGCCTTTGTCGAACAAGTGCACAGTCTGGCCGGCGGCCTGCAGGGCCTGGGCTGCGGAAAGGCCGGCAATGCCGGCACCAATGATGGCAATAGGTACTGTCATGATGGCCTCTTCTAACCTTGCTCGAAGCAGATTACGCGGTCTTGCAAACCTGTACAATGCGTAAAGTTTGTATAAGGTTATTCCGCTCTATAGGCCAGCTTGGCCTATGTTTATCCGAGAGCGTGCGGTCAAGAAAGTGCCTTGTTGTTAAAAATAGACCACCCCGACGATCTGCGAGGACACAGCCATGCATATATTGCTGACAGGCGGTACCGGTTTGCTCGGCAGGCATCTTTGCCGTCTGTGGACTGGCCAGGGCCATCGGTTGACGGTCTGGAGCCGGCGGCCGGAACAGGTGCCGATGCTTTGTGGCAGCGGTGTACGCGGTATCGCCCAGCTGGATGATCTGGATGCCGATGACCCAATCGACGCAGTGATCAATCTGGCCGGCGCACCGATTGCCGACCGGCACTGGACCGCAGCGCGGCGCAATCTGCTTTGGGCCAGCCGCATTACTTTGACCGAGCAGTTGCTGGCGTGGCTGCAAAAGCGCGAGCAGCGCCCTGAAGTGCTGGTGTCAGGCTCAGCAGTGGGCTGGTATGGCGATGGCGGTGAGCGTGAGCTGACCGAGGCTTCGCAACCGGTCAAGGAGGACTTCGCCAGCCAGCTGTGCATCGCCTGGGAAGAGACCGCGCAGCGTGCTCAAGCGCTTGGCATACGCGTGGTGCTGGTGCGGACCGGGTTGGTGCTGGCCAGCGATGGCGGCTTTTTGTCGCGCCTGCGCCTGCCGTTCAAACTCGGCCTGGGCGGGCCGCTGGGCAGTGGTCGGCAGTGGATGCCGTGGATCCATATAGATGATCAGATCGCTCTGATAGATTTTCTCATGCGCCACAACGACGCCAGCGGTCCTTATAATGCCTGCGCGCCAGAGCCTGTGCGCAACCGTACCTTTGCCAAATGCCTGGGCAAGGCGCTGCATCGACCGGCGTTGTTGCCCGTGCCGGCGTTGGTGTTGAAGGCCGGGCTGGGCGAGCTGTCGACTTTGCTTCTCGGTGGCCAGCGCGCGCGCCCGACGCGCTTGCTGGCGGCTGGCTTCACCTTCCGTTTTAACGATCTGCAATCGGCGCTGGACAACCTGTCCGGGCGCCTCTGACATAGGACGCTGCATGACCGATCATGCCCTGCTGCTGGTCAACCTGGGTTCGCCAGCCTCCACTTCGGTAGCCGACGTGCGCCGCTACCTCAACCAGTTTCTGATGGACCCGTACGTGATCGACCTGCCGTGGCCGGTGCGGCGCTTGCTGGTGTCGCTGATCCTGATCAAGCGCCCTGAGCAGTCGGCTCATGCCTACGCATCGATCTGGTGGGATGAGGGCTCGCCGCTGGTGGTGCTGACCCGTCGTCTGCAAGCCGCCATGCATGCGCATTGGCCGCACGGCCCGGTGGAAGTGGCCATGCGCTATGGCCAGCCGGCGCTGCCGGAGGTGCTCAAGCGCCTGGCTGCGCAGGGCGTACGCAAGGTGACGCTGGCGCCGCTCTATCCGCAGTTCGCTGACAGCACGGTAACCACCGTGATCGAACTGGCGACGCAGACCATTGCGCAGCACCAGTTGCCGCTGGAGATGCGGGTTTTGCAGCCGTTCTATGATCAGCCGAGCTATATCGATGCGTTGGTGGCCAGTGCGCGGCCGTATCTGCAGGATGACTATGACCATCTGTTGTTGAGCTTCCATGGGCTGCCTGAGCGGCATCTGAAGAAGCTTGATCCGACCGGCAACCATTGCTTCCAGAGTGCCGATTGCTGCCAGCAGGCGTGTGCCAATGTGCGGGCCGTGTGCTATCGCTCGCAGTGCCTGGCCAGTGCGGCGGCGTTTGCCAAGGCGATGGGCATTGCGGATGGCAAGTGGTCGGCGTCGTTCCAGTCGCGGTTGGGGCGGGCCAAGTGGATCGAGCCTTATACCGAGACGCGGCTTGATGAGTTGGCCAAGGCTGGGGTGAAGCGGTTGCTGGTGATGTGCCCGGCGTTTGTTGCTGACTGTATCGAGACGCTCGAGGAGATCGGGGATCGGGGGCGGGAGCAGTTTATCGAGGCTGGGGGGGAGGAGTTGGTGCTTGTGCCTTGCTTGAATGATCATCCGCAGTGGGCTCGGACGTTGGCTCGGCTTTGTGAGGATGCCTGATGTAAGGGGCTGGTGATTGGGGGGATCCGTTTGATGTGTGGGTGTGCGGTTTTAGCACTATCCATTTGATTTAGCGGCTGCTCTGGCCCTTTTCGCCCTTACGGCGAGTCACTTTTTTGGCAAACGCCCCAAAAAAGTAACCAAAAAAGGGCTTGGCTCCACATCCGGCCCCTTCGCTGCGCTGCGGGGTTCCCTCGCTCCGGCCTTGCTCCCGGGAGGACCGCGCTGTACGGGCCTCCTGGCCCGCAGCGCTTGCCGGCCATCCATGGCCGTCACCTCCCTTCGCAAGACCTGTGCTCGGCCTCCTGAGTCGCCGGTGGATCAAGATCAAGGGCACGCCTCGCTGCGCTGGCGCAGATCAAGAGCCAAAGTCAAAGTCAAAAGCTTGCGCCGTGCTGCGGTCCCGGCAACCCCAAGTCAGGTAAAAAAAATACCGGATAAGCCCCAACAAAAGCTGGGTCAGCCAATCACCTCTCAAGGCAACTGATCATCCAGCTTGTTGTTCTTCCACCCATCATTCCCAGGCAGCAACAGATTCAACACAATCGCCACAATGGCACACAGCGCAATCCCCTTCAGACCCCAGTCATCCGGCCCATCACCGCTGCCAATCAGTACCCCGCCAATCCCGAACACCAACGTCACCGAAACAATCACTAGGTTACGCGCCTCGCTCAGGTCGATCTTGTGGCGGATCATGGTATTCATCCCCACCGCCGCAATCGAGCCAAACAGCAGACACAGAATCCCACCCATGACCGGCACCGGAATGCTCTGCAGCAGCGCACCAAACTTGCCGACAAACGCCAGGGTGATGGCAAACACCGCCGCCCAGGTCATGATCTTCGGGTTGTAGTTCTTGGTCAGCATCACCGCACCGGTCACTTCCGCGTAGGTCGTGTTGGGCGGCCCGCCGAACAGGCCGGCAGCAGTAGTGGCCAGGCCATCGCCCAGCAACGTGCGGTGCAAGCCGGGCTTTTTCAGGTAGTCGCGACCAGTCACGCTACCGACAGCAATCACTCCACCGATATGCTCGATTGCCGGCGCCAGGGCCACCGGAACGATGAACAGAATCGCCTGCCAGTTGAACGCTGGCGCGGTGAAATGCGGAATCGCCAGCCAAGGCGCCGCAGCGATCTTGGCTGTGTCGACCACGCCAAAGGCAAAGGCCATGGCAAAACCGACCAGGACCCCGGCAATGATCGGCACCAGGCGGAAGATGCCTTTGCCGAACACGGCCACGATCAGGGTGGTAAGCAGGGCCGGCATGGAAATCAGCATCGCGGTCTGGTACGGAATCAGCACGGCGCCATCGCCGCCCTTGCCCATGGCCATGTTGGCGGCAATCGGCGCCATCGCCAGGCCGATTGAAATGATTACCGGGCCGATCACCACCGGCGGCAGCATGCGGTCGATGAAACCGGTGCCTTTGATCTTCACCATCATGCCCATGAAGGTGTAGACGAAGCCTGCCGCCATCACTCCGCCCATGGTCTCGGCCAGGCCGAACTGACCCTTGGCGAGGATGATCGGGGTGATGAAGGCAAAGCTCGAGGCGAGAAACACCGGTACCTGACGGCCCGTCACCAGCTGGAACAGCAAGGTGCCGATGCCGGCAGTGAACAGCGCCACGTTAGGGTCGAGGCCGGTGATCAGCGGCATCAGCACCAGCGCGCCAAATGCCACGAAGAGCATCTGCGCGCCCGAGACGACCTGGCGCCAGAGCGGGTCGTTGAAGCCGTCCTGCATGATCAGGCGTCCTTCTGCTTGGTGCCGAAGATCTTGTCACCGGCATCGCCCAGGCCTGGGATGATGTAGCCGTGCTGGTTGAGGCGCTCGTCGATCGAGGCGGTGTAGATGCTCACATCCGGGTGGGCCTTCTCGACTGTGGCGATACCCTCGGGGGCCGCCACCAGCACCATCGCGCGGATCTCCTTGCAGCCGGCTTTTTTCAGCAGATCGATGGTGGCGACCATCGACGCACCGGTGGCCAGCATCGGGTCGATGATCAGTGCCAGGCGCTGGTTGATGTCCGGTGCCAGTTTCTCGAGGTAGGTGTGCGCTTCGAGGGTTTCTTCGTTGCGGGCAACGCCCACGGCGCTGACCTTGGCGCCCGGGATCAGGCTGAGCACGCCGTCGAGCATGCCGATGCCGGCACGCAGGATCGGTACTACAGTGATCTTCTTGCCGGCGATTTTCTCGACCTGGACTTTACCGCTCCAGCCGTCGATTTCGTAGGACTCCAGTGGCAGGTCCTGGGTGGCCTCATAAGTCAGCAGGGCGCCGACTTCCTGGGCGAGTTCGCGAAAGTTCTTGGTGCTGATATCGGCACGGCGCATAAGGCCGAGCTTGTGGCGGATCAGCGGATGGCGGATCTCACGAGTAGGCATGGGGGAGGGCTCCGGAAGGCGGGCAAAAAAACCGCGCTAGATTAATCTATTCAGCCTGAGCTGTCGCTTTGTCATTGTGCACGTTAGTCCATAAACGCTTGATCTGAGGCCAGCGGATGCGTACCTTTGCCCGCTTTTCCGATTCCGACCCCTGGGGAGCGCCATGTCCGCCGATCTCGAGCACATCCGCCAAGTCATGCGCGAAGCTGACTGCCTGTACAACGAAGCCGAGGTCGAAGCGGCCATTGCCAAGGTAGGCGAGCACATCAGCCGCGAGCTGCATGACAAGAACCCGGTCGTGTTCTGCGTCATGAACGGTGGCCTGATTTTCGCCGGCAAGCTGCTCACCCATCTGCAGTTCCCGCTGGAAGCGTCCTACCTGCACGCCACTCGCTACCGCAACCAGACCAGCGGCGGTGAGCTGTTCTGGAAGGCCAAGCCGGAAGTATCGTTCATTGACCGCGATGTGCTGATCGTCGATGACATTCTCGACGAGGGCCACACCCTCAGCGCGATCATCGAGTTCTGCAAGCACGCCGGCGCCCGTGAGGTGTATACCGCCGTGCTGATCGACAAGGAGCATGACCGCAAGGCCAGCCCGGACCTGAAGGCCAACTTCGTCGGCTTGCCATGCATCGACCGCTACATCTTCGGCTACGGCATGGACTACAAAGGCTACTGGCGCAACGCCAACGGCATCTTCGCCGTCAAGGGCCTGTAAGCCATGCGCGCGCCGGCATTCATCGACCAGTCCTTGTTTGCCGGCCTGGCCGAGCAGGCTGCGGCCAACCCGCGCGGGCGTCAGCACCATAACTTTCATGCCATGGCCGAACCGTGCCACCGCATGGCGGTTGGCTTGCAGCCTGACACCTACATCCCGCCGCATCGCCACCTGAGCGAAGACAAGGCCGAGACCTTGCTGGTGCTCAAAGGGCGCCTTGGCCTGCTGCTGTTCGACGAGGAGGGCGGGGTTATCGAAAAACGCCTGCTCGAGGCCGGTGGCGAGTGCCTCGGTGTCGACCTGCCACCGGGCGTCTATCACGCGCTGGTGGTGCTCGCCGCCGACAGCATTCTGTTCGAGTGCAAGGCCGGCCCTTATCGCCCGGTGGGTGAGGGTGAGCTGGCGCCATGGGCCCCGCGTGAGGGTGAGCCAGGGGTTGCCGCATACCAGGTGTGGATGCGCGCGCAGTTCGCCTGAGCGGGCATGCTAGAGTGCGGCTTCATGCCAAGGAGCCTCACATGCGTGCGTTCATTCCCTTGCTGTTGGCGCTGAGCCTGCCGTTGTCTGCGGCGCCCCTGCACAGCCAGTTTCTGCCACCTGATGACCAGTCGCTGCGCCAAGAGGCGCCGACCAGTCAACAGTTGCTGCAAGTCACCGACTACTCGGTAGTGGTCGGCACCCAGCGTCAGTCTGACCAACAACCGATCCCGATCACCGCCTCGCTGCAGATGCGCCTGAAAGGCAAGCCGCTGAGCAAGGGCGCGACGATTACCCAAGTATTGCTCAGCTTCGATGGTGAAGGTGGCAAGAGCCTGAAGAAGCCAGTCTACGACGACAAGACCCGCACCCTGAGCCTGAACTACCCGATGGCCGACTACCGGGTGATCATCGACCTGCTGCGCAACGAGACCCTCTACGTGCAGTTTCTGACTTACGCCAACGGCCATGTCTGGGCGGATCTGCATACCGGCGCCGTACGTACGCGTTGAGGCCTGCGCATTGGCGGGGGTACACTGCCGCCCTGCGAAATTTGGTGATGGCTTAGGTGGAGTCGGCAATGCGTAAAGACAAGAAGCAAGTGATTGGTGACGAGATCAGTGACGACTACATCAAGTCGTTTCTGCAGTACGACCCGGCCGACGGCGTGACGTCGCCGTCCGCGCACAAGCTGGTCAAAGCCTATCGTGGCCTGCGCATCGATGACTTCGAGCGGTTTGTCGGGTTCTTCGTCGAGGCGGGTTATGAGCTGGACGGCAAGGACGAACACGGTCAGACCTTCGTCGAGCAGATCGCTGATCAGCGTAATGCGGCGGAGTACATCGAGATCATCAACAACGCCCGTGGTTGAGTGATCTGAGTCTGGAGTGATTTGGGGCCGCAGAGCGGCCCCTAGACCGGTCAGGCGTAATGCTGAGCCGGGCTGCTTTCAACCATCTGCAATACCTGGTCGTTATGCTCGCTGACCTTGCGGTACAGCGCTGCATCGCTGGCCAGGACACTTTCCCGAGCAGGGAAGATCTCGTGCAGCTTGCTCGCCCAGGCACCCTTGGCTTGCTCAGGGAAGCAGCGTTCGATCAGATCAAGCATGATCGACACCGTCACCGAAGCACCAGGCGATGCGCCCAGCAGGGCCGCCAGGCTGCCGTCGGCCGCCGCAACCAGCTCGGTGCCAAATTGCAGCACGCCGCCTTTTTTCGGGTCTTTCTTGATGATCTGCACGCGCTGGCCGGCCACTTCCAGGCGCCAGTCTTCGGCTTTGGCTTCTGGGTAGAAGCGGCGCAGCGAGTCCAGGCGTTGCTCCATCGACTGCATCACTTCACTGACCAGGTACTTGGTCAAGTCCATGTTGTCGCGCGCGACTGCCAGCATCGGGCCGAGGTTGCCCAGGCGTACCGACAGTGGCAGGTCGAGCAGCGAACCGTGCTTGAGGAACTTGGTGGTGAAGCCGGCGTAGGGCCCGAACAGCAGCGAAGTCTTGCCGTCGACGACACGGGTATCCAGGTGCGGCACCGACATCGGCGGAGCGCCTACAGCAGCCTGGCTGTAGACCTTGGCCTGGTGCTGCTTGACGATTTCCGGGTTGTCGCAGCGTAGCCACTGGCCGCTCACCGGGAAGCCGCCAAAGCCTTTGCTCTCGGGGATGCCCGAAGCCTGCAGCAATGGCAATGCCGCGCCACCAGCGCCGAGGAAGACAAAGCGTGCATCGACTTCACGGCTACCGCCGCTATTGACGTCCTTGATGCTGACGGTCCAGCCGGCGCCGTTACGGCGCAGGCCGACGACCTTCTTGCTGTACTTGACCTGGCTGTCCGCGGTGTTGCCGAGCATTTTCAGCAGCTTGTTGGTCAAGGCGCCGAAGTTGACGTCGGTGCCCTTCATCACGCGGGTTGCGGCGATGTGCTGGTCGGCCGGGCGGCCGGGCATCATCAACGGCATCCAGTCGCGCATCACCGCCTTGTCTTCGGTGTACTCCATCTCGCTGAAGGCGTGGTGCTGCTTGAGCAGCTCGAAACGCTTCTTGAGGAAGGACACGCCCTTGTCACCTTCGACGTAGCTCAGGTGTGGCACGGGATTGATGAAGTCACGCGGCGCGCCGAGGCCGCCCTTGTTGATCAGGTACGCCCAGAACTGCCGTGACACCTCGAACTGGGTGTTGATGTGCACGGCCTTCTTGATGTCGATGCTGCCATCGGCGGCCTGCGGCGTGTAGTTCAGCTCGCACAGGCCGGCATGGCCGGTCCCGGCGTTGTTCCAGGGATTCGAGCTTTCTGCAGCCCCGGAGTCCATCGCCTCGACGACCTCCAGTTTAAGGGCCGGGTCGAGCTCCTTGAGCAGTACGGCCAGGGTGGCACTCATGATGCCCGCGCCTACCAGTACTACATCAACCGATTCGTTCTGCGCCATTAACGCGTCTCCACAATCTACAGCACCTAATTGACAGCATAGGATCCCTGGGGTTGCCAGGCTCGCCATGTCCGACTCTTCGCAGTTCTTGCAACTTCGCGAACACCGCCAATCAGTCTCAGGGTTCAGCTATTGAACGCTGATTGCCACGGCTGCGGCAATTCGACTTATGGTCAAGGTGTCCGACGTGCGTTATGGACCGGCCTCAGTGACTCATCAAGGATGAGCGCCAATACCGGCCATCAGGGGCTGTTGGGGACACATCTGCTGCTGTTGCACATGCCAGACTGTTCATTTGCTCGCCACACTCTTGTGAAGTTGTGAAAACCTGGTTTTTTCCACGCTCTTTTGGAGACGTGAACCTCAAAAAGGGACTGCGCGATGGCAACCCACAGGTTCATGCAGTGCAGAAGGCCAGAAAAAGCAGGCGCAACAGCCGGATGCAAGACCTGAAGTGGAAGGCTCTCTGTGGGCGAGGCGGTGAAGGTGCCGGGGTCAATCGGCAGGTGCGGGGCCCGATCAGGAGACGTCCTTATAATCGGGGGGAGATTATAGCGATGTCGCGGGCAGAAAGGTCGTTAATCGCGGTTTTTATTGCAGCATTTGTCAGGCGGGCAGGCTGCGTTGCTGCCAACGACGGCTTGCACGGGCGCAAACCCGGGCGCTGGCAGGCAAGGCCCGGCCCAGCCAGGCAAGCTGCATGTCACTGACCTGAACCCAGCCGCTACCGCTGGGCGGCAGGCTGCACTGCTTGAAACCCAGGCAGCAACCGGTGCTGTCGAGGCGAGCATAGATAAGCTGGGGCGAGCGCTTGAACAGCAGGTTCCAGAGCGAGGCCATGGCGGCGAATCCTGTTTGGAGTGGGCTGGGCCAAGGATAACGGCACGGCCATGAAAGCATTATGACAAGCGGATATAGCCGATAGCTGGCGTTCAAGCGGCTGGGTATACTGTGGGCCTTTGCCGCATTTTCTGGAGAAACGCGCATGTTGCAACGTCTGCTGTTCGGTTTGCTCGCGGTGGCCAGCCTGAGCCTGGTCGGCTGTGCCCACAGCCCGCAACAACTCAGCCCGCAACCCAAGCTGACCACTCAGCTCAATCCGGTCGGTCGCGGCCAGCCAGTCGTGGTACGGGTGGTCGATGGTCGTCCTTCGCAGTCGCTCGGCACCCGTGGCGGCATGTACCCGGAAACCAGCACCATCAGCGTCAACGGCAACGATGTCGTGCCCAAGCTGCAGGCTCAGGCCGAAGCAGCGGTGCGTCTGCTCGGTTTCACCCCGACCCAGGGCGGCTCCAATGCGCCGCAGTTGACCGTGACCCTGGCCGAACTGAAGTACCAGTCGCCCAAGGACAAGATGTATGTGACCGAGGCGACCATCGGCGCGACCTTCCGTGCTGACGTAGCCAATGCCAACCGCCGTTACAGCGGCCGTTACGGCGCTTCGCTGGATCAGCGCTTCGGCATGGCGCCGAACCAGGAAACCAACACCAAGCTGGTCAGTGATGTGCTCAGCGATGCCTTGACCCGTCTGTTCAAGGACCCGACCATCGGTCAGGTGCTCGGCGAATAAGCGTTCGTCACAGCCAGGTCATAAAAAAACCGCTGCCTGAATCTCAGGCGGCGGTTTTTTTTGCTTCAGGACCAGGCGATAGCGCAGCGCAGAGAACAAATGGTATGGCAGATGAAATCCGTCGGCAGTTGGTCGTAAAGCCGCAGCCAACGCGTCCGGCTTGGGTAGAATGCTCGGCTTTGCTGTCGCGACTGCGAGGTCTGTAATGTCTGTGCAAGTACTCTGGGGGCTGCTGGCGGCCCATCCGGCCAAGCTGATCAACCTGCTGGCCCTGCTGATTACCTGCCCTGGCGGCCTGCTGCTGCAAAGCGCCCGGCGCCGGGCGGCGCTGACGCGGCGCAGCCTGGCGGTCGACGAAGGCCTGGTCGACGCCTTTGATCGGCGCGTGCCGCGTTACTACTACACCCTCGGCTCGGCGTGCCTGGCGCTGGCGCTGCTGTTGTCCTGGTTGAGTACCTGGGTCTGACGGCGGGGCTGCTGCCAGCCCCACCGCGGTTCAGGCAACCTGGCTCTGGACCTTGACCTGATACTGATTGCGTACCGGCGTTGCGTACTGCAGCACCAGGTACGGCTGCTGTTCGACCGGGCAGGCGTCGAGGCGGCGTTGCCATTCCTGCTTGGCTTTGGCCAGCTCTTCAGCCTGGAACAGCTTCTCGGCAGGCGGCACGGCCAGTGCCGGGTCGGCATCCTGCCACATTGCGTAGGCCAGGTAGTGCACCGGGAACAAGCGGTAACCACCCAGGATCTGCCGGTCAACTTCCTGCGCCAACAGCTTGGTATCGGCAAAGAACTCCCTGACCGGTGCAGCGAAGTGGATATGCACGCGGCCTTTATAGCCGGTGATGCCCGTAGCGATGCTCTTGTCGTCTTCACCGGGCGCCTTGGTATAGCTGCCGGTGGTGGCGCGGATGTACAGCTCGCGCGCCTTGGCCTGATCGCAAGGGTCATACTCGTAGCTGATCGATACCGGCGTCAGGTTCAGGCCCTGGATCACCGCGCCGAATGGCTCGTCCTTGCGGCTCATGTGGAACATCTTGAGGATCGCCGAATCGGTACGGTCATCGCCGTCCTTGGCCCGGCCTTCAGCCTGGGCGATCCAGATCGACGCGCCATCGGTGCGGATCGAATGATTGATGTAGGCCGAGAGCAACTGATAAGCCGCCAGCTTCTCGCGCCGCCCGGTCAATGAGCGGTGCACGATGAAGCTCTTGTTCAGGCGCATCATGTCGCTGACAAAAGGCTTTTGCAGGAGGTTGTCGCCAATGGCGATGCGCGGCGTTGGCAGGCCGGCGTGGTACACCGCGTAGTTGACGAAGGCCGGATCCATGACGATGTCGCGGTGGTTGGCCAAAAACAGGTAAGCCGTACCTGCCTTGAGCTGCTCGACACCTGAATAGGTGACGCCGTCGGTGGCGCGATCGATGGTCTGGTCGACGTAATACTCGACTTTGTCCTGCAGGGTCGCGACGCAACTGACGCCGGCGAACTCTTTGCGCAGGCGGCGCGCGATCAACGGCTTGAGCAGCCAGCCGAAGGCACCGGCCGCCCGCGGGAAGCGGAAGTGGGTGAGGATATCGAGGAATGCCGGGTCGCTGAACAGGCGCGCCAGCACCGCCTGCACCTCAGCATCGTCATACGGTCGGATGGCATCGAATTCGCCCATCATGCTCTCTTGTTGGAAACGACTAGGGTAATAGATAGGGGGCGGCTCCGAAAAACGGCTCGGACGCGCGCAGGTCCCGTAAACAGACCGACAATTATACGCATAAGTCACCCTGGAGGCCGCGATGCTGGAAACTGCATTCTACGATTGCCCTTACTGTGGAGAGGGGGTGGAGACCACGGTTGATCTGTCCGGCGGTGATCAGCGCTACATCGAAGACTGTCAGGTCTGCTGCCGGCCGATCGTGTTCGACCTGCAGGTGCATGGCGACGAGTGGATGCTCGATGTGAAAAGCGAGGATGACGCCTGATGCGACGAATCTACGAGCCAGAGAACTTGCTGGAGGCCGAACTGCTGGTGGCGGTGCTGGCCAGCGAGGGCATCGAGGTGCACCTGGTCGGCCGCGACCTGGTCGGCGCCGCCGGTGAGCTGCCATTGCACGGTTTGCTCGGCCTGGCGGTGGCCGATGAGCAGGCCGGCTACGCACGCGAGCTGATCGATGCGTACAATGTTGCCCAGCCAGTTGCTGGCGACGAACCGGAGAGTTATCCCGGGACACTGATTTGCTAGGTTGTATATCGCATGTGTGGACGCTACGCCCTGTTTCGCTGGACCCCGGCCTTTGCCGCACTGCCGGGCTACCCCGCCGACCAACAGGCGCAATGGAACATCGCGCCCGGCGCCTCGGTGCTGATCCAGCGCCAGCTTGACGGCCAGCTACAGGTGGCCAGAGCGCGCTGGGGGCTGACCCCGCCGTGGCTAACCGACTTGTCCAAGACGCCGGCGCAAGCGCGGGCCGAGACCCTGGCCGAACAGCCGATGTTTCGCCAGGCGTTTACCCAGCGCCGTTGCCTGATGCCGGCCAACGGTTTTTACGAATGGCGTGGCAGTGTGCGCAAGCGGCCTTACTGGCTGACGCCGGGCGAGGGCGCGGCGCTGTTCTTTGCAGCGATATGGGAGGCATACCCGGTGCAGGAGCAAGTCTGGCTAAGCTGCGCAGTGGTCACCCAGGCGGTGGTCAATCAGCGCCGGCCACTGATCCTCGACGAAGCCGGGCAGGCTGCCTGGCTTGATCCAGAGACGCCTCTGGCGCGTTTGCATGAGTTGCTTGCTGGCCCACCGGCTGCGCTACGCGAGCGGGCGCTGGCCAATTTCGTCAATGATCCCAAGCTGGATGCGCCGGAGTGTCTGACGCCGGCTTGACGTGGTGCAGAAAAACCTCGGGTTAAATCTTCCCTATGGCTCTGGCGGCGCCGGGCGTCTGCGCCTAGGATACGCGGCACGTACCCAGGGAGTGTTTTATGCGTAAGTCATTTGTTCTCAGCCTGCTCGCTGCCGGCGTCCTGCTGAGCGGCTGCCAGGCGGTGAATACCACCAGTGGCGGCGCCGTCGGCGTTGAGCGCAAGCAGTACATGTTCAGCATGCTGTCGACCGACGAGGTCAACAACATGTATGCCCAGTCCTATCAGCAGACCTTGAGCGAAGCCTCGAGCAAGGGCGTGCTCGATAAAAGCAGCGCCGAAGCCAAGCGCGTGCAGGCCATCGCCGATCGCCTGATCGCCCAAGCGCCGCAGTTTCGCCCGGATTCTGCGCAGTGGAAGTGGGAAGTCAACGTCATCAAGAGTGACGAACTCAACGCGAACTGCGGCCCTGGCGGCAAGATCATCGTCTACACCGGCCTGATCGATCAGCTCAAGCTGACCGACGCTGAAATCGCCGCCGTGATGGGCCATGAGATCGCTCACGCCCTGCGTGAGCATGGTCGTGAAGCGATGTCCAAGGCCTATGGGATCGAGATGGCCCGCTCCGGTGCTGGCGCCCTGCTGGGCCTGGGCCAGGACAGCATGGCCCTCGCCGACACCGTAGTGAACTACTCCATGACCTTGCCCAACAGCCGTGCCAACGAGAACGAGGCGGATCTGATCGGTCTTGAGCTGTCGGCCCGTGCCGGCTACGACCCGAACGCCGCGATCACCTTGTGGAACAAGATGAGCAAGGCGTCCGAGGGCGCCCCGCCTGAGTTCATGAGCACTCACCCGGCTTCGTCCAGCCGGATCGCCTCGTTGCAGGCTGCCATTCCCAAGGTGATGCCGTTGTATCAGGCTGCCAAGAAGTAAGCGGTTTTGGGGCTGCGAAGCAGCCCCAAAATCCCTGCTGAATCAGCCAATCCAGCCACTGCTCTTCATCGCCGAATACACCGCGACGATCGCCAGCACCACAAACGCCGTGGCAGCCAGGCGCCGAATCAGTGTCAGCGGCAACTTCTCCGCCGCAAAGTTACCCGCCAATACCACCGGTACGTTGGCAATCAACATGCCCAGGGTGGTACCGATAATCACCATGATCAGGTGCGGATACTGCGCCGCCAGCATCACGGTGGCGACCTGAGTCTTGTCGCCGATCTCGGCCAGGAAGAACGCAATCAAGGTCGTCACGAACGGCCCGAAGCGGCGTGCTGCGCTGCTTTCGTCGTCGTCCATCTTGTCCGGCACCAGGGTCCACAACGCGGTTGCGACAAAGCTTGCGGCGAGCACCCAGTGCAAAACCGACTCGGTGAAGAAACCACTTACCCACGCCCCAACTGCACCTGCCGCAGCGTGGTTGGCCAGGGTGGCGACAACGATACCGGCGATGATCGGCCAGGGTTTGCGAAAGCGGGCAGCAAGGATGAGCGCGAGCAGTTGCGTCTTGTCGCCTATTTCGGCGAGCGCAACGATGGCGGTTGGTACGAGAAGGGATTCCAGCATCAGGGTTCCTACGGGGGCGGGTCGACACGGCTATGACACGTACAGCCTTCCCGCCCCGGGTAAGGTGTGCGTGTCATAGGTCTTGTCAAACCCTGGGTCCGTCTGTGCGGACCGTGGGTCGTACGCGCCATGGTCTGAGGACCAAGTATGTTGACGCGTACCGGGCAAGCTTAGGTGCTTGCGGGAGACTACTCCCCTAGGACGGAGCGGATTCTGCCTAGGCAAATCCGTTTGGGCAAGCGCTATTTTCTATCCGCGTTTTGCCTGGTAAATCCTGAAACCCTGTTCTTCGATCAGCGTCTTGCAGTTGCCCAGGGCCTGCTGGATGTACGGTTGATAGCGCAGGAAGGTGTTCGCAACAAGGCGAAGTTCGCCACCTGATCGCAGATGTTCAGCCGATTTTTTCAGCAGTGTTTCCGAGGCGTTGTAGTCAGTGTGGACGCCGGTATGGAACGGCGGATTGCTCAGGATTACCTGCAGATCACGCGGTGCAGCATCGATTCCATCGCCACTGATGACTTCAGCTTGCAAGCCGTTGGCGGCAAGGGTGAGGCGGCTGCTGGCCACCGCGAAGGCATCGACGTCGAGCATGGTTACCTGGCTGTCCGGGTAACGGCGCTTGACGATCGAGCCGATTACGCCCGCGCCGCAGCCGAAGTCGAGTACCGGGCCAACCGCCAGGCCGTCCAGATGCTCAAGCAACAGGGCGGTGCCGCGGTCCAGCCGGCCATGGCTGAACACCCCGGGCAGGCTGACGATCTGCAGCGGACCATCGGCCAGCGGCAGTTCGAAGCGTTCAGCCAGGCTTTCCAGTGGGGTGGCGGGCGGGGCGTTGTCGACGGTTACCTGCCACAGCTGGCAGTGGCGTGCACTGTCGAGCTTGCGCGGCTTGCCGAAGGCTTGCAGCAGCTTGGCGCCGCCTTCGATCCCGCCGCGCTTTTCACCGACCAGATACAGCTCACGGCCAGCCAGGCGCGAAGCCAGGGCGTTGAGCAGGTAGGCGGCCAGTTCGCGCGACTTGGGCATGAACACTACCGCGGCATCGAACGGCATCTGCGGCGGCTCGACGCCATGCTGGTTGCGCCCGGCAAAGCGCGCTTCGAGCAGGGCCTGGTCGCCGGCGTGCCAGGTCCAGCCGTGGGCCTGCGGCAGTTGGCCGAGCAGATCGTCGGCGGGCAGGCCGGCAAGCAGCACCGAGCCCTGGAACAACTCCGCCTGACGGAGCAACACTTCACTGCGCGGGTCCATGGACGACGCCTCCTGAAAAAAGTCGCGCAGTGTAGCAGAGGCTGGCTTGGCTCAGCTGACCACGCGGCGCGGCGCGCCGGCAAAGAACGCCTGGGCGTTTTCGCTGAGCTGCCCAACGATGCGCTGCCGTGCCTCGACCGCGCCCCAGGCACTGTGTGGAGTCACGATCAGGCGTGGCACGTCCGCCTCCAGCAGCGGGTTGCCGTTGACCGGTGGCTCGACGCTGAGCACGTCGGTCGCCGCGCCGCCCAGATGACCGCTGCGCAGGGCGTCGGCCAAGGCCTGTTCATCGATCAGGCCGCCGCGGGCGGTGTTGACCACCAACGCGCCGGGCTTGAGCAGGGCCAGTTCACGGTGGCTGATCATGTGCCGGGTGTGTTCATTGAGCGGGCAATGCAGGGTCAACGCATCGACCTGCGGCAGCAGTTCGTCCAGCGGCAGGCGCTCGGCACGTGCAGGGCGACCGGGGATCTGCCCGCTCAGAACGCGCATACCAAAAGCCTCGGCCAGGCGTGCCACGGCGCCGCCCAGCTCGCCGTGGCCGAGCAGGCCGAGGGTCTTGCCTTCAAGTTCGACGATAGGGAAGTCGAGCAGGCAGAACTGGCTGGCCTTGGCCCATTGACCGTCGGCGACCGCGCGCTGGTAGTCGCACAGGCGGGTCGCCAGCGCCAGCAGCAAGGCCAGGGTGTGCTGCGCCACCGAGGGAGTGCCGTAGCCCTGGCAGTTGCACACGGTAATGCCCTGGGCACGCGCGGCGTTCAGGTCGACGTTATTGGTGCCGGTTGCAGCCACCAGGATCAGTTGCAACTGCGGATTGGCCGCCAGTACGTCCGCATCCAGCAGCACCTTGTTGCTGATTGCCACAGTAGCGCCCTGCAGGCGTTCGGCAACCTGCTCCGGCGCGGTCGCGCCGTGTAGCGTAAGCGTGCCGAAGCAGGCCCTGAGCGCGCTTAGGTCGAGGTCGCCGAGGTCCAGTGAGTCATGGTCAAGAAATACAGCAGTGTGGCTGGAGGTCATGGTCTGTCCTGTGCTCTGGCAGCGTGCGCGAAGGGGAGGGTAATAGACCCTACAGAATCAGGTGAAAAAACGCATGTCGACTAGTTGAAATCTGTCATGCGACCTTGGCCGCTGCCCCGATCTCTGGCTGCAGCGTGCAGAGGGCGTCAGCAGTTTCGTGCTCGAATGCTTCCAGCGCCGCGTGCAGCCCTTGCAAGGAGGTGATCTGTGCGCGAACTGCAGCTTTCTTGTCGGCGAGCGCCTGTTGCACCTGCAGCCAGGGAATCTGACCGTCTGGGTAAGGTTGCAGGATGGCCTGCATCTCTTTCAGCTTGAATCCAAGTTGCTGCGCGCATTTGATCAGGCGCAGGCGATCTACGCTCTGTTCGCTGTAGATCCGGTAGTTGCCTGCGCGTTGCGGCTCGGGCAGCAGGCCGAGCTTCTCGTAGTGACGGATCGATTTGACGCTGGTGCCCGCAAGTTGGGCTGCTTTTCCGATGTACATGGGGGCTTCCTTGCGTGATCGATGCGCCAGCCTGGGCTGGCGATTCATCTTACACAAGCAGCTGAACGCGTCTACGTGGCTAGCTGGCGGCCAGCTTGCGGGCCTGCAGCACCCAACGCTCGCGCTGGCTGGTACTGGAGCCGAGTACCGGCCCGAACGTCAGGGTGCGGGTCGGCTTGATGCCGCAGAAGGCCAGGGTGGTCTTACGCATCTGATGCAGGCCAGGCATGCGATAGACCCAACGGTAGTACCAGGGCGGCGTGTCCATGGTCACCAGCAAATGGGCGGTGCGGCCCTTGAGCAGTTGCTCAGGGAATGGCGAGTCTTCGCGGTACTTGAAGGCAAAGCCAGGCAGGAAAGTACGGTCGAAAAAGCCCTTGAGCAACGCCGGGGTAGCGCCCCACCAGATCGGAAAGACAAACACCAGTTGTTCGGCCCAGAGGATGTCCTCCTGGGCCTGGCGCAAGTCCGGTTCCAGCGGCTGGATCTGCCGATAGCCGTGGTGCAGTACCGGGTCGAAGGTCGCTTTCGGCAGGTCAAGAATACGCACGGCATGCCCGGCCTCGCCGGCGGCGAGGATGTAGGCCTGGCCCAATGCGGCGCAAAAGCTGTCCGCGGCGGGGTGGCCGAGGATCACCAGAATACGTTTGCTCATGTCAGCTCCAGTCAATCAAGCCAACGAGGCTAAGGCCTGCCCCTAGCGGTAGAGTCAACAGCGGCACTCATACCCGCGCCGCGCAAATCATTCCTTCGGCTGATTTGGCTGTCACATCTGCGCTCTAGAGTAAGCGCCTGACCTCGCCCGACTCGAAAAAGGGATAACCATGCTGCAGACGCGCATCATCCAACCCGCTGAAGGTGCTTACCAATTCCCGCTGCTGATCAAGCGCCTGCTGTTGTCTGGCAGCCGCTACGAGCGCACCCGCGAGATCGTCTACCGTGACCAGTTGCGCCTGACCTATCCACAACTGGTCGAGCGCATCGCGCGCCTGGCCAATGTGCTTAGCGAGGCCGGGGTCAAGCCGGGCGACACCGTCGCCGTGATGGACTGGGACAGCCATCGTTACCTAGAATGCATGTTTGCCATCCCGATGATCGGCGCGGTGGTGCACACCATCAATGTGCGCTTGTCACCCGAGCAGATCCTCTACACCATGAACCACGCCGAGGACCGACTGGTGTTGGTCAACAGCGATTTCATCGGCCTGTACCAAGGCATCGCCGGGCAGCTGACCACGGTTGAAAAGACCCTGCTGCTGACCGACGGCCCGGACAAGCGCGCCGAACTGCCGAACCTGGTCGGCGAGTACGAACAACTGCTGGCCGCCGCCAGCCCGCAGTACGCCTTCCCTGATTTCGACGAGAACTCGGTGGCGACCATGTTTTACACCACCGGCACCACCGGCAACCCTAAGGGCGTGTACTTCACCCATCGGCAACTGGTGCTGCATACCCTGGCGGAAACTTCGGTACTGGGCAGCATCGACAGCGTGCGCCTGCTCGGCAGCGATGACGTGTACATGCCGATCACGCCGATGTTCCACGTTCACGCTTGGGGTATCCCGTACGCAGCCACGCTGATGGGCATGAAGCAGGTCTACCCTGGCCGATACGAGCCGGACATGCTGGTCAAGCTCTGGCGTGAAGAGAAGGTCACTTTCTCCCACTGCGTACCGACCATCCTGCAGATGCTGCTCAATTGCCCGGCGTCCCAGGGCCAGGACTTCGGCGGCTGGAAGATCATCATTGGCGGCAGTGCGCTCAACCGTGCGCTGTATCAGGCCGCGCTGGCCCGTGGCATTCAGCTCACTGCAGCTTATGGTATGTCCGAAACCTGCCCGCTGATCTCCGCGGCGCACATCAACGAAGAGCTGCAGGCCGGCGGCGATGACGAGCGGGTCAGCTATCGGATCAAGGCCGGGGTGCCGGTGCCGCTGGTGGAAACCGCGATTGTCGACGGCGATGGCAATTTCCTCCCGGCCGATGGTGAGACCCAGGGCGAACTGGTGCTGCGGGCGCCGTGGCTGTCGATGGGGTATTTCAAGGAGCCGGAAAAAAGCACCGAGCTGTGGGCTGGCGGCTGGCTGCATACCGGAGACGTCGCCACCCTCGACTGCATGGGCTATATCGACATCCGCGACCGCATCAAGGATGTGATCAAGACCGGCGGCGAGTGGATTTCCTCGCTCGACCTTGAAGACTTGATCAGCCGCCATTCGGCGGTGCGTGAAGTGGCAGTCGTCGGTGTCGCCGATCCACAGTGGGGCGAGCGTCCGTTTGCCCTGCTGGTTGTTCGCGACGGGCAGAGCCTTGACGCCCGCGCGCTCAAAGAGCATCTCAAACCGTTCGTCGAGCAAGGTCATATCAACAAGTGGGCGATTCCCAGCCAGATTGCCGTTGTTACGGAAATTCCCAAGACCAGCGTCGGCAAGCTGGACAAGAAGCGCATCCGCCTCGACATCGTCGAATGGCAGGCCAGCAACAGCGCGTTCCTGTCGACCCTGTGAAGCGCAGCGGGTCATCGGCGAATTAGGCGCGACCCGCATTGCAGAGAGGATGGCGCCTTGTCAAATGGGAAAATTGGGCCATGCTAGAGCACTGTCAGCTCGCACACCGGACCAGATCGGGGCGAGCGACGGGCACGGAACGCAAATCACACTTTAGAGGGATCTAGCGTCCGAGCCTGCTGGCTATAGTCGGGGCCAGGGGTTTTCAGAAACGGAGGGGGAGCGCTGCGTGCAACTCGCAGCGTCGCAGGTGCAAGCCTGCCTACCGGTCAGCCGGACCGTTTCTGCAAGGACTCACTGCCATAACAAAAAAGAACATGGAGTAGCGTCGATGAAATCTGCACACCCGTTCTGGCGTCGGGCAAGACTGCCCTTTGCCGTCAGCCTCGCTTCTACGCTCGCAAGCCCTGCATTCGCGGTCAGTTTCAACATCGGTGAAATCGAAGGCCAGTTCGATTCGTCGCTGTCGGTCGGCGCCAGTTGGTCGACAGCCAGCCCGAACAAAAACCTGATCGGCGTCAACAATGGTGGCAAAGGGCTTTCGCAGACCTCCGACGATGGCCACCTGAACTTCAAGCGCGGTGAGACCTTCTCGAAAATCTTCAAGGGCATCCATGACCTCGAACTGAAGTACGGCGACACCGGCATCTTCGTCCGGGGCAAGTACTGGTATGACTTCGAGCTCAAGGATGAGCACCGCGAGTTCAAGGACATCAGCGACTCCAATCGCAAGGAAGGCGCCAAGTCTTCCGGGGCCGAGCTGCTCGATGCGTTCGTCTATCACAACTACTCGATTGCCGACCAACCCGGTTCGGTGCGTTTCGGCAAGCAGGTAGTCAGCTGGGGTGAAAGCACCTTCATTGGCGGTGGCATCAACTCGATCAACCCGATTGACGTGGCTGCCTTCCGCCGTCCAGGCGCCGAGATCAAAGAAGGCCTGATCCCGGTCAACATGTTCTATATCTCGCAGAGCCTGACCGACAACCTCTCGGCCGAGGCCTTCTACCAGCTGGAATGGGACCAGACGGTTGTCGATAACTGCGGCACCTTCTTCTCTCAGCCGGACATCATTGCCGACGGCTGTACCGACAATCTGCGGGTGCTCAGCAGTGGGCGAACTTTGAGCGGGCTGCCACCTATAGCGCAGGGCATCCTGGCCGGGAGCGGGGTGGACTACAACAACGAAGGCGTGCTTGTGCGGCGCAGTGCTGACCGCGATGCCCGTGACAGTGGCCAGTTCGGGGTCGCGCTGCGCTACATGTTCGAGCCATTGGACACCGAGTTCGGCGCCTACTTCATGAATTATCACAGCCGTGCGCCGATCTTCAGTGCCACCGGCGCCGATCCATCGGTGTTCGCTGGCCTCGCCGGTTTGCCGCCACCGCTGCAGGGTCTGGCGCCGCTGATCGTTGCGGGCAACTCGAAATACTTCGTCGAGTACCCGGAAGACATCCGCCTGTACGGTTTGAGCTTCTCCACCACGCTGCCAACCGGTACCGCCTGGAGCGGTGAAGTCAGCTACCGGCCAAACGCGCCGGTGCAGCTCAACACCACCGACATCCTGTTCTCCGGCGTACGTCCGATCGGCGGCGGGTTGACCAACGCATCGTTGCTCACTGGCACACCTGGGCAGGACCTGCACGGCTACCGTCGCAAGGAAATCACTCAGTTCCAGACCACCCTGACGCACTTCTTCGATCAAGTGATGGGCGCCAGCCGCATGACTGTGGTCGGCGAAGTCGGCGTGACTCACGTTGGCGGCCTGGAGAACGCCCGCGAAATCCGCTATGGCCGTGACCCGGTCTATGGCCCGGGGCCGCTGCCAGCGACCGGTGGCGCGGATACCTGTGTGGCGCTCAATAACAGCACAATCGGTGGCGCCGGCGCGGGCGCATCCACCGCCAACCTCAGCCGCAAGTGCGAAAACGATGGCTATACCACCAGTACTTCGTGGGGTTACCGAGGCCGCGTGATCTGGGACTACAACGACGTCTTCGCTGGGGTCAACCTCAAGCCAAGCGTGGCCTGGTCGCACGACGTGTCCGGCTACTCACCTGGCCCGGGCGCCAACTTCGAAGAAGGGCGCAAGGCCGTAAGCCTGGGCCTCGATGCCGAATACCAGAACACCTACACAGCGAGCCTGTCGTACACCAACTTCTTTGACGGCAAGTACACCACCGTGGATGACCGCGACTTCGTTGCGCTCAGCTTCGGCGTGAACTTCTAAGCCCATTGATCCAGGACGACCAACCAATGAACAAGACCAGAAGTCTGCTGAAGGCCGGTGTACTGGGCATGTCCCTGCTGGCAACCAGCGTCATGGCTGCGGTTTCCGCTGACGAGGCGGCCAAGCTCGGCAGCACCCTGACGCCGATGGGTGCGGAAAAAGCCGGTAACGCCGACGGCTCCATCACGGCCTGGCAACCGCTGTCGAAAACCGCTGGCAGCGTCGATGCCAAGGGGTTCCTGTCTGACCCGTATGGCAGCGAGAAGCCCAAATTCACCATCACCGCGCAGAACGTCGAGCAGTACAAGGACAAGCTTTCGCCTGGCCAGTACGCGATGTTCAAGCGCTACCCGGAGACCTACAAGATTCCGGTCTACCCGACCCATCGCGGCTCGACCGTGCCGGATGAAGTGTTTGCCGCGATCAAGCGCAACGCCACCAAGACCAATCTGGTTGCGGGCGGCAACGGCCTGGAAAACTTCGAGACGGCTATTCCGTTCCCGATTCCCAAGAGCGGCGTCGAAGTGATCTGGAACCATATCACCCGCTATCGCGGTGGCAGCGTGACGCGCCTGGTTACCCAGGTCACGCCGCAACCCAACGGCTCCTACAGCCCGGTATCGTTCTCGGACCAGTTTGTGTTCCGCGACAAGCTGAAAGATTACGATCCAGCGAACCCGGGCAACGTGCTGTTCTACTTCAAGCAGAAGGTCACCGCGCCTTCGCGCCTGGCGGGCACCGTGCTGCTGGTCCACGAGACCCTTGACCAAGTCAAGGAGCCGCGCAAGGCCTGGGTCTACAACGCCGGCCAACGCCGCGTGCGCCAGGCACCGCAGGTGTCCTACGATGGTCCGGGTACTGCGGCGGACGGGCTGCGTACATCCGATAACCTCGACATGTTCAACGGCGCGCCAGATCGCTACGACTGGAAGCTTGAAGGCAAGAAGGAGATGTACATCGCCTCCAACACCTACAGGCTCGATTCGCCAAGCCTGAAATACGCCGATATCGTCAAGCCCGGCCACATCAACCAGGACCTTAGCCGCTATGAGCTGCGCCGGGTCTGGCATGTGGTCGCGACCTTGAAGCCGGGCCAGCGGCATATCTATGCCAAGCGCGACTTCTATATCGATGAGGATACCTGGCAAGCCTCGGTGATCGACCAGTACGACGGTCGCAACCAGTTGTGGCGCGTGTCCGAAGCGCATGCTCAGGACTATTACAACAACCAGGTACCGTGGTACACCCTCGAGGCGATCTATGACCTGCAGTCGGGTCGCTACCTGGCCCTGGGTCTGAAAAACGAAGAAAAACGTGCCTATGACTTTGGCTTCACCGCCAGCAAGGCCGACTTCCAGCCAGCAGCGTTGCGCCAGGACGGTATTCGTTAATCAACGCAGCTAAAACTCCGCGTGACTCCCAGAACGCCCCGGCCCGCCGGGGCGTTTTGATTTCCGGTGCGCACTGATGGGTTGCCGTAAATCAGCTCTGTCGTTTTTTGTCGTAGTCTTTTACCGGATAAACACACCCATCATCTTCAAATAGGCTGCGATACCCGCTAGTCTCGCAACAACCTGCTGTGCTGATGTCTCCCTCATAACGAGCCGGCCATGACTGATCTGTCCCGTACGCATGGATACACCAGCCAGGCCCTTGGCCTGCTGGACGGGCGTTTTTTCCGGCCACCGTTGCCCGATGGCCACGTGCCCCGTGGGCGCTTGTGCCAGCGTCTGCATGCGGGGCTGTCTGGCAGGCTGTTGCTGATCAACGCGCCAGCCGGCTTCGGCAAAAGCTCACTGGCGATCGAGTTCTGCGAGTCCCTGCCTGATCACTGGCGCAGCCTGTGGCTGGGGTTGAGCCAAAGGGATGCCGACCCTGGGCGTTTCCTCGAGCGCCTGCTGGAAGGTTTGCAGCAGTACTGCCCGGCCTTGGGCGGGCAGGCCATGGGCCTGTTGAAGATGCGCCAGCGTCATCAGCCGTTCGCCTTCGAAGAGTGGCTCGACGGCCTGCTCGACGAGCTGGCGCTGTACCTGCAAAGCGATAGCCCGATCCTGCTGGTGCTTGACGACTACCATCTGGCGCAGGGGGCGGTGCTCGACCGGTGTTTGCAGTTCTTCCTCAATCACCTGCCAAACGGCCTGGTGCTGATGATTACCAGCCGCCAGCGCCCCGATTGGCACCTGGCCCGTCTGCGCCTGTCGCGCCAACTCAGCGAACTCAACGAGCAGGACCTGCGCCTTACTGCCGATGAAGCGCTGGCGGTGCTCGGCCGACAGCCCACCGGCTTGCGCGGGCAGGCACTGGACAACCTGATCCAGCGCAGCGATGGCTGGGTAGCGGGGCTGCGCTTCTGGCAGCTGGCAGCCAGCGAGTCGGGCGACGAACATGCCTTGCCGCAGGCATTGCATGGCGGCGAAGGGCTGATCCGTGATTATCTGCTCGAAGAAGTGATCGATATCCTGCCGGCCGACGTGCAGGCGTTTTTGTACGAAACCGCCTGCCAGGAGCGCTTCTGCGCCGAGCTGTGCGACGCCCTGCGCGCACGTCAGGACAGCGCCGGCATCCTGCGCTACCTGCAAGCGCATCAGGTGTTTCTGGTGCCGCTGGATGAACACGGCCATTGGTATCGCTACCATCATCTGTTCTCTGATTTGCTGCGCAGCCGCCAGCACAGCGCGCCGCTGGCTGATCTGCATCTGCGCGCCTGCCGCTGGTTTCAGGCCCAGGGCCTGCTTGACGAAGCGGTCGAGCAGGCCCTGCGCGCCGGCCATCTGGATGTGGCGGCGGACCTGGTGCAGAGCCTGTCCGAGGAGCAACTGCTGGCCGAGCAGAACGTCGGCATGCTCCTGCGCTGGAAGATGGACCTGCCCGACAGCCTGTTGATCAGCACGCCGCGGCTGATCGTGCTGTACAGCTGGGCGTTGGGCCTGGCCTGCCAGTTGGACGCTGCCGAAGAACTGGCGGCGCACCTCAGCCGGTTTTTGCCGGCGCCCTCGGCCACCGCCCAGCGCTCGATGCTGGCGCAGTGGCTGGCGCTCAGTGGCGTGATCGCTCGCGGCCGCGGCGACCGTGAACGCACCTTGAGCTATTGCAGCGAAGCGCTGCAGAGCCTGCCCAACAAGCGCTACGGCCAACGTCTGGTGTGCCTGTCGACACTGTCCAACCTGGCCATTGCCGACGCCGACTTCTGGCGCGCGCGTGGCTGGAACCGCGAAGCGCTGGAGTTGGCCCAGCGGGTCGGCAACCCGTTGTTCGAGGCACTCGCCCATTACGATCGGGCGCGGGTGCTGCACGCCCGTGGTGAAATCCGCCGGGCGCTGGATGAAGTCCGTCAGGGCTTGTTGCGCCTGCAGGATCTGTCAGCGCAGCGGCTGTACGCGGTGCGCGCCAGGCTGACCTTGTACGAGGGCCATTTGCTCGCGGCGCACCTGCAACCGGCCCAGGGCCGCGCGCGCTTGCGCGCGGGCCTCAGTGAGGCGCGCGCCTGTCGCGATATCAGCGTGCTGATCGGGCACTGCGTGATTGCCTCGCTGGACGGCCGCGAAGGGCAGTATGCCGAAGCCTTCGCCGAACTGGCTGAAGCCGAGCGCTTGATGCATATCTGGGACGTACCGCCAATCTTCTACCTGGCGATGATCACCCTGGTGAAGTGCGAGCTGTGGCTGGCCCAGGGCCGTACCGACCTGGCCGAATCATGGCTGCTGCGGCTCGCTCAGACCTATGGCGGCGAGCAGCCCGCTGCGGCGCCGGAGTTTCACCCATTACTGCCATTGCACATCGAGCTGCAACAGGCGCTGCTGGAGCGCGTCCAGGGCCGTTCGGCGCAGGCTGTCGCGCGCCTGCAGAGGCTGGTCGAGCGCGGCCAGGCCAGTGGCGGTCAGTTGCTGGCGGCCAGCGCCTTGTGCCAGCTGATTGCCCTGCATCTGGCCGAGGGCCGCGAGCAGTCCGCTGCCAGCCTGTTGCCGCAAGCGCTACTGGCCGCCCAGGGTGGCGCCTTGCAAGCGTTTCAACGGTTGCTGGATGAACAGCCGCTGTGGCTGCGCGAGCAGCTGTCGACGCGCCCCGCCAGCAGCGTCCAGCTCGACCTGCTGGCGCGCCTGCCGCAGCCGCAGGTGGTTGCCAGTGGCACCGGCGAAGCCCTGAGCGGGCGGGAGTTGGCGGTGCTTGAGTTGATCGCCCAAGGCTGCTCGAACCAGCAGATCAGTGAGCGCCTGTTCATCTCGCTGCACACCGTCAAGACCCACGCCAGCCACATCAACAGCAAGCTTGGCGTGGAGCGCCGCACCCAGGCGGTAGCCAAGGCCAAGGCGCTAGGCCTGCTGCCCTGAGCCTGCGCTACGGCCTGCGAATTCGCCCTCAGCTTTCTCTACCTGCTGCCGATAAACAGGTCGGCGACACGCATCGCCTCGGGTCATTTTCCATCCTCTGCCATGACAGGTCGTGTTGATGCTGCAGTACGGGCAAAAAAGCTTTCTGATCGTCGACGACTTCACCGACTTTCGCACCTCGGCCCGCTCCATGCTCCGCGAGCTGGGCGCGCGCGATGTGGACACCGCTGACAGCGGCGAACAGGCGCTGCGCATGTGCGCGCAGAAACGCTATGACTTCATCCTGCAGGACTTTCACCTGGGAGATGGCAAGAAGAACGGTCAGCAGGTACTCGAGGACCTGATCCTCGACAAGTTGATCAGCCACGAGTGCGGGTTCCTCATGGTCACCGCCGAGAGCAGCCAGGCCATCGTTCTCAGCACCCTCGAGCACGAGCCGGATGCCTACCTGACCAAGCCGTTCAACCGTGTCGGTCTGGCCCAGCGCCTGGAAAAACTGCTGCAGCGCAAAACCCTGCTCAAGCCGATTCTGCAGGCACTTGATCGCGGTCGTCCGGCCGAAGTGATGGCCGCCTGTGCTGCCCTGTGCAAGCAGGACCCGCGCTTTGCCCCGCTGTGCCTGCGCTACCGCGCCGATGCCCTGCGCGATCTCGGCCGCTTCGAAGAGCTGGAGAAGTTTCTCTCGTCGATCCTCGCCAGCAGGCCGCAGCCGTGGGTCTACTCGATGCTCGGCAGCGTGCTGCACAAGCGCGGCCAGAACGATCAGGCCAAGGGCGTGTACGAGCAGGCGCTGAAAGCCTTCCCGATCATGCCGGGGCTGTATGACGGCATGGCCGATGTGCTGGTCGCCCAGGGCGATAACAAGCGTGCCCAGCACATGCTCGAGGAGGCCGTGCGCCTGTCGCCACTGGCGGTACGCCGGCAGGCCGCGCTGGGCAAGCTGGCGATGGGCAACGACGATTTCGAAAGCGCGTCCAAGGCCTTCCGTCACGCTGTCAGCCAGGGCCAGAGCTCGCGCTACAAGGACGCCGAAACCAACCTTGGCCTGGCTCAGGCGCTGATGAGCAAGAACGCAGGTTTTGGCCTCGACGCACGCACCCGGGTCGAGATCAACACCGTGCTCAGTGAGGTAGCCAAGGAGAACGGCGAGGACCAGGGCCTGCAAGTGCGTGCCCGGTTGATGAAGGCGGCCAGCCTGCAACAGGCCGGCGACCCTGAAACCGCCGCCAAGTTGACCGAGCAGGCCATGCAGCGGCTGGACAACATGGACCAGTTCTTCTCGGTCGACGCCGCCCTGACCGTGGCCAAGCAGCTCCAGCAACTGGGCCAGGAGGCAGCCGGCACCAGCATCCTCAAGGGTTGCGTGGAAACCTACGGCGATGACCCCAAGGTCATGCAGAGCGTCGCCAAGATGACCGACGACCCAACGGTGCTGGGCGCCGTGACCGAAGCGGTCGATCTCAACCGCCAAGGGGTACGCTGCTATCAGACCGGCCAGCTCGACGAGGCCTTGGGCATGTTCCGCCGAGCGCTGTCGCTACAGCCAAAAAATATCAGTATCGCCTTGAACACGGCTCAGGCCCTGTTGCGTATCGCCGGTGAGTCGCCTTCGCCCGAATACATGCTGGAGTGTCGCAGCTGCCTGCAAAGCGTGGCCGGCATCCCCGCCAGCGACAGCCGCTACGAGCGTTATCGAAAACTGCATATGCGGGTGTTTGGCGCATGAACCAGGAAAACCCGGGGCTGGATTTCTCGACAGTGATCGCCTCCACTGTCCACGACATGAAAAACTCACTGTCAGCGTTGATCCAGGCGCATAACCAATGGCTGGCGCGGCTGCCCGAAGCGCAGCGGCAAGGCACCGAGCAGGGCGTCATTGAGCACGAATTCGGCCACCTCAACGGCATGCTGGTGCAGATGCTCGGGCTGTACAAGCTGGGCGTCAATCAGCTGCCGATCTGCCCTGGCTACCACGAGCTGGAAGATTTCATCGAGGCGCAGTTGGCGGCGCATCAGGAGATCCTCAAGCACCGCGATATCCTCGCCACCTGGCGTATCGAAAGCGCCAGCCCGCTGGGCTTCTTCGACCGAGAGCTGGTGGCTTCGGTGATCTCCAACGTGCTCACCAACGCCATTCGCTACGCCGGCCACGCCTTGCTGATCGGTATTGAAGAAGACGGCGAGCAGTTGATCATCAGCGTCAACGACGACGGCCCGGGTTATCCCGAGCGCATGCTCGAGCGGCAGCAGGATTACATTCAGGGCCTCGACGCCAGCACCGGCAGCACTGGCCTGGGCCTGTACTTCGCGGCACGGATTGCGGCCCTGCATGAGCGCAATGGCGTTACCGGCCGAATCGAAATCAGCAACGGTGGCGCCCTCGGTGGCGGTTTGTTCAGGCTCTATCTGCCCTGAGTCGAGGTATCATGCTCAGCATTCTTCAGCTGAGCAAAACCCCCATGACCAGCGCCGCCCCAAGCCTTATCCGCGAAACCTTCCCGGTCGGGCCTTTGCAGTGTAACTGCACCCTGATCGGTGATCCGCTGAGCAAGAAAGCCATCGTCGTCGACCCGGGCGGTGATCCAGAGAAGATCGTCGCCCGCTTGCAGGTCCACGGCCTGACGCTGGTCAGCATTATCCACACCCATGCCCACCTTGATCACTTTCTCGCCTCTGGCCGGCTCAAGGAGCTGACCGGCGCGACCTTGCACCTGCACAAGGACGACCAGCCGCTGTGGGACAACCTGGAGATGCAGTGCCAGATGTTCGGCGTGCCATATACCCCCGCACCGCCACCGGATCGCTGGCTCGCCGATGAAGAGGAGCTGGCCTGCGGCTGTGGCGTCGCGCTGCACACGCCTGGGCATAGCCCGGGCTCGATGAGCTTCTGGTTTGCCGATGCCAAGCTGCTGATTGCCGGCGACACCTTGTTCCGCCGCGGGATTGGCCGCACCGATTTGTGGGGTGGCGACCAGCGCACTATCGTGCGTTCGATCAAGGACCGTTTATACCGGCTGGATGAAGACGCGGTGGTGGTGGCCGGGCATGGCCCAGATACGCGCCTGGGCGATGAGATGCGCGAGAATCCTTTCGTACGCGCTTGAATATTCATGGAATTATTCAGCCCAGCAATGATCCAAACCCAGCATGGGTCAACGTACGATCACTGCACACTTGAATTTCTGTAGGAGCTTTCCATGATGCGTCGTCTGATTATCGTCGCTACTGCCGCTGCCCTGATGGCAGGTTGTGCTGGCCAGAACCCTTATGACAACCAAGGCCAGGGTTCTGGCGGCATGAGCAAGACTGCCAAGTACGGTGGCCTGGGTGCTCTGGCCGGTGCTGTAGCCGGCGCTGCGATCGACCACAACAACCGCGGCAAGGGCGCGCTGATCGGCGCGGCTGCGGTAGGTGCTGCCGCTGCCGGTTACGGTTACTACGCCGACAAGCAGGAAGCTGCGCTGCGCGAGAGCATGGCCAACACCGGCGTCGAAGTGCAGCGTGAAGGTGACCAGATCAAGCTGATCATGCCAGGCAACATCACCTTTGCCACCGACTCGGCGAACATCTCGCCAAGCTTCTACACCCCGCTGAACAACCTGGCAGGCTCGTTCAAGCAGTTCAACCAGAACACCATTGAAGTGGTCGGGTTCACCGACAGCACCGGTAGCCGCCAGCACAACATGGACCTGTCGCAACGTCGCGCGCAGGCGGTCAGCACTTATCTGACCTCGCAGGGCGTGGATGCTTCGCGGGTGTCGGTACGTGGCCTTGGCCCGGATCAGCCGATTGCGAGCAACGCCGATGCCAACGGGCGTGCGCAGAATCGCCGGGTTGAAGTCAACCTGAAGCCGATTCCTGGGCAGCAGTATCAGCAGTAATCTGCGTTTACGTTGAGATTTTTGGGGCCGCGTTGCGGCCCTTTCGCGACACAAGGCCGCTCCTACAAGGACCGTGCGCGTCTGTAGGAGCGGCCTTGTGTCGCGAAAGGGCTGCAAAGCAGCCCCGAGATCCACTCAGATATTCCTGCTGGCCTGAATCGCCGTCAGCGCAATGGTATGCACAATGTCATCCACCTGCGCCCCGCGCGGCAGGTCGTTCACAGGTTTACGCAAACCCTGCAGCATCGGCCCCAGGCTGACCCCGTCAGTGCTGCGCTGCACCGCCTTGTGGGTGGTATTGCCAGTATTCAGGTCAGGGAACACGAACACCGTCGCGCGCCCAGCCACCGGGCTTTGCGGTGCGAGTTGGCGGGCGATCTCCGGGTTGGCGGCAGCGTCATACTGCAACGGCCCATCGATCACCAGGCGTTGTTCGGCCTGCTGCGCCAGACGCGTTGCCTCACGCACCTTGTCGACTTCCTCGTCACTGGCCGAATCACTCGAATAGCTGATCATCGCCACCCGCGGCGCAATGCCGAAGGCCTCGGCTGACTGCGCGCTCTGCTGGGCGATCTCGGCCAGCTCGGCGGCGCTCGGGTGCGGGTTCATCACGCAGTCGCCGTACACCAGCACCTGTTCCGGAAACAGCATGAAGAACACCGACGACACCAGGCTGCTGCCCGGCGCGGTCTTGATCAGTTGCAGGGCCGGGCGAATGGTGTTGGCGGTCGAATGCACCAGGCCAGAGACCAAACCGTCGACTTCATCCAGCGCCAGCATCATGGTACCGATCACCACCGGGTCTTCCAGCTGCTGTTCGGCCATCGGCGCATTGAGGTTCTTGCTCTTGCGCAGATTGACCATCGGCTCGACGTAACGCCCACGGATCAAATCAGGGTCGAGAATTTCCAGATCCGGCGGCAGGGTAATGCCCTGCGCGCGGGCGACCGCCTGGACTTCTTCGGGCTTGGCCAGCAGCACGCAGCGGGCAATCCCACGCGCCTGGCAAATCGCGGCCGCTTGTACCAGCAGCGGCTCGGCGCCCTCGGGCAGGACGATACGCTTGTTGGCCTGCTGGGCGCGCTGGATCAGCTGATAGCGGAACACCGCCGGCGACAGGCGCAGTTCACGCGGCGTGCCGCAGCGCTGGTGCAGCCAGGCGGCATCGAGTTGGCCGGCGACAAAGTCGGTGATGAATTCGGCGCGCTCGCGGTCGTCGACCGGGATCTCGCGGTTGAGCGAGTTGAGCCGGTTGGCGGTGTCGTAGGAGCCGGTGCTCACCGACAGGATCGGCAGGCCGGCCTGCAGTGCGCCTCGGCACAATTCGAGAATGCGCGGGTCAGGCTTGCTGTCGCTGGTCAGCAACAGGCCCGCCAGCGGCACGCCGTTGATTGCCGCCAGACTTACGGCAAGGATGATGTCGTCGCGATCGCCAGGGGTCACCACCAGCGTGCCGGGCTTGAGCAGCGGCACTGTGTTGGCCACGGTTCGGGCGCAGATGATGATGGTGTTCATCCGCCGTTGCTCGTAGTCACCGGCGTTCACTACCTGAGCGCCGAGCAGATCGGCCACATCGCGGGTGCGTGGCGCGTTCAGCTCGGGTTGATAGGGGATGCAGCCGAGCAGGCGGAAGTCATTGCCGCGCAGCAGCGGCGAATGCTCACGCAGGCGGCTGGCGAACTCGCTCATGCTCTCTTCGGTGCGGACCTTGTTGAGGATCACCCCAAGTACCTTCGGATCACGCGGGCCGCCGAACAACTGCGCCTGCAGCTCGACACGGCCGGACAGTTCGCTGAGCACTTCGTTTTCCGGCGCCGACACCAGAATCACCTCGGCATCCAGGCTTTTCGCCAGATGCAGGTTGACCCGCGCCGCGTAGCTGGCATGCCGGGTCGGCACCATGCCCTCGACCACCACCACGTCCTTGCCGACGCAGGCCTGTTGGTACAGGCGAATGATTTCTTCAAGCAGTTCGTCGAGCTGGCCGTCGCCGAGCATCCGCTCGACCTGGCCCAGGCTCAGCGGCGTCGGCGGCTTCAGGCCGTGGGTGCGCGCCATCAGCTCGGTCGAGCGCTCCGGGCCGGTGTCACCCGGATGGGGCTGGGCAATGGGCTTGAAGAAGCCGACCTTGAGGCCGCCGCGCTCGAGCGCGCGGACCAGGCCGAGGCTGATGGAGGTCAGGCCGACACCGAAGTCGGTCGGTGCGATGAAAAATGTCTGCATGCGTGCTTCTCGAAATAAGCGGTGCAAAGAACCAATCGCCAAGGGTATCGCTAATCGGCGCCTTGTGCGCACCATCCACACGCGAATGTCTGGCCGATGCGCTGTTCGCGCTCGGTGGCCTCGAGCACCCAGGGGCGTGCTTGCCAGGGTGGTTGATGGCGCAGGTGCTGGGTATGCCCGCACGTCAGCTCGACCACCCAGTGGCCCTGATCATCCTGATGAAAACCGCTGACCCGACTGACGGGGCGGGCATCGCCTGCAGTGCGTTCGCAATCGGGCGATGCGTTGGTTACACTTGTCCGCTCTACATTCTTTTGCAAAAGGTCTCGCCCCCATGCCGATCGCCGCCAACAAGGCCGTCTCCATCGACTATACCCTGACCAACGACGCCGGGGAGGTGATTGACAGCTCCTCCGGCGGCGCGCCGCTGGTTTACCTGCACGGTTCCGGCAACATCATCCCAGGCCTGGAAAAAGCCCTGGAAGGTAAAGACGTCGGCGAAGAACTGAACGTTACCATCGAGCCGGAAGACGCCTACGGCGAATACCTGGCCGAGCTGGTCAGCACTCTCAACCGCAGCATGTTCGAAGGTGTCGACGTGCTCGAAGTCGGCATGCAGTTCCACGCTTCGGCGCCGGACGGCCAGATGCAGATCGTCACCATCCGTGACCTGGACGGCGACGACGTAACTGTCGACGGCAATCACCCACTGGCCGGTCAGCGCCTGACCTTCCAGGTCAAGGTCGTTGCGGTCCGTGATGCCAGCGAAGAAGAAGTTGCCCATGGCCACGTCCATGGCGAAGGCGGCCATCAGCACTGATATCTGCGCTAAGCTCAGACAGTCGCCAGGCGCTCGGGCAAGCCGTATTTGCCCTCCATCGGAGGGGTGACGGTTGGCCCGCGCGCCTTTTTAGTGGGCGCCGTTTGCTCCAGCGACAATCAAAACGCAGGAAAGGGGAGTCATCATGAGTGCATTTCACGAGCTGACGTTGCATGCGTTGGACGGCGAGGATCTGCCCCTTGCGCCGTTCAAGGGCCAGGTGGTGCTGGTGGTCAATGTGGCCTCCAAGTGTGGCCTGACCCCGCAGTACGCCTCGCTTGAATCGCTGCACCAGCTGTACAAGGCCAAGGGCTTCAGCGTGCTCGGCTTGCCGTGCAACCAGTTCGCCGGCCAAGAGCCGGGCAGCGAGCGTGAAATTCAGGAATTCTGCAGCCTCAACTACGGGGTGAGTTTTCCGCTGAGCAGCAAGCTTGAAGTCAATGGTCCTCAGCGCCACTCGCTGTATCGGCTGCTGGCGGGCGAGGGTGCCGAGTATCCGGGCGATATCAGCTGGAATTTCGAAAAGTTTCTGGTGGGCAAGGACGGCCGCGTGCTGGCTCGCTTCGCCCCGCGCACTGCACCGGATGACCCTGCACTGGTGCAGGCGATCGAAAAAGCCTTGGCTTAACGGCGCTGTTGCGAGCGGCTGGGGTTGGCTAACCGGCCCAGCACGGGCAACGGCAGCGGCGCTCTGGCGCTGGTTGCGTCGCAGGCCTGCTGCCAGGCATCGCACAAATACCCTTCGAACTGCTCGACGATGGCTGGCCAACCTTGGCGGCTGGCATGCTGTCGCGCATTCAGGCGAACCCGGCGCAGGGTTTCGCTTTCGTCCAGTAACCAGCACGCTGCATCGATGAACCCGATCTGATCCCCTGGCATCGCCACGGCCCCGCTGTGCCCATGACGCACGTGCTGAGCCGCTGCGGCTTGGTCATAAGCGACCACGGCCAGGCCTGAGGCCATGGCCTCGAGGACGACGTTGCCAAACGTCTCGGTCAGGCTTGGGAACAGGAACACATCGCCGCTGGCGTAGTGCTCGGCAAGGTGTTGACCACGCTGCGCGCCGCAGAACACCGCGTCTGGCAGTTGCTGCTCAAGGCTGGCCCGCTGTGGGCCGTCGCCGACCATGATCAGGCGCAGGCGCCGTTGTGGATAACGCTGCTGGAGGGCTTGCAGGCACGGCTTGAGCAGGTTCAGGTTTTTTTCCGCAGCCAGCCGGCCGACATACATTATCGCCAGGTCTTGCTCGGCCAGGCCCCATGCTTCACGCAGCATCTGGCTGCGGCGGGCGGGATTGAACAGGCAGGCATCGACTCCGCGTGCGAGCAAGGCCAGTCGGGTAAAACCGCGTCGTTCGAGATCCACCCGCTGGCTGATGCTTGGTACCAGCGTGACCGCGCTGCGCCGGTGGAACCAGCGCAGGTAGTGGGTCAGTAGCCGGGCCAGCAGGCTAAGCCCGTACTGGCCTGCATACTGCGGGAAATTGGTGTGAAAGCCGCTGACCACGGCAATCTTCAAACGGCGTGCGGCGCGCAGCGCACTCAGCCCCAACGGGCCCTCGGTGGCGATGTAGATCACATCTGGCCGCTGCCTGCGCCAGCGCCGCAGCAGCTTGTGCAGGGAAATACCGCCCCATTGCAGGTCGGGGTAACCCGGCAGCGGCCAGCCTTTGCACAGCAGCAGGTCAGCATCGTCAAGGCGCAGTGGATCGTGGGCCTGGCGCGGGCGCACCAGCTCAACGCTGTGGCCGCGCTCGCGCAGACCATCACTGAACCGGCCGAGGGTATTGGCCACGCCATTGACTTCAGGGGCAAATGTCTCACTGACAAAGGTGATGCGCAGGCTTGGAGTGTTCATGACAGAAGTTTCCGCCTGCCCGATTGCGTTCCCATGACCACTTTATGACCGGCAAGTGACGCCTGGTTGCGCAATGCCTAGTGCGCTGAATATTTCCCCGCAGGCCGCTCAAGAACGCTCATATATCTGCCGATGCAGATGGATTCGGATGGCCGGTGCGCTCCAGGAGTGCGGTAATGTTCAACAGCAAGCTCAAGAAAGAAAATCAGCAACTGCGCGAGGACTTGATGTCCATGGAGCAGGTCAAGGACAGCCTCGACAGCGAAATGCTGGTGCTGCAGCTCGATCCGCAGGGGCGCATCGAAACGGTCAATGCCAACTTTGAGCGTGAAATGTTCTATCGCGCTGACCAGTTGCTCGGCCGCAGCCTTGAAGAGATCGTTCCGGCGCACGTCAAGAAACTCGATTTCTATGAGCGCATGAAAGCCGCCATCAGCACCGGCGCCCACCTCAATGGCGCTTTCCGCCTACTGCGTGGCAATGGCGAAGAGGCGTGGCTGCGCTCGATACTGCAGCCGGTGCGCGATTTCGAGGGCCGCATCAAGTACTTCACGCTGCACTCCAGCGACCTGACCCGGACCATTGCCAGTTCGCGTGAGCACGAGAGCCTGATAAATGCACTGATGCGCTCAACGGCTGTCATCGAATTCAGCCTCGATGGCCATGTACTGACCGCCAACGAGCGCTTCCTGCAGACCATGGGCTATCGCCTGGAGCAGGTCAAAGGCAAGCATCACCGCCTGTTCTGCGAGCCTGAAGAAGCCAACTCAGCCGGTTACCAGGTGTTCTGGGACAAGCTGCGCCGTGGCGAGTTTGTCGCTGACCGGTTCAAGCGGGTAGATGCCAATGGCCGCGTTGTGTGGCTCGAAGCGTCCTACAACCCAATCATCGACGCCCACGACGTGCTCTACAAAGTGGTCAAGTTCGCCACAGTGATTACCGACCAGGTCAACCAGGAGCAGGCTGTCGCCCAGGCAGCCGATATCGCCTACAGCACCTCGCTTGGTACCGATGCCAGCGCCTGCAAGGCCAATGATGTGGTGACTCAGACCGTCAGCGTGATGCGCGGCCTGGAAGCCTCGATGCAGCAGGCTGCCGAAGGTATTCAGGCGCTGGATACCCAGTCACGGGTGATTGGCTCGATTATCAAGACCATCAGCGATATCGCCGGGCAGACCAACCTGCTGGCGCTCAACGCCGCCATCGAAGCGGCCCGCGCCGGTGAGCAGGGCAGGGGCTTTGCCGTGGTCGCCGATGAAGTACGCCAGTTGGCTTCGCGCACCAGCACCGCCACCGAAGAGATCGCCCGGGTCGTGCAGCAGAACGAGCAGTTGGCGTTGGCCGCGGTGGCTATCATCGACACCAGCAAGCGCCAGGCCGAGCAGGGCCTGAGCCTGGCCGGCGAGACTGGCGCGGTGATAACCGAGATTCAGGATGGCGCCAAGCGCGTGGTCGAAGTGGTGGGGCAGTTTTCCAGCCAGTTGGGTTCTTGAGCCTTGCTCTGGGGCCGTGCACCGGCCCCAGAGCCGATCAGCTGCGCTCGCGCACCCAGAACAACGTCGCCCCGGCCACCGCTGCCGGCATCATCACGATGTTGACGAACGGAATCATCAGCGCCAGGTAGGTGATGCCGCCAAAGCCCATGCTCTGCCAGCGCTTCTGGCGCAGCCAGGCGAGCATGTCCTGCCAGCTCATCTTGTTGTTGTCGGCCGGATAGTCGATGTACTGGATGGCCATCATCCACACGCCGAAGATCAGCCACAGTGGTGCGGCAATGACGTTAACCACCGGAATGAACGAGAGAATGAACAGCGCCAGTGCGCGCGGCAAGAAGTAGCCCAGCTTGCGCATTTCGCGGCTCAAGGTGCGCGGCACCATGGCGATCAGCTCGCCCCAGCTGAACGGCGGGAAGGTGTCCTGGCCGCGCACCACCACTTCGACCTTTTCTGCCAGAAAGCCGTTAAACGGCGCCGCGACAATGTTGGCCACAAGAGTGAAGGTGAAGAACACCATCAGCACCACTAGCGCCACGAACAGCGGCCAGATGATGTAGGTGAGAAAGCTCAGCCACTCCGGCAGAGTTGGCATCAGCGTGTCGACCCACAGGCTGAACTGATGCGCGGCCAGGTACACCAGGCCACCGAACAGCAGCAGATTGATCGCCAGCGGCAGCAGCACGAACAGGCGCAGGCCGGGGGTCAGGATCAGCTTGAGGCCTTCACGCAGGTAGTGCGGGCCGGATAGAACAGGGGCTTGCATGGAGACGCTCCGCAGAAGGTAAACGCGCTGACCTTACCGAGTTTGCTGGCGTGACGGAAGCCGGCTGAGCAGCGCGCAACCGGCTGTAACAAAACCTCGCGGGACCTCTCTATCGATTTTGCTGGTGGATAGAGCGTGTCTATAAGGTGGATTGTCTGAGGATATTTCCTTAATCTCTGCGACCTCGCTACAGTGCGCTCAACTTTAAAGGTTTCGGACTTGCGCGTTATAGCCTTCCCCAAGTGCTGCGTGGGTCCATTTTATTTCCAGCCGCCGTCGGCGCTTTGCAGCCGAACCCGTGCGGCCCGCTCGACAGGAGTTCGACATGTCTGAAGTACGTCATTCGCGGGTGATCATTCTCGGTTCCGGCCCTGCCGGCTACAGCGCTGCGGTCTACGCTGCGCGTGCCAACCTCAAGCCGCTGTTGATTACCGGCATGCAGGCCGGTGGCCAGCTGACCACCACCACCGAAGTCGACAACTGGCCGGGCGACCCCCATGGCCTGACCGGCCCAGCGCTGATGCAGCGTATGCAAGAGCATGCCGAGCGCTTCGAGACCGAGATCGTCTTCGACCACATCAACGCGGTTGACCTGGCCAACAAGCCGTTCACCCTGCAGGGCGACAGCGGCACCTACACCTGCGACGCGCTGATCGTCGCCACCGGTGCCAGTGCGCGTTACCTGGGCCTGCCGTCGGAAGAAGCGTTCATGGGCAAGGGCGTGTCTGCCTGCGCAACCTGCGACGGCTTCTTCTACCGCAACAAGCCGGTAGCGGTCGTCGGCGGCGGCAACACTGCCGTTGAAGAGGCGCTGTACCTGGCCAACATCGCCAGCAAGGTGACCCTGGTGCATCGCCGCGAAACCTTCCGCGCCGAGAAGATTCTGGTCGACAAACTCAACGCGCGGGTTGCCGAAGGCAAGATCGAGCTCAAGCTCAACGCCACCCTCGACGAAGTGCTGGGCGACAACATGGGCGTGACCGGTGCGCGCCTGAAAAACAACGACGGCAGCAGCGACGAGATCACCGTTGACGGCGTGTTCATCGCGATCGGTCACACCCCGAACACATCGCTGTTCGAAGGTCAGCTGACCTTGAAGGACGGCTACCTGGTAGTCAGCGGCAGCCGTGAAGGCAACGCCACTGCAACCAACGTCGAAGGTGTATTCGCCGCCGGCGACGTGGCCGACCACGTTTACCGTCAGGCGATCACCTCGGCGGGTGCTGGCTGCATGGCTGCACTGGACGTCGAGCGGTACCTGGACGGCCTGGCCAACGCTTCGTTCTAAGCCGCCAGCGTCAAAACGCGGGGCAATGGGCACGGTTCGCAACCGGCGCCCATTGCCCCGCGTTGCGTTTACAGGCTCAAGCGCATCGACAGGTCGACCGCTTTGACGTCCTTGGTCATTGCGCCGATCGAGATGTAGTCGACCCCGGTCTCGGCGATCACCCGCAGGGTGCTTTCATTGACACCGCCGCTGGCCTCGAGCTTGGCCTTGCCGGCATTGATCCGCACCGCTTCGCGCATTTCATCCAGGCTCAGCTCGTCAAGCATGACGATATCGGCCCCGGCCGCCAGCGCCTGGCGCAGCTCATCCAGACTCTCCACTTCGACCTCGACCGGCTTGCCTGGCGCGATGCGGTGCGCTGCAGCTACTGCTTCGGCAACGCCACCGCTGGCGGCGATGTGGTTTTCCTTGATCAGGAACGCGTCATACAGGCCGATGCGGTGGTTGTGGCAGCCGCCACAGGTCACCGCGTACTTCTGCGCCAGGCGCAGGCCGGGTAGGGTCTTGCGGGTATCGAGCAAGCGCACCTGAGTACCTTCGACCAGGTCCGCGAGGAACCGCGCCCGGGTGGCCACGCCTGACAGCAGCTGGAGGAAGTTAAGCGCTGAACGTTCGCCGGTCAGCAGCGAGCGGGCTGGGCCTTCGAGGTGAAACAGCGGCTGGTTGGCCTTGGCCAGGTCGCCATCGACCACTTGCCAGTGCACCGCGACCCGCGGATCGAGCTGGCGAAACACCGCATCGACCCAGGCACTGCCGGCCACCACGCAGTCTTCGCGAGTGATGATGGTGGCCTTGGCCAGGCGCTCGGCCGGGATCAGTTGCGCGGTGATATCGCCATTGCCGACGTCCTCGAGCAACGCGCGGCGCACGTTGGCTTCGATTTCGGCAGTCAGGTCGGCGAGGCGTAGGTTCGGCATGGTCGGCTCCACAGGCTAGATGCCGGCGATTATAGGGCAGGGGGGCGGTGTGTACAGTCATGCCGCTGATGACCTTTGGTCAGAACAGGGGAGCATTTCGTCTGATTAGTGGTCTTTTCACCGGGACATGCACTACGTGCTGGCAGCTGTAAGACTTTTTGTCGATAATAGCGTCCAGTATTTGGCGTCATGGCTTTGACGATTTCCTGCAAGGAGTTAGGGATGCATACAGAAGGCAAGGTGGTGCCCTTGGTGGCGGCCGCCGACAGAGGTGCGCGCGTGCCCTCGCTGAGCCTTCCGATCGTGCTCCTGCAGGTACGGGACAAGGCTGTCCTGCAATTGCGCCAAGGCCTGCAGGCGTTGTTCGACAATGCTGACGACAGGCTGTTCGAGATGGCCGACCGGGCCGGTGAGCGGGTCGATCAGAACCTCTACTTCGAAGCGATGCGCGACCTGCGGCTGAAGCGCAAGAGTATCGAGCGGGAGTTTCTCGATGCGTTCTATGACGCCTTCGCCCGTATCGGCCAGGCCGAGCGCGTACCTTATCTGGCGATTACCGAATCGCTGCGCAACGCTGCTCAACCGGAGCGGGCGGCGGCCATCGAGGGCATGCTGGCGCGGGTGTTGTCGCGTGATGGCTTTGCCCTTGATCAGCTGGGCTTGCGCTTCCAGGCGCTGCTGGAGATGCCCCTTGAACTGCGCCGCAATCCGTTGGGCCCGGAGTGCCTGTGCGGGTTCTTTCTGGATGCCGGGCGCAGCCTGGGAGTTGGCCCGCAGGTCAAGCTGATCCTGCTGAAGCTGTTCGAACGCTATGTGCTGCGTGATCTTGATCTGCTGTACGGCGAAGCCAATCAACTGCTCGCTGCAGCCGGCATCCTGCCCGAACTGATGCCCGCGCCGCGGCGCCGCGCCGAAGACCGGCCGCTGGCCCACCTGCACAGCGCTGACTGTCACGCCCAGGCCGATCCGGCCGACGGCGACAGTACTGGCCAGGACTTCTTCGCCAGCCTGCAACCGCTGCTGGCGCCTGCTCGCGGGCGTTTCGCGCCGCGCCTGCAGAGCGTGGCAACTGCCGAGCCAATCAATACCGCCGATCTGCTGCGGCTGCTGTCGCATTTGCAGCACTACGTGCCCGGCGTGGCTGATGCCGACGACTTCAACCTGAGCCAGCAGCTGGAACAGTTGCTGCTGCGGGTCGGCGTACGCAGCGGCAGCCGCCGGCGGATCGGCAACTACGACGAAGATGTGATCAACCTGGTCGGCTTGCTCTTCGACTTTATCCAGACTGACGACAACCTGCCGAGCAACCTGCGCGAACTGCTCGCGCGTCTGCATATTCCGCTGCTGAAAGTGGCCATGCTCGACAGGGGCCTGTTCAGCCGCGCCAACCACCCGGCGCGGCGCTTGCTCGACGAGATTGCCGCCGCGGCGCTGGGCTGGGAGGCTGACGAACAGGTCTCGCGTGGCGGGCCGCAGCAGCGAGTCGAGCGCATCGTCCAGCGTTTGCTCAATGATTACGCTGAAGATCCGCAGTTGTTCGCCGAGCTGCTCGAGGATTTTCTCGCCTTCAATCAGGATGAGCGCCGTCGCAACGAACTGCTCGAGCAGCGCACCCGCGATGCCGAGGAGGGTCGGGCGCGCACCGTGCAGGCGCGACGGCGCGTGCAGCAGGAACTGAACCTGCGCCTGCACGGGCGGGTGCTGCCGCAGACGCTGGTGCAGATGCTGGTGCAGTCCTGGAGCCAGGTGCTGTTGCTGGCATGGCTCAAGCATGGCGAAGCCTCACCGGCCTGGCGCCAGGGCCTGGCGACCATGGACAGCTTGCTTGCCAGCATCAGTGCGCATCGCAGTGCCGAGGCCTGTGCGCAGTTGCTCGAACAGGTGCCGGGGCTGCTCAAGGCGTTGCGTGATGGGTTGGCCAGTGTCGCCCAGGACTCGACCGCGGCTCGGGAGTTCTTCGCCGAGCTTGAGCAGTTGCACCTGCGGGCGTGTGGTGGTGTGAGTCAACTTGATCAAGGGGCGCTGATCAGTGAGGTGTTGGTGGCTGATGAGATTGTTCTCGCCGTCGCTGACGAGACTATCTGTGATGCGCCTTTTGACGACAGCAGCGAATATGCTCGGCAAGTTCGCCAGTTGCGTGTTGGTAGCTGGTTGGAAGTGCTTGAAGAAGCCGGCCCGCTGCGCTGCAAGCTGGTGGTCAGGATCGATAGCTGCGATCGGTTGGTGTTTACCAGTCGGACCGGGATCAAGGTGCGTGAATGGAGTCGCGGTGGGTTGGCGTTGGCGCTGGCCAATGGGGATGTGCGGGTGCTTGATGATGGGCCTCTGTTTGAACGTGCGCTTGATGCGGCGTTGCAGCAGTTGCGTGGGTCGCTGACGCACAGTCATTGAGCAAGGCCGCACAGCGGCCCTGGCTATCTTGAGTGCCGGTTTCATGGCTGGCTCATTCATCGGATTAAAGCCCCCCCCCCGGATGCGCAAGACGAAACAAATTGGCTAGATAACCGAATCACCCTGCCGGACCACTAGGGCATACTGAACGCCCCTGGTTGATGATATTCAGGATCTGCCCGATGCAACTGGACCCCGCGACCGGCTGGTTTGCCGGCGTCACTCACTGCCCTTCGTCAAACTTCAACGAACGCCCTGCGGGCGAGGCTATCTCGTTGCTGGTGATCCACAACATCAGCCTGCCTCCGGCATGCTTCGGCACCGGCAAGGTGCAGCAGTTCTTCCAGAACCAGCTCGACCCGACCGAGCATCCTTATTTTCAAGACATCTGCCATCTGACCGTCTCCGCTCACCTGTTCGTCGAGCGTGACGGTGGCGTTACCCAGTTCGTCTCTTTGCTTGACCGTGCCTGGCATGCTGGCGTGTCGCGCTTCGATGGGCGGGAAGGCTGCAATGACTTTTCCATCGGCATTGAACTGGAAGGCACCGACGAAATGCCTTACAGCGATGCTCAGTACGCGACCCTGGCGCGCCTTACGCAACAGATATGTGCGGCCTGGCCGGCGATCGATGTGCAGCGCATTCGCGGCCATGACGAGATCGCGCCGGGGCGCAAGACCGACCCCGGCGCCGCCTTTGACTGGCCACGTTATCGCGCCGACTTGCTGAACAATGAGGGACAACCATGAGTTTTCTGGTGTTGGTGCTGGTGCTGTGGGTCGAGAAGTTTTCGGCGCTGCGTCAGCGGTTGCAACGTGACGGCTTTTTTCTAGGCGAGCTGGCCCGGCTTGAGCGCAGTGGCAAACAACAGCCCTGGTGGCAGTTGGCGGTTCTGGTACTGGCGCCGGTCGCGCTGCTTGTTTTGCTGCTGCATGTGCTCGAGCCGGTGGCGTACGGCCTGCTGGCATTGCCGGTGCACTTGCTGGTGTTGATCTACAGTCTAGGCCGCGGTGATGCCAAGGCGGCGTTGGGGCAATTGCGCGATGCCTGGCACCGGGGGGATAAGCAGGCGGCGCTGCATGTCGCTGATCGTGACCTGGGCATGCAGGCCGATGATGCGCCGAGTTTGCTGGTGAAGGTGCAGGGGTATCTGTTGTGGCACGCCTACCAGAGTTTCTTTGCGGTGATCTTCTGGTACTTCCTGCTCGGGCCTGGCGCGGCATTGGCGTATCGGCTGCTGGTGCTGTGCAGCGAGTACAGCGGACAGCCCGCGCTTAAAGCCAGGGCCGAGCAGCTGCGGCATGTCATGGATTGGCTGCCAGTGCGGGTGCTGACCCTGAGCTTTGCCCTGGTCGGCAACTTTGTCGCGGTGATGCGGGTAATGCTGCACGAGTTGCTCAATTGGCGTATCAGCGCTGCGCTGCTGGTAACCCGGGTTGGGCGTGCCGCTGACGACATCCCCGAACAGGAAGACAGCCAGTTGGGCCTGGCCCGTCTGGACAGCTTGTGGGAGTTGCTGTTGCGCTCGGCAGTGCTGTGGTATGCGGCCTTTGCTCTGTGGACGGTGTTGCTGTAGAGGAGGCGCTACCAGCCAAACAGCTCGCAGGCTGTGCGGCTGGACGCGGCCGCCAGCTGCTCCGGGGCGACGCCCATCAACTCGGCCAGCACCTGAGCGATCTGCGGTAAGTGCTCGGGGCTGTTACGCAGGCCTGGGTACATTGCCGGCGCCATGTCCGGCGCGTCGGTCTCCAGTACCACGCTTTCCAGCGGTAAGCGTGCCACGGTCTTGCGCAGGCGTAGCGCTTGCGGCCAGGTCGCCGCGCCGCCCAAGCCCAGCTTGAAGCCGAGCTTGATGTATTCGCGGGCCTCTTCGAAGCTGCCGACAAAGGCGTGGATGATGCCAGCCCGTTGCAAGCGATAACGCTTGAGCGTGGCGATCACCTGGGCATGGCTGCGGCGTACGTGCAGCAGCGCCGGTAGGTCGAAGTCGCAGGCGATCTGCAATTGCGCTTCAAACAAAGCCTGTTGTTCGGCAGGGTCGAGCTCCGGCAGGTAGTAGTCCAGGCCGATCTCGCCCACCGCACATAGGCGCGGGTCGCCGCGCAGGCGCTCGAACCAGTTGCGCAGTTCCAGCAGATGTTCAGGCCGATGCTGGGCCAGAAACACCGGGTGCAGACCTAGTGCGGCATACACACGCGGGTCGCTGCAAGCCAGTTGCCAGACCCGCTGCAGGTTATCTGCCGTCACCCCCAGTACCACCACCCGTTCCACGCCGCTCGCTGCGGCATTACCCAAAACATGCTCGCGGTCGGCGTCGAACTCTGGGAAGTCCAGATGGCTGTGGGTATCGATCAGGCGCATGGTCAGGTCGGCTGAATACGTTGCTTGAAGGTTCGCGGTACCGCGTGCACACCCGGCTGGTAGCGCTTCTGTTCGATGGCCGCCAGGGCCAGCTCCAGCGCGGCGGCGGCGATCAGCCCGTGCTGCTGGGCCATGGCATTGACTGGCAGCGGCAGGAAATCGAGCAATTGGTTGTCACCGAAGGTGCCCAACTGCAGCTGGCGTGATTCGGCCGGGCGGGCCTGGAGGGCGTCGAACACCCCTTGCAGCAGTACATAGGAGGTGGTCACCAGCGCATCCGGCAAGCCGCCATGCTCGGCAATCAATTGCTCCATCAAGCGCTGGCCGCACTCGCGGCTGAACGCTTCGCCCTGATAGCGGCGGATCTCCCCGGTGAACTGCTGCAGGGCTTGATCGAAGCCGCCGGCCCGGGCCTGGCTGACCGACAGTTCTGGGCGTGCACCGATCAGGGCAATGCTGCGCGGGGCGGTTGCCAGCAGGCTGCGGGCGAGTTGCTGGCTGGCATCGCGATCGTCGCTGATGACCGAGCAGAAGTGCGTAGGGTCAAGGCCACGGTCGATGGCAATTACCGGCAGGCCTTTGTCTTGCAGGGCGCGGTAGCTATCGTCCTCACCTGGCAAGCAACTGGCGACGAACAGCGCATCGCAGCGCCGGGCCCGGAACAGCTGCTGCAGTTGCCGCTCGATGTCCGGCTGGTCGTCGCTGCTGGCGATCAGCAGTTGGTAGCCACGCGCGCGGGCCGCCTGTTCGAGTTGCTTGGCAATGCGTGCATAGCTGGGGTTCTCCAGATCCGGGAGAATGAAGCCCAACGTGCGCGTGTGCCGGCTGCGCAGACCCGCCGCCTGGGGGTTTGGCGTGAAACCATGGGCGTCGACAACCGCCTGGACACGCTCGACGGTGGCGCTGCTGATACGCTGCTGTTCGGCCTTGCCGTTGATGACATAGCTGGCGGTGGTGACTGAAACACCTGCCAGACGGGCGATATCACTGAGTTTCACCGAATTTTCCTTGTTATTTCCGGGACTGGCTGTGGCACCTGATTGGGTAGTTTGACCCAGCCTCAAGCCTGCGCGCAGGCGACCATTGTCGCAATTGTCCGACGGGATGGGGCTTTTTCGTCGCAAGATTATCGAGTAACGTGGCCGCCTGGTCAGATTAAACGTTTCAGCCGACAATTATCAGCGGGCACTGCCGCCTGCGTCGGCTGTTGAGCTGGTTGTTTTGCTGAATTTCACAACAATACCTCAGTACCCGCTGCGGGACTGCAAAAGGAGAAGGTCATGCTCGAGCTCGCCAAAGAGCAGATAGCCATGGGTCAGTCTGCCGCCGACAAAGGCCAGGCTCTGCGCCTGCTGGCTGACTGCCTGGTTGCCGATGGGCTGGTTGCCGAGGGCTACCTGCAAGGCTTGCAGGACCGCGAGGAGCAAGGCTCGACCTTCCTCGGTCAGGGCATTGCCATTCCCCACGGCACGCCGCAGACGCGTGATCAGGTGTTTGCCACCGGCGTGCGCTTGATGCAGTTCCCCGAGGGCGTGGACTGGGGTGATGGGCAGATGGTCTACCTGGCGATTGCCATCGCCGCCCGCTCCGACGAACACCTGCGCCTGCTGCAACTGCTGACCCGCGCCCTCGGTGAGACCGACCTGGCCCAGGCACTGCGCCGGGCCAGTTCGGCCGAGGCGCTGCTCAAACTATTGCAGGGCGCACCGCAGGCGCTGGCGCTGGATGCGCAGTTGGTCAGCCTGAACCTGCCGGCTGACGACTTCGAAGAGCTGGCCTGGCGCGGCGCTCGTTTGCTGCAACGCGCCGGCTGCGTCGAAAGCGGCTTTGCCGCCATGCTGCAGCAGGCCGAGCCGCTGCCGCTGGGCGAAGGCCTGTGGTGGCTGCACAGCGAGCGCCAGGTGCGCCAGCCGGGGCTGGCGTTCATCACCCCGCAGCAGCCGCTGCGTTATCGCGATCAGCCGCTCAATGGTCTGTTCTGCCTGGCCAGCCTGGGTGCTGCCCATCAGGCGTTGCTCGAGCGCCTGTGCGAAGTGCTGATCGAAGGCCGTGGGCAGATGCTCTATCAGGCCACCAGCAGCCGCACCGTGCTTGAAGTGCTCGGCGGTGAAGTTCCGGCCGACTGGCCCAGTGCACGGATTGTGCTGGCCAATGCCCACGGCCTGCATGCACGCCCGGCCAAGGTGCTGGCGCAACTGGCCAAAGGCTTCGAGGGTGAAATCCGTATTCGTCTGCTCGACGACAGCCAGCCGGCGGTATCGGTGAAGAGCCTGAGCAAGCTGCTCGGCCTCGGCGCCCGCCGTGGTCAGACGCTGGAATTGATTGCCGAACCGAATATTGCCAACGATGCCCTGCCGGTGTTGCTGGCGGCCATCGCCGACGGCCTGGGTGAAACCGTTGAAGCACTGCCCCAAGCTTGCACCGAAGAGGTCGTAGTGGTTGCCGAACCGCTCTCGGCACCTGTGCCTGGCAGCCTGATTCAAGGCGTGCCTGCGGCCCCGGGGATTGCCTGCGGGCCGGCGCATATCTGCGTCGAACGTGACATCGACTATCCGCTGCGCGGTGTCTCGCCAAGCCAGGAGCGAGCGCAATTGCGCGCTGCGCTGGAAACCGTCAATGCAGAATTGCAGGCACTGGTGCAGCGCAGCGACAAAGCCATCGGCGAGATATTCATAACCCATCAGGAAATGCTCGCCGACCCGGCCCTGATGGACGAAGTCGAGCAACGCCTGGGCCAGGGCGAAAGCGCTGCCGCCGCCTGGATGAGCGTTATCGAGGCCGCCGCGCGCCAGCAGGAAGCCCTGCACGACGCACTGCTCGCCGAGCGCGCCGCCGATCTGCGTGACATTGGTCGGCGCGTGCTGGCGCAACTGTGCGGCGTCATCGATACCCCTGAGCCAACAGAGCCGTATGTGCTGGTGATGACCGAAGTCGGCCCGTCCGACGTCGCCCGGCTCGATCCGCAGCGGGTCGCCGGCATCGTCACCGCCCAAGGTGGCGCTACTGCCCATAGCGCCATCGTTGCGCGTGCGTTGGGCATCACGGCGGTAGTCGGTGCAGGCGCGGCGATGCTGTTGCTGGCTCCCGGCACGCCGCTGCTGCTCGACGGCCAGCGCGGCCGGGTCAGCGTGGCGCCGGCCGCGGATGAGCTGCAACGCGCGTTGACCGAACGCGACCAGCGTGAACAGCGCCTGCAGCAAGCCTGGGCCAGCCGCCATCAACCCGCCGTCACCCGCGACGGCCATGCCATCGAAGTTTTTGCCAACATCGGCGGCAGCCAAGGCATCGACAAAGTGGTCGAGCAGGGCGCCGAAGGGGTTGGCCTGCTGCGCACCGAGCTGATCTTCATGGCCCACCCGCAGGCGCCCGACGTGGCAACCCAGGAAGCCGAATACCGGCGCGTACTCGATGGCCTCGACGGGCGGCCGCTGGTAGTGCGCACGCTGGATGTCGGCGGCGACAAACCGCTGCCGTACTGGCCGATCGCACGCGAAGACAACCCGTTCCTTGGCGTACGCGGTGTGCGCCTGACCTTGCAGCGCCCGCAGATCATGCGCGACCAGTTGCGCGCATTGTTGCAGGCCGCCGACGGCCGCCCCCTGCGGATCATGTTCCCGATGGTCGGGCAGATCCACGAGTGGCGCGAAGCCAAGGCCATGGTCGAGCAATTGCGCGAGGAGATCCCGGTCGCCGACCTGCAACTGGGGATCATGGTCGAGGTGCCTTCCGCGGCCTTGCTGGCGCCACAGCTGGCGCGCGAGGTGGACTTCTTCAGCATCGGCACCAACGACCTGACCCAGTACACCCTTGCCATCGACCGCGGCCACCCGAGCTTGTCGGCCCAGGCCGATGGCCTGCACCCGGCAGTGCTGCGCCTGATCGACATGACCGTGCGCGCCGCCCATGCCGAAGGCAAGTGGGTGGGGGTCTGTGGCGAGCTGGCCGCCGACCCGCAAGCGGTGGCCATATTGCTTGGGCTTGAGGTCGACGAGCTCAGCGTGGCCTCGCGCAGCGTCGCCGAAGTCAAGGCGCTGGTGCGCCAGCGTGATTACCAGACGGCCCGTGCGCTTGCGCTCGAGGCCCTGCAACAAGACAGCGCCGCCGCCGTGCGCGCGTTGGTGGAGCACTACTGATGGCCAAGATCCTCACCCTGACCCTGAACCCGGCGCTGGATATCACCGTCAGCCTCGACAGCTTGCGCGCAGGCCAGGTCAACCGCAGCCAGGCGCAGCACAGCCACGCCGCCGGCAAGGGCCTGAATGTCGCCCAGGTGCTGGCCGACCTTGGCCACAGCGTGACCGTCGGCGGGTTTCTTGGCCGCGACAACCTGCAGCTGTTCGAAGCGCTGATCCAGTGGCGCGGCTTTGCCGACTCCTTTGTCCGCGTGGCCGGCGAGACGCGCAGCAACATCAAGCTGGTCGAGGCCAACGGCTGCGTGACCGATATCAACGGCCAGGGCCCGGAGGTCGATGCCGCTTCACGCAGCGCGCTGATGCGCAAGCTGCTGCAGATTGCGCCAGGGCATGACGCGGTGGTGGTCGCCGGCAGTCTGCCGCGCGGCATCGACCCGCAGTGGTTTGCCGAGCTGCTCGGGCAGCTCAAGGCGCAAGGCTTGAAGATTGCTCTGGACAGCAGCGGCGAGGCCTTGCGCGCCGGCCTTCAGGCAGCGCCCTGGCTGGTCAAGCCGAACACCGACGAGCTTGCTGAGGTACTCGGCCACAGCGTCACCGGCCGGGCCGAACAGCAGCAGGCTGCCAGCCAACTACTGGCAAGCGGCATCGAGCACGTAGTGGTGTCGCAAGGCGAGCACGGCGTCAGCTGGTACCGCGCAGGTGCCGTGCTGCACGCACAACCGCCGCAGGTGCGCGTGGCGAGCACGGTCGGTGCCGGCGACTCGCTGGTGGCCGGCATGGTCCATGGCCTGTTGCAGGGCGAGGCGCCAGCACAGACGCTGCGCCGCGCCACCGCCATCGCCGCCCAGGCGGTGACGCAGGTCGGCTTTGGTATCCGCGACCGCGCGCAGCTGGAGCAACTGCAAGCAGGCGTACACATCACAGAACAACAAGAGGCTTGCCGATGAACATTGCCATTGTCACCGCCTGCCCCAACGGCCAGGTCTCCAGCGTACTCAGCGCGCGCCTGCTGGCGGCTGCAGCGCAGCGCCGCGGCTGGAGCACCAGCGTCGAGGTGCAGGATGCCGAGCACCCCGAGCGCAATTTGAGCGCCACGCAGATCGCTGAGGCCGACTGGGTGCTGGTGATCAGTACCGGCGCGGTCGATCTGTCGCGCTTCGTTGGCAAACGCCTGTACCAGAGTACACCGGCTCAGGCGTTGGCCGATCGCGAGAGTTTTCTCGATGAGGCAGCTGCCCAGGCGCAGGTCCACAGCGCCAGCGCCGTGGTCGATGCACCGGCCGCGCTGGGGCCGCCGAAGATAGTCGCGGTCACGGCCTGTCCAACCGGCGTGGCCCACACCTTCATGGCTGCCGAAGCCTTGCAGCAGGCCGCGCAGCAACTGGGCTACCAGCTCACGGTGGAAACCCAGGGTTCGGTCGGTGCGCGCAATCCGCTGTCGGCGCAGGCCATTGCCGAGGCCGATGTGGTACTGCTGGCGGCCGACATCGAAGTGCCCACTGCGCGCTTTGCCGGCAAGCGGGTATACCGCTGCGGTACCGGCATTGCTCTCAAGCAAGCCAAGGCCACCCTCGACAAGGCCCTGCTCGAAGCCAAGCAGGAAAGCGCTGCCGATGCCGCCGCGGGGGCCACGGCCAGCAGCGAAAAAAGCGGCGTGTACAAGCACCTGCTGACCGGCGTGTCGTTCATGCTGCCCATGGTGGTAGCTGGCGGTTTGCTGATCGCCTTGTCCTTCGTATTCGGCATCAATGCCCACGAAGTGCCCGGCACCCTGCCGGCGGCGTTAATGCAGATCGGCGCTGAGGCAGCCTTCAAACTGATGGTGCCGCTGCTGGCCGGTTACATCGCCTGGTCGATTGCCGACCGCCCTGGCCTTGCGCCGGGGATGATCGGCGGGATGCTGGCGACCATTCTTGGCGCGGGCTTTATCGGCGGCATCGTAGCCGGCTTTCTGGCCGGCTACAGCGCCAAGGCGATCAGTCGCTGGGTGCGCTTGCCGAGCAGCCTCGAGGCGCTCAAGCCGATCCTGATCATCCCGCTGCTGGCCAGCCTGTTCACCGGCCTGGTGATGATCTATGTGGTGGGCCAACCGGTCGCCTCGATGCTTGCGGGCCTGACCCAGTTCCTCGACAACATGGGCACCACCAATGCCATTCTGCTCGGGCTGCTGCTGGGCGGGATGATGTGTGTGGACCTTGGCGGGCCGATCAACAAGGCGGCCTATGCGTTCTCGGTCGGCCTGCTGTCGAACCAGAGCTTTGCACCGATGGCCGCGACCATGGCTGCCGGCATGGTGCCGCCGATCGGCCTGGGAATCGCCAGCCTGATCGCCCGCAGCAAGTTCGCCCAGAGTGAGCGCGAGGCAGGCAAGGCAGCCTTGGCATTAGGCCTGTGCTTTATCTCCGAAGGGGCGATCCCGTTTGCTGCCAAGGACCCGTTGCGGGTGATTCCAGCAAGCGTCATCGGTGGCGCGTTGACCGGGGCGCTGTCGATGTACTTTGGCTGCAAGCTGATGGCGCCGCATGGCGGCCTGTTCGTGTTGTTGATCCCCAATGCGATCAACCATGCGCTGTTGTACTTGCTGGCGATTGCCGCCGGCAGCCTGGTCACGGCGCTGATCTATGCCGTGCTCAAGCGTAAAGAGCAGGTCGAGCTGGCGATAGCGCCGGTCAAGGCCTGAGATCTGAGCGCCAGGTCCCTTCGGGTGAAGGGGCCTAGCGTTTGTGCTTGTGCCGCAATGGCACCAGCAGTTCACCCAGCCCGTTGTGATCAATCTCATGCATCAAAGCCAGCAGCGCCCCTAGCTCACCTGGCGGAAAGCCCTTGCGCGCAAACCAGCCAAGGTAATCGCCAGGCAGATCGGCCAACAGCCGGCCCTGGTACTTGCCGAATGGCATGCTGCGGGTCACCAGCAGTTGCAGGTATTCAGGTTTCATCGCCAGCCGCCTCCGGATAAAGCGCCGACGATACTGCAATCTGCACGAGGGCCCAAGCGGTGATCATGCAGAACGCCGTTTACAAGGGTTAAGCATTAATCCGTAAGCTAATGATTTATAAGTATTTTTTGTTGCTCGATAAATTGGCACGAAGCCTGCTCTGTATATAACCACTTCCCACTGCCAAGGAGTTTGAGCAATGAGCAATCCAAACAAAGATGTAATCGACGTCCTCAACGACCTGATCGAATACAGCAAGGATGGCGAGAAAGGCTTCAAGACCTCTGCCGAGGACGTGAAGAATCCTGAGCTGAAAGCGTTCTTCGTCAAGCGCGCTGCTGGCTGCGCTACCTCGGCTGCCGAGCTGCAGAGCGAAGTGCGTCGCCTGGGCGGCGATCCAGAAACCTCTACCAGCGTCAGTGGTGATCTGCACCGCGGTTGGGTCAATCTGAAGTCGCTGCTGACCGGCAAGGACGACGAAGCGATCCTCAATGAAGTGGAGCGCGGTGAAGACCACGCCCTCAAGGCTTACAAAGAGGCCCGCGAGAAGCTGGTCAAACTCGGCCGTACTGCTACCGATAGCAGCTACAACCTGGTCGAAACTCAGCTACAAGGCGTACAGCGCAATCACGATGAAGTGAAGGTCCTGCGCGACGCAGCACGCGCCCGCTCTTAATCGAGCGGTCCCTCTACCCGGTTACGGCCTTTGGCCTTGGCCCGGTAGAGGGCCTCGTCCGCGGTGCTCAGCAGACTGGCCAAGTCTTGCTGGGTACCGGGGATGTACAGGCCGATGCCTATGCTCACCGTCACCGAGTGGGTATCTGCGCCAAATGGCGCCAAGCCCTCCACCCCCTGCTTGATCCGCTGCGCCAGCAGCAGTGCGCCAGCCTGTTCGGTTTCCGGCAGCACGATCTGAAATTCCTCGCCGCCGTAGCGCGCTGCCAAGTCTGAAGGCCTGCGAATACAGCCTTCTATGGTTTTCGCGACCTCCCGCAATGCATGGTCACCACCGGCATGCCCGTGGCGTTGATTGAACGCCTTGAAATGATCGATATCGACCATCAGGATCGCCAACGGCCTGCGGTTGCGCTGTGCCCGTGCCCATTCCAGACGCAGCACCTGATCCAGCCGCCGGCGGTTGGCAAGGCCGGTCAAGCTGTCGGTTGCTGCCAGTTTTTCCAGGCCTAGTTCGAGCTCCTGACGACGGCGCAGCTCGCGTCCGAGCAGCACCGTCAGCCACAGGATGGCGATGCACAGCACGCCCGTGGCGATGCTCACCACGGCGGCGGTACGGCGCCATGACTGGAATACTTCATCGCTCGAGTGCGCTACCACCACAACGAGTGGCTGGTCGGCAACCTGGGCGAAGGTGTACAGGCGCTCGACCCCGGAAGCACTGGACTTGGCAGTAAAGCTGCCACTGCGTTGGCTGAGGATGCGCTGGAAGTTGGGCCGGCTGCTGAAGTTGCTGCCGATCAGCGTACTGGGTGCCGCACTGGGATGGCGCGCTAGCAACTGACCGTCGGTGTTGAACAGGCTGATGCTGCTGTCGACACCGATATCCAGGCGCTGGAACAGCTCGCTGACGTAACCCAGGCGCAGTGCGCCGGCAGCAATACCTGCGAACTCACCATTCAGCCCGTTGATACGCCGGCTGAAACTGATGCACCAGTCCAGGTCGCCAAGCCTGGCCTTGAACGGTGGGCCGATCAACATGCCCAGGCTGGGGTCGGCCTGGTGGGCCTTGAATACCTTTGTGTCGGCGAAGTTGGCCTTGCGCGGGACAGCGCTGGTGGAGTCGCCAATCACGTTCCCCTGCGCATCGATCCACAGCACGTCACCGCGCCGGCGGTCGATGAAGGCTTCGTTGAACAGCAGCCGCTGGCGCAGCTCGCTCGGCACGCCAGTCAATTCCTTGCGCCCGACTGCCCAGATCAGCCCTTGCAGGGACTGGTCGTAAAGCTCGATGTTGCGTAGCACATCGCTCTCGATCAGCTGGACGATGTTGCTCGACGAGCGGATTGCCGACTGCTCGACGCTGTCGCGTTCGCGGGCGAGCAAGAACACCACTATCGCCAAAATCGCGAGCACAGCCAGGCAGCTGCCTAGATTGAGCAACAGTTCGGGGTGCGACTTGAGCGGGGCATTCCCCGGTGATCGATTGGGCAACATGAGGCTCGCAACTGCGTAAGTCCCTCGTGTCCTTGAGGGTAGGGCCAGGGCGGGGCGGCGGTAGTGTAGGGAAGCGGTGATTGTCGGACAAGAAGTTATCTGGCCATCCGACGAGTGCGTGCAGCGCTGGCGGGGCTGATACGGGGCGCTCTGCAGCGGCAAAGCCGCATTGCAGAGTGCCCCGTGCTTGCAGGCCGCGATCAGAACAGGTTGAGCGGATAATCCACGATCAGGCGGATTTCATCGTTGTCCTGCTCGGCAGCGTAGGCCTGGTTGGCGCGGTGGCTGGCATAACGCAGGAGTACCGACAGGTCTTTGAAATCGCCCTGCTGGAATACGTACTTGATGTCCAGGTCACGTTCCCAATGGGTGGCGTGCTTGCCGTCGGCATTGTAGTAGTCGTAGTAGGCGTTGTTTTGCGCTGCCTTGGTCAGGTCTGCTTCACCGCGTGAGTACGACAGCTCAGTGCTCAGGCCATCGACGCCTAGGCCGGCAAAATCATAACCGTAGGCCAGCTTCCACGAGCGCTCGTTCGGTGCGTTGAAGTCCGAGTACATCCGCGAGTTGTCGAGGAACACGCTGTCACCCAGATTGATGTAGTCGAACGGCGTGTTGCCGTTGACCCGCTGATAGGCGGCGGTAACGCTGTGATGACCGGCGTTGACCGTGAAGTGCAGGCTGAACGTGTTGTTGTCGATGTCGCCCAGCAGCGCCTGGCCGGTGTCCTGGGTGTGATAGAAGTGCAAACCCGGGTTGAGGCTGACCAGGTCGTTGACTGCATAGGTGTAGTCAAAGTCGAAGTAGTACTGGTTCCAGATGTCCTTCAGCTCGGCTGCATAGAGGTTGCTGGTGATCGCTTCGCTGCCGCTCCAGGAGGCGCCGGCCCAGCTCAGGTGCTGACTGTCGCGGTTGTCCTGCAAGGCGCCGTAGTAAGTGTCGATGCGGCGGTGGCCGCTCTGGTTGTACGGCTTGGTGAAGCTGACCTGGCCGCCTTCGAGGAGCAGGCCGTCGATGCTGTTGTTGCTCAGGCTGACGCCGCGAAAGGTCTGCGGCAGCATGCGCGTTTCGCCGCCGGCGATGACCGGGTTGCTGAGGAACAAGTCACCGGCCTTGAGCTCGGTGTCGAACGCCTTGAGCTTGAGCGCGGCACCGGCAGTGGAGAAGGCGTGCGGCGCAGCGCCCAGCTCGCCGTTGGCCTTGGTGTGTTCAGGCAGGATGCTGGTGCCGGCATAGCCGCCACCGCCATCGAGCTTGAGCCCGAGCATGGCGTGCGCATCCAGGCCGAAGCCGACAGTGCCCGGGGTGTAGCCGGACTCGAAGCGGGCGACGAAACCCTGGCCCCATTCACGGTTGTCGCGCACACCGCTATTGAGGTTGTTGCGGTTGAAGTAGGCGTTGCGCAGATGCAGGTTGAACGAGGAGCCTGCAACAAAACCTTCAGCGGCTTCGTCGGCGTGGGCAACGCTTGGCATCGTTGCGGCGAATGCAATGAACAGCGGGGTGAAACGGAAAGCGGAAGACACCGGTTAGAGCTCCTTTGGTCTGACGGTGGGGCAATTTTTATTGTCGAAAAACGCAGTGACTGCAGTGAGTCAAGGTATCTGCGTGGTGCAAATTTTGGACATAAAAAAAGCCGCTGATCAGCAGCGGCTTGAAGAGGCTAACATATCGGCGCGCAGGGCGCCCACGTGCAGGCCTTGGGAAGAGGGGCAGATGCAGGCAGCTCGATCAGCTGTCGCTGGCAGCATCCTGGTCAGTCTTGGCAGCTGTCTGCTGCGCATCTTTGCCGGCCTCAGCCGATTGCGCGGCATAGCCTTCGCGGGCTTCTTGATGGGCCGTGGCAAGGGCTGCGTTACGGGCGACAAAGGCCGGCGATTCTTCCGCCATGGCCAGCGGTGACAACAACAGGGAAGAGGCAACGAACAGGCTCGCGATACCCATACTGTTGGACATTTGAAACAACCTTCTTGCGCTGCAAGTGTGAGTGAGGACAGGCGCCAAATTAGTCCTGTTCAGCCCGCAGAAACAGCATCCGCTTGGAGATGCACTGTTGCGAAAAAAGTAATGATAACCGGCGAAACCATCAGCTATCAGCGGCAAACCCGCTGGCTTGAGCGCTCGGCAGGCGTATGCCGAAGGTGTTGCTGCCGTGGTTGCTGCGCACAAATACTTCACCGCCGTGCATCAGCGCGATTGCCTTGACGATCGCCAGGCCCAGGCCATGATTGCCAGCGCCGTTGTTGCTGCGCGCGGCATCGACCCGGTAGAAACGCTCGAACAACAGTTGCAGGTGCTCGTCGGCGATGGCCGGGCCGGGGTTGCTTACGGCAATGCTGACCCCCTCAGGCTGCGCATCGATGCGCACGGTGATCACCTGATGGGCCTGGGTGTGCTGCACGGCGTTGTGCAACAGGTTGATCAGCGCTCGGCGCAACTGCGCGGTTTCGATCGGCGCGATGGCATCGCCGCTGACCCTGACCTGCACCTGGGCGTCTTCGAGGATGTAATCCAGGTAGTCGAGGGTGGTGGCTACTTCAGCGGCCAGCGACGCCTGGGTCAGCGCGGTGGCCTTGCTGCCCTGATCGGCGCTGGCCAGGAACAACATGTCGTTGATGATGCTGCGCAGCCGTTCCAGCTCTTCAAGGTTCGATTGCAGTACTTCAAGGTAGTGCTCGGCGCTGCGTCCGCGGGTCAGTGCCACCTGGGTCTGGCCGATCAGGTTGGTCAGCGGCGAGCGCAGTTCGTGGGCGACATCGGCGTTGAACGCCTCGAGTCGCGAATAGGCGAGGGTGACCCGCTCCAGGGTGGCGTTGAAGGCGCCGGCAAACTGCGCCAGCTCAGGGGCCAGTTGCTCGGTCGGCAGCCGCCCGTCCAGGCGCGGCACGGCCAGCGCCTGGGCTTTGCTGGACAGCGCTGACAGCGGCCGTAAACCGATGCGTGCCACCCAGTAGCCCAGCAGGGCGGCCAGCAGCACGCCCAGCGCGGCCAGGCTGACGATGGCCACCAGCAAGCTGTGCTGCGCCTGCCAGAAGGTTTCGGTGTCGATGCCGATAATGAAGCGCAGCGCCGGCCGCTGTGCCAAGGGCGGCAGCTCACTGACCAACATCTTGTACGGGTAGGGGCTGCCGTTCAGGCGCAGGTCGCGCATGCCCTCGGCGCCTTCGGCGAAGGCGCGGATCTGTTCGCTGGGTTTGCCGTACTCGAACTGCGGGTCGCTGCTGACCGCCCAGAAGCGGATGCGCCGATCTTCTTCACTGAGCAGATTGAGCTTGTTGCTGACCTTGAGCCAATGCTCGTGGGTGCCGAAGCGCTTCAAGGTCGACTCGAGCACGCTGTAGCGGGCGTCCAGTTCGGCCGCGGGCAGCAGGTCGAGGCTGCGGTCGACCTGGCGATACAGCGCAGCGCCGATCAGCAGGAATACCGCCAGCGCCACCAGCATGAACAACCCGGCCAGGCGCAGCGCGATGGAATTAACCGGCACGGTTTTCCAGGACATAACCCATGCCTCTGATGGTATGCAGCAGCTTGTTGGCGAACGGCCCGTCGAGTTTGGCCCGCAGGCGCTTGATCGCCACCTCGACGACATTCGCGTCGCTGTCGAAGTTGATGTCCCAGACCAGCTCGGCAATGGCGGTCTTGGAGAGGATTTCGCCCTGGCGTCGGGCCAGCACGCTGAGCAGCGAAAACTCCTTGGCGGTCAGTTCCAGACGCTGCCCGGCGCGGCTGGCCTTGCGGCTGATCAGGTCGATGGAAAGGTCAGCGACCTGCACCTGCAGCGGCTCATGATTGCTGCTGCGGCGGGTCAGCGCCTGCAGGCGGGCGACCAGTTCGAGAAACGAAAACGGTTTGCCGAGGTAGTCGTCAGCGCCCTCGCGCAGGCCATGGATACGGTCTTCGACACGCTCGCGGGCAGTCAGCATGATCACCGGCGTCTGCTTGCGTGCGCGCAGGCCACGCAGCACGCCGTAGCCATCCAGGCCGGGGAGCATGACGTCGAGCACGATCACGTCATAGTCGCTGTGCAGGGCCAGGTGCAGGCCGTCGGTGCCATCGCGGGCGACGTCAACGGTGAAGCCTTGCTCGCTCAGGCCCCGATGCAGGTAGTCGGCGGTTTTTTCTTCGTCTTCGACGATCAGTACTCGCATGGTCTGCTCTCAGCTGATACGTGGCGCGGCGGCGTCGGTGCGGTGGCGGCGATGGAACAGGCGCTCCAGCGCCAGGTAGATCACCGGCGTCGTGAACAGGGTCAGCGCCTGGCTGACCAGCAGACCGCCGACCACGGCGATGCCCAGCGGCTGGCGCAGTTCGGCGCCGGTGCCAAAGCCGAACATCAATGGCACCGCGCCCAGCAGCGCGGCCAGGGTGGTCATGATGATCGGCCGAAAGCGCGTCAGGCACGCCTGGTGAATGGCCTGCTCCGGGCTCATGCCGTGTTTGCGCTGAGCCTCCAGGGCAAAGTCGATCAGCAGGATACCGTTCTTCTTGACGATGCCAATCAGCAGCACCACGCCGATCAGGCCCATGATGCTGAAGTCCTGCCCCATCGCCCAGAGCAGAATCAGCGCACCGAGCCCCGCCGAGGGCAGGGTCGAAATGATCGTCAGCGGGTGCACGAAGCTCTCGTAGAGCACGCCGAGGATGATGTACACCGCCACCAGCGCAGCGAGGATCAGCCACGGCTGGCTCGACAACGAACTCTGAAAGGCCTGCGCTGCGCCCTGGAAGTTGCCGCTGATCGAATCGGGCATGCCCAGCTCGCGCTGGGTCTGCTCGAGGATGCGCACGGCATCGCCAAGGGCCACTCCCGGCGCCAGGTTGAATGACAGGTTGGCGGCCGGGAACAGGCCGTCATGGGCGATCGACAGCGGCCCAGTACTCGGCGCAGCGACATGCGCCACCGCTGCCAGTGGCACCATTTCGCCGGTCAGCGGCGAGCGCAGATAGAAGTAGTTGAGGCTTTCGGCCTTGCCACGCTGGCGCGCGTCCAGTTCGAGGATCACCTTGTACTGGTTGGTCTCGGTCTGGAATTCGCTGATCTGCCGCTGGCCGAAGGCGTCGTACAGTGCCTGGTCGATATCGGTGGTGGTCAGGCCGAAGCGTGCCGCCGCCTGACGGTCGATGTCGATGCGGGTGACGCTGGCGCCCAGCTGCAGGTCATTGGACAGGTCACGCAGGGCCGGCACCTCGCGCAGGCGCTCGGTCAGGCGTTGGGTCCAGAGGTTCAGGGCAACGCCGTCGTTGCTCTTGAGCACGTATTGATACTGCGTGCGCGACGGCCCGGAGCTGAGGTTGATGTCCTGGCCGGCGCGCATGTACAGCACCACCCCAGGCACCTTGGCCAGTTGCGGGCGCAGCCGATCGATCAGTTCGCTGGCGGTGACGTCGCGCTCGCCGCGGGGTTTCAGGGCAATCCAGAAACGGCCGTTGGCGATGGTCTGGTTGTTGCCGGTCACGCCCACTGCGTGGGAGAACGCGCGCACGGCCGGGTCAGCCTCAATGATCTTCGCCAACGCCTCGTGCTTGGCGACCATCGCCGGGTACGACACATCCGCCGCCGCTTCGCTGGTGCCAAGGATGAAACCGGTGTCTTGCAGCGGGAAGAAGCCTTTGGGGATGGCCACGTAACCGACTACCGCCAGCGCCAGGGTCAGGCCGAACACGCCGAGGGTAAGCCGCTGGTGGGCGAGGGCGCGATTCAGGCCCTTTTCGTACCAGCGCAGCAAGCGCTCACCGAAACCGCCATGCTGCTCGGCACTCGGCCTGCGCATGAACAGGGCGCTGAGCGTGGGTGCCAGGGTCAGCGAGACCAGCACCGAAATCAGGATGGTCGCGGTGGCAGTCAGGGCAAATTCCTTGAACAGCCGGCCGACCACACCGCCCATGAACAGCAGCGGGATGAACGCGGCAATCAACGAGAAGCTGATCGAAATCACCGTGAAGCCGATCTCGCCAGCGCCTTTGATCGCCGCTGTACGGCTGTCATCGCCGGCTTCAAGGTGACGGTGAATGTTCTCGACCACGACGATGGCATCGTCGACCACAAAGCCGACCGAAATCACGATCGCGACCAGGGTCAGGTTGTTCAGGCTGAAGCCCATCACGTACATCAGTGCGCAACTGGCAATCAGCGACACGCCAAGCACGCTGGACACCACCAGGGTCGCCGACCACTGGCGCAGGAACAACGCCATCACTCCGATCACCAGCACCACCGCAATCAGCAAGGTCAGCTCGACCTCGTGCAGCGAGGCGCGGATGGTCTGGGTGCGGTCCTGCAGTACTGACACTTCGACCGAGGCCGGCAGCATCTCCTGCAAGCGCGGCAGCGCCGCCAGCACGCGGTCGACGGTGTCGACGATATTCGCCCCCGGCTGGCGGAACACCACCAGATTCAACCCCAACTGATCGCCGGCCCAGGATTTGACGTAAGCGTTCTCGGCGCCCTCGATGACCTTGGCGACATCGCTCAGGTAGACCGGTGCGCCATCGCGATAGGACACGATCAGCCGGGCGTAATCCTCGGGATGAAACAGCTGATCGTTGGCGCTGATGGTCGACACGCTGTGCTCACCGTACAGAGCGCCTTTGGCCAGATTGAGGCTGGTCTGCTGGATGGCCAGGCGGATGTCGGCCAGGGTCAGGCCGATGGCGGCGAGTTTTTCCGCCTGCGCCTGAACCCGGATGGCCGGGCGCAGCTGGCCGGAAATATTGATCAGGCCGACCCCGTCGATCTGGCTCAGCTGGCGCGCGAGCAAGGTCTCGACGTAGTCGCTCAGTTCGTTGCCGGGCATTTGTGCCGAGCTGACGGTAAGCACCAGCACCGGACTGTCGGCCGGGTTGACCTTGCGCCAGGTCGGCGGGTTGGGCAGGTCCTGGGGCAGTTTCGAGGTGGCCGTGTTGATCGCCGCCTGGACCTCCTGGGCGGCGGTGTCGATGTTCTTGTCGAGGCTGAACTGCAGGATCAGGTTGGTCGAACCCAGTGCGCTGCTGCTGGTCATCTGGGCCAGCCCGGGGATGGCGCTGAACTGCACCTCCAGAGGCGTGGCTACCGATGAAGCCATGGTTTCAGGGCTGGCCCCGGGCAGCTGGGTGGTGACCTGAATGGTCGGAAAATCCGCCTCCGGCAGCGGCGCCACTGGCAACCTGGGGAAGGCAATCGCGCCGAGCAGGATCAGCGCGAAGGTCAGCAGCAGGGTTGCCACCGGGTGATCGATGCACCAGGCCGAGAGGCCGTTGCGGCTGTTCATGGCTGTAGCCTGCGCTCGGCCAGCTCAGTGCTGGCGGGTGAATCGCCGAGCACTTCGACGCGCGCGCCAGGTTTGAGCCGCGACTGGCCATCGACTACCAACTGGTCGCCGGCGGCTACCCCGCTGATGATGGTCAGGTCGCTGTCTTGAAACAGCACCTTGACCGGCACGCTGGTGACCTTGTCGCCGTCCAGGCGATAGACGTAGTGGCCATCGATGCCGCGTTGCACCACCGGCGGTGGCACCACCAGCGCGCCGCGATCAAGCCCTGTGCGCAGTTTGACCGTGACCAGTTGGCCGGGCCAGAGCAGGCCGTCCTTGTTATCGAACTCGGCCTTGATGCGCAGGGTGCCGGTGTTGGCTGATATCTGGTTGTCGATCAAGGCCAGGCGGCCTTCACCGAGCAGCGTGCGCTGATTGTCGGCATCCATGAACGCTTGCACCAGTGCCGGCTCGGGTGCCTTGAGCAACTGCTGCAAGGTGGGCAGCAGTTGCTGCGGCAGGGCGAACTCGACTGCAATCGGATCGATCTGGGTCACGCTGAACAGGCTCTGGGTATCGCTGCTGCGCACCAGATTGCCGGGGTCGACATTGCGGATACCGACTCGCCCGGTCACCGGCGAGCGGATCTGCGTGTACGACAGCTGCACCTGCGCGTTGACGATGGCCGCCTGATTGCCTTTAGCGGTTGCCTGCAGCTGCTTGACCAGCGCCTGTTGCTGGTCAAAGGTCTGCTTCGATACGCCGTCATCGCTGCTGAGCAAGCGATAGCGTTTGAGATCGACCGCAGCCACCTGTAACTGCGCCTGGCTCTGCTCGAGCAAGGCGCGGACCTGATCGAGGCTGGCGCGGATGGCCCGGTCGTCAATGACCGCGAGCAGATCGCCCTGCTTGACCCACTGACCTTCCTTGACCAGCACCTGGGTGAGAATGCCGTCGACCTGCGGGCGGATCTGCACGTTGTGCAGCGACAGCACGCTGCCGATCGCCGTGGCGAAGCGCGGCACGTCCTGCTGCGCCACCTTGGTCACCCGCACCGGCACTGCGCTGGGCGCGTGATTCTGCGTCGCTGCCTGGCGCTGGCTGAACCACCAGGCAAGCGCGAGCAGGACGATCAGCGCAATACACAGCACAATCACAGAGCGGGACGGACGTCGCATCGGGTCGGGTACCGTAGCCGAAGGGAAGGGGGAAACGCTTTGGTCTACTCACAGCTTATAGCCCGGCAACCGGGTCGCCAGGGTGACAGCCAGCTGTCAGCCCTGACAGTTTTGCCCGGCACAGCGGCGCGCTCAATGCCTGCGCCGCACTGCAGTGTCGTTCAGAAACCGATAAAGGCGTAGTACTGCGGCGTCTCGGCGGTCGTGCGCAGGCCATGTTCGAGCAGCTCGGCGCTCAGCGCCGGGTCGACCACATGCACGCTCCAGGCAGCACGCTCAGCGCTGGTGACCTGCTCCAGCGCTGTGCTGAATGCGCCCATGTCCGGCAGGTACGCAGTGAAGCCGTTGCCTTTCAGGGCACTGGTGTTCATCCCCAGCGCTTCGCAGATGGCCACCTTGGTGGCGATGTCGTCGCGGTCGGCCTGGCGTGACGCGGCGATCAGTGCGACCAACTGCGGATCGGCCAGCATCTGCCCATGGATCAATTCAGGGCCTTGTTGCCATGCCTCGGGCGGGCAGTCCTTGTTCTCCGGCCGCAGCGGCAGATGCGGATTGATCTCGGCGGGATAGATCCGGCACACCAGCGGCCGTGTTTCATAGATGCGGCACAGGTCGTGTTCATCGAGGTTGCGGCAGCGGCCAGGGTTGAACGCGGCAAAGGTCACCGACACGCGCAGCTCGGCTGCGCCGCAACTGACTGGATATGAGCGACCCAGCACATGTTCGCGCTGGTCCAGCGGCATGCCTGGGCCATCGCTGACGAAGCCTTCGATCAACACCACTACCTGCCCCTCTGCGGCCACCCATTGGCGGGCCTCGGCGAGGGTCAGTGGCACATGGTGGCCGGTGCAGCATTTGCCACAGCCAGTGCAGGCAAAACGAATGGGTGGATTCACTTGGCGCTGGGGTTCCACTCGCTGACGTAGGCCTGCTTGTGCGCACGGTCATACAGGCACAGCTCGGTGCCGGTGCGCTTTTTCATGTGTTTTTGCGGGTAGATACCTTCGATCAGCAGGGCGCTGTAGCCGACCCGATCATCGAACTCGGTGGGTTTGCCGCGGGCGTGGGCGTCTTTCAGTTGGCTGGCGGCCAGGCAGTCCTTGAGCATCTGCTGGCGATATTCGTTCCAGGCTTCACTGCTGGAAGCCTGGGCGACACCGCTGCTCAGGGCGCAGACAGCGAGGAGGTAGCGCAAACACTTCATACAGGGTACCGGTAACAATTGCCCAGGGAGCGCCGATTATGCCTGACTCGTCACCCGCTGGGCATGCAGCTGGCGGTGTGCGCCGGGCAAATGGCAACCAGGTGTTACCGTTCGGCAAATACCACGGTGCGCGCTGCGGTGACCAGGCACTCGGTGAGGTCGGGCGAGGAGAACTTGGTGAGGATCGCATTGGCGCCGGCATTCTTCGCCTTCTCGCTGCTCATGGCGCTATCCAGCGAGGTGTGCAGGAGGATGTACAGGTGCTGGAAGTCGGGCGTCTCGCGCAGGGTACGGGTGAAGGCGTAGCCGTCCATCTCGGACATCTCGATATCCGAGACGATGATGTTGATCTCGCGTTCGGTGCCTTGCAGCTCGAGCAGGACGTTGATCGCATCCTTGGCACTGCGCGCGGTGTGGCACTCGATACCGAGGCCGCGCAGGGTGTGCACCGACTGCTGCAGGGCAACCTGGCTGTCATCGACCACCAGGATGTTGGCGGCCGCGAGCAGGCTGGCGTCTTCCTCGCCGAGTTCGCCCGGCAGCGGCTCGGCTGGCGCCGGGGCGATGGCGTGGATGACCTTTTCGATATCCAGTACCTGCACCAGGGTGTTGTCGACCCGGGTCACGCCGGTGATGAACGAACGGTTGCCCGAGCCGAATGGCGGCGGTTTGATGTCGGTGCTCAGGCAATGCACGATGCGGCTGACGGCCTGTACATGCAGGCCTTGGCGCGAGCGGCTGATCTCGGTGACGATCAGGCAGCCGCCATCGGGGTCGGCCAGCGGCCGTTCGCCGATGGCCAGCGACAGATCGATCACCGACAGCGAGTTGCCGCGCAGAGTGGCCACGCCTTTGACGTGCGGGTGCGACTCGGGCAGCTTGGTCAGCTGTGGACAGGTGATGATTTCACTGACCTTGAGCAGGTTGATCGCCATCAGCTTGCCGCTGCGCAGGGTGAACAGCAGCAGCGACAACGAGTCCGCGCGGGCATTTTGGGTGGCCATGGGCAACCTTCGGCTAAGTCAGAATAGGGAGGATGCCGGGTTATCGGCCTGCCCGGCTCAGGCTTTAGCGCCATCCTTTATCATCGGCGCACGCGTACTACTGTAGGAGCGGCCTTGTGTCGCGAAAGGGCTGCGTAGCGGCCCCAGGATCTGCGCAACACCACATAATCGCCGGGCCCGCTTTGCGGGCCTTTCGCGACGCAAGGCCGCTCCTACGGGGACCGTGTTGGTCTTGGGGCAACCGCTTCAACGTTCGCGCAGGGCCTCCTTGGCTCGATTGAGTGGCTTGATCAGGTAATCGAGGATGGTTTTTTCGCCGCTGCGGATGTCCACCGTAGCGATCATGCCCGGGACAATGGCGAAATGTTTGCCGGCCTTGTTCTGCAGGCTGTCCTGTTCGGTGCGGATGAACACCCGGTAGTAATAGATCTCGGGTTTGAATTCGTCCTGCAGGGTATCTGGCGAGATACCCACCACCTTGCCTTCGAGGCCGCCATAGATTGAGTAGTCGTAGGCGCTGATCTTGACCTTGGCCGCCTGATCGGGGTGGATGAAGGCGATATCGCGCGGGGCAATGCGTGTTTCTATCAGCAGGCGCTCGTCCATCGGTACGATTTTCATCACCTGGCCGCCTGGCTGGACCACCCCGCCAAGGGTATTCACTTCGATATCCTTGACGATGCCGCGTACCGGCGAGCGCAGGGTCAGGCGGGACAGCGAGTCGTTGCGGCCGCGGATCACCTGCTCGAGGCTGTCGGCTTCGGCGCTGGCCCTGGCCAGGTCTTCGCGGGCGCGCACCAGGTAGTCCGAGCGCGCTTCGTTGGCCTTGAGTTCGAGCTCCGAGCGCTGGCGGTTGAGGCGGATCACTTCGACCCGGCTGGAGGCGCCCATCTTGGCCAGGTTTTCGGTGATTTTCAGTTCGCTGCGCACCAGCCGCAGCGAGTCCTCGATGCCGGCCAGGGTCTGCTCGAGGCCGCGGCGGCGGGTCTGGTACAGTGCGGTTTCGGTCTCGATCAGCTCCGGCGACTTGCTCAGGCTGGGCGGGAAGTTCAGCGGCTTGCCGGTGACCTCGGCGCGCAGCCGGGCGACGCTGGCCAGCGCTGCCCAGTACTTGGCCTCGCTCTCGCCGACGCTGGATGAGGTCTTGGTTGGATCGAGCTGGGCCAGCACCTGCTCGCGCTCGACCAGATCGCCTTCGGCGACGTTCATCTGCGCGACGATGCCGCCTTCAAACGACTGGATCACCTGCTCGCGCGAACTGGGGATGACCTTGCCGGTGCCGGTCGACACCTCGACCACCTCGAACCACGCTGCCCAGGCCAGAAACGCCGCCAGCATCAAGGCGCAGACCATGATGATGCGCCCGGCGCGCAGCACGGCGTGGTCGTCTTCTCCATCCAGGTATGATGCCGGAAGTTCGTGGCTGCTCATGCTTTGCCTCCCTGGCTTGGCTGACCGCCCTGACTCAAACGTGACAGGGCAGCGTCACGTTTGTCGTCGATGATGATCCGCCCGCCATCGAGCACCAGCACCCGATCGACCCGTTGCAGGACGCTCATGCGGTGGGTGGCGATGATCAGCGTGCGGCCCTGGCAGAAGCGCTCGAGGTTATCCAGCAGGCGCCGTTCGCTGATGTCATCCAGCGATGCGGTCGGCTCATCGAGCAGCAGCACCTGTGGCTGGCGCACCAGCAGCCGCGCCAGGACCAGGGCCTGGCGTTGCCCGCCGGACAAGCCTGCGCCGCCTTCGAGCACCAGGTGGTCCATGCCCTTGGGCAATTGCCGGACGAATTCCAGCGCGCCACTGGCAGCCAGGGCGGCGAGCAGTTCCTGGTCGCTGGCCTGGCCGGCGCCGAGGGTGAGGTTTTCCCGCAGGGTGCCGTGGAACAGCCGCGAGTACTGCGCCAGCAGGCCGACGTCGCGGCGCAGGTCGGCCGGGTCGAGGTGGGCCATGGCGATGCCATCGAGCGTGACCTCGCCCTCGACCAGATCCATCGCCCCGCCCAGGGCCTGCAGCAGGGTCGACTTGCCAGCGCCATTGCGGCCCAGAATCGCGATGCGTTCGCCGGGCTGAATGTTCAGCTGGCTGATGCTCAGGGCCGGCGGTGCTTCAGGGCTGTAGCGGAAAGTGGCCTGGCGCAGCTGATATTCGCCACGAATTGCCGGCAGGTGCACGCGTGCTTCGCTTTCGGGATGATCGACTGGTGACTGCATCAATTTGTCCAGCCCTTGCAGGGCGACCTTGGCCTGTTGCCAGCGGGTCAGCACGTGGGTCAGTTGGGCCATGGGCGCCATCATCCGCGACGACAGCATGGATGCCGCGACCAGGCTGCCGGTGGTCAGGTCACCCGCAATCACCATCGGCGCGCCGACCACGATGACCACGGCAAACACCGCGCCCTGGACGTTCTGGGTCCAGGTCACCAGGCCATTGGTCAGCGTGCGCAGGCGCAGGTTGCTGTGGGCGCAGGCGGCGTTGTACTGGTTCCATTGGCGCTCGAAGCGGGCCTCGGCCTGCAGCGCCTTGATCTCGTCCATGCCCTGGATGCTCTCGACCAGCATGGCGTTGCGCAGCGCCGACTCGCGCATCGACGCATTCGCCAGGCGTGCCAGCCGCCGTTGCGCGAGCAGGCCGGGCAGGAGCATGGCCACCAGCGCTGCCAACGGGATCACCACCAGCACGCCGCCGATCAGCCAGAACACCAGCAGGAACAACAGGAAGAACGGCAAATCGGCCAGCGCCGTGGCAGTGCTCGAGGTGATCAGGTCGCGGATCTGTTCCAGTTCGCGCAACTGTGAGATGAACGAGCCGGTAGATTTTGGCCGCACCGAGTTGCGCAGGCGCAGGGCATGGCCGAAGACCAGGTCGGAGATGCGCAGGTCGGCGCGCTTGCCGAGCAGGTCGGTGACCTTCAGGCGCAGCAGGCGCATGCTGAAGTCGAACACCAGCGCCAGCACTACGCCGCCGAACAACACGTACAGGGTCGGCAGCGATTCGGCCGGGATCACCCGGTCGTATACCTGCATCGAGAACAGCACCCCGGCCAATGCCAGCACGTTGGCCACCAGTGAGGCGAGCATGACCTGGCCATACGGGCGCAGGTCGCGCAGGACGATGCGGGCGAACCAGTGGCGGTCATACGGCGCGGTGTAGTCGTCGGTGCGCACATCGCGCAACGGCCGCGCCGGACGCAGCAGGGCCACCCGCACGATGCGGCCGGTCAGCGCCTCACGGGGCAGCCGTGAGGTCAGCCCCTGATCACCGGCGAACACCACTGCCAGATCGTTTTCTTCGGTAACCGCCTCGACCGTGGCCAACTGGCCGTCGTCGAGTTCCAGCACCATCGGCGTGCGCCACTGGCGCAGGCCTTTGGCATCGAAGCGCACGAAACGCAGGGTCAGCCCGGCCTGCCGCGCCATGTGCCGCAGGATCTCGTCCAGCGGCCGCGCATCCTCGATGGCGGCCAAGCGGATGCGCTGCGGCGAGACGTCCAGGCGGTAGTGGTGGGCGACCTGCAGCATCACCTCCAGCCAGGGTCCGAGGTCAGCCCGGGGCGGTGCGTCCGGCGCAGGCGCGGCCTGTTGCGTCTGCTGCAGATCAAGGTTGACGGTGTCGCTCATGGTTGAATCTCCACGCCTTGCAGGCTGCGGCCTTCAAGAGCGAAGGCCGAGCGCAGCGCACTGCTGTTGTAGAGGCAATCGATATCCAGTCGGAGCAGGTCCGAGCGAGTGCCGGCCAGTTCGAAGCGTGACTGGTAGATCTCCTGCTCGGCGTTGAGCAGGTCGAGCAGCGGTCGCGTGCCGAGGTCCAGGTACTGCCGGCCATAGAGCATGCGCGCCTCCTGGATGCTGACCTGGCGCGCTTCCAGAGAGCGCAGCCGCCGCGCCAGTCCCGCCGTCTGCGCTTGCGCCTCAGCCAGGCCGCGGCGGGCCTGCAGGCGAGCGGCGTCTTCAGCAGCGTCGGCCGAGGTCAGCGCATAGCCCGCGGCGCGGCTGCGGGCACTGACGGCGCCGCCTTGATAAATCGGCACTTCGAGGTTGAGGTAAATGCCGGCCTGGGTGCGGTCGAGGCGCGAATTGTCGCGGTCGTATTCGTTGTCCAGGTAGTGATTGACCTGCGGCTGCAACGACAGGGTCGGGTAGGCTTCAGCCTTGGCCTGGGCCAACTCGGCCTGAGACTGCGCACGCAATGCCAAGGCCATCAGCACCGCTGGCAAACGCTCGTCGCCGCCTTGGGTGCGGCTGCAGGCACCCTCCAGTTGGCGCGGTGACTCCTCGGCCAGCGCCGGTGGCGAGATGCGCCCGAGCAGCGCCGCCAGGGTCGAGCGCCAGCGTTGGTGCTGCGCTTGATATTCAGCGAAGGTGGCTCTCGCGCTTTCGACCCGTGACTCGGCCTGCACCGTGTCGGAACGGGCGCTGGCGCCCATGTCGCTGCGTTGTCGGGCGAGCTCGACGATGTCGCCGACGCCGCGGATCTGCTCGCGGGCGATCACTGTCAGTTGCTCGTAGCGGCGGGTTTCGATCCAGGCATAGGCGGTGTCGCGGGCAAGGTCATCGAGCACCAGCAGGATGTTGGCCTGGGCCCGGGCGGCAGCGGCGCGGGCGGCGCTGACGGCGTTGTCGACCTTGCCGAAGTCATACAGCATCTGCTTGAGCGACAGGTTTAGTGCCTGGCTGCTGCGGTCGGCGCCGTTGCCGGTGTCGTAGCCGCCGCGCAGGCCGCCGGAAATCTGCGGGTAATAACCAGCGCGGGCGACGTTGATGCCTTCGCCCTGTTTGTACAGGTTGCCTACCGCCTCGGCGATGCTGGGGTGCCATTGCGCGGCCATCAGCACCGCCTCGTCGATGCCGAGGCGGTCGCCAGCTATGGCCGACTGGCCGACCGGCGCGCGCGCCGGTACGGCATCCGGAGCATCGCGCAACAACGACGGGCCGATCTGGCGCAGTTGCGGGTCTATGTCATCGGCCGCCATGGCGACCGGGTAGAGGTTGCACGCGAGGAGCCCGAGGGCTCCCAGTAACAGCGGTGACAGCTGACAGCCTCGCTTCACAGGTTTCCCTTACTGCTGGTCGTCCTTGCCGCCGGTTGCCCGGCGGGATTCATCAGCTTCAAACAACGTGGATGCCGTTCTGTACCCACAAGTGGTGGCTTGGATCCTCCTGAGCGGTGTACTGGGTATAGTCGATACCGTCGGCATTCTGCTGGCCGGTCAGGGTCCAGTTGTCGCTGAGCTGCACGGTATCGTTGCTGTCACCCTTGATCAGCAGAGTGTCGTTGGCGCTTTCGGTCACCGCCACCACGTCGGCCAGGCTCAGGCTCAAGGTCACCGAACTGCTGTCATTGAGGTCGATCACCTCGATGTCGTGCAGGCGCCCAACCAGGCTGCCGAGGTCGATACTGGCATCGCCGCCGGCCCACAACAGGGTGTCGGTACCGCTGCCGCCGTCGACGTTGGTGAACTGCTGATCGACGATCACCAGTGTGTCGTCACCGGCGCCGCCGGTCAGGCTGATTGCCCCACCCTGACTGCCGTCGAGGTGGTCGTTGCTATCGCCGCCGTGCAGCCCTTCGACCGCAGTGGCGGCGGCCACACTGAACAGCGCGCCGGCGTCATCGTCGCCGCCGGCCAGCAGCGCCGAGGTAGCGGTGAAGGCTGCTGCGTTGTTCAGGCCAATGGTCAGGGTGGCGGTGTCGGTGGTGCCGTTGGGGTGGGTCAGTTCGTAGGTGAAGGTGTCCTGCTGGCCAATCACGGCAGCGCTCAGGCCGGGCTTGAGGGTATAGCTGTAGCTGCCATCTGCCTGCACCAGCAGCGTGCCGTAGGTGCCGGTGACACTGATGCCGTTGTAGCCGGGGATGGCATAGGTGTTGGCCGCCACCAGCACGCTGAGCACGGTCAGGCTGGAGCCGAGGGTATCGCTGCCGGTACCGGTGGTGTCGTTGAGCAGGTTGCCGCTGACCGGGGTGTAGCCACTGACTACGAATTCCTTGGTGTAGGTCGTGGTGGTGTTGATAGTGGTGGCAATCGAAGCGGCCAGGCCAATGCCGCCGGCGCTGACGCGAATTTGATACGAACCTGGCCCCTTGTCTTGGAAGGTGTACGCCGCGCCGCCGCCGAGCAGGCTGACCAGTGAGCCGCCAGTAACGGTTTGCTCAACTACATACAGACCTGTTGCCGGATTGAGCTTGAGCAGCTCGATCTTGGTGCCGTTGAGCAGCCCGAGCAGATTGCTCGAGTTGAGCACTACCTGCAGATCGGCAGTGGTGTCGACCGCAACCGTATTGGTTGCCGACGTTACCGAGCGGTTGCCAATCAGCGGCAAGCTCAGGTTGGCCAGGTTGGCGCTGCCGCTGGTTTCACGGTTGACCAGGCTGATACCGGTGCTGTCGAGGTCGTTGACCGCGTCGACCACGGTGGCTGGCGCGCTGTAGTTGTTGTCGTTCCAGATCTCGGTGGCTTGTGGGCTGTCGATGCGCACGTAGAGATTGGCGGTGTCTTTGAGGCCGTTGGCATGCAGCAGCTGATAGCTGAACACATCGACCTTGCCCACACTCGACGGGCTGCCGTTGGGGGTATAGCTGTAGCTGCCATCGGCGCGGATCAGCAAGGTGCCGTACAGACCCTGCACTTCGGTGGCGGCGCCGGCGGAGACGTAGCTGCCGTTTTTCAGTACCTGCACCACCGCGCCGTTGTCCGGGCCGGTCTGGTCGACGCTGCCGTTGGTGCCAGGGTCGCTGAGGACGTTGCCGGTGGTCGGCGTGCCGGTGCCGGTGAACTGGCTCAGGCTGGTGGACTGCACGTCCAGACTGGTGGTGACTGTGGTCAGCAGACCGATACCGGTACTGTTGACCGTTAGCCGGTAGTCACCCGCCAGCAGTTCGCCGATATTGACCTGCAGACCCTGGCCCAGCGGCAGCAGGATCAGGTCGAGCAGCCCCTGGCTGCTGCCGGTGGCGAGGGTGACCCAGCCGCCAGCAGCATTCTTGACCTGCAGGGTGTAGGTCGCGCCGTCGAGCAAGGCCAAGGCGCTGCTGGTGCTGAGGGTCAGGGTCGGGTCGGCAGTAGTGCCGGCGGCGACCGTCCAGGTGAAGGTTTTCGAGAAGCCGGACAACAGCGTGCTGAAGCTGTCGGTGAAGGTCTTGGTGGTGATGACCGGGGCCAGGTTCACCGTGGCTACCGCCAGATTGTCGCTGGCCGAGACAGGCGCGTTGGCGTCGACGTCCGGCGCGATCAGCGCAACCCCGGCGGAGACATTGTTGCGCGGGTCGGTAAGGGTGATCGAAAGGGCTTGGCCGTTATCCTGGGCAGGGCTCAGGGTGACCGTGAAGGTGCCGTCCGGATTGACCGTGGCAGGCTGCGAAACGACCCCGCTGGGACCGCGCACCGTCACCGTCGCGCCAGGCTCGCCGCGCCCGGTGATGACGCTGCCGTCGGCATTGATCACCAGATTGCTGGCGATGGCGGGTGGGGTGATGTCCGGGGCAGTCAGGGCCACCCCGGAGGTATTGCCCGCGGCATCGCTCTGGTTGACCGTCAAGGCCTGGTTGTCGACCTGCGCCGCCAGCAAGCTGACCACGAACAGGCCGTTGGCGCCGACGATGGCGCTGCCCAGCACTACGCCGCCGGCGCCGAGCACGGTGATCTTGTTGCCGGCGATGCCGGCGCCGCTGACCAAGGTGCCAGCAGCATTGATGGTGGCGGTGGGGGCGGGCGGTGGCGTAGTGTCCGGCGCGCCGATGGTGGTGGTGCCGGAGATATTGCCAGCGGCGTCGGCCTGGCGCACGGTCAGCACCTGGCCGTCGTTCTGGGTAGCGGTGAGGTTGACGGTAAATTGCCCGTTGGGACCGACCACGGCGGTGCCCAGCGGTGTGCCTGTAGCCGAGAACACGCTAACGGTGGCACCGATTTCGCCCGTGCCACTGAGCTGGGTGCCCAAGCCATTGACCAGCAAGTTGCCTGGCGGGTTGGGCGCCTGCACGTCAGGGGCGATGAAGCCCACATTGTCGGACAGATTGAGGGCAGCGTCGCGCTGGCTGACCTCAAGGATCTGACCGTTGAGCTGTGGCGCATTGAGATTGATGCTGAAGGCGCCGCCAGCGTTGACCTGGCCACTGCCGAGCAGATTGCCCTGGGTATCCCGTACGAACACGGTGGCTCCCGCCTCACCGGTGCCGGTCAGGACCAGACCGTTGCTGGACAGTGCGCTGACTACCGGTATCGCAGGTGGAGTGGTATCACCGGCCTGGACAATGACCGGAGCCGATTCACCGGCGTCGGCCGCGTCGGCGGTTACCGAGAGCACCTCGCCGTTGCGTTGCGGTGGGTTCAGCGTAACGCTGAAACTACCGTTGGCTTGAACGACCAAGGCCTCGCCGATGACCTGACCCGCCGCGTTGTAGACGGTGATGCTGGCGCCGAGGATTGAGGTACCTGTCAGGGTTTCGCCATTGGCAATCAGCGCGACATTGAGCGGCGCGGCGGTCAGCGGTACCAGCGGCGGGGTGTAGTCGGCCGGCAGCGAAGGGTTCTGCGCGGCATCGGTCTGCACCACGCTGAGTTCTATACCTGGCAGGGCCAGGGTATCGAGCTCGATCTGGAACGTGCCGTTGGCGAGTACGGTGCCCTCGCCGATCTGCACGCCGTTCTGGCTGACGATCACACTGGCGCCGGCTTCGCCGCGGCCGCTGAGTACGCTGTAGGTCGCATCGATCACCAGGTTGCTGACCGGTGCCGGTGGGCTGGTGTCTTCAGCCGTGACAGTCACCGCCAGCGCGGCGTTGCCGGCGGCGTCAGTAGCAACCACGTCGAGTATCTGGCCGTTGTTTTGTGGCGGGTCGAGGGGCACGCTGAAGTTACCGCCTGGGGGGACCTGGATGGAACCGACCACGGTGTTGTCCGGGGCACGTACTGTGATGAAGCTGCCGGGCTCGCCAGTGCCGATGAGCAGTGTGCCCTCAGAGTTCACGGAGAGGCCAGTGGGTTGCGCTGGCGGGGTCAGGTCAGGTGCCGTGACGGCAAAGGCCGGCGACGGATTGCCGGTAGCATCCTGGGCAACGATGCTCAGCACCTGGCCGTCAAGTTGCGCCGGTGACAGGTTGAGGACGAAGGTGCCATCGGCGGCGATGCTGCCCTGACCGACCAGGTCGCCCTTGTCGTTGAGTACGGTCAGCCGTGCGCCGGCTTCACCGGAGCCTTTGAGCTGGGTGCCGCTGGCGTTGATGGTGGCGTCGACGGCAGGAGGTGGAGTGGTATCCGGCGCGGTCGCCGGGATGCTTGGCGACAGGTTGCCTTTGGCATCCTCAAGGGTCACCTGCAGTTGCTGGCCGTTGTTCTGCGGCGGGTTCAATGCCACCACGAACCTGCCATCGGCGCCAACCTGCACGGTGCCGATCTGGCTGCTGCCAAGGTAGACCCTGGCGGTACTGCCTGGCTCGCCGACGCCGCTGAGTTGGCTGCCATCGGCATTCAGTTGCAGTTGCGCAGGTGCCTCAGGTGGGGTCAGGTCAGGTGCCTCGACGTTGACCGGCTGGCTGATGTTGCCGGGCGGGTCGGCCTGTTGCACCGCGAGCACTTGCTGGTTGATCTGCGCGGGCGTGAGCATGACCTCGAAGCTGCCGTCGGCAAGCACTTTGGTAGTGCCCAGCAACGTGCCGTTGGCATCGGTCACGGTGACGGTTGCGCCGGCTTCACCGCGGCCGGCGATCATGCTGCCGTCGGTACTGATAGTCACCGCAGTGAGCTGCGCCGGCGGGGTGAAGTCAGGCGTATCGAGAGTTGCTGGCGCAGAGACGTTGCCGGCCAGGTCGGTCTGGGTCAGGCTGAGCCGTTCGGCATTGCCCAGGGCAGGGTTGAGGGTGAGGGTAAAGAAGCCGTTGGCATCGACCAGTGCTTCGCCCAGCGGCGCGCCATCCGGGCCGCTGACCTTGACCGTGGCCCCGGCCTCGCCGCGACCAGTCAGGGTCGCGCCGTCGCTGGCAATCGCCAGCGCCGTCAGCGCATCCGGTGCGGTGATATCGGCCGCGGTGGTGCTGGCCGCCGGCGATTGGTTGCCGGCGTTGTCAGTGAGCACGACCTGCAGGCTTTGGCCGTTGGCCTGGATCGGATTGAGCGAGACCTGGAAACTGCCGTCATCACGCACGATGCCGCTGCCGATGACGCTGCCGTCAGCGGCCAGCACAGTGACTTTGCTGCCAGCTTCGCCGGTGCCGTCGAGCAGGGTGCCGCCGCCGGTGACGGCGAGGTTGCCCGGTGCGTTCGGGGCGAGCAGATCGGGTGCGGTCAGGCTGACGCTGTTGGATTCGTTGCCGGCGGCATCGGTCTGGCTGGCGTTGAGCGCCTCGCCATTGCGCTGCGGAGCAGTCAGTTGCAGGCTGAACCGGCCGTCGGCGCCGACCACCCCTTCGCCCAGATCGACGCCTCCAGGGCCGCTGATGCTGACCCGGGCGCCGGGCTCGCCACGGCCGGTTAAGGTCAGCCCATCACTGGCCAGTTGCAGTTCGCTGAGCGGCTGCGGCGCAGTGGTATCCGGCGCCTGCAGGGTGGCCGGCAGCGAAGCGCTGCCGTCGGTGCCGACTGCGCCGACCTGCAGGGTTTCACCGTTGGCCTGGACGCTGTTGAGCGCCACCGTGAAGGTGCCGCCTGCCGCTACCACCGCAGTGCCAAGCACTACGCCGCCTGGGCCGTACACCGTGACCGTGCTGCCGGGAGTGCCGCTGCCGGTCACGCTGAGGCCATCTGCGGCCAGCAGCAGATTACCGGGGATATCCGGCGCCAGGCTGCCTGGGGCAGTGACGGTTTCGGCGGGCGAGGCGTTGCCGCTGGCGTCGCTCTGGACCACGCTGAGATTGCTGCCGACGATTGCCGCCGGGCTCAGATTGACCGTGAAACGGCCGTCCGCAGCCACTGTACCGGTCCCCAGCAAGGTGCCATCGGCTGCCCGCACTGCCACCGTTGCGCCAGCTTCGCCGGTGCCGGCCAGGCTGGCGCCATTGGCGGCCACGGCGAGGTTGGCGACGGCGGCGGGCGGGGTAGTGTCAGGTGCGGTGAAGTTACCGGGTTGGGACACGTTGCCGGCGGCGTCGGTGGCGGTCACTTGCAGGGTTTGACCGTTGGCCTGGACGCTGTTGAGGGTGACCTGGAAGGTGCCATTGCTGGCCGCGACCACGCTACCGAGAACATTGCCGGCACTGTCGCGGACAGTGACCGTACTGCCCGCCTCGGCGGTGCCGCTCAGTTGCACGCCGTTACTGGCCAACAGCAGATTGGCAGGCTCTGCGGGAGGGGTCAGGTCCGGAGCTGTCACGGCCACAGGCGCTGAGATGTTGTTGCTGGCGTCGCTCTGGGTCACGCTCAGGCGCTGGGCGTTGAGTTGTGCGTTATCCAGAGTCAGGGTAAAGCTGCCGTTGGCGGCGACGTTGCCGCTGCCAATGATGGTGCCGTCCGGGCCGCGCACCGTGACGCTGGCGCCGGGCTCGCCCAGGCCGGTCAAGGTCAGGCCATTGTTGTTGAGCATCAGGTTGGTCAGCGGTGCCGGTGGGGTCAGGTCAGGCGTGTTGACCGAGGTCGCGGGTGAGGTATTGCCCGCGGCGTCCTGCTGGGTCACGCCGATCGGCTGGCCGCTGGCCTGTGGGCTGTCGAACGTCACGCTGAAGCGCCCGTCGGCACCCACTGTGGCTGTGCCAAGCAAGGTGCCGGCACTGTTGCGCACCTCGACACTGGCACCGGCTTCGCCCAGACCGGAAAGCTGACGGCCGTCGGCGCTGAGCACGGTTTGGGTGACCGCCGCAGGTGGCGTGCGATCGGGTGTGGCCAGGCTGGCGGGAGCAGAAACATTGCCAGCCGCATCGCTCAGGGTGACCTGCAGGGGCGCGCCGCTGGTTTGCGCTGCCGGCAGGGTGATCTGGAACTGGCCGGACGGGTTGACGGTACCGCTAGCCAGCACCGCGCCACTGGCGTCGCGCACGGTGACGATGGCCCCGACTTCGCCCTGGCCGCTGACCACGGTAGCTGCGCTATTGAGGCTGACGCCGCTGGCCGCCAGGGGCGCCTGCAGGTCTGGCGCAGTGGTCGTCGCTGCCAGCGAAACGTTGTTGCTGGCGTCGCTCTGGGTGACGGTCAACAACTGCGCATTGGCTTGTGGCGGAGTGAGGCTGATGCTGAACAGGCCGGTACTGCCGACCGTCGCCGAACCGAGCAGGGTGCCATTGGCATCCACTACCGAAACGGTCGCGCCGACCTCGCCGCGACCCGTCAGCAGGCTGCCGCTGCGGTCAATCGCCAGTTGTGTTGGCGCATCAGGCGCCGTGGTGTCCTCAGCCGTGACGATAGCCGGTACCGAAGGTTTGCCTGCGCCAAAGCGCGCGTTGACCTGCAGGGTCTGGGCGTTGAGTTGAGCGTTGCTGAAGAACACCCGGAAGATACCATCGCTGCCCACCGTCGCAGTGCCCAGGGTGGCGCCGGCGGAGGTCACAGTGATCAGTGCACCGACTGTGCCCATGCCGGTCAGGACGAAGCCGTCAGCGCTGAGGTCGAGGTCGGTCGGTGTTGCGACTTCGCTGCCATCCGGGCCGGCCAGCGGTGTGCTGGCTTCGCCGCCCGGGTCCTTGACCACTACAGTGGCGCTGTCGCCGCTGGCCAGCGGCGGGTTGATCGGCACCACGAAGCTGCCGTCCGGGCCTGCCACCACGCTGCCTATGTCTTTGCCGTCAGCGTCACGCACGATCACCGTGCTGCCGGGCTCGGCGTTGCCGCTGACGCTGGTGCCATCAGGGCTGACGCTGATATCGGTCGCTTCTGCGGGTATGGTGGTGTCAGGGGCGGTGATCGGCAGCACCGGGCTGGTGTTGGTGGCCGCATCGACAGCCTCCAGCAGCAGCGATTGACCGTTGTTCTGGCTGCCTGGCAGCTGCACGCTGAAGCTACCGTCTGCCTCGACATCCCCTCTGATCAACTCGATGCCGTTGGCATCGCGAATGATCACCTCGGTGGCACCTGGAGCAGTGCCGGTGACCGTGCCGTCATTGGCCACGCTGACGCCGTTGGGCAGGGCTGGCGGGGTCAGGTCGGGCGCGGTGACTGGCACCACATCGGATTCATTGCGGCCATCGGTGGCGACCACGCTCAAGCCCTGGCCGTCTTTCTGTGCTGGGTCGAGAATGACGCTGAAATTGCCGCTTGGCGGCACGGTGGTGCTGCCGATCACAGTGCCGGCAGCGTCACGCACTTCGACCGTGCTGCCCGCTTCGCCCCTGCCACTGACCTGGGTGCCATCGGCGTTGACCTGCACGCCGGTTGGCAGGATCGGGGCAGTAGTGTCGATGGCGTTGATCGGCACGCTCGGGGAGGTCTGCCCTTGCAGGTCGGTGACAGTTACCGACAACTGCTCGCCCGCGACCGGCACGGGGTTGAGCGGGAGGCTGAAGCTGCCGTTGTCAGGTACCACCACACTGCCGATGAGGTCCCCGTTCGGGTCGCGCACCTGAACCGTCGTGCCGGGTTCGGCCTGACCGCTGATCAGGTTGCCGCCCGCATTGAGTTGCACCCCTTGAGCAGCTTCAGGAGCTTGCAGGTCTGGCGCGGTCAGGGTGTCCGGCTCGGAGATGTTGCCAGCCTGGTCCTTTTGCGTGGCGGTCAGGGTCTGGCCGTTGAGCTGGACGGGGTTGAGGGCGACCTGGAAGCTGCCATCGCCCTGCACGGTTGCGCTGCCAAGGATGACGCCGCCAGTGCCGGTCACGGTGACGACGCTGCCTGGCTCACCGCGTCCACTGAGCACACTGCCGTCCGCCGCCAATACCAGGCCGGTGGGCGCATCGGGGGCCTGGCCGTCAGGGGCGGTGACGGGCACTGTGGTGGAGATATTGCCCGCCGGATCGCGCTGCTCGACGGTCAGTGCCTGGCCGTTGTTCTGGGCTGGGCTGAGGGGAATCGTGAAGCCGCCGTTGGCTTGCACTACCGCGCTGCCGAGCACTGTACCGTCAGCGGCGCGTACGGTTACGGTAGCGCCGGGTTCGCCAAGGCCTGTGATCTGGCTACCGGTGCCATTGATCGCCTCATTGCTGATCGGCTCCGGTGCCTGAGTGTCGGGCGCAGTGAAGTCGACCGGACCGGCACTGTTGCCGCGGCTGTCGGTGGCTTCGACGGTCAGTTTCTCGCCGTTGCGCTGGGGCTGGTTGAGGGTCACGCTGAAGTTGCCGTCGGCGCCTACGGTGCTACTGCCCAGCACGGTACCGTCGGCAGCCCGCACGGTGACCAGCGAGCCGGCCTGACCGACACCGGTCAGTTGGGTGCCGGCGATATCCAGTGCCATCTGCGCCGGTTGCAACGGGCCGTCGAGGTCCGGCGCAGTTGCGCTGGCGCTGGACTCGTTGCCCGCCGCATCGCGCAGCTCGACGTCAAGCACCTGGCCATCGGTCTGGGCGGGGACGAGGGTGACGGTGAATACGCCATTGGCGCCTACCAGCGCAGTGCCCAGCAGATTGCCCTGAGCGTTGCGCACTTCTACTGTGGCGCCGGCTTCGCCGCGCCCGGTCAGAGTCACGCCGTTGGCGCTGATCTGCAGGTCGCTGGCTTCGCCTGGCGGGGTGATATCCGGGGCAGTGATCTGCGCTGGCAGCGAACTGCTGGCGCCATCCACCGCAACCACGTCGAGCAATTCGCCGTTGGCTTGCGCCGGGTTCAGCGGTAGGGTGAAGGTACCGCCCGCGCCGACCACCGTGCTGGCCAGGACATTGCCTTGGGCATCACGAACGTCAATCCGCGTACCCGGGGTAGCACTGCCGCTGATCGAGCTGCCGTCCGCGGCCAGGCTGAGATTGCTCGGGGTCGCCGGGATGGGTGTAGTGGGTACGGTCAGGTCGAGTTCCGGCGAGGTGTTGCCGGCGGCATCCTTCTGCACCAGGCTGATCGCCTGGCCCGCAGCGGCGGGGGTATCCAGGTCGAACAGGAAGGTGCCGTTGGCGCCGACTGTGCCAGTGCCGAGCAGGGCGCCATTGGCATCCCGCACCTCGACGATGGCACCTGCTTCACCACGACCGGCAATGGTCAGACCGCCATTGCCCACGGTCACGCCGCTGATTATCGTTGGCGCAGTGATGTCCGGGGCGTCATAGGCCAGCGGCGTCGATGCGTTGCCGGCCAGGTCGATGACGCGGATATCGAGCACTTCACCATTGGCCTGAGGTGGGTTGAGGGTCAGGGTGAAGGTGCCGTTGGCAGCTACGATGGCGCTGCCGAGCAAGTCGCCATTGGCGTCGCGCACCTCCACCCGGGCGCCTGGTTCGGCGCTGCCGCTTAGGGTCACGCCAGCGCTGAGGCTGATGTCTGTAGGCTGGGCGGGGGCCTGCAGGTCAGGGCTGAGCAGCGTAGCTGGGGCCGAGGCATTGCCAGCGGCGTCGGTCAGGGTAACTTGCAGGCTTGAGCCATTGGTAACTGCAGCAGGCAGTTGCAGGTTGAAGCTGCCGTCGGCCAGGACGGTGCCGATCGCGAGCAGATTGCCTTGAGCGTCGAGCACCTTGACGGTGCTGCCAGGCTCGCCGCGACCCGATACCGTACGCCCGTCTCCGCTGATAGCGAGTCCGCTGGCCGGGTTCGGTGCAGTGGTGTCGGGGCTGTCCAGGTCGGGTGCGCTGACACTGCCGGGCGCGGAGAGATTGCCCTTGGCATCGGTGGCGGTAACCTGCAGTGCTTCGCCGTCGACCTGGGCCGGATTCAGGGCGATGGTGAACACGCCGGTTGGGCCGACCACAGCTGTGCCGAGTTCAACGCCATTGGCGCCCACCACTCGCACCGTGCTGCCAGGCTCGGCGCGGCCGCTGAGCTGGCTGCCATCAGCGCTGACCACAAGCTGGCTGGGGGCAGCGGGCGCGGTGATATCCGGTGCGCTGATCTGCACTGGCAGGGACACGCCGCCGTTGCCATCAAGAGCAACTACGTCGAGTAACTGACCGTTGGCCTGAGCAGGATTGAGCACCACGATAAAGGTGCCTTCGGCGCCGACGACCACGCTGCCGATTACATTGCCATTGGCGTCACGCACCTGAATGCGGCTGCCAGGCGGGGCGGTGCCGCTGAGCGAGCTGCCATTGGCGGCGATGCTCAGGTCACTCGGGCTGACTGGGGTAGTGGTAAGGGGCACATCGAACTGCAGCGGCGCTGACGCATTGCCGCTGGCGTCGGTCTGCACCACGTTCAGGCGCTCGCCTGGCTGCACGGCGCCGTTGAGCTCGATCAGGAAGGTACCGTTGGCAGCTACCGTGCCGCTGCCGAGCAGCAGGCCATTGCTGTCGCGTACCTCGACCGTGGCACCGGGCTCACCGCGGCCGCCCAATACTTGCCGATCCGGACCGACAACCAGGCCGCTGACAGCGGCTGGGGCGGTGGTGTCGGGGGCATTGAACTGGAGTGGCGCCGAGGTGTTCTGGGCGGCGTCGACCAGGCGCACGTCTAGCGCTTCACCGTTGGCCTGGGGCGGATTCAACGTCAGGCTGAAACTGCCGTCGGCAGCCACGACGCCGCTGCCGATCAGGGCGCCTGAGGCGTCGCGGACCTGCACCGTGGTGCCTGGCTCGCCTTTACCGGTCAGGGTGACACCGTTGCTCAGTTGCAGGTCGGTGGGCTGCGCAGGTGCAAGCAGGTCGCGCGACACCACGCTGCCGGCGGCGGAGACGTTGCCGGCCGCATCGGTGAGGGTGACCTGCAACGTGCTGCCGTCGAGCACGGCAGGGTCGAGGCTGATCTGGAAGGTGCCGTCGGCGCCGACGGTACCGCTGCCCAGCAGGTTGCCGTCAGCATCGCGCACCTGCACGGTGGTGCCCACTTCGCCGCGACCGCTGAGTTGTTTGCCGGCACCGGCGATGACCAGATCGGTTGGCGCATTCGGCGCAGTGGTGTCGACCGGCGGCGTATCGATGTCCGGGGCCGTCGTGTTGCCAGGCGCTGAGGTGTTGCCGGCAGCATCGGTAAGGGTCACCTCGAGCGCCTGGCCGTTGGTTTGTGGCGGGCTCAGGGTGACATCGAAACGGCCGTCGGCACCGACTGTGCCGGTGCCGATCAGGTTGCCCGCCGCGTCACGGATGTTGACCGTGGTGCCGGCTTCGCCCCGGCCGCTCAGGCGCAGGCCATCAGGCGAGACCAATAGATCGATCGGGCTGGCGGGTGCGGTGGTGTCGCCAGGGTTCGGTGAGCTGCCACCGCTGCTGCCACCGCCACCGCCGCCACCACCACCGCCGATTGCCGCCGCAGCGCCACCGGCGCCCAGCAAGCCCAGGGCGGCGATGGCAAAGGTGTTGGTCCCGCTGCCGGCAACGCCGACCCCGGCCATCAGCTCATCCAGCGAGGCGATGTCCTCGAAGGTGAAACCGGTAAAGGCCTCTGCGTTGTACTGGGCGTGCCAGAGCGTGCCGTCTTCGCCGACGAAGACCATGTCGCTCTGCTCGCCCGCCGCGTCGACTACAAAGAAGTTGCCGATGGTGACTTTTTCGCCCGACTTGAGCGTGACGATCAGGTCCTGGCCGCTGCGAGTGACGGTGGCCACTTCGCCGGGCGGCACTGGCATCTGCACCAGGCCCGGCCCTTTCAGGCTCAGATTGCCCCAGGCGTTCTGGGTAACGGCGGCGGTTTGCTTGTCGGCAACGACGATGTTGTCCATAGGTGCTCCCTGCTGATGGACCGGCGGTGAACATAGACCAGAGGGCCGGCGCAGACGTGCGCAGCAGCCGCCCAGAGCGGTCCTTGTTCACCGTTAGTAAGGGAGATATAGCAGCCGTGCGGGAGCCAACCAGAGGCTTTCTGGGTTAATCCTTTTGTACAGTCGCCCTCATTTGAGGCCTAGCCGACGACATAAACGGCTGAGGTTTGCCCGGTCCAGACCGAGCTCGCGAGCCGCGCTCGCCCAGTTGTTCTGGTGCTTTTGCAGGCAGGCCTCGATCAGCTGGCGTTGATAACTATCGACGGCCGTACGCAGGTCGCCGTTCGTCGTCTGAATCGCATCGGCGGGCAGCGGCAGCGCCGCGGCTGGCATGGGCGCTACGCTGCGCAGGTCGAGGTCAGCGGCCTGCAGGGTGAGAATGCGCGGGCGCTGTGCTTGCTGGCCAAGCGCCTTGAGCGCTGAACGGCCAATGAGGTGTTCCAGCTCGCGCACGTTCCCTGGCCAGTCGTACGCCAGCAAGGCGGCCTGGGCTTCGCTGCTCAGACGCAGGCTGTTCAAGCCCAGGCGCGAGCGGTTTTGTTCGAGGAAGTAACCGGCCAGCAGGAGCACGTCGCGGCCGCGCTCGCGCAGCGGCGGCACCTGCAAGGGGTACACACTCAAGCGATGATAGAAGTCGGCGCGGTAACGGCCGTTGCGCACTTCGTCGGCGAGGTCGCGGTTGGTCGCGGCGATCAGGCGCACGTCGACATGGTGCTCGCGGTCCGAGCCGAGCCGTTGCAATTGGCCGCTTTGCAGCACTCGCAGCAGCTTGGCCTGGACCGTCAGCGACAGCTCGCCGACCTCATCCAGGAACAAGGTACCGCCGTTGGCCAGTTCGAACTTGCCGCGACGCTCGCCATGGGCGCCGGTGAAGGCGCCGCGGACATGGCCGAACAGCTCGCTCTCGACCAGGGTGTCCGGCAGCGCTGCGCAGTTGAGGCTGATCAGCGGCTTGTTGGCGCGGCTGCTGGCCTGGTGCAGGGCCTGGGCGACCAGCTCCTTGCCAACGCCGGTTTCGCCGGTGATCAACACGGTCAGGTCGCTGCTGCCGACCAGGCGGATTTCTTCGAGCAGATGGGTGTGGGCCTTGCTCTGGCCGATCAGCTCCTTGTCCTGGCCACTGGCCTGGCGATAGACCTCGGCTCGCTGGTGCTCGTCCTCGACGCGCAGGGCCAGGTGCTGAATCCGCTCGGCGACGGTGACCGTGGCGGCGGCGAGGCTGGCGAAGGCCTGCAAAGCTTCCAGTTCCAGGCTCTGAAACTGCCCCGGGGTCAGTGCATCGAGGGTCAGCAGACCCCACGGCTGCTCGTCGACCAGCAACGGGCAACCCATGCAGTCATGGACCTCCAGGTTGGCGTCAGGGGCGTTGACCAGGCCGTCGTACGGGTCGGGCAGGTCGCTGTCACTGGCGAAGCGGGTCGGTTCGCTGTGGCTGAGCAGAATCTTGAAGCGCGGATGCTCGCTGACCCGAAAGCGCCGGCCAAGGGTATCCGGGGCAAGCCCGTCGACCGCCAGCGGCACCAGCCATTCGCCATCCAACCGGAGCAACGCAGCCGCGTCGCAAGGCAGCAGGCTGCGCATGGCTTGCAGCAAGCGCCGGTAGCGTTCCTGGTCGGGCAGATCGCGGGACAGGTCGCTGACCAGCGGAAGAAGGGCAGTGAGCAGTGGCTTTGCGGTCATAAAGACTCCTTTTGGTCTTTATGACTATAGTCCGGGATTGGTCATTTTGACACTGCTTGGTTGAATGTCCCGGTTTTGCTGGGGCGGATAGTTGGCATGATAGCTGTAACAGCATCTGCATCCATTTGAAGCCCCTCAGGAGTTGCTGCAATGCTCAATGCCGACCAACGTGCAATCGTCAAAGCCACCGTACCGTTGCTGGAAAGCGGCGGGGAAGCGCTGACCACCCATTTCTATAAAATGATGCTCAGTGAATACCCAGAGGTACGTCCGCTGTTCAACCAGGCTCACCAGGCCAGCGGCGATCAACCGCGGGCGCTGGCCAATGGCGTACTGATGTATGCCCGCCATATCGACCAGCTCGAGCAACTGGGCGGTTTGGTCGGGCAGATCATCAACAAGCATGTCGCCTTGCAGATCCTGCCTGAGCACTACCCGATCGTCGGTCGCTGCTTGCTGCGCGCCATCGAGGAAGTATTGGGCAAGGACATCGCCACACCTGCGGTGATCGAGGCCTGGGCCGGTGCCTACGGCCAGCTGGCCGACATCCTCATCGGCGCTGAAGAAGGCCTGTATCAGCAGAAGGAGCAGGCCACTGGCGGCTGGCGTGGCGCGCGTGAGTTTCGCTTGGTACGCCGCGAGCAGGAAAGCAGCGAGATCGTCTCGTTCTATTTTGCCGCGCAGGACGGCCAGCCGGTGCTCAAGGCCGAGCCTGGTCAGTACATCGGCCTGCAGCTGTTCATCGATGGCATCGAGCAGCGCCGCAACTATTCGCTGTCGGCACTGAGCGATGGCCAGCAGTACCGCATCAGCGTCAAGCGGGAGGCGGGCGGCAAGGTCTCCAACTATCTGCATGAGCAACTGATGGTGGGCGATACGCTCAATCTGTTCCCACCGTCAGGCGACTTCACCCTGGCGGCTAGCGACAAGCCGTTGGTACTGATCAGCGGTGGGGTCGGCATCACGCCGACCCTGGCCATGCTCGAGGCCGCCCTGACGACGCAGCGTCCGGTGCATTTCATTCATTGCGCACGTAATGGCGCAGTGCATGCCTTCCGCGACTGGGTAGACGCGCTGGCTGAGCGTCATCCGCAGCTCAAACGCTTTTACTGCTACGCCGAAGCGGGGCAGGGCGCAGACGCCGTGGGCCTGTTGAGCGAGCAGCAATTGGCCGCATGGCTGCCGCAGGAGCGGGATGTCGATGCTTACTTCCTGGGGCCGAAGGCATTCATGGCGGCGGTCAAACGCCAGCTCAAAGGGTTGGGCGTGCCCGAGGCGCAGAGCCGTTACGAGTTCTTCGGGCCGGCGGCTGCGCTGGAGTAAACCCGTTGTAACAGCCGGCTCGCGCGATCACGGGCCGGCTGCAGCTTAATCTCGCTTTAATCCCGCTATCCTTCACTTGCGTGTGTCGAGGCGCCTGCGCCTGCCCGGCATTCGCCCGCCTATATACAGGGCCGTCGTTGAACTGAAGAGGTTTGGCTCGGTCCTAGTGTCTCCGGAGAGTGGCGCTTGCCGTTGTCTCGACGCATCCACGCTCATGGCCAGCGTGTAAACTGCCCAGCGGCTGGCCTGCGTGCTGTCACTCTCCCTCGAAGGAATCGGCAATGAACCAACAACTCTCGCGCCTGAACCGTGAACGGCGCTTTCTGGCCCTGCTGGGCCTGATCTGCCTGGCGCTGATTGGCGGCGCGCTGTATATGCAGATTGTCCTCGGCGAGGCGCCATGCCCGCTGTGCATCCTGCAACGCTATGCATTGCTGCTGATCGCGCTGTTTGCCTTCATCGGCGCGGCAATGCCCAACCGTCGGGGCCTGACCCTGTTCGAAGGGCTGGTGGTACTCAGTGCCATTGGCGGAATCGTTGCGGCTGGGCGCCATGTGTATATACTCGCCAACCCTGCGGTCAGTTGCGGTATCGATACCCTGCAACCGATCGTCGATGACTTGCCACTGGCCAAGGTCTGGCCACTGGCGTTCCAGGTCGAGGGTTTCTGCAGCACGCCATACCCTCCGCTGCTGGGTCTGTCGCTGGCACAATGGGCGCTGCTGGCGTTCGTGCTGACCGCGATTCTGGTGCCGGTAGGCATCTATCGCAACCGCAAACGGGCTTAGACCAAAGTACCGTTTGAGCGCAAGTCTGTTGCACGGCGAGAGAAGCCCCTTTTCTCGCCATTCGCTTGATCCAGATCAATGACAAAGCCTTGCAGGATAAGTGTTTCAGGCCTGTAGGATGGGGTGCGACAAACTGTCGCGAACCTGATTTTCCCTACTCCATTGTTACCGAATCTGCAAAAGACTGTTGCTCAATAAGTCATAGTCAAGGGTGGGCGACCTATCTACAATCGCCCCCAATTTCCGTTCGGCACTGCTTGCGAGTCGCAGGATTTGAAGGAAGCCACGGCCTCCTTTTTGCTGACTTCGTCAAGTTTCGCCCAACGGCGATACCGGGCGGACACCCCTCCGCGTTAACCCGCACCAAATGGACTTGGTACAGCTGTACGGGCCGTTTGCCTACACCATAAATACCGTTAAGCCCGCTAACCGCCCAGGTCCACGTTGAGGATCCCAGGCAGGAGCGAATTCGAGCCAAAATTGCTGACGCTTGGCAGGACGAAGTGTTGGTGACCAAAACACAAATTGCATTGAAGCAAGCTGATCTAGAGGTCGTGAGATGAGTAAAAAGCGTTACCCCAGACTGTTTGGCATATTGCCCTTTTTAGGCATGCTTTTACTCAGTGGGTGCAACTGGACCCTGCTCGACCCGAAGGGTCAGGTCGGCATTGAGCAAAAGAACCTTATCCTGATCGCTACCGGCCTGATGCTGCTGGTGGTTGTGCCGGTCATCATCATGACTTTGGCATTTGCCTGGAAGTATCGTGCTTCCAACAAGGCAGCCACCTACACCCCAGACTGGTCGCACTCGACCAAGATCGAACTGGCCGTGTGGATCATCCCGGTCATCATCATCGTTGCCCTGGGCTACGTGACCTACGTGTCCACGCACAAGCTGGATCCGTATCGTCCGCTGGATTCCGACGTGAAGCCGGTGCAGGTCGATGTGGTCGCGCTGGACTGGAAATGGCTGTTCATCTATCCGGAACAGGGCATTGCCACCGTCAACACGCTGGTCTTCCCGGCCAACACGCCGGTGAACTTCCGTGTGACCTCGGATGCTGTGATGAACTCGTTCTTCATCCCGGGTCTGGGCGGCCAGATCTACGCGATGGCGGGCATGACCACCAAACTGCACCTGATCGCCAACGAGAACGGTGTGTTTGACGGTATCAGCGCCAACTACAGCGGTGCTGGTTTCACCGGCATGAAGTTCAAGGCTACTGCCACTTCCCAGGCCGACTTCGAGAAGTGGGTTGCTGAAGTCAAGCAGTCGCCAAAAACGCTGAGCAAGGCTGAATACGAAGCCTTGGCCAAACCAAGCGAAAACCACCCAGTCACGCTGTACAGCGTGGCCTCGCCTGACCAGTTCCAGACCATCGTCGACAAGTACGAAGGCATGAACCGCGGTCGGCCGAACCACGAAGAACAAGGCAGCAAAGACCTGGCCACAACCCAGGGTGTGGAGTCGAGTAAGCAACCAGCTGCCGGGGCAGAGGAGTAAGAGATGTTCGGTAAATTAAGTCTGGAGGCGATCCCGTATCACGAGCCGATAGTCATGGTGACACTTGCCATGATCGCGCTGGGTGGTATCGCTGTAGTAGGTCTGATCACCTACTTCCGCAAGTGGACCTACTTGTGGACCGAGTGGCTGACGACTGTCGACCACAAGAAAATCGGCGTGATGTACATCATCGTCGCCATGATCATGCTGATCCGCGGCTTTGCCGACGCCATCATGATGCGTACCCAGCTGGCCGTGGCCACGGGTGGCGACACCGGCTATCTGCCGCCTGAACACTATGACCAGATCTTCACCGCGCACGGTGTGATCATGATCATCTTCATGGCGATGCCGTTCTTCACTGGTCTGATGAACCTTGCGGTTCCGCTGCAGATCGGTGCACGTGACGTGGCCTTCCCGTTCCTCAACTCCCTGAGCTTCTACCTGCTGCTGGCAGGCGTGCTGCTGGTCAACATCTCCCTGGGTGTTGGTGAGTTCGCCAAGACTGGCTGGGTTGCGTATCCGCCGCTTGCGGGTATTCAGTACAGTCCGGGCGTGGGTGTCGACTACTACATCTGGGCACTGCAGCTATCGGGTCTGGGGACAACGCTGACCGGCGTCAACTTCCTCGTCACCGTGATGAAAATGCGCGCGCCTGGCATGAAGCTGATGGACATGCCGATCTTCACCTGGACCTGCACCTGGGCCAACGTGCTGATCGTGGCTTCGTTCCCGATCCTGACCGCTGCACTCGCTCTGCTGACTGTTGACCGTTATCTGGACTTCCATATCTTCACCAACGAGCTTGGTGGGAACCCGATGATGTACGTCAACCTGTTCTGGGCGTGGGGTCACCCTGAGGTTTACATTCTGATTCTGCCGGCCTTCGGCGTGTTCTCGGAAGTTACCTCGACGTTCTCTGGCAAACGCCTGTTCGGCCACCACTCGATGATCTATGCATCGGGCGCGATCGCCATTCTCGGCTTTGCAGTTTGGCTGCACCACTTCTTCACCATGGGTGCCGGCGCGAGCGTCAACACCTTCTTCGGCCTGGCGACGATGTTGATCTCCATCCCGACCGGTGTGAAGTTGTTCAACTGGCTGTTCACCATGTATCAAGGCCGCGTGCGCTTCACCGCGCCGATGCTGTGGACCCTGGGCTTCATGGTCACCTTCTCGATCGGTGGCATGACTGGCGTTCTGCTGGCCGTTCCAGGTGCTGACTTCGTGCTGCACAACAGCCTGTTCGTTATCGCTCACTTCCACAACGTGATCATCGGTGGTGCGGTATTCGGCTACATTGCCGGCTTCGCCTTCTGGTTCCCGAAAGCCTTTGGTTTCACCCTGAACGAGAAGTGGGGCAAAGCTGCCTTCTGGTTCTGGATCTCGGGCTTCTACGTTGCGTTCATGCCGCTGTACGCCCTGGGCTTCATGGGCATGACCCGTCGTCTGAACCACACCGAAAACCCACTGTGGGAACCCTACCTGTGGGTAGCGGTAGTCGGCGCCGTGCTGATCCTGTTCGGTATCGCTTGCCAGCTGATCCAGCTGTTCGTGTCGATCCGCGATCGCAATCAGAACCTGGACGTCACTGGCGATCCATGGGGTGGCCGTACGCTGGAGTGGTCGACTTCTTCGCCGCCGCCGTTCTACAACTTCGCTCACATGCCTGAGAAAGTTGGTCTGGACGCCTGGCACGAAGCCAAGGAAGCCGAAGTTGCGTACAAGGTTCCGGCCAAGTACGAAGCGATCCACATGCCAAGCAACACCTCTACCGGTCTGTTCATGGGCATGTTGTTGACCGTCTTCGGCTTTGCCTTCATCTGGCATATCTGGTGGCTGGTTGGCGCAAGCCTGGTAGCAACCATCGCAGTCTTCGTTCGCCACGCTGCACGTGACGACCAGGGCTACATGGTGCCGGCTGAAGAAGTGGCGCGCATCGAAGGCGAGCGCATGCAAGCGTTGGCCAAAGCAGGTGCTCTGCCTGCCGGCGCACGTGTCGAATCGTTTGAACGGGTGTAATCAATGTCCAGTCAAGTAATCCACGGTGACGCTCATGGTCATGACCATGGGCACGACGATCACCACCACGACTCGGGCCAGATGACCGTACTTGGTTTCTGGCTGTACCTGATGACCGACTGCATCCTGTTTGCGTCGCTCTTCGCCACCTACGCGGTGCTGTCCGGCGGTTTCGCCGGCGGCCCGTCGGGTCACGACATCTTCCAGCTCGACTTCGTGCTGGTTGAAACCGCGTTCCTGCTGCTGTCCTCGATCACCTTCGGCTTCGCCATGCTGAAGATGTTCGACGGCAACAAGGCAGGTGTACTGGGCTGGTTGGCTGTGACCTTCCTGTTCGGTGCTGGCTTCATCGCGATGGAAATCTATGAGTTCCATCACCTGATCTCTGAGGGTTACGGCCCGCAGCGCAGTGGCTTCCTGTCGGCGTTCTTCGCGCTGGTCGGTACCCACGGTCTGCACGTGACTGCCGGTCTGATCTGGATGGCGATCATGATGTATCAGATCAACAAGCACGGCATCACGCCGACTGCCAAGACCCGCATGAGCTGCCTGAGCCTGTTCTGGCACTTCCTCGACGTGGTCTGGATCTGCGTATTCACCGTCGTTTACCTGTTGGGGGTTCTGTAATGGCTAACGCACACGACACTCATCACGAAGGTAGCCACGGCAGCGTCAAGTCGTACATGGTCGGTTTCGTACTGTCGATCATCCTGACTGCGATCCCGTTCGGCCTGGTCATGTTCCCGACCTTTCCGAAGAACCTGACCGTCCTGATCGTGGTGGCCATGGCCGTCATTCAGGTAGTGGTACACCTGGTGTACTTCCTGCACATGGACCGCTCGAAAGAGCAGCGTTCCAATGTGTCGACGTTCCTGTTCACCATTCTGGTAATCGCGCTGCTGGTCGGCCTGTCGCTGTGGATCATGTTCAGCATCCACTTCGAAATGATGGCCAAGTGAGGTAAGACTGCATGTCACTGAAGCACTTTATCCAAATCACCAAACCGGGGATCATTTTCGGTAACGTGCTTTCCGTGGCAGGCGGCTTCTTCCTTGCCTCCAGCGGGCATGTGGATTTCGCCCTGTTCCTGGCGGTGGTGCTCGGTACCTCGATGGTGGTGGCGTCCGGTTGCGTGTTCAACAACTGCATCGACCGTGACATCGACATCAAGATGGAGCGCACCAAGAACCGCGTGATGGTCCAGGGCGGCATGTCGCTGCCGCTGGCGCTGATTTACGCCACCCTGCTTGGGCTGGGTGGTTTCAGCTTGCTGTACGTGCAGGCCAACCCGTTGGCGGCGTACTGCGCCCTGATCGGGTTCGTCGTCTACGTCGGTTTCTACAGCCTCTGGCTGAAGCGCAAATCGGTGCACGGCACCTTGGTTGGCAGCCTGTCCGGTGCCATGCCTCCGGTGATCGGCTACTGCGCCGTGAGCAACAGCTTCGACCTGGCTGCAGTGACCCTGCTGGTGATGTTCAGCCTGTGGCAGATGCCGCACAGCTTTGCCATCGCGATCTTCCGCTTCAAGGATTACAGCGCTGCCAATATTCCGGTTCTGCCGGTGGCGCGCGGTATCCTCGCGGCGAAAAAGCAGATCGTGCTGTACGTGCTGGCATTCGTCCTCGCTACCCTGATGCTGACCCTCGGCGGTTACGCCGGGCTCGGCTACATGGCGGTTGCCGCCGGTATGGGCCTGTACTGGTTGTACATGGCCTGGGGCGGCTACAAGGCTGAAGATGACAGCAAGTGGGCGCGCAAGGTATTCGGCTTCTCTATCCTCACCGTGACCGCCTTGAGCGTGATGATGTCGGTAGACAGCCAGACTGCTGCTGACGTGTTGATGACTTACGCCCGCTGAAGACATCTGTTGTGAAGAAGCCCTGGCCGTGTGTCGGGGCTTTTTTTTGCCTTGAGCATGGCAGTTCTTCCGCCTGCTCGGCACCGCCTCACACGCCATATGGTGTGCCTCCCTAGTCCCCAGGAGACATCCAGATGAGTGTATTTACGGCCTATTTCTGTGGCACCGGTTCCACCCGATATGACACCGCCAACCCTGATTTCTGGAACGGTGAACTGGTCTCGACGTTGGCCCACAACGACCAAGGCCGGCTCTGGGCTGAGCAAATTGCTGTCGATGGCCCAGGCAGCGGCAACCTGCAGGACGATGACCTGTTCGTCAAGCCAGGCAGTTATTTCAACTGGACCGGTCAGCTGTTTGGCCGCGGCTGGGAAGAAAACGTCGCCCACGTGGTGCAGGTGATCAAGGGCAAAACCAACTGGCAGCGCACCAAGCTCAGCAAAGAAGAGTACGAAGACTTGAAGAAACGCGGGGTTGAGGTCCCGGATGCCGAGGCTGGCTCTTCGTGGTTTTGGCGTACGTACGACTATGGCGACAGCTTTGCCAAGCAAGAGCTCTATCAGGGGATCATTACTCGCTTCCGCAAACCGCTGATTCCGACCCAGATCAATCTGGTCGGCTGGAGTCGCGGCGGCATCAGCTGCCATATGCTCGCCAATACCCTGGCCAGCGACCCGGAACTCAAGCACATTCCGGTCAACATCTTTGCCATCGACCCCGTACCCGGGGTAGGCAATATCGACAAGCGCCGCGTACAGCTGGCCAGCAATGTGAAGGAGTACGTCGGCTTCTACTCGCGTGACGAGCGTTCAAAAGGCTTTGCCTGCGTTATACCGAGTGTGGCCGCGGCTACTCGCATCCACGTCTTCCCTATGCACGGTCGGCATGCCACATTGGTCGGTAACGCTTCGGTCGATGGTGCCGGCGGTGGCAAGCACCTCGATGAGCCGGGCTTGCTGGTGCGCCATTTTGCCGAAGTCTGCCTGACCCGTTGGGGCGTGAAGCTCAACAACCGGCTGCAGCTCAGCGATATCCAGTTGATGCAGTATCACAAGGAAATGATCGCAGAGAACGAGCGCTACACAGCGATGCGCAAGAAGTCCTACACGGTGGTGACAGAGGGCAGTGCAGCAGACCGCTTTGTTCACTTCGGCACCGATGAAACGTCCTTCAGCAAGGTTACCGGCAGTGCATTCAAGCCCAGTGAAGGCTTGGCATTGGAGCGGGTAACCGTAGACAGCTACAAGGTACTACGCTGATCGAGCTGGCTGTTCAGCGCGCGCCACTGAGCAGCCGCTTCTGAGCAATTGTGTAATACGCCTGAAAATATATAAAAAAACAGAAAATTATCCTTTGCAGATAAATCATTTCGGCATTATTGTCTGATCTGGCCGCTACAGCGGCTAACGTCGCTCGGACGGTTCCGGGCGCTTACGTCTTCGAGGTACACATGGCCGACCAAGGTTCGCCGCGCCGCTTTGCGCGCATAGATCGTCTCCCGCCCTATGTTTTCAACATCACTGCCGAGCTGAAGATGGCTGCCCGCCGTCGTGGCGAGGACATCATTGATCTGAGCATGGGCAACCCCGATGGCGCCACGCCGCCGCACATCGTCGAGAAGCTGGTGCAGGTTGCCCAGCGTGACGACACTCATGGTTATTCCACCTCGCGCGGCATTCCGCGCCTGCGCCGGGCGATTTCGCGCTGGTATCAGGACCGCTATCAGGTCGATATCGATCCTGAGAGCGAGGCCATCGTCACGATTGGCTCGAAAGAGGGCTTGGCGCACTTGATGCTGGCCACCCTTGATCATGGCGACACGGTTCTGGTGCCCAACCCCAGTTATCCCATCCACATCTACGGTGCCGTGATCGCCGGTGCACAGGTGCGTTCGGTGCCGTTGGTGCCGGGGGTGGATTTTTTCACCGAGCTTGAGCGGGCGATCCGCGAGTCGATCCCCAAGCCGAAAATGATGATCCTCGGCTTCCCGTCCAACCCGACTGCGCAGTGTGTCGAGCTGGATTTCTTCGAGCGTGTGGTAGCGCTGGCCAAGCAATACGACGTGCTGGTCATCCACGATCTGGCCTATGCCGACATTGTCTACGACGGCTGGAAGGCCCCTTCGATCATGCAGGTGCCCGGTGCCAAGGACATCGCGGTGGAGTTCTTCACCCTGTCCAAAAGCTACAACATGGCCGGCTGGCGGATTGGTTTCATGGTCGGCAATCCAGAGCTGGTCAGCGCCCTTGGGCGGATCAAGAGCTATCACGATTACGGCACCTTCACCCCGCTGCAGGTAGCGGCCATTGCCGCCCTTGAGGGTGATCAGCAATGCGTGCGCGACATCGCCGAGCAATACCGCCAGCGCCGCAATCTGTTGGTCAAGGGCTTGCACGAGCTGGGCTGGATGGTCGAGAACCCCAAGGCCTCGATGTACATCTGGGCGAAGATACCCGAGGCATACGCACACCTGGGCTCGCTGGAGTTCGCGAAGAAGCTGCTGGCCGAGGCCAAGGTCTGCGTATCGCCAGGGATTGGTTTCGGCGATTACGGCGATGATCATGTGCGCTTTGCCCTGATCGAAAACCAGGACCGCATCCGTCAGGCGATCCGTGGCATTCGCCAGATGTTCCGGGCGGATGGGCTGACCGCCAAGTAACCGCTTCGTACGCTCAACAGCCAACCGACATGCCGCCGATCAGCGGCATGTTTTTTTTCATATACCCTCTTCTCAGCCACCCCCGGTTGGATCAACAATGGCGCCGCGGGCCAAGCCCCGATAACAACAACTCTCCCTCCCTGGCGATCATGTCCGAATATAACCCTTGCCTTGACTGCGGCGCGTGCTGCGGGTACTTCCGTGTGTCCTTCTTCTGGGGCGAATGCCAGTCATCGGGCGGTGTCGTGCCGGACGATCTGGTGGTGCAGATCACCCCAAGCCGGGTCGCCATGATCGGCACCGACGCCAAGCCGTGCCGCTGCATCAGCCTCGATGGCGAGATTGGCAAGCAGGTGGGGTGCAGCATCTACGCCAACCGTTCTACGCCCTGTCGCGAGTTCGAGGCGTCCTGGGTCAATGGCGTGCACAATCCCAGTTGCGACGCAGCCCGTGCTGCCTATGGGTTACCGCCGCTGGAGGCCAACGAGCCGCACTGGCCAGATGAAGGCGCCGAGGTGGCGTGATTGCACTGGGTTGAAAATGCCCGGTGACCCTGGGGTCCGACTGACGCTAGACTGTCATCTTTCCAGCGATGGACAGGAGGTCCGGCGTGACCCAGCCCCGCAGTTTCCCCTCTGACTTGCTCCTTGAAAGCCCGCGCCTGCAACTGCGCCCGATGCGTCATGCCGACGCCGCGCAGTGGTTGGAGATGATGGCCGACCCGCAGGTCATGCGTTACTGGCACCACGCCCCGTGGCAGGACCTGGCCGAGGCACAAAGCGCTCTGGCGGCAGACCGCGAAGCGTACGCCAAGGGCGAGCAACTCAAGCTTGGCATGTACCGGCGCGACACCGGGGCGCTGATCGGCATGGTCCAGCTGTTCAACATCGACGACGTCTCCCGTCGCGGCGAAATCGGCTATTGCCTGGCCAGCGGCGTGCAGGGCCGCGGCTATATGGACGAAGCACTGACCTGCTTTATCGATTACCTTGCGCACACGCTGCACCTGCGCCGCCTGGAAGGTGAAATCGACCCGCGCAATCAGGGCTCGGCACGTACCCTTGAGCGTCAGGGCTTTGTCCTTGAAGGCACCCTGCGGGCACGTTGGTGCGTGGCGGGGGAGTTGTCCGATTCGGGTATCTACGGCTTGTTGCTGGAGCCACCTGTTGCCTGATATGACGGTGAATGACGGTCGGGTGAATGCCGGTCGCCGCTGGTTCCTGCAGTTGCCCACGTTCTATATCGCCCTGAGCCTGTTGCTGTTCCTCTGCAGTCTGGCGTTTGACGGTGTCTACCTGAGCGCGGGGCGGCATATGCCCGCCTTGCAGATCCTGCTATACGGGCCTTGGGGGATTCCGTTCGAGCACTACCAGTGGTTTGCCAATCCTTTGTTGGCCCTGGCCGTGCTCAGCCACCGGCGCTTTCGTCGGCTGGCACTGGTGCTGGGCCTCGCCGCGCTGTATCTGGCGGCGAGCAGCCTGGGCATCGATCGCCTGCCGGACAATCGCAGCTATGCCTTCCAGGACCTGATTGGTTTTGGCGCGGGCTTTTACCTGTGGCTGGCGGCAATCGCGTTGTTCTGCGCGGGGCAGGCCTGGTGGTGCTGGAAGGCCCGCAGTGCCGCGCAAATGCCAGGATGGCGCTGGCTCGACGTGGCCTTGATCGCCGCGTTGGGGGTGACGGTGTACGTGGCCACCGAAATGCCCTCGCTGCGCTTTCAAGTGGAAAGAGTGCTGGACCCGCCCATTCAACCGCAGGCCTTCTGACCGGTCTGTTGTCAGCGCGCAGTGCCCCACTGCACCAGCAGCATGCCGAGCACGATCATGCCCACGCCGGCCAGCCTGAGACTGTTGACGGGTTTTTCCGGCAGGCCCATCAAGCCCCACTGATCGATCAGCAATGAGGACAGTACCTGCCCGGCGATCACGCAGACGATAAACCCGGCCGCACCCAAGCGCGGTGTGAGAATCAGCGCAGCAGTGATGTACAACACGCCTGCCAAGCCTCCCAGCCAGGCCCACCACGGCGCCTGGGTCAGATTCTGCAGCGGCGGCAGCGGTGCCCGTAGCACCAGCAATGCCGGTATCAGCAGCATCAGGCTGACCAATAACGAAACCCCCGCGGCCCATAACGGATGCCCCAGCAGTCGGCCGAGGGCGGCGTTGCTGCCTGCCTGGAACGGCACAGCTGCGCCGGCCAGCAGGGCGATCAGCATGGGAAGCAGGACAGACAAGGTAAGTGCATGCGGCATTGGGATGCTCCTGAAGAAATCACTGGCTGCAGTCTGTGTTATCCATTTCAATGATGGAAATTCGAACTCCGCACAGTTGGTATTCGCTAGATGGATGATCTGCGCCGCATCGACCTCAATCTGCTGCTGACGCTAAACGCGCTGCTCAGTGAGCAGCACGTGTCCCGCGCCGCGTTGCGTCTGCATCGCAGCCAGCCTGCCGTGAGCCATGCGCTGGCTCAGTTGCGAGAAATCTTTGCCGATCCGCTGTTGGTGCGGCGTGGCGGCAGGCTGCAATTGAGCCCCCGGGCGCAATCCCTGCGCGAGCCTTTGCAGCATGCGTTGCAGCAGTTGGACGGTCTGCTTGGCAGTCCTGGCTTTGAGGCCGGCAAATCGCGTCGTACTTTTCGCCTGTCGATGTCGGACTATGGCGCCAGGGTGTTGCTGCCCGGCCTGTTACGGCAGGTCCGCGAAGAGGCACCCGGGGTCGACCTGGTGGTCTCGCAGGGCAGCCGGGAAGCCATGCTGGGGCAGTTGATCGACGGAGAAGTGGATCTGGCGCTCGGCGTGTTCCCCGATTGGCCGGCTGAAGTGCAGCGCCAGGTGCTGTTCGAAGAAAGTTTTGTCTGTGTGGCCGACCGCAGGAACCTGCCGCAGCGCGCAGGGCTGAGCTTGAGTCAGTGGTTGCAGCGCCCCCACGTGCTGGTTGCGGTGCGGCCGGGCATCGACAATGAGATCGATCGCGCCCTGCAGCAGGTGGGCGAGCAACGGCGGATTGCCTTGACGCTGCCGCACTGGGGCGTAGCGCAGACACTGTTGGTTGGCACCGATCTGATACTTACGGTGGCGCGGCGTAGCCTCAGCGGGGCTCGTCTGGACCCGGCGCTGCGTATCTTCGCCCCGCCATTGGCCATCGCACCTTTTGCTTTTGCCCAGGCGTGGCATGCACGCCGGGAAGGCGACGCCGGCCATGCCTGGTTGCGTTCGCGGGTGGCGAGCATCTGTCAGAACACGGAGTGAGCCGAGTGGGTTTGGTCTGATTGTTGCCGTTGGCGGCCGACCTTGGGTGGGGAAGTGCTAGGCTGGTCGCCGTCACTCATCCGCGAGACTTGCTCATGCATAACCGCACTACAATCGTCATGACCTTGATCCTGGGTTGCTTGAGCGCAGCCGCGAGCGCCGACGACTTTTCCACCAGTTATACCGAGTGTATGGACAAGGCCTCCAGTACTGTTGCCATGAGCAGCTGTATCCAAAGCGAGAGCAGCCTGCAGGATCAGCGTCTGAACCGTGTCTACAAGCAGTTGCAGGCCAAGCTTGCAGGCGATGCGCAGAAGGCCTTGCGCACGGCGCAGCGCAGTTGGATCAAGTATCGCGATGACAACTGCGCCCTCCATAGCCAGGCCAGCGGCGGCACCCTGCGCCAGATCGAGGCCGGCACATGTGTGATGGGCATGACCCGCGACCGTGCCGCGGAGCTTGAGCGGATACTCAGCCCGGGGCAATGACTGGCTGGCCTTGGATGATTAGTCCGTGGTTACCTGGCCGCACTGGGCTTCGCGCTGCATCGACTCCAGATTGCGCTCGATGGTTTCGCAGATGGTGTCCATCTGGATCTGATGCTCGCTGAAGCGGAACGGGCTCTGCAGGTCGGAGCCGATCCGCTCGATCGCCAGCAGCATGAAGCCCACCACGGTCGAGGCCAGTGGGGTGAACCAGCCCAGCGACTCGACCAGGCCGATCGGCACGATCAGGCAGAACAGCGAAATGAACAACCGCGGGAAGTACACATAAGGGTAGGGCAATGGCGTGTTGGCGATCCGCTCCATCCCGCCTTGCGCGTTGGACAGGTCGACCAGGGTCGACTCCAGCCTGGCCAGGCGAATGCTGTCCAGCCGGCCGGCCTTGTATTCGCGGGCGAGCAAGGCGGCCGAGCCGCTGAGGATGTCATTGGCGAAGTTGTTCGAGCGATTACGCCGCTCGAATTCCTTGGGTGGGATAAACGCCATCAGCTCGTCTGGGCATGCTTCCCCCTTCAAGTGCGCCGCCAGGCAATTCACGTAGGCGACATGCCGGCGTAACAAGGTAGCCTTGATCGGGTTCAAGCCCTCATCGCCGTCATCAATCAGGGTCAGCACCTGGCGCGCGAAACTGCGCGAGCTGTTGACCAGCGCGCCCCACAGGGTGCGTGCCTCCCACCAGCGGTTATAGGCACTGCTGTTACGGAAGCTGACCAGCACCACCAGAGCAGAGCCGAGCAACGTCAGTGGCATCAGCGGCAAGGTGAACTTGCTGTTGAAGAACAGCATGAAATCGATTGTGACCAGGACATCCCAGATCAGCAGCCAGAACAGCGACCAACCGATATAGCCGAAGGTCTTCGCCACCAGGCGCAGCTTGCGGGCGATGAGTTGTTTCACGCGGTAGACCTCGAACGGAGCGGATGCAGATCCGACGCCGGACGAGGTCCAAGGTTCGCGGCTGTTGGTCGGGGCGCTGTAACCAAACGTTTTCACGCTTGGTTCATCGTGCTGTGGCCGCAACTACCATGCCTCTGACCGGCGTCACTGGCAGTTGCGGCCTGCCCTGCTTGGCCAGCAGATGCTGATAACGCCGCCATTCCTTGTCGATCTCGCTGTAGGACATGAACACACTGATGTGCTCGCTGCTGGCCAGGTCGGCGCGGTCATGTGCCTGCACTTCGTCCCTGGACAGATAAGCGATATTGATACCCAGCACCTTGCCGTCGTCGGCAAACACCGGGCCGCCCGACATGCCTTTGGTAATAGGGCCGTCATGCACGCCATAGAACACGCTGCCCTTGGTACCTTGCAGGCGCACCAGTGATGGCAATGCGTGGCCTTTGCCTTGCATCGGCATCATCAGGCTGTTGAAACCGACGGCTGTCACAGCTTCGCCAGGCACATACTGGCGCCACAGCGGAACCTGGGTTGCCTTGTGCTTGAAGAACACCACATCGCCCAAGCCTTCATGGACAATGTTCGGCAGAAACGGGGTGTGTTTGGCGGTGACGGCGTAGTCCTCGTTCCACTGAATGGCAGAGGCCATCAACAGCATCGGCAACGGGCCGCGCGAGGTGACTACGAAAGCCTGATCATAGACCGGATCAGATACATACGAGGTTGGCACTCCATTGCACCCACTCAGCAGCATCATTGCTGCCAGACAGGGCACGATTTTGCTCATGAATCACACACACAAGAATGGAACGCCAATATGGCGATGGGCCATCACCAAGGCAATACTTTATTGCTATACCCGACGAGCGACAGCTTAAGGTGTAGATGGCCACTGGCCCAATTGATTCGGCGGATGCCTGCGGCTGCTGCCGCCAGCGTACGGGCGCCAGTGTTTTGCCTGGCGGGTGTGGCGCGGGCAGACCGCTCTTCTATATAGAGAGGAATCGCAGTGGAGGCTGGCTGTATGCGACCCGCCATAAAAAATGCGGGAGGGGGGGTTGACCGGCTTTTTCTATCCTGTATTATTCGCCTCCCGCTAGCGAGAAGCTTCAAGCTGATCCTGGCGCAAGCAACTGATTTGATTGAACAAATCAAAAATAAAAGGTTGCTAAGTGAGATGAGCTTCTGTAGGATGCGCATCTCGGTTGAGGCAACAAGTTCTTAACCAATCGCTCTTTAACAAATTGAATCAAGCAATTCGTGTGGGTGCTTGTGAGTATGGTTTGATAGTCGCCAAGATTATCAGCATCACAAGTGGCCACATGAGAAATCATAGTAGTCATTTGAGATTGCTGAGCCAAGTTTAGGGTTTCTT
>NZ_JANUEL010000008.1:0-263085 GCF_024809895.1 Pseudomonas sp. BIGb0278
GTTCAAGACGCCCTGGAAATCGTTGGTCTGCGTGACACCACCACCACCACCTGCACCGGTGTTGAAATGTTCCGCAAACTGCTCGACGAAGGTCGTGCTGGCGAGAACTGTGGCGTTCTGCTGCGTGGTACCAAGCGTGACGACGTTGAGCGTGGCCAGGTTCTGGTCAAGCCAGGTTCGGTCAAGCCGCACACCAAGTTCACCGCAGAAGTTTACGTTCTGTCGAAAGAAGAAGGCGGTCGTCACACTCCGTTCTTCAAAGGCTACCGTCCTCAGTTCTACTTCCGTACTACTGACGTGACCGGTAACTGCCAGCTGCCGGAAGGCGTTGAGATGGTAATGCCAGGTGACAACATCCAGATGGAAGTCACTCTGATCAAGACCATCGCAATGGAAGACGGTCTGCGCTTCGCTATCCGTGAAGGCGGTCGTACCGTCGGCGCCGGCGTCGTAGCCAAAATCATCGAGTAATCACTCGATCGGTTAAAAAAGGCCTCCGCTCAGCGGGGGCCTTTTTTATTGGGTTGACACAAAATCGGACCGTCTATAGAATCACGCCTCCTTTTAGCGGGCGTAGTGCGTCCGTTGGGAACAGCCTGGAGTCTGAAATCCAATGCAAAATCAGCAAATCCGTATCAGGTTGAAGGCTTTCGACCATCGCCTGATCGACCAATCCACCCAGGAAATCGTGGAAACCGCGAAACGTACTGGTGCACAAGTGCGTGGTCCAATTCCACTGCCTACTCGCAAAGAGCGTTTCACCGTTCTGGTCTCCCCGCACGTCAACAAAGACGCGCGTGACCAGTACGAGATCCGCACTCATAAGCGCGTTCTGGACATCGTCCAGCCAACGGATAAAACCGTTGATGCGCTGATGAAGCTGGACCTTGCGGCAGGTGTGGAAGTACAGATCAGCCTCGGCTAAGACTTCGGTCTTAACCGTGTAACGCTCTGAAATGGGCGGCCATAGCGGGTGAAAGCCCCGTACACTCATGAGGTTTACAACATGACTATTGGTGTAGTCGGTCGTAAATGCGGTATGACCCGTATTTTCACCGAAGAAGGTGTCTCCATTCCGGTCACGGTCGTTGAGATCGAGCCGAATCGCGTCACCCAGTTCAAAACCGAAGAAACTGATGGCTACCGTGCAGTGCAAATCACTGTAGGCGAGCGTCGTGCTTCGCGTGTGACTGCTGCTCAAGCAGGTCACTTCGCTAAGGCGAACGTTGCCGCTGGTCGCGGTGTTTGGGAGTTCCGTCTTGAAGAAGGCGATTTCCAGGCTGGCGATCTGATCAAAGCTGAACTCTTTACTGCAGGCCAGCTGGTAGACGTCACCGGTCAGTCGAAAGGTAAAGGCTTCGCCGGTACCATCAAGCGCTGGAATTTCCGTGGCCAAGATAACACCCACGGTAACTCCGTATCGCACCGTGTTCCGGGTTCCATCGGCCAGTGCCAGACTCCTGGTCGTGTGTTCAAGGGCAAGAAAATGTCCGGTCACATGGGCGCCGAGCGCGTTACTGTGCAGTCCCTGGAAGTAGTTCGCGTAGACGCTGAACGCAACCTGCTGCTGATCAAGGGTGCCGTTCCTGGCGCTACTGGCGGCGACGTGGTTGTACGTCCAGCTGTCAAGGCTCGCGGTTAAGGGGAAACTGACATGCAACTTAACGTAAATGACGCTCAGGCGATCGAAGTTTCCGAACTGACCTTCGGTGGCGAATTCAACGAGACGCTGGTTCACCAAGCAGTCGTGGCCTACATGGCCGGCGGCCGTCAGGGCACCAAGCAGCAGAAGACCCGTTCCGACGTATCCGGTGGCGGTAAGCGCCCATGGCGTCAGAAGGGCACTGGTCGTGCTCGTGCTGGTACCATCCGTAGCCCGATCTGGCGCGGCGGTGGCACCACCTTCGCAGCTCGTCCTCAGGACCACTCGCAGAAGCTCAACAAGAAGATGTATCGCGCAGCAATGCGTTCCATCCTCGCTGAGCTGGTGCGCACCGACCGTCTGGTCGTTGTCCAGGACTTCGCTGTTGAAGCGCCAAAGACCAAAGATCTGCTGAACAAGCTGAATGGCATGGGCCTGACTGACGTCCTGATCGTATCGGACGCTGTTGATCAGAACCTGTACCTGGCTGCTCGTAACCTGCCGCACGTCGACGTTCGTGACGTACAAGGTTCCGATCCGGTCAGTCTGATCGCCTATGACAAAGTGTTGATCACTGTGTCGGCCGTGAAGAAATTCGAGGAGCTGCTGGGATGAACCAGGAACGCGTATTTAAAGTCCTCCTTGGCCCGCACGTTTCCGAGAAGGCTACCGTTCTGGCTGAGAAGAAAGGCCAGTTCGTATTCAAGGTTGCTACCGATGCAACCAAGCTGGAAATCAAGAAAGCTGTCGAAGGCCTGTTCGGCGTAAAAGTCGAAAACGTGTCGACTGTTAACGTATTGGGTAAAACCAAGCGTACCGCACGTGGTCTGGGCAAGCGTAATGACTGGAAGAAGGCGATCGTCTCCCTTCAGCCAGGCCAAGATCTCGATTTCAGCAGCAGTGCTGAGTAAGGAAGGGGTGCATCATGGCAATCGTTAAATGCAAACCGACTTCCCCTGGCCGCCGTTTCGTGGTCAAGGTGGTCAACAAGGAGCTGCACAAAGGCGCTCCTCACGCACCGCTGCTCGAGAAGAAATCGAAGTCTGGTGGTCGTAACAACAATGGCCGTATCACTACACGTCACGTGGGTGGTGGTCATAAGCAGCATTACCGTCTGGTCGACTTCCGTCGCAACGACAAAGATGGCATTCCAGCCACTGTCGAGCGTATCGAATACGATCCGAACCGTACTGCTCACATCGCCCTGCTGTGCTACGCAGACGGTGAGCGTCGCTACATCATCGCCCCTAAAGGCGTGAGCGCTGGCGATCAGCTGATCGCAGGTTCGCTGGCCCCAATCAAGGCCGGTAACTCCCTGCAGCTGCGCAACATCCCAGTAGGTAGCACCATTCACGGCATCGAACTGAAGCCGGGTAAAGGTGCACAGATCGCTCGTTCCGCTGGTGCTTCGGCTCAGCTGATCGCCCGCGAAGGTGTCTACGTGACCCTGCGTCTGCGCTCTGGTGAAATGCGTAAAGTCCTGGCTGAGTGCCGTGCGACCCTGGGCGAAGTCTCGAACTCCGAGCACAGCCTGCGTTCGCTGGGTAAAGCTGGTGCCAAACGCTGGCGTGGCGTTCGCCCAACCGTTCGTGGTGTTGCCATGAACCCGGTTGACCACCCACATGGTGGTGGTGAAGGTCGTACCTCCGGTGGTCGTCATCCGGTATCGCCATGGGGCTTCCCAACCAAGGGTGCGAAGACTCGTGGTAATAAGCGTACCGACAAAATGATCGTCCGTCGTCGCAAGTAAATAGAGGGATACGACAGTGCCACGTTCTCTGAAAAAAGGTCCTTTTATCGATCTTCACCTACTGAAGAAGATCGAAGTGGCGGCGGAAAAGAATGATCGCAAACCGGTGAAAACCTGGTCGCGTCGTTCGATGATCCTGCCACAAATGGTCGGTCTGACCATCGCGGTACATAACGGTCGTCAACATGTCCCAGTTCTCGTGAACGAAGACATGGTCGGCCACAAACTGGGCGAGTTCGCCGGTACCCGCACTTATCGCGGGCACGTGGCTGACAAGAAAGCCAAGCGTTAAGGGGTTAGGAAATGGAAGTAGCCGCTAAGTTGTCGGGCGCTCGAATCTCCGCCCAGAAAGCCCGCTTGGTCGCCGACCAGATCCGCGGGAAGAAGGTGGGCGAAGCGCTCAACCTGTTGGCCTTCAGCAGCAAAAAAGCCGCTGAAATCATGAAGAAAGTCCTCGAGTCGGCCGTTGCCAACGCCGAACACAACGAAGGCGCAGACGTTGATGACCTGAAGGTCTCCACCGTTTTCGTCAACGAAGGGCGTTCGCTGAAGCGCATCATGCCGCGTGCCAAAGGCCGCGCTGATCGCATCGTCAAGCGGTCTTGCCATATCACTGTCAAGGTTGCGGACAAGTAACGGAGTCGATCAGATGGGTCAGAAAGTACATCCCACTGGCATTCGCCTGGGAATCGTCAAGGAGCACACGTCCGTCTGGTATGCAGATGGCGCGACTTACGCAGATTACCTGTTGAAGGATCTGAAAACTCGTGAGTACCTCCAAGACAAACTAAAAAGCGCGTCCGTAAGCCGTATCGATATCCATCGTCCGGCCCAAACTGCACGCATCACCATCCACACCGCTCGTCCAGGTATCGTTATCGGGAAGAAAGGTGAAGATGTTGAGAAGCTGCGTCAGGACCTGACCAAGCAGATGGGTGTGCCTGTGCACATCAACATCGAAGAGATCCGCAAGCCGGAACTCGACGCCATGCTGGTTGCGCAAAGCGTAGCTCAGCAGCTGGAGCGCCGCGTAATGTTCCGTCGTGCTATGAAGCGCGCCGTGCAGAACGCCATGCGTATTGGTGCCAAGGGCATCAAGATCCAGGTGAGCGGTCGTCTCGGCGGTGCCGAGATTGCTCGTACCGAGTGGTATCGCGAAGGTCGTGTGCCGTTGCACACCCTGCGTGCTGATATCGACTACAACACCTACGAAGCTCACACCACTTATGGTGTGATCGGTGTGAAGGTTTGGATCTTCAAAGGCGAAGTAATTGGTGGTCGCCAAGAAGAGCTGAAACCACAAGCACCAGCGCCTCGTAAAAAAGCTGCTAAGTAAGGGGTACGCCAAATGTTGCAACCTAAGCGTACAAAATTCCGCAAGCAGATGACCGGCCACAACCGTGGTCTGGCACTGCGCGGTAGCAAAGTCAGCTTCGGCGAGTTCGCCTTGAAAGCTGTCGCCCGCGGTCGCCTCACCGCTCGCCAGATCGAGTCTGCACGTCGTGCTCTGACTCGTCACGTTAAGCGTGGCGGCAAGATCTGGATCCGTGTGTTCCCGGACAAGCCGGTTACCAAGAAGCCTCTTGAAGTGCGGATGGGTAAAGGTAAGGGTTCCGTGGAATACTGGGTTGCCCAGATCCAGCCAGGCAAAGTCCTGTATGAGATCGAGGGTGTTTCTGAAGAGCTGGCGCGCGAAGCATTCGCCTTGGCTGCTGCAAAGCTGCCACTCGCCACCTCCTTTGTTAAGCGGACGGTGATGTGATGAAAGCGAATGAACTTCGTGAAAAATCGGCACAGCAGCTGAACGAGCAACTGCTCGGCCTGCTGCGCGACCAGTTCAATCTGCGTATGCAGAAAGCAACTGGCCAGTTGGGGCAGTCGCACCTGCTCTCGCAAGTTAAGCGTGACATCGCTCGCGTGAAAACTGTGCTCAACCAGCAGGCAGGTAAGTGATCATGGCTGAAGCTGAAAAAACCGTCCGTACGCTGACTGGCCGTGTCGTCAGCGACAAAATGGACAAGACCATCACCGTTCTGATCGAGCGTCGCGTAAAGCACCCGATCTACGGTAAATACGTTAAGCGTTCGACTAAGCTGCACGCGCACGACGAAACCAATCAGTGCAAAATCGGCGACAAAGTTTCCATTAGCGAAACTCGTCCGCTGGCCAAGACCAAGTCTTGGGCACTGGTTGAAGTCCTCGAACGCGCTGTTGAAGTCTAAGGGCTAGGGGTCGGAGAAATTTTATGATTCAGACTCAATCCATGCTCGATGTGGCCGATAACAGCGGCGCTCGTCGCGTCATGTGCATCAAGGTTCTCGGCGGTTCCCACCGTCGTTACGCCGGCATCGGTGACATCATCAAAGTAACCGTCAAGGAAGCAATTCCGCGCGGTAAGGTCAAAAAAGGCCAGGTGATGACCGCCGTAGTCGTACGTACCCGTCATGGTGTACGTCGCGCTGACGGTTCCATCATTCGTTTCGACGGTAACGCTGCTGTTCTGCTGAACAACAAGCAAGAGCCGATCGGCACTCGCATCTTCGGGCCAGTGACCCGTGAACTTCGCAACGAGAAGTTCATGAAGATCGTCTCGCTCGCCCCTGAAGTGCTCTAAGGAGATCCGACATGCAAAAGATTCGTCGTGACGACGAGATCATCGTGATCGCCGGCAAAGACAAAGGTAAGCGCGGTAAGGTGCTGAAGGTTCTCGCTGACGACCGTCTGGTCATCGGTGGTGTAAACCTGGTCAAGCGCCATACCAAGCCTAACCCGATGGCGGGCGTACAGGGCGGTATCGTCGAAAAAGAAGCGCCTCTGCACGCTTCCAACGTTGCCATTTTCAATGGTGAAACCAACAAGGCTGACCGCGTTGGCTTCAAGGTTGAAGACGGCAAGAAAATTCGTGTCTTCAAGTCGACCCAGAAAGCGGTTGATGCTTGAACACTGCTAGGTAGAAGACAATGGCACGACTCAAAGAGATTTACCGGAACGAAATCGCTCCCAAGCTTAAGGAAGAACTTAAGCTCGCGAACGTGATGGAAGTTCCACGCGTAACCAAGATCACCCTGAACATGGGTCTGGGCGAAGCTGTCGGTGACAAAAAAGTCATCGAAAACGCTGTAGCCGACCTGGAAAAGATCACCGGTCAAAAGCCGGTCGTGACTTTCGCTCGCAAGTCGATTGCGGGTTTCAAGGTTCGTGAAGGTTGGCCGATCGGCGTTAAAGTTACTCTGCGCCGTGACCGTATGTACGAGTTCCTGGACCGCCTGCTGGCGATCTCCCTGCCTCGGGTTCGCGACTTCCGCGGCCTGAATGCCAAGTCCTTCGATGGTCGTGGCAACTACAGCATGGGCGTGAAAGAGCAGATCATCTTCCCGGAAATCGACTACGACAAGATCGATGCTCTGCGCGGTCTGGACATTACCCTGACCACCACTGCTCGTTCGGATGACGAAGGCCGCGCTCTGCTGCGTGCATTCAAATTCCCGTTCCGCAACTGATTGGAGTAGGAAAATGGCCAAGAAGAGCATGAAAAACCGCGAGCTGAAGCGTCAGCTCACGGTAGCCAAGTACGCCAAAAAGCGTGCCGAGCTGAAAGCGACCATCGTCAACCTGAACGCATCGCCAGAAGAGCGTTATGCCGCCGTCGTCGCACTGCAAAAGCAGCCGCGTGACGCCAGCGCCGCTCGTCTGCGCAACCGTTGCCGCCTGACCGGCCGTCCTCACGGTGTATACCGTAAGTTCGGTCTGGGCCGTAACATGCTGCGTCAAGCTGCAATGCGTGGTGACGTACCAGGTCTGGTTAAAGCCAGCTGGTAAGCACCAGGGTTCTGGCGGGAGGGGAGCAATCTTCCGACCGCCGGTGACCTTGCTTCGAAACAAGCCCCTATATGGGGCTTGTTTCGTTTCTAGGTTGTGTCTAGAATGATCGGCTCACCCGAGCCCGGGTCTTTTGTCCTGGGTGCTTGGGTGGTTGTGATAGCCGAGAGGCTAATAATTCTTGTATCAGGAGCATCTAGCCCATGAGTATGCAGGACCCGTTAGCGGACATGCTAACTCGCATCCGTAATGCCCAGATGGCTGAAAAGTCCGTCGTAAGCATGCCTTCTTCGACTCTGAAGGTTGCGGTTGCCCAAGTTCTGAAGGACGAAGGTTACATCGCTGGTTACCAGGTAAGCAGCGAAGTCAAGCCCTCCCTGTCGATCGAGCTGAAGTACTTCGAAGGCCGTCCGGTCATCGAAGAGCTGAAGCGCGCCAGCCGACCAGGCCTGCGTCAGTACAAGGCCGTTACAGATCTGCCGAAAGTTCGTGGCGGTCTGGGCGTGTCTATCGTCTCCACCAACAAAGGTGTGATGACGGATCGTGCTGCACGTGCCGCCGGTGTTGGTGGCGAAGTTCTGTGCACAGTGTTCTAAGGGGGGATAAGCATGTCTCGCGTCGCTAAGAACCCCGTAAAGCTGCCGTCCGGTGTCGAAGTCAAATTCGCCGGCCAACAGCTTTCGGTGAAGGGTGCCAAGGGCACTCTCGAACTGAACGTTCATTCGTCTGTTGAAGTTACCGAAGAGTCTGGTGAGCTGCGTTTTGTCGCTCGCAATGGTGACCAGCAAGCTCGCGCCATGGCCGGTACTACCCGCGCTCTGGTGAACAACATGGTCCAAGGCGTAAGCCAAGGCTTCGAGCGCAAGCTCCAGCTGGTCGGTGTTGGTTACAAGGCTCAGGCCAAGGGCACCGTCCTGAACCTGGCTCTGGGCTTCTCTCACCCAGTAGACTACGAGCTTCCAGCCGGCATCACCGCTGAAACGCCTAGCCAGACCGATATCCTGATCAAGGGCATCGACAAGCAGCTGGTAGGTCAGGTGGCCGCTGAAATCCGCGACTTCCGTCCACCAGAGCCGTACAAAGGCAAAGGTGTGCGTTACGCGGACGAAGTCGTCCGTCGTAAAGAAGCCAAGAAGAAGTAGGGCCTAGCAAATGACCGACAAAAAAGTTACTCGACTGCGTCGCGCTCGCAAAGCACGCCTGAAAATGCACGAGCTCGAAGCCGTGCGTTTGTGCGTGTTCCGCTCCTCGCAGCACATTTATGCCCAAGTCATCTCGGCCGACGGCAGCAAGGTTCTGGCAAGCGCCTCTACCTTGGACAAAGACCTGCGTGATGGCGCCACCGGCAACATCGACGCGGCCACTAAGGTTGGCAAGCTGGTAGCTGAGCGCGCGAAAGCCGCCGGTGTATCTCAAGTTGCCTTTGACCGTTCCGGCTTCAAGTACCATGGCCGCGTCAAAGCGCTGGCTGATGCTGCTCGTGAAGGCGGGCTGGAGTTCTAAGTTATGGCAAATAACGATCAAAAGCGCGACGAAGGCTACATCGAGAAGCTGGTTCAAGTTAACCGCGTAGCCAAAACCGTCAAAGGCGGCCGTATCTTCACCTTCACCGCGTTGACCGTGGTTGGTGATGGTAAGGGCCGTGTAGGCTTCGGCCGTGGCAAATCGCGCGAAGTACCAGCCGCGATTCAGAAAGCCATGGAAGCTGCCCGTCGCAACATGATTCAGGTTGACCTGAAAGGCACCACTCTGCAGTACGCCACCAAGGCCGCCCACGGCGCCTCGAAGGTTTACATGCAGCCTGCCTCCGAAGGTACCGGTATCATCGCTGGCGGCGCTATGCGTGCTGTCCTGGAAGTTGCTGGTGTCCAGAACGTTCTGGCCAAGTGCTACGGTTCGACCAACCCAGTGAACGTGGTTTACGCCACCTTCAAGGGTCTGAAGGCCATGCAATCTCCTGAATCCATTGCTGCCAAGCGCGGCAAGAGCGTTGAGGAGATCTTCTAATGGCTGCCACCGTTAAAGTCACGCTGATCAAAAGCACCGCCGGCCGTCTGCCTAACCACAAACTGTGTGTTAAAGGCCTGGGTCTGCGTCGCATTGGTCACACCGTAGAAGTACTTGATACTCCCGAGAATCGCGGGATGATCAACAAGGCTTACTACATGCTGCGCGTCGAGGGTTAATCGATGAAACTCAATGATCTGAGTCCAGCGCCGGGTTCCCGTCGCGAGAAGCATCGTCCGGGTCGTGGTATCGGTAGCGGTTTGGGTAAGACTGGTGGCCGCGGCCACAAAGGTCAGACCTCCCGTTCCGGTGGCACCATCGCTCCGGGCTTCGAAGGCGGTCAACAGCCGCTGCACCGTCGTCTGCCGAAATTCGGCTTCGTTTCGCTGAAAGCCATGGACCGCGCAGAAGTGCGTCTGTCCGAGCTGGCCAAAGTGGAAGGCGATGTTGTCACCGTGCAATCCTTGAAGGATGCCAACGTGATCAACCAGAACGTACAGCGTGTGAAAATCATGCTGTCTGGCGAAGTCACTCGCGCAGTTACCATCAAGGGCATCGCAGCCACCAAAGGTGCGCGTGCGGCTATCGAAGCAGCTGGCGGCAAATTCGAGGAATAAATGGCTAAGCAAGGTGCTCTCTCTTCGCTCGGTAAGGGCGGGATGTCGGAACTCTGGGCTCGTCTGCGCTTTCTGTTCATGGCGATCATCGTCTATCGGATAGGTGCGCATATCCCGGTGCCTGGCATCAACCCGGACCGTCTGGCGGATCTGTTTCGACAGAATGAGGGGACCATTCTTAGCTTGTTCAACATGTTTTCCGGTGGTGCGCTGGAGCGCATGAGCATCTTTGCACTGGGGATCATGCCGTACATCTCGGCATCGATCATCATGCAGCTCATGACCGCTGTCAGCCCACAGCTGGAGCAGTTGAAGAAGGAAGGTGAAGCTGGCCGTCGCAAGATCAGCCAGTACACCCGCTACCTCACTGTAATCCTGGCATTGGTTCAAGCGATTGGCATGTCCATTGGCTTGGCCAACCAGGGCGTGGCGTTCTCTGCAAGCCTTGGCTTCCATGTGGTTGCCGTCTCCACCTTCGTGGCAGGCGCAATGTTCATGATGTGGCTGGGCGAGCAGATTACCGAGCGCGGTGTGGGCAACGGTATCTCGATGTTGATTTTCGCGGGTATCGTTGCCGGTCTTCCGAGAGCAATCGGGCAGTCTTTCGAGTCTGCGCGCACAGGCGATATCAACATTTTCGCCCTGGTCGCTATCGGTTTGCTGGCAGTAGCGATTATCGGTTTTGTGGTGTTCATTGAGCGTGGTCAGCGTCGAATCGCCGTTCACTACGCCAAGCGTCAGCAGGGCCGCAAGGTCTTTGCTGCGCAGACCAGCCACTTGCCGCTCAAGGTGAACATGGCAGGGGTAATCCCGGCTATTTTCGCCAGCAGCATTCTGCTGTTCCCGGCTTCGCTGGGTGCCTGGTTCGGTCAGTCCGAAGGTATGGGCTGGCTGCAAGACATCTCGCAGTCGATCGCTCCTGGTCAGCCGTTGAACATTTTGCTGTTTAGTGCAGGGATCATTTTCTTCTGCTTCTTCTACACAGCGTTGATGTTCAACCCGAAAGACGTAGCGGAAAACCTGAAGAAGTCCGGTGCCTTTATTCCGGGTATCCGTCCTGGTGAGCAGTCGGCGCGCTACATTGATGGCGTTCTGACTCGTCTGACCATGTTCGGTGCTCTTTACATGATGGCCGTATGCCTTCTGCCCCAGTTCCTTGTGGTGGCTGCAAACGTGCCGTTCTATCTCGGCGGGACGTCGTTGTTGATCGTGGTAGTGGTTGTGATGGACTTCATGTCCCAAGTACAATCCCACCTCGTTTCGCACCAGTACGAATCCCTGATGAAGAAAGCCAACCTGAAAGGCTATGGCGGCAGCAGCTTGCTGCGCTGACAGGCCCCTAAGGTTCGAGGAGTTGGTCATGAAAGTTCGTGCATCGGTGAAAAAGCTGTGCCGTAACTGCAAGATTATTCGCCGCGAAGGTATCGTGCGAGTAATTTGCAGCGCGGAACCGCGTCACAAGCAGCGCCAAGGCTGAGTGTGATCCGCGCTACAAGCCCAGCAGCTAGTGCGCTGCTGGGTTGATTAATTGTTTCTACAGCGATATTATCTCGCGCCCTATTTCTTGGCTTCCGGGGCGTAGGTAGCTGTCAATTGGAGTCCCACTGAATGGCCCGTATTGCAGGCGTCAACATTCCAGATAACAAGCACACTGTTATCTCGCTGACCTACATCTATGGTGTCGGTCGCACAACTGCACAGAAGATTTGTGCAGACACTGGGGTTAACCCAGCCGCAAAGATCAAGGATCTGAGCGACGAGCAGATTGAAACGCTGCGTAGCGAAGTCGCCAAGTTCACCACTGAAGGTGATCTGCGCCGTGACATCAACATGAAGATCAAACGCTTGATGGACCTGGGCTGCTACCGCGGTCTGCGCCATCGTAAAGGTCTGCCGGTTCGCGGTCAGCGCACCAAGACCAATGCACGCACCCGTAAGGGCCCGCGTAAGCCGATCCGCAAGTAATCGCACCAGCGAATCGACAGGAAAATAGACATGGCAAAACCTGCTGCTCGTCCTCGTAAAAAAATCAAAAAGACAGTGGTTGATGGCATCGCCCACATCCACGCGTCTTTCAACAACACCATCGTGACCATCACCGACCGTCAGGGCAATGCTTTGTCCTGGGCAACGTCCGGTGGTTCGGGTTTCCGTGGTTCGCGCAAATCCACCCCGTTTGCAGCTCAGATTGCTGCTGAACGAGCTGGTCAAGCTGCGCTGGAATACGGTCTGAAAAACCTCGACGTAAACGTCAAGGGTCCAGGTCCAGGTCGTGAGTCCGCCGTTCGTGCTTTGAACAGCTGCGGCTACAAGATCGCCAGCATCACCGACGTGACGCCAATCCCGCATAACGGGTGCCGTCCGCCGAAGAAGCGTCGCGTGTAATCAGGAGACAGATAAATGGCACGTTACATTGGTCCAAAATGCAAACTGTCTCGCCGTGAAGGCACTGACCTTTTCCTGAAGAGCGGCGTTCGCGCTCTGGAATCGAAGTGCAACATCGAAGCAGCCCCAGGTATCCACGGCCAGCGCCGTGGCCGTCAGTCCGACTACGGTACCCAGCTGCGCGAGAAACAAAAAGTCCGTCGTATCTACGGTGTTCTGGAGCGTCAGTTCCGCGGTTACTACCAAGCTGCAGCCTCGAAAAAAGGCGCAACTGGTGAGAACCTGCTGCAACTGCTCGAGTGCCGTCTGGATAACGTCGTTTACCGTATGGGCTTCGGCTCGACTCGTTCCGAGTCGCGTCAGCTGGTTTCGCACAAAGCGATCAGCGTCAACGGTAAGACTGTAAACATTCCATCTTACCAAGTTCGTCCGGGTGACGTGGTCTCGGTTCGTGAGAAATCGCTGAACCAGCTGCGCATTGTTCAAGCCCTTGAACTGTGCTCTCAGCGCGGCCGCGTTGAGTGGGTAGACGTGGATGCTGCTAAAAAGTCGGGCGTTTTCAAGAACGTTCCTGCTCGCAGCGACCTGTCTGCCGACATCAACGAAAACCTGATTGTCGAGCTCTACTCCAAGTAAGGGCTAGAAAATAGGTGCATCCATGCAGATTTCGGTAAATGAGTTCCTGACTCCCCGCCACATTGATGTGCAGGTAGTCAGTCCGACCCGCGCCAAGATTACGCTCGAGCCTCTCGAGCGTGGTTTCGGCCATACCCTGGGCAACGCGCTGCGCCGCATCCTGTTGTCCTCCATGCCTGGCTGTGCAGTAGTCGAGGCCGAGATCGATGGCGTACTCCATGAGTACTCCGCGATCGAAGGTGTACAGGAAGACGTAATTGAAATCCTGTTGAACCTGAAAGGCCTGGCTATCAAACTGCACGGTCGTGACGAAGTTACGCTGACCTTGTCGAAAAAGGGTTCGGGGGTGGTTACCGCTGCCGATATTCAGCTGGATCACGATGTCGAGATCGTCAACCCCGATCACGTAATCGCGAACCTGGCGTCCAACGGCGCCCTGAACATGAAGCTCACTGTAGCTCGTGGTCGCGGTTACGAGCCGGCCGACTCTCGTCAGACTGACGAAGATGAAAGCCGCAGCATTGGCCGTCTTCAGCTGGACGCTTCGTTCAGCCCGGTGCGTCGTATCGCCTATGTGGTCGAAAACGCCCGTGTTGAGCAGCGTACCAACCTGGACAAGCTGGTCATTGATCTGGAAACCAACGGTACTCTGGACCCAGAAGAGGCAATCCGTCGTGCCGCGACCATCCTGCAACAGCAGCTGGCCGCGTTCGTGGATCTCAAAGGTGACAGTGAGCCGGTAGTGGTCGAGCAGGAAGACGAGATCGATCCGATCCTGCTGCGTCCGGTTGACGACCTGGAACTGACCGTACGGTCTGCCAACTGCCTCAAGGCGGAGAACATCTACTACATCGGCGACCTGATTCAGCGCACCGAAGTAGAGCTGTTGAAAACTCCTAACCTGGGCAAGAAGTCCCTGACTGAAATCAAGGACGTTTTGGCTTCCCGTGGTCTGTCCCTCGGCATGCGCCTCGACAACTGGCCGCCTGCAAGTCTTAAGAAGGACGACAAGGCGACTGCCTGATCGTCGTAATCACCGAACGTAGTGTTTGGTAAGGAATGAATCATGCGTCATCGTAAAAGTGGACGTCACCTGAGCCGTACCAGCTCTCACCGCAAGGCTATGTTCCAGAACATGGCAGTGTCGTTGATCGAGCACGAGCTGATCAAAACTACTCTGCCAAAAGCCAAGGAACTGCGCCGCGTTGCCGAGCCGCTGATCACCCTGGCCAAGGAAGATAGCGTAGCCAACCGTCGTCTGGCTTTCGACCGTACCCGTTCGAAATCCGCTGTTGGCAAGCTCTTCAACGATCTGGGCAAGCGCTACGCCACCCGTCAGGGCGGCTACCTGCGTATCCTGAAGTGCGGTTTCCGCGCTGGCGACAATGCGCCTATGGCGTACGTCGAGCTGGTTGATCGTCCAGTCGGTGGTGCTGTAGAAGCTGCCGAGTAAGACGTTCTGTCTGCTACAAAAAACCGGGCCTAGTGCCCGGTTTTTTGTTTCTGTAATTATTGTTAATTCCTATCGCCTCAACTCGATCAATGAATTAGCTCTTGGCATGCCGCTCCCCGATACTGTCCGCAAGCCGACAAACGGCAGATCAAGACCGTCAAGGAGAGCCCATGAGCAAGATTCTTACCACCGCCAGCGGTGCACCTGTAGCTGATAACCAGAATTCCCGTTCGGCCGGCCCTCGCGGCCCGCTACTGCTTGACGACTTCCACCTGCTGGAAAAACTCGCCCACTTCAACCGCGAGAACATCCCTGAGCGCCGTGTACACGCCAAGGGCTCGGGCGCCTACGGTACCTTCACCGTAACCCGCGATATCACCCGCTACACCTGTGCCAAATTGTTCGACAAGGTTGGCAAGCAAACCGAGACCTTTTTGCGCTTCTCCACTGTAGGTGGCGAGCGCGGCTCGGCTGACACCGAACGTGACCCGCGTGGCTTCGCGCTCAAGTTCTACACCGAGGAAGGCAATTGGGACATCGTGGGCAACAACACCCCGGTGTTCTTCATCCGCGACCCCCTGAAGTTTCCTGACTTCATCCACACGCAGAAGCGCCATCCGCAGAGCAACCTGAAGAACGCCCAGATGATGTGGGACTTCTGGTCGCATTCGCCTGAGGCGCTGCACCAGGTCACGATCCTGTTCTCTGATCGGGGTATCCCGGACGGCTACCGTCACATGCACGGCTTCGGCAGCCATACCTACAGCCTGATCAGCGCGAGCGGTGAGCGCACCTGGGTCAAATGGCACTACAAGACTCAGCAGGGCATCAAGAACCTGGCACCGGCCGAAGCAGCTCGCCTGGCGGGTACTGACCCTGATTACGCCCAGCGTGACCTGTTCGAGGCGATTGAACGCGGTGACTATCCGCGCTGGACTGTGTGCATTCAGGTCATGAGCGAGGAGCAGGCAGCCAATCGAGCGGAGAATCCTTTCGATGTGACCAAGACCTGGTCGCAGAAGGAATTCCCGTTGGTCGAGGTTGGCGTGCTTGAACTCAACCGCAACCCGCTCAACTACTTTGCCGAAGTCGAGCAAGCCACCTTCGGCCCGAGCAACATGGTTCCAGGTGTCGGCCTGTCGCCAGACCGGATGCTGCAGGGGCGTGTGTTTGCCTATGCCGATGCGCACCGCTACCGCGTAGGCACCAATCACCAGCATCTGCCGGTCAACGCCGCTCGCAGCCCGGTGCACAGCTACCAGCGCGATGGCGCTATGGCTTCCGGTAGCTATGGCAGTGCGCCTAACTACGAGCCGAACAGCTACAGCGATGCGCCCAAGCAGTCGCCGCAGCATGCCGAACCGGCGCTTGCCCTGAACGGCGCAGCCGATCGTCACGACCACCGTGAGGACGGCGATTACTACAGCCACGCCGGCGCCTTGTTCCGCTTGATGAGCCCTGAGCAACAAACACTGCTGATCAACAACATTGCCGGCACCATGGCAGGTGTCAGCGCAGTTGTGGTGATGCGCCAGTTGCAGCACTTCTCCAAGGCAGATCCAGCCTACGGCGAAGGAATTGCCAAGGCGTTGGGGCTGAATCTCGCCTGAGTCGGAATGATAAGTAGAACCGCCCTCATTTGGGCGGTTTTTCAATGAATATCACTACTGTTTAGGCGTTTTTTTGCATGTTATTGCGCGTTTTTCAGTGACCTTGCAGCAGTCCTGGTTCACACTATGCACATAGCGCTTTCACATGGAGAACCAGGGCGATGCAAGGTCACCCGGACGTAATCGATTACCTCAACACGTTGCTCACCGGCGAGCTGGCAGCACGTGATCAGTATTTCATTCATTCGCGCATGTACGAAGACTGGGGCTTGTCCAAGCTCTACGAGCGCATCAACCATGAAATGGAAGAAGAGGCGCAACACGCCGACGCCCTGATGCGCCGCATTCTCATGCTGGAAGGCACCCCGCGCATGCGTCCGGATGATCTGGACGTGGGCACCACTGTGCCGGAAATGCTCGCAGCCGACTTGCGCCTCGAGTACAAGGTGCGCGCAGCGTTGTGCAAAGGTATTGAATTGTGCGAAACGCACAAGGATTACATCAGCCGCGACATCCTGCGTCAGCAGTTGGCAGATACCGAAGAAGATCACACTTATTGGCTGGAAAAGCAGCAGGGTCTGATCAAGGTCATCGGCCTGCAGAACTACCTGCAATCGCAGATGTAATCAGCTTGCCGTAACGGGCTGCATGGTTGTAAAAAAGCCCCCGGTAGCTCGCTACCGGGGGCTTTTTTTGTAGGCTTACGCCCGGTCACGCTCCAGCAACGGCTTGAGGTAGCGGCCGGTATACGACTGCTTCATATTGGTCACCTCTTCAGGCGTACCCACCGCGATGATCTGGCCGCCCTTGGAGCCGCCCTCCGGGCCGAGGTCGACCAGCCAGTCGGCGGTCTTGATCACGTCCAGATTGTGCTCGATCACCACTACGGTGTTGCCGTGATCGCGCAAGCGGTGCAGTACATCGAGCAACTGCCGGATATCGGCGAAGTGCAGGCCGGTAGTCGGTTCATCGAGGATGTACAGCGTCTTGCCGGTATCGCGCTTGGACAGCTCACGGGATAGCTTGACCCGCTGCGCCTCGCCCCCGGAGAGGGTCGTGGCCGACTGACCAAGCTTGATGTACGACAGGCCGACATCCACCAGCGTCTGCAGCTTGCGCGCCAGCGCCGGCACTGCATCGAAGAATGCGCGGGCATCCTCGATGGTCATTTCCAGCACCTCGTGGATGTTCTTTCCTTTGTACTTGATCTCCAGCGTCTCGCGGTTGTAGCGCTTGCTCTTGCACACGTCGCAGGGCACGTAGATGTCCGGCAGGAAGTGCATCTCGACCTTGATCAGGCCATCGCCCTGACACGCTTCGCAGCGGCCGCCCTTGACGTTGAACGAGAACCGTCCCGGACCATAACCGCGCGCACGCGACTCGGGCACCCCTGCAAACAGCTCGCGCACCGGCGTGAAGATGCCGGTATAGGTCGCCGGGTTGGAGCGTGGGGTGCGGCCAATCGGGCTCTGGTCGATGTCGACCACTTTGTCCAGATGCTGCAGGCCGTCCATGCTGCTGTGTGCGGCGGCCTCATGGCTGGTAGCGCCGTTCAGCGCAGTCGCCGCCAGCGGGAACAGCGTGTTGTTGATCAGCGTCGACTTGCCCGACCCGGAGACACCGGTCACGCAAGTCAGCAAGCCTATCGGGATTTCCAGATCGACGTTCTGCAGGTTGTTGCCACGCGCGCCTTTGAGCTTGAGCGACAGCTTCTTGTCACGGGGGGTGCGCTTGGCCGGCACAGCGATCTTCTTGCGCCCGGACAGGTAGGCACCGGTCAGCGAATCAGGGTGGTCCATGACCTCCTGTGGCGTGCCCTCGGCAACGATCTGGCCACCATGTACACCAGCGCCCGGGCCGATGTCGACAACGTAGTCAGCCAGGCGAATGGCGTCCTCGTCGTGCTCCACCACAATCACCGTGTTGCCCAGGTCGCGCAAGTGATTGAGCGTGCCGAGCAAGCGGTCGTTATCGCGCTGATGCAAGCCAATCGAAGGCTCGTCGAGGATATACATGACGCCGACCAGGCCCGCGCCGATCTGGCTGGCCAGGCGAATACGCTGCGCTTCGCCGCCGGAGAGGGTGTCGGCACTGCGATCCAGGGTCAGGTAATCAAGGCCGACGTTGACCAGAAACTGCAGACGCTCGCAAATCTCCTTGAGGATCTTCGAAGCGATCTCGCCGCGGCGACCGGTCAGGGTCAGCTCGCTGAAGTAGGTGCTGGCATCGCCAATCGGCAGGTTGGTCACCGCTGGCAGGGTTTTCTCGCCAACCCATACATGCCGCGACTCACGGCGCAGGCGCGTGCCGCGACAGTCCGGGCATGGCTGCGTACCGAGGAACTTGGCCAGCTCTTCACGCACCGTGGCCGACTCGGTCTCGCGGTAACGTCGCTCCAGATTCGGCACGATGCCTTCAAACGGGTGCGAGCGCTTGACGATATCGCCACGGTCATTCAGGTATTTGAAGTCGACGTTCTGCTTGCCGCTGCCCTGCAGAATGATCTTTTGATCCTCTGCTGCCAGTTCAGCGAACGGTTGTTCCAGGCTGAAGCCAAAATGCGCGGCAAGCGAGCCAAGCATCTGGAAGTAGTACACGTTGCGCCGGTCCCAGCCACGGATCGCGCCCTCGGCCAGGGTCAGCTCGGTGTTGACCAGGCGCTTGGTGTCGAAGTATTGCTTCACGCCCAGGCCATCGCAGGTCGGGCACGCGCCAGCCGGGTTGTTGAAGGAGAACAACTTGGGTTCCAGCTCGCTGATGGCATGGCCGCAGACCGGGCAGGCAAAGCGCGCAGAGAAGATGATTTCTTCGCCGGGCTCATCGTCCATCGGCGCGACCAGGGCAATGCCGTCAGCCAGCTTCAGCGCTGTCTCGAACGACTCGGCCAGGCGCTGCTGCAGGTCGCTGCGGACCTTGAAACGGTCGACCACGACATCGATGCTGTGTTTTTTCTGTTTCTCGAGGGTCGGCAGCTCGTCCATCTCGTACAGCTTGCCGTTGACCCGCACGCGCACAAAGCCCTGCGCGCGCAGCTCGTCGAACACCGCCAGGTGCTCGCCCTTGCGCTCGCGGATGACCGGCGCCAGCAGCATCAACTTGCTGCCCTCAGGTTGCTCGAGCACCAGGTCGACCATCTGGCTGACCGTTTGCGCTTCCAGCGGGATGTCATGGTCCGGGCAGCGCGGGGTACCTACCCGTGCATACAGCAGACGCAGGTAGTCGTAGATTTCGGTAATGGTGCCGACCGTCGAGCGCGGGTTGTGCGAGGTTGATTTCTGCTCGATCGAGATTGCCGGGGAAAGGCCCTCGATGGTGTCGACGTCGGGCTTTTCCATCATCGACAGGAATTGCCGGGCGTAAGCCGACAACGACTCGACATAACGGCGTTGACCCTCGGCGTAGAGGGTGTCGAAAGCCAGCGATGACTTGCCGGAACCGGACAAACCGGTGATCACGATCAACTTGTCCCGGGGCAGGGTCAGGTCGATGTTCTTCAGGTTGTGGGTACGTGCCCCACGAATCAGAATCTTGTCCACTGCGGCCTCGCTTGGCGGGCATAAACATAGAAGTATACGGCGCGCTGCCATTACGCGGCAAAGCGTCGCGTATATGCCGTCAAGGCGTGGGACTGATAGAATCGCCGCCGGTTCACACGAGGTTTATCCATGCACGACACCCACAACGAGCGCATGAGTGGTAGCGAGACTCGCGCCGCCGGTGGCCTGGCCCTGGTCTTTGCCTTTCGTATGCTGGGCATGTTCATGGTGCTGCCGGTACTTGCCACCTACGGCATGGACCTGGCCGGCGCCACGCCTGCGCTGATCGGCCTGGCCATCGGTGCCTACGGCCTGACCCAGGCGGTGCTGCAGATCCCGTTCGGGATGATCTCCGACCGCATCGGCCGGCGCCCGGTGATCTACCTTGGGCTGATCATCTTCGCCCTCGGCAGTGTGCTGGCAGCCCAGGCCGACTCGATCTGGGGCGTGATCGCCGGGCGCATTCTGCAGGGCGCCGGGGCGATCTCGGCAGCGGTCATGGCGCTGCTCTCCGACCTGACCCGAGAACAGCACCGGACCAAGGCCATGGCCATGATCGGCATGAGCATCGGTTTGTCGTTTGCCGTGGCAATGGTTGTGGGGCCATTGTTGACGCGCGCGTTTGGTTTGTCGGGATTGTTCCTCGCGACTGCAGGACTTGCCCTGGTCGGCATCCTGCTGGTGGCCTTCTTCGTGCCGCATGCGCACAGCACCCTGCAGCACCGCGAGTCGGGGGTGGCGCGCAAGGCCATCGGCCCAACCCTGCGCCATCCGGACCTTCTGCGCCTGGACGTGGGTATTTTCGTCCTGCATGCGATCCTCATGGCCAGCTTCGTTGCGCTGCCCTTAGCCTTTGTCGAGCGCGGCGGCCTGCCCAAGGAAGAACACTGGTGGGTATACCTGACCGCGTTGTTCGTCTCATTTTTTGCAATGGTGCCGTTCATTATCTACGGCGAAAAAAAGCGCAAGATGAAGCGTGTGTTGCTCGGTGCGGTGAGCGTTCTGCTGCTGGTCGAGGTGTTCTTCTGGCAGTGGGCTGACAACTTGCACGGACTGGTGATCGGCACCGTGATATTCTTTACTGCCTTCAACCTGCTGGAGGCATCCTTGCCTTCGCTGGTCAGCAAGGTGTCGCCCGCCGGCGGCAAGGGAACGGCCATGGGGGTTTATTCCACCAGCCAGTTCCTCGGTGCCGCGCTGGGAGGAATCATCGGTGGCTGGTTATTCCAGCATGGTGGTCTGGGCATGGTGTTCGTCGGTTGTGCGCTGCTGTGTGCTGTGTGGTTGGTCGTCGCCTTGAACATGAACGAGCCGCCCTATGTGACCAGCCTGCGCATGCCACTGACGCCTGAGGCGGTCCGGGAAGCCGGGTTGACCGAACGCCTGATGGCCGTGCCGGGTGTGACCGACGCCGTGGTGGTGGCAGAAGAAGCCGCCATCTATATCAAACTGGATACGAAAATTTTGGACCGTGCGACCCTCGAGCGTCTGGTAAATCCAGCCTCATCGGCGTGCGAAGCCTAGGAGAACGTTATGGCCCGTGGGGTTAACAAAGTCATTCTGGTCGGTACCTGTGGTCAGGATCCCGAAGTCCGCTACCTGCCCAACGGTAACGCCGTGACCAACCTGAGCCTGGCCACCAGCGAGCAGTGGACCGACAAGCAGTCCGGTCAGAAGGTCGAGCGTACCGAGTGGCACCGTGTGTCGATGTTCGGCAAAGTTGCCGAAATCGCCGGTGAGTACCTGCGCAAGGGTTCCCAGGTCTACATCGAGGGCAAGCTGCAGACCCGCGAGTGGGAAAAAGACGGCATCAAGCGCTACACCACTGAAATCATCGTCGACATGCAAGGCACCATGCAGCTGCTCGGCGGCCGTCCGCAGAACCAACAAGGCGGCGGTGATCAGTACAACCAGGGTGGTGGTAACAACTACAACCAGGGCGGTGGTCAGCCACAGCAGTACAACCAGCAGCCACAGCAGCAGGCACCGCGTCAGCAGGCACCACGCCCGCAGCAGGCTCAGCAGCGCCCGGCGCCGCAACAGCCAGCGCCACAGCCGGCGGCTGACTTCGACAGCTTTGATGACGATATTCCGTTTTAATCAATAGTCTTGTCGTAATAAAAAGCCCGCAGCATCTTATGCTGCGGGCTTTTTTATTGACTCGATGTCAATGTTTCGATGGTTTGTTAGTGAAAGTTGCAGGTGTGCTTCAAAGATAACTTTTAGTGTAGGAAGTTTCTGAGGTTGCTTGCTTGGTAATCAATGCCCGAATTTATTAAGTACAATCCGCTTTTTCAAGGAGCGGGCCCATGCAGGACATCATTTCTTCAAGTCGAATTACAATCAAAGACTCGCAAAGCGAGTATTGCGTTGCCGGCTTTGTCGATGCCTATCAGGCATACGTCAACGCTGAGGAGGGCGGCGCAGTGTATGCCTACTGGCTGTTGGTAGGCGTGGGCTTTCTCGTGACAGCCATCGGTGTCATCACCATGATCTTCGGCCCGGAAACCATAACGTATAACAGCATGGCTGGGCCGACGTTATTCGAGTATATACAGATCTATCCGGGGCCTATCGCAACGATTGGTAGTGTGTGCATGGCTGTGGGCAGCAAGTTGGGTTCGAAGGAAATCATGACCTACGAGTCCTATTTGCAGGCCAACTATCAGTTAAAGTCTGAAGACGGTCAGGATGTGTCTAATACCGTCAAGATCACTCACCTGGGTGAAGATAAATTTGAGATTACATTGAATCAATGATTCGCTTGCTGAGCGTCTTGGAATCCCGCGCTTGTCTGGAGTAGCGAAGGCCCCCAGCGCTGCAACGCGCCGAGGGCCTTTTGGGATCATGCAATTTAGACTTCAAACACGCTGCCGATCAGCTTCAACCAATCTGCAGTCGCTTGATTTCCAGCACTTCGACCTTTTCCCACACCTTCTGCTCAAGGTAGGGTTCACTCTGCAGCCAGATATCGAGTGCGGCGCGGGACTCAAAAGCGACATGCACGTTGGAGCCGATCATCTTGCCCTCGGTGTTGAGCAGTGCTCCGCCGCCAAGGAAATTGCCACTGGCGGCCAGCGCGTGCAAGCGCGCCACATGCTCTTCACGGCACTGCAGGCGGCGTTCAAGGGCATCGTCATAATCGTAGGCGATAAGCGCAAATTGCATGGTTCAGTTCCTGAAGGTTGGGTTTTCGGCTCAGTGCCGCGCGTGTTGCTGCATCGGCTGATGCGTCGCAGGAGCGGCTTCGCCCGCTGGCCGCGATACCAGCGCAGCAATTGCCGCAATCAGTGCAAGGCCACCAATGAAGCAGGCTACCGGCAACCAGTCGTGGTTATCAGCCATCAGCGCATAGCAAATGCTTGGTGAGAAGCCGGCGATGATGAAGCTCAGTTGGGTCGCCAGGCCAACCCCGGTATAGCGCACACGGATGCTGAACATCTCGGCATAGAAGGATGGCCATAGTGCATTCGGCGCACTGTAGAGCACAGATTTGAGCAGCACGGTGCTAAACATGATCAGGCCGATGTTCCCGGTGGTGATCGACCACAGGAACAAGAACACTCCAGCGCTGCAGGCGAACGCGCCCAGGGTGAAGATACGCTTGCGGCCGATGCGGTCAGCCAGCAGGCCGAACAGCGGTTGGCAGAGGAGGGCGACGGCCTGACTCGCGGCAATGGCCGTGAGCATCGACGCGCGCTCGACCCCCTGATTGTTGGTCGCCCAGGATAAGCCAAAGATCATCACCAGCGACGACACCGAGCAGATCAGGGCGCAGCAGAACACAATGATGAAGGCGCGCCCTTCATGGCGGAACAGATCAGCGACAGGCAAGTGTTCTGGCTTGGCTTTACTGGCTTTGAATTCCGGGCTTTCTTCGACGCCGCGGCGGATTATCCAGGTGATGATGACCATTACTGCACTGAGCAGGAACGGGATCCGCCAGCCCCAGCTGAGCAACTGTTCCTCACTCAGCATCGTTAGTGGGATGAATACTGACGTGGCGAGGATCGAGCCCATCGATGCGCCATTGATCAGCCAGCTGGTGTAGAACGATTTGCTCTTGCCCGGAGCGTGCTCCATGGTCAGCAGGCTGGCGCCGACCTGCTCGCCGCCAGCAGAAAAGCCCTGCAGCAGGCGGCACAGCACCAGCAACGCTGGCGCCCATGCGCCGATGCTGGCGTAGGTGGGCAGCAGGCCGATGGTGAACGTGGCGATGCCCATCAGCATCAGGGTCATCATCAGTACCTGTTTACGCCCGAAGCGGTCGCCAAGGTGGCCGCAGACCAGCGCGCCTACGGGCCGGGCCAGGTAACCGACGCCGAACGTGGCCAGGGCTGCCAACGTCCCCGCCATCGGGTCAGACGAGGGAAAGAACAGCGTGCTGAAGACCAGCGCGGCAGCAGAGCCGTAGATAAAAAAGTCGTAATACTCGACGACACTGCCCAGAAAACTGCCGAATGCAGCTCTGCGGGCCATGCGCCGATTGTCGGTCGCGTGAGTTTGCATGGGTTAGCCTTTCTTGTAATTGTGGTGGACGGGGCTTGCAACAGGTCAGCGGCTGCCGAACGGCGCCAATTGGCTGCCTCCACAGACGTGAATCACCTCGGCAGTGATAAAAGCGGCATCTCTCGAGGCCAGGAATGAAGTGGTGCCCGCAATGTCCTCGGGCGTGGTCAGGCGCTTCAAGGGTGTGCTGTTGATCGAACCCTGGGCCATCTGCTCGAAGCTATCGGCATCACGGCCATCGAGCGTGAAAGCCGAGGGCAATAGTCCAGGCGCGATGGCGTTGACGGTGACGTTGTGTGGCGCCAGCTCGCGCGCCATCGAGCGGGTCAATCCGACCAGGCCCGCCTTACAGGCGACATAGGCCGGTGGGCCGCCGGCCACCCAGCAGCGCGAGACCATATTGATCACTCGGCCGCTGTTCTGCCGCTGCCAATAGGGTGCAACCTGCTGACACAGCAGGGCCGGACCGCGTAGGTTGACAGCCATCATGTGATCCCACTTGGCGACGTCGAAATCGTAGATCGAGCCGCGGTGATTGACCGCTGCGTTGTTCACCACGACATCGATGCGGCCAAAGGCAGCCCCAACATGCTCCACCAAGGTAGCGATGGAGGCCGGATCGCCGAGATCGGCGTGCACTGCCAACGCTCTCTGGCCCGGGGACAACGGCAGTTGCGCGACCAGGCTCTGCGCTGCCTCAAGGTCGAGGTCCGCCGCGACCAGGTCCAGGCCGTCCTGGCTCAAGCGAGCGCAGATGGCCCGGCCCAGTTCGCCAGCGGCGCCGGTGACCAAGGCAACCCGACGCGGGTCGGTGGAAGTGTTCATTGGCAAGGTACCTCTTGGCTGGCAGCAGGGACGAAAGGTGTCAGGTTCAGGTAGCGGCCGATCAGGTCGCGGTTACGCCGCAGCTTGTGCAGGTCACTGTGGCGGGCATCGAAATCTTCTACCGAAATCCAGTCGGCAAAGCCGTTGGCACGCAGGGTGGCGAGCATTGCCGGCAGCGGCAGTACGCCTTCATCGGGAGGGCACCATTGCCACTGCCAGCCTTGGCCGGGGCCGAGTGGTTGGTACGCGACGTTCTTGACCTGCACATGGGCCAGATGCGCACCCATCAGGTCGAGCGACATCTGCACATCCTCGCGGCCTTCGATGGCCAGGTTGCCGAGGTCATAGATGATGCCTAACCGCTCGGCGGGGTAATGTTCCGCCACGCGCATGGCCAGCGAAGGGCTGGAACAGATGGTGCGTTGATGCACCTCCAGCGCCAGACGCACGCCGGCCTGTTCGGCCAGTGGCAGGATCTGGTCAAGGAAGCGGCGCATGCGCGCATAGGCCGCTGGATAGCGCTCATCCACGTAGCCAGGTGCCCATAAGCGTAACCGAGCCTGACCTGCCCGAGCGGCGAGGTCGATCATGTGCTGCGCCTGGTCAGTGTCGCCAACCGCCAGGTAAGGGCTCAGGCAAAAGATTTCCAGGCCGGCGGCCTGGCAGCGCCGGTAGATGTCCTCGACCGCGTGTACTGTCGGGGCGATGGTGCAGCGATTGTTGCTGCGGGCATCCCAGGCGCGAGCAAAGTCCAGGCCAGAGGTATCGGCAACGCGCCACTCAACGCCTTGATAGCCGTGCTCGGCCAGTTGCTCAACCAAGGCTTCGGGAGCCAGGCTTGGCAAAGATGCGCTGGACGCGCCGAGCCGTGGCGGTGAGGTTGAGATCATATGATTGCCCTGGTTATCGGTTCCGTGTGGATAGGGTCGATGCTAGAGCAAACTTTTTGTTGAATAAATTGATATAAAATCAGCGCTTGGTTAACTTGTGGGTTGAACAAGGAGCCAGTCATGCACCTTAATGCCATCAACCTGCGCCACTTTCGGGTGTTTCTTGCCGTGGTCAGCGCTGGCAGCCTGGTCACTGCCGCCAAGCTGCTGCACATCACTGTTTCAGCCGTATCGAAAAGCCTCAAGGAGCTAGAGCAAGAGCTGGATGTGCAGTTGCTGCTGCGCGGGCGCAAGGGTGTGCAGTTGACCCAGGCCGGTGAGGCCTTCAACAAGCACGCAGCGCAGACCATGGCCAGCTTTCGGTTGGCCATGGACGAAGGCCAGACGGCTGCGCCGGCACCGCAGATCCTCAAGGTTGGAGCGTTGCCGACAGCTGCGGGCTACATGCTCGCACCCGTGGTGGCGCAGATGCGCGAGCGCTACCCGCATGTACAGGTTCGAGTGGAATCCGGTATGTATGACTACCTGGTGGGCAAGCTGCGCACCCGCGAACTCGATCTGATCGTCGGACGGCTGATTGGTCGAGACATGCTCGGAGTGATGTTCGAGGCGTTATATGAAGAGGATTTGCTGCTGGTGGTGCGCACGGGACACCCGCTGGCCCAGCGCGAGCAACTGCAGTTGGATGATTTGCGCGCGCACGTACTGCTGGCATCCCCGCAAGGTACCTTGGTGCGAACCAGCATCGACAACTTCCTGCTCAGCAGTGGTGGCGTTCAACGCTTTCAGATTCAGGAATCGCTGAGCGAGACATTTTCTCGGGTATACGTCCACGACTATGACGCCGTGTGGTTTGTGCAACGCGGGGTGATCGACCTGGATCTGCGCTTGGGGCTGGTGCAGCAATTGCCTTTCAGCAGTTCCCTGCTGCGCGCACCGATTGGCCTTACTTCAGCGACTGATCGGCCGCTGTCTGACGTTGCGCAGATGTTTGCCGGGATGCTTCGGCAGTGGTGTACCGCCCGCTCTGCTCAGCGCTAGAGCGGGCATCGGCGGCGAATCTGAAGCTGCCGATGCTTTCTTTAGGCAATCAGGCCTTCAAGCCCGCTCCCCACACAGATCCAGCGCAAACCAATGCTCCGTCGCCTGCGCATCCAGCCCCGCCCCAAGCAAGCCAAACAACTTGCCCAGCGCCGCTTCGCGGGTCATGCCGCCGCCGCTGATCAGGCCAGTGTCACGCAGCCGGCTACCGGCGGCATAGGTGTCAAATACCACCGAGCCGACCGGGCACTGGCTGATCGCAACGATCACCACGCCGCCTTGGTGGGCGTCATGCAGCACATCCAGCAGGGCCTGGTCGTCGGACGGCCCGGTGCCGCTGCCGTAGCACTCCAGCACCAACCCTTGCACGCCGCTGTCGAGCAGGCCGCGCAGGTGTTCTGCCTGCAGGCCGGGGAACACCGGCAATACCGCCAGCTTTACCGGCTGGCGCAGCTGACGGTAGTCAAGCACAGCCGGGATGGCTGGCGCGCGCTCGCTGTCGCGATGACGGGGCAGGGCGGCGAAGGCGTCGAATGCCTCGCTGCGCAGCTTGGAGGCGCGGCAGCCGTGCAGCAACTGCTCGTGGAAGTACAGCTGCACGCCGTCCTCGATGCCGCTTTCGAGCAGGCGCAGGGCGCCGATCAGGTTGTCCCAGGCGTCGCTGTCTGGCGCGCCGGCGGGCAACATCGAACCGGTCAGCAGCACCGGCACCGGCAAGCCGAGCAGCACGAACGACAGGGCTGCACCGGTGTAGGCCAGCGTATCGGTACCGTGCAGCACCAGCACGCCGTCGTGGCCGTCACGTTCCACCGCTTCGACAATCGCGTCACGCATGGCCAGCCAGTTGGCTTGCTGCATGTTGGCGCTGTCCAGCAGTGGGTTCATTTCACGCAGTGTCCACTGTATCTGCGGAGCATCGTCAAGTTGCGCCAGATGCTCGCGCATGCGCACGTCGAAGCCGCCCGCCGGGGCCAGGCCCTGGGGTGTTTCGAGCATGCCGATGGTGCCACCGGTATAGAGGACGAGAAGATTCTTGACTGCACGCATGGCGCATTCCGTAACGATGAGCGGAGAGAGAAGCAGCCGCCCGCGAACGGGGCGGCTGGCTGGGGAGGATATCAGCGCTGGGTCTGAACCTGACCGACGGTGTTGTCAGCGGTTGTTTCAGCGGCTGCCGGAACTGGCCAGGCGTTGCGGTCCAGGTCCAGGTCAGGGAACTTGCTCGAATCGAACACTGGCTGCTTGATGCCAGCCTTGCGCTGCACATCGTAGTCGCGCATGACCCGCAGGCCGATGTTGAACAGCAGGGTCAGGGCGATCAGGTTGACGAAGGCCAGACAGGTCATGGTGATGTCGGCGAAGGCGAACACGGTCGACAGGTCTTGCGCCGAACCCCATACGATCAGCGCCAGGACCAGGCCGCGGTAGCCCATCAGCACCGAACGCTTGCGGGTCAGGAACTGCAGGCTGGTTTCGCCCAGGTAGTAGTTGTAGAGGATGCAGGTGAAGACGAACAGCGACAGCGCGACGCTGACGAACAGACGACCCCAGTCACCGACTACAGCGGCCAGCGAGTTCTGGGTCAGGACGATGCCGTCACCTTCGAAGCCTGGGGTGTAGAAGCCCGACAGCAGGATCAGCAGTGCGGTGCAGGTGCAGATCACGAAGGTGTCGAGGAACACGCTGAACGCCTGCACCACGCCCTGTGCGCCAGGGTGCTTGACCGCGGCCACGGCAGCAACGTTGGGCGCACTGCCCAGGCCCGCTTCGTTGGCGAACACGCCACGTTTCACGCCCATCACGATCGCGCTGCCGAGCAGGCCGCCGAACGCAGGGTCAAGGCCGAAGGCGCTTTTGAAGATGGTTTCCAGCATCGCTGGCACGTGCTCGATCTGGCTGCCGATCACATACAGGGTGACGCCGATGTAGGCCAGAGTCTTGACCGGTACCAGCAGGTCGGACACCGAAGCAATACGCTTGATACCACCGAGGAAGACGATCGCCAGCAGCACTGCCAGGGCGATACCGGTCTGCTGCGGCGGGAAGCCGAAGGCATTTTGCAGCGAGTGGGTCACGGTGTACGACTGCAGGCCGTTGAAGGCGAAGCCGTAGGTCACCAGCAGCAGCAGCGAGAACACCACCGCCATGCGCTTGAATTTCAAGCCATGCAAGATGTAGTACGCCGGGCCGCCACGGTACAGGCCATCGCCATCGGCGCGCTTGTACACCTGGGCCAGGGTACATTCGAAGAAGCTGCTGGACATGCCAACCAGCGCGGTCACCCACATCCAGAACACAGCGCCTGGGCCGCCGAGGGTCACAGCGATGCCGACACCGGCGATGTTACCGGCGCCAACGCGGCCGGCCAGGCTCAGCATCAGTGCCTGGAACGAGCTCAGCTGGCCAGCCTGGCCACGCAGGGATTCTTTGAACACACCGAACATGTGGCCGAAGTGACGGAACTGGACGAACCGCGAGCGGAGGGTGAAGTAGCTACCAAGTCCGACGATAAGGACGATGAGCAGCTTCCCCGAAAGGAAATCGTTGAGTACTTCGAGCATGGCAAATGACCTCGATTCTTATTCTTCGCGTGGAATGACCAGCGGCGGCAACGACGCGCCGCTTTTCGTTGGGCGCATGGTTGGCCATGACAAGAGTCGTTACAATTTCGCGGGTTGCTCTCAGTTGGCGCGACTTGATGCTATGCTTGCATCACTCGCATCAGCTGGACCTCGTACATGAGCGATCATTTCGCTAGCAACCTGAAATTGGCCTGTAGCCACTACCGCTCTATCTCCGAGGTTTGCCGGCAGCTGTCGATCAACCGCGCCCAGTTCAACAAGTATTTGAGCGGGCAGAGCCGTCCGACGGCCTACAACCTCAAGCGCATCGGCGATTTCTTCGGGGTCGAGGATTACGAGCTGAATTTGCCGCCCGAGCAGTTTGCCCGGCTGATAGGTGCGCGCATTCCTTCGGAGCAGAACGGGCCGTTGAACGACCCCATCAGTGAGCTGTTCAAGCCTTTGCATGCGCATGCCGGCAATCTCTCGCGCTATTGCGGCTATTACTTCGAATACTCCAACTGCATGTCGGTGCCGGGTACCATTCTGGTGTCGCTGGTGCATTTGCGGGAGGAGCGCGGCAGCTTTCTGTTCGAGCGCCAGGAACGCCAGGAGCGCAGCAGCGCCACCGACCTGCATGCCGAAGTGCGCTGCCGCTACCTTGGTGCGGCGTTCCAGCTGCAGGACCGCATGTTCCTGATCGACTACGAATCACTGACCCTCAACGAGATGAGCCAGACCATCCTCATCCCCAGCTTCAAGAGCCGCATTACCCGCTTGAACGGGCTCAAGACCGGAGTCTCCAGCGGCGACCGGCGCAACCCGGCCTGTACCCGCGTGGTCTGGGAGTTTCTCGGCGAGGAGATCAACCGCATCAATGCCTACCGGCAGGTCAAGCTGTACCGCCCGGATGATCCGCGCATCGACGATGACGTGCGCGAGCGCCTCAGCGTCGGCCCGCTGAGCAACGGCCTGTTCGAGATCGAGTAGGCCGCCTCAACCGCGAATGAACGCTGCGGTCACCTCTGCCACCTGGTCGGCGACTTGCGGATTGTCTCGCAGGTGAGCGGCGATGCCGTGGTCGCAGTCGGTCAGCAGCAGGCACTCGACATGTGGCGCCGGCACTGAGCGCAGCAGGGTATGGGTGACTTCTTCCGGGATCGGGCTGTAGCGCTGCACGCCAGACACCCAGCGCGTCCCCGCCGAGGTCCCCGCGCCTTGGCCATAAGCACGCGAATTAAGCCCGTCGTACTCACCGATCACCAGCAATACCTGGCCGGTAAAGGTGCGCAAGAATTCATAGCTATCACATTGCAGAAAGGCGAACGGCTGGCGAATCGCTGCGGTGAACGCCGGGCCGAACGGCGCCTGGTGCGCCGCGTCCGGGTAAACCGCCGGGCAGATCAGCACCAGTTTGGAGATGCTTGGCAACTGCGCGGCCATCTTCAGCGCAATGGCTGCACCAAGGCTATGGCCGATCAGGGTATGGCACTGCTCGGCGATATGCTGATGAAAGCTCAGTGCCTCGTGCAGATTGGTGTGCAGCGACGGCGCGGCGGCGCCCGGTTGGCTGGCCAGGCTGTGGCCGGACAGGTTACCGCTGAGCGAGCCGATGCCCTGCGCCTGCAGGCGATACAGCAACGGGTTGAGGCGGGTGAAGTCCGAGCGTGCGCCACCGACGATAAAGGCGGGCGGGGCGTGTGCAACATCGGGCACCAGCAGTCGTGCCTGCTGCCGATAGCCGTCGAATGACTGTTCGATGAACCGCTCTGCGCCGGGCGCTGCCTCGTCGTACTGCCAGGTCGAACGGTGTGCAGCGATGGATTCGGTGGGCATTTTGACCTTCGCGCTGAGCAGGGGATGGCGCGCTCAGTATAGGTCGATAACAGCCTTGCGAAGTGCGCCACTGCAGTGCCGAGCAACGCCGCAATCCAGCAGGCGTTGGACTTCCCCTGTCGGAAACCGCAAAATGCTTTTTCTTCCAACGATCTGAGCGGACTTTTTTACCCTATGCGTATGCGCCTGATGCTGTTGGGTGGTGGCAATGCCCTCGGGCAAGCGCTGATTCGTCTCGGGGCCGAGGAAGACATCGGATTCCTGGCGCCGCGTCCGCCGGACAACGGCTGGGATCCGGCCAGCCTGACCCTGCTGCTGGACGAACACCGCCCCAACGTGGTGATCAACCTCGCCTATTACTTCGACTGGTTCCAGGCCGAGGCGGTCAGCGAACAGCGCCTCGCCCAGCAAGAGCGCGCAGTCGAGCGCCTGGCCGAGCTGTGCCAGCACCACGAAATGATCCTCGTGCAACCTTCCAGCTATCGCGTGTTCGATGGCTCGCGGGCCACTGCCTACAGCGAAAAGGACGAGCCGGTGCCCCTGGGCAGCCGCGGCCAGGCGCTGTGGCGGGTCGAGCAGAGCGTGCGCGCAACTTGCCCGCAGCATGTGCTGCTGCGCTTTGGCTGGGTGCTGGACGAGAGCATCGATGGCACCCTCGGGCGCTTCCTGACCCGCGCCGAGCAGCCGCAGGAATTGCTCTTGGCGGACGATCGCCGCGGCAATCCGACGCCAGTGGACGATGCGGCCCGGGTCATCCTCTCGGTACTCAAGCAACTCGACTGCGCCGCGCCGCTGTGGGGCACCTATCACTACGCCGGCAACGAGGCGACCACGCCGCTGGCGCTGGGCCAGGCGATCCTTGCCGAAGCACAGCAATGGCGCCAGCTCGCAGTGCAGGCACCCACCGCCCAGGCCCATGCGGCACGGCCGGATGCCAGCGAAGAGCCGCAAAATGCGGTGTTGGCCTGCAAGAAGATCCTTCATACCTTCGGCATCAAGCCGCGCGCCTGGCGCTCGGGCCTGGCGCCTTTACTGGACCGATTCTACCGACATGGCTGACGCCCCTATTCTGATCACCGGCGGCGCGGGCTTCATCGGCTCGCACCTGTCCGACGCCTTGCTGGGCAAAGGCTATGCGGTGCGTATCCTTGACGACCTGTCCACCGGCAAGCGCGCCAACCTGCAGTTGCAGCATCCCGGCCTGGAGCTGATCGAAGGCGATGTCGCCGACGCCGCTCTGGTCGCCCGTGCTGCCGCTGGCTGCCGCGCCGTTGTGCATCTGGCTGCCGTGGCCTCGGTGCAGGCCTCGGTGGATGACCCGGTGAAAACCCACCAGAGCAATTTCATCGGCACGCTGAATGTCTGCGAAGCCATGCGCCTGAATGGCGTGCGTCGGGTGCTGTTTGCCTCCAGCGCCGCGGTGTATGGCAACAATGGCGAAGGCCAGTCGATTGCCGAAGATACCCCCAAGGCGCCGCTGACGCCTTACGCAGTGGACAAACTTGCCAGCGAGCAGTACCTGGACTTCTACCGCCGCCAGCATGGCCTGGAGCCGGTGATCTTCCGCTTCTTCAACATTTTCGGCCCGCGCCAGGATCCGTCCTCGCCGTATTCCGGGGTGATCAGCATCTTCAGCGAGCGCGCTACCCAAGGCTTGCCGATCAAGGTATTTGGCGACGGCGAGCAGACCCGCGACTTCCTCTATGTTGGTGATCTGGTCCAGGTCATGGTCCAGGCCCTCGAGCAACCGCAGGTGGAAGAGGGCGCAGTGAACATCGGCCTGAACCAGGCCACCTCGCTGAATCAGCTACTGGCCGCGCTGCGCGACGTCATTGGCAGCCTGCCGGAAATCAGCTACGGCGAGGCCCGCTCGGGCGACATCCGCCACTCCCGCGCCGACAACGCACGCTTGCTGGCACGCTTCGACTTCCCTCAACCAACGCCGATGGTCGAAGGTTTGGCCAAGCTGTTGGGCAGGGGCTAAGCACCGTTCTGCAGGTCGCTCAGGCCTGCGGGAAACCCATCTGCGCGTCAGACCTTTCTGAAATCAAATCCAAATGCTTCTGCAAAAGCCCGTCTAGGAATTATCCTACGCGTCTTTCGGAAGCAGCTCAGTTGTCGGGGAATCACCTCAGTCCTAATGTCACAGGGTCGCCAGAAGTGGTGACCGGGTGTGAGAACCCGACAACACAAATTACGGCCAGTTTATGGCAGCCGTGCGCGGGCAGACTTCGGTCTGGCCGGGTTTCTCTTGTGTCTCGGTTTCTCACCCTGTGCACGGCTGCCACCCTCAATCCGTGAGAAGAGCGACGGTGGTGGTTTTCTGTGAACACACAAGAGACCTGACCATGAAAAAGCTCGTCCCGGATCCGCCAGTACCCTATTTTCTGATTAACGCCGAACTCAGCGCGGAAGATGCGCTCGCCCAGGTCGACAAGCTGCTCGACTGCTTGAACGGAACAATCAAAGCCAATCTTTTCGGTGAGCCTATTGGCATCCACAAGTACTTGCTGGAGGTCATAGAGGTACTCAACCAGTTGATACTTGCGTTGGTTGCGCATGCCAGGGACAAGGAGGCGGTGTCATGAAAACCGATATCAAGCACCGCAAAACTCAAGGCCAGACACCTTGCCAGAACCTTTTCTGCGTACAGCGTGATGTGCCACTTGATCAGGCGTTCTCGGAGCTATCCGTACTCCTGGGCTGTATCCGCCATCTCGCTACAGAGGCGGAGATGGAGAATGATCGGCAAGCAGGGAGCGCTGTACGAATATTGAGTGAGCTCGCCAAGGCCCTGATCGATGATATGGAGCTGGGTGTCAGCAGAGCACTGGTTTCGCACTGAAACCCATCCGCTTCAAGGTCTCTGTGTTTATCTCTGGCTTGAGATCGCTGGCGCCCGCAGCGGCCCCAGCGCACTCGACACCGCGCTAACGACCCGACTGCTCGCGGATAATTCCCGGCTCCCTGGCTACGTAATTAGCCGCGACCTGGCTTCACCCCATGCCGCACCACCCGCCGCAGGCAATCGTCCGGCCCCACCACGCGGCCATCCCTGGCTTGCACCTGCAGTGTCTGCAAAGGTTGGCCGTGGGCACTGTCGAGCAGTTGCGAGCGGGTTTCGCCGGCTTCGAATAGAAATTGCTCGCCCCACTGGCGCAGGCCAATCACGATGGGAAACACCGCGCGGCCCTTGTCGGTCAGTGCATATTCCTTGTACGCGCTGCCATCCGAGGCGGGTTGCAGGGTCAGCAGGCCGGTTTCTACCAGCAGCTTGAGGCGCGAGGAGAGGATGTTCTTCGCCAGGCCGAGGCTCTTCTGCAGCTCACTGAAGCGGCGCAGGCCATCGAACGCATCACGCAGAATCATCAGCGCCCAGCGATCACCGAGCACCAGCAGCGCGCGTGCCACGGGGCATTGGTTGTTGATCGGGTCCAGCATGGCGACAACCTCGCTTGTTTATCTGGTTGCAGATTAAAACCACATTTGCTAGAAAGCCAGTAAGTGGTTTCAATATGAAACCAGTTGTCGAGTGCCTGCCATGACCGCGTTCAGCCCTGCGCCACTTACCCGCTCACTCACTCTGTTGCTTGCCGTGACCTGTGCACTGGCTGTGGCCTCGGTGTATTTCGCTCAACCGTTGCTCGAGTCGATGGCGACCAGCCTGGGGGTGGCAACGGGCAAGGTCGGGCTGGTCGTCGGCGCGACTCAGGCCGGCTATGCGGTTGGCCTGTTGCTGGTCGTGCCATTGGGCGATCTGTTCGAGCGCAAGCGCTTGATCGTCTGTCAACTGCTGCTCTCGGCCGCGGCGCTGCTGGCGGTCGGGCTGGCGCAGGACTGGGCCGTATTGCTGCTGGCGATGAGCCTGGTCGGGCTGCTGGCGGTTGTGGTGCAGGTGGTGGTGGCGCATGCCGCGACCTTGGCGACAGCGCAGGAGCAGGGGCGCGTGGTCGGCCAGGTCACCAGCGGCGTGGTGCTGGGCATCTTGCTGGCGCGACTGGTGGCTGGTGGGTTCGCCGACGTTGCCGGCTGGCGCAGCGTCTATTTTGTTGCTGCCGGGTTGGCGCTGTTGATGGCTTTGCTGCTCTGGCGCAAGTTGCCGAGCGCGCAGCCAGGCGCCCGCAGCGCCAGCTATTGGCAATTGCTGGCGTCGGTTGTCGGTCTGTATCGACACGATCGGCTGTTGCGCCAGCGTGGGCTGTTGGCCTTGCTGACCTTCGCCGCTTTCAGCGTGCTGTGGAGTGCAATGGTACTGCCGCTGAGCGCACCAGCGCTGGCGCTGAGCCATACCCAGATCGGCCTGTTTGGCCTAGCCGGAATCGCCGGTGCGAAGGCAGCGTCACGTGCCGGGCGTCTGGCTGACCAGGGCCACGCGCAGCGAACCACAGGCGTGGCCTTGCTGCTGTTGCTGCTGTCGTGGGTAGCCACGGCCTTTCTTGAATACTCATTGCTGGCGCTGGTGCTGGGCGTAGTAATGCTCGATTTTGCCGTTCAGGCGGTGCACGTCACCAACCAGACATTGCTGCTGAAAGGGCGCAGTGAGATGGCCAGCCGCCTGATCGGGGCCTACATGTGCTGTTATTCGCTGGGCAGCGGGGTGGGGGCGGTAGCGGCGAGCTGGGTCTATGCGCGCTGGGGCTGGATGGCCGTGTGCGCAGTGGGCGCGGGGTTCAGCGCACTGGCCTTGATTTATTGGCTGTATCTGCGCTGGCAAACAGGCAATGGCCAGCGCTGACAGCAAAAAGCCGCTGCCTGATGGCAACGGCTTTGTCATGCAGCAACGATCAGAACTTGTAGCCAATACCGACCATGTACACCCATGGATCGACTTCAACGTCGACCTTGGTCTTGCTGTAGCCCAGTGCGGCAGGGCCGTCGACGGTGGCTTTGGTGTCGATGTCGACGTACCAGACCGAGGCGTTGACCAGCACGTTGTCGGTGATCATGTAGTCCATGCCGACCTGGCCGGCGATGCCGATCGAGTCCTGCATCTTCAAGTTGCTGAAGCCTTGCTGCTTGCGCGCGCTGCTCAGGTCTTCATCGAAGAACAGGGTGTAGTTGATGCCCACGCCTACGTACGGCTGGAACTTGGAGGCTGGGTCCATCGGGAAGTACTGCAGCGACAGGGTCGGTGGCAGTTGCTTGATGTCGGCCAGCTTGCCATCCAGGCCGCCGCCCAGGCCCTTGACGCCAACGGTGTGCTGGAACGGCGTGGCCGCCAGCAGCTCGACGCCGATGTGATCGCTGAGCATGTAAGCGAAGGTCAGGCCCAGCTGCGTGTCGCTGGTCAGGGTTGCCTTGGTGCCGGCTACCTTGTTGCCGTCGAAGCGCAAGTCGCCGCTGCTCTCGTTGGGCGCGGTGGTGATGGCGCCGGCGCGGACAATGAAATCACCCGGCTGGTGAGCGTGGGCAGCAGGCGCAACGAGGGCCAGGGCGACGAGCGAGGCGCCGAGCAAGGACTTGTTCATGGAAGCTCCGAAAGGACATTGGTAATCAATGGCCTAATGGTACGAAGGCGCTTAAACCAAATGTTTGACCCAGCTCAACGAAGCGCGGCATAGCCGTCCTGCGGGCTTATTTCAGCTCGTAGGCGTAGATTTTTTCGGCTTCCATCTGGTAACCGGTGTCGGCCAGCTCGCTGCTGCTGGCTTTGACCTGCATACGCCCTTCGATCCAGTACGGTTGGTACAGGTCTTCGACGCGTACGCCCATCTCGCTGAAAATATGCACGATCTGATTCGACGGCGGTGGCGGCACGTGAATGCAGGCGCCGTAATACGGCACCAGCAAAAACTCGGTGGTACGGCCTTCTTCACTGACTTCCAGCGGCACGATATAGCCCGGCAGCTTGACCTGCTGATTGTCCAGCGCCTGCACCACCGGAGCATTGGCCGATTGCTGTGGTGCTGGCGGCGCGGACTCGGCCGCCAGCGCGTTGCCGATCTGCGACAGGTCGTGCAGCGGCGCCAGCTGCGGGGCTTGCACTGGCGCGCCTTCGGGGATCAATGCCGGCCAATCCAGCTCGCGCGGCTCAGCCGCCCACACCGGCGAGCTGAAGAGCAGCACCAGTAGCATGAGGCAGCGCGGGAACTGAGCGCTAAGGCGGGGCAGACGCATGGTAATCACTCACAAATGAATCGACAGACCATCAGCCAATGACTGCCGATAGGCACGCCAGGCCGGCACGCTGCCCATCAGCAACGCTGCGCCGAGGATGATAGCCAGCAGCGTCCATTCATGGCTACTCGGCCAGGCCAGTGGCAGGTACAAACCATAGTTGGCCTGCACGTAGCCCTGAGCCAGAGCGATGCCGGCATACAGCAGGCCAAGCCCGGCGACGATACCGGCTACCGCCAACGCCAGCGCCTCGAGGACCAGCAGGCCGGCGATATGCCAGGGCCGAGCACCCACCGAGCGCAGAATGGCCATCTCCCGGCGGCGCTCGTTGAGGCTGGTCAGAATCGCCGTGAGCATGCCGATCAAGCCGGTCAGCACGACAAACAACGACACCACGAACAGGGCTTGCTCGGCGGTCCCCATCAGGCTCCACAGCTCCTGCATGGCCACGCCCGGGAGAATCGCCAGCAACGGCTCGTTGGCGTACTGATTGATCTCGCGCTGCACGCTGAAAGTGGCGATCTTGTTGTTCAGGCCAAGCATGAAGGCGGTGATCGCAGTCGGTTGCAGGTCCATGCCGCGCGCTTGCTCGGCACTGATGCGGCCGGCGCCGCGAGCCGGTACGCCGTTGTGCCAGTCGACGTGAATGGCCTCCATGCCGGCCAGGCTGATGTGCAGGGTGCGGTCAACCGGGGTGCCGGTGCGTTTGAGCACGCCGACCACAGTGAACGGTTTGTCATCGTGTTTGACCAGGCTGATCGCCGCTACGCCATGGGCCAGCACCAGCTTGTCGCCGAGTTTGTAGTGCAGTGCCTCGGCGACTTCGGCGCCCAGCACCACGTCGAACGGGTTATCGGCAAACGGTCGGCCCTGGCTGAGTTCCAGGTGCTGGCGCCGGCCGTACTGGTAGTGGCTGAAGTAATCGGTACTGGTGCCCATCACCCGATAGCCGCGATGCGAGTCGCCCAGCGAAATCGGGATCGCCCACTTCACCCGCGGGTCGCTGGCGTAGTGTTGATAGCTGTCCCAGCGGATGTTGTTGGTGGCGTTGCCGATGCGAAACACCGAGTACAGCAGCAGGTTGACCGAGCCCGAGCGGGCGCCGACGATCAGGTCGGTGCCACTGATGGTGCTGGCAAAGCTGGCGCGGGCTTCGGTGCGGACCCGTTCCACGGCCAACAGCAGGCAGACCGACAGGGCAATCGCGAAGGCGGTAAGAAAGGCCGTGAAGCGCCGGTTGGCGAGGCTGGCCAGAGCAAGGCGGAGCAGGTACATCAGGCCTCCCGGGGCGCGGCGGCGCGATTGAGTTCGGCCAGTGACAGGTGTCGATCGAACAGCGGCGCCAGGCTCTGGTCGTGGCTGACGAACAACAGGCTGGAGCCGGCAGCGCGGCATTCGTCGAACAGCAGCCGGATAAAGGCTTCGCGGGTGTCGGCATCGAGCGCCGAGGTTGGCTCGTCGGCGATCACCAACTCCGGCTGGCCGATCAGCGCGCGGGCCGCGGCTACTCGTTGCTGCTGGCCGATCGACAGGCTATCGGCGCGCCGCGCGAGCATTGCCGGGTCAGTCAGGCCCAGGTGCGCGAGCAATTGCGTGGCGGCCTGATCGACGCTGCCATGGCGCTGGCGGGCACGCTCGGCGCGGCTGGCAGAAAAACGACAAGGCAGTTCGACGTTTTCTCGCACCGACAGAAACGGCAGCAGGTTGAACTGCTGAAAAATGTAGCCGGTGTGATCGACGCGGAAGCGATCGCGCGCGCCCTGGCCCAGCTCGGCCAAGGTCTGACCGAGCAGGCGCACGCTGCCCTGCGCCGGCAGGTTCACACCGCCAAGCAGGCCGAGCAGGGTGGTCTTGCCGCTGCCGCTGGGGCCCTTGAGAAACAGCGCTTCGCCCGCTTCCAGGCGAAACTGCGGGATATCCAGCAGCGGCGCCTGGCCGGGCCAGGCGAACAGCAGATCACGCAGTTCGATCAACGCCTGGCTCATTCAGAACGCGACCGTCGCAGTGGTCGGCGTTGCTTCAAGGCCTTTTTGGCCATTAGGGCCAATCAACTGCACGTTGATCTTCTGCATCGCCGGGTAAGCCTTGAACAGCGGCGCGAGGTCGATGCTGGCGAGTTTGCTCGGGTTGCTGCAGGTGAACTGATAGTGCGCTTCGATATCGCTGTGGGCGTGTTTCTCGGTTTTGCCGGCAGCGGCTGCTGGTGCGTCGAACAGCGGGCTTTGCAGCTCCTGCGCGTCGATGCTGCAGCTAGCGTCCTTGGCCAGACCCAATAGCTGCAGTGGCTGCTCCAGTTGCTGGCGTACGCTGGCTACCTTGGCCTTGTCGGCATCGCTGCTGGCGGCGTGTTCAAAGCCCACCAGGTTCATCGCCGGGCTGTCCAGGCCAAGCTCGAGGGTGTTGCCATCCAGTACTACGTCGAGTTTGGCCACGCCGTGTTCATGGGCGCCCAGCGCGGTGTGGTCGTGATCATGCTCATCGTGGGCATGCGCCACGGCCAGGGGCAGCAGGGCGAAGGGCAGTGCAAGCAACAGACGGCGCATGGACAACTCCAGAGAGCAGGGCGAATGATTTGGTAATGTTATAACAATTTTTCTAGCGAGTGCCAGCCGCTTGGCGAAGGTTTCATGTCGTGGGAGCATGGACGCTAGGCAATTGTGAGCGAGGAAGCCAAGGTGAGAATACGAGGAACGATCGGCGAGTGGCCGGTGGACCTGACCATCGAGCTGGAGCCGGCGGAATGGGCGCAGCTTGGGCGTCAGGTGGAGTTGGCTGCGCCGGTGGAAAAGGCAACGCCGGCACCCGCGGTGCGGCAGAACGATGACCAGTGGCAAGCTGCGCGCGAAGCCTTGCGCGTGGCCGGACAGATGACTGGGCCAGAATTACTTGAGCAACTGGAGCAGTTGACCGGCAGCACGGCGGCGGGCAAGCGGCTGCTGGTGCGTTTGCGTCACAGTGCTGAGGTGAGGGTGGAAAGCGCGGGGGATGCGCCTGTTTATCACTGGATCGGTTGAAGCATAGTGGGCCAGCTACGCTGGCCTTTCGCGACACAAGGCCGCTCCTACAGGCGACCGAGTTGCTCATGGCTCACCGCCGGCCTGTAGGAGCGGCCTTGTGTCGCGAAAGGGCCGCGCAGCGGCCCCGCAGACCGTCGGGCCGATATGCGCCTCAATACATCAAGGCAAACAACTTGCGCCGATACGCGGTAACCAGCGGGTGCTCATTGCCGAGCAGCTCGAACACCTGCAACAGCGCCTTGTGCGGCAATCCGCTTTCATAACCCCGATTACGCTGGAACAGCTTGAGCAACCCATCCAGCGCCGCTTCGTACTGCTGGCGCGCCAACTGCTGAATGCACAGCTGATAAGCGGCTTCGTCGTCCTCAGGGTTCTGCGCCAGACGGCTCTTCAACTCGGCGGCTTCCGGCAGGCTGGCGGCCTGGCGCAAGAAGGTCAGCTGCGCCTTGGCGCCGGCCAACGCTGCCTTGTGCTCGTCGCTCTTGACCGCACCCAGCACGGCCTCAGCTTCACTCAGGTCGCCACGCTCGGCCAGGCAACGGCCGTACAGGATCAACGCCTCGGCATTGCTGTTGTCTTCGCCCAGCAACAGCTTGAGGGTCGCTTCGGCCTCGGCAAAGCGGCTTTCGGCAAACAGCGCCTTGGCTTCTTCCAGTGGCGAGGCAGTCGGCGCGGCAGGCATCTGCACGTGCGGCTCGAGCAGGGCGCGAATCGCCGATTCGGGCTGCGCACCGGCAAAGCCGTCGACCGGCTGACCGTCCTTGAACAGCACCACGGTTGGCAGGCTGCGGATACCGAACTGGGCAACCACCTGCTGCTCGACGTCGCAGTTGATCTTGGCCAGCAACAGCTCGCCCTGATAACCCTCGGCTATCTTGGCCAGCAACGGCATCAGCGCCTTGCATGGCGCACACCACTCGGCCCAGAAATCCACCAGCACCGGTTTGTGGAAGGAGTTCTCGATGACCAACTGCTGAAAGTTGGCGTCGGTAGCATCGAAAATGTACGGCAGGGCGTTGGTATCGGGGGCTTGGCTCATCGCAACTCTCGCAAATCTCTGAATGACACCACTATAAAGGCTCGCGGCTGGCGTGGTACAGGCTGACCCGGCGGAATTCGTGCGGTTCGGCCAGGTCGGGCAGGGTCAAGCCTTCGAGCACGTCCAACTGACGGTACAGCGGGTGGCTGAAATTGCGCACCCGCGAGTCGGCCACCAGCACCTGGCGGCCACGGCTGAGAAAACCATCGAGCAACGGCAGGTTGGCCGGGTCGTACAACACATCAGCCACCAGAATCAGATCGAAGCGGTCGGCTTCGGCAAAAAAATCACTGCTGTAACCGAGCTCGACCTGGTTCAGCGCAGCATTGGCTTGGCACGCAGCCAAGGCCAGCGGATCAAGGTCGCAGGCAACCACCTCGACAGCACCCGCCCGCGCTGCGGCGATCCCGGCAATGCCCGAACCGGCGCCAAAGTCGAGCACGCGCATCCCCTCGACCCACTGTGGATTGGCCGCCAGGTAGCGGGCCATGGCCAGGCCGCTGGCCCAGCAGAAGCTCCAGTACGGCGGCTCTTCGAGGATGCGCTGGGTCTCTTCGCGGGTGAATGCGCGGTGCATGTTGTCGGCGTCGAGCAGCCACAGTTTCAGCGCGCACTCCGGCAGCGCAGTGGCAACCAGCTGCGCTTCGCCGATCAGACCGCTGAGCGCATGCTGCAACTGCACTGGCGCCATTTACGGGGCTTTCTCGAAGCGCAGCGGGCCGGTGGCCTGGCTCGTAGCCTGGACGATGCGCTGTGGCGGCAGGTGCATGATCAACTGACCCGAGCGGCTGGCGCGACCGCGCAACTCGACGCGGGCACCGGCCGGGAATGCTTCCGGGTTGAAGCGCAGTTGATAGGGCAGGTCCTGACCGGTACCGGTCAGGGTGCTGCTGGCCAGCAGCCGCTGCGGGCGATCACGTTCGTCGATCACCAGCAATGCCAGCTCGACCTCGGCACCCGCTGGCACGTCTTGCAGGCTGCCGCTGATTTCCCGTTGATAAGCCGGCAGCGGGCCGAGCGCCGGGGCCTTTTTCACCGTTTTCGGCGCCGGCGTTGCGGGCACCGGTTCGTTTTTAGGTTTATCGCTGCTGCAGGCCGTCATCAGGCCAGCGAGGCAGAGCACGACGAGCGCTCGAAAGTGCATGGAGAAGTCCTTCAGGGGCAGATTTGAGTGGATGGTAACCCCTTTGGCTTGTCTTGCCAGTCGGATGCGCTACCATGGCCCTCCCTTTTTTTGTTGCCTGCCACCATGCACTGTCCCTTTTGCGGTGCCAACGACACCAAGGTCATCGACTCGCGCCTGGTCGCCGAGGGCGAACAAGTGCGTCGCCGGCGCGAATGCGTCGCCTGCGGCGAGCGCTTCACCACCTTCGAAACCGCCGAACTGGTACTGCCGCGGCTGATCAAGCAAGACGGCACCCGCCAGCCATTCGACGAAGACAAGCTGCGAGCCGGCATGCAGCGCGCGCTGGAAAAGCGCCCGGTCAGCGTCGAGCGCCTGGAAGCAGCGCTGGCGCAGATCAAGCACAAGCTGCGCGCCACCGGCGAGCGCGAGGTCAAGTCGCTGGTGGTCGGTGAGCTGGTCATGGAGGCGCTGCGTCAACTCGACGAAGTCGCCTACATTCGGTTTGCCTCGGTCTACCGACGTTTCCAGGACCTTGACGAATTCCGCGAAGAAATCGACCGCCTGGCGCGCCAGCCGGGCAAAGAGTAAACATGCCCAGCCCGACCGCGATTCTCGACGCCCACTACATGGCCCTGGCCGTGCAACTGGCCCGCAAAGGCCAGTACAGCACCCATCCCAACCCGCGCGTTGGCTGCGTCATCGTGCGTGATGGCGAGGTGGTCGGCGAGGGCTGGCATGTGCGCGCCGGCGAGCCGCACGCCGAAGTGCATGCCCTGCGCCAGGCCGGCGAGCGCGCCCAGGGCGCCTGCGCCTATGTCACCCTTGAACCGTGCAGCCACCACGGGCGCACCCCGCCGTGTGCCGAAGCGCTGGTCAAGGCCGGGGTGGCCCGGGTGGTCGCCGCCATGCAGGACCCTAACCCGCAAGTTGCCGGGCGAGGTCTGCGGCGCCTGGCCGAGGCCGGTATCGAGGTTGTCAGTGGCGTGCTCGAGCAAGAAGCGCGTGCGCTCAATCCCGGCTTCCTGAAACGCATGGAGCACGGCCTGCCGTTCGTCCGCGCCAAGCTGGCGATGAGCCTGGACGGACGCACCGCCATGGCCAGTGGTGAAAGCCAGTGGATTACCGGCCCTGCCGCCCGCGCAGCGGTGCAACGCCTGCGTGCGCGCTCCAGCGTGGTGCTGACCAGCGCCAGCAGTGTGCTGGCCGACAATGCGCGGATGACCGTGCGCGGCGGCGAGCTGGGCCTGGACCCTGATACCACCGCCCTGGCCTTGTCACGGCCACCGCTGCGGGTGCTGATCGACAGCCGCCTGCGCCTGCCGCTGACTGCGCCTTTGTTCCAGGCCGGGCCGGTACTGGTGGTCACCGGCGCCGCCGCTGACCCACGCTATGCCGAGGCCGGCCATGAGCTGCTGCAGTTGCCCGGCGCCGATGGCCGGGTGGATCTGCCAGCCCTGCTCAGCGCCCTGGCGGCACGCGGGACCAACGAGATTCTGCTGGAGGCGGGCGCCGGTTTGGTCGGCGCGTTTGCCCAGCTCGGTTTGATCGACGAATACCAATTGTTTGTTGCCGGCACCTTCCTTGGCTCCCAGGCCCGGCCATTGCTGGACTGGCCGCTGGCGAAGATGAGCGAAGCGCCGCGACTGAAAATCACCGAAATGCGCGCGGTGGGCAATGACTGGCGAGTCACAGCCATCCCCCAACCGGCCACCGGCGTATAATGCCCGGCTGGCCCAACGCCGCCCAGTTTCCGAGGAGAACCCAATGTTCACCGGCATCATCGAATCGATCGGCACCATCCGCAGCCTGACCCCCAAGGGCGGCGACGTGCGCGTCTACGTCCAGACCGGCAAGCTCGACCTGGGTGACGTCAAACTGGGCGACAGCATTGCCGTCAATGGCGTCTGCCTGACTGCGGTGGAACTGCCTGGCGACGGCTTCTGGGCTGACGTCAGCCGCGAAACCCTCGACTGCACCGCATTCAACGACCTGAAAAGCGGCAGCCCGGTCAACCTGGAAAAAGCCCTGACCCCGACCACCCGCCTGGGCGGCCACCTGGTCAGCGGCCACGTCGACGGCGTCGGCGAAATCATCTCGCGCAGCGATAACGCCCGCGCGATCCAGTTCCGCGTGCGCGCACCCAAGGAGCTGGCCAAGTACATTGCCCACAAGGGCTCGATCACCGTCGACGGCACCAGCCTGACGGTCAATGAGGTCGATGGCGCCGAATTCGAGCTGACCATCGTGCCGCATACCCTGTCCGAAACCATCATGGCCGACTACCGCAGCGGGCGTCGGGTGAACCTTGAGGTCGACCTGCTGGCCCGTTACCTGGAGCGTCTGCTGCTGGGTGACAAGGCTGCCGCACCGAGCAAGGGCAGTAGCATCACCGAAAGCTTCCTGGCCGCCAACGGCTACCTGAAATCCTGATCGAGAAGGGGGTGCCGCGTGGCGCTCAACAGTATTGAAGAGCTGGTCGAAGACATCCGCCAAGGCAAGATGGTCATCCTCATGGATGACGAAGACCGCGAGAACGAAGGCGACATCATCATGGCCGCCGAGTGCTGCCAGCCCGAGCACATCAACTTCATGGCCAAGCACGCCCGTGGCCTGATCTGCATGCCGATGAGCCGCGAGCGCTGCGAGACCCTCAAGCTGCCGCTGATGGCGCCACGCAATGGCTCGGGCTTCGGCACCAAGTTCACCGTCTCGATCGAAGCCGCCGAAGGCGTCACCACCGGGATTTCCGCAGCCGACCGTGCGCGCACCGTGCAGGCCGCGGCAGCCAAGGATGCCAAGGCAGACGATATCGTCAGCCCTGGCCACATCTTCCCGCTGATGGCCCAGCCTGGCGGCACCCTGGCCCGCGCTGGCCACACCGAAGCGGCCTGTGACCTGGCGCGCATGGCCGGGTTCGAGCCGAGCGGGGTGATCTGCGAAGTGATGAACGACGACGGCACCATGTCGCGTCGCGCCGAGCTGGAAGTGTTCGCCGCCGAGCACGGCCTGAAGATCGGCACCATCGCCGACCTGATCCACTACCGCATGATCCACGAACGTACCGTTCAGCGGGTCACCGAGCAGCCACTGGACAGCGAACTGGGCCAGTTCAACCTCGTCACCTACCGTGATTCGGTCGAAGGCGATGTGCACATGGCACTGACCCTGGGCAAGATCTGCGCCGAAGAACCGACCCTGGTGCGGGTGCACAACATGGACCCGCTGCGCGACCTCTTGATGGTCAAGCAGCCCGGCCGCTGGAGCCTGCGCGCCGCCATGAGCGCCGTGGCAGAGGCCGGCAGCGGCGTAGTGCTGCTGCTCGGTCACCCGCTCGATGGCGACGTGGTGCTGGCGCATATCCGCGAAAGCGCCGGCGAAACCCAGGTCAAGACGCCGAGCACCTACAGCACGGTTGGCGCCGGTTCGCAGATCCTGCGTGACCTCGGTGTGCGCAAGATGCGCCTGATGAGCTCGCCGATGAAGTTCAATGCGATATCCGGATTCGATCTGGAAGTTGTAGAATACGTGCCCTCTGAGTGACACAGGCGCGCCAATCGCCCTGACTCTCGTGTCCAAACCCTCCTGCAGGCCGCCTAGGGCGGCCTCGCTCTTTAAAATGAGAACACCGCAATGACCCTGAAGACCATCGAAGGTACCTTCATCGCCCCCAAAGGTCGCTATGCTTTGGTGGTTGGCCGCTTCAACAGCTTCGTCGTCGAAAGCCTGGTGAGCGGTGCCGTTGATGCGCTGGTACGCCATGGCGTCAGCGAAAGCGACATCACCATCATCCGTGCTCCTGGCGCCTTCGAAATCCCGCTGGTTGCACAGAAAGTCGCTCAGCAGGGCGCTTACGACGCGATCATCGCCCTGGGCGCCGTGATCCGTGGTGGTACTCCGCACTTCGAATACGTTGCGGGCGAATGCACCAAGGGCCTGGCCCAGGTGTCGATGGAGTTCGGTGTGCCAGTCGCGTTCGGCGTACTGACCGTCGACTCGATCGAGCAGGCCATCGAACGTTCCGGCACCAAAGCCGGCAACAAAGGCGCTGAAGCTGCCCTGTCCGCACTGGAAATGGTCAGCCTGCTGGCGCAGTTGGAGGCCAAGTGATTAGCGACGAAAGCGATCGTTTCAACCCGCGCGATCCAAAACCTGCGGATGCTGGCAAACCATCGAAAAGCGCCAAGCGTCGCGAAGCACGCAAGCTCGCGACCCAGGCGCTTTATCAGTGGCACATGGCCAAGCAATCGCTGAATGAAATCGAGGCGCAGTTCCGCGTCGACAACGATTTCTCTGACATCGACGGCGCTTATTTCCGCGAGATCCTGCACGGGGTTCCGGCGAAGAAAGACGACATCGATGCCGCGCTCAAGCCTTGCCTGGACACCCCGCTGGAAGAGCTCGACCCGGTTGAACTGGCGGTTCTGCGCCTGTCCACCTGGGAGTTCCTGATGCGCGTTGACGTACCTTACCGGGTCGTGATCAACGAAGGCGTCGAACTGGCCAAGATCTTCGGCGCCACCGACGGCCACAAGTTCGTCAACGGTGTACTCGACAAGCTGGCGCCGCAGGTCCGTGAAGCGGAAGTCAAGGCGTTCAAGCGCTGATTGCGGCGCTGACCAGCCATGGGTGAGTTCGAGCTGATCCGTCATTACTTCGCCGCCGCGCCCTGTGCGCAGGGCGGCGAAGGTGTTGCGTTGGGGATCGGCGACGACTGTGCCCTGCTTGACCTGCCGGCTGCCGCGCAGTTGGCAGTGTCTACCGATACCTTGGTCGCCGGCGTGCATTTTCCGCACGCCTGCGACCCCTCGCTACTGGGCCAGCGCTCGCTGGCCGTAGCGGCCAGTGACCTGGCAGCCATGGGTGCCACGCCCGTCGGCTTTACCCTGGCGCTGACCTTGCCCGAGGTCAGCGAACAGTGGCTCAAGGCGTATGCCGAAGGCCTCGATCGCATGGCGCGACATTGCCGCCTGAGCCTGATTGGCGGCGACACCACCCGCGGCCCACTGAGTATCACCATGACTGTGTTTGGCCGGGTTCCGGCCGGGCAGGCCCTGCTGCGCTCGGGCGCGCAGGTGGGTGACTTGCTCTGTGTGGGCGGCGAGCTGGGCAATGCCGCCGGCGCCTTGCCGTTGGTGCTGGGCGAGCGCGAAGCGGCGGTCGAGATCAGTGCGCCGCTGCTGGCACAGTACTGGTCACCTTCGCCGCAGTTTGCCTTGGGCCAGGCCCTGCGCGGCAAGGCCACCGCGGCGCTGGATATCTCCGATGGCTTGTTGGCCGACTGCGGCCATATCGCCAAGGCATCCCGGCTGGCGCTCGAGGTGAACCTGGCCGAGGTGCCAGTGTCACCTGCTCTAGTGGCTTTTTCAGGGCCAGCGGCAGCCCGCCAGGCGGCGCTGACCGGTGGCGACGATTATGTCCTGGTGTTCACCTTGCCCGCGCAGCAACTGCCCGCGCTGCGCGACGCTGGCCTGGCGGTGCATGTCATCGGCCGGGCAGTGGCTGGCGAAGGCGTGATTTTGCGCGACGAACACGGCCAGGACATCACCCCGCGACAACGCGGCTATCAACATTTTAGGGAGACACCGTGACCGACCACCCCAATCAGGTGCCTGCGGAGTTCGTTCCGCCTTCGGTCTGGCGCAACCCGTGGCACTTCATCGCCTTTGGCTTCGGTTCCGGCACTTTGCCCAAGGCCCCCGGCACCTGGGGCTCGCTGGTGGCGCTGCCGTTCATTCCGCTGTGGCAGATGTTGCCCGACTGGGGCTACTGGCTGCTGCTGGGTATGACCATGCTGTTCGGCTTCTGGCTGTGCGGCAAGGTCGCCACCGACTTGCGCGTTCACGACCATGAAGGCATTGTCTGGGACGAAATGGTCGGCATGTGGATCACCCTGTGGCTGGTGCCGGAGGGTTGGCAGTGGTTGCTGGCCGGGTTCCTCATGTTCCGCTTCTTCGACATCCTCAAGCCGTGGCCGATTCGCTGGATCGACAAACATGTGCATGGTGGATTCGGCATCATGCTCGACGATATCCTCGCTGGTGTGTTCGCCTGGCTGGGCATGCAGGTTCTAGTTTGGGCGGTAGCCTGATACGGGAGTGGCAGATGGGGTTAAGGACGACGGTGCTGCTGTTGCTGATGCTGCTTGGCGGCGCTGTTGCCAACGCCAGCGACAAGCCTCAGTTGGGCCAGATCCATCTGGTCAGTGAAGACTGGCTCGACTACACCAACGCCGACGGCACTGGCCTGGCGTGGGATGTGTTGCGCCAGGTGTTCGAGCCCGCCGGGGTCAAGGTGTCCATCCAGAGCGCGCCTTACAGCCGTGCCATTGGCCTGGTCAAACGTGGCGAGGCGGATGCCTGGGTCGGCTCCTACAAGCAGGAGAGCGACGACAACCTCTACCCGCGCTGGCACTTCGATGTCGATCATATCTATGCGCTGGGCCTGACCAGCAAGCCCGTGCCGACCCCCGCCAATATCGGCGACTATCGCCTGGCCTGGGTGCGCGGCTACGACTACGGCAGTTACTTGCCGAATGTTCATGAGTTCAGGGAAATCCAGCGCCGCGAAGGGATTCTGCCGATGCTCGAGCATAACCGGGTCGACTTCTATGTCGATTCACTCACAGAAGTCGAGTACGTCCAGGCCCAGGCGCCCAAGCCGGACAGCTTTCGCCGCACTCATGTAGCAGAATTGCCGCTCTATCTTGCCTTTGCTCACAATGAGCAAGGCAAGGCGCTGAGTGCGCTGTTTGACCAACGCATGCAGCAACTGGTGCGCAGCGGCGAGCTGGAAGCGGTCTTCAAGAAGTGGAAGCAGCCCTATCCGTTCACTGCCGACAGCCAGCCTCGCTGAGCACATCCTCGCTAAGCATCGAACCTTTCGATCTTAACCGACGGTATTCACCGTGCGCACGCTTGTCAGCCTGCTGATACAATCGGCCCACGTGAAATTCCAAGTTACTAATCAGGAGCACAACGTGCCCGTCGTCTTTGTTGCCGCCTCGAAACTTCCGACTCCTTTTGCGACCTTCACCATGCATGGCTTTCTTGACGAAGCCACGGGCCGCGAGCACGTCGTGCTCAGCCTGGGTGATATCGCTGATGGCGAGCCGGTGCTCGGGCGTCTGCACTCCGAGTGCCTGACTGGGGATGCGCTGTTCAGCCAGCGTTGCGACTGCGGTTCGCAGCTTGAAGCTGCGCTGCAGGCGATTGCCCGCGAAGGCCGCGGCGTGCTGTTGTATCTGCGTCAGGAAGGCCGCGGTATCGGCCTGTTGAACAAGATCCGCGCCTACGAGCTGCAGGATGGCGGCGCCGACACGGTTGAGGCCAACGAGCGTTTGGGCTTTGCCGCCGACCAGCGCGACTATGGCATCTGTCTGCCGATGCTCGAGCACCTAGGCGTCAAGTCGCTGCGCCTGATGACCAACAACCCGCGCAAGGTCAAGGCGCTGACTGCCATGGCCATCAACGTTGCCGAGCGTGTGCCGCTGCACACCGGTCACAACCCGCACAACAGCCATTACCTGGCGACCAAGGCCGGCAAGCTCGGCCACATGATGGGCACCGAGCACCAGGGTGAGGTGCCGCAGGCGTGACCCGCAGCGAGGTCAAGCGACGGCTGGCCCTGACCTGGTGGCAGTACCTGGCACTGGGCTTGCTGCCGCTGCCGATCATGGCCTGGGCGTTTGGCGGCGGTGACGGCCTGATTCCGGTGCTGGCGATGCCGCTGTTCATTGCCGGTGCCGCGACCATGTTTCTCAGCCTCGCTCGGTTTGCCGCGTACAAGCGCGCGTTGATCCACACCAGCAAGGTGCTCGGCAGCGTCGAAGAGCCCGCGGCCTGGATCGAGCTGGCGCGGGTACGCCGCCTGGCCATGCTGTACGCCTGCATCCCCGCCTGGGTCGCCGCACTGTCGGTGCTGGTCGGGCTGGAGGCAGTGCCCCAGGTGCTGCTGGCGTTGTCCACCGTGGTGATCCTGTACCTCTATCGCATCCCGCGTCAGCTGGGTTGATGCGGCTGCTCTGCTGCCTGCTGCTGATGCTCGGCAGCACCGTTGCCGCCGAGCCACTGCGGGTGGTCAGCCTGGCGCCGTCGATGAGCGAAATCATGCTCGAACTGCACGCCGATGACCTGCTGGTGGGCGTGCTCGACGGCGGCGAGCGGCCAGCGGCGCTGCGTCAGCTGCCGTCGGTGGGTCGCCAGGGCCAACTGGACATGGAGCGCCTACTCAGCCTGCGGCCGGACTTGCTGTTGTTGTGGCCCGGCGCCGTGGCCCCCGCCCAGCGCGAGCAACTGCGCCGGCTGGGCATCGCCAGCTACGATGGCGAAGCGGCCACGCTCGAACAATTGCTCAGCCACATCGAAGCCATCGCCAGCCGTATCGGCCGGGCCGAACAGGGCCAGCGCTACGCGGCGGGTTTGCGCCAGCGCCTGCAAGAGCTGCGGCAACGCTACCATCGCGAGCAGCCGCTGACGGTGTTCTATCAGGTCTGGGACAAGCCGCTGTATACCTTGGGCGGCAAGCAGATCGTCAGCGATGCGTTGAGTGTATGTGGCGCGCGCAACGTGTTCGCCGACCTGCCGCAGCCGGCGCCGCTGGTGAGTGTGGAGGCGGTGCTGGCGCGCAACCCTGATGTGATTGTCGCGGGCGACCAGGCCCAACTGGCGAGCTGGCGGGCCTGGCCGCAGCTCAAGGCCACGGCTGGGGGGCACCTGCTGGTACTGCCGGACAACGGTTTGGAGCGCCCAAGCGGGCAGATGATCGAAGCTACCGCCAAGCTGTGTGCCTTGCTCGACGCTACAATGCCGGCGTCCAGGTCACGCTGAACAGCCAGCGGCGGCCTTCTTCGCGGTAGGCGTACGCGCTGTTGTCGTAGCTGTAGAGCGCGCGGCTGTAGCCTTTGTCGAACAGGTTATCCAGCTTCAGCTCCAGCTTTAGTTCATCACTCGCGGCCCAGCTACTGCGCAGGCCGAGCAAGCCATAGCCGGCCAATCTGTTGCGGTTGGCTTCGTCATCAAAGCTGCTGCTGACGGCTTGCCAGCTGGCGCCCACGGCGAAGCGCTCGTACTGGCGGTCCAGATCCAGGCTCAGCGTGCGGCGCGCGCGGCGGGCGAGGGTGTGGCCGCTGTCGCGGTCACGCGGGTCGATCATGGCCAGGCCGAGTTGGCTGTGCCAGGCACCCCACGTCTGTTTGAGGGCGAGTTCGGCACCGTTGATCCGAGCGCTGGCAACGTTGCGCGGGATCGAGCCCTGGCCAAAGATGATCGCATCGCTCAATTCGGTGCGGTACAGCGACGCCTCCAGTTGGCTGTCGCTGCCGAGCTGGCTGCGCCACTGCAGCTCGACGGTCTTGGAATGCTCCGGCTTGAGGTCGGGATTGCTGTACGACGGGTAATACAGGTCATTGAAGGTCGGCGCGCGGAAGCCTTCGCTGTAGGACAGCAGCACATCGTTGGCCTGATTGACCGGTAACGTCAGGCTGGCGCTCCAGGTTGTTTGGCCGCCGAACTGCTGGTTCTGATCACGGCGCACGCCAAGCTCGCTGGAGAAGTGCTCACCCTGATAGCGATGCTGCACAAATGCGGCACGGTTCCAGCGGCTGTCCTGATCCAGCTCGGTGTTGGCGTGCACGCGGTCCTGATACCAGTCACCACCCAGCAGCAGCGCGTGCTGCTCGCTCAGGGTCAGGTCGTTCTGCCAGGTCAGTTGGTCGCGGTAGGTGTTGAACACAAAGCGCTCGTCACTGAACTTGTCGCGTTTGTCGTCGCGGTTCTCGCTGTGTGCCAGCTCAAGGCGCGAATGCCAAACATCGCTCAGTTGTGCATCGAAATAGCTGCCCAGGCTGCTGACGTTGAAGTCGGTGTAGGGCTGCTGGCCGAAGGTCTGGCCGCTGGCGAAGTCATAACGGCCGAACGGGTTGTCGTATTCACTGCGGCCTCGGCTGTCGAGCAGGTTCAGGCCCGCCTCGAAGCGCTCGTTGAACGTGTGGCTGAGGCTCAGGTTGAGCGAACGGTTACGGTAGGCATCATGGTCGCCATCTCTGGCCAGCGACGGCCCGGTCGAGTCGATGCCGGCGGTTTCGTCGAGGCTGGCACCAAGGTTGAAGCGGGTCGCGTCGCTGCCCCCAGACAAGCCCAGACTGCGCTGCCAGGTCTGGTTGCTGCCGGCCGCAACGCGCAGACGTGGCTGCAGGCCGGGGCCGCTGCTGCGCCGGGTGAAGATCTGAATGACTCCGCCGATGGCATCGCTGCCGTACACCGCCGAACGCGAGCCGCGCAGCACTTCGATGCGCTCGATCTGATCGATGTCGAGAAACTGTAGGCCGCTGTCGCCGGAGGTGGCATTGGCAATGCGCACGCCATCGACCAGTACCAGGCTCTGGGCGGCCTTGGTGCCGCGGATGAATATCCCGGGCAGGCTGCCGCGTCCGCCGGTGGGGGCAACCTGCACCCCGGGCACGCGGGTCAGCAGGTCAGTCACGCTGGAGGGTTGCAGGCGGTCGATGTCGCTGCGAGTGAACACGGTATTGGCGGCAGCGGTGCTGGTGCGCGATTCGACCTGGCGGCTGGCGCTGATCAGTACGTCTGGCAGCTTCAGGGCGTCATCGCGGTTGGGTTCGGCGGCGAGCAGGGTGCTGGGGAGGGAGAGGAGGGTGGCCAGGGTTGCGAGTTTCATGACAGTTCCGTACGGCGCTTTGGGGCCGCAAAGCGGCCCCAGCAATCACAAGCCGAGCTTGACCATCCGGGCCCGCACCGAAGCTTCGATGCCAGCCGCGTCCAGCCCACATTCAGCCAGCATCTGCGCAGGTTTGGCGTGCTCGACGTAGGTATCTGGCAGGCCCAGGTGCAGCAATTGCTTGAGCACCGCTTCGCGGCTGAGGAATTCGCCAACCGCAGCGCCAGCGCCGCCCATGATGGCGTTTTCTTCGATGGTCACCAGCAGCTCGTGGTTGGCCGCCAGTTCCAGCACCAGGGCCTCGTCCAGTGGTTTGACGAAACGCATGTCGACCACGGTCGCATCGAGCTTTTCAGCCACTTGCAGGGCTTCGCTCAGTTGCACGCCGAACACCAGCAAGGCCACGGTTTTGCCTTGGCGGCGAACCACGCCTTTACCGATCTCGATGGGCTCGAGGTCGGCACTGATCGGCGTGTTCGGGCCGGTCCCGCGAGGGTAACGCACGGCAGCCGGGCCGTTGTAACGGTGGCCGGTGCTGAGCATCTTGCGCAGCTCGTTCTCGTCGCTCGGGGTCATCACCAGCATGCCGGGGATGCAGCGCAGGTACGACAGATCGTAAGCGCCAGCGTGTGTCGGGCCGTCTTCGCCGACCAGGCCGGCGCGGTCGATGGCGAACAGCACATCGAGGTTTTGCACGGCCACGTCGTGAATCAGCTGATCGTAGCCACGCTGGAGGAACGTCGAGTAGATCGCCACCACCGGCTTGGCGCCTTCACAGGCCATACCGGCAGCCAGCGTCACCGCGTGCTGTTCGGCGATAGCTACGTCGAAATAGCGCTCGGGGTAACGCTCGCTGAACGCAACCAGGTCGGAGCCTTCTTTCATCGCCGGGGTGATACCCACCAGGCGCGGGTCGGCAGCCGCCATGTCGCACAACCACTGGCCGAACACTGCCGAGTACTTCGGCCCGCTGGCTTGCTGCGGCACTACTGGCTTGTCGGCGGGTTCGAGCTTGGTGATGGCGTGATAGACGATCGGGTCGACCTCGGCCGGAGCGAAACCCTTGCCCTTCTTGGTCACCACGTGCAGGAACTGCGGGCCCTTGAGGTCACGCATGTTGCGCAAGGTGGCGATCAGGGTCGGCAGGTCGTGGCCATCGATCGGGCCGATGTAGTTCCAGCCGAGCTCTTCGAACAGGGTGCCAGGGACCAGCATGCCCTTGGCGTACTCTTCGGTACGGCGGGCGATTTCCCAGGCGCCGGGCAGGCGCGAGAGGACCTTCTTGCTGCCTTCGCGCATGCTCGCATAGGTGCGGCTGGAGAGGATCTTGGCCAGGTAGTTGGACAAGCCACCGACGTTGCGCGAGATCGACATGTCGTTGTCGTTGAGGATCACCAGCATGTCGGCGTTGACTTCCTGGGCGTGGTTCAACGCCTCGAAGGCCATGCCGGCGGTCAGTGCGCCGTCACCGATCACCGCAATCGACTTGCGCGCGCTGTTTTGCAGGCGGGCGGCGATGGCCATGCCCAGCGCAGCGCTGATCGAGGTGCTGGAATGGCCCACGCCAAAGGTGTCGTACTCGCTCTCGGAGCGACGCGGGAAGGCGGCGATGCCGTCCTTCTGGCGCAGGCTGAGCATGCGCTGGCGACGGCCGGTGAGAATCTTGTGCGGATAGGCCTGATGGCCGACGTCCCAGACCAGACGATCATCGGGGGTATCGAACACGTAGTGCAGGGCTACGGTCAGCTCGATCACACCGAGGCCGGCACCAAAGTGCCCGCCGGTCTGGCCTACGGTATAGAGCAACTCCTGGCGCAACTCGTCGGCCAGGTTCTCCAGGTCGGCTTCGGCCAGCCGGCGCAGGCCGGCGGGCGTGTCGGCGCGGTCCAGCAGCGGAGTGGCCGGGCGTTCGCGGGGGATCTCTTGAAACGTCGTGGGCATCAGGCGAGTCGTTATAGGTTTGAAGACCCGGCAGTTTACCCCATTGTTCGGCAAACTGCCCATTCACACAGGTTCAGCCGCCGCGCTGCCAATGCAACGCGAGCGGGTACTGCCAGTACTGTCAGTGGCGGCGCTCGACGATATAGCGGGCCAGCGCACGCAGGGGTTCGGCGTGCTCGCCAAAGCCGCTCAGCGCCGCCAGGGCCTGGTCACGCAGTTCGCCGGCGTAGGCTTTGGCCGCGTCCAGCCCCAGCAGGGCCGGGTATGTTGGTTTGTCACGGGCTATGTCAGCACCCTGGCGTTTGCCCAGGGTCGCGGTATCGCTCTCGACATCGAGAATGTCGTCCTGCACCTGGAAGGCCAGGCCAACCGCGCGTGCATACACCTGCAATGCATCCAGCTGTGCTTGATCGGCGCGGGCGCTGGCCAGGGCGCCAAGGCGCACGCTGGCTTCGATCAAGGCACCGGTTTTGTGCCGGTGCATGTATTCCAGCGCCTGCTGATCCAGCTTGACCCCGACCGAGCCGAGGTCGATGGCCTGGCCGCCGACCATGCCGGCAGGGCCGGCAGCGTTGGCCAGAGTTTGCACCATGGCCAGGCGGATCGAGTCGGCTTGCGGGCTCAGGCCCGGGTCGAGCAGGGCGGTGAAGGCCAGGCTCTGCAAACCGTCGCCGGCAAGAATCGCACAGGCTTCGTCAAACGCCTTGTGGGTGGTCGGCTGACCGCGGCGCAGGTCGTCATCGTCCATCGCCGGCAGGTCATCATGAACCAGCGAATAAGCGTGGATCAGCTCGACCGCACAGGCTGCGCCGTTGGCTTGCTCGGCCGGCGTGCCGAAGGCTTCGCAGGCGGCATAGGCGAGCAATGGCCGCACGCGCTTGCCACCGTTCATCACGCTGTAGCGCATGGCCGCATACAGGCGCTGCAATTGTTCGGCAGGCGCTTGCAGCAGCGGTTCGAGGGCGGCGTCGACGCGGGCCTGGCAGCTGGCCTGATAGGCTTTAATCATGCTTCGGGCTCGGCGTCGAACGGCTGCGCGGCAAGTTCGCCGTCGCGCTCGAGCAGAATCTGCACCTTTTGTTCGGCCTGGGCGAGCGCGCCCTGGCAGTCACGGGTCAGGGCGATGCCTTGCTCGAAGGCGGCCAGCGACTCTTCCAGCGACAGTTCACCGTTCTCCAGGCGCTCGACCAGGGTTTGCAGGTCGGCGAGGGACTGCTCGAAATCGATGGAGGTTTTTTTGCGGGCCATGGCGACGGTCTCGGTGGCGATCTTAACGGCGCGACACTAGCAGAGGCAGGCATGCGGAGCAAATTCGACGGGCGTGAGCGGACCTACTGGCATGCAATAAATGCTGTCGCATTTTGTAGCATTTACCTTGGTGTGCTCATCTTGCGTTTTACAGACTTGTCCAATTGTCGCCCTCTGGTCCCTCTGACATAATCCCGCGCGCTCTATTCCGGTGCTTTACCGCCCCTCTCTCCACGTCACGTAACGGACTACGTTGTGAGCTTCCTTTCGATCGAATTTGGCCTCTGCTTTGCGTTGTTCTTCCTGCTCTACTGGAGCCTGTGTTGGAGCCTGCGTCTGCAGAACGCACTGCTGTTGGCGGCGAGCTATGGCCTGGTGGCCAGCTTCAGCCTGCAGTCGCTGTATATCCTGCTCGGTTACAGCGTGCTGGTGTACGCCCTCGGGCTGCTCGCGGCGCGCTATCCCGGGCGCTGGTTCATCAGCGGTTTGCTGCTGACGTTGGTGTTGGGCTGCTTCTATCTATTCAAGTATCAGGAGTTCTTCGTCAGCGGCGCACAAAACGCCCTGGCTGCGCTGGGCCTTGATGTGTCGTTGCCCATCGTCGAACTGCTGGTGCCGATCGGGCTGTCGTTCTATGCCTTTCACTCGGTCAGTTACCTGGTCTCGATCAACCGTCGCGAGCTGAGCACGGCGGCGCCGTTGGACCTTGCCCTGTATCTGGCGTTTTTCCCAAGCCTGGTGGCCGGCCCGGTCAATCGGGCCCTGCACATGCTGCCGCAGATTCGCCCCGAAGCGATGCGTCAGGTGCTGGAGCCGCAACGGGCGCTGGGGCTGATCGCCATGGCGGTGGTCAAGCTGTTCTTCCTCAGCGCCTGGCTTGGCAGCGAGTGGGTCGATCCGGTGTTCGACACTCCGGGCAGTGCCAGCCCCGAGCAGGTGTTGCTGAGCGTGTATGGCTACAGCCTGCTGATCTACTTCAACTTCAGCGGCTACACCAATCTGGTCACCGGCATTGCCCTGCTGCTGGGCTTCCGCCTGCCGGACAACTTCGCAGCACCCTACGCTGCGCACAATCTCAAGGAATTCTGGGGACGATGGCATATCAGCCTGTCGCGGTTCATACGTGACTATGTCTATATCCCGCTGGGCGGCAACCGCCAGGGCGCCTGGCGCGGCAACCTGAACATGTTGCTGGCCATGCTGGTGTCCGGCTTGTGGCACGGCGCCAGCGCCAACTTCCTCATCTGGGGCGCGCTGCACGGCATTGGCCTGGCGATCTACAAGCTGTTCGCACAATCGGCGCCGGGCTTCGCCAAGGTGGCCGGGGCGGGCTTGCTGGCGCGCTTGCTGACCTTCCACTACGTGGCCTTTGCCTGGATCTTCTTCCGCAGCCCGACCCTCGACGGCGCCCTGGAGATGCTGGCGGATATCGCCCATGTCAGCCTGGCCGGGCTGAACTCGTCCAGCGGCGTGCTGATCCTTGCGTGCGTGCTGTATCTGGCCATTTATCCGCAGTTGCTCAAGCTGCTCGAGCGCAGCCTGGCGGCCAGCCAACGCCTGCCGTGGCAGTTGTACCCGGTGCCGTTGGCGCTGTTCGTGTCGTTGATCATCTTCGCCTCGCAGTCGGGCGTACCGGGGTTCATCTATGCCAGCTTCTAATTCAGGGCAATTGCTGCGCGTGCAGCTGGACGCGGCCAAGGCGCTTTACGCGATCGTGGTGGTGATGGGCATCTTGTTCTGGCTCAACCAGGACTCGATCAAGCTCTACTGCCAACAAAAATATCACCAGAGCTGCGAGCTGCCGCTGGTTGGGCAAGCGCCGGCCTGGCGCTTCGGGGCCAGCCTGACCACAGCGTTGGGCGCGGCACGCGACAGTTTCATCGCCAGCCTGGAGGGCGACAAGCAGGGAGTCGCGGCGCCAGCCACAACCGTGCTGGCGCCGAGCATGCCGGTGGTGACCGTCGACCTCGAACAACCGCTGCCTGCGGCCAGGCCCGAGCCCGTGCACAGGGTGGCCGAGCCTGGCGCAAGTGCCCCGCTGCCGGTTATCCAGCAGGCGCCAGTGCCATTGGCGCAAACTGCTAGCAGCGTGGTTCTGGCCGCCGGTGACCAGGTGTTTCTGGTCGGTGACTCGTTGATGCAAGGGGTCGCCCCTCACCTGGCCAACAGCCTGCGCAAGCGTTACCAGATCAACACCGTCAACCTCAGCCGGCAGAGTACCGGCCTGGCTTATCCGGGCTTTTTCAACTGGCCGCAAACCGTCGCCGACACGCTGGCGCGGGAGCCGAACATCCGCCTGATGGTGGTGTTCCTCGGCCCCAACGATCCTTGGGACATGCCGCAAGGCAAGGGCAAGCCGTTCCTGCGCTTCAAGTCAGCGGAATGGGAGCTGGCCTACCGTGCCCGGATCGACGCTATCCTCGAACAGGCCCGCGCGCGAAATGTGCAGGTAATCTGGGTCGGGCCACCGAACATGAACCAGCCGCGGCTGTCTGCTGCAATGGCTTACCTGAGTGGCTTGTACCAACAACAGACGGCGCTGTTCGGCCAGCACTTCGTGTCCGCCAACCCCTTTCTGGGTTACCCCGACGAACAGTTCTCCTTCACCGTGCAAACGCCGGAAGGCAAGCGGGTCAAGGTGCGCTACGACGACGGTGTGCACTTCACCATTACCGGCCAGAAAATGATCGCTGCACAGGTACTGTCGCTGATCAGTTTTGCTGGCCTGACCGTTACAGGACACTGATATGCGCCCATGGCGTCACTTGCTGGGCCTGGCCCTGTTGATCAGCAGCATGCAAGGCTGCAGCGCTGGCGTAACCGCGCCGCCACAGCCGCAGCCGGTCAAACAGGCAAAAACCCCCAGCCCGACCCGGGACGGCAACGTCAGCCTGCTCGCGGGCAAGCTGCGCAACGCCGGCCGAGCGCCGGTGGCGATTGTCCAGCTGGGCGACTCGCATACCGCTGCAGACTTGTTCAGCGGCGAGCTGCGCCGGTTGCTGCAGGCGCGTTACGGTGACGGTGGCATTGGCCTGGTGCCGGCCACCGCCGTGCCCGGCATCCGCCATGACCGGGTGATCATCAACAGCGAGCCGCGGCAGTGGACGCTGGTGTCGGCGCGCAACCAGCAGAGCAGCCAGTTTCCGTTGGGTGGTTACTTGTCCATCCCGCAAGCGGCGCAGCCGGTGGTCACCCTCAAGGCGCGTGATGAGGACCACCAGCGCTATCGCATCTCTGCGTTGTACCAGGCAGCCAGCAACAGCACGCTGGTGGCCAATCGCACGCAGCGGCGCATGCTCCCGGCCACCGCCGGCAAGTGGCAACTGAGCCCGGCCTTCCCCAACCTCGGCTTGCCCGTGCAGATGAGCTTGCAGCCCAGCCAGGGCGTACTGCTCGGTGGCTGGTACATCCAAGGGCAGAAGAACAGCGGGGTGACCTTGTCGGCGTTGGGTATCAACGGCGCCCGCCTGGAGGTGGTCGACAAGTGGCAGCCAGGTTGGCAAGACAGCCTCAAGGCGCTGCGCCCCGACCTGGTGATCCTCGCCTACGGCACCAACGAGGCGTTTGACGACACCCTTGATCTGGCGCTGTACCAGACGCAACTGGACACCACCCTGACGCGCTTGCGGCAGGACATGCCGCGCAGCGCGATCTTGCTGGTCGGCCCGCCGGACTCGATCAAGCAGCGCAAGGCGCGCAGCTGTGCAGCACGGCAGCCGCAGCCATTGGCCGCAGTTGTGCGCATCCAGCGTCAGCTGGCGCAGAAGCACAAAGCGTTGTTCTGGGATTGGCAGGGTTACATGGGTGGGCCGTGCTCGATTGCAATCTGGCAGGCACAGGGGCTGGCGCGGGGTGATCTGGTGCACCTGACCGCAGATGGCTATCGCAAGAGTGCGGCGGGGTTGTACCAGTTCCTGAAAGGTCCGCTAGGCTTGCGCTAGCGCGCTCAGGCTGGCACGGGGCAGGCCGCAGATACCGGCTCGCCCCGCGTCAGGTTGCGATCAGACGGCGACGGCTTCCAGCTGGGTCAGCGCCACGCGGTACTGGGCCAACTCCTCGATGGTCAGCATCGGCATGCTGTTTTCACGCGCATACAGGGCCACCTGCTCACCGCGGGCCATGCTGCCATCCGGGTTCATCAGTTCGCATAGCACGCCGGCCGGCCGCAGCCCGGCCAGGCGCGCCAGGTCGACCGTGCCTTCGGTGTGACCACGGCGGGTCAGCACGCCGCCATTGCGCGCCCGCAGCGGGAACACATGGCCCGGGCTGACGATATGGCGCTGCTCGGCGCTCGAGCTCAAAGCCGCCTGAATGGTGGTGATCCGATCATGCGCAGAAACACCAGTGGTGATGCCCTCGGCTGCCTCGATGGTGACGGTGAAACCGGTGCCATGGCGGGCCTGGTTGTTCTTCACCATCGGCGCCAGCTCGAGCGCGTCGACCGTGGCTTCGTCCAGGCACAGGCAAACGATACCGCTGCAATCGCGGATCATCATGGCCATGGTTTGCAGCGAGATGTTTTCGGCGGCGGCAATGATGTCCGCTTCGTCCTCGCGGTCATTGTCGTCGAGCAACAGGACCGGACGGCCTGCCTGGAATGCAGCCAGTGCGGCGGCAACATTGGGGAATTGCTGTTGGTGCTTGGGTGACATGAAACGCTCCTCGTGAAAAATCGATGAACGTCTCGGGGCGAACAAAACGCGCGCACAGGGGCACCTGATGGCCCCTGCCAAACGCCTTCTTTCATCCGGACTATGACCGTCGGCCCTGGAATCTCACCAGATCTGCTGTCCCCCGACCGGGTCGGGGCGCTCGCGGGCTCATCTTTCGATTTACCGCCGGTGGGGACTTGCACCCCGCCCTGAAGACCGGCTCAGCATACAGCACCGAGGCACCGGGCTGGCAAGCGCCGGCTCTGCGACTTTCGCCGTAGTCGGCGGTGGCAATTATTTACCGCCTCAGCATGGCGAGCGTGCTGCAGCCTATCGACCCGCCCGACATCGGGCTGATCCTCGAGGAGCACACGCGCATGACCAGTCAATACCCATTCAGCGATGACGATGTGCAGAAAGCGTTCGATCAACTCAGCGTGACGCTGTTCGACGTACAACGTGATTTCGACCCTGACGACCACCAGTTGCCGAGCCCGAAAATACTGATCGTCGCCGGTGCGCAGGGCTCGGGCAAAACCTTCCTGCTGGAAAAAACCCTGCTACCCAGTGGGTCCTATGAGAACTACGTACGCCTATACCTGCCGGCGTTTCGTGAGTTGCACCCCAGTTACGCGCAGATGCAGGCGCAGGGTGTGCTCCATGTGTACGAGCACACCGAAAAGTTCATCTGGGCACTGGGCGAAAAAGTGTTCGCGTACGCCTTTGCCAACAAGTACAACATCATCATGGAGTCGGCGCTGGATAACATCGAATTTGCCAGATTTCCACCGGCGGCAACGGCAGCGGGCTACCGTTTCGAGGTCCATATGATCGCCTGCCAGAAGGAACTCAGCCATTGGGCAACGCTTGATCGAGTGGTCAAAAGCATCGAAACCAGCGAGCTTGAACGAGTGGTGTCATTGACCCAGATCGAGGAGGCGCAGTTCAACGCCAAGGCGATTCTGGATGCCTTCGAGAATGCCTGCACTCAAGTGCCCGGCTCGGAAATCACGCTCTACCAGCGCGACCTGCCGACCAACATGGAGCGCCAAGTGCTCTGCCACAGTACCTGCGACAGCTATGCAGAGCTCACGCCGCAGGCGGACTTCAAGGGCCAGCCATTCGCTCAGGTGCCACAGCTGGGCGTTAAGTTTGGCATCCTGCGCAATGCTCAGGCCAACTCCCCATGCGCTTATCTGCAGTATGCGCAAGTCGTTCACGCTGGGCTGATAAGCGAAGAGGTACGCCAGAAAATGGTTCAGAAGTGTTGCGCTACATTGGCCAAAGCCCACCCGCTGATGCCCGCGATTCCGGCTGAGGTGTTCCGCGCCTTGTCCATGTATGTGCTCAAGTACGTCCATCCATAACGCAGCACACCGCCTGCTGATTACTTTGAAAGCGTCTCCAGCAGATGCGCCAGCGATGCAGGCAGCATTGCTCCGTGGCTCAGGTCATCGAAGCGTTGGTAAGAGACGTGCAGGCCGTTTACCTGGCCAAGCTCGGTTGCCAGCTCACGCATCGGCCGCTCGGCATCCGCCTGCTGCTGTCCACGCGGACTGGCTGGTTCGGCTGTGCCACGCATCAGCAGCAGGGAAGGTCGAGCCTGACCCAGGCGCTGCTGCAGGCCTTGTGCTTCGCGCACAATCGCACCGTCATGCCACCACAGCGAGGGGCTGGCGGCTGCGTAGTGGCTGAACTCGCCTGGGCGGGTGAACAGCGCATGCAGGACCGCCAGGCCGCCGTAGGAGTGGCCCCACAGCGTCTGCCGGTTGGTGTCGATTGGCGCGACACTGGCGACCAGCGGGCGCATGCGCTGGCTGAGCAGGTCCAGAAACGCGTCGACACCACCGCTGGGCAGGCCCGTTAGCGGGTCGAGCTGTTCGGTCAAGCCAGTAACGGTAGGCGTGTAATCGAAGCTGCGCGCGTTTCGGTCAATACGTTGCTCACCCTGATAACCCACGGCTACCAGCAGTGGGGCTTGGCCGTTGGCGAGTTTCTCCAACAGCCCCGGTTGCAGCACAGCCATCGCTGCATTGCCGTCGAGCATCCAAAGCACCGGGTAGCCGGCAGCCGGGGCCGGGCTGTTGGGTTGACCGACCCACAATTGGTAGTGGCGCTTGCCATCGTCGGAGTCCAGCCTGAAGGTGCTGAAGCGATAGGCCTGACTGTCGCTTTGCAGCCGGCTCGAATCGACCGTCTGCTCGCGGGCAGGAGGCGCTGCAAGCGTCTGGCCAATGACGACGGGGCCGAACAGGAGGGTAATCAGCAGCGGGACGATTTTCATCATGGGCTACCTGCGGGAGGGCGGGTGAATTGCGGGCATTAAAAAGCCGGCTTGTGGCCGGCTTCTCGGGGACGATCTTGGCTCATTTTTGGTAAGCCGCAACCGCCTTAAACGGTATGACCTCAAGGGCCATGAAAAGAAGGCAGACGGCTGTGTCAGGCGTCGCCGAGCCCTCTGCAACGCGGCCTGGGCCGGTGTGGGGCGTAATGTGGGCCGAAGCATACTAGGGCTGGCAGCCGATGCCCAGCAAAAAATTGCACGGGGTATTTCAGGCGCTGGCCCGCTGGTTGAAATATGACCAGTGGAATACCCAGCCGATGATTTCCAGCCCTTGCTCCTGACGCTGCGCCAAGGTGTAGCGCTCGACCGCGTAGTTAAGCTGGTCATGGCTGTGCAGGCATAGGGTGTCGTCGTGCTCGAGGCTGAGACTGTGCACCTTCAGCTGGCCGTTGTGCAGCAGGGCGTAGGTTTGGCCATCGACTACATGGGTGCTGCCGCGGTCGATGGCAATGATCGCGTCCTGCGGGATCATCGGCGCCATGTTGCCGGCGGGCATGAGCATGCAGATCGCTCGCTGAGGGAACACGCCGAGGGTTTCCAGGGACTGTGCCGGCAGGGTCAGGTGGCCCTGCATGTCAGGTGACAGCCGGTTGCCGTGCAGCCGGTACAGGGAGATCCGCAGCAGCCGGCCGTCCAGGTCGAGCAGCGAGGTGGGTTGGTGCACTGCCTCGGCGCAGACGCCGCTCTGGCGCAGGATGGCGCTGTGGTATTTGGGCCCTACGCCGTTCATCAGCCAGCGCCGGTGCACGCAGAACAGATCGGCCATTTCGTCCATGCGTGCCAGAGGCACACCGCGTTTGAACCAATTGTTGACGTGCTGGGGGGTAACGCAACGCTGGGCGGCGAAATCGGAAGGGGTCAGGTCGCATTCTTGCAGGAGTGCCTTGAGGCGGTCGCCGGATGTCGTCATGGGCGAAGTTTAACGGGGGCAGAGCGGCAGGAAAATGAACTGAGGGTTTGATTTTGTTGTGGGAAAACAGAGGGTTTGTAGGAAGGATCCTAGGACGGATTTTGTGCGAGGGAATCTGCAGCAGGGAAGAGTAGGCATGAAAAGGGGCGCAGAGCGCCCCTAGACACATGGTCTGAACGGCATCACCGCTCAGACTTGTTCGGCTCAGCCCTTGTAGGCAGCAACCGATTTGGTGATCGCTTCACGGGCGGCATCGGCGCCGGCCCAGCCTTCGATCTTGACCCATTTGCCCTTCTCGAGATCTTTGTAGTTCGCGAAGAAGTGCTCGATCTGCTGGATCAGCAGCGCTGGCAGGTCGGTGTACTCTTTGACGTCGACGTACAGCTGCGACAGCTTGTCGTGCGGGACAGCGATGACCTTGGCGTCGCCGCCGCCATCGTCGGTCATGTTCAGCACGCCGACCGGACGGGCGCGGATGACCGAGCCTGGCGCTACCGGGTACGGAGTCACGACCAGCACGTCGAGCGGATCACCGTCGTCGGCCAGGGTGTTGGGGATGAAGCCGTAGTTGGCCGGGTAGAACATCGGGGTGGCCATGAAACGGTCGACGAACAGGGTGTCGCTGTCCTTGTCGATCTCGTATTTGATCGGGGCGTGGTTAGCCGGGATTTCGATGGCGACGTAGATGTCGTTCGGCAGGTCTTTGCCAGCCGGAATCTTGCTGTAGCTCATTGGGCAGGGCCCCCGTGTCTGTTCAGAAAATTGGCGGCGATTATAGGCATATTCCGCCAGTGCACGCCACGCCCTGCCTGATGTGTGGCCAGCTCAGGGCTGACTGGCGCAATACTGCGGATCTTCGGCCTGCAGCCGGCTCAGGCGGGCCAGCGGGTCCTGCCGGTAGAACTGGACCAATTGCTGATAGACCTGCGGATACGCCTGTTGTAGCAGGTCAGGCCCACTAAAGAAGTATTCGCTGGTGACGGCGAAAAACTCTGCAGGATTCTCCGCGGCATACGGGTCAATTGCGGTCTCGGCATCCGGGTTGGCATCAAGCTGGCGGTTGAGGTCGTCGTAGGCGCTCTGCATCGCAGCCGACCAGTCGCCGACGTGCATGCCGTGGTGCAGTGGCGGCAGGCCGTTGGCATCGCCATTGAGCATGTCGAGCTTGTGTGCCAGCTCGTGGATCACCAGGTTGTAGGCCTCCCAGCCGCCACCGGCGAGTACCCCGTCCATTGCCAGAATGACCGGCCCCTGTTGCCAGGCTTCGCCGCTGTGCTCGCCGTCATAGACGTGCTCGACGCCGCTGGCATCGCGGTGGCGCTGGGGGCTTTTGAAGTCGTCGGGGTAGAGGATGATCTCGTGAAAACCCTGATACCAGTCAAGATCCCCCAAGTGCAGCAACGGCAGTTGCGCCTGGGCGGCGAGCAGCAGGCGCTGCTCGTCATCCAGTTCGACCCCGGGCAGGCAGGTCAGGTGTTTGGCATGCAGAAACAGCACGCAGGCCTCACGCAGCCAGTGGTCTTCCTCGGCGGTCATGCCATCGAGCACCGGCAGGCGCTGGCGCACGGCCTGCCACAACTGCGCGTCGATTGGGTAGCGCGCCAGGGTGCGCCGGCGCCGCCAGGCGCGTAACGACCACATGTGCCGATCAGTGCGCCTTGGCCGCGCGACCGAAGCGGCCACGCAGCAGGCCGAGCAGCATCGGCACCAGCGACAGGACGATGATCACCACCACCATCAGCGACAGGTGCTGCTTGATGAACGGCACGTTGCCGAAGAAGTAGCCCAGGGTGACCAGGCCGCCGACCCAGAGCAGCGAACCGGCCACGCTGAAAGTCAGGAAGCGCGGGTAGTGCATGTGGGCGATGCCGGCGACAAACGGCGCAAAGGTGCGCAGGATCGGCAGGAAGCGCGCCAGGGTCACGGTCTTGCCGCCATGCTTGTCGTAGAAGTCATGGGTCCGCTGCAGGTAGTCGCGGCGGAAGATCTTCGAGTTGGGCTTGTTGAACAAGCGTTCACCGGCTGTGCGGCCTATCACGTAGTTGGTGCTGTCGCCGAGGATCGCTGCGGCCATCAACAGGCCGGCCAGCAGCACCGGGTCCATGCCACCACCGGCGGCCACTGCACCGGCAATGAACAGCAGCGAGTCGCCCGGCAGGAATGGCATCACCACCAGCCCGGTTTCGCAGAAGATCACCGCGAAGAGAATGGCGTAGATCCACGGGCCGTAGTTGTTCACCAGCAGATCAAGGTAGGCATCGAGATGCAGGATGAGGTCAAGCGGGTTGAAATCCATGTACAGCACCTGTGTTCTTGACCCGCGACAACGGGCGCGCAAAGACGGAAATCGGCTACGCATGTGTGAGCGTAGGTAAACTTTCACACATGTAAAAAAGGGATTATACGGACAAGCTGGGATCGTGCCCGGGGAGATTGTAGCGGCGGATTACCGGCCGGCGGCAAAGGCCGTGGCGCTGGTGTCTGCAGCAGCGGCTGCACGCCGCTGCCACAGCGCGATCAATCCGAGTTGATCGGCAGGGTGTAGTTCTTGAACTCGGTGTCCTCGCGAAAGCCCATAGACTCGTAGGTTTTCATGGCGACCTGATTGTCGGTGCTGGTCGATACGCGCATGCGCACGGCGTTGGTTTCCTTGGCCATCTTCTTTGCTTCACGCATCAGGTGGTCGGCTACCAGCATTCGCCGGGCATCTTCGGCGACATAGATGTCATTGAGGATCCACACACGCTTGAGCGACAGCGACGAGAAGCTTGGATACAGCTGGCAGAAGCCCAGCAGCTTGCTGTCGTCGACATCGTCATCGGCGAAGGCCAGATAGATCACCGACTCCTCCAGCCGCAGGCGCTTTTCGAGAAAGCTGCGTGAGCTGTCCGGGTAGGGCAGTTGCCCGTAGTACTCGCGGTATTTGACGAACAATGGGTTGAGCAGGTCGAGATGTGCCAGGGTTGCCTTGATGATGCGCATGTACGGCCCTCAGAGTCCATTTAGGCAAACGACAGGTTGCCGACAACGTTCGCGCCCATGCTGCCCCAAAGCAGGCGCGAAGCGCAATCCAGCCGCCAGCAGTGATGACTACTGTTCGCCGAGCAAAAAGTTACCGCGTTTTGCGCTGGGGTCTGACGAGTCGAGGCTCAGTACCTCGGCTTCGTCTTTGAGGTTCACGCCCGACAGCTGGCGCCGACACGCTTCGCGCATCAGATACAACAGGCGATGCGCGGCCATGCCGTAGCTCAACCCCTCTAAACGCACGTTGGAGATGCAGTTGCGATAAGCATCGGTCAGGCCGACCTTGGGCGCGAAGGTGAAGTACAGGCCCAGGCTGTCGGGCGAGCTCAGCCCCGGTCGTTCGCCGATCAGCATGACCGTCATGCGTGCACCGAGCAGCTGGCCGACCTCGTCGGCGACCGCGACGCGGCCTTGTTCGACCAGCACCACCGGTGCGCTGCTCCAGCCATCGGCTGCGGCCTGCTCTTCGAAGCGGCTGAGAAACGGCAGGGTATGCCGATGCACCGCCAGCGCAGAAAGGCCATCGGCCACGACGATAGCCAGATCGACCCCTCCGGGGTTGGCCTTTACGTGCTCGCGCAGTTGTTCGACCGAGGCTTCATTCAACCGTCGACCCAGGTCAGGGCGCTGCAGGTACTGGTCGCGATCACTGGCGGCGCTGTGCAGCAGCAGGCTTTCGCGGCCGCGGTCGCTGAGCTGACTGCGCAGCCCGGCGTGGTCGAACGGCAGGTGCACGGCATCGCGGGCCTGGGCGTGGGCGAACTGGAAATCCAGCTGGGCGCTGGTCGGCAGGCTGATGCCGCTGCGGCCCAGGGCGATGCGCGCCGGAGTCAGGCTGCGCAGGGCCAGCCAGGGGTTGTCGGTGGTTGGTGTGTGCTGATCCATGGTCATCCCTATGCGAGCTGCGCCAAGGCCTGGCGGAAAGCGGGCGGCAGGTTGTCGCCAAAGCGAATGCGGCCATCGGCCTGGGTGAAGATGCCGGTGCGCTCCAGCCAGGCTTCGAATTCCGGCCCGGGCTTGAGGCCAAGGGTCTGGCGCGCGTAGAGGGCATCGTGGAACGAGGTGGTCTGGTAGTTGAGCATGATGTCGTCGGAACCGGGGATGCCCATGATGAAGTTGATCCCGGCGACCCCCAGCAGGGTCAACAGGGTGTCCATGTCGTCCTGATCGGCTTCGGCGTGGTTGGTGTAGCAGATGTCACAACCCATCGGCACACCGAGCAGCTTGCCGCAGAAGTGGTCTTCGAGGCCGGCACGGATGATCTGCTTGCCGTTGTACAAGTACTCCGGGCCGATGAAACCGACCACGGTATTGACCAGAAACGGCTTGAAGTGGCGCGCCACGGCGTAGGCGCGGGTTTCGCAGGTTTGCTGGTCGACGCCATGGTGGGCGTTGGCCGACAGCGCGCTGCCCTGGCCGGTCTCGAAATACATCAGGTTCTGCCCGACGGTGCCACGCTTGAGCGACAGGCCCGCGTCATAGCCTTCCTGCAAGACATTGAGGTTGATGCCAAAGCTGGCGTTGGCCGCTTCGCTGCCGGCGATCGACTGGAACACCAGGTCCAGCGGCACGCCGCGGTTGATCGCCTCGATCGAGGTGGTGACGTGGGTCAGCACGCAGGCCTGGGTCGGGATCTGGTAGCGCTGGATGATCGCATCGAGCATTTCCAGCATGGCGCAGATCGACGAAATGCTGTCGGTGGCCGGGTTGATGCCGATCATCGCATCGCCGTTGCCGTACAGCAGGCCGTCGAGAATGCTCGCGGCGATCCCGGCTGGCTCATCGGTCGGATGGTTGGGCTGCAGGCGGGTCGACAGGCGTCCGCGCAAACCCATGGTGCCGCGAAACTGAGTGACTACGCGGATCTTCTGCGCGACCAGGATCAAGTCCTGTACCCGCATGATCTTCGACACCGCCGCGGCCATTTCCGGGGTCAGGCCAGGGGCGAGGGCGCGCAGGCTGTCTTCATCGGCCTGCTCGCCGAGCAGCCAGTCGCGCAGGCCGCCGACGGTCAGGTGGCTGACCGGGGCGAAGGCCTCAGCGTCGTGGCTGTCGATGATCAGTCGGGTAACTTCGTCCTCTTCGTAGGGGATCAGCGCTTCGCTTAAAAAGTGCGTGAGGGGGATATTGGCCAGGGCCATCTGCGCGGCGACGCGTTCGCCGTCATTTTCAGCGGCGACTCCGGCGAGGAAGTCACCGGAGCGGGCCGGGCTGGCCTTGGCCATGACTTCCTTGAGACTGTCGAAGCGGTAGACCAGATTGCCTACCGTGTGTACGAAACTTGCCATACAGACTCTCCAGAGCGCCGCAGGCAGGGCCTGCGGCGCATAGCGGCAATCAGTGCAAGGCCTCTTCGGCCTTCTGGATCGCAGCGAACTCTTCTTCCGGTGTGCCCGCTACCAGGTGGTGACGGCTGTAGAACGCAAAGTAGGCAATCAATACTGCATAGATCACCGCAGCGCCAATTACCACTCGCGGATCGACCAGGAACCCGGCAATCACCGCCACACAGGCCAGCACCAGCGCCACGCCCGAGGTGAAGATGCCGCCTGGGGTGCGGTACGGGCGGTCCATTTTCGGCCGGCGGATACGCAGGGTGATGTGCGCCGCCATCATCAATACATACGACAGCGTCGCGCCGAAAACCGCGACCAGAATCAGCAGATCACCTTGACCGGTCAGCGACAGCGCGAAGCCGATGATGCCCGGGATGATCAGCGCCAGCACCGGCGCCTTGCTCTTGTTGGTCTGCGACAACTTGCGCGGCAGGTAGCCGGCGCGCGACAGGGCGAAGATCTGCCGGGAGTAGGCATAGATGATCGAGAAGAAGCTGGCGATCAAACCGGCCAGGCCGACCAGGTTGACGAAGCCGCCCATCCAGGTCGAACCGCCGTAGGCTTTCGACAGGGCTTCAACCAGCGGGTTGCCGGAGGCTTTCAGCGCTTCCGAGCCGGCTCCGCCGGGGCCGATCACCAGAATCAGCAGGGCAAACGCCAGCAGCACCAGCATCGCGCCGATCAGGCCACGCGGCAGGTCACGTTTCGGGTTCTTGGTTTCTTCGGCAGCCAGCGGCACGCCTTCGACCGCGAGGAAGAACCAGATCGCATAGGGGATTGCCGCCCACACACCGAGGTAGCCAAACGGCAGGAAACTGCTGGCGCCGGCGGCGTTGGTTGGAGCGATGTCAAACAGGTTGGCCGCATCAAAATGGGGCACCATGCCGAGCAGGAACACCACCAGGGCAATCGCTGCCACCGCGGTGATGATGAACATCAGCTTCAATGCCTCGCCGACCCCAAAGATGTGGATGCCGATGAAGATGATGTAGAAGGCCAGGTAGATCATCCAGCCGCCAATGCCGAACAGCGACTCGCAGTAGGCGCCGATGAACACCGCAATCGCCGCGGGGGCAATGGCGTACTCGATAAGGATCGCGGTGCCGGTGAGAAAACCGCCCCACGGGCCGAACGCACTGCGGGCAAAGCCGTAGCCACCGCCGGCGGTAGGGATCATCGACGACAGTTCGGCCAGCGAGAAGCACATGCACAGGTACATCGTCGCCATCAGCAAGGTGGCGAGGAACATGCCGCCCCAGCCGCCTTGGGCCAGGCCGAAGTTCCAGCCGGCGTAGTCACCGGAGATCACATAGGCGACCCCGAGACCGACCAGCAGGACCCAGCCGGCGGCGCCTTTTTTCAGTTCGCGTTGCTGGAAATAGTCGGAGCCGACCTTTTCGAAATCGACGGAAGAAGTAGCCGGCGTACCGGCGGGATGATCGCTTGGCATTGGATTCACCAGTTATTTTTTTTGGGGGCCGAAGGGAGTGCGGCCACTTGGTGATTTGTCTTGCATGAAGCGCGCCAGAGCGGTTGCTGCTCTGGGGGTGTGGTGTGTCATCGCCATTTTGCGGCCCTTCGCGGGCAAGCCCGCTCCCACAGTCGCCTGTAGGAGCGGCCTTGTGTCGCGAAAGGGCTGCAAAGCAGCCCCCGGGCGTATTTAGAAGAAGCCCAGCGGATTGATGTCGTAGCTCACCAGCAGGTTCTTGGTCTGCTGATAATGATCAAGCATCATCTTGTGCGTTTCGCGGCCAACCCCGGACTTTTTGTAGCCACCAAACGCGGCGTGCGCCGGGTACAGGTGATAGCAGTTGGTCCACACCCGGCCGGCTTTGATGCCACGGCCCATGCGGTAGGCGCGGTTGATGTCGCGGGTCCAGACCCCGGCGCCGAGGCCGAACTCGGTGTCGTTGGCAATCGCCAGCGCTTCAGCTTCGTCCTTGAAGGTGGTGACACTGACCACCGGGCCGAAGATTTCTTCCTGGAACACGCGCATCTTGTTGTTGCCCTTGAGCAGAGTCGGCTGGATGTAATAGCCGGTGGCCAGGGCGCCTTCGAGTTTTTCCACCTTGCCGCCGCTGAGCAGCTCGGCGCCTTCGGCCTGGGCGATGTCCAGGTAGGAGAGAATCTTCTCGAACTGCTGCTGCGAGGCCTGAGCGCCGATCATGGTCTCGGTGTCCAGCGGGTCGCCACGCTTGATCTGCTTGACCTTGTTCAGCACCGCTTCCATGAACTGCGGATAGATCGATTCCTGGACCAGCGCCCGCGATGGGCAGGTGCACACTTCGCCCTGGTTGAAGAATGCCAGCACCATGCCCTCGGCGGCCTTGTCGATAAAGCTCGGCTCGGCCTGCATGACGTCTTCGAAGTAGATGTTCGGCGACTTGCCGCCCAGTTCGACGGTGGACGGGATGATGTTCTCGGCAGCGCATTTCATGATGTGCGAACCGACTGGGGTCGAGCCGGTGAAGGCGATCTTGGCAATGCGCTTGCTGGTCGCCAGCGCTTCGCCAGCCTCACGGCCATAGCCCTGCACCACGTTGAGCACGCCAGGTGGCAGCAGGTCGCCGATCAGTTCGACCAGCACGGTGATGCCCAGCGGGGTTTGCTCGGCGGGCTTGAGCACCACGCAGTTGCCGGCAGCCAGGGCCGGGGCGAGCTTCCACGCGGCCATCAGGATCGGGAAGTTCCACGGGATGATCTGGCCGACCACGCCCAGCGGTTCGTGGATGTGATAGGCCACGGTGTTTTCATTGATTTCGGCAGCGCCGCCTTCCTGGGCACGGATGCAGCCCGCGAAGTAGCGGAAGTGGTCGACCGCCAGCGGGATGTCGGCGTTGAGGGTTTCGCGGATCGGCTTGCCGTTGTCCCAGGTTTCGGTGATGGCCAGCAGCTCGAGGTTCTGCTCGATACGGTCGGCAATCTTCAGCAGTACGTTGGAGCGATCCTGTACCGAAGTGCGGCCCCAGGCATCGGCAGCAGCGTGGGCGGCGTCCAGCGCCTTGTCGATGTCTTCGGCAGTCGAGCGCGGGAATTCAGCGATCAGCTTGCCGTTGACCGGCGAGGTGTTTTCGAAATATTGACCTTTGACCGGAGCTACGAACTCGCCACCGATGAAGTTGCCGTACTGACGCTTGAAGTTGACCTTGGCGCCGTCGGTACCGGGATGTGCGTAACGCATGGTGTCTCTCCTGGTTAGTTATGTTTGTTAGGGAGTTATCAAGCGTAGAGCAAAGGTCGGGCCAGCGCCTGCCAGGCCTTGTAGATCAAGGGCTTGGCCCAGTGCTGCGTGCGTCATGGCCAGGCGTTGTGCCAAGGCTGGCACGCGCTGGGTGACACTTTGTACCGTCGGCGGTACAGCCTGTGTCGGCCACGTCAGCGCACCATTGCAAAGGCTTCCCGGGTGGAGGATGCTGGCCACAGACTGTATCTGCGGAGTCCAACAACAAATGCAGAACACCACGTTCAGCCAGCATGCCCAGCAGGTCCTGACCACCGCCCGCGGTGAAGGCAACGGCCCCGCCAGCGACCCTTCCATTGCCCGCTCGTGGCTGCGTTGCCTGGAGGACTACCACCTTGATCCTGCGCGCAGCCAGGCGCCGGTGGTGCTTGAGCATGGGCGCCTGCTGGAGACCCGCGAGCGCCTGCGCCAGGTGCTGCACATTGCCGACGGCGAGATGAACAGCCTGCACCAGCAGCTCTCTGGCGCCGGCCATGCGGTGCTGCTCACCGATGCCCACGGGGTGATCCTCAACTGCGTCACGGCGCCCACCGAGCGGCGTATCTTCGAGCGCGCCGGGCTGTGGCTGGGGGCGGACTGGAGCGAAGCCAGCGAGGGCACCAACGGCATCGGCACCTGCCTGGTCGAGCGCCAGGCGCTGACCATTCATCAGAATGAACACTTTCGTGGCCGCCACACCGGCCTGACCTGCTCGGCGAGCCCGGTATTCGACCCGCACGGCGAACTGCTGGCGGTGCTCGACGTGTCCTCGGCGCGGGCCGACGTGTCGCGTCAGAGCCAGTTCCACACCATGGCGCTGGTCAACCTGTCGGCGAAGATGATCGAGAGTTGCTACTTCCTGCGCCACTACCAGCACCAATGGCTGCTGCGTTTTCACCTGCAGGCAGAGTCGGTCGGGCTGTTCAGTGAAGGCTTGCTTGCCTTTGATGGCGATGGCCGGATCAGCGCGGCCAACCAGAGCGCGCTGAACCTGCTGGGCAGCATTCGCAGTGGCGTGCTGGGCAAACCGATCGATATGTTCTTTGCCTGCAACCTCGACGAGTTGCTCGGCCGCGCGACGCCGCAGGGCAGTACCGCCTGGCCCCTGCACACCCGCGATGGCCGTCAGGTCTATGCCAGCCTGCGCGGGCAGGCACCGGTAGCGGCCTGGGCCGTGCCCGCCGCGCAGCCCTTGCCGGTGGTGGCGCCAGCAGCGCAGATCTGCCTGCTCGACCCGGCCCTGCAAACCGACTTTGGCCGCGCCCTGCGCGTGTTCGAGCGCGATGTGCCATTGCTCCTGCGTGGTGAAACCGGCTGCGGCAAGGAGGCCTTTGCCCAGGCTGTGCACCAGGCCAGCCAGCGCCGGCACAAGCCGTTTGTGGCGATCAACTGCGCGTCGATCCCGGAGAGCCTGATCGAGAGCGAGCTGTTCGGTTATCGCGGCGGCAGCTTTACCGGAGCGCGCAAGGAAGGCATGCGCGGCAAGCTGCTCCAGGCGGATGGCGGCACCTTGCTGCTGGACGAGATCGGTGACATGCCGCTGGCCTTGCAGACGCGCCTGCTGCGCGTGCTGGAAGAACGCCAGGTAGTGCCCATCGGCGGCGAGGCGCAGGCCGTGGATGTGCGCATCATCAGCGCCACCCACCGCGATCTGCTCGAGCGGGTCGAGCAGGGCAGTTTTCGCGAAGACCTCTACTACCGCCTCAACGGCCTCGAAGTGCCCTTGCCAGCAGTCCGCGAGCGTAGCGACAAGGGCCAGTTGCTCGACTTCATCCTGGCGCAGGAGGCCGATGGCCAGCCGCTTGAGCTGGCGCCGGCGGCCCGCGAGGCGCTGCTGGCCTTCGCCTGGCCCGGTAACGTGCGCCAGTTGCGCAACGTGCTGCGTACGTTGGTGGCGCTGTGTGACGATCGGCGCATCGGTCTGGCTGACCTGCCGGCGATCATCACCCGCACCGCTCCGGCAACGGCTAATGCCAGCGTGGCCGCGCCGTTGGCCGATGCCGAGCGCGAAGCGCTGCTGGCCACCCTTGAACAACTGCGCTGGCACCTGACCCATGTCGCCAGCCACCTGGGCATCAGCCGCAACACCCTGTATCGCAAACTGCGCAAACACGGCATCACCCGAGTCAGTTGAAGCTGAATCAGCGGGTGCGAATTGGCGCGCCCTGGGCTACCCTGCCTCGACGTTTTGCGAGGTCGATCATGCACATTCATATTCTCGGTATTTGCGGTACTTTCATGGGCTCCCTGGCCGTGCTGGCGAAAGAGCTCGGCCATCGGGTCACCGGCTCCGATGCCAATGTCTATCCGCCGATGAGCACCCAGCTCGAAGCCCAGGGCATCGAGCTGATCCAGGGCTATGACCCGGCGCAGCTGGAGCCAGCCCCTGATCTGGTGGTGATCGGCAACGCCATGTCGCGTGGCAACCCGGCAGTCGAATATGTGCTGAACAAAGGCCTGCCGTATGTTTCCGGCCCGCAGTGGCTGGCCGACCATGTGCTGCAAGGCCGCTGGGTCCTGGCTGTCGCCGGCACCCATGGCAAGACCACCACCAGCAGCATGCTCGCCTGGGTGCTGGAGCATGCGGGCATGAGCCCGGGCTTCCTCATTGGTGGCGTGCCGCAGAACTTCTCGGTGTCGGCGCGTCTCGGCGATACGCCGTTCTTCGTGATCGAAGCCGACGAATACGACAGCGCCTTCTTCGACAAGCGCTCGAAGTTCGTTCATTACCACCCGCGTACCGCGATCCTCAACAACCTTGAGTTCGACCACGCCGATATCTTCCCCGACCTGGCCGCCATCGAGCGTCAGTTCCATCACCTGGTGCGGACCATCCCGAGTGAAGGGCTGGTCATTCATCCGACCACCGAGCAAGCCCTGGAGCGGGTGATCGGCATGGGCTGCTGGACGCCGGTGCAGACCACCGGTGCTGGCGGGCAGTGGCAGGCGCGCCTGCTCAGCGCCGACGGCTCGCAGTTTGAAGTGCTGTTCGAAGGCGTGGTGCAGGGCACCGTCAATTGGCCGATGACTGGCCAGCACAACGTTGCCAATGCCCTCGCGACGCTGGCTGCGGCGCGTCATGTCGGCGTCGTTCCGGCGATGGCCATCGACGGACTGAATGCCTTCAAGAGCGTCAAGCGGCGCATGGAGAAGGTTGCTGAAGTACAGGGCGTGACCATCTATGATGACTTCGCTCACCACCCGACCGCGATTGCCACCACCCTCGATGGCCTGCGCAAGCAGGTCGGTGAGGCGCCGGTGATCGCCGTGATCGAACCCCGTTCCAATTCGATGAAGCTCGGTGCGCACCGCGACGGCCTGCCCGAGAGCGTCAAGGATGCCGACCAGGTGATCTGGTATGCCCCGGCCAACCTCGGTTGGGATCTCGCCGCGACTGCTGCGCAGTGCAAAGTGCCGGCGATTGTCGCCGACAGCCTTGAGGCGATCATCGAGCGGGTCAAGGGCCAGGCGCGCCCCGGGACCCATGTGGTGATCATGAGCAACGGCGGCTTTGGCGGCCTGCACGGCAAGCTGGCCGAGGCCTTGAAGTGAACGGCCCGCAGCGCATTACCCTGGCCATGACCGGCGCCTCCGGCGCGCAATACGGCCTGCGCCTGCTCGATTGCCTGGTACGGGAAGACCGCGAGGTGCATTTTCTGATCTCGAAGGCCGCCCAGCTGGTAATGGCCACCGAGACCGATGTGCAGCTGCCGCCCAAGGCGCAGGCGATGCAGACCTTCCTCACCGAATACACCGGCGCTGCCTCCGGGCAGATTCGCGTGTACGGCAAGGAAGACTGGATGTCGCCGGTTGCGTCCGGCTCCGGCGCGCCTGCGGCCATGGTCGTGGTGCCGTGCTCGACCGGGAGCTTGTCGGCGATTGCCACAGGTGCCTGTAACAACCTGATCGAGCGTGCCGCCGACGTCACTTTGAAGGAGCGCCGCCAGCTGATTCTGGTGCCGCGTGAGGCGCCGTTCTCGACCATTCACCTGGAGAACATGCTCAAGCTGTCGCAGATGGGCGCGGTGATTCTGCCTGCAGCGCCTGGGTTCTACCATCAGCCGCAGACCATCGATGACCTGGTCGACTTTGTCGTCGCGCGGATTCTCAACCTGCTGAACATCCCTCAGGACATGCTGCCGCGCTGGGGCGAGCATCACTACGGAGTGGATGATTGAGGCGGGCTCTGCTGGCCTTGCTGGTCGCTACTTCGCTGGGCGGCTGCGCCACCGTGCGTACGCTGGATGCGAACAAGCCTGGGGCGCCGGTGGTATACGCCGGCACCCGTCTGGATTGGTATGTGATGAAGGGTGGCTGCTGCCCTGCGGATCGCTTTGGAGCGCAAGCCCCGGCTTATCCGGCGCTGGACCTGCCCGGCAGCGCACTGCTCGATACCCTGTTGCTGCCGCTGTCGTTGCTGACTGCACTGGGCGTGGGCTTCAACGCATCAGGTGGGCTGTGAGATTGCCGGGGCAGCCCCCGGCAATTGCTTAGTTTTTACCCAGTTTGCGCAGTTCGTCCGACTCGATCACGCGGATACCGTCTTCTTCTTCTAGCGCCAGGCGCCACAATGCCCGGGCCAGGGTACACGCCTCGATGCCACCGTACTTGCCAGGCAGCAGCCGGGCAATCGGCGCGGCCAGGCGCTCGGCGAGGCGCGGTTCAATCCGCTCACCGAGCAACAGCGATGGCCGCACGATGGTCAGCTGTGGCCAGTCCTGCGCTTTCAGCGCCTCTTCCATTTCGCCTTTGACCCGGTTGTAGAACACCGACGACTTGGGGTCTGCGCCAATGGCGCTGACCACCAGCAGATGGCGTGCACCCATTTCCCGCGCACGTTTGCTGAAGGCCACCACCATGTCCAGATCGACAGCGCGAAACGCCGACTCCGAGCCCGCCTGCTTGATGGTAGTGCCCAGGCAGCAGAAGGCGATATCGACTCGGCCGCCCAGTTGCGGCAGAAACACCGCAGGGTCGCCGACCGGGTTTTCCAGGTGTGGATGCTCTGCCAGCGGCCGGCGCGTTGGCGCCAGCACGCGGCTGATGGTGGGTTCATTGAGCAGCCGGTCAAGCAGGTGTTCACCTGTCAGGCCAGTTGCGCCGGCGATCAGGACATGCTGAGGCGTCAAGTACATGATGTCTCTCCCTTGTTACACACAGCTTAGCGCCTGGCAGGTGGTTTTGCCTGCGGCGGTACGGCTGTCTGAGCTTCATTGCGCAAGGCTTCTTCGGCCTGCTGCTGGCGCAGCCGTTGCCAGTGTGCCAGTACTGCGGGCGGCGCCCACAGCTGCGGTTCAGAGGCCTCGAAACCTTCCCTACGTTCCCGTTCGGCAACGCTGGCGCGCGCCAGTTCAAACGCCTGTTTCAAGTCGTCGGTCTGATTCAGGGCTTCAGCGAACAGGGCGTCGCCGAAATAGGTGAAGTCGGCCTCTTCCGAACAGCCAAATGACACCCTGTCCGGGCGCGCGGCGGTCATGATCAGGGTCCGCTCATCTTTCAGTGGCGGGATATAACCGCCGGAGTAGCAGGCCGAGATCACCACCACCTTGTCGCGGTCTTTGAGCGGCGCGAGGGCGCTGGCCAGCTCATCGGCGGAGAGATCGGCCAGTTGCAGGCGCGGCTGGTCGAGCACCAGCTGGTGATCGGCGCTGCCGTGGCTGGTCAGGTAGATGAAGATCAGGTCTTCCGGGCCGCTGCGCTCGGCCAGGGTTGTGGCGGCGCGGGTGAGGTTCTGGCGGGTGGCCATTGGCCGATCGGCCAGGTGATCGCGGTGGTTGACCAGGGTGATCTGGCCGCTGGCACCAAAGCGCACCTTGAGCATGTTGCTGACATAGTCGGCTTCACGCATGAACACACTTTGCTGGCCATCACCGGCCAGCACCAGGCTGTACAGCTGGATCGGCGCCTTGGATGGCGGCACCTGGGCCAGCGCGTCCTTGAGCAGCTTGCCCTGATTGAGCAGGGCAAGGTCGAGCGGGTCGGGCAGCAGCTTGCTCTGTTCGTCGCGCACACGCACGCCCTTGACCCAGTAGCCGCCCTCGATGCGGCCGTCGGCCTGGATCAGGCGGCCATGGCCCTGGTAGGCGTCGTCGGCAAAACCGCCGATGTACTGGCTGCCGTCCGCCAGGTGCAGGCGGCCTTCGCCCGAGAACCGCCAGTTGCGAAAGCCGCCCTTGTAGCGGCTGCCATCGCTGCCCAGCAGCTCCCCCTGGCCGTCCAGCGAGCCATCGCTGAACTCACCGATCCAGACGTCGCCGTCGGCGTTTTCGAAGCGGCCGCGGCCTTGCAGGCGGTTGTCCTTGAATTCGCCGATGTACTGCTCGCCATCGGCGCTGTCGTAAGTGCCGCTGCCTTGCAGCTGGCCATCGACGAAGTAGCCACTGAACTGATTGCCGCTGGCATCGCTGCGCACCCCGGCGCCGTTCGGCTGGCCCTTGGCGAACAGGCCCTGGTACTGGCTGCCGTCGGTCAACTTGAGCTCGCCGGCGCCATGGTACTGGTCGTCCTTGAACTGGCCACGGTAGACCTGATCGTTCTGTTTGAGGGTGCCTTCACCGTCGCGCCGGCCATGCTTGAAGGTGCCTGAGTAGTGGCTGCCGGGCGTGGTCAGCTCGCCCAGGCCCTCGAACAGGCCGCTGGCGAACTGGCCGCGGTAGACCTCGCCGTTGCTGCCATGCCATTCGCCCTGGCCATGCCACTGGCCGTTGGCGAAGGTGCCGGCGTACCAACTGCCATTGGGGTAGTCGATGCGGCCCTCGCCCTGCAGCAGGCCATTGACCACCTGGCCACGGTAGCGGCCACCGTCAGGCAGGCGGGCGTCTGGCGGCGACAGTGGTTCGCCGTCGCCACAGGCAGCAAGCAGAACGGTGAGGGCGAGGGGCAGCAGTGCACGCATGGCGGATCTCGGCGATAGATGTGCCGAGTATGCCGCACAATGCGTGGGCTGAGACAGTGCCCAGCCAGCAATCGCAGGGCCGCGTGGCAGCCCCGTCAGTGGCTCAGACGAAACACAGGGTCAACGGCTCGGCGATATAGGCCGGCTTGTCTTCGCCTTCGATTTCCAGGGTAGCGAGGATCTTCAGCAGCCACTGGCCAGGCTTTTTCTCGGTCGCCTCCTTCAGCTCGACCTTGAGACGCACATTGCTGTCGACCTTGACTGGCTGGATGAAGCGCACGCTGTCCAGACCATAGTTGACGATCATCTTCATACCCTCGGGCAGCACGAGGATGTCTTCCATCAGCTTGGGGATCAGCGACAGGGTCAGAAAGCCATGGGCGATGGTGCTGCCGAACGGAGTCTTGCTGGCTTGTTCCGGGTCGACGTGGATGAACTGGAAATCGCCAGTGGCTTCGGCGAACAGGTTGATGCGTTGCTGATCGATGGTCAGCCAGGCGGAACGTCCCAGTTCCTTACCAACATACTGCGAAAGCGCTGCAACAGGTACATAGGGCATCGTGACTCTCCAGGTTGTCGTGTCTGCTCAAGTGGTACGCGCGTGCAAGATCATCATGTTGGCAGCGCGCGGTCAAGCAACCATGTGCTGGCCACGCCCCCGGCCACGCGTGTTTATAATGGCCGCCATGCCCCAAGGAGAAGCTTATGCTGTTGCGTGGATTGACCTGGCTGGTGTTGTTTCAGTTGCTGGGTACGGCACTCAATCACCTGCTGGTGCCGATTCTGCCTGGGCCGATCATCGGCCTGTTGCTGCTGCTGGTATTTCTCATCGCCCGCGGCGAAGTCGGCAAGCCGTTGAACGAAGCGGCCTCCAGCCTGTTGCGTTACCTGCCGTTGCTGCTGGTGCCGCCTGCAGTTGGTGTGATGGTCTATGCCAAAGACATTGCGGCTGACTTCTGGGCCATCGTCGGCGCGTTGGTGCTGTCTTGCCTGCTGACCCTGGTATTCGTCGGGGTCTTGATGCAGAAGCTGATCCAGCGCCAGAGCAAGCCGGAGGAGCACCCATGATCCTCGATTGGCAAGGCGCACTGGATGCCGTAGTGCACCATCCGCTGTTTGGCATCGGCATCACCCTGGGTGCTTACCAGTTGGTGCTGGCGGCCTTCGAGAAGACCCGTTGGATCTTTTTGCAGCCGGTGCTGGTCTCGATGGTGGTGGTGATTACTATCCTGCTGCTGTGCGGCATCGATTACAGCGAGTACCGCAAGAGCACCGAGATCATGAATATCCTGCTTGGCCCGGCCACGGTCGCGCTGGCGGTGCCGCTGTATCTGAACCTGCGGCGGATTCGCCAGTTGTTCTGGCCGACCTTTACTACGCTGGTAATCGGAGGGGTGTTCGCCACCGGTGCCTGTGTGCTGCTGGGTTGGTGGTTCGGTGCCGAGCACATGATCCTGATGACCATGGCGCCCAAGTCGGTGACCTCGCCGATTGCCATGCTGGTGGCCGAGCAGATCGGCGGCGTGGCCGCGCTGGCGGCGGTGTTCGTGTTGATCACCGGGGTGATCGGGGCGATTTTCGGCCCGGCGCTGCTCAGCCGTTGTGGTGTGCACAGCGCCGAGGCGCGGGGGATGTCGCTGGGGATTACCGCACATGCGGTAGGCACCTCGGTGGCCCTGCAGGAAAGTGACGAATGCGGCGCCTTTGCGGCGCTGGCGATGAGTTTGATGGGTGTGGCCACGGCGGTATTCCTGCCGTTGGCGGTTAGCCTGGTGGCTTGAGGATTGAACATGACGCTACCGCTGTTTCCGCTCAACACCGTGCTGTTTCCCGGGTGCATGCTCGATCTGCAGATCTTCGAGGCGCGTTACCTGGACATGATCGGCCGCTGCATGAAGCAGGGCGCTGGCTTTGGCGTGGTGTGCATCCTCGAGGGCGAGCAGGTCGGCAAGGCGCCAATGGGCGTTGCGCCGATTGGCTGCGAAGCGCTGATCCGCGACTTCGAACAGCAGGACAACGGCCTGCTGGGCATTCGCGTCGAGGGCGTGCGCCGCTTCGAGGTCGGCCAGACCAACGTGCAGAAAGACCAACTGCTGCTGGCCGAGGTGAACTGGCTGGCCGACAGCGCCGACAGCGCCTTGAGCGAGGAAGATGATGACCTGGTGGCGCTGCTGCTGGCCCTGGGTGAGCATCCAATGGTCGCGGCGCTGGATATGCCGCGCGCCGAGGGGCGCCAGGCGTTGGCCAACCAGTTGGCCTACCTGCTGCCGTTTATCGAAGAAGACAAGCTCGAGCTGCTGGCGATGGACTCGCCGCAGCAGCGCCTGGCCGCGATTCAATCGCTGCTCGAGCGCATGCAAGGCGAGCTGTTTGCCTGATCAGGAGCGCCTGGCCAGGCGCTCCTTCACACTCAGTACTGATAGCGCAGTAGTGCGTGGGGCAGGGCGTACAGGGCAAAAAACGCCAGCAATGCCACGCACGCCGGGAGGATCAGCCACCACACCCGCAGCGGTAGCGCCGTCAAAGGCTGGCGCCACTGCACCAGGGTCAGGCTGAGGGCGCAGATACAGCAGGCCAGCAGGGCCCCGGCAAGGATATCGGTCGGCCAGTGCGCGCCCAGGTAGACCCGCGACAGGGCGATGGACAGCGCCGGGATGCAGCCGAGCATGATCCAGGTCAGGCGCATCCGCGGCGGTTGCCCGCGGCCGGCCAGTACCGCCATCACCAGGAAGAACGCAAACGAGGCCGAACTGTGCCCGCTGGGCATGCTGTAAGTGGTTAGCGGGTCGCTGAGCACTTCTGGTCGGGCTCGGGCAAACAGCCATTTCAGCGTGCCATTGGCAATCGCGGTGCCCATCAGGGCGCTGCCGGCGAAGACCGCATGGCGCCATTGCCGGGCCAGCAACAGCAGGCCGGTCAGCAAGCCGCCGAGGAACAGTTGAGTGCGGAAGTCGCCCAGGCGGGTGACGATCACCACGATGCCGTCGAACGCCTGGCTGCGGTGCTCCTGCACCAGAGTCATCACGCCCTGATCGAACTCATGCAGGAACGGCCAGCCGAGAAACACCCCGGCCAACGCCAGAAAACTCATCCCGGCGATCAGCCGGGTCCCGTGGCGCTGGTCGCGAATGCTGCTGCTCAGGCTCAGGCCGATCAACACGGCCAAGGTGCCGGCGATGATCCCTGCATCCAGCCAGAAGCCTTCCGGCAGCGGCAGGCGCATCGCCGCGCCGGTCGCCCAGCCAGGCAGCAGATAAGCCACCGACCAGCCGGCGCCGGCCACCAGGCTCACCGCAATGAAGCGCGGCAACGGCATGTCGAACATGCCGGCGACCATCGGCAGCATCGGCCGCAACGGCCCGATAAAGCGCCCCACCAGCAGGCTGGCGATGCCATAGCGCTGGAAGTAGGTCTCGGCGCGGCCGATCCACTCCGGGTGATGGCGGATCAGCGGCAAGCGCCGGATGTTCTGGTGGAAATACTTGCCGATGGCATAGGACATCGCATCCCCGAGCAAGCCGCCGGCAAAGCCCAGCAGCAGTGTTTCGCCCAGGGTGAATGCGCCACTGCCGGCCAGCACCGCAACGGCAAACAGCAATACCGTGCCCGGCACGATGATCCCGGCAATCGCCAGGCATTCGACACAGGCCACCACGAAGATTGCCACGCCAAGCCATTGTGGATTGGCGCTGAGCCAGCCGGTCAGGCTGTCGAGCCATTGGCCCATGGTCAGCTTCCTTGTACGAGAGTTGAGTAGTCCCGGCCTTCGACTTGGCCCCGACGCAGCGGGTTCCGTGTGCAGAAACGGGCGAATTGAGCATCGACGAAGCGGTACGGCAGGTGCTCGTCGCGGCCATGGGGAATGCCCAGGCGAGCGCACTGGATGATCTGCGGCACTGCCAGCGCACAATCCTCGACATACAGCGCCTGCGGATCGAAACGCTGGCCGTCCCAGTGCGGCACCTTCAGGCCCAGCGCGCGGCAGAGCAGGGTCTGCCCGGCGCAAAGGCGCTCGGGTGGGCGCAACTGGCCGCTGGCATCGGGGTTATTCAGTTGCATCCGGGCCAGGCTGTTGGCGTCCGAGAGCGCGTCGATGAACGGGTAGGCTGACTTGATCAGCACCGCATTGCCCGGGCCGTGGGCGCTGAAGTTCAGCGAATCGCCGCCGCGGGCGTAATACATATAGATGTGCCCGCCGTCGAGAAACAGCGCCTTGCGCTTTTCGGTATAGCCCAGCGAGGCGTGGCTGCCCTTGTCGGTCAGGTAATAGGCTTCGGTTTCGATGATCCGCGCAGCCAGCCACAGGTCGCCCTGACGGTGGCGAATGACTTTGCCCAGTAGCGCCTTGGCCAAGGTCTGGGCATCACGGTCGAAAAAGCTGTCTGGCAGGGCGCGGGCCGGGCAGGGGGCTGGGTCTGGCATGCTGGCTGTTCGTGATTGAATGGCGCGATCATAGCAATTAATCGCTTAATCGAGGCTGAACGCTGCTGCAGATGGCTGCCTGCCGGCGCGAACCGCTGGCGCCCAGTAACCACGGGGCCTTCCGACCTCGCACGTAGCATTTTGGTCAAGCCAGGTTACATCTTTCCTGTCCATTAACCTCGTCATCTTCTACCATCCGCCACCCGCCGCTGGGCGTACTGGTGCCCGCCAGTTATAATCAGCCGATTTCCCCTTTCGCCAAGACACCGAGCCCATGACTGAGTCCGTTCTTGACTACATGACCCGCCTGGGTCGCGCTGCCCGCCAGGCCTCGCGCGTGATCGCCCGCGCCAGCACCGCACAGAAGAACCGTGCCTTGCAGGCTGCTGCCGATGCGCTGGACGCCGCCCGCGCCGAGCTCACTGCCGCCAATGAGCAGGACCTCGCCAATGGCCGCAGCAATGGTCTGGAAGCGGCGCTGCTCGATCGTTTGGCGCTGACTCCTGCTCGTATCGACGGCATGATCACCGGCCTGCGCCAGGTGGCCAGCCTGCCCGATCCAGTCGGCGCCGTGCGTGACATGAGCTACCGCCCGTCGGGCATTCAGGTCGGCAAGATGCGCGTGCCGCTGGGCGTGATCGGGATCATCTACGAGTCGCGGCCGAACGTGACCATCGATGCTGCCAGCCTGTGCCTGAAGTCGGGTAACGCGACCATTCTGCGTGGCGGCTCCGAGGCGATTCATTCCAATCGCGCGATTGCCACCTGCATCCAGCGCGGCCTGGCTGCCGCAGGTTTGCCAGCGGCAGTGGTGCAGGTTGTGGAAACTACCGACCGTGAAGCGGTCGGTGCACTGATCAGCATGCCCGAGTACGTCGACGTAATCGTCCCGCGTGGCGGCCGTGGCCTGATCGAGCGGATCAGCCGCGATGCCCGCGTACCGGTGATCAAGCACCTCGATGGCATCTGCCATGTGTACATCGACGCGCACGCCGACCTCGACAAGGGCTGGCGCGTTGCTTTCAACGCCAAGACTTACCGCTACGGTATCTGCGGCGCCATGGAGACCTTGCTGGTCGACCAGGCCATTGCTGCAGACTTCCTGCCGGAAATGGCCCGGCGCTTCCAGGAACACGGCGTCGAGCTGCGCGGCTGCGAGCGCGCCCGGGCGATCATCCAGGCAGCACCTGCCAGCGAAGACGACTGGCACGCCGAATACCTCGACGCGATCCTGTCGATTCGCGTGGTCGACGGCCTCGAGCAGGCCATCGAGCACATCAATCACTACGGCTCGCACCACACCGACTCGATCATTACCGAACACCAGGGTCAGGCCCGGCGCTTCATCGCCGAGGTCGACTCGGCGTCGGTCATGCTCAACACCCCGACCTGCTTTGCCGACGGCTTCGAGTATGGCCTGGGTGCCGAGATCGGTATTTCCACCGACAAGCTGCATGCGCGTGGTCCGGTCGGCCTCGAAGGCCTGACCTGCGAAAAATACGTAGTGATTGGCGATGGCCAGCTGCGCGGCCAGGAGCCGAGCTGAGTTGAATCAGGCCCCTGCAGTGCGGCGCGTCGGCATTTTCGGCGGTACCTTCGACCCGGTTCATATCGGCCACCTGCGCAGTGCGCTGGAAGTGACCGAGCTGATGGGCCTGGACGAGCTGCGCCTGCTGCCCAACGCCCGCCCGCCGCACCGCGACACGCCACAGGTAGACGCTCAGGCGCGCCTGGCGATGGTGCAGAGCGCGGTCAGCGGGGTTGACTGCCTGAGCGTTGATGCGCGCGAGCTGGGCCGTGACAAACCGTCGTATACCATCGACAGCCTGGAATCGATCCGGGCCGAGCTGGGCGGCGATGACCAGTTGTTTCTGGTCCTGGGCTGGGACGCGTTCTGCGGCCTGCCGGGCTGGCACCGCTGGGAAGAATTGCTCCAACATTGCCACATCCTGGTGCTGCAACGCCCGGATGCGGATGTCGAACCACCAGACGAGCTGCGCAACCTGCTGGCTGCGCGCTCGCAAAGCGATCCCACTGCCATGTCCGGCCCGGCGGGTCACATTTCGTTCGTCTGGCAGACCCCGCTTGCGGTGTCGGCCACGCAAATCCGACAGCTGCTGGCCAGCGGCAAGTCGGTACGGTTTCTGGTGCCGGATGCAGTACTGGCCTACATAGAGGCGCACGATCTATATCGTGGGTCCAACTGAGGGCGCCGTTGGGGCGCCTCATTCAAAACGAGTTGAACGAGTAACTATGAAGAAGCAAAACGACATCACTGCCGAAGAACTGGTCGAAGTGGCCAAGGAAGCGCTGGGAGAGGTCAAGGCCCTGGATATCCAGGTGATCGACGTGCGTGACAAGCACAGCCTGACCGACTACATGATCATCGCTACCGGTACCTCCAATCGCCAGATCAACGCGATGCTGGACAAGGTTCGCGAGCTGGTCAAAGCCAAGGGCGTCATGCCGCTGGGTGAAGAAGGCAAAGGCGAAAGCGATTGGGTGCTGCTCGACCTGAACGACGTCATCGTGCACATGATGACCGCCGCTGCGCGTCAGTTCTACGACCTCGAGCGCCTGTGGATGGGTGCCGAGCAGAGCCGTGCTGCCGATGGCAAGCACCACAGCTCCGAGAACGGCGCCAACGAGTACTTCGACAAGCTCAACAAGCAATAAGGAAGCGCCGTGCGTCTGCGATTGATCGCGGTCGGCTCGCGCATGCCCAAGTGGGTCGAGGAAGGCTGGCATGAATATGCCAAGCGCCTCCCTGCTGAGTTGCCGCTCGAGCTGGTGGAAATCCCGCTGAACACCCGGGGCAAGAACGCCGACGTGGCTCGCCTGATTCGTCAGGAGGGGGAGGCCATGCTGGCCAAGGTTCAGCCCGGCGAACGCATCGTCACCCTCGAAGTCCACGGCAAGCCGTGGAGCACCGAGCAGTTGGCGGTCGAGCTGGATCGCTGGCGCCTGGATGCGCGGACGGTGAATTTGATGGTGGGTGGGCCCGAAGGCCTGGCGCCTGAGGTGTGCGCGCGCAGCGAACAGCGCTGGTCGCTGTCGCCGCTGACCTTGCCGCACCCGTTGGTAAGGATACTGATCGGCGAACAGATCTACCGCGCCTGGACCGTGTTGTCCGGGCATCCCTACCACAAATGAGCCTGTAAGCCCGCCCGATGTCGCAGCCGATCCGCCTCAAAGACCACGAGAAAGACGCCCGTCTGGTGCGCAACCGCGTCGTGGTCGGCGCTGTGGCGATCATGTTGTTGGTGTGCGTGCTGATTGCTCGGCTGTACTACCTGCAGATCATCCAGTACGACTATCACTCGACGCTGTCGGAGAACAACCGGGTGCATGTGCAGCCGATCCCGCCAACCCGCGGGCTGATCTTCGACCGCAACGGGGTGATCATCGCCGACAACCGGCCCAGCTTCAGCCTGACCATGACCCGCGAACGCGCCGGCAAATGGCCAGAGGTGCTGGACGCCATCGTCGAGGTGCTGGGGCTCACAGCGGACGACCGTGCCCTGTTCGAGAAGCGCATGAAGCAGGGTCGGCGGCCATTCGAGCCCGTGCCGATCCTGTTCGAGCTCAGCGAAGACCAGATCGCCCGGATCGCCGTCAACCAGTTCCGGTTGCCGGGCGTGGAAGTGGCTGCGCAGTTGGTCAGGCATTACCCGCAAGGTGCGCACTTTGCCCACTCGGTCGGTTATGTCGGGCGGATCAACGAGAAAGAGCTGAAGACCCTTGATCCGGTCAACTACAGCGGCACCCACCATATCGGCAAGACCGGCGTCGAGCGCTTCTATGAAGATGCCCTGCACGGTCAGGTCGGTTACGAGGAGGTCGAGACCAACGCCCGCGGCCGCGTGCTGCGCGTGCTCAAGCGCACCGACCCGATCCCCGGCAAGGACATCGTGCTGGGCCTGGACATCAAACTGCAGGAAGCCGCCGAGCTGGCTCTGGGTGGTCGGCGTGGCGCTATCGTGGCGCTTGATCCACGCTCGGGTGAAGTACTGGCGATGGTCAGCCAGCCAAGCTTCGACCCCAACCTGTTCGTCACCGGCATTGGCTTTCAGGCCTATGCTGACCTGCGCGATTCGATCGACCGGCCGCTGTTCAACCGGGTCCTGCGCGGGCTGTATCCACCCGGTTCGACGATCAAGCCCGCAGTGGCCATCGCCGGCCTCGACAGCGGTGTAGTGACAGCCGGCAGCCGGGTGTTCGACCCGGGCTATTACCAGTTGCCCAACTACGACCACAAATACCGTAACTGGAACCGCAGCGGTGACGGCTGGGTTGATCTTGACCTGGCGATCATGCGTTCCAATGACACCTACTTCTACGATCTTGCGCACAAGATGGGCATCGATCGCCTGTCGACCTACATGAACAAGTTCGGCCTCGGCCAGCGCGTGTCGCTGGACATGTTCGAGGAATCCTCCGGGTTGATGCCGACCCGTGAGTGGAAGCGCGCCACCCGCCGCCAGGCGTGGTTCCCGGGCGAAACGCTGATCCTCGGCATCGGCCAGGGCTACATGCAGACCACGCCGTTGCAGATGGCCCAGGCTACCGCGCTGATCGCCAGCAAGGGCAAGTGGTTCCGCCCGCACCTGGCCAAGACCATCGAGGGCCAGCCGCCGGTCGACGAAAACCCGATCGAGGACATCGTCCTGCGTGACCCGTCCGATTGGGCCAAGGTCACCCACGGCATGGAGCAGGTGATGCACAACGCCCGCGGCACCGCCCGCGCGGCTGCCACCGGCGCGCAGTACCGCATCGCTGGCAAGAGCGGTACTGCTCAGGTGGTGGCGATCAAGCAGGGCGAGAAGTATGACCGCAACAAAGTCCAGGAGCGTCACCGTGACCACGCCCTGTTCGTCGGTTTCGCCCCGGCTGACGATCCGAAGATCGTCGTCTCGGTGATGATCGAGAACGGCGAGGCTGGTGGCCGCGTGGCGGCGCCGGTGATGCGCCAGATCATGGACGCCTGGCTGCTCGACGCCAACGGCCAGTTGAAAACCGAGTTCGCTCCCGCCACAGTCGCTCAGGAAAAGGCCCAGTGATTAACAACTTTGATCGCATGCTCTCCAGCGAAGACGTCATGCGTCGGCGCGCGAGCTTTCTTCAGCGCATCCACATCGACGGCCCGCTGCTGATCATTTTGCTGACCCTCGCCGCCGGCAGCCTGTTCGTGCTGTATTCGGCCAGCGGCAAGAACTGGGACCTGCTGAGCAAGCAGGCGACCTCGTTCGGCATCGGCCTGGTCTCGATGTTCATCATTGCCCAGCTCGAGCCACGCTTCATGGCCCGCTGGGTGCCGCTGGCGTACCTGACCGGGGTGCTGCTGCTGGTGGTGGTCGACGTCATGGGTCACAACGCCATGGGCGCCACGCGCTGGATCAACATCCCCGGAGTGATCCGCTTCCAGCCTTCGGAATTCATGAAGATCATCATGCCGGCAACCCTGGCCTGGTACCTGTCCAAGCGCACCTTGCCGCCTGATCTCAAGCATGTGGCGATCAGCCTGGTGCTGATCGGCGTGCCGTTCATTCTTATCGTGCGCCAGCCGGACCTGGGTACTGCGCTGCTGATCCTGGCTTCCGGCGCGTTCGTGCTGTTCATGGGTGGCCTGCGCTGGCGCTGGATCATCAGTGTGATCGCCGCGGCAGTGCCGGTGGCGGTGGCGATGTGGTTCTTTGTCATGCACGACTACCAGAAGCAGCGCGTGCTGACCTTCCTCGATCCTGAGAGCGACCCGCTCGGCACTGGCTGGAACATCATCCAGTCCAAGGCCGCGATCGGCTCCGGCGGAGTATTCGGCAAGGGCTGGTTGCTCGGTACGCAGTCGCACCTGGACTTTTTGCCGGAGAGCCACACCGACTTCATCATCGCCGTGCTCGGCGAGGAATTCGGCCTGGTCGGCATCTGCATGCTGCTGATCGTTTATCTGCTGCTGATCGGCCGCGGCCTGGTCATCACCGCACAGGCGCAGACCCTGTTCGGCAAGCTGCTCGCGGGCAGCCTGACGATGACCTTCTTTGTTTATGTGTTCGTCAATATTGGTATGGTCAGTGGCTTGCTCCCGGTGGTGGGGGTGCCGCTGCCCTTCATTAGCTATGGCGGAACTTCGTTGGTGACGCTGCTGTCAGCGTTTGGCGTTCTGATGTCGATCCACACCCACCGCAAATGGATCGCGCAAGTTTGAATAAGGTGAACAATTTCATGCAAGCAGTGCGTAGCTGGGCGGCCCGTTGGGCGCCGTGGATCGGCGCAATGGGCCTGCTCGGCGCAGTCCAGCAGGTCAGTGCCGGCGACTACGACGGCTCGCCGCAGGTGGCCGAGTTTGTCGGCGAAATGACCCGCGACCACGGCTTTGCCGGCGAACAGCTGATGGGCGTGTTCCGCGAGGTGCAGCGCAAGCAGTCGATTCTTGACGCTATTTCGCGTCCGGCGGAGCGGGTCAAGCCGTGGAAAGAATACCGGCCGATGTTCCTCACCGATGCGCGCATCGCCCGTGGTGTCGACTTCTGGCGCCAGCACGAGGCAACCCTGGCGCGTGCCGAGCAGGAATACGGTGTGCCGGCCCAGGTGATCGTGGCGATCATTGGCGTGGAAACCTTCTTTGGTCGCAACACCGGCAACTACCGGGTGATCGATGCCCTGTCGACGCTGGGTTTCGACTACCCGCCGCGGGCTGAATTCTTCCGCAAGGAGCTGCGCGAGTACCTGCTGCTGGCCCGTGAAGAGCAGCTCGACCCGCTGACCCTGAAAGGCTCGTACGCCGGCGCCATGGGCCTGCCGCAATTCATGCCGAGCAGCTTTCGCGCCTACGCAGTGGACTTCGACGGTGACGGCCATATCAATATCTGGAACAACCCGGATGACGCCATCGGCAGTGTCGCCAGCTACTTCAAGCGCCACGGCTGGGTTGCCGGGGAAGGCGTGGTCAGCCGCGCCCAGGTGCGCGGCGAGCGTGCCGACGAAGGCCTGACCAGCGGCATCGAGCCGGTCAAGACCGTCGCCGAATTGCGCGCATTGGGCTGGTCGAGCAATGATGCGCTGCGCGATGATCTGCCGGTCACCGCCTTCAAACTGGAAGGCGACAACGGCCCTGAATACTGGATGGGCCAGAAGAACTTTTATGCGATCACGCGTTACAACCGCAGTGTGATGTACGCCATGGCCGTGCATCAGCTTTCGCAACAGCTGGTCATTGCACGGGGCGTCAAGTAATGCGCGGATTGTTTACTACTCATTCCTTCAAACTGCTGACCTGCATCGCCATCAGTGCGGTCCTGGTCAGTTGCTCATCGAGCCGGCCTGCACCCAAGAGCAGCGGTGCGGGTGGCAACGTCATCCGCTCGCAGCCGGGCCTGGATATCAACCGCGCGCATAAAGACGGCGCGCCATGGTGGGATGTCGACGTCAACAAGATCCCCGACGCCACCCCGACCGTGCACACCGGCAACTACAAGGCCAACCCGTACACGGTGCTGGGCAAGACTTATTACCCGATCCAGGAATCGCGCAACTACCGCGCCGAGGGTACTGCATCGTGGTACGGCACCAAGTTCCACGGTCAGAACACCGCCAACGGCGAGGTCTATGACCTGTACGGCATGAGCGCGGCGCACAAGACCCTGCCGTTGCCGGCCTACGTCAAGGTGACCAACCTCGACAACCAGCGCAGCGTGATCCTGCGGGTCAACGACCGCGGCCCGTTCTATTCTGACCGGATCATCGACCTGTCGTACGCCGCCGCCAAGAAGCTCGGTTACGCCGAAACCGGCACCGCGCGGGTGCGCGTTGAAGGCATCGACCCGCAGCAGTGGTGGGCCCAGCGCGGCCAGCAGGCGCCGTTGGTGCTGAAAGAGCCGCAGGTCGCGCAGACGCAGCCGCTGCCCGCCAGCACCGGCAAGGTCGAGCAGTGGACACCGCCAGCGCAGCAGCATGCCGCTGCCGTGGTGCCGGTGCAGATCGCCAGCAACAGCGTGCCGAGTAACACCGGCGGCATGTTCCTCCAGGTCGGCGCCTTCGCCAACCCGGATGCCGCCGAGCTGCTGCGCTCGAAACTGAGCACCATGGTCAGCGCACCGGTGTTCATCAGCTCGATCGTGCGTAACCAGCAGACCCTGCACCGCGTGCGCCTGGGGCCGATGAGCAGCCAGGGTGAAGTGCAGCAGACTCAAGACAGCGTGCGCCTGGCCAATCTCGGCCAGGCCAAGCTGGTCACCGACTGAACGCGGAACTCACGGCGCCTGCTGCGGCCTGAAGTGGGCGCCGGGCTGTCCGTTTTGTCATGAATTGCCCGGCGCGGCCATGTACAATGGCCGTTTTTGCCCCGCCAGGCCCCGCGCCAGGCTCCTGGGCTGCCACGCAGCTCACATAACTAGACTGACTGGGCGTTGGGCTTCGAGCCCACGGAACATCAGACCATTAGCGATTTTCGAGAGACGGATGAACATCACCAACCTTGCCAAACGACTTTGCCTGCCTGTCCTGCTGATGATCACCCCTGCTGCCTTTGCAGCAGAGCAGATGATGCCAGCCCCACCACAGCTGGCAGCCAAGTCCTACGTACTCATGGACGCGTCCAGCGGCAACGTGCTGGTCGAAAACAACGGTGACGAGCGCCTGCCGCCAGCCAGCCTGACCAAGCTGATGACCGCCTACATCGCCACCCTCGACATTCGTCGGGGCCAGATCGGCGAGAACGACCCGGTTACCGTCAGTGAAAACGCCTGGCGTACCGGCGGTTCGCGGATGTTCATCAAGGTAGGCAGCCAGGTTACCGTTAGCGACCTGCTGCACGGCATCATCATCCAGTCGGGCAACGATGCCTCGGTCGCTCTGTCCGAACACATCGCCGGCAGCGAAGATGCCTTCGCCGACATGATGAACAAGACTGCTGCCGATCTGGGCATGAGCAACAGCCACTTCATGAACCCGACCGGTCTGCCGCACCCCGAGCATTACTCGTCGGCCCACGACATGGCCCTGCTGGCTCGCGCGATCATCAACGAAGACCCGGCTCACTATGCGATCTACTCGCAGAAAGAGTTCTTCTGGAACAACATCAAGCAGCCCAACCGCAACCTGCTGCTGTGGCGTGACAAGACGGTCGATGGCCTGAAAACCGGCCACACCGACGAAGCCGGCTACTGCATGGTCGCCTCCGCCGTACGTGATGGCCAGCGCCTGATCGCCGTGGTGTTCGGTACCAACAGCGAGCAATCGCGTGCCGCCGAAACGCAAAAGCTGCTGACCTATGGCTTCCGCTTCTTCGAAACCCAGACCTTCTACCAGAAGGGCACCGAACTGACTCAGGCGCCGGTATGGAAAGGCGCGACCAACCAGGTCAAGGCCGGTCTGGCCAACGACCTGACCATGACCATGCCTAAAGGCCAATTGAAGCGCCTGGCCGCCTCGATGACCATGAACCCACAGCTGACCGCGCCCATCGCCAAAGGTGACGTGATCGGTAAAGTCGAAGTCAAACTTGACGAGAAAGTGGTTCACAGCGCCGACCTGATCGCCCTCGACGGCGTTGAGGAAGGTGGTATCTTGCGCCGTATGTGGGATAGCATTCGTCTATTCTTCTACGGGTTGTTCAACTGATAACGTGACCTGCCACGCTCCCGCCAATCCGGCGGGAGCGTTGTTGTTGCCACGGCTTACGAGGCCGTTTCCGCATGAGCGAAGCTGACGTCAAGTCGCACAAGATCGAATTCCCCTGCGCTGATTACCCAATCAAGGTGATCGGCGATACCGTGGTCAATTTCAAGAACACGGTCATCGAGATTTTGAAGAAACACGCTGAGGTCGACATGTCGACCCTGGCCGAGCGCCAGAGCAAGGAAGGCAAGTACACCACCGTGCAATTGCACATCGTGGCGACCAGCGAAGACCAGTTGCACGACATCAACAGCGCCCTGCGTGCTACCGGCATTGTGAAAATGGTGCTCTGATGCCGGCCAGCCTCGGTATCCGCGAGCTTGGCCTGCAGCCCTATGAACCGGTGCTGGAGGCCATGCGGCGTTTTACCGAGCAGCGTGGTGCCGACAGCCTGGACGAAGTCTGGCTGGTCGAGCACCCGCCGGTGTTCACCCAGGGCCAGGCTGGCAAGGCCGAGCACCTGCTGGTGCCGGGTGATATCCCGGTGGTGCAGAGCGACCGCGGTGGCCAGGTGACCTACCATGGCCCCGGGCAGTTGGTGGCTTACCTGTTGCTTGATGTGCGCCGGCTTGGTTTTGGCGTGCGTGAACTGGTTACCCGGATCGAAAACAGCCTGATCGATCTGCTGGCCAGTTATGACGTTGTGGCGGCGGCCAAGGCCGATGCGCCCGGAGTCTATGTTGACGGGGCCAAGATCGCCTCGCTCGGCTTGCGAATCCGCAACGGCCGTACCTTTCACGGCCTTGCTCTGAACGTGGACATGGACCTTGCGCCATTCCGCCGAATCAATCCCTGCGGCTATGCGGGGCTGGCGATGACCCAGCTGCGTGATCTGGCAGGTCCGATCGAACTCACCGAGGTCAGGACAAGGCTGCGTGGACAGCTGGTCAAGCACCTCGACTATGCTGAGCAGACGACCCTTACGGGCGGAATCGACTGAATATGACAACTGTGCAAGAAGCCGTGCCGAACCTGATCACCACCCATGACGTGACCCCGCGCCCGGCGCCGAAGAAGGTCGAAGCCGGGGTCAAGCTGCGTGGCGCCGACAAGGTCGCGCGCATCCCGGTAAAGATCATCCCTACCGACGAGCTGCCGAAGAAGCCTGACTGGATCCGCGTGCGCATCCCGGTTTCGCCGGAAGTCGACCGTATCAAGCAACTGCTGCGCAAGCACAAGCTGCACAGCGTCTGCGAAGAAGCCTCGTGCCCGAACCTGGGTGAGTGCTTCTCGGGTGGTACCGCCACCTTCATGATCATGGGTGACATCTGCACCCGTCGTTGCCCGTTCTGCGACGTTGGCCATGGCCGGCCGAAAGCACTGGATGCCGACGAGCCGATGAACCTTGCCGTGGCCATCGCCGACCTGCGTCTGAAGTACGTGGTGATCACCTCGGTAGACCGCGACGACCTGCGTGACGGCGGTGCCCAGCACTTCGCCGACTGCATTCGCGAGATCCGCAAGCTGTCCCCGGGCGTGCAGCTCGAGACCCTGGTGCCGGACTACCGCGGGCGCATGGACGTGGCCCTGGCGATCACCGCTCAAGAGCCGCCAGATGTGTTCAACCACAACCTGGAAACGGTACCGCGCCTGTACAAGGCCGCGCGTCCGGGTTCGGACTACGACTGGTCGCTGGACCTGCTGCAGAAGTTCAAGCAACTGGTGCCGCACGTACCCACCAAGTCTGGCCTGATGCTCGGCCTGGGCGAAACCGACGAAGAAGTGATCGAAGTGATGCAGCGCATGCGCGAGCATGACATCGACATGCTGACCCTCGGCCAGTACCTGCAGCCATCGCGCAGCCACTTGCCGGTGCAGCGCTTCGTGCACCCGGACACCTTTGCCTGGTTCGCTGAAGAAGGCCACAAGATGGGCTTCAAGAACGTCGCCTCCGGGCCGCTGGTGCGTTCCTCGTACCACGCTGACCAGCAGGCGCACGAAGCCAAGATCAAGCTGTAAGCTGATCCGCTGGGCCAATGCCGATGCGCGCCGGGAGGTGCCATCGGCATTTTTGTTGGGGGATCTGTACCCTGTGGGCAACGATCTCGGGCTGGCCCATTGTTGCTGCCCATTGATCTGCAAATGCTTTCAAGGAGTTGCTGGATGGACTGTGCTGAACACCTAGGTTCACTATTGCCGCGAAAGCTGGCAGCGAATGCCTGTTTTGCGGTGATTGCTCCCGCAGGGCCGGCGCGGCTGGATGCCGACAAGGCCCAGCAGTGGTTCAACGAGCGTGGCTATCGGTGCCGGCTATATCCCAGCGTGAGCGGCAGCCAGGGTTATCTGGCCGGTACTGACCAGCAAAGGCTGGATGACCTGCATGCTGCATTCGCCGATCCGCAGGTGCACGCCATTCTGTGCATGCGCGGCGGCTACGGCAGCATGCGCCTGCTCGACCAGATCGATTTCGAGCTGATTGCCCGCAACCCCAAAGCCTTGATTGGCTACAGCGACATCACCGCGCTACACACCGCGATCAACCGCTACTGCGGGTTGGTCAGTTTTCACGGTGGCATGCTCAACGCCGACCTGCTGGGCGGCAAGCTTGAACCGACAGTCAGCTCGCTGCTGCGGCAATTGCGCGGTGAAGTGGGGCAGGGCGATGCACTCGTCCATCCCCATGCATATCCCTTGACCACAGTGCTGCCAGGCGTTGCCAGCGGGCGCCTGCTGGGCGGCAATCTGTCGATGCTCGGCGCGACGCTGAGTACGCTTGGGGAGATCGACACCGACGGCGCCATTCTGTTTATCGAAGACGTCAACGAGCCGTTGTACCGGGTTGACCGACTGCTCACGCAATTGCGCCTGGCAGGCAAGCTGCGGGGCGTGCGTGGGGTGTTGGTGGGGGATTTCGCCGGGATTACCGTAGCCGCCATGACCCCGCTGTTGCAGGACATTTTTGCGCCGCTGGGGGTGCCGGTACTGGCCGGTTGGCGCAGTGGCCATTGCGATCCGAACCTGTGCCTGCCGCTGGGCGCTCAGGTGCGGCTCGACAGCGACATGCAGACACTGGTGCTGCAGCAGGATTTGTTCAGGGCTTGAGATTGCCGGGGGCGCTTTGCGCCCCTATCGCGACACAAGGCCGCTCCTACAGTTGGCCGCGCACGTCAATTTTACGCGGTCCCTGTAGGAGCGGCCTTGTGTCGCGAAAGGGCTGCGAAGCAGCCCCCGGCAATCTCACTACTGACGCAAACTCTCGAGCAGCTTGTGCGTCGGGTAGCCGTCAGCGGGCATGTTCTGCGCCTGCTGAGCTGTACGAATGGCCTTGCGGGTATTGGCGCCGATGATGCCGTCGGCATTGCCCGCGTCATAGCCGCGCGCATTGAGCAGGTTCTGCAGCTCGATGCGCTCGCTGCGGCTCAATGGCAAGTCATCCTTGGGCCAGCTGCCGGCAATGAAGCCCCAACCGGAGAAACGATCGCCCAGCAGGCTTACCGCCAGCGCGTAGGACGACGAGTTGTTGTACTTGAGAATGGCGCGGAAGTTGTCCAGCACCAGGAACGCCGGGCCACGTGCGCCGGCCGGCAGCAGCAGCGCCGCCGAGAGTTGATTGCTGCCCGCTGGCAGCTGGGTGCCATTGGGCAGCTTGACGCCCAGTTGCAGCCATTCACTGACGGTCTTGCGCTGGGCGCCATCGGCGATCCAGAAGTCGAAATCGGCCGGCACCTGGACTTCGAAGCCCCACGGTTGGCCACGCTTCCAGCCCGAGCTTTGCAGGTAATGCGCGGTCGATGCGAGGGCATCGGCTGTGCTGTTCCAGATGTCGCGGCGGCCGTCGCCGTCGAAGTCGACGGCATGGGTGTTGTAGGTGGTCGGGATGAACTGGGTCTGGCCCATCGCCCCGGCCCACGAGCCACGCATGGCCTCAGGCTGAATGTCGCCGTTCTGCAGGATCTGCAACGCCGCGATCAGCTGGTCCTGGGCAAACTGTGGGCGGCGGCCCTCATAGGCCAAGGTCGCCAGCGAGCGGATTACCGATTTGCTGCCCTGGAACTGGCCGAAGTTGCTCTCCATGCCCCACACCGACACCAGCACCTGGCGGTCCACGCCATAGCGTTGTTCCAGGCGCGTGAGCAGCTCGGCGTTCTGTTCCAGCAGCTTCTTGCCGTTGCGCACCCGCAGCGGCGACAGCGCGCCGTCGAGGTATTCCCACACCGGGCGGCTGAACTCGGGCTGGCTGCGATCGGCCTTGATCACGTCCATGTCCGGCGTGACACCGGCAAACACGCGGTCGAACAGCCCGGCATCAATACCGGCCTGCAACGCTTGTTGACGGAAACCGGCCTGCCACTGGGCAAAGCTCTGCACTGGCTGGATTTCAGCGTTGATGTCGGCGTTGCTGGTGGGCAGGGTAACCACCGGTGCGGGCTGGGCAGGGGCCAGTGGTACGGCGTCGGCGGCGGTAGGTTTTTCCGCACAGGCGACCAGCAGGATAAGGCTGGAGGCCGCGATCAGCTGGCGTGGTTGCCAACGTGGGAACAGACTGAGGGACATGCACAGATCCAGGAATTACAGGTCAGGTAGCGACCATATCATGCCTGCGCGCTGGATGCTTTCATGCGGCCAAAAAGTAAGAAGCCTCCCAATCTCTCGATTGGAAGGCTTCGCGGCGGTAGCTGCCTTTGCCCTTGTCTGGTTGCTCCTGGCGGCTGCGAAACAGCGGCTGGGCAATGATCGACTTGGCTTTGTTGGGGCGGTGCTTTTGCGGCTTTTTGCTCATGGCGGGGTTCCCCGGCTTGGGTGGGTGTGCGGGGCGGACTTTAGGGCTTGGCGCGGGGTGGGGCCAATTGATTGTGTATATGGTCGAGATTGTTGGGGCCGCTCTGCGGCCCTTCGCGGGTGAACCCGCTCCCACAGGTACGGCGGCGCTGCAAAACCCTGTGGGAGCGGGTTCACCCGCGAAGGGGCGCAAAGCGGCCCCAGCTATTCCGAAGGCAATACCAATCGCTGCCCAGCCATCAACAGCGCCAACCGCGTCAACCCCGTCCAAGGCGAACCAGGCGCCTGGCCCTTGATCTGCGCATCGATACGCTGAGCATCCTGCAGCAACTGCGCCCAGCGCTGCGCCGACAGCCGTTGCAGGGCCTTGCTGACCAGTGGCCGGCGCTTGTCCCATACCGGCGGACGCGCCTGGCTGAAGGCTTTGTCGAGCGGGATGCCCTGGCTGAACTGCAAGGCGATTCCCGCCAGCAGGCGCAGCTCGCGGGCCAGCGCCCAGAGAATCACCGGGGGCTCGACGCCCTCGCCGCGCAGGCCTTCAAGCATGCGCAGGGCATGGGTCGCATCGCCTTTGAGAATGGCATCGACCAGGCCAAACACATCGAAGCGAGCACTGTCTGCCACCGCGCTCTGCACGGTTTCGACGGTGATCTGGTTGCCTTCGGCGAGCAGCTTGAGCTTTTCGATCTCTTGGGCGGCTGCGAGCAGGTTGCCCTCGACCCGCGCCGCAATCAGGTCGACCGCATCTCGCTGGGCGGACAGCCCGGCCTGGGCCAAGCGCTGATTGATCCACTGTGGCAACTGCTGCGCATCGATCGGCCAGATCTGGATGAACTGGCACTGACTGCCCTCGACCAGCGCCTTGCCCCATTTGGTTTTCTGCGCACTGCCGTCGAGCTTGGGCAGGCTGATCAACAGCAAAGTGTCTTCAGCGGGCCGCGAGCAGTACTCGATCAGCGCCGCCGCGCCCTTGTCACCAGGCTTGCCCGAGGGCAGGCGCAGCTCGAGCAGGCGCCGCTGGGCGAACAGCGACAGGCTGGCACCGGCTTGCAGCAGCGTACCCCAGTCGAAGTTGGCATCGGCACTGAACACCTGGCGCTCGTCAAAACCCTGCTGGCGGGCGGCGGCGCGAATCGCGTCGGCGGCCTCCTGGCACAGCAGAGGGTCATCGCCGCTGACGATATAGACAGGCGCAAGAGTACCTTGCAGATGCTTGTTGAGTTGGGCAGGGGCGAGCTTCATGAGCAGAGGTCGGGGCACCTGGCGGTGCCCCGCACGGGCTTAGGTGCCCGGGATTTCCAGTGGCGACTGCTGCGGGGTTTCGTCACGATAGCGCTGCGCGGCTGCGGCGGCTTCGGCTTCAGCCTTGGCACGTTGATCCGCCTGCTGCTGCAGTTCGTCGAGGTGAGCTGGGGTCAGCATCTGCAGGCGTACGACCATGGCCTGGACCAGATCACGGCGCATCTCGTCGCGGGTCTGGGTGCCTTCCTGGTCGGAACCGGTGATGTTGTCGCCGTCACGCACGTAGATCTTGCGCACTTCGAGCTTGTCGCTTAGCAGCGGCACGTTGTTCAGGCCGTTGATGCTGTAGTTGAGCACGGTGGTGAGTTCGTACTCGGCCGAGCGACTGCCGCTGCTGTAGGTGACTGCGCGCTGGGTCTGCTGCTCGTTGTCGAGCGACAGGCGATACGGCGCACCGCTGCGCAGGCTGACGCCGCTGCGCTCAAGTACCTGGCGCAGTTGGGTAACGGTCTGGCCGTAGGCGTCACGCGCGCTGACATCAAGTTCCTTGATGGTCAGCTCGGTAGTGCCGGTGCCGCGCAGCTGGAAACCGCAGGCGCTGAGCATGACGGCCAGGCCCATTACCAGCAGATTGCGTTTGATCATGTTGAAGCTCCCTTGTGGGCCGATTCCGCTCGCGCGCAGTGCCTGCGGGCGAGCGTTGCCATCAGTTGGCGACGATGTTGACCAGTTTGCCTGGAACCACGATGACCTTGCGAATGGTCAGGCCGTCGGTGAAGCGCACCACGTTTTCGTTGGCGCGCGCCGCAGCTTCGACTTCTTCGCGGCTGGCAGTGGCGGGCATTTCGACCTGACCACGCAGCTTGCCGTTGACCTGTACCACCAGTGTCACGCTGTCTTGCACCAGGGCGCTTTCATCCACGCTCGGCCAGGTGGCGTCGATCACCGCCTCGCTGTGGCCCAGGTGCTGCCACAGCGAATGACTGATGTGCGGGGTGATCGGTGCCAGCAGCAGGGTGACTGCTTCCAGGCCTTCCTGCAGCAGGGCACGGTCCTGGGCGGTAGCGGTCGGGGCTTTTTCCAGTACGTTCATCACGGTCATCACCTGGGCGATGGCAGTGTTGAATTTATGGTGAAGGCCAACATCGCTGCTGGCTTGCTTGATCGCCACGTGAATCGCGCGGCGGATCGCCTTTTGCCCGTCATCCAGTGCCGCAGTGTCCAGCTTGCCCGGCAAGCCGAGGCTCACATGGGCCTGGGCCAGGCGCCAGACGCGACGCAGGAAGCGGCTTGCGCCTTCAACGCCGGAATCGGACCATTCCAAGCTCATGTCCGGCGGCGAGGCGAACATCATGAACAGGCGGCAGGTGTCGGCGCCGTAGACGTCGATCATCGACTGTGGGTCGACGCCGTTGTTCTTCGACTTGGACATCTTCTCGGTGCCGCCGATTTCCACCGGCAGGCCGTCGGTCTTGAGGCGAGCACTGATGACCTTGGCCTTGCTGTCGCGCTCCAGCTCGACATCAGCCGGGTTGAACCAGTCCTTGCCGCCATTGCTGGCTACGCGGTAGTAGGTTTCGGCAACAACCATGCCCTGGGTCAGCAGGTTCTTGAACGGCTCGTTCGATGTGACCAGGCCTTCATCGCGCATCAGCTTGTGGAAGAAGCGCGCATACAGCAGGTGCAGGATGGCGTGCTCGATGCCACCGATGTACTGATCGACTGGCAGCCAGTGGTTGGCCGCTTTCGGGTCGACCATGCCACCTTCGTAGTTCGGCGAGGCGTAACGGGCGAAGTACCAGGACGACTCGACAAAGGTGTCCATGGTGTCGGTTTCGCGCTTGGCCGCAGCGCCGCACTTGGGGCAGCTGCATTCATAGAACTCAGGCAGGCGTGCCAGTGGCGAGCCGGCGCCATCGGGTACGACGTTCTCTGGCAGGGTGACTGGCAGTTGGTCTTCCGGCACCGGCACGTCGCCGCACGATGGGCAGTGGATGATCGGGATCGGGCAGCCCCAGTAGCGCTGGCGGCTGATGCCCCAGTCGCGCAGACGGAACTGCGTGCGCGATTTGCCCAGCTCCTTGCTGATCAGCGCGGCTTCGATGGCGTCGAACGCGCCAGCGAAGTCGAGGCCGTCAAAGGCGCCGGAGTTGATCAGGGTGCCGTGCTCGCCGTAGGCGGCTTCCCAGGTGCTGCCGACTTCGTCGCCAGCGCTGGTGCGCACCACGGCCTTGATCGGCAGCGAGTACTTCTGGGCGAACTCGAAGTCACGCTCGTCGTGGGCCGGCACCGCCATGACAGCGCCGTCGCCGTAGTGCATCAGCACATAGTTGGCGACCCAGACCGGCAGTTTCTCACCGGTCAGTGGGTGCTCGACAAACAGCGACGTGGCGAGGCCTTTCTTTTCCTGGGTGGCCATGTCGGCCTCGGCAACGCTGCCGCCTTTGCATTCGTCGATGAACGCCTGCAGCGCCGGGTTGCCTTGGGCAGCCTGGGTAGCCAGCGGGTGCTCCGCGGCGACGGCGACGTAGGTCGCGCCCATCAGCGTGTCGGGGCGGGTGGTGAAGACTTTAAGTGCGCCGGGATGACCAATGCTTGCCTGGTCATAGGGGAACTGCACTTCCATCCCGCGCGACTTGCCGATCCAGTTGCGCTGCATGGTCTTGACCTGTTCAGGCCAGCCCGGCAACTCGTCGAGGCTTTCCAGCAGCTCGTCTGCGTATGCGGTGATGCGGAAGTAGTACATCGGGATTTCGCGCTTTTCGATCAGCGCGCCCGAACGCCAGCCACGGCCGTCGATAACCTGTTCGTTGGCCAGTACCGTCTGATCGACAGGGTCCCAGTTGACCGTACCGTTCTTGCGGTAGATGACGCCTTTTTCGAACAGACGAGTGAACAGCCACTGTTCCCAGCGGTAATAGTCCGGCTTGCAGGTGGTGACTTCACGCGACCAGTCGATGGCCAGACCCAGGCTCTTGAGCTGGGTCTTCATGTAGTCGATGTTTTCGTAGGTCCACTTGGCCGGGGCGACGTTGTTCTTCATCGCGGCGTTTTCCGCCGGCATGCCGAAGGCGTCCCAGCCCATCGGCTGCAGCACGTTCTTGCCGAGCATGCGCTGGTAGCGCGCGATCACGTCACCAATGGTGTAGTTGCGCACGTGGCCCATGTGTAGCTTGCCGCTCGGGTACGGGAACATCGATAGGCAATAGAAAGTGTCTTTGCCTGGCTGTTCGGTAACAGCGAACGATTGTTGCTCGTCCCAGGATTTCTGGGCGGCGGCTTCTATGTCACGGGGCGTGTATTGTTCGTGCATGGCTACTTTTGGCTGAGAGAGAGAAGACCTTGTTCCCGGCAGCGGAACCTCGCTGCATCCGGCACTCCGGTGTCGGTGAGAGTGAACGCCGTAGCATACATGAGCGCTGTGTATCGTGGGAAACCCAATTGCCCCGCAGCGGCGCCGGGGGCCGTTGGTCGCAGCGCTCTGCTGCTTTGCACAACGCCGCTAAGCTCAGGTGTGGGGGGAGATATCGTTATCTTCAATGAGGTGAACGGATGGGAGAGTCGCAGTTACCCGCAAGCAAACCGGAGCTGTATGAACGCTTGATCGACCGCCTTGGGCTGGCCTTGGAAGCTGCCCGCACGGCGGTGCGATTGCGCGACGAGATGCCAGCGGAACTTGAGTTGCGTGGCCTGAGCCCCGCAGAGTTCGAAGTGATCAAGGCCTATCTGGAGATCTTTCCAGAGAGCCGCATTGCCAGCGCCGCTGCGGTCAAACCAGCGGAGCCGAGCTCAGCCAAGATCATCTGGCTCAAGGACAGGAAGCGCTCCGTCGCCCCGGTCAGATCCAGGACGCTGCCGCATCGGTAGCCGTGCTGGCCTGCTGGCGCGCAAAACGCCGCGCGCCGGTTCAATCATCTACATAGCATGATCGGCGCCGGGCGCTACTTGTCGCTCGGTGTCGATCCTCTTAGTCTGCACGCCTTCACAGGAGGTGCAGGCAATGCCTATTCGATTCTTTATCAAGCAGTGGCTGATGCCGCCTGGCTTGCTGTTCATCTTGCTGCTGGCCGCGTGGTGGTTGCGCAAGCGCCGGCCGCGGCTGGCATTTGCCTGCTTTACGTTGGGGCTGGGCGGTTTATGGCTGATGAGTCTGCCGCTGGTGGTGGAGCAGGTCGCGCGCCAGCTGGAAACCGAAACGCCGCTGAGCCTGGCGCAGTGGTCGGGGTTGGCCCAGCGGGCAGATGCGATCGTGGTGCTCGGCGCCGGCCGCGAGCGTGGCGACCCTGCCTGGGGTGGCCAGGATCAACCTACCGGGCACGCGCTGGAGCGCATGCGCTATGCCGCGCAATTGGCCAAGGCCTCTGGTTTGCCGGTATTGACCAGCGGTGGCTTGCACTACGGTACCCCGCCCAGCGAGGCGCAGTTGATGGCCGATCGGCTGCGCGATGACTTTGGCGTTACGGTGAAGTGGCAGGAGCAGGCCAGCCGTACCACCTGGGAAAACGCCCAGATGAGCGCGCAACTGTTGCAGCCGTTGGGCATTCGCCGGGTGGTGGTAGTGACCCAGGCCTGGCACATGCAGCGCTCGCGCTGGAGCTTCGAGCAGGCGGGCTTCGAGGTAGTGCCGGCGCCAGTGGGCTTCCTCGGCCAGGATCATGCGCGGCCGTTTGCCGGGCTGCTGCCTGAAAGCAGAGCAGTCTGGCAGAGCGGGCAATTGCTCAATGAGGTGGCGGGTATGATCGGTTATCGGCTGTTCTACTGAGGCAATGCGCCTTGCGCTCATTACACCGCCCCTTGTAGGAGCGGCCTTGTGTCGCGAAAGGCCCGCAAAGCGGGCCCGGGGATCTCGGCGGCGAAGCTGAAACCTGGGGCCGCTACGCAGCCCTTTCGCGACACAAGGCCGCTCCTACAGGGGACCGCGCAGGCAGGTGTTGCGCGGTTTGCTCACACGGTTTTGGCTATGCGCCTGGCGGCCAACGCCCAGCCCATCAGCAACAGGCAAACAATCGCCAGCGGCCACGAGCGCCATTGCAGGTAGGGCGTCAGTTGCTGCATCGGCACCACTTCGCCATACAGGATCGCCTGCTGGAACTGCGGGATCTGCGTGGTGATGCGGCCAAACGGGTCGATCAGCGCGGTAACGCCATTGTTGGTCGCACGGATCATCCAGCGGCCCGCTTCAAGCGCACGCATCTGCGCCATCTGCAGGTGCTGCAGCGGGCCGATCGAGGTGCCGAACCAGGTGTCGTTGCTGATGGTCAGGAGCAGATCGCTGCGCGCCGCCAGGCTGGCGGCAAACTCGGGGTAGACCACTTCGTAGCAGATGTACGGGGCGATCTGATAACCCTTGGCCTGCAGCAGCGGCTGGTCGTCCGGGCCGCGGGCGAAGTCCGACATCGGCAGGTTGAAGAACTCGATCACCCCGCGCAGCATGTCCTGCAGCGGCACGTACTCGCCAAACGGTACCAGCTTCTGCTTGAGGTAGGTGCCATCGCCTTCACCGGTCACGGTGATGCCGTTGAAGTAGCGCCGTTGCTGATGCACCACTTCGCGCACCGGTACCCCGGTAATCAAGGCCGAGTTGCGCTCGGCGGCAAAGCGTCCCATCACGTCGATGTAGCCCTGGGCCTGATCCTTGAGGACCGGCACGGCCGTCTCGGGCCAGACCAGCAGATCCACTCGCTTGGAGGTAAAGCTCATGTCGCGGTACAGCGCCAGTTGCGCGTCGATGTGCGCCGGGTCCCACTTCAGGTCCTGCTCGACATTGCCTTGCACGGCGGCGACGCTCAGCGGCTCGCCGGCAGGGCGCGTCCAGGCGTGGTCCTTGAGGGTCATGCCGAGTCCCCATGGCGCCACCAGCAACAGTGCGCCAACTGCCATGAATGCCGGGCGTGCGCGCAGTCGGTGCAGGTTGCACAGCAATGCAGCGCTGAGGGCCAGGGCAAACGAGATCAGCCACACCCCGCCGAGCGGCGCGAGGCCGGCCAGCGGGCCATGCAGCTGGCTGTAACCGGAGTACAGCCACGGGAAGCCGGTCAGGAACCAGCCGCGGAAGGCCTCCTGCAGCAGCCACAGCGCGGCAAAGCACAAGGCGTCTGCCAGCGGCGCTTCGTTACGGCGCAGCCAGCGCGCCCAGAGCCAGGCGGGCAGGGCAAAGAACCAGGCAATGGCGGCAAAGAATGCCACCAGCAGCAGCACCGCCAACAGCGGCGAAGCACCGCCGTAGGTGGTCATGCTGATGTAGATCCAGCTGGTGCCGGCGCCGTACAGACCGAAGCCGAAGCACCAGCCGCGACCCATGGCCTGGCGTGGGCTCAGCTCGCGCAGGCCAGCGTAGAACAGGCCGACGGCAAGCAGGGCCAGCGGCCACAGGTCGAACGGCGACAGGGCCAGCAGGGTAGACGCGCCGGCCGCCATGGCCAGCAGGTTACCGGGCCAGCCGGGGCGGGTGATCCAACGCATGGTGTTCCTTAACGGCTAATCGGGGTCAGGCGCAGCAAGTGCACGCGGCGGCTGTCGGCGTTGAGCACGCGGAAGCGATACGCGCCGATTTCGGTGGTTTCGTTGCGCTTGGGCAGGTGACCGAAGGCACTCATCACCAGGCCGCCGACGGTGTCGAACTCGTCATCGGAGAACTCGCTGTCGAAGAACTCGTTGAAGTTCTCGATCGGCGTCAGCGCCTTGACCAGGAAGTCGCCACTTGGCAGCGGCTTGATGTAGCTGTCTTCCTCGACATCGTGTTCGTCTTCGATGTCGCCGACGATCTGCTCAAGCACGTCTTCGATGGTGACCAGGCCGGCGACGCCGCCGTATTCGTCGATCACCACGGCCATGTGGTTGTGGTTGGCGCGAAACTCGCGCAGCAGCACATTCAGGCGCTTGGACTCCGGCACGAAGGTGGCCGGGCGCAGCAGGTCCTTGATGTTGAAGCTGTCGCCGTTCTCCTGAAGGATCAGCGGCAGCAGATCCTTGGCCAGGAGGATCCCGAGCACATCGTCATGGCTTTCGCCGACCACCGGATAACGCGAGTGCGCGGCATCGATCACCGACGGCAGAAACTCGCGCGGGGTCTGGCTGGCCTTGATGCTGATCATCTGCGAGCGCGGCACCATGATGTCGCGTACCTGCAGGTCGGCGACCTGAATTGCACCTTCGACGATGGTCAGCGCTTCGCTGTCGAGCAGCTTGTTCTGATGGGCTTCGCGCAGCAGCTCGAGGAGCTCCTGGCGGTTTTTCGGCTCATGGGCAAAAGCCTGGGTCAGTTTGCCCAGCCAGGACTTTTGCCCGTTGCTCGATCGGTCTTCGCTCATGGCGGTTACTCGTGTTCCTTGCTGATGTCGGTAGTAGGGAGGTGGTCGTCGGCATACGGGTCAGGGTGACCCAGTTCTGCCAGCAATGTTCGTTCCAGTGCTTCCATCTCTTCGGCTTCGTCATCATCGATGTGATCGTAGCCAAGCAGATGCAGGCAACCATGGATAACCAGGTGTGCCCAATGTGCTTCAAGTGCCTTGCCCTGTTCGGCCGCTTCGCGCTCGACCACGGCCACGCAGATCACCAGATCGCCCAGCAGGGGAATATCGAGCAGTTCGTCGGGGACGTCGGCAGGAAATGACAACACATTGGTTGCGTAATCTTTATGACGGTAGGTGTGATTGAGCTCACGGCCTTCGCTTTCATCGACCAGGCGAATGGTCATTTCCGAATCGGCAGTGCGCTGGCGCAAGGCCAGCTCACACCAGCGGCGGAAGTCGGCGTCATCAGGGCTGGCCGCATCGGTAGCCCGTTGCAGGTCGAGTTCAAGCATCGCGTGCGGGTGCCTCGGCCTGGCGGCTCTCGAAACGGTCGTAGGCCTCGACGATGCGCTGCACCAATGGATGACGCACGACGTCCTTGGACTGGAAGTGGGTAAAGCTGATGCCCTGCACGTCCTTGAGCACATCGATGACATGGGTCAGGCCCGACTTGGTGCCGCGTGGCAGGTCGACCTGGGTGATGTCACCGGTGATCACCGCGGTCGAGCCGAAGCCGATCCGGGTGAGGAACATCTTCATCTGCTCGAGCGTGGTGTTCTGGCTTTCGTCGAGGATGATGAAGCTGTTGTTCAAGGTGCGACCGCGCATGTACGCCAGCGGCGCGATCTCAATGACCTGACGCTCGATCAGCTTGGCCACATGCTCGAAACCGAGCATCTCGTAGAGAGCGTCGTACAGCGGACGCAGGTACGGGTCGATCTTCTGCGACAGGTCGCCGGGCAGGAAACCGAGCTTTTCGCCCGCTTCGACCGCCGGACGCACCAGCAGGATGCGCCGCACCTGTTCGCGCTCCAGCGCATCGACTGCGCAGGCTACGGCCAGGTAGGTCTTGCCGGTACCGGCCGGGCCAACACCGAAGTTGATGTCGTTGGCGAGGATCTCTTTGACGTAGCGTTGCTGGTTGGCACCGCGCGGGGTGATCTTGCCCTTGCGCGTGCGCAGCGAAACGCTGACCTCGTTGACCGCCGGATTGGCGATGTGTTCGACCGCCGACTCCTGCAGATACAGGTGGACCGTTTCCGGCGACAGCTCGGTGGCCTTGGTCTCACGATAGAGACGGCGCAGCAGCTGTTCGGCAGCGGAGGTGGTCTTGGGTTCGCCGACCAGTTCGAACTGGTTGCCGCGGTTGCGGATCTGGATGGACAGACGCTGCTCGATGAGCCGCAGGTGCTCGTCGAACTGGCCACACAGGTTGGCGAAACGATGGGCCTCGAAGGGTTCGAGGATGAAACGATGGGGTTCTATGGGTGCGTTCAAGGTCGTTTTAGGCCGCTCGCCGGCTATAGAGGTGAACTCAAGAATAACCCTTGTCTGACAGTGGCGAAAGCACTGAAACGATCAAGGGTCGGTGCAGGCGCTTTTGCCGACCAATTGACCCGCCGTCGGTGCCATGTGAGGCCTCGTAGTGAGCCGGGCTCTGCTATGATGCGGGCCATTTTCAGACCAGTGTGCCTATACGCCGATCATGAGCAAAAGCGAACCCGCGATCTACAAAGTGATCTTCCTCAATCAGGGGCAGGTCTTTGAAATGTATGCCAAGCAGATCTTCCAGAGCGACCTCTGGGGTTTTCTCGAAATCGAAGAGTTCGTCTTCGGCGAGCGCACCCAGGTGGTGGTCGATCCGAGCGAAGAAAAGCTCAAGGCCCAGTTTGAGGGAGTGATCCGCAGCTTCGTGCCGATGCACTCGATCGTGCGCATCGATGAAGTCGAGCGGTTGGGTACGGCGAAGATCAGCGAAGCCAAGATCACCGGCAACGTGATGCCGTTCCCGATGCCAATACCTACCAAATAATCCTTACGGCAGCGGGGCGAAAGGGCTGCGGCCCTCGGCGTTCTGCAGTTCGAGCAGGTATTTGCGGAAGATCTGGCCGAGCACCTGGGTGGCGTGCTCGAGTTCGTCGCGGGGCATCTGCTCGGTGACTTCGTCAGCCAGGTCGAGGGCATCCTCGGCACCGTTGACCGCGGCCATCTTCAGCAGAATGTACGCCTGGACATTGTTGGCCTTGACCCCTTCACCATGGAAGAACATCGAGCCAAGCCGATACTGGGCCTGAGCATGGCCTTGCAACGAGGCTTGCTGGAACCAGTTGAGGGCTTTGTTGAGGTCGCGTGCGGCTTGCTCGCCGTTACCGCTGTAGTAGAACTCGCCCAGCTCGTACTGCGCCTGGGCATCCCCAGACTCGGCAGTGTGCTCGCACGCCTTGAGGGCGTTCTGCAGGTCCTCTGGCTGAACGTTGAGAGTGCAGCGGCCCGTCGCTGGAATCAGCAACGAGTTACCGCCCTCTGCCAAGGCCAGCAGGGGCTGAAGGAGCAACAGGCAGCCCAGGGTCAGGGCGCGGCCGGTGCGGTTCATGGGGATCGACTTACCTCTGCAAGCTGTCCGATGTCTCTGGTGGCACATTATGGGATAAGCAGCGCCAACCTTACAAAGTTTTACTCGATTTTCTGCTGAAGGTGGGGCTGCGGGGGCCTATTCGCGGCGGACCGCCGCGAATAGGCCCTCAGCCGCGCTGATTTACTTCAGTTTGGCAAACGCCCGCTCGGCCGCATCCAAAGTGATTTTCAGCTCGGTATCGCCATGCACGATCGAGGTGAAACCAGCCTCATAAGCGCTTGGCGCCAGGTACACACCGCCTTCCAACATCAGGTGGAAGAAGCGCTTGAAGCGCTCGGTGTCGCTGGCCATGACGTCGTCGAAGGTGACGATATCGTCCGCGCCGGTGAAGTACAGGCCAAACATACCACCCGCTTGAGTGGTGACAAACGGCACGCCCGCAGCATCGGCGCGCTGTTGCAGGCCGTCGAGCAGGTTGCTGGTGAAGCGGCTCAGCTCATCGTGGAAGCCCGGACGGCTGATCAGCTTGAGGGTAGTCAGGCCGGCGGCCATGGCCAGTGGGTTACCCGACAGGGTACCGGCCTGGTAGACCGGGCCGAGCGGGGCGATGCATTCCATGATCGCGCGCTTGCCGCCGAAGCAGCCGACCGGCATGCCGCCACCGACGATCTTGCCGAAGGTGGACAGGTCCGGGGTGATGCCGTAATGACCCTGGGCGCCGCCCAGCGATACCCGGAAGCCAGTCATCACTTCGTCGAAGATCAACACCACGCCATGCTTGTCGCACTGCTCGCGCAGGCCTTCAAGAAAGCCCGGCGCCGGCGGTACGCAGTTCATGTTGCCGGCAACCGGCTCGACGATGATACAGGCGACACTCTGGCCGACTTCGGCGAGGGTCTTTTCGACTTCGGCGAGGTCGTTGAACGGCAGGGTCAGGGTGTGCTTGGCAAAGTCTGCCGGGACCCCCGCCGAACTCGGCACGCCCTGGGTCAGCAGGCCGGAGCCGGCCTTGACCAGCAGGCTGTCGGAGTGGCCGTGGTAGCAGCCTTCGAACTTGATGATAGCGTCGCGGCCGGTGTAGCCACGGGCCAGGCGAATGGCGCTCATGGTCGCTTCGGTGCCGGAGCTGACCATACGCACCATTTCCATCGACGGCACCAGCGAGCAGACCAGGTCGGCCATCTCGGTTTCCATCGCGGTCGGCGCGCCGTACGACAAGCCGTGTTCGAGCTGCTTGCGCACCGAGTCGAGCACGTCCGGGTGGCTGTGGCCGAGAATCATCGGCCCCCACGAGCCGACATAGTCGACGTAGCGCTTGTCGTCTTCATCGATGACGTAGGCGCCCTGGGCGTGCTTGAAGAACAGCGGCGTGCCACCGACGCTCTTGAAGGCACGCACCGGCGAGTTGACGCCACCGGGGATGTGCTTCTGGGCCTGGGCAAAAAGGAGTTCGGAACGGGACATGGTTTTCTCTCGAATTCAGGAAGCGAACAGCGCGTTGAACGCGCGGGCCCGGCGGGTGACTTCGTGGGCGTCGTCAGCCGCAAACAGGCCATGAATGACGGCCAGCAGGTCGGCGCCGTGGTCGATCAATGCCGAGGCGTTGTCGAGGGTGACGCCGCCGATCACGGCGATCGGCAGTTTCACCGTGGCGCGGGCCTGGGCCAGCAACTCCAGGCTGGCAGCCGGCGCGCCGGGTTTGGTCACGGAGTTGAAAAAGCGGCCGAAAGCGACATAGTTGGCGCCTTCACGGGCGGCCTGCTCGGCCAGCTCGAGTTGAGCGTGACAGGTCGAGCCGATGATTGCATTGCGCCCGAGCAAGGCTCTGGCAGGTGTCAGCGGGCCGTCGGTCTGGCCCAGGTGCACGCCGACGCCCAGGCGCGCGGCCAGCTCGGCGTCGTCGTTGATGATCAGTTGGGTGCCGTAACGCTCGCAGAGCACCTTCAAGGCTTCCGCTTCGCGCAGGCGCTTGGCCGCATCGTCGCTCTTGTCGCGGTACTGCAGCAGGCGCACACCGCCGGCCAGCGCCGCTTCTACATGGGATTCAAAGCGGCCAGCGAGCAGCTGGCTGTCGGTGATCGCGTACAGACCGCGTAGCTTCATGTCAGGCCTCGTGTGCGTAGCTCAGGAGCAGAAATCCAGCGGCAGGCGGCGCGGCACGAATTGGCCACGGCCCAGTTGTTCGGCGTCGCGCAGAGTCCGCCAGGTGTAGTCGAGGGCGCTGCGTACGGCGCTTTGCAGTTCTTCGCCAAGGGCCAGGCGACCGGCCAGGGCGCTGGCCAAGGTGCAACCGGAACCGTGATAGCTGCCCGGCAAGCGCTGGCAGAGCCAGGTCTGGCTGCTGCCATCGCGGCTGTACAGGCGGTTATGAATGGCGTCTTCGTCACCGTGGCCGCCGGTAATCAACAGGTTTTTGCAGAACGGCAGCAGCTTGGCTGCGCACTCGTCGGCACTGCCTTCGGGCAGCTCGGCGAGAATGCGTGCCTCGGGCAGGTTGGGCGTGGCGATGGTCGCCAGCGGCAACAGCCGTTCGCGCACGGCATAGCCGACCTCATCCTTGCCCAGCCGACCACCGCCGCCAGCGCGCAGTACCGGGTCACAGACCAGCGGCAGGTGCGGGTGCGCTGCCAGCAGCTCGGCCACGGTGTCGACCATTTCGATCGAGCCGAGCATGCCCAGCTTCACCGCCGCCACCTGCGAGTCGTTGAGTACGGCGTTGGCCTGGGCCAGCACCCACTCGCGGTCGAGCACGCGGAAGTCGGAGACGTTGACGGTATCCTGCACGGTCAGAGCGGTCACGGCGGGCGCGGCGTGACAGCCTTGGGCGATCAGGGCTTCGATATCTGCCTGCAGGCCGGCGCCGCCACTGGGGTCGTGGCCGGAGAGACAGAGGACAACGGGGCGGGAGCTGTAGATATTCATGGTCGGCGAGCTTACCACCAAACCTATTTCGGCGAAGCGCCCCGCGTGTCGATAGTGCAGGGCGTTGCTCGGGATGGGACGGTTATTTCGCCTGTAAATGGCGTGCTAGAGCTGTTCAGTCAAAATAATGCGGACTTGATCGCCATCACTGATGGCTATGCTAGAGTGCACAAATAATTCGATAACGGGCTCTACCGGATTACGTCGCCTCAAAGGGAAAGGGGGCCAACGCGACGCAACCGAAAGGGCCATGCTGGGGCTGTAATGCGCTATTTGCTGATCATCTTGCTGGGCTGCTTGCCCGTGCTCGCCGCAGCTGTGGATTTTGACGACGCGACCCGGCGTCTGCCGCTAGGCAAAATCATGCAGGTGTATGAGGACCGCACGGCCAATGCGACCATTGCCGAGGTCAGCTCGGCGGAATTTGCCGAGCGTTTTGTCACCCATAAAGAAGACGTGCTCAACGCCGGTTATTCCAACTCGGTATTCTGGCTGCGCCTTGATCTGCGCTACGTTGCGCCGGCCAGCCAGGCCGCCCGGCAATGGCTGCTGGAACTCGCTTACCCGCCGCTCGATCACCTCGAGCTGTACCTGGCCGACGCCCGCGGCCATTTCAAGCTGGCGCAGCGCACCGGTGATGCCCTGCCGTATGCCAGCCGGCAAATCCAGCAGAACAACTACCTGTTCGAACTACCACTGCAGCCCGGCCAGCCGACCACGGTGTATCTGCGCCTGCAGAGCGAAGGCTCGGTTCAGGCGCCGCTGACGCTATGGTCGGTGAATGCCTACATGGAAGATCAGCCTACCCGCCTGTATGTGCTGGGGATGATCTACGGCGTGTTGCTGGTGATGCTGGTGTACAACCTGTTCATCTACATCAGTGTGCGCGACGTCAGCTACCTCTATTACATCCTCTATATAGCCTCGTTCGGCTTGTACCAGGTGTCGGTCAACGGCGCCGGAGTGGCGTATTTCTGGCCGGACAGCCCGTGGTGGGCAAACGCGGCGACACCGCTGTTCATCGGTGCCGCCGGCTTGTTCGGCTGCCAGTTTGCCCGCCACTTCCTGCAGATGGGCCTGCTCAGCCGCGGCTTCGACCGGCTGCTGCAAGTGCTGATGCTCGGCGGCGCGCTGGTCATGGTGCTGGCGGTGACCCTGCGCTACGGCGTGGCTCTGCGCATGGCCACGGTGCTGGCGCTGCTGTTCACCGTGAGTATCTTCAGCGCCGGGCTGTATGCCTGGTGGCGCGGGCTGCGGGTGGCGCGCTGGTTCATCATCGCCTGGTCGGCGTTTTTGCTCGGCGGGCTGGTCAATACCTTGATGGTGCTGGGCTATCTGCCCAACGTGTTCATCACCATGTACGCCAGCCAGCTCGGCTCCGCGCTGGAAGTCGCCTTGCTGTCGCTGGCTCTGGCCGATCGCATCAACAGCTTGCGCGAGCAGCAGGCGCAGACCCTGCGCGACACCGGCCAGACCCTGGAGCAGCTCAACCAGCAACTGGCCCGCAGCAACCGTTTGAAGGACGAGTTCCTGTCGACCGTGACCCACGAGCTGCGCACCCCGATGAATGGCGTGATCGGCTCGCTGCAGCTGATGCAGACCCTGCCGATGGACAGCGAACTCAGCCAGTACCAACACACTGCCACACGCTCCGCCCAAGACATGATGGTGATGGTCGACGACATCCTCATCCTGAGCGAACTGCAGGCGGGCCGGCTGCGTGCGCATCCCTTGCCGTTCAACCTGCGCCGCGAGTTGCAGGAACTGCGCGCCAGCTTTGCCGGGCTGGCCTTGAGCAAAGGCCTGTACCTGAGTTTGGATATCCCGGCCGACCTGCCCGACGAGCTGGTCGGCGATGCGCCAAAGCTGATGCGCTGCCTGCGTTGTCTGGTCGACAACGGCTTGAAGTTCACCGAGCAGGGTGGGGTGATGATCAAGGTCCGTGGCCGCCGGGTTGGCCCGCACAGCCTGGCGCTGTCGTTTATCGTCAGTGACAGCGGCATTGGTTTTGATGACCTTGATCAGGCCACGCTTTATCAGCGCTTCTTCCAGGTCGATGGCTCGATGACCCGGCGCTATGGCGGGCTGGGCATCGGCCTGTCGATCTGCCGGCAGTTGGGCGATTTGCTTGAAGCGAGCCTGTCGCATGAGTCGACCCGCGGACTGGGCAGCCGTTTCGAACTGACCCTGAACCTGAGCGCGGCCCAGGTTCAGGCGCCGCCGGGCCGCGTTGCCAGGTTCTGAGTGCACGGCGTTGTCGTAAAGCGCCGCCGCGATAGGCCGATTCGTCACTTTGACTGACCGCGCAACGGTGCTTCACTGGCAGTCCAAGGCCAGCACGGCACCAGGAGCGCGCCCATGAACCTGCACCAGTACGCCGAGACTCACCAGGTCAGCAACCAGCCGCCTTCATTGGATGGCGCCAACCTGTACCGGCTCGATCTGCCGTTGCAGCAATGGTCACAGCGCTTTGGCGCCGGCTGGGCGCAGGCGCAGCTGGACAGCTATGGCGCGCTGGCCGGTGGGCCGCTGATGGCGGCGGGGTTTCTGGCCAACGCGCACAAGCCCGAGTTCCACAGCCACGACCGCTATGGCCATCGCATCGACCTGGTCGAATTTCATCCGGCCTATCACCAGTTGATGCGCACTGCTGTCGAGCATGGCTTGCCATCCTTGCCCTGGGCTGCGCCGCAGCCTGGTGCGCATGTTGCCCGCGCCGGGCTGACCTATCTGCACTCGCAAGCTGAAGCCGGCACCGGCTGCCCACTGACCATGACCTTTGCCGCGGTGCCTGCGCTGCGCGTGCAGCCGGAGCTTGCCGAGTACTGGCTGCCCAAGCTGCTGGCCCGCGACTACGACCCGCGCAATGTCGGCGACCGGCACAAGGCCGGTGTCACCCTCGGCATGGCCATGACCGAAAAGCAGGGCGGCACCGACGTGCGCGCCAACACCACGCGGGCCTATCCGGTCGGCGCCGGTGGCCCCGGCCAGGCGTACGAGCTGGTCGGGCACAAGTGGTTCTGCTCGGCGCCGATGTGCGATGCGTTTCTGACCCTGGCGCAGACCGACAAAGGCTTGAGCTGCTTTTTGCTGCCGCGCCATCGCCCCGATGACAGCCGCAACCAGTTCTATATCCAGCGCCTGAAAAACAAACTGGGCAACTGCTCCAATGCTTCCAGCGAAATCGAATTGCGCGGCGCCCTGGCGTGGATGATCGGCGAAGAGGGCCGCGGCGTGCCGACCATCATCGAAATGGTGGCGATGACCCGCTTCGACTGCATGGTCGGCTCCAGCGCGCTGATGCGCCAGGCGCTGACCCAGGCCGCGCACCACTGCGCCCATCGCCAGGTCAGTGGGCGCCTGCTCGCTGAGCAACCCTTGATGCAGAACGTGCTCGCTGACCTCGCCCTGGAAAGCGAGGCCGCGCTGGCGCTGAGTCTGCGCATGGGCCAGGCATTGGACCAGCTCGAAGATCCGCAGCAGGCGCATTTCGCCCGGCTGATGACTGCGGTAGGCAAATACTGGATCTGCAAGCGCGCCCCGGCGATGATCAACGAAGCGGCGGAATGCATGGGCGGCGCGGGCTACGTCGAAGACAGTATCCTGCCGCGGTTGTACCGCGAGGCGCCGGTCAACTCGACCTGGGAGGGCTCGGGCAATGTGCAGTGTCTGGATGTGCTGCGTGCACTGAGCAAGGAGCCCGGTATTCAGGACGCGTTGTTCGCCGAGCTGGGCGATGGCCACGGCGAACCGCGGCTGGCGGCGCATATTGCCAGGCTCAAGAGCGCCTTGGCCGACACCAGTGACATCCAGTACCGCGCCCGCCAGCTGAGCGAAGACATTGCCCTGGCGGTGCAGGCCAAACTACTCCTCGAAGCGGGCAATGCGCAGGTCAGCGATGGCTTCATCGCCAGCCGCCTGGGCGGCTCGGGCAGGGTCTACGGCGCCTTGCCGCGCGGTGTCGACGTGCAGGCGCTGGTCGCGCGGGCGACGCCGCCGTGGCCGTGCTGAGGCTAATGCATCCGCAGGGGTGTATTTGCTACCGAAGCAAGGCAAGATGGCTGCACGCATGACAGAAAACAGGAAGCCCAGCGTGAGCCAAGCGTTTGTAGTCGTTGATACCCCCGAACAGGCCGTCGACCGTCTGGCGGCCCTGCATGAACAGGCCACCGGTGCCCTCAGTCAGGCCCTCAAGCGTTACCTCAAGGACCGCACCGAACCGGACGCCGAAGAGCGCGCCCTGTACCGCTACCCAGCCTTGCGCCTGACCTACTACAGCAACGGCGAAGTCGCGGCCACCACCCGTGCCTATGGCAAGGTCCAGGTCGCTGGCACCTACAGCGTCACCGTGACCCAGCCTGAAGCCTTCCGCAGTTACCTGCTCGACCAGTTGCGGCCCCTGATGCACGACTACACGGTGATCGTGGAAGTCGGCGTCAGCGAGCAGAACATCCCCTACCCGTACGTGGTCGAGCAGGGCGATGAACTGGCCGGAACCGGCATCACCGCCGCCGCCCTGGCGCGGGTGTTCCCCAGCACCGACCTGTCGGCTGCCACCGACGATATCGCCGACGGCCTGTGGGACTGGAGCAATGCCGACAATCTGCCGCTGGCGCTGTTCGACGCCGCCCGCGTGGACTTCTCGCTGCGCCGCCTGGTGCACTACACCGGTAGCGACTGGCGCCATGTGCAGCCATGGATCCTGCTGACCAACTACCACCGCTACGTTGACCAGTTCATTGCCCATGGCCTTGAGCAGCTGCGTGACGACCCGCGCTTTGTGCGCATGGTCTTGCCCGGCAACGTGTTCATCGAAAAAGGCCTGAACGAAGGCGAGACCCAGGCGCTGGTGGCCAGCGTGGTCTGGCACCGCTTCCAGATGCCGGCCTATCACCTGATCGCCGCCGATGGCGACGGTGTGACCCTGGTCAACATCGGCGTCGGCCCGTCAAACGCCAAGAACATCACCGACCACCTGGCCGTGCTGCGCCCGCATTGCTGGCTGATGATCGGCCACTGTGGCGGCCTGCGTCAGTCGCAGACCATCGGCGATTACGTGCTGGCCCACGCCTACATGCGCCGCGACGGCATTCTCGATCGAGTGGTGCCGCCGAACATTCCTATCCCGGCCCTGGCCGAGGTGCAGATGGCGTTGCAGGAAGCGGCGGCGCAAGTCACCGGCGAGCGCGGCGACGAGCTGAAAAAACGCCTGCGCACCGGCACCGTGCTGACCTACGACGACCGCAACTGGGAGCTGCGCTGGGCCCAGGAACGGCCGCTGATCAACCTTTCGCGAGCGGTGGCGGTCGACATGGAAAGCGGCACCATCGCCGCCCAGGGTTATCGCCTGCGGGTGCCTTACGGGACCTTGCTCTGCGTGTCGGACAAACCCCTACACAGCGAGATCAAGCTGCCAGGTTCGGCCAATGCGTTCTACAACCGCGCGGTCAGCCAGCACTTGAAAATCGGCATCGCGGCGCTGGATCTGCTGCGTACCGAGCTCAATTCGTTGCACTCGCGTAAACTGCGCAGCTTCGATGAGCCGCCGTTCCGCTGAGGATCCATGCCCCTGCCACCCCGTTCCAAGCCGCGCCGCACCCCAGCGCCGCGGCCTGCCGGCCCCCGCCGGCCGGCCAAGGCGCCACCGGCCGAGCCGCGCCTGGTGCTGTTCAACAAGCCGTTCGACGTACTGACCCAGTTCAGTGACGGCGACGGCCGCGCCACCCTCAAGGATTTCATCGATATCCCCGGGATCTATCCCGCCGGGCGCCTGGACCGCGACAGCGAAGGCTTGCTGTTGCTGACCAATGACGGTCGCCTGCAAGCACGGATTGCCGACCCCAAGCACAAGCTGGCCAAGACCTATTGGGTCCAGGTTGAAGGTGAGCCCAGCGAGGAGCAGTTGCAGCGCTTGCGCCAGGGCGTCGAGCTCAATGACGGCATGACCTTGCCAGCCGAGGCGCGGCTGTTGGCCGAGCCGCAGTTGTGGCCACGCGAGCCGCCGGTGCGCTTTCGCAAGAGCGTGCCGACGGCCTGGCTGGAGCTGGTGATTCGTGAAGGGCGCAACCGTCAGGTGCGGCGCATGACCGCTGCGGTCGGCTTGCCGACTTTGCGTCTGGTGCGGGTGAAGATCGGCGACTGGACGTTGGACGGGTTGGATCAGGGCTGCTGGCGCGACGCACCGCCCAAGCTGTAGCTGAGCAGGGCGTGTGCGTCAGACGCCCTCAATCATTCCCACCACCACGCTCTTGATGATGAACGCGAGCACGCCCAGGCCGAGCACGAAGAACAGGATCAGCGTGCCGAAGCGGCCTGCCTTGGATTTTTTCGCCAGGTCCCAGACGATGAATCCCATGAAACCGATGAGAATGGTCACCAGGATGATCATCATCCATTCTTCGAATTTTTCAGGATCCATCTGTGCGCTCCAGGCAGGCTCAAGCGGCGGAGTATACGCCCGGGCCCCTCAGCTGTTAACGCAGGTGGGTCAATGGCAGCTCGGTGCTGGCCAGTACCTGGTTGAGCACAAAGCTGGAACGCACGCTGGTAACGCCTTCGATGCGGGTCAGACTGCCCAGTAGCAGTTTCTGGTAATGGTCCATGTCCGGCACCACCACCTTGAGTTGATAGTCGGCGTCCATACCAGTCACCAGGCTGCACTCGAGCACCTGCGGCAGGCTGCGCACGGCGGCTTCAAACGTCTCGAAACGCTCAGGGGTATGCCGGTCCATGCCGATCAAAACATAGGCGGTCAGGCTCAAGCCGAGCTTCTTGCGGTCCAGCAGTGCAACCTGGCGCGAGATGTAGCCGTCGTCTTCCAGTTGCTTGACCCGACGCGAGCACGGCGAGGGCGACAGGCCGATGCGTTCGGCCAGTTCCTGGTTGGAGATGCGCGCATCGCGCTGCAATTCGGCAAGGATGCTCAGGTCGTAGCGGTCGAGCTTGCTCATGAAAGGGGCCTTTTCTGTTCGGATTGCGGCGAATTATCAATCCAGGGTTAAAAATTGCGCAAGTGCTATTTATCTGAGCAATCTTCGCAATCCTGTGCCGGGCTCTGGCCGGTATCTTTATCAACAGAATCACTGCCCGGACATCAGTCCACGGCGACCGGCCCAGGAGGCCGCTCGCGGCCCGCGATCAACACGATCAGCCGGCCCCCGGGCTACGCTCTGTCTACCAGACGGGGTGAGGTGAGCCGGCGCCACAAGTGCCGAGCACGGACGACAATTGCAAAGGGAGGCCACTTGGCCTCCCTTTTTTATGGCTGGATTTTCATCTGCCCACGCATGCTGCGCGGTAAACTGGCGGCAGTTGCGGTTTTACTTGTCGAGAGGAATACCATGAGGTCGCGCGGCTGGCAGTTGGCAGGGGTAGGTGTGCTGGCAATGGCTATCAGCGCCGCAGTGCAGGCGCAAGGGCCTGGCGATGGCCGTGGGCCACAAGACCCGAATGGCGGCGGTAGTTCCGGCTCGTCATTGAATTCTCGGGATGAAGTACGCCAGACCGAGCAACCCCGTCAGGGTTATTACCAGGACATCCCGCGCCGTGGCCCCGACAATCGCCATTGGCAGGCGGGCGGCCCCGGTCAGCGCCCCGGTGACAACTGGTCAGGTCGCCCCGATGGTCACGGCAATGGTTGGGGGCCAGGCCCGCAGTACCACCCCGGGCAGGCGATCGACCGCTTCCCTGAGCAGCACTGGAAAGTGCCCTATCGCGGCCGCGATTATTTCTACTCCGGTGGCTACTGGTATCAGCCGCAGGGACCGCGCTACGTAGTGGTGCGCCCACCTTACGGCGTGCGCGTCGGTTACCTGCCGCCGTATGCGCGAGAAGTCTGGCGCGGCGGTGCGCTTTTCTTTCTGGTCGCTGACACCTACTACCAATACCTGGCCGATAGTCGCGAGTACGTGGTGGTGAATCCACCGGTCAGCCAGCCTGTGCCACCGTTGCAGGCCAACAGTGGTTATGACGTGGTTGCTTACCCAAGCTACGGGCAAAACCAACAGCAGCAGGATCAGGACCGCTATCAGTGCCATCGCTGGGCTGTCGAGCAGTCCGGCTTCGATCCGGCCCAGGCCAGCTATGCGCCGGCGGCAAATGTCGCCGACCTGTATCGGCGCTCGCTTGGGGCGTGCCTTAGTGGGCGTGGGTACAGCATCAACTGATAGCGCTCGTTTCTGATTTTTTTGTCTGGTTCGAGTATGTCGGGGGCTGCTTTGCAGCCCTTTCGCGACACAAGGCCGCTCCTACAGTTGACCGCGCAAGCCAGGCGTTACGCGGTCCCTGTAGGAGCGGCCTTGTGTCGCGAAAGGGGCGCAGAGCGCCCCCCGGCTTCCTGACTGCCATCACAGCGGGTCAGCATGCACCATCACATCCGCCTGCGGATAGCGCTCGCGGATCACTGCCGAGGCTTGCACGCACAGCTCGTGGGCATCATGCAGTGACAGCGTGCCGGGCAGCTCAAGGTGCAGTTGCACAAACCAGTAGCTGCCGGACACGCGCGTACGCAGATCATGCGCGCCGAGCACCCCGGGGATGGCCGTGACCAGCGCCAGCATCTGCTCGGCCACATCGCCGGGCAGCTCCTTGTCCATCAGGATCGCCGTACTTTCCCGAGCAATCTGCACTGCACTCCAGAGGATATACAAGGCAATGCCCAGGCCGAACAGCGCGTCCAGCTGCGGCCAGCCATAACCGGCCAGCAGCAACGCCAGCAGGATGCTGCCGTTGAGCAACAGGTCGGAGCGGTAATGCAGGGAATCGGCACGCACTGCGGTCGAGCCGGTGGCCTTGATCACTTTGCGCTGCAGCGCCAGCAGGGCCACGGTCAGCACCAGCGATAACACCATCACACCGATACCGGCCGCCGTATCACCCAGCGGCTGCGGTGACTGCAGACGACTCACCGCCTGCACCCCGATCAGCACCGCGCTGGCGCCGATGAACAACGCCTGGGCCATGCCGGCCAGCGCTTCCGCCTTGCCATGGCCAAAGCGGTGATCGTCGTCGGCCGGGCGCAGGGCGTAGTGCACTGCCAGCAAGTTGAGCAGCGAGGCCACCGCATCCAGCGCCGAGTCGGTCAGCCCGGCCAGCAGGCTGACCGAGTCGCTCAGCCACCAGGCAATCGCCTTGCTCACCACCAGAATGCAGGCCACCGCCAGCGAAGCGCGAGTGGCCAGGCGGAGCAAGCGTTGCTGTTCGGCAGTGGGCGTCATGCGTTGAGCATCCTGCGAAGTGTCAGGCGGCCGGGATCAGGCCGTAGCTGGCCAACTGCTCGACGCTGCCGCGGTGCTGGATCAGGCGCGGGTCGTTGAGCGGCAGGCGCTGGCCCAGTTCGCTTTCGAGAATAGCCTGCAGCTTGCTGTTGTCGATGCTGCCATCGGCATTCACCGCCGGCTTGAGCTTGGCCGGGTCGACCTGGGCGGTGGTGCCGCCGGGGTAGTAGATCGCGCCAGTGGCAAAGTCGACACCAAAGGCGATCAGGCCCGGGATCACGTAGAACAGAATGCCGATGGCATCGAGGGCGACGATCACCGGGTCGACCTTGCCTTCGATCTGGCCACGGCGATCTGGATAGAACAACGTGCCGCAGGCCGTCAGCTGAGTCAGCAGGGTGGCAACCAGGGCGCCACCGATGACGCGGGAATGAATGCGCATGTAAATCTCCGATGGAAAATCGCAACGAAACAGGCCAGCGGCCTGCTGCCGATAGTATGACCTATCGGGCCTCGCCCGGTTCGCCGTTATACTCGGCGCCTCGTTCGAGGACCACCATGATTTCATTACCAATCGATGCCGTACTGCCCGCCCTGCGCCAGGCGCTCAGCGCGCGCCACGAAGCCGTGCTGGAAGCGCCGCCTGGCGCCGGCAAGACCACCCGCGTGCCGCTGGCCCTGCTCGACGAGCCGTGGCTGGCCGGCCAGCGCATCATCATGCTCGAGCCACGCCGCCTGGCCGCCCGGGCCGCAGCCGAGCGGCTCGCCAGCGAGCTGGGCGAGCAGGTCGGGGAAACGGTCGGCTATCGGATTCGGCTGGACAGCAAGGTCGGGCCGAACACCCGCATCGAAGTGGTCACCGAAGGCATCCTGACCCGCCGGCTGCAGTCGGACCCGGCGCTGGAAGGTGTAGGCCTGCTGATTTTCGACGAGTTTCACGAGCGCTCACTGGACGCCGATCTGGCGCTGGCGCTGACCCTCAACGGGCGGGCGCTGCTGCGCGACGAGCCAGCGCTGAAAATCCTCTTGATGTCGGCAACCCTCGAAGGCGAGCGCTTGGCGCGCCTGCTCGACGACGCCCCGGTGGTCAGCAGCCAGGGCCGCATGCACCCGGTAACGATCCAGTGGGGCCGGCCGATGCAGCCGGGTGAGTTCGTCGAGCCGCGGGTGGTCGACTGCGTGCTGCAGGCGCTGGCCGATCAAAGCGGCAGCCTGCTGGTGTTTCTGCCCGGCCAGGCCGAGATCCGCCGAGTCCATCAAAGCTTGCAGGAAGCCGTCGGCGAGCGCTCCGACATCATCCTCTGCCCGCTGCACGGCGAGCTTGACCTGAACGCCCAGCGTGCTGCCATCGAGCCGCCTGCCAGCGGCCAGCGCAAGGTGGTGCTGGCGACCAACATTGCCGAAACCAGCCTGACCATCGATGGCGTGCGGGTGGTGATCGACGCCGGCCTGGCGCGGGTGCCGCGGTTTGACCCGGGCAGCGGCATGACCCGCCTCGACACTCAACGCATCTCCCGCGCCAGCGCCACCCAGCGCGCCGGGCGGGCAGGGCGGCTGGAGCCGGGCGTGTGCTACCGGCTGTGGTCCGAAGCGCAGCATGAACAATTGGCCGCCCACGGCACCGCAGAAATTCTCCAGGCCGACCTGGCCGGGCTGGCGCTGCAACTGGCGCGCTGGGGCGTGAGCCCGGACCAGTTGAGCTGGCTCGACCAGCCGCCTGCCGCTGCCTACGCCCAGTCACAAGACCTGCTGGCCCGGCTTGGCGCCTTCAAACCGGCCAGCCGCAGCAACCTGAGTAGTCATGGCCAGGCCATGGCCGAACTGCCCGCGCATCCACGGATCGCCCATCTGTTGCTGCGCGGGCAGCAACTGGGTCTGAGCGAAATGGCCTGTGACGTCGCCGCGCTGCTGGGCGAGCGTGACATCCAGCGCGGTGGCGGCGCTGATCTGCACAGCCGGCTGGCACTGCTCAGCGGCCAGAGCAAAGCAGTGCGCGGTGCGCAAGGCGGCGTGCAGCGTGCCCGCCAGTTGGCGCGCCAATACCGCGGTCTGCTGCGTGGCAGCGCGCAGACGCCGGTCGCCGACCCGCAGCATCCACGCTGGCTCGGGGCACTGCTGGCGCTGGCCTATCCAGACCGCGTCGCCCAACAGCGCCGTGAAGGCAGTGCCGAGTGCCGTCTGGCCAATGGTCGGGCGGCGTTGTTTGCCGAGGTCGATGGGCTGATGAAGTGCCCGTGGCTGGTGATTGCTGACCTCGGCAGCCGTCAGGGCCAGCGCGAAGAGCGGATCTATCTGGCTGCCGAGTTCGACCCTGGGTTGTTCGACGGGGTGCTCGCCGAGCAGGTGCAAACCCTCGACCTGCTCGACTGGGATGAGCGTGAGCAGGTCCTGCGTGCCGAGCGCCAGCGCAAGGTCGGTGAGCTGGTGCTGAGCCGTGAAGCCCTGCCGGGGCTCAACGATGAAGCCCGCGCGCAGGCGCTGCTCGGTCTGGTCCGACGCAAGAGCCTGGCCTTGTTGCCGTGGACCCCGGAGCTGCGCCAGTGGCAAGCGCGGGTGGCTCTGCTGCGCCAGCTGGATATGGCGCAGAACGGCGCCAGCGACTGGCCCGATCTGTCTGACCAGGCCCTGCTCGACAGCCTCGAAGCTTGGTTACAGCCGTATCTGGGCAAAGTCTCGCGGCTAAGCCATTTCGCCCAGCTGGATCTGTCGTCGATCCTGCGCAATCTGCTGCCCTGGCCGCTGCCGCAGCGGCTGGAAGAGTGGGCGCCGCAGCATCTGGATGTGCCCTCCGGCTCGAGCATCCGCCTGGACTACAGCGAGACGCCGCCGATTCTGGCGGTGCGCCTGCAAGAGCTGTTCGGTCTGGCCGACACCCCACGCATCGCCCAGGGCCGCCAGCAGGTCAAGCTGCACCTGCTGTCGCCGGCACGCCGGCCAGTGCAGGTGACCCAGGATCTGGCCAACTTTTGGCGCATGACTTATGCCGAGGTGAAGAAAGACCTTAAAGGCCGTTATCCCAAGCACTACTGGCCTGATGATCCGCTGATCGCGCAGGCCACCGCGCGGGTCAAACCGCGAGGGACCTGAGCAGTGAGGGCTAGCTGGTTTTTTGCAGGAGGAAGGTGGCGATCTCACTTTCGCTGATATTCAGGTAGTTGAACCGGCCAGGTTGGTGATGGGGAGTGTCTTCCAAGGTACCGACTCTGTGTCCGAGGTGGTCGCGCAGATGACACAGCAGGCCTTCGTCGGTCTCTTGCAGGGGTTCAATTTTCCAGTAATCGGTCACCTCTGCGATCCAGTAGAAGCCCAGATAGCCGTTCGTGCTGACTCCCAGTCTGCGCGGTACCTGCGGGCCGGAGCCTTGCTTGCTCCGGCCAGGGATGTGCAAGTGATAGTGCAAGCGGTTGTCTTCCATGGAGTGGTAGTCGAAGGAGATGATCAATGAAGGTTCATTGCCCCCCGTTTGCAGCCAGTCGTTTTCTGGGCTCACGCCCCAAGAGAACTTATCGTTCGGCTGGCTCAGCCGCAGTGGCGTATTTCGACCCTCTTCATGCAGATACAGCCTGGCGCGAAATGAATTGGCGTATGTATCGATGATGCTTGGGTTCATGGAGTGTGCCTCGCAGTGCCTAGGGTATGGGCCGCACGGTTCCGGGCGGCGTTACACCTTAGGTTGCGAGCTCAGCTCAACGGAGGCTGAAGCCTTTCCTGGCTGTGCTCATTCACCCCGAGGCGGGCGCTGCGGCCCAGGCATGGCGAGGTCGGCGCGTACGGGCAGGTGATCGGATATCTGCTCGGTGCCGTTGCCCAGCACATAGGCCTGCAAGCGCAGCAGGCGCGGGCTATGGAAGACGAAGTCGACACTGCGATCGGGCCCGCTGAGGGCCGGGTCGTTGGGGAAGTGGGTCAGCCACAGTGCCCGCTCGGCGCCGCTGGCTTCAGCATTGCTGGGGATCATCGGGTACTTGTCCCAGAGCAGGTGCAGGTCGCTGTCCGGGGCGTAGCTGCCACGCTGGGCAGGCGGCAGGCGGCGATACTGGCCTAGCGGCAACTGCTTGAAGTCGCCGCCGAGCAGCCACGGCGTACCCTGGCTTTCGAGGCGGTCGACGACCTTGCTGACGTGGTTCATCTGCCGCCTTTGCAGGTCGCTGCCGGCGCGGTAGGGCGACAGCTGGGTGTTGAGCACCGCCAGTCGGCTGCCGTCGCTCAACGGCAGATAGCTGACCTGCAACGCCGGTTGCTGCTCGAGCAGCCGGCTCAGCGGGCCGCTCACGTCATTGGGCAGTTGCAGGCGCTCGGCCTTGGCGATCGAGTAGCGACTGAGGGTAGCCAGGGTGCGGCCCACGCTGCCGAAGATATGCCGGTCAGGGACAAAGCCAGCCTGCCACTGATAGCTCTGCACGCTGCACGGGTAGAGGTCGGCCAGACGCTCGTGGAGCAGGCCGAGCTGGTCCTGGTAATCGCTGGCCTTGGCGTCTTTGTCCAGCTCCTGCAGCAGTACCACATCAGGCTGCTCGGCACGGATCACCCGCGCAACCTCATCGAGGGTGAACGCCAGGTCTTCCGCGGTGGCGCGGGTATCGCTGCCCTGGCCCTGGTCGTTCCAGAACACATAGCGCTTGCCGGCCAGGTGCTGCACGTTCCAGCTCATCACTTTCAGCGGCTGGCCGGCTTGCAAGAGTGGCGCCGGGTTCTGACAGGCGACTGGTAGCGCTTCACGCGGGGCAGGTTGCCAGCCCAGATGGTTGGCCAGCAACCAAAGCAAGGCCAGCGGCAGGAAAATCAACAACAGGACGTTGCGCAGTAGTCGGATCATCGGCTCGGCTTGTCGGTGCGAATGGCGCCAGCATACCCAAGGTGGTGGCGCCGTGTCAGCGTGGCTCAGGCGCCAGCATTGGCCTCAAGCAGCATGAAGATGCGGAACAGCACCACGCTGCTGAACAACTGCAGCAGCCCACTGAGGCTGTCCATGGCCAATTGCACGCCGCCGGCGGGGTCGGGGAAGGCCATCAGCAACAGGCCGTCGAGCAACCATGCCGGTGCCAGCGAAACGAACACGCAGACCAGAATGCGCATGAAATGGCCAGTGGTCATCCGCGCGCTTTCGCGCATGGCCTGCATCAACGGCATGCCGCGCAGCACCAGCAGGTACTCGGCAAACACCAGGTTGATCATGATCCAGATGCCGGGGAACACGAACAGTGCCAGGCCGGCCATGATCAACAAGGTGCTGATCATGATCAGCAAGGCCAGCGGCGGCCACAGCTGCACGGCGCGGGCGAACAGATCGCGCTTGGCGATGTGCTGGTCTTGGCTGCGGGTGTCCAGATAGAGGATCAGCGCCGCACTGTACAGCGGGTACAGCAGCAGGCTGACAAGCATGCCGTAGACCGGCGAGGCGCTGTCGCCGAGCTGGCGATAGAGCAGTTGGGTGGCCAGTGCCTCGAGCACGATCAACGGCAGGCAGAGCTGGACGATGCTCGCCAGGTGGCGGCGGAAAAAGTACAGGGAGTCGCGCAGAACGCTCAGCGGATTCATCAGTCAACATCGCATGGCAGTAATAGCAGGGGCGTAACTTTAGCCCACTCCGGCCCTTGCTGAAAAAAGTTTCACCCGTGCGCCGATTGAATCCCGCGCCGCCACCCCCCATCTTTGACGCATCCGATGTCCCGCCCAGCGCGTGAGGTAAGCATGAATACCGAAGAACAATCGCTGATCGATGGCCTGTTTGGCCGTATCAAGCAAGCCGAAGACCCCAACCAGCCGCGCGATGCCCAGGCCCAGGCCTGCATCGAAGCGCACCTGCGCGCACAACCGGCGGCGCCGTACTACATGGCCCAGGCGATTCTGGTGCAGGAGGCTGCGCTCAAGCAGCTGGATGAAAAGAACAAGCAGCTGGAGGCCGAGCTGAAGCAGGCCCGCGCCCAGGTCGATGCGACCCGCAGCAGCAACACCAACAGCGGTGGCTTCCTGTCGAGCATCTTTGGTGCCGGTAGCCGCAGCCCTGATCCGCAGCCGCAGCGCCCGGCAGCTCCAGCAACGTCTGGCGGCGGCTGGCGTGACCCTGCGCCTGCTGCGTACAACGCGCCAGCACCAGCCCAGCAACCGCAGCAGCAATCGGCGTTCAACGCCGCGCCGGCCCGCTCGGGTGCGTCGAGTTTTCTCGGTGGGGCCATGCAGACGGCAGCCGGAGTTGCCGGTGGCGTGCTGCTGGCGCAGGGCATCAGCAGCATGTTCCACCACAACTCGCAGCCAGACGAAGTGGTCGAGGTGATCAAGGAAGAACCAGCGCCGGCCAGTGACAGCGGCGGCTGGCAGGACCAGGGTGCGCAGCAGCAGGTGGCCGACAACGGTGGCTACGGCGCTGACCAGGGCGGCTACGCCGACACTGACTACGGCAGCGACGATGGCGGCTTCTTCAGCGACGACGACAGCTTCGTCTGACAGCTGGCATACTGCTCAGCTTTGCGGGCGCCTGCCCGCTCAGCCGAGGCCTGGATGAAAAAAATCGCGCTGTTCGCCGACGTGCAGAACCTCTACTACACCGTCCGCCAGGCCCACGGCTGCCACTTCAACTATGCAGCGCTGTGGGCCGAAGTGAGTCGCGAAGGCACCATTGTCGAAGCGGTGGCCTATGCAATTGATCGCGGCGACAGCAAGCAACAGCAGTTTCAGCAGATTCTGCGCAACCTCGGTTTCGAGGTGCGCCTCAAGCCTTATATCCAGCGCAGCGATGGCTCGGCCAAGGGCGATTGGGATGTCGGCATTACCCTGGATGTGATCGAAGCGGCCAGCCGGGTCGACCAGGTGGTGCTGGCGTCTGGCGATGGTGATTTCGATCTGCTGCTGGAGCGGGCGATTCAGCGTCATGGGGTAGAAGCAGTGGTGTATGGCACGCCGGGATTGACGGCACTGTCGTTGATACGCGCGGCCAGCCGTTATGTGCCGATCGAGGGGCATCTGTTGTTACGCCACTGATCGTACGCGGTCCCCTGTGGGAGCGGCCTTGTGTCGCGAAAGGCGCGCGCAGCGGGCCCAGGATCTGTGCAGCACCACAGAATGGCGGGGCCGCTGCGCGACCCTTTCGCGACACAAGGCCGCTCCTACAGGGACGTATCTCAGGTTAAACTGCCGCCTTCGCTGAACCCCCCTGACGGTATTGAAATGAATTTCGCCCAACTCGGCCTGATCGAACCGCTGCTGCGCACCTTGCAGCAGCGCGACTACTCCACCCCGACGCCCGTGCAGGCCCAGGCCATCCCCGCCGTGCTGGCTGGCCGCGACCTGATGGCCGCCGCCCAGACCGGCACCGGCAAGACCGCAGGCTTTGCCCTGCCGGTGTTGCAGCGGCTGGCGCTGGAAGGTGAGAAGGTCGCCAGCAATTCGATCCGCGCACTGATCCTGGTGCCGACCCGCGAGCTGGCCGAGCAGGTCCATGCCAACGTCCAGCAATACGCCGAAAACCTGCCGGTCTCGACCTACGCCGTGTACGGCGGGGTCAGCATCAACCCGCAGATGATGCGCCTGCGCCGTGGTGTCGATCTGCTGGTGGCGACCCCAGGCCGGCTGCTCGACCTGTTCCGGCAAAAAGCGGTCAAGTTCGGCCAGGTGCAGATGCTGGTGCTCGACGAAGCCGACCGCATGCTCGATCTGGGCTTTGCCGAAGAACTGCAGTCGGTGTACGCCGCACTGCCGCGCAAGCGCCAGACCCTGCTGTTTTCGGCGACCTTCTCCGAGCAGATCCGCATGCTCGCAGGCCTTGCCCTGAACGACCCACTGAGTATCGAAGTGAGCCCGCGCAACGCCGCTGCCAATACCGTCAAACAGTGGCTGGTGCCGGTCGACAAGAAGCGCAAGGCCGACCTGTTCTGCTACCTGCTGCGCAAGCAGCGCTGGAAGCAGGTGTTGGTGTTTGCCAAGACCCGTAACGGTGTCGATCAACTGGTCGAGCGCCTGCTCGCCGAAGGCGTCGTGGCCGACGGCATCCACGGCGATCGCCCGCAAGCGACTCGCCAGCGCGCGCTGGATACCTTCAAGGCCCGCGAGATTCAGGTGCTGGTTGCTACCGACGTGGCCGCCCGTGGCCTGGACATCGACGACCTGCCGCTGGTGGTCAACCTCGACATGCCAATCGTCGCCGAAGACTACGTGCACCGGATTGGCCGTACCGGCCGGGCCGGCAACAAAGGCGAGGCGATTTCGCTGGTATGCGCCGATGAAGTGCAGATGCTCTCGGCGATTGAAACGCTGATCCGCCAGACCCTGCCGCGCCACGAAGAACCGGACTTTATCCCCGAGCACCGGGTGCCGCTGACCGACGCCAGCGGGCAAGTGATCAAGAAACCGAAAAAGCCCAAGAAGCCCAAGGAAAACAGCGCCAAGCGTGGTCTGGGCAAATGGATGGACAGCACTGATTCGGCCGACGCCAAGCCAGCGGTGAAAGCCGTGCGCAAGGTGCCGAGCTTCAACGGTGGCCCGCGCAAGCGCAAGCCGTAGGCTGATCAGAGCCGAGCGCAGGCCCTGCGTTCGGCTCGACTCGCCATCAGCGGGCGTTGAGCCACTCGGCCGCAGCCTTGCCCGCACGCAAGCCACTGGCAAAGCACGCCGTGAGCAGATAGCCGCCGGTCGGTGCCTCCCAGTCGAGCATCTCGCCAGCGCAGAACACCCCCGGTAGCTGACGCAGCATCAAGCCCTCATCCAGCCCAGTAAAACGCACCCCACCGGCACTGCTGATGGCCTCGTCCAGCGGCCGCGTGCGTACCAGCTCGATCGGCAGCGCCTTGATCGCCGCCGCCAGTGCCTGCGGGTCAGCAAACGTGGCCTGATCGGTCAGCTCACGCAACAACCCCGCCTTCACGCCATCGATGCCCAACTGACTGTGCAGATGCTTGGCCATCGAGCGCGAGCCACGTGGCTTGGCCAGGGCCTGGGCGATTTTGTCCACAGGCTTGTCTGGCAGCAGATCGAGCAGCAGGGTAGCGCGGCCCTCGCGGTTGATCGCCTCCCGTACCGGCGCCGACCAGGCATACACCAGGCTGCCTTCGACGCCTTGGGCGGTGAGGATGAATTCGCCCTTGCGCGGCGGGCTGCCGGGCATGGCCAGAGCGATGTTCTTCAGCGGTGCCCCGGCAAACTTGCCCACCAGCAGTTCGCTCCAGCCTGCCACTTCAAAACCACAGTTGCTCGGCTGCAATGGCGAGATATCCACAGCCCACTCTGCCAGCAATGGCAGCCAGGCGCCGTCCGAACCAAGCCGTGCCCAACTGCCGCCACCCAGCGCCAGCACCACGGCATCAGCCTGTACGCTCAGTTCGCCCTGTGGATAAGCTATCCGCAGCGCGCCCTCGGCATTCCATCCCAGCCAATGATGCCGGGTGTGGATAACTACGCCGCTGTCGCGCAGGCGTTTGAGCCAGGCGCGCAGCAACGGCGCGGCTTTCATATCGGTGGGGAACACCCGCCCGGAGGTGCCGACAAAGGTCTCGATGCCGAGATCATGTATCCACTGGCGCAGCGCGTCGGCATCAAAGTCGCGTAACAGCGCGTCGATCTCGCGGCTGCGCTCGGCATAGCGGCCGACAAACGCGGGGTAGGGCTCGGAATGGGTGATGTTCATGCCGCCAACGCCCGCCAGGAGAAACTTGCGCCCCACCGACGGCATGGCGTCGAACACCTGCACCGCTGCGCCCGACGCCGCCAGGGCTTCGGCGGCCATCAGCCCGGCAGGGCCGGCACCAATAACGGCAACCAGAGGAGGGCGAGCAGGGTCAAGATCAGACATGGTCGGTGGCAACGGGCTGTGGAAAAGAGCCGGCATTCTACCCCAAGCACGCTTTCGCAAGCACTGGTCAAAAAATGATCAGTGCTTTGCAGGCCATACAGCTAGAGGCCTGCAGCGGGTTGCCAGCAGGTTATCCACAGGCGGTTCCACAGTCATTGTGAACAACTGATGACACGCGCTGCCGTGTGATGAAGGATGCCATGGCGCTTGGCCAAGGCCAGGCGGTCCTTGCTGTAGCCGCCACCAATCACCCCGACCACCGGGATATCCCGCCCCAGGCAATGCCGCAGGACCTTTTCATCGCGCGCCGCCAGGCCTTCGTCGGTCAGTTGCAGGTAACCCAGCGCGTCGTCCTTGTGCACATCCACTCCGGCGTCGTACAGCACCAGGTCGGGCTGGTACAGCGGCAGCAAATAGTTGAGCGCGTCATCCACCACCTGTAAGTACTCGGCGTCGCCCATGCCCCGCGGCAGCGGGATGTCCCAATCGCTCTGCGCCTTGCGCGCGGGGAAGTTCTGCTCGCAGTGCAGCGACACGGTGATCGCCTCTGGCGTGTCTTGCAGCATGCGTGCGGTGCCGTCGCCTTGATGCACGTCGCAGTCGAAGATCAGCACGCGGTGCACGCGCCCGGCCTCCAGTAGATAACGGCTGATTACCGCCAGGTCATTGAAGATGCAAAAGCCTGCCGGGTGGTCGTAGTGGGCATGATGAGTACCGCCGGCGAGGTGGCAGGCGACGCCGTCGCGCAGGGCCATCTCGGCGCTCAACAGCGAGCCACCGACCGCCCGCACGGTGCGTCGGGCGAGCGCTTCGCTCCAGGGTAGGCCAAGCCGGCGCTGGTCCTCGCGGGACAGCTCGCCGCTCATGTAGCGCTCGATATAGCTGCGGTCGTGGGCCAGCGCGAGGATGTCGTTGGGGCAGATATCGGGGCGCAGCAAATCTTCGTCGCGGGTCAGGCCGCTGTCGATCAGGTGGTCGCGCAGCAGGCGAAACTTGTCCATCGGGAAGCGGTGCTCGGCGGGAAACTCCGGGCTGTAGTCGTCGTGGTAGATCAGCGGCAACGGCATGATGGGATCGCACTAGAGATGTGTGTGGATAGTGCCAGCTCCGGTGGCCGTTGGGCTATTGCCGGGCGCCGCCGCGTTGCTGGGCCTACCCTGTAAGATGCGATACGACCTTTTCGGAGCTGGCTGATGACGCTGATCCCCAAACTTGAGAGCGCCCGCCTGATCTTGCGCCAGTGGCACGACGAAGACCTCGCCGAGTTCGCCGCGATGTCTGCCGACCCGCAGGTGATGCGTTACTTCCCGGCGCCGTTGAGCCGGGTCGAGGCCGCTGCGCTGATCGGCCGGGTGCGCGGTCACTTCAATGAATACGGCTACGGCCTGTGGGCGCTGGAGCGCAAGGACACCGGCGCGTTCATCGGCATGACCGGCCTGCTCAACGTCAACTTCGACGCGCCGTTCGCCCCGGCGGTGGAAATCGGCTGGCGCCTGGCCCGCCGGCACTGGGGCCTGGGTTTTGCCAGCGAAGCGGCCTGGACCTGCCTGCGCTGCGCCTTCGCCCAGCTGCGTCTGGAGCAGGTGGTGTCGTTCACCAGCGAGAGCAACCTGGCGTCGCAGAAGGTCATGCAGGCCATCGGCATGCAGCAGGACCTCGACGGCAGCTTCGACCACCCCAAGCTTGCCGCCGATGACCCGCTGCGCCGGCACGTGCTGTACCGCATCGATCGCGCCCACTGGCAGGACACCCTGCACGGCTGAATGGCGCTGCATGCGTAGCGCTGATGACAAATTCTGTATCATCTTGTCTTTCAAAAATGCTGTAGCGCCGTGCTGCCTAGCTAGGAGAACACCCCCATGAGCCACGTGTTGGACGACCTGGTCGACCTGTTGAGCCTTGAAGCGATCGAGGAAAACCTGTTCCGTGGCCGCAGCCAGGACCTGGGATTTCGCCAGTTGTACGGCGGCCAGGTGCTCGGCCAGGCGCTGTCGGCTGCCAGCCAGACAGTCGAAGACGCCCGCCATGTGCATTCGCTGCATGGCTATTTCTTGCGCCCGGGCGATGCCAGCCTGCCGGTGGTGTATTCGGTTGATCGCGTGCGTGACGGTGGCAGCTTCAGCACCCGTCGGGTGACTGCGATCCAGAAAGGCCACACCATCTTTACCTGCAGCGCCTCGTTCCAGTACGACGAAGAAAGCTTCGAGCACCAGGCGCAGATGCCCGATGTGGTCGGCCCGGAAAACCTCCCCAGCGAAGTCGAACTGGCCAGCGCCATGGCCGAGCAACTGCCCGAGCGCATCCGCGACAAGGTGCTGTGTGATCGGCCGATCGAAGTGCGCCCGGTCACCGAGCGCGATCCGTTCAACCCCAAGCCCGGCGACCCGGTCAAATACGCCTGGTTCCGCACCAGCGGCAGCCTGCCGGACGTGCCCGCGCTGCACAAATACCTGCTTGCCTACGCCTCCGACTTTGGCCTGCTGACCACCGCGCTGCTGCCCCATGCCAAGTCGGTGTGGCAGAGGGACATGCAGATCGCCAGCCTCGATCACTCGCTGTGGTTCCACCGTGACCTGCGCGCCGATGACTGGCTGCTGTATGCCACCGACAGCCCGTGGGCCGGCAACGCCCGTGGCTTCTGCCGCGGCAGCATCTACAACCGCGCCGGGCAACTGGTTGCCTCGTCGGCTCAGGAAGGCCTGATTCGCCATCGCAAGGACTGGTCATGAGCCTCTCGACAGTACGCAACTGGGTGTTCGACATGGACGGCACGCTGACCGTGGCGGTGCATGATTTTGCCGCCATCCGGGTAGCGCTGGGCATTCCGCCCGAGAACGATATTCTTACCCATCTGGCCGCCTTGCCTGCTGCCGAAGCCGAAGCCAAACACGCCTGGTTGCTCGAACACGAGCGTGACCTGGCCGTGGCGTCGACTGCCGCAACGGGCGCGGTCGAGCTGGTGCGCGAGCTGGCCGGGCGTGGTTGCCAGTTGGCGATCCTCACCCGCAATGCCCGCGAGCTGGCCCACGTCACCCTCGAGGCCATCGGCCTTGCCGATTGCTTCGACAAGGAGCTGGTGCTCGGCCGCGACGAAGCCGCGCCCAAGCCAAGCCCCGACGGCCTGCTGAAAATCGCCCAGGCCTGGGACGTCGACCCCAGCGAGCTGGTGATGGTCGGCGACTACCGCATCGACCTGGAATGCGGCCGCACCGCGGGTGCACGCACGGTACTGGTCAACCTGCCGGACAACCCCTGGCCAGAGCTGACCGACTGGCACGCCGCCGACTGCCGCCAGCTGCAGGCGATGCTCGGCTAAGCTGCACAGCCCCCCAACCACTCACAGAGGAACAGCTGCCATGACCAGCAAGGCCATCTACGTTCAGCCCGGCGGCGGTTACGCCAACGTCCAGATCGGCACCTGCGAGGCTGCCGCGCCGCAGGCCGGCGAGATCAGCGTGCGCCTGCACGCCAGCTCGCTCAACTACCATGACTTTGCCGTGGTCAGCGGCATGTGGGGGCCGAGCGAGCGGCGCATTCCGATGGCCGATGGCGCTGGGCAAGTGACGGCGGTGGGCGCGGGCGTCACCGAGTTCAAGGTCGGCGATGCGGTGGTCAGCACGTTCTTCCCCGACTGGCTCGACGGCCAGCCGCTGGTCGAGGGTTTTGCCAGCGTGCCTGGCGATGGTATCGATGGCTATGCGCGCCAGCAGGTTACTGCGCGCGCGACCTCGTTCACCCATGCGCCCAGTGGCTACAGCCATGCCGAGGCCGCTACCCTGACCACGGCAGGGCTGACTGCCTGGCGTGCACTGATGGCCGATGATCAGCTCAAACCCGGCGATAGCGTGCTGGTGCAGGGCACAGGTGGCGTGTCGATCTTTGCCCTGCAGTTCGCCAAGCTGGCCGGCGCTACGGTGATCGCCACCTCATCCAGCGATGCTAAACTGGAGCGGCTCAAGGCGCTGGGCGCCGATCATGTCATCAACTACCGTAGCACCCCGGCCTGGGGCGAGCAGGTGCGCAAGCTGACTGACAATCGCGGCGTCGATCATGTGATCGAAGTCGGCGGCCCGGCCACCCTTGAGCAGTCGATGATCGCGGCGCGGATTGGCGGGCATATCTCGCTGATCGGGATTCTTACCGGCGTCGCCGGGGAGTTGCCATTGGTGCATGCGCTGGTGCGGCAGATTCGTCTGCAAGGCGTGCTGGTCGGCAGCCGCGCGCAGCAGCAGGCGATGGTTCGCGCTATCGACGCCAATGGCTTGCGGCCGGTGGTTGATAAGCACTTCGAGCTGGAACAGATCGTCGAGGCGTTCCAGCATCAGGAAAGCAATCGCCACTTCGGCAAGATCTGTCTGACGTTTTGAGGACGTTGGGGGCTGCTTTGCAGCCCTTTCGCGACACAAGGCCGCTCCTACAGACGACCGCGTACCAACGACTTACGCGGTCACCTGTAGGAGCGGCCTTGTGTCGCGAAAGGGGCGCGAAGCGCCCCCGGCGTCCCCGACTCTTCACTCGGGCAGCAAGCGGTCGCGGCTGTTGGACAGGTGCAGGCAAATCGCTGCCCGCGCCGCATCCGGGTCCTGCCGGCGGATGGCATTGAGGATCGCCTCATGTTCCAGGTTGGCCAGGTAGGCATGCCGGGCCAGCTTGGCGCCTGAGCGCTCATCGGCCGCCATGCGGTTGCGCGGGATCAAGCCGCTGCCCAGTTGCGCCATGGTCTCGCTGAAATACAGGTTGCCGGTGGCCTCGGCGATCAGCAGGTGAAAGCGCCGGTCGGGTTCGATGCAACTGTCGCCGGCGGCGGCGAGGTCCTGATGGTCATCCAGTGCCTGGCGCATGCGCAGCAACTGGCTGTCAGTTCGGCGCAGCGCGGCCAACGCCGCAGCCTGGCCTTCCAGACCAATCCGTAACTCCAGCAGATCACGCACGCTGGCTGCGCTTTCGGCGCCGACGCGCAGGCCGCTTTGTGCCTGGCGTTCGATAACGAAAGTGCCAATGCCATGGCGCGGCTCGACCAGGCCGGAAGCCTGCAACTTGGATAACGCCTCGCGCACCACGGTGCGGCTGACGGCGTGCTCGCGTACCAGGGTGTTTTCCGAGGGCAGCTTGTCGCCGGGCTTGAAGGTGCCGAGCAGAATCTGCTGGGTCAGGCTCGAGACCAGATCATGGGCGCGGCTGTGGCCACGTTTACGCAGGGGATCGATGGCTTCGGGGGCGGTCATGGGCGGCTCCGGAACGGTTCAGACAAGTGCCAGGGGCTCGCGGCGAGATTAGCATCAGAGCTTGTCTGACAAGCTGAAATTTCAATTTATTTTTACCGGTATAAATCCGGCCGGTGCTGTCGTTGTTTAAACCGTATTGATTGTTTTTGACGATTTTATACGTTTTATAAGCTTGTATTTTGCTTTTTGCTGAACGTTAAGCATCTTGTCGTACAACTGCGCGAGGCCTATTCTGGCCTCCACTGGCATGTCAGACAACCAAGCGCGCTACCCGCCGCCGTGACCGCCATCGACCCGCACAAAAACAATTAGTGGGAGATTCTGCAGTGAACGACACCCTCGCTCCGTCCGCACGGCGTGACGACGTGTTGACCAGCGCCGTGGCCAAAGTCAAACGCCACGTCCTGCCGCTGTTCGTCATCATGTTCATCGTCAATTACCTGGACCGCGTCAATATCGGCTTCGTCCGCCCGCACCTGGAGAGCGACCTCGGCATCAGCGCCGCCGCCTACGGCTTTGGCGCCGGGCTGTTCTTTATCGGCTACGCCTTGTTCGAGGTGCCGTCGAACATGCTTCTGCAGCGCGTCGGCGCCCGTGTGTGGCTGACCCGCATCATGTTCACCTGGGGCCTGGTGGCAACCGCCATGGCCTTCGTCCAGACCGAAACCCAGTTCTATGTGCTGCGCTTTTTGCTTGGCGTGGCCGAGGCGGGGTTCTTCCCGGGGGTGATCTATTACTTCACCCGCTGGTTGCCTGCGGCTGAGCGTGGCAAGGCGATTGCGATCTTCCTCAGTGGTTCGGCGGTCGCCTCGCTGATCTCCGGGCCGTTGGCCGGCATGCTCATGCAGATTCAGGGCTTCGGCATGCACGGCTGGCAGTGGATGCTGTTCATCGAAGGCATGGCCTCGGTGTGCCTGACCTTTGTGGTGTGGTTCTGGCTCGACTCCAAACCCCACGACGCCAAGTGGCTGAGCCGTGCCGAGCAGGACGCGCTGGTCGAGACCATCGACCGCGAGCAGCGTGAGCGCGAGGCGAGCGGGGTGGTCAAGACCTCGGCCTGGCGCCTGCTCAAGGACCGGCAGATTCTGCTGTTTTGCGGCATCTACTTCTGCATCCAGCTGACCATTTACGCCGCGACCTTCTGGCTGCCGAGCATCATCAAGCGCATGGGTGATCTGTCCGACATCCAGGTCGGCTTCTTCAACTCGATCCCGTGGCTGATCTCGATCATCGCCATGTATGCCTTCGCCGCCGGTTCTGCCCGCTGGAAGTTCCAGCAAGCGTGGGTCGCCGCGGCGCTGATCATCGCCGCCATCGGCATGTTCATGTCCACCACCGGTGGCCCGGTGTTCGCCTTTGTCGCGGTGTGCTTTGCCGCCATCGGCTTCAAGTCGGCTTCGGCGCTGTTCTGGCCGATCCCGCAGGGCTACCTGGATGCGCGCATCGCCGCGGCGGTGATCGCCTTGATCAACTCGGTCGGCAACCTCGGCGGCTTTGTCGCGCCAACCACCTTCGGCTTGCTCGAGCAGCACACCGGCTCGATCCAGGGCGGCCTGTATGGCCTGGCGGTGACCTCGGTACTGGCGGCGATCGTGGTGTTCTTCGTGCGCACCGGCCCCAAGGCCAACACGCCCAATGACCTCAAACCGCAGTCGGCCCTGAGCCAGACCCACTGACCCGGCAGGACAACAATAATGACTATGCATAACCCAGCAGACACCTTGAACGCCACCCAGGCTCACAATGGCACCCCAGTGGTCACCGATTTGCGCGTGGTGCCGGTAGCCGGCCACGACAGCATGCTGCTCAACCTCAGCGGCGCCCATGGCCCGTACTTCACGCGCAATATCGTCGTGCTGCGCGACAGCGCCGGCAACACCGGCGTGGGCGAAGTACCTGGTGGCGAGACCATCCGCCAGACCCTCGAAGACGCTCGCAGCCTGGTAGTCGGCCAGCCCATCGGCCATTACCAGCGCGTGCTCAACGCCATGCGCCAGACCTTTGCCGGGCGCGACGTTGGCGGCCGCGGCCTGCAAACCTTCGACCTGCGCATTACCGTACACGCGGTGACGGCCATCGAGTCAGCGCTGCTCGACCTGCTCGGCCAGCACCTCGGCGTGCCCATCGCCGCCTTGCTCGGTGAAGGCCAGCAGCGCGATGCGGTGAAAATGCTCGGCTACCTGTTCTACATCGGCGACCGCCAGCAGACCGATCTGGCCTACCGTAACGAACACAATGCCGATGACGACTGGCTGCGCCTGCGGCACGAAAAAGCCATGACCCCAGAAGCGATCGTGCGCCTGGCCGAGGCCGCCAAGGCCCGCTACGGATTCAGCGACTTCAAGCTCAAGGGTGGGGTATTGCGCGGCGAGGATGAGATCGAAGCGGTTACCGCCCTGGCCGAACACTTCCCGCAAGCGCGCATCACCCTCGACCCCAACGGCGCCTGGTCACTCAAGCAAGCGATTGCCCTGTGCCGTGACCAGCACCATGTGCTGGCCTACGCCGAAGACCCTTGCGGAGCCGAAAACGGTTACTCCGGGCGTGAGGTGATGGCCGAGTTCCGCCGCGCCACCGGGCTGCCGACCGCGACCAACATGATCGCCACCGACTGGCGGCAGATGGGCCATGCGATCCAGCTGCAGTCGGTGGATATCCCGCTGGCCGATCCGCACTTCTGGACCATGCAAGGCTCGGTGCGCGTCGCGCAGATGTGCCATGACTGGGGCCTGACCTGGGGTTCGCATTCGAACAACCACTTTGATATTTCCCTGGCGATGTTCACTCAGGTGGCGGCCGCGGCGCCGGGGGAAATCACGGCAATTGATACTCACTGGATCTGGCAGGACGGCCAGCGTTTGACCCGTGAGCCGCTGCGGATTATCGATGGCCATGTGCGCGTGCCGGCGCGACCGGGGTTGGGGGTGGAGCTGGATGAAGATCAGTTGGCCAAGGCGCATGAGTGCTATCGCAACATGGGTTTGGGTGCGCGGGATGATGGGGTGGCGATGCAGTACCTGATTCCGGGCTGGAAATTCGATAACAAGCGGCCTTGCCTGGTGCGCTAGAAGACCGTGTAGCATTCCAGCGACGCGGTCTTTGTAGGAGCGCCCCGGCAAGGCCGCTCCTACACAGACCGCGCATCATCGGCAATCCACGGCTGTACCCGACAGAAAACCCTGTCCGTTGCTACCCCTCCAGCGCGCCATGGCGCAATCAGATATGCCATTCACGACATTTGCCGCGATTCGATATCCGCTGTCGTGATCGCGCACCTGCAAGGCGGTCTCGCATAATTTCCAGCCGCTCTGGCCCGGTTAAATGGCTGTGCATTCGAGCTGGCGCGCTGCTCTGCAAAGCGTGTAAAACGTCCCGCCAAGAGCACAAGAAATGTGCCTACCCCCTTGTATTCGAAGGAGATTATTTTCGCCTACGCCTGCCCGTCCTTCCTTGTGTCAGCAAAAAGAGAACAAGATCAATGAACACCGTGGGATCTGCTGGAAGTAACCTCGCGCAAGGGTTCAAACCCCGTCACGTCACGATGCTGTCCATCGCCGGCATTATCGGAGCGGGGCTCTTCGTCGGCTCCGGGCATGCCATTGCGGCAGCCGGCCCAGCCACCATTATTTCTTATTTCGTTGCCGGTACCCTGGTGGTGCTGGTGATGCGCATGCTCGGCGAAATGGCCGTCGCGCACCCCGACACCGGTTCGTTTTCAACCTACGCCGACCAGGCCATCGGCCGCTGGGCCGGCTACACCATCGGCTGGCTGTACTGGTGGTTCTGGGTACTGGTGATCCCCATCGAAGCCCTTGCCGCCGGGCATGTGCTCAACGCCTGGTTCCCACAGGTGGACAGTTGGATCTTTGCCCTGGCCTCGATCATTCTGCTGGCCGGCACCAACCTGTTCAGCGTGGCCAAGTACGGCGAGTTCGAGTTCTGGTTTGCCATCCTCAAGGTTGTGGCCATTCTTGGCTTTATCGGGCTGGGCTTTGCGGCGCTGCTGGGCTGGCTGCCCAATCGCGAAGTCAGCGGCCTCAGCACGCTGGTCGACGAGTACGGCGGCTTCGCACCAAAAGGCTGGTCGGCCGTGATCGGCGCGTTCATCACCGTGATGTTCAGCTTTATCGGCACCGAGGCCGTAACCATCGCCGCCTCCGAGTCCAGCGACCCGTCGCGCAACATCGCCAAGGCCACCCGCTCGGTGATCTGGCGGATCAGCACCTTCTATATCCTGTCGATCTTCGTGATCATCTCGATCGTGCCGTGGAATGACCCGCAACTGGCGGTGGTAGGCTCGTACCAGCGCGCCCTGGAAATCATGAACATCCCCAACGCTGCGTTCATGGTCGACTTCGTGGTGCTGGTCGCCGTGGCCAGCTGCATGAACTCGTCGATCTACATCGCCTCACGGATGATGTATTCGCTGGCCAAACGCGGTGACGCCCCGGCTCTGCTGAAAAACACCTCGAAGGTCGGCGTGCCGCGTGCCGCTGTGTTCGGCAGCACCTTGATCGGCGCGGCGATTGCGATCCTCAATTACTTCGCTCCGGCCGGTGTGTTCGAGTTCTTGCTGGCCAGCTCCGGGGCCATCGCGCTACTGGTGTACATGGTCATCGCCATCTCGCAGTTGCGCATGCGCCGCCGCCTGGAGCGGGAGAACACCGAGCTCAAGTTCCGCATGTGGCTGTTCCCGTACCTGACCTGGCTGGTGATCATCTTCATCGCCGCAGCCTTGAGCGTGATGATGTACACCCCCGAGCATCGCGCTGAAGTGTCGGCAACCCTGGGCCTGGCAATTGCCATCTCGTTCCTTGGCATCATCACTACCCGCGGCCACGCCCGCACCGCCGCAGCCAAGGCGCTGCCCCTGTAGGAGCGGCCTTGCCGGAGCGCCGGACCGGTCGGAAAGGCCAGCGCAGCTGGCCCGGCGATGTTGGCGGCGAAGCGGAAAATTTGGGGCCGCTACGCGACCCTTTCGCGACACGAGGCCGCTCCTACAGGGATCCGTGCATGGCATTGCTGTGCGCGGTCTGGAGTGGCTTTGTCAGTGCCCTCAGCTTGCCCCCAGAACTCATGCGGCAATTGCCCCCGGACCTGACCTGGCTGGTGATCATCTTCATCGCAGCCGCCCTGAGAATGATGATGTACACCCCCGAGCACCGCGCAGATAACAGGCGTAAAGAGTCGATGGCCGTGATGTATCCGTGCCATCACTTTTTTCGTACACTCCGCGCACTGAGTTCGCAATGGAGTGCGCAACATGCGTCGTGCTGCTGGATTGGCCGTGGTTATGGGTATGTTGTATCTGGTGCCGGCGCTGGCCAGCGAACCTGCAAAAGATCCGCTGCTGGACGCGCCCCAGGCCACTGCGCAAGCGGCACCGGCCAGCGCTCGTGGCGTGCTCAGGGCGCGCGACCAGGCGGTGCTGTCGAGCGAACTGGCCGGGCGCATCGTCGAGATGCCTTACGGCGACGGTGAAGCGTTCCAGAAGGGCAGTGTGCTGGCGCGCTTCGATTGCAGCGCCTATCAAGCCCAGCTCAATGCCGCTCAGGCCGCCGTGCGCGCCGCCCGCGAAGAACTCAATCACAACAAGCAACTGGCCGCGCTGAAGTCGGTCGGCCAGTTTGCCGTGTCGTTGGCCGAAGCCAAGCAAGCGCAGGCGCAGGCCGAGGCGCAGGTCTACCAGGTGCAGGTCAAACGCTGCGTGATCACCGCGCCGTTCGATGGCCGGGTAGTGCAGCGCCGCGCCCAGCCGCACGAAAGCGTCGCCAGCGGCACGCCGCTACTGGAAGTGGTCGACAACCGCTCGCTGGAGATTCAGGTGCTGGTGCCGTCGCGCTGGCTCGGCCGGCTCAAGCCTGGGCAAGCCTTTGAGTTCGTCCCCGATGAAACCGGCCAGCCGCTGCAGGCTCAGGTCAAGCGGGTTGGCGCGCGCATCGATGAAGGCAGCCAGACCTTGCTGCTGATCGGCACATTGCCGCAACAGGCCCCCGGGTTGCTGGCCGGCATGAGCGGTTCGGCGCACTTCGCGGAGCTGCAATGACCGCGGCGGCGGGCGGCGCTGTCGAGCGCGCGTTCGCTGTATTTCTCGGCTTGCAGCGCCAGGCCCGGCAGGCGGCCACGGCCGAGCAGTTGGGCTTCACCATGGTCAACGATGGCCAGGCCTTGTTTGGTTTTCGCCATGCCGCGCTGTTGATCGCGGGCAAGGTGCAGGCGCTGACCGGCATCAGCGTGGTCGAGGCCAACGCGCCGTTCGTGGCGTTCGTCGAGCGCGCCGCCGCCAGCTTGCGCAGCCGTGGCGCCGAGGCCGGGCCGGTTGATCCGGCTGAGCTGGACGAGCAGACGGTCGGTGAGTGGCAGGCGCTGTCAGCCGCCCACGCCTGCTGGTTACCGCTGAACGATCGCCAGGGGGAAACTTTCGGTGGCCTGTGGCTGGCCCGCGAGCAGCCGTTCAGCGAGGCCGAGCTGACCTTGCTCGGGCAACTGGCCGAGACATACGCGCATGCCTGGTTGGCGTTGCGCCCGGGCAAGCCTTGGCGGCTGCGCTGGCCACGGCGGCGCATTGCCATGGTGCTTGGCGCAGCTTTGCTGGTGCTACTGGTACCGGTGCGCCAGGCCGTGCTGGCCCCCGCTGAAGTGGTGCCGTTGGGCGGCCGTGTGGTGGCCGCGCCGCTGGATGGGGTGGTGGCCGAGATCCTGGTCAAACCCAACCAGCGGGTGGAGGCGGGCGAGCTGTTGGCGCGGCTCGACGCTACCACCCTCAAGGCCCAGGCCGATGTCGCCGAACGCTCGCTGGACGTGGCCGAGGCTGAACTCAAGGCCAGCACCCAGCGTGCGTTCTCCGATGCGCAGTCCAATGCCCGCCTCGATCTGCTCGCCGCGCGGGTAGAGCAGAAACGCGCCGAGCTCGACTATGCCCGGCAACTGCTGGCGCGCAGCGAGATTCGCGCCGAACGCGCCGGCATCGCGGTATTTGCCGATGCCGAGCGCTGGACTGGCAAGCCGGTGCAGACCGGTGAACGGCTGATGCAGATTGCCGACCCCAATCAGGCGCAGCTTCGTATGGAGCTGCCGGTGGGCGATGCCATCGCCTTGCAGCCCGGCGCTGAAGTGGCGCTGTTTCTCGACAGTGACCCGTTGCAGCGTCACGTCGCCAGCCTGGAACGTGCGGCCTATGAAGCGCAGTTGACCGCCGCCGGGCAACTGGCCTATCGGCTGGATGCCAGTTTTGCCGACAGCCCGCCGCGCATTGGCCTGCGCGGCACGGCCAAGCTCTATGGCGCGCGGGCGCCGCTGGTGTATTACCTGCTGCGTAAACCGCTGGCCGCGCTGCGCCAAGGGCTGGGTGTTTGATGCTGCCGGCACTGCGTGCAGACCTGCAGCTGTCAGCGGCCGCCCCGGCGTTCGATGGCGCGCCGCAATGGACCCTGGCCGACCCGCTGCGCGGGCGTTATTTCAAGTTGGGCAGCCCGGCGGTGCGGTTGCTGCGGCACTGGGCGCTGGGTGATCCGCAGCGGGTGTTGGCAGCTGCCAATGCCGAGCCAGGGATCCCCCTGCAGGAAGGTTTGTTGGAAGAGCTGCTGACATTTCTTGGCCAGCACGACCTGATCGCCGCACTCGACCCGCGCCAGCGCGCCAGCTATGGCCTCAAGGCCGCCGGTAGCCGGCAGAGCCTGGGTACCCGGGTGCTGCACCAGTACCTGTTTTTCCGCATCCCGCTGTGGCGTCCGGATGCTTTCCTCAATCGTGCCTGGCCAGTGCTTGAGCGTAATGGTGGCTGGATCCTGCGCTATTGCCTGCCGCTGCTGTTCATCCTCGGCCTGTTTCTGGTGATGCGTGACTGGTCGCGATTTATCGCGACCTTTCCGCACCTGTTCAGCTTCGGCGGGGTGTTGGCGTTTGGCGTGGCGTTGACGTTCGCCAAGCTGCTGCATGAATTTGGCCATGCATTCATGGCCAAGCGCGCAGGCTGTCGAGTGCAGAGCATGGGGCTGGCGTTCATGGTGTTGCTGCCGATGTTCTACACCGATGTCAGCGATGCCTGGCGGGTCAGTGACCGTCGCTCGCGCTTGCTGATCGATGCCGGTGGCGTGTTTGCCGAACTGGTGCTGGCAGTGTTGGCCCTGCTGGCCTGGTCGTTGCTGCCGGACGGGCCGGCGCGCACGGCGGCATTCATGCTGGCCACTGCAACCTGGGTGACGACTTTGCTGATCAACCTGAACCCATTCATGCGCTTTGATGGATATTTTCTGGTCAGCGACCTGTGGGGCGTGGAGAACCTGCAGAACCGCTCGTTTGCGTTGTGCCGCTGGCAGCTGCGCGAGACGCTGTTCGGCTACGGCGACCCTGCGCCGGAGCCGTGGCCGACGTTGATGCGCCGACGTTTGCTGGTGTGGGGCTACTGCTCGTGGGTCTGGCGCGCAGTGCTGTTTTTTGGTATCGCCCTGGCGGTCTATCACCTGTTCTTCAAGGTGCTGGGGATATTTCTGATGGCGGTGGAGCTGGTCTGGTTCATCGGCCTGCCGGTGTACAAAGAGCTGCGCCACTGGTGGCAGCGGCGCGCTCAGGCGACCCCGCACAAGTTGTTCTGGTTAGGCGCCGGTTTGCTGGCCGTGCTGGCGGTGTTGCTGCTGCCGTGGCGCACCGCAGTCGAAGTGCCGGCAGTGCTGGAAGCCTCACGAACTTCGGCATTGCACGCGCCGGTCGCCGCCCGCCTGACCGCGCTGCATGTGCAGGATGGCCAGGTAGTCAGCCAAGGCCAGTTGCTGCTGGAACTGGAGTCGCCCGATCTGGATTCACGGCAGGTGATCGTACGCCGGGAAATCGAGATTCTGCAGTTGCTGTCACGGCGTCAGGCCAGCCGCAGCGAAACCGCAGGTGATGCGGGCATTCTGGAGCAGCAACTGGCCGAGGCGGTCGCCGAGTACCGCGGCCTGGCGGCTCAGCGCGAGCGCCTGCAGATCCGCGCGCCGCAAGCGGGGGTAATGCGCGACCTGCCGCCTGAGTTGACGCCCGGGCTGTGGCTCAGCCCGAGCCAGACCCTCGGCCGAATCGTCGAGCCTGGCGTGCGATTGCGGGGTTATCTGGCCGAAGCCTCGCTGTGGCGGGTCGCGCCTGGCAGCACCGGGCGCTTCATTGCCGATGATCCGGCGCGGGCGGCTATCGAGGTGCGTCTGGACACAATCGACGCCACCGGCGTTAGCTATGTCGAGCTTGAAGCGCTCACCTCCGATCATCACGGCCCGATTGCCGTACGCCGCGACACTCAGCACCGCGCCGAGCCGGTCCAGGCCCAATATGGCGTGCGCCTGAGCCCGCTGAGTGACATAGCGGAAGTCGACCAGCCACGGCGCGGCGTGGTGGTGCTGGAGGGTGCTGGCGAGTCGTTGCTCGGTGGTCTGTGGCGACGCCTGGCAGCGCTGGGTGTGCGCGAAAGCGGTTTCTAGAGTTGTGCTCAACGGTAAGGAGTGACCATGCCTGAAGTCCCGCTGCCCCTGTGTTCGCGGTTGCCACTGGCGGTAGATCTGGCCGCGCTGTTGCAGGCCCTGGCGCAAGTCGACAGTGGCCTCTGGCGAGGCCACTTCAACACCGCTTATCACCAGGGTGACTGGAGTGGCATCGACCTGATCGCCGCCGCCGATGCGCACCTGCCGCTGGCGCCCGGTGCCGGTGCGCCGGTGCAGCAGCAGACCTGGCAGCACGAGCCCGCCTGGCATAGCCTGCGCGAAAGCCTGGGCAGTGATTTGCGCGCGGCGCGGTTGCTGCGCCTGGGGCCGGGCGCGCGGATTCATGAGCACCGCGACCCTGATCTTGGCCGCCCCGACGGCTGCCTGCGCCTGCATGTACCGTTACTCAGCCCGGCCGGGGTGGAGTTTTTGCTCGATGACCAGCAGGTGCCGATGCAGCCTGGTGAATGCTGGTTCCTCGACCTGTCGCGGCCGCATCGGGTCGACAACTGCAGCGAGGCCGAGCGGATCAATCTGGTCCTTGACTGCGAGCCAACGCCAGCCTTGCTCAGCCTGATCGAGCAAGGCCTTGAGCAAACTCCGCAGTTGCAGGCGAGTCGCGCCGGGCAAGCCTTTGCCCAGTTCAGGCTGCTGCTGACGGCGCGGCCCGAGCTGGCCGCGAGCCTGCAGGCGCTGACCGAGCCGCAGGCATTCATCGAGCACACCCGGCAGATGGGCGCCGCAGCGGGCCTGTATTTCGCCGAGGCAGACGTGCGCAGCGCGATGCGCCAAGGCAAACAAGCATGGAACGACCAATGGCGAGTGTGAACCCCGAACTGGATTTTACCGGCTGGCTGCCGATCCGCACTTGGCAGCGCGCCGGCGAGTGGCGGGTCGACTGGTGCTGGTTTGGCCAGCAGCGCCTGACCAGGCCGTTTTTGCGTGACGACGTCGATGCCGCGCTGCGCCTGCCGGTCAACCAGGCGTTTCGCCGCGAAACCGGCCTCCAGGCGTTGCTCGACTGGCAGCAGCGCAGCCCGGGCATCAGTCCCAGCGCGCTGGTGTTTCATGCCTCGCGGTGTGGCTCGACGCTGATCGCACAACTGCTGGCGGGGCTTGAGCGCAACATCGTGCTGTCAGAGCCGCCACCGCTGGACAACCTGCTGCGCGCGCATCTTGTGGATGCCGACGCCAGCGCCTGGCAGCCGCGCGCGCTGTCGGCGTTGTTGTCTGCCTATGGCCAGCGCCGCCGCGGTGACGAGCAGCAGTTGCTGATCAAGCTGGATGCCTGGAACGTGTTCGAGGGCGCGCAACTGTGCACGTTGTACCCAGACACACCACGGATTTTTCTCTACCGCGACCCCTTGGAAATCGTCGTTTCGCAGATGCGTCAGGCCGGCATGCAGCGGGTGCCAGGCCTGCTCGGCGTGACCGCGCTGGATCAACTGCTGCCGGACGCAGCAGGCTTGGACCCGCTGCAGTACACCTGCCGGATGATCGCCGAAGTGCTGTGCGCGGGCCTTGAGCTGTGCCAGCGCCACGGTGCGGTCGCGGTCAACTACAACGAGCTGCCGCACGCCTGTTGGGGGCGACTCGCGCCGCTGTTCGCGGTCACTGCCGAGGACCACGCGCAGTTGCAGCAGACTGCCGCATTCGATGCCAAGCAGCCGCACATGGCCTTCACTGCGGACAGCCAGCGCAAGCGGGATGACGCCAGCCCCGAGGTACGTCAGGCGGTCACTCGCTGGGCGGCTGATGCGTATATTTCCTTGGAATCCATTCGCTTGCAGCGCAGCTGAAGCAAGGTGTCAAAAAGGCCTCAAACAGGCGTTTGATAAAATAGTGGCATTTGGCTTCTTCTGCGCTAGCAGGCGGGCTGGCAGTTCGGCTACGCTGCCGCCCATATTGTCTGACAGTCCATCATGGAAGCGCGCCCCGGCTTGGGGAAACATTGCACGGAAGCAATCCCGCCATGTCATCGCCCGAGGTTTCTCTTCGTCCGTGTGTGGACGCCGACCTGGCGTTCCTGAGTGCCCTGTACGCGCACACCCGCTCGGCTGAAATGGCCCAGCTGGGCTGGCCAGCGGCTGCGGTCGAGGCCTTTGTTGCCCAGCAATTCGCGGCTCAGATGCAGCACTACCAAAGCCACTATGGCGACGCCCAGCAGATGATCATCGAGGCGGCTGGTGAACCTGTCGGCCGCGCTTATCTGCACTGGAGCGCAGCCCAGCTGCACATCATCGACATCAGTTTGCTGCCGGCCTGGCAAGGGCAGGGCATCGGTACCCGGCTGCTCGGCCAATGGCTGGCCCGCGCCGATGCCAGCGGCTTGCTCGTCAGCCTGCAGGTGCTGGCCGGCAATCCGGCACAGCGGCTGTACCTGCGTCACGGTTTTCAAGCGAGCGCGGATGACGGCTTGTATCTGCACATGCAGCGCCAACCTTTGCTCAGCGCAGCGTAAGTAATCATTTTTGCGGGCCATCTGGCCCGGGTTTCCCATGCAGTCAAAGGAGCGCAGTAAATGGATCCGTTTCTTGGTGAAGTCAGAATGTTTGCCGGCAATTTCGCGCCACGTGGCTGGGCATTCTGCCAAGGGCAACTGCTGCCAATTCGGCAGTACACGGCGTTGTTCTCTCTATTGGGCACCGCTTACGGTGGCGACGGTGTAAACACCTTCGGCTTGCCCGACTTGCGCGGTCGATCGCCGATCGGCACCGGCCAAGGCCCTGGCTTGGCTGGCGTCGACATCGGCGAAAAAGCGGGCAGCGAATCGGTGAGCCTCACCGCGAACAACTTCCCGCCGATGGCAGTCAACCTGGCAGCGGTGAGGGCCACAGTTGCTGTGCCGGTATCCAACGGTGACGCTGACAGCAACCTGCCTGCGACGAACCGTGTGCTGGCCAAATCGGTGGATGCCGACGGTAGTGGTGTGAATGTGAGTATCTACAGCGAAAGCGCCGCCACGACCACGCTCGCACCGTTCCAGGCGCCACTGTCCGGGGTGGCCACGATTGGCGGCGCTTCGATCCCGGTCAGCTTGCGCGACCCTTATCTGGGCGTGAGCATGATCATTGCGACCGAAGGTATTTTCCCGTCGCGCAACTAAGCCCGGCTGGTACGGCGCCTGCCGCAGCAAGGGTGCTGCGGCAGGCGCCCTTAACTTCCCAAGGACATTGCCGGTTTCCGTCAGGAGGCCGGCTGGAAACACCAGCACAAGGCTGAGCGAGGACATCATGGCATTCTGGAAACGCGGCACGCGCACCACCCCACCTACCGTTTCCGTGAGTTCGCCGAGCCTGATTCAGGCCCTCGAACCGCGCATGATGTTCGACGCCTCGGTGCCGGTGGTTGCCGACCAGGCGGCGCTGGCCGTCGAAGCCGCAGCCGCTGCCGCGGGGCACGACCCGGCCAGCAGCCAGGATGCCGCCAGCGAGCATGACCCCGCACCTGCCACAGCAGCGCCGGCCACCGCATCGGCGGATGTCGCCGGCGGCCATGAAGTGGTGTTCATCGACTCGGCGGTCAGCGATTACCAGAAGCTGATCGCCGGCCTGCCCGAAGGCGTCGAAGTGGTAGTGCTGGACAACAGCAAGGACGGCCTCAAGCAGATCGCCGACTACCTCGACGGGCGCAAGGACATTGCCTCGATCGATATCATCAGCCATGGCGACGCGGGCTATATCTACCTGGCCGGCGATGCGATCTGGACCAATCAGCTAGACGCCCATGCGGCCGACCTGGCGCGCATCGGTGCCAGCCTGGCCGAAGGCGGCGATGTGCGCTTCTTCGCCTGCAATACCGGCGCAGGCGCCGAGGGCCAGCAGTTCGTCAACGAAGTGTCGCGCCTGACCGGCGCTGATGTCGGCGCCTCGAATGACGCCACCGGCAACCGTGCCGGTGAGGATTGGCAGCTGGAAACCGTCGCTGGCGTAGTCGCCAGCGGGGTTGGCGTACAGCGCGGCGACCTGTCGGCGTTTACTACCTCGCTGGCAACCATCACCGTCACCGACACCGATGCTTCGTCGACCGTGGTCAACGGCAAGGTCTCGCTCGCCGAGGCCATCCAGGCCGCCAACGGCGATGTCTCGGTGGATGGCTCAGCGGCGGGCAGCGGCAGTGACATCATCGTCTTCCATCAGGACCTCAAGGGCCAGACCATTCGCTGGTCATCTGCGACCGCCTTGGCCGTGACCAGCACGATCACCATCAACGGTGATGTCGACGGCGACGGCGTCGGCGACATCATCCTCAGTGGTGACGTCAACAACAACGGCTCGCGTGACGCGCTGGAGTCCTCCGGCCTCGCCATTAATTCCGGCGCACTGACGGTGCGCAATCTGGATTTTCGCGGGTTTTCCGGAAACATCAACGGCGGCGTCCTGCGTGCCAACGGCGGCGCGCTGACGGTTGAAGACTCGAACTTCCAGAACAACTCGGGCACCGTGATCAACTCCACCACGGCGGTGGGCACCGCCATCACGCTGCGCAACAGCACTTTGCACGACAACAGCAGCACGATCGTTGGGGCAACCGCCATGAGCTCGTTGGTGCGGCTGGCCGGCAATGGTAGTTATGTGCTCGAGAACGTTGCGATCTACAACAACAGTGGTACCCATGCCGGCGGCGGCACAGTAGCTTCAGGGGGGATCCTGATCCTGAACTCGGCCACGGTGCAGATCGTCAACAGCACCATTGCCAACAACGTCTTTACCTATACCGGCGCGGGCGGCATCAGCAGCGCCGGCCTCGGCTGGACGGGAACTGCGACGGGCCTGATCACCGTGCAGAACACCATCATCAGCGGCAATACGGTCAACAGCGTCGATGCCAATCTGCAAGCTGGCACCGCCTACACCAACACCACCAACCTGATTGGCACCACCGTCAACTTCGTCGACGCCGCCAATGGCGACCTGCGCCTGGCGGCCAGCGCCAGCAATGCGATCAACCAGGGCACCAGTACGGGCGCCCCCACCACCGACCTGCGTGGCTTCGAGCGCCCGCGCGGCGGCGCGGTGGATATCGGTGCCTACGAGGTGCTGTACGACAGCGCACCGCTGGTCGACCTCGACAGCACTACAGGCGGTAACGACAGCAGCGTCGATTTCAACGGCAGCGCGGTGACGCTGCTGCCGAACATCGTCATCACCCAGAGCGACGGCGACACCCAGGTCAGCGGGGCCAGCCTTAGCTTGAGCGGCAGCCTCGATGGCAACAACGAAGTGCTGCTGCTCAGCGCCGGCCAGCTCGCTACCGCTGCCAGCTACGGCATCAGCGTGACCGGCTCGGGCACCTCGACACTGGCCCTCAGCGGTGTCGCCACGCTGGCCCAGTACCGCGCCGTGCTGGCCGCAGTGCAGTACAGCAACAGCACGCCGGCCTATACCGCAGGCACTCGCAGCGTGACAGTGCGGGTCAACGATGACATGGGCAGCACCGCGCGCACCGCGCTGGTGGTGGTGCAGCCGCTGAATGCGGCGCCGGTGATCGGCAACCTCAACGGCGATAGTGTCGCCTTCACTCAAGGTGGCGGCGCGGTGCTGATTGACGCCGGCGGTAACGCTACGGTGAGCGACAGCGACTCGACCGATTTTGCCGGTGGTGCGTTGACCGTGTCGGTCTCGGGCAATGCCGCGCCGGGCGAGGACCGCCTGGCGATTCGCAACCAAGGCAACGGTGCCGGCCAGATCGGCGTCAGTGGCAGCAGCGTCAGCTACGGCGGCACCGTGATCGGCACGCTCAGCGGCGGCAGCGGCGGTAGCAATCTGGTCGTCAGCCTCAACGCCAATGCCAACGCCGCTGCGGTCGAAGCGCTGGTGCGCAACCTGACCTACGACAACAGCAATGCCAGCAACGCGATTGGCCAGGCGAGCCGCATGCTCAGCGTGACCGTCAGCGATGGTGACGGCGCGACCTCAAGCGGCGCCAACGTCGTGGTTGCCGTGCGCGAGACCGTGCCGCCAACCGCAACCATCGTTGTCAGCGACAGCACCTTGCTGGCCGGTGAAACCACCCTGGTCAGCATCACCTTCAGTGAGGCGGTCAGCGGCCTGACCGTTGGCGACTTCACCGTGGCCAACGGCGTATTGAGCAACCTCAGCAGCGGCGACGGTGGCATCACCTGGACCGCCACGCTCACGCCCAGCAGCGCCACCACCGACAGCAGCAACCTGATTTCCCTGAATAACGCAGGGGTCACCGACGCCGCCGGCAATGCCGGCGTCGGTACTACCGAGTCGAATAATTACGCCATCGATACCGAGCGTCCGACGGCAGTCGTGAGCCTCTCCAGCAGCAGTTTGCTCGCGGGCCAGACCGCCGTGGTGACCATCACCTTCAGCGAGGCCGTGAGCGGCTTCAACCTGGCCGACCTGAGCGCCACCAACGGCGACTTGAGTGGTCTGAGCAGCAGCGACGGCGGCATCACCTGGACCGCGCTGTTGACCCCGACCGCAGACTCGACCAGCGTCGCCAATGTGGTCAGCGTCAACTTGGCGGGGGTTGCTGATCTGAGCGGCAACACCGGCACCGGCTCGGCACCGTCGCCGACCTACAGCGTCGACACGGCACGGCCCACCGCCAGCATTGTGGTTGCTGATACGGCGCTGCGGGCCGGTGAAACCAGCTTGGTCACCATTACCTTCAGCGAAGCCGTCACTGGTTTCAGCAACGTTGACCTGAGCGTCGCCAACGGTTCGCTCAGCAGCGTCAGCAGCAGCGACGGCGGCATCACCTGGACGGCGACCTTCACCCCCGACGCAGATATCACCAGCACCGGTAACCTGATCAGCCTGGACAACAGCGGTGTCAGCGACCAGGCGGGCAACACCGGCATCGGCAGCACCGACTCGAACAATTTCGCCATCGACACCCAGCGCCCGACTGCGACTATCGTGGTCGCTGACAGCGCCCTGAGCGTCGGCGAAACGTCGACCGTCACCGTCACCTTCAGCGAGGCGGTGACCGGCTTTACCCGAGCCGATCTGAGTGTCAGCGTTGGCCAGCTGAGCAATTTCATCAGCAGCGATGGCGGGGTGACCTGGACTGGCACCCTGACCCCCGACAGCAACATCTCCAACACCAGCAATGTGATTGTTCTGGACAACACTGGCGTCGCCGACCTGGCCGGCAACAGCGGCAGCGGCACTACCGAGTCGAACGCCTTCGCCGTCGACACCCAGCGCCCGACTGCCGTGATCAGCATGGCCGACACCGCGCTCAGCGCTGGCGAAAGCACGCTGGTGACCTTCACCTTCAGCGAGGCCGTGAATGGCTTCGACAACTCTGACGTGAGCGTGGCCAACGGCACCCTCAGCGATGTAACCAGCATCGACGGCGGCATCACCTGGACGGCGTTGTTCACGCCGACGCTGCAGGTACAGGACGGCACCAACCTGATCACCCTGAACAACAGCGGCATCACCGATCTGGCCGGTAACAGCGGTACTGGCACGACCAACTCGCCTAACTACACCGTCAACACCGTGCTGCCGACGGCAACCATCGTGGTTGCCGACACGGCCTTGGCAGTCGGCGAAACCAGCCTGGTCACAATCACCTTCAGCGAGGCGGTGGCGGGTTTTACCCTCACCGACCTGAGCGTTGCCAACGGCAGCCTGAGCGGGCTCGGCAGCAGTGATGGCGGCATCACCTGGACCGCGATACTGACCCCGACAAGCAATGTCGAGGACAGCAGCAACCTGATCACGCTGGACAACAGCGGTGTGACGGGGGCGTCCGGTAACGCCGGCATCGGCAGCACCGACTCGAACAATTTCGCCATCGACACCCAGCGCCCGACTGCGACTATCGTGGTCGCTGACAGCGCCCTGAGCGTCGGCGAAACGTCGACCGTCACCGTCACCTTCAGCGAGGCGGTGACCGGCTTTACCCGGGCCGATCTGAGTGTCAGCGTTGGCCAGCTGAGCGATTTCATCAGCAGCGATGGCGGGGTGACCTGGACTGGCATCCTGACCCCCGACAGCAACATCTCCAACACCAGCAATGTGATTGTTCTGGACAACACTGGCGTCGCCGACCTGGCCGGCAACAACGGCAGCGGCACGACCGAGTCGAACGCCTTCGCTGTCGATACCCAGCGCCCGACTGCGGTGATCAGCATGGCCGACACGGCGCTGAGCGCTGGCGAGAGCACGTTGGTGACCTTCACCTTCAGCGAGGCCGTGAACGGCTTCAGCAACGATGACCTGAGCGTGGCCAACGGCACCCTCAGCGATGTAACCAGCATCGACGGCGGCATGACCTGGACGGCGTTGTTCACGCCGACGCTGCAGGTGCAGGACGGCACCAACCTGATCACCCTGAACAACAGCGGTATCACCGATCTGGCCGGCAACAGCGGTACTGGCACGACCAACTCGCCTAACTACACCGTCAACACCGTGCTGCCGACGGCAACCATCGTGGTTGCCGACACGGCCTTGGCAGTCGGCGAAACCAGCCTGGTCACAATCACCTTCAGCGAGGCGGTGAGCGGCTTCACCAATGCCGACTTGAGCATTGCCAACGGTACGCTCAGCACTGTCAGCAGCAGTGATGGAGGTATTACCTGGACAGCCACGTTCACGCCATCGAGCAACGTCGATGACAGTACCAACCTGATTACCCTCGACAACACCGGTGTGATGGGGGCGTCCGGTAATACCGGCATCGGCAGCACCGACTCGAACAATTTCGCCATCGACACCCAACGCCCGACCGCCACTATCGTAGTCGCGGACAACGCCTTGAGCATCGGCGAAACGTCGACAGTCACCATCACCTTTAGCGAAGCGGTGAGCGGCTTTACCACCGCCGACCTCAACGTCACCGTTGGCCTGCTGAGCAATTTGAGCAGCAGCGATGGCGGGGTTACCTGGACTGCCACCCTGACCCCGACCAGCAACATCGCCAACACCAGCAACGTCGTTGTTCTGAACAACGCTGGGGTCACCGACCAGGCCGGTAACAGCGGCATCGGCAGTACCGACTCGAATACCTTCGCCGTCGATACTCAGCGCCCGACCTCGACCATCGTCCTTTCCGACTCGGTACTGACGGCAGGGCAGACCTCGCAGGTGACCATCACCTTCAGCGAAGCGGTGACCGGTTTGACGCTGGATGATTTCAGCGTCAGCAATGGCCAACTGAGCAACCTTTCCAGCAGCGATGGCGGCGTGACCTGGACGGCGACGTTCACTCCCGCCAGTAATGTCGAGCAAGCCGGCAACCTGATCAGCCTGGACAACAGCCGCTACACCGACCTGGCAGGCAACAGCGGGACCGGCAGCAGCGCTTCGCCGGCGTTCAGCATCGACACCGTGCGCCCCAACGCAACCATAGTGGTCGCCGACGGCGCGCTGACCGGTGGTGAGAGCAGCCTGGTCACGATCACCTTCAACGAGCCCGTAAGCGGGTTGACGCTGGCTGACTTCAGCGTCACCAATGGCGCACTTACCAACTTGTCCAGCAGCGACGGCGGGATTACCTGGACCGCAACCTTGACCCCCACCGCAGGCGTCGAGGCCGCCAGCAACCTGGTCAGCCTGAACAACGCCGGCGTGACCGATCAGGCTGGCAACAGCGGCGTTGGCAGCAGCGTCTCGAATGCCTTTGCGGTCGACAGTCGCGCGCCGACCGTAGCCGTCAGCAGCGTCGACAGCTCACCGAACACCCCCGACAGCGTGCGCTTCACCGTGACCTTCAGCGAGGCGGTCAACGGCGTCGACCTGGCCGACTTTGCCCTGCTCGCGACCGGCAACGCCAGCGGCACGTTGAGCAGTCTGCAACGCCTGGATGCGAACACCTATGTGGTCACCGTCAGTGGCATCAGCGGCAGCGGCAACCTGAGCTTGAACCTCAACGGCGCTGCCAGCGGCATTGCCGATCAGGCCGGCAACGCCCTCAGCGGCGGCATCACCGGCGGGGGTTACAACGTCGACCGTGTGGCGCCAGTCACCACTGGCGTGACAGTCCCGGTCGGGGTTACCTACAGCGCCGGCGACAACCTGTCGTTCGTGGTCAACACCAGCGAAACCGTGCTGGTCAACGGCACGCCGCAGCTGGCGCTGGATATCGGCGGGCGCACCGTGTTCGCCAACTATGTCGCCGGCTCGGGTAGCTCGACGCTGGTGTTCCAGTACACCGTGCAAGCCGGCGACAACGACGCCAACGGCATTCAGGTGGTCGGCTTGTCGAGCAACGGCGGCAGCCTGCGCGATGCCGCCGGCAACGCCATGCAACTGGCCCTGAACAATGTCGCCGACAGCAGCGGCGTGACCGTCGATACCGATGCGCCGCAGGTCGAGTCGATCGTCGCCGCGCCTTCGGCGCCGGGCAGCATGAGCTTTACCGTGACCTTCAGCGAAGCCGTCAACGGCGTGCAACTGTCCGACTTCAGCCTGCTCACCACCGGCAACGCCAGCGGCAGCCTGCAGTCGCTGGTGCAGATCGATGCGCGTACCTGGCAGGTCAATGTTATCGGCACGGGCGGCTCCGGCAGCCTGGCGCTGGCGCTCAACGGCACGGCCGGCACGATTACCGATAACGCCGGCAACCCGATCAGCGGCGGCTTCAGCAGCCAGGGCCAGAGCATGGTCGCCAACGACGGCGACCCCGAGTTCCGCGCCAACGCCGGGGTCAGCCCGCTGGCACCTGCGCAGCCATTGCTGGTGCCGCAGGTGCCGCTGGCGACGTCGATGGACGCACGCTCGCCGCTGCTGCCAGCACCGCTGTTCGAGGTGCCGACCCTGGGCAACGGCGTAGCCACGCTGGGCAGTATCTTTATCCACAACGGCGCGCTGGCGCCCAGCTACCTGGCGCAGGTATTCGCCAGCAGCAGCAGCGGCGCGCCGGCCACTGGCGGTGTATTCGGCCTGGCCGGCAGCGACGGCAACGCGTTCGGCAGCAGCAGCCTGGCCAGCATCTTCAGCAAGACCATGCCCGACGACGGCGGCCAGTACGAACTCAGCGGCGGCAAGCCGTGGCGCCAGGGCGGCGAAGGCGGGGCGGGCAGGGGCATGACCTCCGCACCAAGCCTGGGCCAACAGTTACAAGGCATCACCGACAATCAACAACGCCCGACCAGGGAACTGGCGCAGGCGCTGGGGCAGATCAACGCACGCGTACCTCAGGTGTGAGCGGGCAAGCAGTCATAGGATTCATATGTGCCGTACCAGGGGGCGGACAGGGATGAGCAAAGCATCGAGGTTTTTTGCGGTAAGTGTTCTAGCGTTTGCGGTGACCGGCTGCGCAGTCAAGACCCAGCCGATCGAGCCGGGCGTCAGCGAGCAGCGGGCCAAATCCGATCTGGCCAGCATGTTCAAGAATCAGGAGGCCCTGCAAGGCCCACTGACCTTGCACGAAGCCATGGCGCGCGCGGTCAAGTACAACCTTGAAGCACGGTTGAAAATCATGGAAGAAGCCCTGGCCCAGCGCCAGGTCGACCTCGCCACCTTCGACATGCTGCCACGCATGGCCATGTCGGCAGGCTACGCCGGGCGCAGCAATGTCAGCGCCTCCAGCAGCCAGAGTATTCTCACCAATACCCAGTCCCTGGAACCGTCCACCTCACAGGACCGCGACCGCGATGTGGCGGATCTGACCATGGTCTGGAACGTGCTCGACTTTGGCGTCAGCTACGTCAACGCCAAGCAGCAGGGCGACCAGCGTCTGATCGTGCAGGAGCGCCGGCGCAAGGTGGTCCAGACCATCATTCAGGATGTGCGCTCGGCGTACTGGCGTGCCGTTGCCGCCGAACGCCTGCTGGCCCAGATCGACGCGCTGATGGCGCGCGTCGACCAGGCCAAGGCCAACAGCCAGCAATTGGGCGAACAGCGGCTGGGCGATCAGATCGCCACGCTCAACTATCAGCGCGCCTTGATCGAAGCCACCCGCCAGCTCGAAGAACAGCGCCGCGCGCTGTCGCTGGCCAAGACCGAGCTCGGTGCTCTGATCAACCTGGCGCCCGGCACCAAGCTGACCCTGGCCGCCAGCAACGACTACAGCGTGCCCGAGCTCAAGGTCGACCTCGCCACCCTCGAACAGCAAGCCCTGGCCTCGCGCCCTGAATTGCGCGAGCAGGACTACCAGGCGCGCATCAGCGCCGCCGAAGTGCGCAAGTCGATGCTGCGCATGCTCCCCGGCCTCGAGTTCTCGGCCGGCGGCCATTACGACAGCAACAGCTTCCTGAGCAATCAGAGCTGGGCCGACTACGGCGTCAAGATCACCTGGAACCTGTTCAACGTGATCTCCGCGCCCGCCGCGATCAACGTCGCCAAGGCCGGCGAACAGGTGGTCGAAGCCCGCCGTCAGGCCATGTCGATGGCCGTGCTCGCCCAGCTATACGTGGCCAACGCCAACTACAACGAAGCTCGCCGCCAGTTCGCCACCAGCCAACAACTGGTGTCGCTGGATGGGCAGATCGTCGAGCAACTGCGCAACCGCCATCAGGCCCAAGGCATCGGTGAACTGGAGCTGATCCAGGGCGAGCTGAATGCCCTGCAAGCCGACCTGCGCCGCGACCTCGCCTACGCCGAGCTGCGCAACAGCTACGGCCAGGTCTTCGCCAGCGCCGGCCTCGACCCATTGCCAACCAAACTGCGCTCGGACTCGCTGACCGACATCGCCCAGGCCCTCAGCAGCAATGAAAGCCGCTGGCAGCAGGGCGACATCACCCCAGGTCTGTAAGGCCCGGCCTGCGACCCTGTTCGTGCAGGGTTGCAGCCAGCCTCAAACCAAAGCTTCAAGCACGTAAGCCAGCAAGCGCTCGGCCGAATGGCCAAGCGTTTGTGCGCCCGTCTGCAACTGCAACTGCGGCTGCTCGGGCGTTTCATACGGCGCATCGATCCCGGTAAACGCCGGCAGCTCGCCCGCCCGCGCCCGCCGATACAAACCCTTCGGGTCACGCCCCTCGCACGCTTGCAGATCCGCGCTCAGATACACCTCATGAAAGCCCGCCTTGCACGCCCGCCGCGCCGCCGCCCGATCTGCTCGGTAGGGTGAGATGAACGCTGCGATGCAGATCAGCCCGGCATCCGCGAACAACGCCGCCACCTCACCGGCACGGCGCACGTTTTCGCTGCGATCGGCGGGGGAGAAGCCCAGGTCGGCATTAAGGCCAGTGCGCAGGGCGTCGCCGTCGAGGACGTAACAACCGTAGCCGCGAGCGGTCAGTTGTTCGGCGAGGGCGGTGGCCAGGGATGACTTGCCGGCGCCGGAGAGGCCGGTTAGCCAGATCACCGCGCCGGGGTGGCGGCGGGGGGTAGCAGCAGGGGGTGTGGCGACAGTTTGCACTTGGCTGGATTCCATTCCCGGTGAGCATGCTGAGTTTACTGGACTATTGCTGAGTTGGCGGTGGCAGAGCAATTGCTGGCTGAGGCAGCACCCGCATGCACTGCGGGATCTGCAGGCCATTCAAGCCCCAGCCTGATCTGCCAGCTTCCCCCAGAACTCCTGCGCCGACTGACTGATCGGCCCGGTTGGCCGGGTCAGGTGAATCTCCAGCGGAATATCCCAGCTCTCATCCAGCGCCCGCACCAGGCGGCCATCGGTCACTTCCTGTTCGGTCAAACTGCGCGGCAGCCAGGCCACGCCTTTGCTCTCCAGCGCCATCGACATCAGCACCGCCGCCAGGTGGCTGCTGAACAGCGGCTTCAGGTGCAGGTATTCCTCCTTGCCGCGCAAGCGGTGGGCAACGATGCGCCCCAGGCCCGACTCATGGGTGTAAGCCAGATAAGGCAGCGCCTCAGGTGAGGTGCCAAAGTTGGCCGAGGCACTCGCCAGCGGCACCAGCACATCCTCGCCGACCTTCTTGCTGACGAACTGGTCCGGTGCCAGCAGCGGCGGTACATCGGGATGGCGGTGGCAGAGCATGAACTGCACCTGGCCGTGGATCAGCATCTGCTCGCACACCGCCATGCTGTCCGAATGCAGCTGCACCGCTTCGATCGGCGCGCCGTTTTCAGCACTGCGCAGCCACCTCGGAAAGAACGTGAACGACAGCGAATGGGTGGCCGCAAAATGCAGCGACTTGGCGGCCATGCCGGCCACTTCCTGGGCCTCGGTGCGCATGCGGTACAGGCGCCGGGCGGCGTCCTGGGCGCTGGGCAGGATCTGCCGGCCGGCGTCGGTCAGGGTCGCGCCCTGAGGGGTGCGGATGAACAGTTGCACGCCCATCCAGTTCTCCAGCGCCCGCACCCGACGGCTGAACGCCGGCTGGGTAACGTGGCGTGCTTCGGCGGCGCGGACGAAGCTGCCGTACTCCGCCAACGCGGAAAGATCCTCCAGCCAAACCAGTTCCAAGGGCCATGCCTCCTGTGCATAGGGTCCGGCATTAATAGCATTGGGCGGGTACCCTCGCAACGCCTAACGTGGGGCCACAAACAACAACAGGAACCCCGCCATGCGCATCGTCGACATTCGTGAAAAAACCGTTTCGATTGCCTCGCCCATCGCCAACGCCTACATCGACTTCTCGAAAATGACCTGCTCGGTGGTCGCCGTGGTCACCGATGTGATCCGCGATGGCAAACCAGTGATCGGCTACGGCTTCAACTCCAACGGCCGCTACGGCCAGGGCGCGCTGATGCGCGATCGCTTCCTCGCGCGCATCAGCGAAGCCGACCCGGAGACCTTGATCGACCACGAGAACAACAACCTCGACCCGTTCGCCATCTGGAAAACCCTGATGACCAACGAAAAGCCCGGCGGCCACGGCGAGCGCTCGGTTGCAGTAGGCACCATCGACATGGCCGTGTGGGATGCCGTCGCCAAGATCGAAGGCAAACCGCTGTACCGCCTGCTGGCTGACCGCTACCGCAACGGCGTCGCCGACGACAAGGTGTGGGTCTACGCCGCCGGCGGTTACTACTACCCCGGTAAAGACCAGACCAAGCTCAAAGCCGAAATGCAAAGCTACCTCGACCGCGGCTACGACGTGGTCAAGATGAAGATCGGCGCCGTGCCGCTGGACGAAGACATCCGCCGTATCGAAGCCGTGCTCGAAGTGGTCGGCGATGGCCAGCGCCTGGCGGTCGACGCCAACGGCCGCTTCGACCTGCAGACCGGTATCGCCTATGCCGAGGCGATCAAGAAGTACAACCTGTTCTGGTACGAGGAAGTCGGTGACCCGCTCGACTACGCCCTGCAAGCCGAACTCGCAAACCACTACGAACTGCCGATGGCCACTGGCGAAAACCTGTTCTCGCACCAGGACGCACGCAACCTGCTGCGCCACGGCGGCATGCGCCCCGACCGCGACTACCTGCAGTTCGACTGCGCGCTGTCGTATGGCCTGGTCGAGTACATGCGCACCCTCAAAGTGATGGAAGACCTGGGCTGGTCATCGCGCCGCGTGGTCCCCCACGGCGGCCACCAGATGTCGCTGAACATCGCCGCCGGCCTGCACCTGGGCGGCAACGAATCCTACCCGGACGTGTTCCAGCCATTCGGCGGTTTTGCCGATGGCATCCAGGTTGAAAACGGCTACGTCGGCCTGCCGGATATCCCCGGCGTGGGCTTTGAAGCCAAGTCCGCGCTGTACGCCGTCATGCGCGAACTGGGCGAGGGCTGAGCCACCCCCGCGCTGCGGTCTCGCGACAGAGACCGCAGCCGCCGGCGTCGCCCGCCGACGCCACGCCACACGCCCATCACAACAATAAAATGAGGTGCATTCGTGGAAACGTCCAAGTCCCGCTGGTACAGCCAGCTCTACGTGCAAGTGCTGATCGGCATCGTCATCGGCGCCGCCATCGGTTACTTCGTGCCCGACATCGGCGCCAAGCTGCAGCCGTTTGCCGACGGCTTCATCAAACTGATCAAGATGCTGCTGGCGCCGATCATCTTCGGCACGGTGGTAGTCGGCATCGCCAAGATGGGCAGCATCAAGGAAGTCGGCCGCATTGGCGTAAAAGCGCTGATCTACTTCGAGATCCTCTCGACCATCGCCCTGGTCGTTGGCCTGATCGTGGTCAACCTGGTCAAACCCGGCGAAGGCATGAACATCAATGCCGCCGGCCTCGATGGCAGCGCCATCAGCAAATACAGCCAGGCTGCCAGCGAGCAGGGCGGCACCGTCGACTTCTTCCTCAATATCATCCCGAGCACTTTCGTCGGCGCGTTCTCCAATGGGGTGATGCTGCAGGTCATTCTGCTCTCGGTATTGATGGGTGTGGCGCTGGTGCAGATGGGCGAAACCAGCAAGCCGCTGATCAACACCATCGACCTGTTCCTGCAGGGCCTGTTCAAGATCGTTGCCATGGTCATGCGCCTGGCCCCGCTCGGCGCCGGTGCCGGCATGGCGTTCACCATCGGCAAGTACGGCATTGGCACCTTGCTCTCGCTTGGGCAGTTGCTGGTCGCGCTGTACATCACCACGCTGATCTTTATCGTGGTGGTGCTCGGGGCCGTTGCCAGATGGTCGGGCATGCCGCTGATGATGTTCTTGCGTTACTTCAAGGACGAGATCCTTATCACCCTCGGCACCTGCTCAACCGAAGCCGTGCTGCCGCGGATGATGGTCAAGCTGGAGAAGCTTGGCTGCAAGAAATCGGTGGTGGGCATGGTGTTGCCGACCGGGTATACCTTCAATGCTGACGGCACTTGCATCTATCTGACCATGGCGGCGATCTTCATCGCCCAGGCAACCAATACGCCGCTGACGTTCATGGATCAGATGATCTTGCTTGGGGTGTTTCTGCTGACCTCGAAAGGCTCGGCCGGGGTGGCGGGGGCAGGCTTTGTGACGCTGGCGGCGACGTTGACCACGATTCATTCGATACCGTTGGTGGGGCTGGTGTTGCTGCTTGGGATTGACCGCTTCCTGAACGAGGCGCGGGCGGTGACCAACCTGATTGGCAATGGGATTGGCACGATTGCGATTGCCAAGTGGGACAACTCGTTTGATGTGGCAGCGTGTGAGCGCGAGATTGCTGCGATGAAGGAAGAGAAGGCGGCGAGGAAAGCCCTGCTGGCGCAGAAGTAAGCCGCACGCGTGTGTGTAGGAGCGGCCTTGTGTCGCGAAAGGGGCGCGTAGCGGCCCCAAACTTTCAGCTTCGCCGCCAACATCGCCGGGCCAGCTGCGCTGGCCTTTCGCGACACAAGGCCGCTCCTACGCCGACCGCTTTATACCTGGAGTTCAGCTCTCGACGGTTTGCTGCTTGGCGATTTCCTGATTACGCAAGATGAACCGCTGCAACTTGCCGCTCGGGGTCTTCGGCAGTTGCTCGACAAAGTCGATCTCACGCGGGTAGGCATGTGCGGCCAGGCGGTTGCGTACGTGCAGGCGCAGCACTTCGGCCAGCTCAGGGCTAGGAACATGACCGCTGTGCAACACCACAAACGCCTTGATCAACTCGGTGCGCTGCGGGTCGGGTTTGCCGATCACGGCGGCTTCAACCACCGCCGGGTGTTCGATCAGCGCGCTCTCGACATCGAACGGGCCGACGCGATAACCGGAGGTGGTGATCACGTCGTCGTTGCGGCCGACAAAGCTGATGCTGCCGTCGTCATTCAACTCGACGATATCGCCGCTCAGGTAATAGTGGTCGACAAAGGCCTTGGTCGGCATGCCGTAATAGCCGTCGAACCAGCACAGCGGCGAGCGCTTGCGGTCGACTGCGAGCACGCCGGGCTGACCGGGTGGCAGCTCGCGGCGCTGTTCATCCAGCACCACGATGCGACAACCCGGCACGGCGTAACCGGCTGAGCCCTCGCGGATTGGGTGGCTGAGGCCGTGGTGGTTGCACAGCACCATGCCGACTTCGGTCTGGCCGTAGTGGTCGTGAATCACCACACCAAGCTGCTCGGCAAACCAGCGGATCACCTGCGGATTGAGCGGCTCGCCGGCACTGCTGACGGCGCGCAGTTTGCCGCGAATGGCATCGGAGAATTCAGCACCCGCGGCGATCAGCAAGCGGTACGCGGTGGGTGAGCCGGCGAGGTTGCTGATCGCGTATTTGTTGATCAGGCGGCTGGTGCTTTCGACCGAGAACGGGCCGTCGTAGAACAGCGTGGCCTGGCCGCAGGCGAGCGGGCCGGTAACGGCGTAGTACAGGCCATAGGCCCAGCCGGGGTCGGCGAGGTTCCAGAAGCGGTCGTCGTCGCGCAGCTCGATGGCGTCGCGCATATAGCTCTTGAACGCGAGGATGGCGCGCAGGGGCACTTCCAGCGGTTTGGCCGGGCCGGTGGTGCCGGAGGTGCACATCAGCAGAAACGGTGCATTGCCGTCGAGCAGCGCCGGCGGGCAGTCAGCCGAATGCTGGGAAAGCACGTCCCAGAAATCGAAGTCGTCCAGGTCCAGCCGGTCGGCGCCAACGACGATGATGTTCGGGCAGTCGGCGATCTCGTCGAGCTTGGAGCGGTTGTGCGGGTCGGTGAGCAGCCAGCGCGCCTTCGAGCAGCTCAGGCGTTGTTCGATGGCCTTGGGGCCGAACGCGGTGAACAACGGCTGATAGACCGCGCCGATGCGCCAGGTGCCGAGGATGGCAATCAACAGCTCAGCCGTGCGTGGCATCAGCCCGGCGACGCGGTCGCCGGGCTTGACGCCCTGGCTGCGCAGGAAGTTACCGAATTGCGAGGCCTGAATCTGCAGCTCGCTGAAGGTGTGCTGGGTAGCACGGCCATCGCGGGTTTCGCAGTACAACGCCACGGCGTCACTGGAGGCGTGGCGGTCGCAGCATTCGATGCAGGCGTTCATCGCGGCCAGCTCGCCGTGCAGGTCTTGCGCGGCCAGCTGGTGGTAATTGAAGGAGGTCACTGCTGAGTCGTAATCGCGCATAAAGTACCTGATTGTTATTGTTTGGAATCTTTAACGCCGCGCTGGCGCTGGGTTAGCTGTCGATCATCTGCGCTGCTTGTTGCGTTGCCTGACTGGTGCGCGTGGCCAGCTTGCGCACCTCGTCGGCCACCACCGCAAAGCCACGCCCGGCTTCGCCTGCGCGGGCCGCTTCGATGGCGGCGTTCAAGGCCAGCAGGTTGGTCTGGCTGGCGATGCCTTGGATGGTGGCGACGATGTGGGTCAGTTTGCCGAGGGTCTCTTGCATCACCTGGTGTTGTTGCGCCTGCGCCTCGCGGATGGTGCTTTCTTCATGGCGGGCATGGATATCAGTTATAGCCCCAACTACCCGCAACGGCGCGCCATCCGCAGCACGCCGGGTTTGCCCGCGGCCGCGGAACCAGCGGTAGGCGCCGCTTTGGTGGCGCAGGCGATACTCGACATCGAACGGGGTGTTGCCGCTGCGATCATCGACATGGGCGACAAACGCCGCGATGGCGCGGGCGCTGTCGTCGGGGTGCAGGCGGGAGGTCCAGCTTTCCAGGGTGTTGGGGAATTCTTCGACGGTGCTGCAGCCGAGCAGCCTGCGCATCTGCGACGACCACCAGATGGTGTTGCTCGGGTTGGCCGGGTCGCCGGCGACGACTTCGATATCCCACAGGCCGTCGTGGAGCATTTCGCGGGAAATGTCGAAACGCTCGGCGGCCAGCTCAAGCTCTTGGATGTGCAACTGTTGCTCGTGGATGTCCCGCAGGGTGCCCGCCGTGGCGATGGCAACGCCGTTGGCGTCACGCAGCGAACTGCCGCTGAGCCGGCACCAGCGATAGTCGCCGCCGGGGGCGAATTTCATGCGCAGGTCCAGTGCAAACGGTGTGCGCCCGCTGCGGTCGGCGAGGTGCCGGGCGAGGGCTTGCTGATGGGCGTGGCGATCAGCCGGATGCAGCTGTTCGTGCCACTGGCCCAGCTCCGGCAGATGCGGTGCATGGATCGCGGCCGAGCCCGTCCACTCCATCGCGCAGTCTGGCGCAGGCGTGCCTGAGGCAGGCAAATGCAGTTGCCAGAACAACTCATCGGCGCCTTCGGTGACCAGCGTCCAGCGCGCTTGCAACTGCTGCGCCTGTTCGTCGCGCTCAGCCAGGCGCTGTTGCAGTTGGCTCACCTGCGCGGCAAGTTCGCGAGCCTGCTCCTTGAGCGTGCGCCGCTCCTGCAGCAACTGCTCGACGCCGGTAAGGATGCGCCGCAGCAGCGGGTTGCGCGACGACAGCGGCGTACTCGGCTGATCGGGCTGGTCGAGGCGGTCGGCGAGTGGGGCCAGTACCCAGCGGCTGGTGCGATTGAAAAACAGCATGCTACATCTCCAACTAGATAGCGGCAGCAGCCGGTAATGGCGGCGTCTGGCTGGTCGACAAGGCAAGGCTGTCGAAGGCGTTCGCCCAGGGCAGTGCTGGCCAGGCCGACGGGCCGGTAGCGATTTCGTCTGCGCTCAACAGGCAGTGGTCGAGCTCGCGTTGCAACGTTGCGGTGTCCAGGTCCTGGCCAATGAACACCAGCTCCTGCCGGCAATCGCCGACGATGCTGTCCCACTTGGCCATGATCCCTTGCAGGCGGTACTTGTCCTGCGGCCACTGCGAGGGGTCGATGAAGTTCCACCAGTGGCCGACGTAGTCCCACTGGAACTGCTTGCCGCTGTGCACCAGCAGGCCGATTTCGCGGTGGCGGCTGGCCAGCCAGAAATAGCCTTTGCTGCGCAGCAGGCGGCCATTGCTCCAGGGGCGGGAGAGAAATTCGAGCAAGCGTTGCGGGTGAAACGGGGCACGCTCGCGATAGACCCATGAGGTCACGCCGTAGGTGTCCGACTCGGCGGCGGGAGTGTCGTCGGCGTCCATCTGCTTCATCCAACCGGGCGCCGCGGCCAGGCTGGGCAGATCGAACAGCTGGGTGCCGAGGATGGTGGACAGTTCAACATTGCCAGCGACCATTGGCAGGATCTGCGCGCCGGGATTGAGCCCGGCCAGCACCGCCCGCAGCGTCTGGTATTGCGTGTCGTCGATCAGGTCGCACTTGTTCACCAGAATCACGTTGGCGTACTCGACCTGCTCGATCAGCAGGTCAGCCAGCGGGCGCCGCGGCGCAGTGGCGTCGGCCCGCTCGACGGTTGCCGGTGAGTCGAGCAGGGCCTGAAACTGGCTGGCATCGACCACGGTTACCAAGGTATCCAGCCGCGCCAGTTCACTGAGGCTGAAACCCTCGGTGTCGAGAAAGGCAAAGGTCTCGGCCACCGGCATCGGCTCGGAAATGCCGGTGGACTCGATCAGCAGATAATCAAACCGCTGCTGGCGCGCCAGCGCGCTGATCTGCTCGAGCAGGTCGGCGCGCAGGGTGCAGCAGATGCAGCCGTTGCTCATCTCGATCAACTCGTCCTGGCCACGGTGCAGCGTTACATCACGCTGCACCTCGGCGGCGTCGATGTTGACCTCGCTCATGTCGTTGACGATCACCGCCACTTTCAAACCCTGGCGATTGCGCAGGATATGGTTGAGCAGGGTGGTCTTGCCTGCGCCGAGGAAGCCGGAAAGGACCGTCACCGGCAGTCGGCCTGCCTGGGCGCCGGCAGTCATGCGTGCACCGCTCGCGGGCTGTCGACTTTGTCCAGGTAGCTTTCGAACAGGTCGACCACCACCAGGCCATCGTCGGCGGCGTCGCCCCACAGGTCCTTTACCCGGAACTCGACGTGGTAGGTCGGTTGATGCGCCGCGCTGCGGTCGCCGTGGCCGATCGCATCCGGGAACGGCCACTGCGCAGTGGTGCGGTGCAGCACCACGCCTTGCTTGCCACGCACATAGGCCGGCATGCGCACATGCCCGGCGACGTATTCATCACGCACGATGACTCGGTCGCCGACTTCGAACGGCGGGCGCCCGGTGATCGCTTCGCGGCCTTGGGCATGGGCCGGGTTGGCCAGCTTGAAGTGCGAGCCGAGGGCCTCATCCAGTTCGGCCTGGGTGATGACGCCGGTCTCGACCAGCAGGGTGGCGGTGGCGATGACATAGCGCTCGTAGTACTCGGTGCCGACATGCTGGCGCACATCGATGCGCTCCACGGCGTGGCGGATTTCGTCGACGCTGAACTTGCCCATGTGGTCGGCGCCAATGAACATCAGGCTGTAGGCCAGGTGCTCCCAGTCCTGCTTGAACACCTGCTTGTAGCTGAGGCTGTTGATGCGGTGGGGCACTTTGCCAAAGCCCTGGAAACCGCCGAGATCGTGAAAGCCATCCATTTTGAACACTCCGCAAGGGTAGGGGGTTGGGCGCGTTGCTCAGCCGACACGCGGCAGGGCGACGCCAATCAGCACGTCCTTGGTCACCAGTTGGCGCAGCTGCTCTTCGCTCATGTGCTCGGAGCCCGCTGGCCGCTGTGGCAGCACCAGGTAACGGCTTTCGGCGCTGGTGTCCCAAACCTTGATCACCACGTCTTCCGCCAACTCGGTGCCCAGCTCGCGCAATACCGTGCGCCCCTCGCGTACCAGCCGCGCACGGAACTCGAAGCCCTTGTACCACTCGGGCGGCAGGCCCAGCACCGGCCAGTTGGTGCAGGAGCACAGGCTGCAGACGATCACGTTTTTCAGCGTTGGGGTGTCTTCCAGGGCGACGATGTATTCGCCCTGCGGCCCGGTGAAACCGAACTGCGCGCAGGCGGCAGTGCCGTCCTTGAGCAGCAGCTCGCGGAAGGCCGGATCGACCCAGGCCTTGGCGACGATGCGCGCGCCGTTGTCCGGGCTCCAGCCGTGTTCCATCAGCTGGGTGAGCTGCTCGATGTAGCCTTCGGGGATCAGGTCTTTGTTCTTCAGCACTGCGTACAGTGCCCGTGCCCGCTCACCCGGGGTTGAGGTTGCCGTCATGGGATTACTCCTCTCGTTCAACACGGTTGTTGATCTAATTGTTGTTCGGGGCTGTGGCGCTGGTCGCTTGCGCTACAGCGTGCGCCAGTCCACCGCGCCTTCGAATGCCGCCGCCGCCTGGTAAATAGTGCCCTCGGCGTAATGCTTGCCAACCAGCATCAGCCCAACGGGCAAGCCGTCAACCAAACCGCAGGGGATGGACATGGCCGGGTGGCCGGTGATGTCCTGGGCGGCGGTATTACCTAGCATTTCCAATGCCCGCGAGACGTTCTCGGTGATCGAGCAATCCGCCGCTGGCAGCGGCTGGGCGATGATCGGCACGGTCGGCATCACCAGCAGGTCGTATTGCTCCAGCGCCTTGTCGTAACCGGCACGGGCGAAGCGGGCGATGTTCTGCGCCTTGGCGTAGTAGCGGCCGTGGTAGTGGTCGAGGCCAAACTGGCCGACCAGCATGCACAGCTTGAGCGACGGCGAGAGGGCGTTGGCCTGGGTGCGCCAGCCGACCTGTTTGTCGAGCAGGCCGACGTCGTACAGCCCCTTCCAGTTAAAGCCAGCACCGTTGCCGTGCATCATCTGCATGGTCAGGCCTTCGCAGCCGATCGGGCCCCACAATGTGCCGGCCAGGGTGTGCTCGGGCACCGAGACTTCCTCGACAACCGCCCCCAATACTTCGAACTGGGTGATGGCGCTGCGCACCGATTTGGCAACCCGCGGGTCGAGGTTGGCCAGCTCGAAGCCTTGTTTGAGGATGCCGATGCGCAGGCCGCGCACGCCACGATCAAGGTAGTGGCTGTAAGCGTCGACTTCAGGCGTGCCCTGGCGGGGATCGAGCCCATCGGCGCCGGCCATCACTTCCAGCATCAGCGCGTTGTCACGCACATTGCTGGTCATCGGGCCGACATGGTCGAAGGTCGCCTCGACCGCCATCACCCCGGTGTACGGCACCAGGCCGAAAGTCGGCTTCAGGCCATAAATGCCGCACCACGCCGCAGGAATACGCGCCGAACCGCCTTGATCGCCGCCCACCGCCAGGTCGACTTCGCCGGCCGCCACCAGCGCCGCACTGCCCGAAGACGAGCCACCGCTACTGAAGCCCGGGCGCAGAGGGTTGTGCACCGGCGCCGGGTCCGAAGTGTGGCTGGCGCCGGACAGGCAGTAGTGCTCGCAGGTGGCCTTGCCGAGGATGGTCACCCCGGCGTCGAGCAAACGGGTGACCACGGTGGCATCGAACGACGGTACATGGCCGGCCAGCGGCGCGGCGCCGTTCATCATCGGCACGCCGGCCAGGGAGATGTTGTCTTTCAGGGCAACGGTTTTACCGAGCAGCTTGCCGGCGCTGGCGCCCATCACCTCGGTGCGGTAGTACCAGGCGTTCAGCGGGTTTTCGCGGCTGGACGGGCGATAGCCGGCGGTGCGCTCGTAGCGCACCAGCGGAGTGAAGTCGGGCAGCTCGTCGACCAGGTCGTAGGCGTCCAGGCTGGGCTGCATGAGCGCCAGGTATTCGCTGGCTTGCTCGGGTGTCAGCTGCAGATGCAGGCGCGCGGCGAGGGCCTGCAGTTGTTCGAGCGTCGGGCGGGTGATGGCCATGGTGTGTCCTGTTTCCGATGCCAGGCCTCAGGGCCTGGCAAATGGCTGTGCGAGAGGCCCGCCGCGGCTGGGCCTGCTACTAAGCTAGCGCCAGCGCGCGGCCGGCACTTGGTTGAGCAGGACAGTCGCTTGGTTGAGAAGGACTGCCTGCGCCAGGCGCTGAGCCTCATCTATGTGGCCGAGCGGTGTTACGACTCGAGCTTGGGTACTGCGGCCTGTGCCGCCGCTTCGCCACGTGCGGGCCAGACCACGCCGACGCTCTTCATGCCCTTGGCTGGGTCCATCTCAGGGTTGGCCAGGACCACGTCGCGGTAGGACGGGCTGCCGATCACCGCAGGTTTGAACTTGACCAGAAAATCGTTGACCTCCTTGCGCAGCTCCGGCGCCAGGTCGTAGTCGTTGTAGCACTCCTCCAGGCAATCCAGCGTGGCTTGCCAGTGCACCTCGGTCAGGCCCATGCCGCGGTGTGCGGTAACCATGTCGCGACCGCGGTACTTGGCGCTGCCACCCCAGTGCTGGGAGAGGAAGTCGACAAAGTTGATGTGCTCTTTCTGGAAGGTCGACTCGGACATATGCGCCCAGATATGGCCAATGGCCGGGTGGCCCATGGTCTTGCGCAATACCGCGCCGGCGAACTGGTAGATCACGTCGTAGCCGCCCAGGCGGGTGTACAGCGAAGGTTGTTGTTCGGTAGAGGCGTTTTGGTCAGTCATGTGAATGCTCCATTTCAGCTGAGGATCGGCAGACGGTTAAAAGACCCGGGCGTACCTGAGGTTCAGGCGGAAGTTTTCTTTCGGGCCGTTTTCTACCGCGAGGTCACGCCCCAGTTGCATCTGCAGCTGGTCCTGAGCGGTAAAGAACTTGGTCGCGGTGACGCGGAAGTTGGTGGTCTCGCCGCGGTCGTCCTGGTTGCTGCCGTCGACTTTGTTTTCGCCACCCCAGGTGTGGCCAAAACCAAGGGCCAGGGACGTGCCCGGGTCGATGATGTAGCGCCCCATCAACTGCGCTGCGTAGGACGTATCCTGTTCACGCCGGACCGAGTTGGCGCCGAAGTCGTCGTTGTCGCCGTACCAGATCGCATCACCCACCAAGTCAACTGCCCACTTCTCACCGAAGTGCTTGATGTACGCCGCCTGCAAGTCGACCTTCCAGCGGTTTTCGCCCAGGTTGAGCCCGTCTTTGCGGTCGTAGTTGCCCGTCGGCGCGACCAGATAAACCGTGGCGCCGACCGTGTCGTTGGCTTCGTTGAGGCGGTACTTGAGCGGCGCGGTCAGGGTCAGGTCACCGATACCGCTGGCGCTGCCCAGGGCCGAAGCGTCACCGCCGCTGGAGACATGGCCGAACGGCAACAGAAACTGCGGCTCGATGGTCAGTCGGTCGGTCAATTTGTACACATGCAGCAAACGCAAGATGCCGACATTGGAGGTCAAGTTGAAGTCCGAGCTGGCCTTGTGACCCTGGGCGTAAAGGCTGTCGGTGGTGGAGTGCTGGTAATAGACCACACCAATGGTTGCACCCACCGGCAGCACTTCATAATCCCCCGGCGCAACTTCAACCGCTTGGGCAGACAGGCACGGTGAGGCCACCGCGAGCATCAGGTAACGGAGCTGTTTCATGGACCAAGTCCTTATTTTGAGCCCAAATTCGGGCAAAAAGAGCCCCGCTGCCGTAATAACGGCAGGTGCAGGGCTAAACGTGGAGTTCGTTGTTAGTTGGTGTTTACTTGTGCGTCACGCAACATGCCCGTGTGCGGGTGGCAGTTGATGTATTCGAACACCTGGCTGCTCGCATCCGACACCGACACTTCGTGGTACAGGCGCAACTTCTGCAGCCCCGCCGCCACCCGGAAGAAGGTCACGAAGATGCGTAAGTGAGTCGGGTGTGATTCCGCCCAGCGCTCGAGTTTTTCCACCGAGCGCCAGTGGCCGATGTTGTAACTCATGTCGAGGAAGTTGCCGTCCGCATCGATATTGCGCACGAAGCGATTGCTGTAACAGCCCAACGGCTGGCCGTTATCGCGCAAGAAGTCCATGCCGTCCTGCAAGGTCGGCAAGATCTCATCCAGATACAACGAACGCTCCGCCGCCTCCGCCGCGGCCCAGTCCTGGCCCGAGCGAATCAACGCGATATTGTCGTGGCCGACCACCACCACCCGACCGCCCTTGGCCGGGTCGCCAGACACCACCCGCAGCTCGCCGTTGGGGTTCATCCAGTCGGTTTGCGACACCGGGAAACGGTCGCGCATCGAGCCCCAGTAACCGTGCTCTTCGATCTCCCCACTGGTGTTGTCCATCACCGCGCCAACGCCCGGCAAGTCGCTCTGAAACGCATACAACGTCTCGAACTGCTCTGCCCGCGGCGCAGAGATCTCACGGTAATAACCCAGGCCGTCGTTCAAGCGCTGCGGCGAACTCCACCAACCCTCCACCTCGGCCGAACGCATCCAGCGGCAGTAAGCGCCGGCGTCCTTCCAGTAGCCGACAATCATCAGGTTGTCGTAGCCGCTGTTGTCGGTGTGGTGAGTCAAGTCGTGGGTCAGCGGGCCGTCGGCCAGGCTGAAGCTGGCAACGATGTCACGCATCGCCTGCAAGGCCTGCTCACGCTGGCCGTCACCTTTGTATTGCACGCCCAGGTAAGCCATCACCACCTGAGTCAACTGCTCATCAGCGCGGCCCACCCACATCGGGAAGGGCGGCTGGTAATCATCAGGCACCCGGCGCGACAACGTGCGCGGGCACTTGAGGTGTTTGTCGATTGCAGACTCCATCACAGGCTCCTCATTATTTTAATTTCAGGCACACGCTCAGTATTCAGGGTCATTGCTTTCAAACGCTCCGTACTCCTCCGAACAGCAGCCCCGTTGGACGCGGTCCGTGTAGGAGCGGCCTTGTGTCGCGAAAGGGCTGCAAAGCAGCCCCCAACCCACGCAAACCAGACCCAATTTTTCGCTTTCAAAGCGATGGCATTAAGCAAGCCCCTCCCCAACCGAGCCCGCACCGCACATCCCCCCCACTCAAGCACCCAAGACAAAAACTCCTCAGGCGCCAGGTCACGCATATGCAGCCACCTCAACTCATCTGCCACCTGCTGTTGTTGTTCGAATCGCATGGGCTCACCTCATCGGCACGGTTTGCTGATTTGCCGTAAGGTCAAAGTTAGGCAGGACTCACCAGCCCCGCTTTGTTCGCAAGGACAACCGTTTGGTTGGAAAAGACAGCACCAAAACACCCGCTTGAGCACGAACCAAGAGGGTGCAGCGCACCACGTAAAACAGGACTTTTGCCCTGAAATGGGGAGAGAAGTTGAGGCTGTTAACAGCCACACGTTTGCGCAATCACGCACTAGACACTCTCGCGCCAACACAACCCGCTGGCGTGTTTATTGCCTGTACCACCGGCGGTAACAGTGCCCCGTTTTCTCCCGTTGTTGCATCAAGGTGAGCGCCATCATGGCTGAGACCAACCAGTATTCCACCCTTGCCGTTTCACCCGCTCGCCGCTTTGATTACTGGCGAGAAGTGGTCTGCCACCATTGCCTGTCGGCAGACAGCAAACCCTCGTCCCAGAGCGATTTCGAAGGTGCGCTGCAGGTCAACGGAATTGGCCCCCTGGACATCACCACGCTGTCGTCGCCGCTGCACCACTGGGTGCGCTCCGAGCAGCATTTGCGCAGCGACCCCGCCGAAGACATCTGGCTCGGATTCACCCACGGCGGCTACGGCGAAATCGAACAACACACCCGCAAAGCCAGCCTCAGCGCCGGCAATTTGTTTCTTTACGACGCAACCCAACCCTTCCGCTTCAGCCTTGGTGGTACCGAAAACCACCTGATCCGCATCCCCCGACCACTGCTCGCCCAACGCGTGCCCCGCATCGGCGACTTCACCGCACTGGTGCTCGACGAAGCCCGCCCCGGCGTGATCCCGCTGCGGCAGATGATCGGCCAGGCGGCCAGCTCAGTCGCGCTGCTGCAGGATGAAGGCATCTCCCGGCGCTACTCCAACACCATCATTGATTTGCTGGTGCTCAGCCTGGAGCTGCAGGACCTGAAGACCACCCATCAAGAGCTGGATTTGTATGGGCGGATCATGAACTACATACAGCGGCATTTGACTGAGCCGGAGTTGTCGATTGAGACGATTGCCGTAGCGCATCATGTGTCCACGCGGACGGTGACACGGGCGTTTGCTCGGCATCAGAAGTCGCCGGTGGCGGAGATTTGGAAGGAACGGCTGAATGCTAGCCGGGCGGCGATTGAGTGTGGGCAGGTTAGGAGTGTGTCGCAGGCGGCGTTGGAGTTTGGGTTTTCGGATTTTTCGCATTTTAGTCATGCGTTTCGGAAGGCGTTTGGGGTGGCGCCGCATACTTTGTTGCGGCGCAATGGCGCCTGAGCCGGAAGATTGCGGTTGGCGCTAAGTAGCAGCGTCTATATCGTATTTACCCAATGGCCGCGCAGCATTGCCTTGAGCTCATCAATGCTCAAAGTCATCTCCCGTTTGCGATGGACCACTGCGTGGCAGTTGGCGCAGAGGGGCACAAGGTCAGTTTCTGGGTTAACAGCTTTTTCGCCACCAAAGTCCGAAATCGGTACGACATGGTGGATATGAATGAAGCCTTTGGCGTGTTCCCCGTAGGCATCCTCGAAATTAAATCCGCACGCTTTGCACTCAAGACCATGGATGGCGATCGCCTTCAGCCTCAGATCTTTTCGGCGTTCATAGCGAGTGCCGAAGTAGCTCTGCTTGCTCCCCTCGTTGGCTGATTCGAAGATCAGGGGGTCGCTTTCTGTGTTGGCTTCTGAGGCCTGATCAGTCGAGACCGCCCCAAATTTGGCGTGATGCAGAATGGCATCGTAGTCAGCAGCGGAGATTGGCCGAACACCGTCTCGCCAGTAATTTTTCAGGCGATTGGAGGGGATGGTTTCGAGGTATTCACCGCCCACCTTTGCTGTAACGGGTTGCTCGAATGGAGTGAAACCCTCGATCAACGCAAACAGGTCGCCTTTTGTGCTGCCTTTATCGGGGTACACCTTGCCGATACGCGCCTTGGCAAAGTAGTGCGGAGCGTTGCTGAGACGAGCGGAAGCGAAGGCTTTATCTTGAATGCGTCCTTTGTAATAGATCACGTCCGTGCCCTGGGCCAGCCAGTTCTGGTAACGCTTAGGGAAGTGGTAAACCGCACCAGTCTGGTCTTCCCACTGCGATGTGTCGTTCTCGACGATGACGACCGGCATTCCATTTCCTCTAGGCTGATGGCAAAAAGCCTATCAAAAAGAGGAATCTTCCTACAGGATTTTCAGGCGAACTTGTAGTCGCTCCCGCAGCGACGCCTGCCGCAATTGTCGGCAACCTTTCTGCCCGCTACTGTGTAGCGCTAAGCAAACCTCTGAGGACTCCACGCGTGCCGATCAAAACAGACATCTGGACGGTCGACCTGATGCCCAACAAGCTGCGCCCAAGTCGATTGCCCAGCGAGCTGCTGTTGGAGGAGATGATCATCAACTCGCCAAGCATCCTCTCTGAAGAGTGGATGCTGATCGGTAGGCAAGAAAGCACCGGCATGGGCGGACGCATCGACCTGCTAGCGATTGCCCCGGACGGCAGCCTTGTGCTGATTGAGCTCAAACGCGATCGCACCCCCCGCGAGGTTGTTGCTCAAGCGCTTGATTACGCCGTCTGGGTTGAGGGCCTACGAGAAAACGAAATCGCCGCGATCTATCAACGCTTCCGCCCGGGACATAGCCTGTATGCAGACTTTCTCACGCGCTTTGGACGTGCTTTAGACGATGACGATTTGAATCAAAGCCACCAGCTGATCATCGTCGCCACCGAACTGGACGCCAGCAGCGAACGCATTGTGGAATACCTCAGCAAGCGAGACATCCCAATTAACGTACTCTGCTTCCAAGTTTTCCAGATGGGCGAGCAGCAGTTATTGAGTCGGTCTTGGCTGCTCGATCCTGTTCAAACTCAAGTCAATGCGGTGACCACTAGCGAGGGGCATAGCGAGCCTTGGAATGGGGAGTTCTACTGCTCATTTGGCGACTCCGCCTCACGCTCATGGACTGATGCGGTCGAGTTCGGCTTTATCTCTGGTGGTGGAGGAGCGTGGTACAGCAAGACTCTGCAGCTCCTGTCTCCAGGCGACCGTGTCTGGGTGAACATCCCATCGCAAGGGTATGTGGGCGTCGGCCTTGTTACCGGCACGTCTACACCTGCTAAAGATTTCACGGTGCTGCAAAACGGGGAGGAGCGGCCAGTGCTGGAAGCGGCGACACGTGCTCAGTATCACGCGGAGTATGCTGATGACCCGGAGCGCTGTGACTACTTCGTGCCGGTTAAATGGCTGCAGACTGTACCGACTGGGCAAGCGGTGCGGGAGATTGGGATGTTTGGGAATCAGAATACGGTGTGCAGGCCGACTACGCCGAAGTGGCGTTGGACGATTGAGCGGTTAAAGCAACGGTTTCCAGGCTTTGATAGCGCGGCTGCAGATGCCGCAGTACCGGAGCATGGAGGTTGACGTCTGGGCAGCAGGTCGCCTGCGTAGTAATCGTCACATGAGCTGGGGGATTTCCCCCCAGCTACATCGCGATGCACAGCACCAATAGGGCAGGGCGGGAATAATGTAGCCATGCCATGCCCAGCTAGGTTTGAAGCTATCTCCTCAGCCGCACATACTCTTAATTACTCAAAGCCTAAACACACTCACCTGCCTGTGCAGGCCCTGCGCCAACTGCTGCAATGTGCCAGCAGTTTCGGTGGTCTGCTCCACCGCCTGGCTATTCTGCTGTGACATCTGCGCAATCCGTTCAACATTGCGAGCCACGTCCTGGCTGGCTGCAGTCTGTTCACGCAGGGCCAGAGAGATCTGATCAACCATGCGAACCACGTCACCCGAAGACTGACGAATGCCGACGATCGCATCACCCGCTCGTTGCGCCATATCGACGCCGCCTTTCACCTGGGTAACACCGACCTCCATCTGTTGCACAGCATCACGAGTACCCAGTTGAATCCTTTTCACCATCTCGGTGATCTCTTGGGTCGAGTTGCCGGTGCGCTGTGCCAACAAGCGGACTTCGTCGGCGACGACAGCAAACCCGCGACCCTGCTCGCCCGCTCGAGCGGCTTCAATCGCGGCATTTAGTGCAAGCAGGTTGGTCTGGTCCGCAATGCTTTTAATCACACTGACGATGCTGCTGATTTGCTCAGCATGATTGTCGAGGTCGCTGATTTGCGATGCTGAGGCCTCTACGGTTTGCGCGATGAGGTTCATGCGCTCCAGGGTCTCTTGAATGACGCTGCCGCCTTCACTGGACTGGCGGCCTGACTCGCTGGACTGGGCATGCGCTTCGACAGCATTGTCGGAAACGTGGTTTATGCTCACCGTCAGTTCCTCAACGGTGGCAGCCATTGACGACGCCGAGTGTGATTGCTCTTGAACTGAGGTCGACAGCTGCAGCGATGCGGTCGAGATATTGTCGGCTGCACCCACCAGTTGTTCCGCGCTGATGCCAATCTCGCGAATCATGGCGCGTAGGCGGTCTTGCATGGCCTGGAAGGCGTGTTGAAGCGTACTCACTTCGTCGTTGCCTGCAACTTCAATCTTGTTGTCCAAGCGCCCATCAGCAATGTTGCGAGCGAGGGTGACCGCTTGGCTCAAGCGTCCGGTAATGGTCTTGGTGAGCAGCGTTGCTATCAGTATTGCCAGGATCGCTGCGGCCAACCCTCCCACTACCAGAATGGTAAAAGCCGTGGATTTGGAGTCGTCCATGAGGATGCTGCGTTCTTCTTGCAGCGCTTTTTCTGCATCTTGAAACTCGGTGATGACTGCGCGCATTGCATCCATCTTGGCTTTGGCTTGCCCTGAGCTGATTTGGCTGATGAGGGTGGTCAGCGGGGCGCGATCAGCGTTGATTTCTCGGCGTAGGGTGATGGCGCTCTGCATGTCCTGCTGCAGCCACTGCTGGTAAACCGCTTGCAGGCGATCCAGCCGTGCTTGTTGCTCTGGGTTGTCCTGAGTCGCTTTTTTGACCTGCGCAACCGAGTTGGCGAAGGTCGCTTCACCTTTCAGCATCGGCTCGAGGAAGCTGTCTTGCCCCGTCAGAGCAAAGCCGCGCATGGCGGTTTCGATGTCGACGAGACTGTTCAAGATGGTGTTTGAGTGGTTGAGCACGTCGTAGCTGTGGATGTTGCGTTTGACGCTGCTGCTGACTTGGTCGAAGCCGCGTAAGGCAGAAAGCACCAGGACTGCAATGATGATCAGGACCAGACCGAAACTGGTGTACAGCTTTTTTGAAATGCTGAAATTGTCGAACATTGCGGGTGTTCCCCTCCAGGGCCTGGCTCAGTGCTACGCAGGCTGCCTCGCACAGGGCGTGCGGGAAACGGTTGCATAGTGACGTTTTGCTATCAATCCGTATGAGTGTGTTGTACAGGGAAAGTTCTTTGTACAATTTTTCTTCGTGCTGTGGATCTGATCTGCCCCTGACACGTGCTTGGTTTGGTCAGGGAGTTGCCGTGGCGGTGGCGGAGACGAGAGGGAAGGGAGGGGGGCGAGCGAGGTCGAAAAATGATAGGCCGATCTGAGGCCCCTGACTGGGACTACTCAGGCACGATAGCACCTGCGATAGACGCTAAGTGCCTTTGTGTAACGCTAATTTGGTGTGCCGGGGTACGTTGAATCTGTTCGGTAGGCTATTGATTCATATGATGAATATCGGGTTGATTTTCTTCGTTGGAATACCAATCGGAATACCGTGCGACCTCTGCTTTCATTCGATCGGATCACCGATTGCATCGGAGTTGACGTGCAAGCTTCGTAACGAGGGTTGGCATCGAACTGCTCGAGACGCGACCAGCAAGAGCCACCAAACTGAAAAATTCGGTACTGCGGTCCTGGCCGTTGCGCTGTGAGGGTCAACGGAAGGTCTTTAGCTAGGCCTGTAGAGCAAAACGCAGTACATTTGCATCACATAAACTTCCGGGCCATGTCATGAAGCATCTGAAGGACGAAACTCTGTCAATTCGAACTTCGGCTGAGATCAAACAGCTGCTACGCAAAGCGGCAGAGAGGGAGCACCGTTCCATCGCCTCGATGATAGAGGTTCTGATCCTGGGCTACGCCCAGCAGCACAACTTGCAGCCAGACCAAGCCGACCACCCGACCACGCAGAGGAACGCCTGAATGGCTGCTGCCAAGGAAGCGCAAGCGCGTATCAAAATCAACAAGCTTCTGGAGGCTGCCGGCTGGCGCTTCCTCGATGAAGGCAAAACCAAGGCAAATATCGCGCTAGAACCCAACGTCAAGCTCGACCATTCCCAAATCGACGACCTGGGTGAAAACTTCGAGTCTACCAGGAACGGCTTCGTTGACTTTCTGCTGCTCGATGACAAGGGATTCCCACTGGTGGTGCTTGAAGCCAAGTCTGAGGACAAGAATCCTCTAGTCGGTAAGGAGCAGGCCCGCAAGTACGCGAAATCGCTCAACTGCCGCTTTGTGATCCTTTCGAACGGCAACCTGCACTATTTCTGGGATCTGCAGCAAGGCAATCCGCACATCATAACGGTCTACCCGACACCGGATTCGCTAAAGAGCTACCAGAAGTTTGAGCCAGACCAGCGTCGCCTGATAGCGGAGCCTGTGGCACGGGACTACATCGTTCAGACCCAGATGCCCGGCTACGACAAAGATGCCGGATGGCTAACTGCAGGTGAGCGGCCCACTTTCATCGCCAAGAATAAGCTCCGCTTCCTGCGCGATTACCAGAAGAAGGCACTCAATGCGATCCAGGACGCTATAGCCGATGACCAGACGCGTTTCCTGTTCGAGATGGCCACTGGTACAGGCAAGACGCTGACCTCTGCTGCGGTCATCAAGCTGTTCCTGCGCACTGGTAACGCTCGCCGGGTTCTCTTTCTGGTGGATCGCCTGGAGCTTGAATACCAGGCGGCCAAAGCCTTCAAGGACTATTTGAGGAACGACTACAGCACGGTCATCTACAAGGAGCGCAAAAACGATTGGCGGAAGGCGGAAATCGTGGTCACCACTGTGCAGTCCCTTTTGTTCAATAGTAAGTACAAGCGGCTGTTCTCGCCTACCGATTTCGATTTGGTGATTTCCGATGAAGCCCACCGTTCCATCGGTGGCAATGCTCGTGCGGTGTTCGAATACTTCGTGGGCTACAAGCTGGGCCTGACTGCGACACCGCGGGACTACTTGAGGAGCTTTGATGCCAGCAAGCCCGGCACACGAGATCCACGTGAACAAGAGCGCCGCCTGCTGCTGGATACCTATCGCACCTTCGGTTGCGAATCCGGCCAGCCAACTTTCCGATACTCGCTACTGGACGGGGTCAAGGACGGCTTCCTGATCAACCCTGTGGTTGTCGATGCTCGCACCGACGTCACCACCAAGCTGCTCTCCGAACAGGGTTACGCTGTCATAGCACCTGTCAGTGAAGAGGGAGAGCAAGAGCAGAGCTTCGTATCCAAGGATTTTGAAAAGAAGTTCTTTTCCGAAGCAACCAACCGTGTGTTCTGCGAAACCCTAATCAAGAATGGCCTGCGTGATCCGGTGACCAATGAGTTCGGTAAAGGCCTGGTGTTTGCGGTCAGCCAAAACCATGCGGCCAAGCTGACGCAACTTTTGAACGAAACCGCCGACAAGTTGTGGCCCGGGAAATACCAGTCGGACTTCGCCGTGCAGGTCACTTCCAGCGTGTCCGACGCGCAGCAGTACACCCTCAATTTCACCAACAACAAATTGTTGGGATCGGCCAATTTCAACGAGCTCTACAAAACCAGCAAGGCGCGGATCTGCGTCACAGTCGGTATGATGACCACGGGCTACGACTGCCCAGACATTCTCAACTTGGCACTGATGCGTCCAGTCTACTCACCGTCCGACTTCGTGCAAATTAAGGGGCGTGGCACTCGCAAACACGACTTCCTCGAACAGCTCTTTGATGATGACCTAAAACCACTCATTGCCGAGCCAGAAAAGAAGCGTTTCAAGTTCTTCGATTTCTTTGCAAACTGTGAATACTTCGAAGATAAATTCGACTACGACGAGGTGCTCAAACTGCCGCCTCGCACGAGCGAAGGCGCTGATGGTGGTGAACCACCGCTACCACCCAGCGGCCTCTACGAGCACACGGGTGTCGACGCCATCCATCAAGTCGCCGAGCAGATCATTGGCTACGAGGGAATGAAAATTGACCGCATGTTCTTCGAGAAATTCGAGGATCAGGTCAAGGCCGACGCGACCCTGCAACAGCAGGTCGTAAACGAGCAGTGGGAACAGGCCATCGACTACGTGGTTACCTACCTGTTCGACAAACCTAACGAATATTTCAACCTCGACAAACTGCGTCGTGCAGCCGCAGTGGATCGCCGCCTGAGTCTCAAGGAAATCCTGCAGAAAATTTTCGGCATGATCCCATATTTCAAGAGCAAGGATGAGCTGCTGGAGGATGAATTCCAGGAGTTTCTGCTCGCCAACCAAAGCCGACTCTCGGAAGACCAAGGCAGCGCAGTGCTCGCCATGAAGTATTTTTTCAAGGCCTACACCACCGATGCCGCCCTACGCGCCATCATCGATGACAAGCGCTTCACCGAACTGAACGTCAATCCAGCCTTCGGCATTGGTGACCTGAAAGCAGTGCCATTAAAATGGCGCGACGGCATACCGGAGTACGTCAAAGATTACGTACCCCTGAACCAATTCATGTAATTATTGAGCAGACTAATCAACATGCTGGACACCGATACCAAGCGCCGCATTGACACCTGTCGCGACATCCTCGTCGGTAAGGTGCCTGACCCGAAGAGTCAGGTCGAGCAGATTACAATCGCGCTAATCTATAAATTTATGGACGACATGGATGCCCAAGCCGAAGAGCTTGGCGGAAAGCGTAGCTTCTTCGTCAATAGTTTCGGGCAATATGGCTGGAGCAAACTGCTTGCGCCGAACATGGGCGGCCAGGACACGCTAAACCTCTATTCTGAGGCTATTGGCAAGATGACCGAGAACACGCACTTACCTGCGCTGTTCCGCGATATTTTCAAAAACGCCTACCTGCCTTATCGCGATCCGGAAACACTGAAAGCCTTCTTGAAGGAAATCGACAGCTTCAGCTATGACCACTCCGAACGGCTGGGTGATGCCTTCGAATACCTTCTATCCGTTCTGGGCAGTCAAGGCGACGCTGGCCAGTTCCGCACACCGCGACACATCATCGACTTTATCGTGCGGGTCATCAATCCGAGGAAACACGAGCGCATACTCGACCCAGCCTGTGGCACCGCCGGTTTCCTGATCTCGGCCTGGAAGCACATCTTGGAGCAGAACCAGAAGGCTCGGCCTGGCGACCTGCTCACTCCGGACGAACGCAACAAACTTGCGGTCAATATCCACGGCTACGACATCTCTCCGGATATGGTGCGACTGTCGCTGGTCAATCTGTACCTACACGGTTTCACTGACCCGCACGTGGATGAATACGACACGCTAACCAGTGAAGACAAATGGAACGAACACTTCGACGTGATCCTAGCCAACCCGCCCTTCATGTCGCCGAAGGGCGGTATTAAGCCGCACAAACGCTTCTCCATCCAGGCCACTCGCTCGGAAGTGCTGTTCGTCGATTACATCCACGAACACCTCAGCCCAAACGGTCGCGCGGGAATCATCGTGCCCGAAGGCATCATTTTTCAGAGTAGTACTGCTTACAAGGCACTTCGTGAAGCACTGGTCAAGACGTCGCTGGTGGCCGTAGTTTCACTTCCTGCTGGCGTGTTCCAACCATACAGCGGAGTCAAAACTTCTATCCTGATCCTCGACAAGCACTTGGCCAAGCAGACTGATAAGGTGCTTTTCGTCAAGGTCAACAATGACGGGTACGGCCTAGGGGCCCAACGTCGAGCCTTAGAGCAGGACGATTTACCTGAAGCCGAGGCGGCACTGGCGGCATTCTTTAGTAACCCGACAGATTTTCATGCTTGTGACTTAGCGCACAGTGTTAGCCGAGAACAAATTTCCGGGAGCGCGGATTGGAGCCTTAGTGGCGACCGCTACCTGACGACTGAATTTCAACACGCTCATTACGAAGTGGTCGCACTTAGCGATATTTGCCAAGTCAACCCAAAAAAATCTGAAATTTCATCGCTATCTGCCGAAACTTCTGTGTCTTTCTTACCTATGCAGGATTTGGGAGAGCACACCATTTCGTTCAAGCCTCAGCAGGTTAGGATGCTTGGAGATGTACGGGAAGGGGCCTACACCTACTTCCGTGATAATGATGTTTTGATCGCCAAGGTGACTCCTTGTTTTGAGAACGGTAAAGCCGGTCTTGCCAAAGGATTAGAAAACGGTATTGGCTTTGGGTCAAGCGAGTTCTATGTCCTCCGTGCGTCCGCACGAGTTCTACCCGAATACTTGTATTACATGGTGACCTCAAATCGTTTTCACGAAACGGCCACCTCAAAAATGACCGGTACAGGCGGACTGCAGCGTGTACCCCGTGCCGTGGTTGAATCATTCCAAATCCCACTTCCCCCCATTGAAGAGCAGCGTGAAGTCGTTGCCGAAATTGAACGCTACCAGCAGCGAATCGAGGAGCTAAAGCGAGAAATCGCCGAGCGCGAGCAAGACATTAAAGTCGCCATAGATCGAGTTTGGGAGGGTTGAGCATGGATGCCACTCTGGAAATCCACGACTACCTGCCGCTGGCCTATCCCTCGGCCAATGAAGGTGAGTACGTTCGCTTTGTATGGGAAGCTTTTGAAAGTAATTACCAGTCTGGCAAGTACCAATTCTCCATACTGGCATTTCACATGCTCTACATGAGCTACGTGTATTTCTCAGTATGGCAAATCAAACAGGCAAAGCCTGAAGCGTTCACGCATGCCGTGCTGTTCCAACAGAAGGAAAAGGAGCTGTTGACCGCCAGCTCCCCCTTCACGTTTAGCGAGGTCAATGAGCGTAGCATCTTCAAGTTTCTGCGCCTGGCGGGTTGCGAAAACCAGCACATTGGCAAATTCCAGAAACTGGTCGATCAGCGCAATGAGATTGCTCACCCAAACGGTAACATTTTCTTCAGCGATCAGGCCTCGGCCGACCTGCGTATCGAAGAGGTGATGCAGCAGATACGTGGTATTCAGATGCACATGACACCCGTGCTACATGGTTGCTTGCTGCAGTTTCTTCGTGACAGTGCTAACCCGGATGAGCGCGAGATCGCGGAAGGGGCAGATCACTTGGAAATGAATTTTCTGCACAAGCACTACCTCTCGCGCAAGGATATTGAAAGCTGTCTCGCCTGTGACCTGAGTGAATTCGACAGCAGCCCTTTCTTGGCCGAGGTGCAAGCACTCATACGCCTGCTCCAGGAAAAGGTGGAGGAGTGAAATGGCCGTGTTTCCCGTGTTTAACACAGACAGCTTCGAGCCCATCACGAGGGCTCCCTAGGCGCTTCCAGACCAATAGAACGGTAAGTCGATAGTAATATCGGGTGGCGTCGGAATGGTCTTTCAGGTGCTGAGTGAGAAACCAGCGCACATGCTTGAGCTGCCAGATCCAAGGATTGTCTCGCTGCCAGCGTTTTTGAATGGCCGCTTGCATGATTCGGGCTTGGCGCAGGTGGCGTTGCTGCGTGACCTTTGAACCGGTCAATACACCGCTCAGGAACAGCTCCATATCGAAGGGCTTAGTCACGCTCTGCCTCCAATGTAGGCCGACACCGCATCGAGCCGGTTGTGCCCGAGTTCAACGCTGATCTGTTGCCGCGCCTGACGATCCTGTTCGCGGTCAATGCGATAGCAGTGGCCGCCATTGACCGGGGCGGCGTGGCCTGTAAGCTGTTCGTAACGCTCGCAGGCGTAGGCTGCTCGTAGTTCATGGAAACCCTTCAGCCCGTGTTCATGCAGCTTTCCCGGGCGGGGAGTACGGTCTGATGCAGGAAACGGCATAGCTTTCGTTTCGGGCCAGCAAGTTGCGGCTATGGGGCGGCGATGCATGACGAGCAAACTGCAGTGCCGCTTTCACCGCCTCATTGGCCATGACCCATCGCGGCGCTGATGCCCCTGAACGGCCGCCTTTGGTGCCTCCCTGAATGTTGACGAGGCCCAAGTGTTCGGCTTCGCGGTGCAAGCGTGGCAGGTCAGCCAGGATTGATTCGCGCAGGCGCATGCCTCAAAAACAGTTGTGGCCCTCAAAAGAGCGGTAAACCCTTGATTTCACTGACTTCCAGGCACAAAAAAAGACGTCCGTGGACGTCTTTGTTTGATCATTTGGTGGAGCCGGGGGGATTTGAACCCCCGTCCGCCAGTACTCCGCTGTCGGTACTACATGCGTAGCCATCTCAACTAAGTTAATCCGCAGCCGCCCGAGTGGCAGGGTGCTTTGGACGAGTTGGGTAAGTTTTAGTCGCTTTGCCCCCAACGTGCTACACGACGATCCTGTTCTGTATGACAATCACTTCGGGTTTACAGGCATCCCCTAGTGATTGCTGGAGCCGAAGCTACCAGGAGAGCGGGCTCAGCTGCTTACGCAGCGAGAGCGTAACCCTCGTAGTTTTCGTCATTGGCAACTATAGAAAGTTGCAACAGTGGATTTACGAGTTCTGTTACCAACTCGGCATGCACCTAGAGTTTCGCGACCGGCGTCGAATCCTAATCGGCCCCAACTCAGCTCTAGAGCTGAGCGTGCTTTTCAGCACGCAAGGCGGAGTATACGCCTTTATGCGGACGACGTCGACTGCGGGTGCCGTCGTCCGTTTGCTGCCTGCTGCTTAGGTCCCGCTGCCGCCAGCGGTGCCGCTGCCTTTGTCGGTTTTTTCGAGACGCTGGAGCACTTTGCTGGTGATGGTGATGCATTCTTTGGTGTCGCCGCTGGCCTGGGCGGCCTTGGCTTTATCGACGTGCTCGGTCAGGGTTTTGTCGAGGCCTTCGGAGGTGGCGCCGGCGGTGGCCATGCTGTCGTCGATTTTCTGCAGGTTGATCGCGCAGAGGTCGTCGGCAGCAAACGCTGGCGAGGCCAGCAGTGTGGCAGCCGCGAAGAGAGCGGAAAGCGCAGTACCTTTCATGGGTGTCTCCTTCTGGAAGGCCTCTGGAAGGCGGGCCTGTAAAGATGGACTGCGCGGTTTCCGCGAGGGTTCAATGCAAATGCTGGCCTGCTGACATGGCTGTCGTTATTGGATCGCGTCGCGTAGGGCTTTGCCACTTTCGATGTCGGTGCCGAGGGCGCGGGCTAGAGCGCTCAGGTAGCGGGCGGCTTCGAGGGCGACGGGGTCGTCGTTTTTGTCGGCTTGCTGGGTGAGGTGGCGGACCATGCTCAGTAGCGCGGACAGTTCCTGAAAGGCGCGCTCGACGTGAACGCCGGGCTTGATGCGGTAGAGGTCGTGGCAGGTTTCGGTGCCGACGGTGGTCCAGCTGTCGAGGTCGTGGGTCATTGCGGCGCTCCTGCTTCTGCGGTCGCTCGGCGCATCACGTGTTCGACCAGGGCGCGGGCGGTTTCGGCGGCGTGGGCGGCGTTGCTGAGCATGTTCAGGCCAGGCTCGCCGGCGTGATGGCGGCAGTGCTCGTCGATGGTCTCGATTACACCGCGTAGCAGTTCGCTGGAATGGGCGAGCGCGTCGGGCGTGGGCAGGTCATTGTGGAGCGAGAAGAAGGGGTTATTGAGCATTCTGAAGCGGGGTGGATCAGGGACTAATTTCTTCATGGCGTGACTCCTACGTTACACAGGAGCTACCTCCCACAATCCCTCTCACAAGATAAAGGTGGCAGCGGTACGTGGGGTGAGAGACCGGCAACATAGGAAACCCGGCCAGGCCGAAGCCTGCCCACGCACAGCTGCCATAGCGGAGCTGCGGTTGTTACCCATGGCGGGCTCTCACACCCAGATCGCCCAAAAAGACGACCCGAGGAAATTAGCCCTGATGGCCAAGATCAACAACAGCGAAACGGCGTTAGCGCTCGTAGGATAATTCCCAAGAGCGCCGATTTAGAAGCATTTGGTTTCAGGTTCGGAAATGTCCTACGGAAAACCCGCAACCGGACACCGCCAAAGCCAAACTCAGATCACCCGCGCGCGAGTCACCCGATCCACCAGATAAACCAACCCGTGATAGTCGATCCCGCTGTTGCTCGACAGCCCGATTTCACACGTGCGACTGGTCGAAATCCCCTCGCTGCAGTACTGCACCGCATCCTTCAAACTGCGCAGCGCATGGCTGTTCAGCTCCGGCGTGGTAAAGCCCTTGTCGCCGGCAAAACCACAGCAATGAATCCCCTCGGGGATCACCACCTGCTTGCTGCAACGCCGTGCCAGGTCAATCAGCGCCTGGCTTTCACCGAGGTGCTGGGTGCTGCAGGTCACGTGCACGGCCACCGGCTCCTCCTGCGGGGTGAACTCCAGCCGGTCGACCAGGAAGGTGCGGATGAAGCGCACCGGGTCGTACAGGTCGAGCCGGGTTTCGCCAAGGTCCTGCACCAGGCGCAATGTGCACGGGCTGGTGTCGCAGTACACCGGGTCGAGGCCGCCGCGGGTGGCCAGCAGCAGGGCGTTGATCAGCTCCTGGCGCTTGTGTTCGGCCTGCTCGGCGTAACCTTTTGACGCAAATGGCTGGCCGCAGCAGAGGCTGTCGGCGTTTTCGGGGAATACCACCTGGTAACCGGCTTTTTCCAGCAGGCGTTGGGTTTTGTCCAGCAGCGAGCTTTGTTCGCGATCGGCGTAGGCCGGGCCCATCACCCGCGACACGCAGGCGGCGAGGTACACCACGCGGGGGCGGGCGTCGTTACTGGCCGGGCCGAAGTCGATGGCGCGCAGCGGTTGCGGCATGGCGCTGGTCCACTGCGGCAGGCGGCCGTTGCTGGCTTTGCTTAATGAGGCGCTGAGACGTGCGAGGCGCGGCGCACCGAGCAGTTTGCGGGCGCCGTTGGCGGCGGCGAGGGTGAAGCGGGCGCCGCGCAGGGTGGCCTGGAAGTGTTCGGCCAGCCAGTCGGCGGTTTTGCCGTGGTCGGCGGCCTGGCCACGCAGCTTTTTCACCAGCTCGCCGGTGTTGATGCCGACCGGGCAGCGCTGGGCGCACAGGCCGGTGGCGGCGCAGGTGTCGATGCCCTGGTACTGGAAGTCGCGCAGCAGCTCGCGCACGTCTTCGCCGGCGCGCTTTTTCGCTTGAATGTCGCGCCACATGACGATGCGCTGGCGGGGGCTGAGGGTCAGGCCTTTGGACGGGCACACCGGTTCGCAGAAACCGCACTCGATGCACTTGTCGACGATTTCGTCGGCGGCGGGCAGCGGTTTGAGGTTTTTCAGGTGGATGTCCGGGTCTTCGCTGAGCACCACGTCAGGGTTGAGGATGCCGTTGGGGTCGAGCAGGCGCTTGAGCTGCCACATCAGTTGGTAGGCGTCTTTGCCCCATTCCAGCTCGACGAAGGGCGCCATGTTGCGGCCGGTGCCGTGCTCGGCCTTGAGCGAGCCGCCGAACTCGACGGCGACCAGTTGCGCGACGTCGTCCATGAAGGCCTGGTAGCGGGCGACTTCGGCGGCGTTGTTGAAGCCTTGGGTGAAGACGAAGTGCAGGTTGCCTTCCAGGGCGTGGCCGAAAATGATCGCCTCGGCGTAGCCGTGTTTGTCGAACAACTGGATCAGGCGGTTGACGCCTTCGGCGAGGACTTCGACGGGGAAGGTGACGTCTTCGATGATCACTGTAGTCCCGGTCTGACGCACGGCGCCGACGGCGGGGAAGGTGTCTTTGCGGATTTTCCACAGCAGGTTGTACACGGTCGGGTCTTCGCTGAAGTCGACCTTCTGCTCCAGCGGGAACTCGGCGATCGACGCCATGATCAGCTCGAGTTGCTCGTGCAGCAGCGTCTGGCTGGCGGCGCGGGACTCGATCAGCAGGGCGCAGGCGTTGTCCGACAGGGCGCGGACCCACACCGGCATGCCGGGTTTATCTTGGACCGAGCGCAGGCTGCGGCGGTCGAGCAGTTCGACGGCGGACACCGGCTGGCTCTTGAGCACGGTGACTGCCTTGCAGCAGCTTTCTACGGTGGGGAAGACGATCAGCGCCGAGGCTTTGTGCGGGTGGTCGAGCACGGTGTCGTAGGTCACGGCGCTGATAAAGCCGAGGGTGCCTTCGGAGCCGACCAGCAGGTGCTGGAGAATGTCGAGCGGCTGGTCGTAGTCGATCAGGGCATTGAGCGACAGGCCGGTGGTGTTTTTCAGGCGGTACTTGTGGCGGATTCGCGCAGCCAGTTCAGTATTGGCGCGGGTCTCCTGGCCGAGTCGGGCCAGCTCGGCGAGCAGGGCGCCGTGGCTTTGCTCGAAGGCTGCCACGCTGGCGGGGTCTTCACTGTCGAGGCGGGTGCCGTCGGCCAGCACCAGGCGCAGGCCGGCGAGGGTGTGGTAGGTGTTTTGCGCGGTGCCGCAGCACATGCCGCTGGCATTGTTGGCGACGATGCCGCCGATCTTGCAGGCGTTGATCGAGGCCGGGTCGGGGCCGATCTTGCGCCCGAACGGGGCCAGCCAAGCGTTGGCCTGGGCGCCGATGACGCCGGGTTGCACGCGGATCTGCTCGCCCTGGCGGCGGATTTCTTTGCCGTTCCAGCTGTCACCGAGCACGATCAATACCGAGTCGCTGAGGGCCTGGCCAGACAGGCTGGTGCCGGCGGCGCGGAAGGTCACCGGCACGCGTTCGCGCTGGGCCAGTTGCAGCAGGCCGACCACTTCGTCTTCTGATTCGACGCGCACTACCAGCTGGGGGATCAGCCGGTAAAAGCTGGCGTCGGTGCCAAAGGCCAGGGTCGAGGTCGGGTCGCTGAAGCGGCGGTTGGCGGGGATCAGGCGCTCGGCATCTCTGAGGAACGCGGCAGGCAGGCTCATGCAATCTCCTCGCGGGGCCGTCGCATCTGTGGCGCAACGTGCCCCGGGCAATCAGGCGGTGTGGGGTAGGGCGCGTCAGGCGCCCAGTTCGCGGACCAGCGAGTCGCGGCTGATTTCGCTGATCGACTTGGCGCCGGTCAGCACCATTGCCACGCGCATTTCTTTTTCGAACAGGGCCAGCAGGTTTTTCACCCCGGCTTCGCCGTGGGTGGCCAGCGCCCAGAGGAAGGCGCGGCCGATCAGCACGCTGTCGGCGCCGAGGGCGATCATGCGCACCACGTCGAGGCCGCTGCGGATGCCGGAGTCGGCGAGGATCTTGATGTCGCCCTTGACCGCATCGGCAATCGCCGGCAGGGCGCGCGCGCTGGAGAGTACGCCGTCGAGCTGGCGGCCGCCGTGGTTGGAGACGACGATGCCGTCGGCGCCGAACTTGACCGCATCACGGGCATCATCCGGGTCGAGGATGCCTTTGATGATCATCGGGCCGTCCCAGAATTCGCGGATCCACTCGAGGTCTTTCCACGAGATCGACGGGTCGAAGTTGTTGCCCAGCCAGCCTATATAGTCGGCAAGGCCGGTGGGGTTGCCGCGGTAGGTGGAGATGTTGCCCAGGTCGTGCGGGCGGCCCATCACGCCGACGTCCCAGGCCCACTGTGGGTGGGTCATGGCTTGCAGCACGCGGCGCATCGGGCCGTTGGCGCCGCTCATGCCGGAGTGGGCATCGCGGTAGCGCGCGCCGGGCACGGGCATGTCGACGGTGAAGATCAGGGTTTTGACCCCGGCGGCCTTGGCGCGCTCGAGGGCGTTGCGCATGAAGCCGCGGTCTTTCAATACATACAGCTGGAACCACATCGGCCGGTCGATCGCCGGGGCGACTTCTTCGATCGGGCACACCGACACGGTCGACATGGTGAAGGGGATGCCGTGCGCGGCGGCGGCGCGGGCGGCCTGCACTTCGCCGCGGCGGGCGTACATGCCGGTCAGGCCGACCGGGGCGAGGGCCACCGGCATGCTCAGGGTTTCGCCGAACAGCTGCGTCTGCAGGTTGAGTTCGGACATGTTGTTGAGCACGCGTTGGCGCAGGGCGATGCTGGCCAGGTCGTCGACGTTGCGGCGCAGGGTGTATTCGGCGTAGGCGCCACCGTCGGCGTAGTGGAACAGGAACGGTGGCAGCTTGCGCTGGGCCGCGACGCGGTAATCGGTGGAGGCAGAAATGATCATGGATGCTCGCTGCAAAGGTGGTGAGGGGTGGCTGCCGGGCGCAGTCGAGTGCGCCCGGCCCCTGTCACTTTAGTGGTGAACCAGCATGCCGGTGAGCCAGTAGGCTTGCACCAGGGTGATCACGCCGACGATGGTGGCGAAGAACAGGCTGTGTTTGACGGTGAAGCGGAACAGGTCCGATTCCTTGCCAACCAGGCCGGTCGCGGCGCAGGCCACGGCGATCGATTGTGGCGAGATCATCTTGCCGGTCACGCCGCCGCTGGTGTTGGCCGCGACCAGCAGGGTGTCGCTGACGCCGATCTGGTGCGCGGTGGTGGCTTGCAGCGAGCTGAACAGGGCGTTGGACGAGGTGTCCGAGCCGGTCAGGAACACGCCCAGCCAACCGAGGAACGGCGAGAAGAACGGGAACGCAGCGCCAGTGCCGGCCAGGACCAGGGCCATGGTCGAGGACATGCCGGAGTAGTTGGTGACGAAGGCGAACGCCAGCACCATGCCGATCGACAGGATTGGCCAGCGCAGCTCCCACAGCACTTCTTTGAAAGTGGTAATACCAGTTTTGAAGTTGATCTTCAGGACCCACATCGAGATCAGTGCCGAGAGGAAGATCGCGGTGCCGGTGGCGGAGATCGGGTCGAGTTTGAACACCGCTGGCATGGCGGTTGGGGCTGCAACGATCGGCGCGGTCTTGATCACCAGCTGGTCGAGGTGCGGGATGGCGAAGTTGAAGACGAAGTTGTACATCGCGCCGCCGGGGGCGAACGCGGCCTTGAATGGCTTGAGGGTCCAGATCGTTACCAGCACGGTGAGGATCAGGAACGGCGACCAGGCTTTGAAGATTTCACCGAAGTTGTACGGGGTTGGCTGGCTGCCGCTGGACTGCACCACGGCGGCGCCGACGCTGCCCTGGGCTACGGCCATCGAGCGTTTTGGCTGCCAGACTTTGAGGAACAGGGTCAGCGAGATCAGGCTGGCCAGCGCCGAGGTGATGTCGGGCAGTTCTGGGCCAATGTAGTTGGAGGTGAAGTACTGGGTCACGGCGAAGCTCAGGCCGGCGACCAGGGCGGCAGGCCAGGTTTCTTTGACGCCGCGCAGGCCGTCCATCATGAACACCAGCCAGAACGGTACGAACAGCGACAGCAGCGGCAGCTGGCGGCCGGTCATGGCGCCGATGTGGAAGGCGTCGATGCCGGTCACCTGGCCGGCGACGATGATCGGGATGCCGAGCGCGCCGAAGGCGACCGGCGCGGTGTTGGCGATCAGGCACAGGCCGGCGGCGTAGAGGGGATTGAAGCCCAGGCCGACCAAAAGGGCAGCGGTGATCGCTACGGGTGCGCCGAAGCCGGCGGCACCTTCAAGGAAGGCGCCGAAGCAGAAGCCTATCAGCAGTACTTGCAGGCGTTGGTCGTCGGTGATCGACAGCACCGAGCTGCGGATCACTTCGAACTGGCCGCTTTTGACCGTCAGTTTGTAAAGGAACACCGCGGCAACGATGATCCAGGCGATTGGCCACAGGCCGTAGAGGAAGCCATAACCGGCAGCTGCCAGGGCCATGTCGACCGGCATGTTGAAGGCAAAGATGGCGACCAGGATCGACAGGCCGAGGGTGATGCTGCCGGCCACGTGGCCTTTGAGGCGGAATACGGCCAGGGCGAGGAAGAAGAATACGATCGGGATCACTGCCGCCAGCGCGGACAGGCCAAGACTGCCCAATGGGCTATAGATTTGTTGCCAGGTTTGCATGATGGGTTGGCCCCTAATTGTTGTTGGTCAGCACTGGCACTGGGTAATTGGTAAGACCAATTTACAATGTGCGGATGCTAGGTTAAGAGCGCAACTGGGCCTGTGTCAATTTGTCTCGGCTTGTACTTTGGTGGAATGTCGATGAATGGCTTGGGGTTGGGGTGTTTTTGGGCGTTGCGTTTGTCTTGAGGGTGCTGGGGCTGCTTTGCAGCCCTTTCGCGACACAAGGCCGCTCCTACGCCGACCGCGCAACGCCAAGACAGCGCGGTCAACTGTAGGAGCGGCCTTCTGTCGCGAAAGGGGCGCAAAGCGCCCCCGGCAATGCTCGCCAGGATCAAAGCCAGCGCGGCACACGAATACCCAGCTTTTATTACGCAACTGATACGTGTGAGCGCAGCCTGGATAGGCCAAAATAGTAGGCCTCGCTGTGTGTGCGAGGGTTTGTGGAGAGTAAGTGATGGTTTTTGATCAGGTTCGCCAACGGCGCCTGTCCGACGACATTGTCGAGCGCCTGGAAGGGATGATCCTTGAAGGTACCTTGACCTCGGGTCAGCGCCTGCCGGCCGAGCGCGCCCTGGCCGAGCAGTTCGGCGTGTCGCGGCCATCGCTGCGCGAGGCGATCCAGAAGCTGGTGGCCAAGGGGCTGCTGGTGAGTCGCCAGGGTGGTGGCAATTATGTGGCGGCGTCGCTGGGGGCAACCTTCAGTGACCCGCTGCTGCAGCTGCTTGAACACAGCCCGGAGGCGCAGCGGGACTTGCTCGAGTTTCGCCATACGCTGGAGGCGTCGTGTGCGTTTTATGCGGCGCAGCGGGCGACCGAACCTGACCGTGAGCGGCTCAAGGCGGCGTTTGATGAGCTGCAGGATTGTTATTCACGCAAGGCCGAGGTGAGCCGGGCGGAGGAGGGCGCTGCGGATGCGCGGTTCCATCTGGCGATTGCCGAGGCGAGCCATAACGCGGTGTTGCTGCACACCATTCGTGGCTTGTTTGATTTGCTCAAGCGCAATGTGGTGACCAACATTGGCGGGATGTATCAGCAGCGTAGCGAGACGCGGGATATGTTGATTGGGCAGCACCGCGAGCTGTATCAGGCGATTGTTGAGGGTAGGGCGGAGGAGGCGCGGGAGGTGTCGAGCCGGCATATCCTGTATGTGCAGGAGGTGCTCGAAGAGGCGCAGGAGGAGGCGCATCGGGTGGCGCGGGCGGAGCGGCGCAGTGGGCGGTGATGGGGTTTGGCTTGAGATGGCTGGGGCCGCTTTGCGGCCCTTCGCGGGCAAGCCCGCTCCCACAGGGCACTAAGCTGCACTCAGATACCTGTGGGAGCGGGCTTGCCCGCGAAGGGCTGCAAAGCAGCCCCAAAGCAGGCACCACAAATCAACGAGGAATCAGTCTTCCTTGCCTTTGTTGCGCACAGCCCGCTGCATCTCGCGGTTGGAATCGCGTTCGCGTTCGGTGTCGCGCTTGTCGAATTCCTTCTTGCCCTTGCCCAGGGCGATTTCGCACTTGATCAGGTGCTTGCTCCAGTACAGCGACAAGGCCACGCAGGTGTAGCCCTTCTGCGCCACGGCAGCGTGCACGCGCTCAAGCTCGCGCTTGTTCAGCAGCAGTTTACGGGTGCGGATCGGGTCAGCGATGACGTGGGTGCTGGCGGCAGTCAGCGGCGCAATGTGGCAACCGAACAACCAGGCTTCACCGTCCTTGAGCAGCACGTAGCTGTCAGTCAGGTGTGCCTTACCGGCCCGCAGGCTTTTTACTTCCCAACCGGACAGGACCAGCCCGGCCTCGAACTTGTGTTCGATGAAGTAATCGTGACGCGCTTTCTTGTTCTGCGCGATGGTCCCGGTCGGATGTTTCTTTTGCTTAGCCATAGGGGCCGCATTATAGGCAGTCATGGCGTTGTCGGCTACGGGGTTTTCGGTGCGCTTGAGCCTGCCGGGTGAATCCCGGACAATGGACACACTGTGTAACCCACAGAACCTGTTTTCGGTGAGCTGCGAAGTGCTGCCGCCCAGCCTTGGAATCGATGCCTGGATGACTACCCATATTCAACGCTCTGCCCTGCTGCCGTACCCTGCCCAGGCGCTGTATGACCTTGTCAACGACGTCGCCAGCTACCCAGAATTTCTGCCGTGGTGCTCGGCCTCGACGGTGCTCGAGAGCAGCGAAACGAGCATGCGCGCCAGGCTGGAAGTGGCTAAAGGCGGGCTTAGCCAGCACTTTGTTACGCGCAATGTGCTGGTGCCGGGGCAGTCGATCGAGATGAACCTTGAAGAAGGCCCGTTCAGCCAGTTGCACGGCGTGTGGGTGTTCAAGCCGCTGGGTGACAAGGCCTGCAAGATCAGCCTCGACCTGTCGTTTGATTATGCCGGGCCGATCGTGCGCGCCACCCTCGGGCCGCTGTTCAACCAGGCTGCGAATACTCTGGTTGATGCCTTCTGCCAGCGAGCCAAGCAGCTCAACGGCTGACGATTTGGCAAAGCGCAGGCACAAAAAAGCCCGAACCTAGGTTCGGGCTTTTTCTTGGAGCCAATCTGCTTACTGCGGATTGGTATCCAGCGGAGCTGGTGTCGGCACCGGTGTGGCTTCGATGGTGTCGATTTCGCGTTGGATCGATTCTTCGGTCGAGCCGCGACGAGCTGGTTTTTCTTCTGGCTGGGTGGGTTGGCCAGGCTGAGCGTCCGGGCTGACGGTAGTATCACCGCTGCCACCGAGGATCTCTTGATCTCGGCTGACGCCAGGCATGAAGTCACCGGACAGACTGACCAGCTGATCACCTTCATTGAAGAAGATGCTCATGCGCTCTTGCTGACGTTTACCGCCACCAGGCTGCAAGCTGTAGAGATAATCCCAACGGTTGGTGTTGAAAGTATCCTGAATCAGCGGGTTGCCCATGATAAACCTTACTTGCCGACGGGTCATTCCCGGGCGTAATTGGTCTATCATGTCCTGCGTGACGACATTGCCCTGCTGGATGTCGATTTTGTAAACCCCGGGAAACGAGCAACCGGCGAGTGCGAGCAGTCCCACTAGGGTGAGGCTGGTTAGCAAGAGCTTGGACTTTTGCATCGGTGGGCGACTTCCACTATCTTGGCTGGACAACGTAAACCCCGATCATACCCGTATTAAGAGAAGCTGCGAAGCAGCATCGGCGAGAAAGCTGACCATGGTTGAAAATAGCGAACTACGTAAAGCTGGTCTCAAGGTGACACTGCCTCGAGTTAAGATCCTTCAGATGCTCGATTCTACCGAGCAGCGACACATGAGTGCCGAGGATGTCTACAAGGCGCTGATGGAGGCTGGCGAGGACGTCGGTCTGGCCACTGTTTACCGGGTTTTGACCCAGTTCGAAGCAGCGGGCCTGGTGGTTCGTCATAACTTCGACGGCGGCCACGCGGTGTTTGAGCTGGCTGATGGCGGCCACCACGACCATATGGTCAACGTGGAGACCAGCGAAGTCATCGAGTTCTTCGATTCGGAAATCGAAAAGCGCCAGAAAGAGATCGTGGCCGAGCATGGCTTTGAGCTCGTGGACCATAATCTGGTTCTGTATGTGCGTAAAAAGCGGTAACGATTTAGATCGTTGACGGCTGGCGGGGCGATCTTTCGAGGTCGTGCCCGCCAGTTGTGTTTTTGGGACCGCTTTGCGGCCCCAATCACTTATTTGCTGGTAACGACCATCTTGCGCGCATGCGCCAGCGATTCTTTGGTCAGGTCGATCCCGCCCAACATCCGCGCCACTTCCTCAACCCGCTCACGCTTGCCGAGACTGGCCACCGCCGTGTGCGTGGTCTCGCTGTCGCGCACCTTGTGCACAAACAAATGATGATGCCCTTGCGCCGCCACCTGTGGCAGGTGGGTCACGGTCAGCACTTGCCCGCGTTCGCCAAGTCGGCGCAGCAACTGGCCGACAATTTCCGCAGTGGGCCCGCCGATACCGACGTCCACTTCGTCGAACACCAAAGTCGGAATCCGCGAGGTCTGCGCAGTGATCACCTGAATCGCCAGGCTGATCCGCGACAGCTCACCACCGGAGGCTACCTTGGCCAAACCTTTAAGCGGCTGCCCAGGGTTGGCACTGACCAGCAGTTCGATCTGCTCCAGGCCATGCGGCGAAGGCTCGGCACTTTCAAACGGGTTCAGCTCGATACAGAAACGCCCACCCGGCATACCGAGGCGCTGCACTTCCTGCTCGACCGCTGTGGCCAGTTGCGCAGCCGCCTGTTTGCGCAGGGCGCTGAGCTCCTGGGCCTTGGTTTGATAGTGCTGGGCATAGGCGGCCAGCTCTTCACCCAGGCGCTCAAGTGACTCGTCACTGGCGTTGAGGCCTTCAAGCTCTTCCATCAAGCGCTGTTGCAGGTGCGGCAGTTCGGTCGGGTGCACGCGGTGTTTGCGCGCCAACGTATAAATAGTATCGAGGCGCTCTTCCAGCGCTTGCAGGCGCATCGGGTCGGCGTCGAAGTTGTCGAGGAAGCGATTGAGCTCGCCGACCGCTTCTTCGACCTGGATCTGCGCACTGGCAATCATGGTCGCCGCTTCGTCCAGCGCCTTCGGCCCGCCGGTCACCGCGCTTAGGCGGTTGAGGCTGGCGGTCAGGGCATTGAGCACATTGCCCGAGTCGCTCTCGCTGCATTGATCGATGACCTGGCGGCAGATGCCGAACAGGGCTTCGGCGTTGGTCAGGCTCTTGTGCTCCTGCTCCAGTTGCTCCAGCTCGTTTTCGCCGAGGGCGAGGTTGTCCAGTTCTTCCAGCTGATAGCTCAGCAGCTGTTGCCGGGCGCGTTGTTCGTCGCCGGAGTTGGACAGCCGCTCCAGCTCCTGGCGGGTCTGCCGCCACCGCTGCGCCGCCAGTTGCACCTGGCGGGAGAGGTCGCTGGCACCGGCGTACTCGTCGACCAGGCGGCGGTGAGTGTCGGTTTTCAGTAGCGACTGGTGCTCATGCTGGCTGTGGATGTCGATCAACAGTTCGCCGAGGGCCTTGAGGTCGCCGAGCGGGCAGGGCGTGCCATTTATATAGCCACGGCTGCGGCCTTCGGCGGTGATCACCCGGCGCAGGATGCACAGGCCTTCGCCGTCGAGGTCGCGCTCCTTGAGCCAGACGCTGGCCTCGGGAATGTCGACCAGGTCGAAGGTGGCGAGGATGTCGGCCTTGTCGGCGCCGGGGCGGACCACGCCGCTGTCGGCGCGATCGCCCAAGGCCAGGCCGAGGGCGTCGAGCATGATCGATTTGCCCGCGCCGGTTTCACCGGTAATCACACTCATGCCGCGAGACAGCTCGAGGTCCAGGTGTTCGACGATGGCGTAGTTGTGGATGGACAGGTGCACCAGCATGAGGGCGGCTCCCGAAAGGTCAGGTCTGGATATTTATACAGTGCTTTTTGCCTGCCTGACAATATCCATTGGTAGATTGCTTTCGCGCCCATGGAAAACCGCCTCAGCCCTTGAAGCTGATTTTTCCGACCCCATATAGCCGTCAACGGAGCGAGCAAGGCTCGCACAACAGAAATTGCGGAGGAGATACCCAATGGCTGACGAACAGCTGGACGAAAACACCCCAAACACCGAAGAAGCAGGTTCTGAGGATCTCGGTACCCGTGTTCAGGTGCTCGAGGAGCAGCTGGCCGCGGCCAAGGATCAATCCCTGCGCGCCGTTGCCGACCTGCAGAACGTGCGTCGTCGTGCCGAACAGGACGTCGAGAAAGCGCACAAGTTCGCCCTGGAGAAGTTTGCCAGCGACCTGCTGCCGGTCATCGACAGCCTCGAGCGCGGCCTGGAACTGTCCAGCGCCGACGACGAAACCATCAAGCCAATGCGCGATGGTATCGAGCTCACCCTGAAGATGTTCAGCGACACCCTCAAGCGCTACAACCTCGAAGCCATTGACCCGCACGGTGAACCGTTCAACGCCGAACATCACCAGGCGATGGCCATGCAAGAGAGCGCAGAGGTCGAGCCGAACAGCGTGCTCAAGGTGTTCCAGAAGGGCTACATGCTCAACGGCCGTCTGCTGCGCCCCGCCATGGTGGTGGTCAGCAAGGCGCCTGCGGCAGCGCAACCTTCGATCAACGAACAGGCTTGAAATCTGTTTGGGTGACCCCATCTTAGTGTCAAGCATTCAAGTATTACCGCAGTTGGCCAATGTAGCCGCTGCCAGCTAATTCAGTTTCGGGAGAGTTAACATGGGCAAAATCATCGGTATCGACCTGGGGACCACCAACTCGTGCGTCTCCATCCTGGAAAACGGTAACGTCAAGGTTATCGAGAACGCCGAAGGTGCGCGTACTACCCCTTCGATCATCGCTTACGCCAACGACGGCGAAATCCTCGTCGGTCAGTCGGCCAAGCGCCAGGCAGTCACCAACCCGCACAACACCCTGTACGCGGTAAAACGTCTGATCGGTCGCCGCTTCGACGAAGAAGTCGTGCAGAAAGACATTCAGATGGTCCCGTACAAGATCGTCAAGGCTGACAACAACGACGCCTGGGTTGAAGTAAACGGCCAGAAAATGGCACCGCCACAAATCTCGGCTGAAATCTTGAAAAAGATGAAGAAAACCGCCGAAGACTACCTGGGCGAGCCAGTTACCGAAGCGGTCATCACCGTTCCGGCCTACTTCAACGACAGCCAGCGTCAGGCCACCAAAGACGCCGGCCGCATCGCAGGTCTGGACGTAAAACGTATCATCAACGAACCAACCGCAGCTGCGCTGGCTTACGGTATGGACAAGGCCAAGGGCGATCACACCGTGATCGTTTATGACCTGGGCGGCGGTACCTTCGACGTTTCGGTTATCGAAATTGCCGAAGTCGACGGCGAGCACCAGTTCGAAGTACTGGCCACCAACGGTGACACCTTCCTCGGTGGTGAAGACTTCGACATTCGCCTGATCGACTATCTCGTCGACGAGTTCAAGAAAGAAAGCGGCATGAACCTCAAAGGTGACCCGCTGGCGATGCAGCGCCTGAAAGAAGCCGCTGAAAAAGCCAAGATCGAGCTGTCCTCGAGCCAGCAGACCGACGTCAACCTGCCGTACATCACTGCAGATGCGACCGGTCCTAAGCACTTGAACGTGAAGATTTCCCGCGCCAAGCTGGAATCGCTGGTTGAAGACCTGGTGCAGCGCACCATCGAGCCTTGCCGCATCGCTCTGAAAGACGCCGGTATCGACGTTGGCGCGATCAACGACGTGATCCTGGTCGGCGGCCAGACCCGTATGCCGCTGGTACAGAAGCTGGTTACCGATTTCTTCGGTAAAGAAGCACGTAAAGACGTCAACCCGGACGAAGCCGTTGCCATGGGCGCTGCTATCCAGGGCGCAGTACTGGCCGGCGACGTCAAAGACGTTCTGCTGCTGGACGTCAGCCCGCTGACCCTGGGTATCGAAACCATGGGCGGCGTGATGACTGCGCTGATCGAGAAGAACACCACCATCCCGACCAAAAAGTCGCAGGTGTTCTCGACTGCCGACGACAACCAGAACGCCGTGACCATTCACGTGCTGCAAGGTGAGCGTAAGCAGGCTGGTCAGAACAAGTCGCTGGGTAAATTCGACCTGGCCGACATTCCACCAGCACCACGTGGCGTGCCACAGATCGAAGTGACCTTCGACATCGACGCCAACGGCATCCTGCACGTCGGCGCGAAAGACAAGGCTACCGGCAAGACTCAGTCGATCGTGATCAAGGCCAACTCCGGTCTGTCCGACGAAGAGATCGAGCGCATGGTGCGTGACGCCGAGGCCAACGCCGAGGAAGACCGCAAGTTCGAAGAGCTGGCCGCTGCCCGTAACCAGGGTGACGCGCTGGTCCACTCGACTCGCAAAATGGTCGCCGATGCCGGTGACAAAGTGACCGCGGAAGAAAAAACCGCGATCGAAGCTGCTGTGGTTGCTCTGGAAGCCGCTGTCAAAGGCGACGACAAAGCTGCCATCGACGCCAAGGTCGAAGAGCTGTCCAAGGTCTCCGCACCAGTTGCCCAGAAGATGTACGCCGAGCAGTCGGCTGAACAGCCTCAGGGCGGCGCCCAGCAGCAAGCCGAGCCGGAAGCCAAGCACGATGACGTGGTTGACGCCGAGTTCGAAGAAGTGAAAGACAACAACAAGCAGTAATCCCTGCTAGTTGTCGGCCAGCTCAGCGCCGCTTGGTGTTGAGCTGGTAGGATGTCGCCGCGCGGGGGCTTGCTCCCGCGTTGGTGTGTCTGGAATACGAGAATTTTTACAGCATCTGTCAGGGCGCATGAGTCATGTGTAGCGGCAGGTGCTGGCGGCACGGCGCGGAACGCGCAGAGCTTTGCCGAACGCCCACAAGAGTGCAAATGACCTATGTCCAAGCGTGATTATTATGAGGTCCTGGGGGTCGAGCGCGGCGCCAGTGAAGGTGACCTCAAAAAGGCCTACCGCCGACTGGCGATGAAGTACCACCCGGACCGTAACCCGGGCGACAAAGAATCCGAAGACATGTTCAAGGAGGCCAACGAGGCCTACGAAGTGCTGTCTGATGCGAGCAAGCGCGCAGCGTTCGACCAATACGGTCACGCTGGTGTCGACCCAAGCATGGGCGGCGGCGGTGCAGGCTTCGGTGGCGCCAACTTCTCTGACATCTTTGGTGATGTGTTCAGCGACTTCTTCGGCGGCAGCCGGGGTGGTGGCCGTGGTGGCGCCGCACGCGGCAGCGACCTGCGCTACACCCTCGAGCTGAACCTGGAAGAAGCCGTGCGCGGCACAACGGTCAACATCCGTGTACCGACGCTGGTCAACTGCGAGCCGTGCGACGGCAGTGGCGCGAAGAAGGGCTCGACCCCGTCGACCTGCCCCACCTGCGGCGGTATCGGCCAGGTGCGCATGCAGCAGGGCTTCTTCTCGGTGCAGCAGACCTGCCCGCGCTGCCATGGCCAGGGCAAGATCATCACCGACCCGTGCGGTTCGTGCCACGGCGAAGGCCGTGTCGAAGAGTACAAGACGCTGTCGGTCAAGGTTCCGGCTGGGGTCGATACCGGCGACCGCATTCGCCTGTCCGGCGAAGGCGAGGCGGGTGCCCATGGCGGCCCGACTGGCGACCTGTATGTGGTGATCAACGTGCGTGAGCACGCGATCTTCCAGCGTGACGGCAAGCATCTGTACTGCGAAGTACCGATCAGCTACACCGATGCCGCCCTGGGTGGCGAGCTGGAGGTGCCGACTCTGGATGGTCGGGTCAAACTGAGGATCCCTGAAGGCACCCAGACCGGCAAGCAGTTCCGCTTGCGTGGCAAGGGCGTCGCGCCGGTGCGTGGCGGTGGTGCTGGTGACCTGCTGTGCCGGGTCGCGGTGGAAACCCCGGTCAACCTCAGCCGTCGTCAGCGTGAGCTGCTCGAAGAGCTGCGTGACTCGCTCGAAGGTGACAGCTCCCATTCGCCCAAGGCCAACGGTTGGTTCGAGGGTGTGAAGCGCTTCTTCGGCGATCTCTGACAAGGAACAGGCTATGCGACGTATTGCGGTAATGGGTGCAGCAGGGCGGATGGGCAAGATCCTCGTCGAGGCTGTGCAGCAACAGGCGCCAAGCGCCGGCCTCACGGCCGCCATCGACAAGCCCGACAGCTCGCTGGTCGGCGCTGACGCAGGCGAATTGGCGGCGCTGGGTCGGATCGGTGTGACCATCTCGGGTGACCTGGCCAAGGTCGCCGATGAGTTCGACGTGCTGATCGACTTTACGCACCCGTCGGTGACCCTGAAGAACCTGGCGTTCTGCCGCAAGGCGGGCAAGGCCATGGTCATTGGTACGACCGGGTTCTCGGCAGAAGAGAAACTGCTGCTGGCCGAAGCCGGTAAAGACATCCCGATCGTGTTTGCTGCCAACTTCAGTGTTGGCGTCAACCTGTGCCTGAAGCTGCTCGACATCGCTGCCCGGGTGATGGGTGACGAGGTCGACATCGAGATCAGCGAAGCGCATCACCGGCACAAGGTCGATGCACCGTCGGGTACCGCGCTGCGCATGGGTGAAGTGGTTGCTCAGGCGCTGGGTCGTGATCTGCAGGAAGTGGCGGTGTATGGCCGTGAAGGCCAGACCGGCGCGCGTGATCGCAAGACCATTGGTTTTGCTACCGTGCGTGCGGGTGACATCGTTGGCGATCACACGGTGCTGTTTGCCGCTGATGGCGAGCGCGTCGAGATCACCCACAAGGCCTCGAGCCGCATGACCTTCGCCAAGGGCGCGGTGCGTGCAGCGTTGTGGCTGGACGGGCGTGCGCCAGGTTTGTACGACATGCAGGATGTGCTCGAACTGCACTGATCAGCAAGGTCGGCGGCGTCTGCTTCGCGGGTAAACCCGCTCCCACAGCGATCCCTGTGGCAGCGGGTTTACCCGCGAAGGGTCCAACTCGGAATTAAAGTGCCTGTCGCATTGGTGTGCATTTTCGACACATGCGCGGTAGACCAAAATCATCAATTTCTGTAAGCTACAGCTTTAGTGTGTTCACTAAAAGCGCGCAGAGATATTCAGCACATGAAGCGGGGTGACGTGTCCATACGTCACTCCGCTTTTTTGCAACCTGCGATCGCCCTTTCAGGCTTTATTTACGGGAGGTCTTCTTGACTAAGCCAGCCATACTCGCCCTTGCTGATGGCAGCATTTTTCGCGGTGAAGCCATCGGTGCCGACGGCCAGACTGTTGGAGAGGTGGTGTTCAACACCGCTATGACCGGCTACCAGGAAATTCTTACAGACCCTTCCTACGCCCAGCAAATCGTTACCCTGACTTACCCGCACATCGGTAACACCGGCACCAACCCGGGCGACGCAGAATCCGACCGCGTCTGGTCGGCTGGCCTGGTCATCCGTGACCTGCCGCTGGTTGCCAGCAACTGGCGCAAGACCCAGTCGCTGTCCGAGTACCTGAAAGAGCACAACGTGGTTGCCATCGCTGGCATCGACACCCGTCGCCTGACCCGCATCCTGCGTGAGAAGGGCGCTCAGAACGGCTGCATCCTGGCCGGTGACAACATCAGCGAAGAAGCCGCCATCGCAGCTGCCCGCGGCTTCCCGGGCCTGAAGGGCATGGACCTGGCCAAAGAAGTTTCCACCAAAGCGCGTTACGAGTGGCGCTCCAGCGTGTGGGACCTGAAAACCAACGACCATGCCGAAATCGCCGCTGCCGACCTGCCGTACCACGTGGTCGCCTTCGACTACGGCGTCAAGCTGAACATCCTGCGCATGCTGGTTGCGCGTGGCTGCCGGGTGACCGTAGTGCCTGCGCAAACGCCGGCCAGCGAAGTCCTCGCGCTCAATCCGGACGGCGTGTTCCTGTCCAACGGCCCAGGCGATCCTGAGCCATGCGACTACGCCATCCAGGCGATCAAGGAAGTGCTCGAGACCGAGATTCCGGTGTTCGGCATCTGCCTCGGCCACCAGCTGCTGGCCCTGGCCTCCGGCGCCAAGACGGTGAAAATGGGTCACGGCCACCACGGTGCCAACCACCCAGTGCAAGACCTCGACACCGGCGTTGTCATGATCACCAGCCAGAACCACGGTTTTGCTGTTGACGAAGCGACCCTGCCAGGCAACGTGCGGGCGATCCACAAGTCGCTGTTCGACGGTACCCTGCAGGGCATCGAGCGCACCGACAAGAGCGCCTTCAGCTTCCAGGGTCACCCTGAGGCAAGCCCAGGCCCGACTGACGTCGCGCCGCTGTTCGATCGTTTCATCGATGCCATGGCCAAGCGCCGCTGAGCATTCGCCATCCAGGCCCCGGACCAGCCCTGGCTGCGTCCGGCAGCGCCTGACCTGAGCATGTTCAAGCCGGCTTGCCGACTGACCCGCGGATTTGAGTGAGCACCCAATGCCAAAACGTACAGACATTAAAAGCATCCTGATTCTCGGCGCTGGCCCGATCGTTATCGGCCAGGCCTGCGAATTCGACTACTCCGGCGCCCAGGCGTGTAAAGCGCTGCGCGAGGAAGGCTATCGCGTCATCCTGGTGAACTCCAACCCAGCCACCATCATGACCGACCCGGCCATGGCCGACGCCACCTACATCGAGCCGATCAAGTGGCAGACCGTTGCCAAGATCATCGAGACCGAGCGTCCGGACGCGCTGCTGCCAACCATGGGCGGCCAGACCGCTCTGAACTGCGCCTTGGACCTGGAGCGCGAAGGCGTTCTGGAGAAGTTCGGCGTAGAGATGATCGGTGCCAACGCCGACACCATCGACAAGGCTGAAGACCGCTCGCGCTTCGACAAGGCCATGAAGGCCATCGGCCTTGAGTGCCCGCGTTCGGGTATCGCCCACAGCATGGACGAAGCCAACGCAGTGCTCGAGAAGCTCGGCTTCCCGTGCATCATTCGCCCGTCGTTCACCATGGGCGGCACTGGCGGCGGCATCGCCTACAACCGTGAAGAGTTCGAAGAAATCTGCGCGCGCGGCCTCGACCTGTCGCCGACCAAAGAGCTGCTGATCGACGAATCGCTGATCGGCTGGAAAGAGTACGAGATGGAAGTTGTCCGCGACAAAAAGGACAACTGCATCATCGTTTGCTCGATCGAAAACTTCGATCCGATGGGCGTGCACACCGGTGACTCGATCACCGTGGCGCCAGCACAGACCCTGACCGACAAGGAATACCAGATCATGCGCAACGCCTCGCTGGCGGTGCTGCGTGAAATTGGTGTCGAAACCGGCGGTTCCAACGTTCAGTTCGGTATCTGCCCGGACACCGGCCGTATGGTCGTGATCGAGATGAACCCACGGGTTTCCCGTTCCTCGGCGCTGGCCTCGAAAGCCACCGGCTTCCCGATCGCCAAGATCGCCGCCAAGCTGGCTGTCGGTTACACCCTCGACGAGCTGACCAACGACATCACTGGCGGCCGTACCCCAGCGTCGTTCGAACCGTCGATCGACTACGTCGTGACCAAGCTGCCGCGCTTCGCCTTCGAGAAATTCCCGAAAGCCGACGCCCGCCTGACCACGCAGATGAAGTCGGTCGGTGAAGTCATGGCCATCGGCCGGACCTTCCAGGAATCCCTGCAGAAAGCCCTGCGCGGCCTGGAAGTCGGCGCGTGCGGCCTCGACCCGAAAGTCGACCTGAGCAGCCCTGAAGCCGCCAGCATCCTCAAGCGCGAGCTGACCGTTCCAGGCGCCGAGCGTATCTGGTACGTCGCCGACGCCATGCGCTCGGGCATGACCTGCGACGAAATCTTCGCCCTGACCGGTATCGACCACTGGTTCCTGGTGCAGATGGAAGACCTGATCAAGGACGAAGAGAGGGTCAAGACCCTGGCCCTGTCGGCCATCGACAAAGACCTGATGCTGCGCCTCAAGCGCAAGGGCTTCTCCGACCAGCGCCTGGCTGTACTGCTGGGTGTTACCGACAAGACCCTGCGTCGCCACCGCCACAAGCTGGAAGTGTTCCCGGTGTACAAGCGCGTTGACACCTGCGCCGCCGAGTTCGCCACCGACACCGCCTACCTGTACTCGACCTACGAGGAAGAGTGCGAGGCCAACCCGTCGACCCGTGACAAGATCATGATCCTCGGTGGCGGCCCGAACCGTATCGGCCAAGGCATCGAGTTCGACTACTGCTGCGTACACGCAGCCCTGGCGCTGCGTGAAGACGGGTACGAGACCATCATGGTCAACTGCAACCCGGAAACCGTCTCCACCGACTACGACACCTCCGACCGCCTGTACTTCGAGCCGCTGACGCTGGAAGACGTGCTGGAAGTGTGCCGGGTCGAGAAGCCAAAAGGCGTGATCGTCCACTACGGTGGCCAGACTCCGCTGAAACTGGCTCGCGCTCTGGAAGAAGCCGGCGTGCCGATCATCGGTACCAGCCCTGACGCCATCGACCGCGCCGAAGACCGTGAGCGCTTCCAGCAGATGGTGCAGCGCCTGAACCTGCTGCAGCCGCCTAACGCTACCGTGCGCAGCGAAGAAGAAGCGATCCGCGCTGCCGGCGTGATCGGTTACCCGCTGGTGGTGCGTCCTTCGTACGTGCTTGGCGGCCGCGCCATGGAAATCGTCTACGAACTGGACGAGCTCAAGCGCTACCTGCGTGAAGCGGTGCAAGTGTCCAACGACAGCCCGGTGCTGCTCGACCACTTCCTCAACTGCGCCATCGAGATGGACGTGGATGCGGTCTGCGACGGCACCGACGTGGTCATCGGCGCGATCATGCAGCATATCGAACAGGCCGGCGTTCACTCCGGTGACTCGGCGTGCTCGCTGCCGCCGTACTCGCTGCCGGCTCATGTGCAGGACGAAGTGCGCGAGCAGGTCAAGAAGATGGCACTGGAACTGGGCGTGGTTGGCCTGATGAACGTGCAGCTGGCCCTGCAGGGCGACAAGATCTACGTGATCGAAGTCAACCCGCGCGCCTCGCGTACCGTACCGTTCGTGTCCAAGTGCATCGGCACCTCGCTGGCGATGATTGCCGCCCGCGTCATGGCCGGCAAGACCCTCAAGGAAATCGGCTTCACCAAGGAAATCATTCCTAACTTCCATAGCGTCAAGGAAGCGGTGTTCCCGTTCGCCAAGTTCCCAGGGGTTGACCCGATCCTCGGCCCTGAGATGAAATCCACCGGTGAAGTCATGGGTGTCGGCGACAGCTTCGGTGAAGCCTTCGCCAAGGCCCAGATGGGTGCCAGCGAAGTACTGCCAACCGGCGGCACTGCGTTCATCAGCGTACGTGACGACGACAAGCCACAGGTGGCTGGCGTTGCCCGCGACCTGATCAACCTCGGCTTTGAGCTGGTTGCCACCGTCGGCACCGCCAAGCTCATCGAAGCCGCTGGCCTGAAAGTACGTCGCGTGAACAAAGTGACCGAAGGTCGTCCGCACGTGGTCGACATGATCAAGAACGACGAAGTGTCGCTGATCATCAACACCACCGAAGGCCGCCAGTCGATCGCCGACTCCTATTCGATTCGTCGCAATGCGCTGCAGCACAAGATTTACTGCACCACTACCATTGCGGCCGGTGAAGCCATCTGTGAAGCGCTGAAGTTCGGCCCTGAAAAGACCGTGCGGCGCTTGCAGGATCTGCATGCAGGACTCAAAGCATGAGCATTACCAAATACCCGATGACCGTCCAGGGCGCTCGCGCCCTGGAAGAAGAGCATCTGTTTCTGAGCAAGACCGAGCGTCCGCGCCTGAGCCAAGCGATTGGTGAAGCGCGCGAGCTGGGCGACCTCAAGGAAAACGCCGAGTACCATGCCGCCCGTGAGGAGCAGGGCATGGTCGAGGCGCGTATCCGCGACATCGAAGGCCGCCTGCAAAACGCCGTGGTGATCGACGTGACGACCATCCCGCATACGGGCAAGGTCATTTTCGGCACCACCGTCGAGCTGGCCAACACCGAAACCGACGAGCGCGTGACGTATCAGATCGTTGGTGAAGATGAAGCCAATGTGAAACTCGGCAAACTCTCGGTCGGTGCACCTATCGCTCGCGCCATCATCGCCAAGGAAGAAGGCGATACTGTCGTGATCAAGACGCCTAGCGGCACGGTCGAGTACGAGATTGTCGAAGTCAAACACATCTGATCGGCGCCTGCGGGCGCCTTCCCTCGAGGGGATTCTCTGGCAGCTGTCCCAGGTGTTCTGGGTCGGCGGCCTGTGGGTATTCCATGTAGGGCTGGTGCCCGCACTCAAGGTCACCGGGCTTGCGCCGTTGCTGGTGCAGGACGTCGCAACGCAGATCGACCGTTGGTTGGTCGGCGTGGCCTGGTTGGGTTTGATGGTGCAGCTGGCGGTGCTGGCGAGGGTCGATGGCCTGCCGGCCTGGTGGCGGCAGTTTCGCGGGCAGATGTTGTTGCTCGGCTTTGCTGCCTGCGTCAGCTATTACACGCTACGCTACGGTATATCCGTAGGTGAGCGCTGGCAGATGTTCTGCTTTTTGGTATTGGGCTTTTCCGGCATCGTGCTGGTAGCCCAGCCCGTCCCGGTCAGGGCGCGCCAGGCGCGCCGCTGAGCGGAGCCACCGTCACTTGTTGCGGTGGATGTTCGAGAGTTGCTTGTTTGGCTGTGGATTCTTGCGGTAGATCAGCGCTTTTTTGCCGATGGTCTGCACCAGCTCAGCACGGCCAGCCTTGCACAGCCCGGCGATAGCGGCTTTGCGTTCTTCGCGATCTTCCGAGCGAATTTCGACTTTGATCAGCTCATGGTCAGCCAGAGCACGATCCAGTTCGGCGATCACGCCTTCATTAAGACCGTTGCCGGCGACAATCAGGACCGGCTTGAGGTCGTGACCAATAGACTTGTACTGCTTCTTCTGCTCGTTGTTGAGCGGCATAATCTGACCCTTTTCGTCTGATTCTGTAAAATTGGAAGCCATTTTACCCGAGCGCCCGTGGCTGCGCCCAGTCAATCACGAAGCTATTCATCGAGGTGCCCCTTGGTACAGCGTTCCAAAAGCAGCCAGAACTGGCTGACAGAGCATTTCAACGATCCTTTCGTCAAACAGGCGCAGAAGGACGGCTACCGCTCGCGTGCGAGCTACAAACTGCTGGAGATCCAGGAAAAGGACCGTTTGATCCGTCCTGGCATGAGCGTGATCGACCTCGGCGCAGCGCCAGGTGGCTGGTCGCAGGTGACCAGTCGTCTGATTGGTGGCAAGGGCCGCCTGATCGCGTCCGACATTCTCGAGATGGACTCGATCCCGGATGTCACCTTCATTCACGGCGACTTTACCGAGGATTCGGTACTGCAGAGCATTCTTGCCGCGGTAGGTGATTCGCATGTGGACCTTGTGATTTCCGATATGGCCCCCAACATGAGTGGTACGCCTGAGGTAGACATGCCCAAAGCCATGTTCCTCTGCGAATTGGCGCTTGATCTGAGCACCCGGGTGTTGCGCCCAGGCGGAGATTTCGTGATCAAGATCTTCCAGGGTGAAGGTTTTGATGTGTTCCTCAAAGACGTGCGTCGCAAATTCGACAAGGTACAGATGCGCAAGCCGAGCTCGTCCCGAGATCGCTCCCGTGAGCAATACATGGTGGCTAAAGGCTTCAAAGGGGCGTGAGATAGCGGCTTGAGCAGCTGCCGATAGGTAAATCCAATCAGCCGCTGCGTCAGGATCGTCCGAACTTCGTGTAGTCTGGTTTCACAAAGGGTTACAGACGGTGCCTGCGGTTGCGCAGGTAATGTAGTAAGTTAGGGCGATGAATATCATGCGAGGCACGGCTGCGTCGTTGCGCCGGCCTCAGAGGGTAGCTAATTGAACGACATGGCAAAGAATCTGATCCTGTGGTTGATCATCGCTGCCGTCCTTGTGACGGTGATGAACAACTTCTCCAGCCCGAACGAGCCGCAAACCCTCAACTATTCTGACTTCATTCAGCAGGTCAAGGACGGTAAGGTCGAGCGCGTCACCGTCGACGGCGCCATCATTACCGGCAAGCGCTCTGACGGCGACACCTTCAAGACCGTGCGTCCGGCCATCGCCGACAACGGCCTGATCGGTGACCTGGTCAACAACAACGTGGTTGTTGAAGGCAAGCAGCCTGAGCAGCAAAGCATCTGGACTCAACTGCTGGTTGCCAGCTTCCCGATCTTGGTGATCATCGCGGTGTTCATGTTCTTCATGCGCCAGATGCAGGGCGGTGCCGGTGGCAAGGGCGGGCCGATGAGCTTTGGCAAGAGCAAGGCGCGGCTGCTGTCGGAAGATCAGGTCAAAACCACCTTGGCTGACGTCGCCGGTTGCGACGAGGCCAAGGAAGAAGTCGGCGAGCTGGTCGAGTTCCTGCGCGATCCGGGCAAGTTCCAGCGCCTGGGCGGCCGTATCCCGCGTGGCGTGCTGATGGTAGGCCCACCAGGTACCGGTAAAACCCTGCTGGCCAAGGCCATTGCCGGTGAAGCCAAAGTACCGTTCTTCACCATTTCCGGTTCTGACTTTGTCGAAATGTTCGTGGGTGTCGGTGCGAGCCGTGTTCGCGACATGTTCGAGCAAGCTAAAAAACACGCGCCGTGCATCATCTTCATCGACGAAATCGATGCCGTCGGTCGCCACCGTGGCGCCGGCATGGGTGGTGGTCACGACGAGCGTGAGCAGACCCTCAACCAGTTGCTGGTCGAGATGGACGGCTTTGAAGGCAACGATGGCATCATCGTCATTGCTGCAACCAACCGCCCTGACGTGCTTGACCCGGCGCTGCTGCGTCCTGGTCGTTTCGACCGTCAGGTTGTGGTGGGTCTGCCGGACATCCGTGGCCGTGAGCAGATCCTCAAGGTGCACATGCGCAAAGCGCCGATTGGCGACAACGTCAATGCCGGTGTGATCGCCCGTGGTACTCCAGGCTTCTCCGGTGCCGACCTGGCCAACCTGGTCAACGAAGCCGCGCTGTTTGCCGCACGTTCGAGCAAGCGCGTCATCGAGATGAAAGAATTCGAGCTGGCCAAAGACAAGATCATGATGGGCGCCGAGCGCAAAACCATGGTCATGTCCGAGAAAGAGAAGCGCAACACGGCCTTCCACGAAGCCGGTCACGCCATCGTTGGTCGCGTCGTGCCTGAGCATGACCCGGTCTACAAGGTCTCGATCATTCCGCGTGGCCGTGCCCTGGGTGTGACCATGTTCCTCCCTGAGGAAGACCGTTACAGCCTGTCCAAGCGTGCCCTGATCAGCCAGATCTGCTCGCTGTACGGCGGCCGTATCGCCGAGGAGATGACCCTGGGCTTCGATGGCGTCACCACCGGTGCCTCCAACGACATCATGCGTGCCAGCCAGATCGCTCGTAACATGGTTACCAAGTGGGGCCTGTCGGAAAAGCTCGGCCCGCTGATGTACGCCGAAGAAGATGGCGAAGTGTTCCTTGGGCGCAGTGCCGGTGCACAGCAGACCAGCGTTTCCGGCGAAACCGCCAAGCTGATCGACTCTGAAGTGCGCAGCATCATCGACCACTGCTACGCCACGGCCAAGCAGATCCTCACCGATAATCGCGACAAGCTCGACGCCATGGCCGAGGCCTTGATGAAGTACGAAACCATCGATGCCGATCAGATCGACGACATCATGAATGGCCGTACTCCGCGTGAACCTCGTGATTGGGATAACAACGATACCGGTCCATCGGGTACGTCGGCCTCCCAGGATGATCGTCCGGAGTCGCCGATCGGCGGTCCAGCGGCTCAAATCTAAGGTTTATCATGACCTCACAGCTGTACCCGACCCGGTTGCCTTGCGGCAACCGGGTTCTTGATTTGTCGCATACCCATGTCATGGGTATCCTCAATGTCACCCCTGATTCGTTCTCCGATGGCGGTCGCTTCAGCCAGCGCGACGAGGCCCTGCGTCATGCAGAAGCCATGGTCGCCGCCGGCGCAAGCCTGATCGACATCGGTGGCGAGTCGACTCGTCCGGGTGCCCGTGCGGTATCGGTTACCGAAGAGCTCGAGCGCGTTGCGCCCATGGTCGAGGCAATCAGCAGCCGCCTCGATGTGGTGATCTCGGTCGATACCTCAACGCCCGCAGTGATGCGTGAGTCAGCCAGGCTTGGGGCCGGGCTGATCAACGATGTGCGCGCGCTGGAGCGTGATGGGGCACTCGACGCTGCCGCCGCGACCGGCCTGCCGGTGTGTCTGATGCACATGCGCGGCGACCCAGACAACATGCAGAACAACCCGCATTACGACGACGTGACCGTCGACGTGACGCGTTACCTTGAGCAGCGTATGGCCGCCTGTGCCGCGGCTGGAATCAGTGCCGAGCGCCTCGTGCTCGACCCCGGTTTCGGTTTCGCCAAGACGCTGGATCACAACCTCAGCCTGTTCAAGCACATGGAAGCGCTCTATCGCCTGGGGCGGCCGTTACTGGTCGGTGTCTCGCGCAAGAGCATGATCGGCCTGGCCTTGAATCGCCCGGTCGGTGAGCGCTTGTATGGCAGCCTGGCCCTGGCCGCGCTGGCCATGACCAAGGGTGCAAGCATCCTGCGTGTGCATGATGTGGCTGAGACCGTCGACGTGGTGCGCATGATCGCTGCCGTGCAAAACGCCGAATAAGAACATTGGAGTTCCTATGAGCAAAAAATACTTTGGTACCGATGGTATCCGCGGTCGCGTTGGCGTCGCTCCGATTACTCCTGACTTCATGCTCAAGCTTGGCTGGGCGGCCGGCATGGCCTTCCGCAAGCAGGGCGCCTGCCGCGTGCTGGTGGGCAAGGACACGCGGATTTCCGGTTACATGTTCGAGTCTGCGCTGGAGGCCGGGTTGTCTGCGGCCGGCGCCGATGTGATGCTGCTCGGGCCGATGCCGACTCCGGCCATCGCCTACCTGACCCGCACCTTCCACGCCGAGGCGGGGATCGTCATCAGTGCTTCGCACAATCCGCACGACGACAACGGCATCAAGTTCTTCTCCGGCCAGGGCACCAAGCTGCCTGACGAAGTTGAGCTGATGATCGAAGAGCTGCTCGATCAGCCGATGCAGGTAGTCGAGTCGAGCAAGCTGGGCAAGGTTTCGCGCATCAACGACGCTGCCGGTCGGTACATCGAATTCTGCAAGAGCAGCGTGCCCAGCAGCACCAGTTTCGAAGGCCTCAAGCTGGTCATCGACTGCGCCCACGGTGCCACCTACAAGGTCGCGCCAAGCGTGTTCCGTGAGCTGGGGGCGGATGTCACCGTGCTGCATGCCGAGCCGAACGGGCTCAACATCAACCTCAACTGCGGCTCGACGCACATTGAGTCGCTGCAGGCGGCGGTGCTGGTCGGTCATGCCGATCTGGGCATTGCCTTCGATGGTGACGGCGACCGCGTGCTGATGGTCGACCACACCGGGGCCATCGTCGATGGCGACGAGTTGCTGTTCATCATCGCCAGAGACCTGCAGGAGCGTAACAAGCTGCAGGGCGGGGTGGTCGGTACCCTGATGAGCAACCTCGGCCTGGAGCTGGCCCTCAAGGATCTGGACATCCCGTTCGTGCGGGCCAAGGTCGGTGACCGTTACGTGATGGCCGAGCTGACCGAGCGCGACTGGCTGATCGGCGGCGAAAACTCCGGTCACGTGGTGTGCTGCAACCACACCAGCACTGGCGACGCGATCATCGCAGCGCTGCAGGTACTGATGGCGCTCAAGCGCCGCGGCGAGAACCTGGCGCAAACCCGTCAGGCCCTGCGCAAGTGCCCACAGGTGTTGATCAACGTGCGCTTTGCCGCTGGCCAGGCCGACCCACTGGAGCACCCGGCAGTGATCGAAGCCAGTGCCAAGGCGACCGAGGCGATGGCTGGTCGTGGCCGTGTGTTACTGCGCAAGTCCGGCACCGAGCCGCTGGTGCGGGTCATGGTCGAAGGTGACGACGAAAGTCAGGTCCGCGGCCATGCCGAAGCCCTGGCCAAGGTGGTTGCTGAAGTTTGTGCTTGAAAGGCCCTTGCCAGCGCAGATCTGGTTGGGTAAGATCTGCGCCCACTTTGACCGACGAGGTAAAGCATGCGTCGCCCCATGGTAGCTGGTAACTGGAAGATGCATGGTACCCGCGCTAGCGTCGCTGAGCTGACCGAAGGCTTGGGCAATTTGTCCTTGCCAGCCGGTGTCGAAGTTGCGGTATTTCCACCCGCGCTGTTTGTCACTGAGGTGATTAACGGCCTGCAGGGTAAAGGGATTACCGTAGGTGCACAGAATTCTGCTATACAGCCTGAGCAAGGCGCGCTGACCGGCGAAGTTGCACCGAGTCAGTGGGCTGAAGTCGGTTGCAAGTTGGTGTTGATTGGTCACTCGGAGCGTCGTCAGATCATTGGCGAAACAGATGAAGTGCTCAATCGCAAGTTTGCAGCGGCACAGGCTGGTGGTTTAACGCCAGTGCTCTGTGTAGGGGAAACCCTCGAAGAGCGTGAAGCGGGCAAGACGCTTGAAGTTGTTGGGCGTCAACTAAGCAGTATCATCGACGCGTGCGGTGTTAAGGCTTTGGCCAATGCGGTAATTGCTTATGAGCCTGTTTGGGCGATTGGCACAGGTTTGACGGCCACGCCGCAACAAGCTCAGGATGTGCACGCTGCCATCCGCGCTCAATTGCAGGTGCTGGACGCGGAAGTTGCTGATAATATGCGACTTCTCTACGGCGGTAGCGTGAAAGCGGCCAATGCGGCCGAACTGTTCGGCATGCCGGACATCGATGGGGGGCTCATTGGTGGAGCTTCCCTGAACGCAGACGAATTCGGTGCAATTTGTCGCGCCGCAGGACACTGATCAAATGATTGAAACCGTCGTAGTTGTTTTTCATCTGTTGGCTGCGCTGTCGTTGGTAGCGTTGGTCTTGTTGCAACAAGGTAAGGGTGCAGAAGCAGGAGCATCTTTCGGCGCAGGGGCCTCAAACACTGTGTTCGGAAGCCAGGGCTCGGCAACCTTCCTAAGTAAATTCACTGCTGTACTCGCTGCCACTTTCTTTTTAACTGCACTTGGGTTAGGATACTTCGCAAAGGAGAAGGCTCACGAGCTGACTCAAGCAGGTTTGCCAAATCCAGCAGTATTGGAAGTTCAGCAGCCTAAGCCGGCAGTTAATGATGATGTACCGGTGCTCCAGGAACAGAAGAGCAACACTGCCCCAGCGGGTGATGTAGTTCCTCCAACCGAAGAGCAGAAGTAACGGGTTTCAAATTGTAGTATTGCCGAGGTGGTGGAATTGGTAGACACGCAACCTTGAGGTGGTTGTGCCCATAGGGTGTAGGGGTTCGAGTCCCCTTCTCGGTACCAATTGAAGCAAGAGAGCCCGCTTTAGCGGGCTTTCTTGTCGGTGGAAGTCTGATTGACCCCGCCAGGGGTTCAGTCTTATACTTTCGCCCCAGCTTTGTCGCGGGGTGGAGCAGCTTGGTAGCTCGTCGGGCTCATAACCCGAAGGTCGTTGGTTCAAATCCAGCCCCCGCAACCAGTTTTGAGCGGAGCCCCTTTTCAGGGGCTTTTTGCTAGCCGAACAGTTTTGGCGTCGTTGTCCAACGGCGCTTTCAGGGATGGGCGCTTCGCCCATTTTTTATTTGCACAGCATGCACGAGGGGGTTCAGGTGTCGAGCAAGCTAGAACAGTTGCAGGCCTTGTTGGCCCCGGTTGTCGAGGGTCTGGGCTATCAATGCTGGGGGGTGGAATTCATCGCCCAGGGCAAGCATTCGGTCTTGCGTGTCTATATCGACAAGGAAGGCGGCGTGCTGGTGGATGACTGCGCAATTGTCAGTCGTCAGGTCAGCGGCGTTCTCGATGTCGAAGACCCAATCACTTCCGAATATACCCTCGAGGTGTCCTCTCCTGGCATGGAACGCCCACTGTTCACGCTTGAACAGTATGCCTCGCATGCCGGCGAACAAGTGAAGATCAAGCTGCGTTCACCCTTCGAGGGTCGTCGCAACTTCCAGGGCCTTCTCCGCGGCGTGGAGGAACAGGATGTGATCGTCCAGGTCGATGATCAAGAGTTCCTGCTACCGATCGACTCGATCGAAAAGGCCAATATTATTCCCAGTTTTGACTGAGACGTGCCGGGCCCGGTGACTAGACCGGACCCAATGGCTTGCGCAAGGCGAGGCGTACGATGAGCAAAGAAGTACTGCTGGTTGTTGAATCGGTATCCAACGAGAAGGGCGTCCCACCGGGCGTGATCTTCGAAGCGCTGGAAGTGGCTCTGGCCACTGCAACCAAAAAACGTTTTGAAGACGAAGTCGACCTGCGTGTGGAAATCAATCGCCACACCGGTAACTACGAGACCTTCCGTCGCTGGACCGTGGTCGATGAGCAGGATCTTGATGATCCGGCGATCGAAACCTGGCTGGACAAGATCCACGAGACCCACCCTGAAGCCAAGGTTGGTGACGTGATCGAGGAGAAGATCGACTCGATCGAGTTCGGTCGTATCGCCGCTCAGACCGCCAAGCAGGTCATCGTGCAGAAAGTCCGCGAGGCCGAGCGCGCCCAGGTGGTCGACGCTTACCGCGAACGCGTGGGCGAGATCATCTCCGGCACCGTCAAGAAGGTCACCCGCGACAACGTAATCGTCGACCTGGGCAACAATGCTGAAGCATTGCTGGCTCGTGAAGACATCATTCCACGCGAGACCTTCCGTGTCGGTGTGCGCTTGCGCGCACTGTTGAAGGAAATCCGCACCGAGAACCGCGGTCCGCAGCTGATCCTGTCGCGCACTGCGCCACAGATGCTGATCGAACTGTTCACTATCGAAGTGCCGGAAATTGCCGAAGGCCTCATCGAGGTCATGGCCGCTTCCCGTGACCCGGGTTCGCGCGCCAAGATCGCCGTTCGCTCCAAGGACAAGCGCATCGACCCGCAAGGTGCCTGTATCGGCATGCGCGGTTCGCGTGTGCAGGCGGTGTCCGGCGAGTTGGGCGGTGAGCGTGTGGATATCGTCCTTTGGGACGAGAACCCAGCGCAGTTCGTCATCAACGCCATGTCGCCGGCTGAAGTCGCGGCGATCATCGTCGATGAAGATGCCCACGCCATGGACATCGCTGTTGGCGAGGACAACCTGGCCCAGGCCATCGGTCGTGGTGGTCAGAACGTTCGTCTGGCAAGCCAGCTTACCGGCTGGACCCTGAACGTGATGACCGAGAAGGACATCCAGGCCAAGCAGCAAGCCGAGACTGGCGACATCCTGCGCAACTTTGTCGACGAGCTGGAAGTCGATGAAGAACTGGCCCAGGTGCTGGTCGACGAAGGCTTCACCAGCCTGGAAGAAATTGCCTACGTACCGTTGGAAGAAATGCTCAACATCGATGGCTTTGACGAGGATATCGTCAACGAGCTTCGCGCTCGTGCCAAGGACCGCCTGTTGACCAAAGCCATCGCTACCGAGGAAAAACTGGCAGACGCCCATCCGGCCGAAGACCTGCTCTCTCTTGAGGGTATGGACAATGACCTGGCGGTTGAACTGGCGGTGCGCGGCGTGGTTACCCGCGAAGACCTGGCCGAGCAGTCGATTGACGACCTGCTCGACATCGACGGCATCGACCAAGAGCGTGCCGGCAAGTTGATCATGGCCGCCCGAGCCCACTGGTTCGAGTAATTAGGCGCGGCCTGAGGAGAGAAGTGCATGACGCAAGTCACGGTGAAAGAATTGGCCCAAGAGGTCGCTGCACCGGTTGAGCGCCTGCTGCAGCAGATGCGTGAGGCGGGTTTGCCGCACACCGACGCCGGTCAGGTAGTGACCGACAATGAGAAGCAGGCTTTGCTGACTCATCTGAAGAGCAGCCACAAGGCTAAAGCGGAAGAGCCGCGCAAGATTACCTTGCAGCGCAAAACCACTAGCACCCTGCGTGTAGCCGGTAGCAAGAGCATCAGCGTAGAAGTACGCAAGAAGAAAGTTTTCGTTCAGCGCAGCCCGGAAGAAATCCAGGCTGAGCAGGCGCGTGAGCTGGAAGAGCGTCGTGTGGCTGAAAACGCCGCACGCGAAAAAGCCAACATCGATTCGCGTCAGCGTATCGCCGAGCGTGACGCCCCGCAGGGTGCTGTTGCGAGCAAGCCTGAGCCTGTTGCCGCCGCTGCTCCTGCAGCCGCTGCACCGGCCCCGGCAGCTGCGCCGCAAGAGCCTCTGACCGAGGAGGCAGCGGTTCGCGCCGCCGAGCGCAAGAAAGAAGAAGTGCGCCGCACCGAAGACCGTGCCCGCAACGAAGACCGTCGCGGCCGTGGCGAAGCGCCGCGCGTGTCGGTCAAGGTCAAGGTCAAAGAGAAAGAAAAGACCCCGACTCCGCGTGCTGCTCCGCGTACCACCGAAGAAGAAAGCGATGGCTTCCGTCGCGGTGGCCGTGGCAAGGGCAAACTGAAGAAGCGCAATCAGCATGGCTTCCAGAGCCCTACCGGCCCGGTTATCCGTGCCGTGAGCATCGGCGAGACCATCACCGTCTCCGAGCTGGCCAACCAGATGTCCGTCAAAGGCGCTGAAGTGGTCAAGTTCATGTTCAAGATGGGTACTCCGGTCACCATCAACCAGGTCCTCGACCAGGAAACTGCACAGCTGGTAGCTGAAGAGCTGGGCCACAAGGTCACGCTGGTCAGCGACACCGCGCTGGAAGATTCCCTGGCCGAATCGCTGAAGTTCGAAGGTGAAGTCACCTCGCGTGCTCCGGTCGTGACCGTAATGGGCCACGTCGACCACGGTAAAACCTCGCTGCTCGACTACATCCGTCGTGCCAAGGTTGCTGCTGGCGAAGCCGGTGGTATCACCCAGCACATCGGTGCCTACCACGTCGAAACCGACCGTGGCATGGTCACCTTCCTCGACACCCCTGGTCACGCCGCGTTTACTCAGATGCGTGCCCGTGGTGCCAAGGCGACCGACATCGTCATCCTGGTGGTGGCGGCGGACGACGGCGTCATGCCGCAGACCCGTGAAGCTGTTCAGCATGCGAAAGCCGCTGGCGTGCCACTGGTTGTTGCAGTGAACAAGATCGACAAGCCAGGCGCTGACCTCGACCGCATTCGTAACGAACTGTCGGTAGAAGGCGTGACCTCCGAGGACTGGGGTGGCGACACTCCATTCGTCAAGGTTTCGGCGAAGATGGGTACCGGCGTCGATGAACTGCTTGAAGCCGTTCTGTTGCAGGCCGAGATCCTCGAGCTGTCGGCTACCCCAACCGCGCCTGGTCGTGGTGTGGTTGTCGAATCGCGTCTGGACAAGGGCCGCGGCCCGGTCGCTACCATCCTGGTTCAGGACGGTACGCTGCGTCAGGGCGACATGGTCCTGGTCGGCTCCAACTATGGCCGCGTGCGTGCCATGCTTGACGAGAACGGCAAGCCAGTCAAAGAAGCCGGCCCATCGATCCCGGTCGAGATCCTCGGCCTCGATGGCACTCCGGAAGCCGGTGACGAGCTGTCGGTAGTTGGCGACGAGAAGAAAGCCCGCGAAGTTGCCCTGTTCCGTCAAGGCAAATACCGCGAGGTCAAGCTGGCCCGTGCTCACGCCGGCAAGCTGGAAAACATCTTCGAGACCATGGGTCAGGAAGAGAAGAAGACCCTCAACATCGTCCTCAAGACCGATGTTCGTGGCTCCCTGGAAGCACTGCAGGGTTCGCTCGGCGGTCTGGGCAACGACGAGGTGCAGGTCCGTGTGATTGGTGGCGGTGTCGGTGGTATCACCGAGAGCGATGCCAACCTGGCCCTGGCGTCCAACGCGGTGCTGTTCGGCTTCAACGTGCGGGCCGATGCCGGCGCGCGCAAGATCGTCGAGCAGGAAGGTCTGGATATGCGTTACTACAACGTGATCTACGACATCATCGAAGACGTCAAGAAAGCCCTGACCGGCATGCTCGGCAGTGATGTTCGCGAGAACATCCTGGGCGTTGCAGAAGTACGTGATGTGTTCCGTTCGCCGAAGTTCGGCGCCGTCGCTGGCTGTATGGTCATCGAAGGTACCGTGTACCGCAACCGTCCGATCCGCGTTCTGCGCGAAGACGTTGTGATCTTCGAAGGCGAGCTGGAATCGCTGCGTCGCTTCAAGGACGACGCTGCCGAAGTTCGTGCCGGCATGGAGTGCGGTATTGGCGTCAAGAGCTACAACGACGTCAAGGTCGGCGACAAGATCGAAGTCTTCGAGAAAGTCCAGGTGGCTCGTACCCTGTAAGGGTCGAGCTGGCAGATGCCCCGCCCCAGGGCGGTTGGCAACGCCTCTGCAGGTAGCGCCCGGTCAGGCTTCACGCCTGGCCGGGCGTTTGCCGCTTTAAGTTACAGGTAGCAACGAATGGCAAAAGAATACAGCCGTACCCAACGCATTGGCGATCAGATGCAGCGCGAGCTTGCCGAGCTGATCCGCCGTGAAGTGAAAGATCCACGCGTCGGCCTGGTGACCATCACCGCCGTCGACGTCAGCCGCGACGTGGGCCATGCCAAGGTGTTCATCACCGTCATGGGCCAGGAAGAGGAACCTGATGCGGTCAAGCAGTCGGTCAAGGCGTTGAACAACGCTGCGAGCTTCCTGCGTCTGCACCTGGGCCGCTCGATGCAGCTGCGCAGCGTGCCGCAACTGCACTTCCATTACGATGAGAGCGTCAGCCGCGGGGTTCACCTGTCGGCACTGATCGAGCGTGCCGTGGCAGAAGACCGCCAGCACCAGGATCCCGTCGAGCCGGACACCAAGGAGTAATCGGTGGCCCAGGTCAAACGAATCCGCCGCGACGTCAGCGGCATCATCCTGCTCGACAAACCGTTGGGGTTTACCTCCAACGCAGCGTTGCAAAAGGTCCGCTGGTTGCTCAATGCCGAGAAGGCCGGTCATACCGGTAGCCTCGACCCACTGGCCAGTGGCGTGCTGCCGCTGTGCTTTGGCGAAGCGACCAAGTTTTCGCAGTACCTGCTCGATTCCGACAAGGGCTACGAAACCGTCATGCAGATGGGGCAGACCACCACCACGGCAGACGCCGAAGGTGAGGTCCTGCAGACCCGTGAGGTGACCGTTGGTCGCGCCGACATCGAGGCAGCCCTGCCTCAATTTCGCGGCCCGATCAGCCAGATACCGCCGATGTACTCGGCCCTCAAGCGTGATGGCCAGCCATTGTACAAACTGGCCCGTGCGGGAGAGGTAGTGGAGCGCGAGGCGCGTTCTGTTACTATTAACCGCTTGGAGCTGCTCGAGTGCGAAGGCACCCGTGCGCGTCTGACGGTAAATTGCACCAAAGGCACCTATATCCGCACCCTGGTGGAGGATATCGGTGAAGTGTTGGGCTGTGGCGCTTATGTTGCCGAGCTGCGTCGGACCCAGGCTGGGCCCTTCGAGCTGGCACAGACAGTGACGCTCGAAGAGCTCGAGCAAGCCCACGCCGACGGTGGCAACGAAGCGCTCGATCGCTTCCTGATGCCGTCCGACAGCGGTCTGCTCGACTGGCCTGTGGTGCAGTTGTCAGAGCACAGCTCGTTCTACTGGCTGCATGGCCAGGCAGTACGTGCACCGGATGCGCCGCAATTCGGCATGGTCCGGGTGCAGGATCACAATGGTCGCTTCATCGGTATCGGTGAAGTGAGCGAAGACGGGCGCGTTGCGCCACGTCGCTTGATTCGGTCGGAATGACCGATACTTGCGTTGCCGGCATGAGCCGACAGCGCAAGACACGAGGGTGGCTGTCAGTAGGCACGGTCACAGCTCTTTTATTAATACAGGGTTCGTCCCTGGCCTATTGGACCCCGCTTGCGGGATCCGTTTAACTGGAGATGCCAAATGGCCCTCAGCGTTGAAGAAAAAGCACAAATCGTTACCGACTACCAGCAAGCCGTCGGCGACACCGGTAGCCCAGAAGTGCAGGTTGCACTGCTGACTGCCAACATCAACAAACTGCAAGGTCACTTCAAGATCAACGGTAAAGACCACCACTCGCGTCGTGGCCTGATCCGTATGGTTAACCAGCGTCGTAAGCTGCTGGACTACCTGAAGGGCAAAGACACCACCCGTTACAGCACCCTGATCGGTCGTCTGGGCCTGCGTCGCTAATAGCGGCCTGGCTAGTGGTGGGCGTGGCGGGTCGCAAGCTTTGGCAGCGCTGCTTCAGCGTTGCCGACGGGCTCGTCATGCGTATCTTCGAGGTTGGCAGCCTGGTCTTGCCGAGCGGTTTATCCGCCCGGCAACCAGGCTCCCAGCCTCGAGTTGTATCTGGACGGTCAATGGGGCCGATTCCCCGTTCTGCCCAAGAATTCGCAAGAAACCAGTTCCCCCAGAGCCATTGAAAAGGTAGGAAACCGTGAACCCGGTAATCAAGAAATTCCAGTTCGGTCAATCGACCGTTACCCTCGAAACGGGCCGCATTGCCCGTCAGGCCACCGGCGCAGTCCTGGTCACCGTCGATAACGATGTCACCGTGCTGGTGACCGTGGTCGGTGCCAAGCACGCAGACCCAAGCAAAGGCTTCTTCCCGCTGTCCGTGCACTACCAGGAAAAAACCTACGCCGCTGGCAAGATCCCTGGTGGTTTCTTCAAGCGTGAAGGCCGTCCTTCCGAGAAAGAGACGCTGACCTCGCGCCTGATCGACCGTCCGATCCGTCCGCTGTTCCCAGAAGGCTTCATGAACGAAGTGCAGGTTGTCTGCACCGTCGTGTCGACCAGCAAGAAAACCGATCCGGACATCGCTGCGATGATCGGTACTTCGGCTGCCCTGGCAATCTCCGGCATCCCGTTCGAAGGCCCGATCGGCGCCGCCCGTGTTGCCTTCCATGAAAGCACCGGCTACCTGCTGAACCCAACCTACGAGCAACTGGCTGCCTCGAGCCTCGACATGGTCGTAGCCGGTACCGACAGCGCTGTGCTGATGGTTGAATCGGAAGCCAAAGAGCTGACCGAAGACCAGATGCTGGGCGCCGTACTGTTCGCCCACGACGAATTCCAGTCGGTCATCCAGGCTGTCAAAGAGCTGGCTGCCGAAGCTGCCAAGCCGACCTGGGACTGGAAACCAGCCGTTGCCAACACCGAGTTGTTCAACGCCATCCGCGCTGAATTCGGCGAAGGCATCTCGCAGGGCTACACCATCACCGTCAAGGCCGACCGCTATGCGCGTCTGGGCGAGCTGCGTGATCAGGCGATCGCCAAGTTCTCCGGTGAAGAAGGCCAGCCTTCGGCTTCCGTGGTCAAAGAAATCTTTGGCGAAATCGAATACCGCACCGTGCGCGAAAACATCGTCAACGGCAAGCCACGTATCGACGGTCGCGACACCAAGACTGTACGCCCGCTGAACATCGAAGTCGGCGTTCTGCCGAAGACCCACGGTTCGGCACTGTTCACCCGTGGCGAAACCCAGGCCCTGGTCGTTGCGACCCTGGGTACTGCGCGTGATGCACAGCTGCTCGACACCCTCGAAGGCGAGAAGAAAGACCCGTTCATGCTGCACTACAACTTCCCACCGTTCTCGGTAGGTGAGTGTGGTCGTATGGGTGGTGCTGGCCGTCGCGAAATCGGTCACGGCCGTCTGGCCCGTCGTTCGGTTCAGGCCATGCTGCCTGCTGCTGACGTGTTCCCGTACACCATCCGTGTAGTATCGGAAATCACCGAGTCGAACGGTTCGAGCTCGATGGCGTCGGTTTGCGGTGCTTCCCTGGCCCTGATGGACGCTGGTGTGCCAATGAAGGCGCCAGTTGCCGGTATCGCCATGGGCCTGGTCAAGGAAGGCGACAAGTTCGCCATCCTCACCGACATCCTCGGTGACGAAGACCACCTCGGCGACATGGACTTCAAGGTAGCCGGTACCGCCAAAGGTGTTACCGCGCTGCAGATGGACATCAAGATCAACGGCATCACCGAAGAGATCATGGAAATCGCCCTGGGCCAGGCCCTGGAAGCGCGCCTGAACATCCTCGGCCAGATGAACCAGATCATTGGTACTTCGCGTACCGAGCTGTCGGCCAACGCGCCGACCATGATCGCCATGAAGATCGACACCGACAAGATCCGTGACGTTATCGGTAAAGGCGGCGCGACCATCCGTGGTATCTGTGAAGAGACCAAGGCTTCGATCGATATCGAAGACGACGGCTCGATCAAGATCTTCGGCGAAACCAAAGAAGCCGCTGAAGCAGCTCGCCAGCGCGTCCTGGGTATCACTGCCGAGGCCGAGATCGGCAAGATCTACGTCGGCAAGGTTGAACGCATCGTCGACTTCGGCGCATTCGTCAACATCCTGCCTGGCAAAGACGGCCTGGTGCACATCTCGATGCTCAGCAATGAGCGCGTAGAGAAGGTCACCGACGTGCTGAAAGAAGGCGAAGAGGTTGAAGTACTGGTACTGGACGTGGACAACCGCGGCCGTATCAAGCTGTCGATCAAAGACGTTGCGGCAGCCAAGGCTTCCGGCGTTTAAGCCAGCTGTAGTGGTATGAAATAAACCCTTCGGGGTTGCGCTGATGTTCAGCGCATAGGGGCCGCTGTGCGGCCCATTGCGATCTTGGGTCGCGATGGGTCACACAGCGGCCCTTTTTATTTGTCAAACACTGCCCCGTGTAGGAGCGGCCTTGTGTCGCGAAAGGGCTGCGTAGCGGCCCTACAATTTAGGCAACGCCGCAGAATTGCCGGGGGCGCTGCGCACCCCTTTCGCGACACAAGGGCGCTCCTACATTTTCCGCGCCCATTTCGAGATAGCGAAAACTCTGGGGTACATGCATCTTGCATGCAGGATTTTGCTCCGGCTTGCAAAATGCACGAGAGAGTGGATTTCAGAAAATTGATAAGTTACTGATTTATATTGGTTTTATGGCCTTTTAAAAGTTGGCACAGCCCCTGCAATAGTCTATTCATCTGACGCCAACTGACTCGGCGCAGACCTTTCGACAACAGGAGTGACCCGTATGAAGAAGTTCGCTATTGCTGCCGCTACTGCTACCGCTCTGACTCTGACCATGGCTAACGCTGCTTTCGCTCAGCAAGCCGTTCAGGCTCCAGTTATGCTGGCTGCCAACACTGTCGACAGCGCCAAGCAAGATGGCTCCGATACCTGGATCACCACCAAGGTCAAAGCTGATCTGCTGACCGAGAAAGGCATCCCAGGCGGCGATATCAAAGTCGAAACCAATCAAGGCGTAGTTTCGCTGTCGTCCGATGTGAAAGTCACCGATTCGCAAAAAGAGCGTGCAGTAGCAATCACCAAGGCTATCAAAGGCGTTAAAGACGTCTCGGCTGCTGGTCTGAAAGCCGAATAAGGATTGCTGCGCAGGCCAGATGGATCTGGCCAACGCATAACGAAAAGCCCCGGCACATGCCGGGGCTTTTTCGTTGTTGCGCTCAATGCAGACGCTTATTCAGCATCCAGGTGCATCGGCGTGATCACGCGCCCATCCGATTCGGCCTGGCCCAGCGTGGTATCGATGAAGTACACCCGGTCATCCGCCAACTTGCCTTTGTCGACCAGGTAATCCTTGATATTACCGGCCCGCGCCTGGCCCAACTGGCGCAGCAGCGCAGCGCTCTCGGCCCAGGACTTGATCACCGCCTCACGCAGCTTGGCGCTACGCTCCTCACGCCCCAGCTGCTGCCATTCAGCAGGCGGCTGTTGTTTCAGGCGGGTGCGGTAGATGCCTTCGAGCATCGCCGGCTTGTCGTCAGCATCCACCACCAGCATCGACGCATTGGCCGGTACCTTGTCGCCGCGGCGCTGCAGGATCTTGTACCAGATCGACTGATACTCACGCTCCAGGCGCTGCTCGGCGATCAACGGGCCATCGCTGGTCTGGGCGCTGGTGCCTTCGATCTCCAGGCGCAATTCAGGGCGTTCGTTGAGCGCGGTCGCCAGTTTGTCCAGGGCCGCTTGGGCATCGCCGCTGAGGTCGCTGGAGCCGGCGCTGAACGCGACCGTACCCAGGTCCTGCGAGCTGCCGCCGGAGACCAGCCCGCCAATGAACTTGAACGGCGCCTGGGCGGCACGCAGGACCAGATTGCGCAGGGTTTGCCAAACGATCGGCATGACGCTGAACTGCGGGTTGTTGAGGTCGCCGGTCACCGGCAGCTCGATCGAAATGGTGCCGTCGGTGTCCTTGAGCAGCGCCACCGCCAGGCGGATCGGCAGGTCGACGGCGTCGGGGCTGTCGACCTTCTCACCCAGTTGCAGTTGCTCGATCACCAGCTTGTTTTCTGCCTTGAGCTGGCCATTGGTGATCAGGTAGTGCACGTCCAGGTTGAGCCGGCCCTTGCGAATGCGAAAGCCGGCAAACTTGCCTGAGTAGGGCGTCAGTGTGGTCAGCTCGACGCGTTTGAAGCTGGTGGCGATGTCCAGGCTGGCCATCGGGTTGAACGGGTTGAGCGCGCCCTTGATGGTGACCGGTGCATAGCGGTCGACCTTGCCCTTGATATCGACCTTGGCCGGCGCTGGCTGGCGGTTGTCGATGGTGCCGACCTGGCCATTGAGCTGCTGCACGGCTGTGGCGAAGTTTGGCGTCAGGGTCAGGTCGGCAAAGTTGGCCGAGCCGTCGTTGATGTCGATCTTGCCGATACGAATGCCCATTGGCTTGCTGTTGCTGGGAGTCACCGGCTTTTCTGCGGTGCTTTTGGTAGCGCCGGCTGGCTGCGGAATCAGCAGGTCATCAACGTTGGTGGTGCGGTCTTCGTTGATGATGAAACGCGCATATGGCTGCAGCAGCTTGACTTGGTCGATGGTCAGCGCATCGCCGTGCACGTATGACAACCCATTGAGGTCGAGCTGCTGCCATTTGACGAAGTCGCGGTCCTTGATCGTGTCGAGGGTATGCAACTGGTTGACGGTGGCGGTACCGGTGACGGTAAAGGCCAGCGGCGCCGTATTTTGCAGATCGACCTTGAGCTCGCTGGCGAGCATGCCGCTGCGCAGTTCAAGCTGAATGAACGGGCTGATGTAGGCCTGGGCGATGCGCAGGTCGATGTCGCGGGTGCTGAAATCGAGCTTGGCGGTGACCGGCGCCAGGTTGACCTGGCCGGAGGCTTGCAGTTTGCCTTGCTTGCCGACGGCGGTATCCAGTTTGAGGGTAAACGGCGACTTGTTGAGGCTGTCATAGCCCTGCATGTCGAGGTTGAGCGGGCCGACATCCAGGGTGACCGGTTCTTTCTGGCTGCGGTCTGCCAGGTGAATCATGTAATCGCGCGCTTGAACGTCCTTGAGCAGTACTTGCCACGGCTTGCTCGGCGCGGCGGCTGCTTTTTCCTGCGCTGTCGGCTCGGCCGCGGCAGGTTCGGCTTTCTCCTTGGGGGTAGCTTTGGCTGGCTGGCTGGCGAACAGCTTCTGCCAGTCGAGCTGGCCGTCCTGTTCCAAGGCGGCCCAGGTTTCCAGCTTGCTGCTGCGGACCTTGCCTACGGTGACCAGTTGCTTGGCCAGATCGATCGAGGTTTCGCTGACTTCGAGACTGGCCAGCCGCGCCAGTTGCCTGCCGTCCGGTGCCTTGATGGCGAACGGCGCGATGCGTACCTGAGTATTGTCGAGCAGCAGCTCGGTCTGTTTCGACAGGTTGAGCGTGTAGTGGGTATCGAGGCTGATCACGCCTTCTTCCAGCACCAGCGGCACCGCGTCACGTACGTAAGGCCAGAACGCCTTCATGTTGCCGTCGGTGATTTTCAGGGTGCCTTGCGAGCTGATCGGCGCCAGGCCGAGTGTGCCTTTCCAGTCGATCCGCCCACCGGCGGGGCCGACGGCGACCAAGGTCATGTCGGCGCTGTCGTCGGGCAGGGTGCTGAGGTTCTTGAGCTCGAAATTCATCGAGTCGTAAAGAAACTCAATCGGCTCGCTCGGGCGCAGGTCCTGGAAGTGCAGGTAGCCTTCCGTGAGCTTGATGCTGCCGATACGCAGCGGGAACGGGTCGCTGGCTGGCTCGTCTGGCTTGGCTTCGCTGGGCGGCAGTTTGAACAGCTGAGTCAGGTTGAGGCTGCCGTTTTTGCCGAAGAGGATTTCGTTGCGCGGTTTGTCCAGCTCCACTGCATCCAGGTGCAGGGCGCCGCTCCACAGGCTGTCCAGCGACAGGTTGGCGTACAAACGCTCAAAACCCAGTTGCTCTTTGCCCGGCTCGCCGACCTGCAAACCCCACAGGGTCAGCTCTAGGCTGAACGGGTTGAATTCGATGCGTTGCAGCTGCGCCGGCACCGTCGCGTATTGGGCCAGCTGTTGATTGGCAATGCGTAGGCCAATGCCTGGAAGGATGAAGAAGCCGAGCAGGCTGTACAAGGCCACGAGGGCCAGCATGGCGCCGAGGGCGCGAGTCAATCCTTTGGGCATGTGCAGCATCGTCTGTCCGAGCGGGAGTGCTTGGAGTATGGCACGTTAAATCGGTTCCGCAGAATCAGCCGAATGACCTTATTCGATGCCCATTCGCCGCCGCGCGCGGTGCGCCGAGCTGTCGCGCATGGCCCAGCGCAGGACTGGCGCGGTGCGCTCGATACCTACCCGGATCAAGCGCCGGCTCAGTGGCCCTTGTTGCAGCTCAAGCATATCCCGGCCCCAGCCTGGTAACAGTTCGATGCCCGCCCGCAGCATCAGCTTGCCCACGGGGGCTGCCAGGCGGCTTGGCGCCGGTGCCTTGAGCAGGATATCGATCACCTCCAGGCTGCGCGCATCGCAGCGCAACTGCGGACGCATGCGTTGCAGGTAGGCCTCGATTTGCGCACAGGAGCGTGGCACGTCGCGCGCGCCGAGGCGCTCGGCGATCAGGGCGATTTCGTTGTAGTACGCGTCCTGATCAGCCTGCGCGAGATGCGGGTTGAGGTAACGCAGGTGGGCGGCCATGAAACTGCTGACTTCGGCAACGTGCACCCAGGTCAGCAGGTCCGGGTCACTGGCGGCATAAGGCCGGCCATCGGCGGCGGTGCCGACGACTTTGAGGTGGATGGTGCGTACCTTGTCGATCAACCAGTTGGCGTCGCGGGTCGAGCCGAAGGTGGTGCCGGAGATGAATTGGCTGGTGCGGCGCAGGCGCCCGAGCAGGTCTTCGCGAAAGTTGGAGTGATCCCACACCCCGGCCAGGGCCAGCGGGTGCAGCAGTTGCAGCATCAAGGCACTGATACCGCCGACCAGCATGCTCGGGAAATCGCCGTGCACCTGCCAGCTGACGCTGTCGGGGCCAAACAGGCCGGGGTCACCCTTGGGTGACTCCAGGTCAAGCTGGCCGAGGGCCAGGCCTGTCAGGCTCATGACCTGGGTTTCGATACGACGGCGTAAGGCTTCCATGGCGACCTGCAATGCGCGGCAGCCCGCCATGGGCTACCTCTGGCTATTGGTTGAGGCGAGTATCGATCAAGCCCTGCACGACGCTGGCATCGGCCAGGGTCGAGGTGTCACCCAGCGAGTCCAGCTCGTTGCAGGCGATCTTGCGCAGTATACGCCGCATGATCTTGCCCGAGCGCGTCTTGGGCAGGGCCGGTGCCCACTGGATCATCTCCGGTTTGGCGAAGCTGCCGATCTCCTTGCTGACCAACGCCAGCAGTTCAGCCTTGAGGACGTCGTCTGCGCTCACGCCATTCATCGGCGTGACGAAGGCATAGATACCCTGGCCCTTGAGGTCGTGCGGATAGCCGACCACGGCCGCCTCCGCGATGCCGTCGTGCAGCACCAGCGCGCTTTCCACTTCTGCCGTACCGATCCGGTGGCCGGAGACGTTGATCACATCATCGACTCGCCCGGTGATCCAGTAGTCGCCATCGGCGTCGCGGCGGGCGCCGTCGCCAGTGAAGTAATAGCCGGCGAAAGGCTTGAAGTAGGTGTCGACCATGCGTTGCTGGTCGCCGTAGACGCTGCGGATCTGCGCCGGCCAGCTGGCTTTGATTGCCAGCAGGCCCGAACCTGGCCCGTCGATCACTGCGCCTTTGTCATCGAGTAGTACCGGTTGCACGCCAAACATCGGCTGGGTGGCGCAACCCGGTTTGATCTGCCCATTGCCCGGCAGCGGGCTGAGCATGATGCCGCCGGTTTCGGTCTGCCACCAGGTGTCGACGATCGGGCAGCGTTCTTTGCCGACCTGATGGAAGTACCACTCCCAGGCTTCCGGGTTGATCGGCTCGCCGACACTGCCGAGCAGGCGCAGGCTTTCCCGCGAGGTGTCCTGCAAGGGACCTGGGCCTTCGCGCATCAGGGCGCGCAGGGCGGTAGGGGCGGTGTAGAAGATATTCACCTGATGCTTGTCGATGACCTGCCAGAAACGCGAGCTGTCGGGGTAGTTGGGCACGCCTTCGAACATCAGCGAGATCGCCCCGTTGGCCAGCGGGCCATAGACGATATAGCTGTGGCCGGTGACCCAGCCGACATCGGCGGTGCACCAGAACACTTCGCCGTCGCGGTAATCGAATACCACCTTGAAGGTCATCGCGGCCTGCAGCAGATAGCCGCCGGTGGTGTGCAGCACGCCTTTGGGTTTGCCGGTGCTGCCGGAGGTATACAGGATGAACAGCGGGTCTTCGGCATCCATCGGCTCGGGTGGGCAGTCGTCACCGGCAAGCTCGGTGGCGGTGTGGTACCAGAGGTCGCGCTGGTTGTCCCAGGCCACTTCACCACCGGTGCGGCGCACCACGAATACGCTGCTGACGGCCGGGCAGCTGGCCAGGGCCTTGTCGACGTTCTGCTTGAGCGGTACACGTTTGCCGCCCCGCACGCCTTCATCAGCGGTAATCACCGTGCGGCAGTCGGCATCCAGGATGCGGTCGCGCAGGGCGTCGGGCGAGAAGCCACCAAATACCACCGAGTGGATCGCGCCGATGCGGCTGCAGGCAAGCATGGCGTAAGCCGCCTCAGGGATCATCGGCATGTAGATGCACACCCGATCGCCCTTGCTCACCCCGCGCGCCTTCAGTGCGTTGGCCAGGCGGCAGACCTGGCGGTGCAGCTCGCGGTAGCTGATGGCCTGCGAATCCTTGGGGTCGTCGCCTTCCCAGAGCAGCGCGGTCTGCTCACCCCGTTTGGCCAGGTGGCGGTCGATGCAGTTGTAGCTGACGTTGAGCTTGCCGCCGGCGAACCATTTGGCATCGCCGCTGGCAAGGTCGGCCTGTTGCACGCTGCTCCAGGGCTTGATCCAGTCCAGCCGCTTGGCTTGCTCGGCCCAGAAGCTGTCCGGGTCATCGATCGACTGTCGATAGAGGCGTTGATAGTCGTCGGCGCTGAGCTCGGCGGCCTGGCTGACGGCGAGGGCGGTGGGGTACTTGCTGAGATCGAACATGGCGGGTGGTCCTGCTCTTGTCGTGGCAAGGGACTGCACCTCACCGCGGCGCGCAAGGCAGGATGAAGTGCAACGGCTATTCGATGGACAGTGTAGTCGGCGCGGGTGTTCCTGCGGGGTTGCCGGCGCAATGCAAAGCGCGGGGCCAGCTTGCCCCCTGCAGTACCGCTCAATCGAACGCTACTGCAGGAGACAAGCTGGCCCCGCGCCGGGGCTTGCAGCAGGGCTTGATCAGCCGCGGTGACGACCGCGGAAGTAATTGATCAGGCCTTGGGTGGAGCCGTCTTCAGCGGCTTCTTCCTGAGCGCCGACCAGGCGTTGGTACACGCCTTTGCCGAGCTCTTTGCCCAGCTCGACGCCCCATTGGTCAAAGGCATTGATGCCCCAGATCACGCTCTGCACGAACACCTTGTGCTCATACATCGCCACCAGCGCGCCGAGGCGACGCGGGCTGATCCGCTCGACCACCAGGGTGTTGCTCGGGCGGTTGCCAGGGATGACCTTGTGCGGCGCCAGCTTGGCCACGTCGGCTTCGTTCAGGCCCTTGCCACGCAGCTCGGCCTCGGCTTCTTCGCGGGTCTTGCCGAGCATCAGTGCCTGGCTCTGCGACAGGCAGTTGGCGTACAGCCACTGGTGATGGTCGGCCACCGGGTTGAAGCTCACCACCGGCACGATAAAGTCGGCCGGGATCAGTTGGGTGCCCTGGTGCAGCAACTGGTGATAGGCGTGCTGGCCGTTGCAGCCAACGCCGCCCCAGATCACCGGGCCGGTCGCGGTTGGCGCCGGGCTGCCATCCTGCAGCACGCTCTTGCCGTTGGACTCCATGTCCAACTGCTGCAGGTGCTTGGTGATGTTGCGCAGGTAATGGTCGTACGGCAGGATCGCGTGGCTGCGCGCATCCCAGAAGTTGCCGTACCAGACGCCAAGCAGGGCCAGCAGCACCGGCATGTTCTGCTCGAACGGCGCGGTCTGGAAGTGCTGGTCCATGGTGTAGGCGCCCGACAGCAGCTCCTTGAAGTTGGCCGTGCCGATGGCCAGCGCAATTGGCAAACCAATCGCCGACCACAGTGAGTAACGCCCGCCAACCCAGTCCCACATCGGGAAGATGTTTTCTTCGCGGATACCGAACGCGACGGCTGCGGCCTTGTTGCTCGAGACCGCGATGAAGTGACGGTACAGCTCGGCTTCGGAGCCACCCTGGGCCAGGTACCAGGTGCGGGCGGCCATGGCGTTCTTCAGGGTTTCGAGGGTGTTGAACGACTTCGACGAAACGATGAACAGGGTCGTCTCGGCCGCAAGCTTGGCCGACAGCTCGTGGAATTCGCTGCCGTCGATATTGGCCAGGTAGTGGCAGCGCACGCCGCGCTGGGCGTACGGCAGCAAGGCTTCGGAAACCAACTCAGGGCCGAGGAACGAGCCGCCGATGCCGATGTTGACCACGTCGGTGATCGGTTTTTCGCTGTAGCCGCGCCACAGCCCGTCATGAATGCGGCCGACCAGCTCGGTGATCTGGTTGAGTACCTTGTGCACTTCGGGCATCACGTTGACGCCGTTGACGCTGAGTTTGTCGCCAACCGGGCGGCGCAGGGCGGTGTGCAGTACCGGGCGGCCTTCGGAGGCGTTGATGATCTCGCCGCTGAACATCGACTTGATGGCTGCTGCCAGGTCGACGTCGGTGGCCAGGTTGACCAGCAGCTTGCGGGTCTCATCGTTGATCAGGTTTTTCGAGTAATCGAGAAACAGCCCGCAGCTGCTCAGGGAGAACTGATCGAAGCGTTGCGGATTGGCCGCGAAGGCGTCGCGCATGCTGAAATCCTGCATGGCGTCGCGGTGTTGTTGCAGCGCCTGCCAGGCTGGCAGCGTCGTCACATCATGGGGGGTACGGTAATACGCCATTGCGAAGGGTTTCCTTGATGCATGATCTGGCCTTGGACAACTGGCAGCCGCTGGCAGTTGCAGGCAGTTGATCATTATAGGCATGGCTGGCGCGGGGGGAATGGGGTCGGGCGGGGATAATTTGGGGCCGCGTGGCGGCCCCGGGTTGCAATCAGGCGGTGGGCTCGTCCAGATGCAGGTACAAGTTGTCGATCAGGCGTGTGGTGCCCAGGTACGCTGCGGCAATTACCACCACGTCGCGGTCATCGGCCATGGCCGGGCGCAGGGTCAGAGCGTGGCGCACTTCCAGATAGTCCGGGCGAAAGCCTGCCGCCAGCAGTTGGGCCTGACCGGCCACGATCAGCTCGGCAAAGTCGCGCTGGCCATGGCGGATGGCGTCGGCCATCACGCTCAGCTCGCGGTACAGCGCCGGCGCTGCAGCGCGTTGCTCGGGCGTCAGGTAGCCGTTGCGCGAGGACAGCGCCAGGCCATCGTCGGCGCGTACGGTCGGCTCGCCGATGATCTGGATCGGCATGTTCAGGTCGCGCACCATGGCGCGGATCACCGCCAGTTGCTGGTAGTCCTTTTCGCCGAACACGGCCAGGTCGGGCTGGACCATATTGAACAGCTTGCTGACGACCGTGGCCACGCCTTCGAAATGCCCCGGGCGGCTGGCGCCACACAGGCCTTCGGACAGTTGCGGCACGCTGACCCGGGTCTGCACTGTGGTGCCGTCGGGGTACATTTCATCCACGGTCGGCGCGAACAGCAAATGACAGCCTGCCTCGAGCAGGCGCTCCTGGTCAGCGGCAAGGGTGCGCGGGTAGCTGTCGAGGTCCTCGCCGGCGCCAAACTGCAGCGGGTTGACGAAGATGCTCGCCACGACGAAGTCGGCGCGCTGGGTGGCTTTGGTCACCAGGGCGACGTGGCCGCTGTGCAGGTTGCCCATGGTCGGGACAAAGGCGATGCGCTTGCCTTCGCTGCGGGCGCGGGCCACGGCTGCGCGCAGTTCACGGACGCTCTTGACGGTATTCATGCGCTGAACCCGTGTTCTGCAGCCGGGAAGCTGACGTCTTTGACCGCCGCCACGTAAGCACTCAGGGCGCCTTGGATATCGGCCTGGCCGAGCATGAAGTTCTTGACGAACTTGGGCATGCGCCCGGTCAGCGACAGGCCGAGCATGTCGTGCAGCACCAGCACCTGGCCGTCGGTGGCGTTACCGGCACCGATGCCGATCACCGGAATGGCCACGGCCTGGGTGATCTCCGCAGCCAGCTCGCTGGGCACGCATTCGAGCAGTAGCATGGCCGCACCGGCTTGCTCCAGAGCAATCGCGTCGGCGCGCATCTGCCGCGCCTGGGCTTCCTGCCGGCCCTGCACCTTGTAACCGCCGAGCACGTTGACCGTCTGCGGGGTCAGGCCCATGTGGGCGCACACCGGCACGCCACGTTCGGCCAGCAGGCGAATGGTCTCGCTCAGCCAGGCCGCGCCTTCGAGCTTGATCATGTGCGCGCCGGCCTGCATCAGGCTGGCGCAGTTGGCGAAGGCCTGCTCAGGCGTGGCGTGGGCCATGAACGGCAGATCGGCGAGGATCAGTGCGCCGTCGTTGCCGCGTTTGACGCAGGCCGTGTGGTAGGCCATTTCTGCAGTGGTCACCGGCAGCGTGCTGTCATGCCCTTGCAGGACCATTCCCAGCGAGTCACCCACCAGCAACACGTCGACCCCGGCCTGGCTGGCAGCCTTGGCGAAGGTGGCGTCATAGCAGGTCAGCATGGCGATTTTCTCACCCTTGGCTTTGAGGCCATGCAGGGTGGTCAGGGTTACTTCAGGCATGTAGAAAGTCCTCGTTCAGGCGCTGTGCAATCGACCTGGGTACAACCTTGCGCAGGTGCGATGCGGAGCGGCACATCATCGTTCGTGATGTTCAGACCCGCCCGGGCCCAAATAGGTTAAGTGTGGCGCGTCGAGGCCACGGGATGCCTATAGTCGTGAGCGAGGGGAGGGAAGTCAATCACCCTGTTACCGCATTGTTACGGCAAGGGTGTTACTGGCGTTACCGCCGTCAAGATCGCCCGAATTAAAGGCGTTCGAGGCCGCTGAACGGGCAGGCGGCGAGCATTTGCGCAAGGCTGCGACCATCGGCGAGGACGAAGTCGGCAGGCACCAGCTCAGCCAGCGGGTAGAGCACGAACGGGCGCGCGTGCATATGGTAGTGCGGTACTTTCAGGCGTGGGCTGTCGAGCACCTGCTGGCCAAACAGCAGCACATCCAGGTCGAGGGTGCGTGGGCCCCAGCGTTCCTGACGCACGCGCCCTTGATCGTTCTCGATCGCCTGCAGCGCATCGAGCAGCTGCAGCGGCTCGAGCGTGGTGTCGAGCGCGGCTACGGCATTGGTGTAGCGCGGCTGGCCGGGCAGCAGCGAGTCGCTGGCGTAGAAGCCGGAAACCGCTGCCAGGCGCGTGCCCTCGGCCTTATCCAAGGCATCGAGGGCGCTGCGCAGTTGCTCGGCAGGTTCGGCCAGGTTGCTGCCCAGGCCGATGTACACGCGCACGCTCATGCTTAGTCGAACGCTTCGTCAGCGCTGCGCTTGCGTTTGGTGCCGCTGCGTTTGCGTTTGCGTGGCGCGGCGCCGCTGCCGTCATCACGGCTGCCCAGCTCGGCGATCATGGCCCGGCGTTCGCTGTCGTTGGCGTCCTGGTAGTCGGTCCACCACTGGCCCAGCTCTTCGGTTTCCTCGCCGGCGCTCTCGCGCAGCAGCAGGAAGTCGTAGCCAGCGCGGAAGCGCGGGTTGTCCAGGAGCATGTCGGCGCGTTTGCCGCTGCGCCGTGGCAGGCGCTCCTGCATGTCCCAGATCTCGCGGATCGGCAGGGTGAAGCGCTTGGGGATTGCAATGCGCTGGCACTGTTCGGCGATCAGGTCGTGGGCGGCCTGGTTCATTGCCGGGATCGGCGGTACGCCTTGGCTCTGCAGGTACAGTGCACGGCCCGGCAGGGCCGGCCAGAGCATGGCCGCGAAGAGGAACGCCGGCGTTACCGGTTTGCCCTGCTTGACGCGCAGGTCGGTGTTCATCAAGGCGTTACTGATCAGCGTGTGGGTGTAGCTTGGGCGCTCTTCCAGGGCGTGGCTGCTGCCTGGGAACAACGGTTCAAACAGATGCAGGTCAACCAGCATTTCGAAGGCGATGGCGCCGTGGCCGGAGAGGAAAAGCTTGAGGCATTCCTCGAACAGCCGTGCTGGCGGGATATCGCGCAGCATCGGTGCCAGCTCGCGGATCGGCTGCACCGTGTGCTTTTCGATGCCGAAGTTGAGCTTGGCCGCAAAGCGCACCGCGCGCAGCATGCGCACCGGGTCTTCCTGGTAACGATGGACCGGGTCGCCAATCAGGCGCAGCAGGCGGTTACGCACATCGGGCATGCCGTTGGCGTAGTCGAGGATGCGCTCGCTGACCGGGTCGTAGTACAGCGCATTGACCGTGAAGTCGCGGCGCTGGGCGTCGTCTTCGAGGGTGCCGTAGACGTTGTCGCGCAAAATACGACCGCTGGCATTATGCGACGAACGGTGGCTGTCGCCCTCGTCTTCATCGCTGTGGTGGGCACGGAAAGTGGCCACTTCGATGATTTCACGGCCGAAATGCACGTGAACCAGCTTGAAGCGGCGGCCAATGATTCGCGCATTGCGAAACTCGGCACGGACCTGTTCAGGCGTGGCGCTGGTGGCGACATCGAAGTCTTTGGGCGTGATGCCCAGGAGCATGTCACGCACACAGCCGCCAACCAGGTAAGCCTGGTATCCGGCAGCCTGCAGGCGATCGACAATGCCCACCGCATGGCGGCTGAACTGGCTGCGCTGCAGCGAGTGCTGGCTCTTGTTGATCACTTCAGGCGTGGTGCGCCTGTGGTGTTGACCACTAACGGGAGGACGGAACGACTGGAACAACTTCTTCAGCATGGGATGCACTGTTTGAAGGAATGTTCGGCCAAGGGATAGAGAATGGCCGCATGATGGGCGGGGATTCTAGCATTTACTTCGGGGATGGTGTAGGCGGTATGCCACGGGTGCTTGCGCGGGAGGCGGAAACGACAAGGGGAGCCTAAGCTCCCCAAGAAGTCGTTGCGTGCTCTTATTGTTTTTCTGCTGGGCTTCTTGTTTTTGTTGAGTGCCCTGCCCACAAAGCGCGAAACTTGTGGACGACCCCCAAACCGGGGGTAAAGAGCAAACGGATTGCTTTGGCCGCTGAGGTGATGCTGATCTGTCGATCCAACCAGTGTAGGCGCTGCTTTAGTGCAGTTTTTGTTGTTCTCTGCCTGGTCGTGGGGCAAGCCCCAAACACAACTCCTCTCCAAAAGAATCAGTTAGCTGCGCCTCCGCCGTCTTGTTTTTATTGTGCGTGAGCCGTTTCGTCTTGTTCTTATTCTGAGTTGCAATGCTTGTTATTGTTCTTGTACCAAAGATATAGCAGGTGCCGTGCCAACTTTTGAAAACCCAGCAAATACGGGGGGTTTCCGGGTTTTGCTCAGGTCGAGAGCGGAGCAAATGTAGAAATTTCGTTACCGTACGCCTCGGTGGCTGTTACGGCAGGCGGGGATGGGTAACAGATTTTTGCAGGCGCGCTGGGGTGTTACCTGCACAAACGCAAACGGGGCAAGCCCTCTGCCACGGTAACCCCGTGGTAGACGGCTTGCCCCGTTATTGGGCACCGATCAGTTGTCGCTGGTGGCGTTGCTCTTGCGCCGTGGGATGCCCAGGCGCTGGCGCCGCTCCCACAGGCATTTACGGCTGACGCCGAGCTTGCGCGCCAGTTCGGTCTCGGTCATGTGGTCCTGATGCTCGAGCACGAAGTGCTGGAAGTAGTCTTCCAGCGACAGATCCTCGGTCGGCTCGTGGCTGGCGTTACCGGCACTGACGCTGCCCAGGGCGGACATGCCGTCAAGCAGGTCATCGTCGTCCAGGTCACTCAGCTCGATGTCGATGCCCAGCAGCTCGGCGGAAATTTCCGGGCTCTCGCTGAGGATCACCGAGCGCTCGACCGCGTTTTCCAACTCGCGCACGTTACCCGGCCAGCTGTAATGACGAATCGCCTGCTCGGCCTCGCTGGAGAAGTGCAGGTCATCGCGACCGATACGTGCGCTCTGGCGGGCGAGGAAGGCGCTGGCGATTTCGTTGACGTCACTGCCGCGCTCGCGCAAGGCCGGCAGCTTGAGGGCGATCACGTGCAGGCGGTAATAAAGGTCTTCGCGGAATTGGCCGACCTTGGCCAGGTTTTTCAGGTCACGGTGGGTCGCAGCGATCAGGCGCACGTCGACCTTTTGCGATTGCACCGCGCCAACCCGGCGGATCTCGCCTTCCTGCAGCACGCGCAACAGGCGCGCCTGGGCTTCGAGTGGCAGCTCGCCGATTTCATCGAGGAACAGCGTGCCGCCGTCAGCTGCTTCGACCAAACCGGCACGCCCGGCGCTGGCGCCGGTGAACGCGCCTTTTTCGTGGCCGAACAGTTCCGACTCGATCAAGGTTTCAGGGATGGCTGCGCAGTTGACCGAAATCATCGGCGCCTTGGCCCGTCGCGACAGATTGTGCAGTGCGCGTGCGACCAGCTCTTTGCCAGTACCCGACTCACCCTGGATCAACACATTGGAGTCGGTCGGTGCCACTTTGCGGATCTTGCTGTAGAGGTCCTGCATCGGCGCGCAGGTGCCAATGATGCCGATCTCGCCATTGGCAGCATTGTGGCTGCCCTTGTCGGCAACAGCCGGTTTGCCGTTGCTGCGCGGCTCGAGGCTGCTGGTGGCGGCCGCCGGGGCGTTCTGGCGATCACGCAGAATGCGCGCAACTGCCTGCAGCATCTCGTCGTGGTCGAACGGCTTGGCGATGTAATCGACCGCGCCCATTTTCATCGAGTCCACCGCCGAGCGCAGGCTGGCGTAGCTGGTCATGATCAGCACCGGGATGCCCTGGCCTAGCTTGATCAGCTCGGTACCGGGGGCGCCAGGCAGGCGCAGGTCGCTGACGATCAGGTCAAATGTGGCAATGCTGAAGCGTTCCTGGGCTTCCTGCACCGAGCCCGCTTCGCTGACCTGGTACTGGTTGCGTTCAAGCAGACGACGCAAGGCCGAGCGGATGATGGTTTCGTCTTCGACGATCAGAATATGCGGCATTGATTCAATTCTCTCGACGGTCGCGAATTTCAGGGGACGTCGCTACGACATGCCGGGGCAGGGTCACGCGGATCCGGGTGCCACGCTGCCGTTCGATATCGGCGGGGCTGTCGATGGTGATTTGCCCATAATGCTCTTCCACGATGGAATAGACCAGTGCAAGCCCCAGTCCGGTTCCCTCGCCAGGGTCCTTGGTGGTGAAGAACGGTTCGAACAGACGGTCCATGATGTTTTTCGGAATGCCGCTGCCCTCGTCCTCGACCACCAGGTCGACGGTGTGCTCGCTGACTTCACTGCGCACGCGCACGGCACTGCCGGCGGGCGAGGCATCACGGGCGTTGGACAGCAGGTTGATGAGCACCTGGGCGAGGCGCTGCGGGTCACCCTCGGCCCAGTGATCCGGGTCGCACAGGTTGAAGAACTGCACCTCGAAATTGCGCCGGTTGAGGGCCAGCAGGCCGATCGCATCCTGGGCGACCTCGGCCAGGCACACCGGCTCTTCGTTGTTCTGGTGGCTGCCGCCGGCATGGGCGAAGCTCATCAATGACTGGACGATGCGCGAGACGCGTTTGGTCTGCTCGATGATCTGGCTGGACAGCTCGGTGATCTCGCCATCGTCCTCACGCTCTTCGCGCAGGTTCTGCGCCAGGCAGGCGATGCCGGTGATCGGGTTGCCGATCTCGTGGGCGACCCCGGCGGCAAGGCGGCCAATACTGGCCAGGCGCTCGGAATGCACCAGTTTGTCTTCCAGCGCCTGGGTATCGGTGAGGTCTTCGACCAGCAGTACCAGGCCGCTGTTGCCCGGTGCCAAAGGCTCGTCGATGGCGGCTTTGTGCAGGTTGAGCCAGCGGGTCTGGCCGTCGAGGCCCAGGCGCTGCTTGTGCAGGTGCTCGTCGGGCAGGTCGATAAAGCCCTGTAGCAGCCCGCGCCAGGGCTCGGCGATGGTGACCAGGCGCGAGCCGACCACGTGCTTGGCGGCAATCCCGGTCAGCTCTTCCATGGCCTTGTTCCACATCAGGATCTCTTGATCCTTGGCCAGCGAGCAGACCCCCATGGGCAGTTCCTGCAAGGTCTGGCGGTGGTAACGGCGCAGCGCATCGAGCTCGGCGGCCAGGCCGGTCAGGCGCGAGTGGTAATCCTCAAGACGGCTTTCGATGAAGTGGATATCTTCGGTTACGTAATTTTCGTTGCCGGATTTGTACGGCAAGAAGGTTTCGACCATGTCCTGCGCAACGCTTGGGCCCATCAGACCGGACAGGTTGGCCTCGATGCGATCGCGCAGACGGCGCAGGGCGTAAGGGCGGCGTTCGTCGAACGGCAGGTACAAGTCGCGCAGGGCTTGCTCAACTTCTTTTTGCGCAGCCTTGGCGCCCAGCGGTTTGGCCAGCTGGGTGGCGAACTCCTGCGGCGAAGCGGCGTGCAGTTCACGCCGCTGTGGCCGGCGCACGTTGTCGACCGCACAGGCTTCAGCGGCGCTGACTTCTTCACTGCTGGCGTTGGTGAACAGCGAGATCAGCGTGAACAGCAAGACGTTGGCGGCCAGCGACGCAATCGCCGCCATGTGCCAGCTGGTATCGTCAAGCACATAGATCATGTCCAGCAGCGGGATATAGAAGCCCTGCAGGTTGCCTAGCAGCGGCAACAGCATGGTCACCATCCACACCAGCATGCCCGCCAGCAGGCCGGCGATGAAGCCACGGCGGTTGGCGGTCGGCCAGTACAGCACCGAAAGCACGCCGGGGAGGAACTGCAAGGTGGCGACAAAGGCAACGATGCCGAGGTTGGCCAGACTCTGGTGGTTGTTCTGGGTCAGGTAGAAGACGAAGCCGGCGGTGATGATGGCGACGATCAGCGCGCGCCGGGTCCACTTCAGCCAGCGATAGATATTGCCTTCGGCCGGTGGCTGATACAGCGGTAGCACCAGGTGGTTGAGGGCCATGCCCGACAGCGCCAGGGTGGTGACGATGATCAGCCCGCTGGAAGCCGACAAACCGCCGACGTAAGCCAGCAGTGCCAGTGCTTCATTATTGGCGGCAATGCCCAGGCCGAGGGTGAAATACTCGGGGTTGGTGCTCGCGCCCAGGCGCAGCCCTGCCCACAGGATCAGCGGCACGGCCAGGCTCATCAGCAGCAGGAACAACGGCAGGCCCCAGCTGGCGCTGACCAGTGCGCGCGGGCTGAGGTTTTCGGTAAAGGCCATGTGGTACATGTGCGGCATGACGATCGCCGAGGCGAAGAACACCAGCAGCAACGTGCGCCATGGGCCCTCCTGCAGTGGCGTGTGCAGCGCGGCGAGGGCGGTCTGGTTTTGCAGCAGCCACACTTCCAGGCCGTGTGGGCCGCCGAACACACCATACAGCGCATACAGGCCGACCCCGCCGAGGGCGATCAGCTTGATCACCGACTCGAAGGCGATGGCGAACACCAGCCCTTCGTGTTTCTCGCGGGTGGCGATATGGCGCGAGCCGAAGAAGATGGTGAACAGGGTGATCAGCGCACAAAAGGCGAACGCTACCCGGGCCTTGACCGGCTCGCCGGTGAGGATATTGATCGAGTCGGCCACCGCCTGGATCTGCAGGGCCAGCAGCGGCAGCACGCCAATCAACATGAAGATGGTGGTCAGCGCGCCGGCCCAGGTGCTGCGAAAGCGAAACGCGAGCAGGTCGGCCAGGGATGACAACTGGTAGGTGCGGGTGATCTTCAGGATCGGATAGAGCAGCACCGGCGCCAGCAGAAACGCCCCCGACACGCCCAGGTAACAGGCAAGAAAGCCATAGCCATACTGATAGGCCAGGCCGACCGAGCCGTAGAAGGCCCAGGCGCTGGCGTAGACGCCGAGCGACAAGGTATAGGTCAGCGGGTGACGGATGACCGAACGCGGGATCAGCCCGCGCTCGCTGATCCAGGCGACGCCGAACAGTACCAGCAGGTACCCGGCGCTGATCAGGATCATCTGGGTCAGGCTAAAGCTCATCGGCATCTCGTTGGCTCTGCAGGATGAAGGTGACGACGATCAGGATCAGCCACAGCAGGTACGGGCGGTACCAGGCGCCGGTGGGCTCGATCCACCAGTCCATGATGGCCGGCGAGAACAGGTAGATCCCGACCACCAGCAGCAGGACCAAGCGATAGATGTACATGCGGGCCTCGATGAGTGGGCGCTGCGGGTTTGCACTTAATATTGGCGCAAATCGGCGCCAACGGCCGGGCCGATGCTAGCGGGATTCTACGGCTGTGGGCAAGAAATTGAATTTGCTCGATTTTTACCGCGCGCCAAGGGCTGCAGCGAGCCCTCGGCGCGGGGCCGGCAACTAGCGCAGATTAGCCTCGGCCAAGGTCAATTGGCGGGCGATGGCCTCAGGGCGCCAGCGCTGGCGCGCGATCTCCAGCACCTCAGCCGGGCTGGCCTGCTCAAGCGCAGGCTCGGTCGCTTGGCCCAGTGCACGCAGCGCGCGCAGCAGGAGAGGGGTGGCCTGCTCAGGTGCCAGCGGTGGCGAGCGGTACGATTTACCCAACTTGTGCCCGTCGGGCTGGATCAGCAACGGGATGTGCAGGTAGCGCGGCTGGGAAAAACCCAGCAGTTCTTGCAGGTACAGCTGACGCGGGGTGTTGTCGAGCAAATCGGCGCCGCGCACGATATCGGTAACGCCTTGCCAGGCATCGTCCAACACCACCGCCAGCTGGTAGGCGTACAAACCATCGCGGCGTTGGATGATGAAGTCGCCGACTTCGCGGCCCAGGTGCTGGGCGAACGGCCCTTGCACACGGTCATCGAAGCGATAGCTCAGCTCCGGCACGCGCAAGCGGATCGCCGCGCCCTCGCGGGCGTGACCGGCGTTGCGACAAGTGCCAGGGTAGATGCCGTTGCTGCCCTCCAGTTGCTTGCGCGAGCAGGTGCAGGCGTATGCCAGCCCCTGACGGAACAGGTGCTCGACCACGTCGGCATAGGCAGCATGGCGCTGGCTCTGGTACACCACCTGGCCGTCCCAGTGCAGGCCGTAGCCTTCGAGGGTGCGCAGGATCGCATCGCGTGCGCCGGGCATCTCGCGCGGCGGGTCGGTGTCTTCCATGCGCAGCAGCCAGCGGCCATTGACGGCGCGGGCGTCCAGCCACGAGGCCAGGGCGGCCACCAGCGAGCCGAAGTGCAGGAAACCACTGGGGGTAGGGGCGAAGCGCCCGACGTAGGGGGAGGCAGTCATGGTTTACGTCATCTTCACAATGAAAAACGGGGCGCCTGAGCGCCCCGTTCGATGAAAAGCACGATCAGGCTTTGCCGACCTGCTTTTCTTTCTTCTCTGCCACTTCCTTGCAATCGAAGCACAGGTCAGCGGTAGGGCGAGCTTCCAGACGGCGCAGGCCGATCTCGATGCCACAGGCTTCGCACCAGCCGTATTCCTCGTCGACAATCAACTGCAGGGTCTTGTCGATCTTCTTGATCAGCTTGCGCTCGCGATCGCGGGCGCGCAGTTCAAGGGCGAACTCTTCCTCTTGCGAGGCGCGGTCCGCTGGGTCGGCAAAGTTGGCCGCCTCTTCTTTCATATGGTCAACGGTCTTGTCGACGCCGATCATCAACTCTTGCTTCCAAGCACTCAGGATCTTGGTGAAGTGCTTGCGCATGGGTTCACCCATGTACTCTTCACCCTTGCTCTCCTGATAGGGCTCAACCCCATAAAGGTTCTGACTGGCTTTTTGCTTTTCTAGGGTGGACATGAATAGACCGCCTCTCACTCATCTGATCCAATGCGCAGGATGCTCCATCTCCGGCGACCGCCGGCCCTGCGACTGCGAGCCGCCGAACTTACCAGATAGATCGGGGGTGCGCTACCCCGGCCGATCTCACTGTTGACAGCGGCCCGCGCTACGCGTTCAGTGGCATGTTGACGCTTGATTCACCAGTCTAGATGCATTTCATAGAAGGCCCACAATGGCTCAGTCCTACAGCGCGCGCAGCCGCGCCATCGAACCTTTCCATGTCATGGCCCTGTTGGCCCGCGCCAACGAGCTGCAGGCCGCCGGCCATGACGTGATCCATCTGGAAATCGGCGAGCCGGATTTCACCACCGCCGCGCCGATCGTGGCTGCCGGCCAGGCTGCGCTGGCGGCGGGGCATACCCGTTACACCGCCGCGCGCGGGCTACCCGCACTGCGCGAAGCGATCTCTGCCTTTTATGGCAAGCGCTACGGGCTGGACATCGACCCGCAGCGCATCCTGATCACGCCAGGCGGCTCGGGCGCGCTGCTGTTGGCCAGCAGCTTGCTGGTCGACCCCGGCAAACACTGGCTGCTGGCAGACCCGGGCTACCCGTGCAATCGGCATTTCCTGCGGCTGGTCGAGGGCGCCGCGCAGTTGGTGCCGGTCGGGCCAGAGGTCAATTATCAGCTGACCGCCGAGTTGGTCGCGCAGCACTGGAACCAGGACAGCGTCGGTGCACTGGTGGCCTCGCCGGCCAACCCCACCGGTACCGTGCTCGACCGCGATGAACTGGCCGGCCTGGCGCAAGCGATACGCGCCCGTGATGGCCATCTGGTGGTGGACGAGATCTATCACGGCCTGACCTACGGTATGGATGCGCCGAGTGTGCTCGAAGTGGCCGATGAAGCCTTTGTGCTGAACAGTTTTTCCAAATATTTCGGCATGACCGGCTGGCGCCTGGGCTGGCTGGTCGCGCCGCCGCAGGCGGTGGCCGATCTTGAGAAGCTTGCGCAAAACCTCTACATCAGCGCCCCAAGCATGGCCCAGCACGCCGCGCTGGCCTGTTTCGAGGATGACACCCTGGCCATTCTCGAACAGCGCCGTGGCGAATTTGCCAAGCGCCGCGACTATTTGCTGCCGGCGTTGCGCAACCTTGGCTTCGGCATTGCCGTCGAGCCGCAAGGCGCCTTCTATCTATATGCCGACATCAGCAAGTTCGGTGGCGACGCCTTCGCCTTCTGCCGGCACTTCCTCGAAACCGAACATCTGGCGTTTACTCCGGGCCTGGACTTCGGCCGCCATCAGGCTGGGCACCATGTGCGCTTCGCCTATACCCAGAGCTTGCCGCGGCTGGAACAGGCGGTTGAGCGGTTGGCCCGCGGCCTGCGTAGTTGGCAAGGCTGATGGCGCAGTTTCCTCAACTGGAACAGGGCCGCCTGCTGCGCCGCTACAAGCGCTTTCTGGCCGATATCGAACTGGCCAACGGCGAGCTGCTGACCATTCACTGCCCCAATACCGGTTCGATGCTCAACTGCATGCGCGAAGGCGGGCAGGTCTGGTTCAGTCGCTCCAACGACCCCAAGCGCAAGCTGCCCGGCACCTGGGAAATCAGCGAGACGCCACAGGGCCGGCTGGCCTGCATCAATACCGGCCGGGCCAACGCACTGGTTGAAGAGGCTTTGCACGCCGGGGTGATCAGCGAGCTGGCCGGGTTTACCGCACTCAAGCGCGAGGTGGCCTATGGCAGCGAGCGCAGCCGGATTGATTTTCGTCTGGAGTTTGCCAGTGGGCCTGCCTATGTCGAGGTCAAGAGTGTCACCCTCGGCTACCCGGACAGCGCAGTGGCGGCGTTTCCCGATGCCGTCACTCAGCGCGGTGCCAAGCATCTGCGCGAGCTGGCGGCACTGGCCCGCCAGGGGATTCGTGCGGTGCAGCTGTATTGCGTCAATCTCAGCGGGATCGAAGCGGTGCGGCCTGCCGAAGAAATCGATGCCGCCTACGCCACGGCGTTGCGCTCAGCTGTTGCCGAAGGCGTCGAGGTGATCGCCTACGGCACCTGCCTGGATGCCCAGCAGATTCGCATCGACCGCCCGCTGCCGGTGTTGCTCACGCGCTGAGCCAGATGCCCTGGCTGTCTTCATGGCAGGCCAGGGCGTGCAGCTGCTCGCCCTCGCACGGGCCGGCCACGCACTCGCCACTCTCGATCAGAAACAGCGCCCCATGCTGGGCGCAGTGGATCAGGCTGGCACTGGCATCCAGAAACGTGTCGTCTGCCCAGTTCAACGGGATGCCCTTGTGCGGGCAGCGGTTGCGATAGACAAACACCTGGCCGTGGCGACGCACGGCAAACAGCGCCTGCCCTGCTACGTTGAATGCACGGCTGTGGCCTTCAGCAAGTTGCTCGGAAGCACATAGAAGCTGCATCGCGGGAAATCGTCCTGCGGTAAAAGGTTGGCACAAGGCAGCGCTTGACGCTCAATGAGAATAATTATCAAACTGTGCGCTGTTGCGTTGGCCGACTATGGTGCGCAGTTCTGTCGTGTGCCACAAGGCGCACGGCCTGTCTTCTGTAAAGGAATCCGCTTATGCGCCGTCCTGCTGCTCTGCTTGCCCTGTGCGCTGCACTTGTGATGTCCACTCAGACGGCGGCTGCCGAACTACCGCAGCGCTGGGTCAGTGCCGGCGGTGCCTTGAGTGAGTGGATCAGCGCGCTGGGTGGTGAGCAGCGGCTGGTCGGCGTCGATACCACCAGTCAGCACCCCGAGGCACTGACTGCGCTGCCGAGCATCGGCTATCAGCGCCAATTGTCGGCCGAGGGCATCCTCAGCCTGCGTCCTGATCTGCTGGTCGGCACTGACGAAATGGGCCCGCCGCCGGTGCTGGCGCAGATTCGCCAGGCCGGGGTGCGGGTCGAGGTGTTCTCGAGCAAGCCTGAGCTGGCGGCACTGGATGCCAACCTTGAGAAACTGGGCCGTCTGCTTGGCGAGGACGGCCGCGCCGGGCTGCTCGCTGGACAGTTCCATCATGAGCTGGACGCCGTACAGACCAAGGTCAAACAGGCGCAGGCTGCGCAGAAAGCGCCCGGGGTGTTGCTGCTGGTCGGCCATGCCGGTGCCAAGCCATTGATCGCCGGCGCGGGTACGGCAGGGGACTGGCTGCTGGGCCAGGCCGGCGGGCGTAACCTGGCCGAGCATCAGGGCTACAAGAACTTCTCGGTCGAAGCACTGGCAGCGCTCGACCCCGACGTGGTGGTGATTGCCGACCGCAGCTTGAGTGGTGAGCAGGCGGTGCAAGCGCTGCTCAAGGAAAATCCAGGCCTGGCCAGCTCGCGCGCGGTGCGCGAGAAGCGCCTGGTGTCGCTGGACCCAACCCTGCTGGTGGGCGGCCTCGGCCCGCGTCTGCCGGCGACTCTGCAGCAGCTGGCGGGTGAGTTCTATCCACAGGCCAAGGCCAGCTTCGCCCCATGAAACAGAGGGTTCAGCCGCGCACCTTGTTCATCGGTCTGAGCCTGCTCTGCCTGCTCGCAGTATGGCTGTCGCTGGCGCTGGGGCCGGTCAGCCTGCCATTGCTGGATACCCTGCGCGCCGGCTTGCGCCTGCTCGGCGTGCCGATTGCCGCTGATGGGCTGGAGCAGGCCGAGCTGATCCTGGGGCAGATCCGCCTGCCGCGGACCTTGCTCGGGCTGGCGGTGGGCGCCGTGCTGGCGTTGTCCGGAGTGGCCATGCAAGGCCTGTTTCGCAACCCGCTGGCGGACCCAGGGCTGGTCGGCGTGGCTAGCGGTGCTGCGCTCGGCGCCGCTATTGCGATTGTCGGCGGCAGTTGGCTGGGCGGTATCCCGGAGTGGTTTGCGCCGTATCTGCTGTCGGTGTGTGCCTTTGCCGGTGGCCTTGGAGTCACCGCGCTGGTCTACCGGCTGGGCCGGCGTGACGGTCAAACCAATGTCGCCACGATGCTGCTGGCCGGTATCGCGCTGACTGCCCTGGCCGGCTCGGCAGTGGGCTTGTTCACCTACCTGGCCGATGACGCCACCCTGCGCACCTTGACCTTCTGGAACCTGGGCAGCCTTAACGGCGCCAGCTATGCCCGGCTGTGGCCGTTGCTGGTGGTGACCCTCGCCGTGGCGCTGTGGCTGCCGCGGCGGGCGCAGGCACTCAATGCCTTGCTGTTGGGCGAGTCGGAGGCGCGGCATCTGGGCGTCGAGGTCGAGTCGCTGAAGCGCGAGCTGGTGTTCTGCACGGCCTTGGGCGTAGGCGCAGCAGTGGCCGCCGCCGGGCTGATCGGCTTTATCGGGCTGGTGGTGCCGCACTTGGTGCGGCTGCTGGCCGGGCCGGATCACCGGGTGCTGCTGCCCGCTTCATTGCTTGCCGGCGGCTCGCTGCTACTGTTCGCTGACCTGGTCGCACGGCTGGCGCTGGCGCCCGCCGAACTGCCGATCGGCATCGTTACTGCGTTCATTGGGGCGCCGTTCTTTTTGCTGTTGCTGCTCAAGGGGCGCCACTGATGCTCGAAGCCAAAGGCCTGCACTTGCAGCGTGGTAGCACCGAAGTGCTGCACGATATAAGCCTGAGCCTGATGCCTGGGCAGATCCTTGGTGTGCTGGGCCCCAATGGCGCTGGCAAGAGCAGCCTGCTCGGCGCGCTGTGCGGTGAACTGATCCCCAGTCAGGGCCAGGTGCGCCTTGGCGGGCGGGGCCTGGCCGAATGGGCCGGGCAGGCGCGGGCACGGCAATTGGCGGTGCTGCCGCAGGTGTCCAGCCTTGGCTTTGCCTTTCGCGTTGAAGAAGTGGTCGGTCTTGGCCGCTTGCCCCATGCCAGCGGCCAGCAGCGTGACCGCGAGATCATCGAAGCTGCGCTGCACGCCGCAGATGCCCAGCACCTGCTTGAGCGCAGTTACCTGGCGTTGTCGGGCGGTGAGCGCCAGCGTGTGCATCTGGCGCGGGTGCTGGCGCAATTATGGCCAGGCGAGGCGGGCGCGACGCTGCTGCTCGATGAACCCACCTCGATGCTCGACCCGCTGCACCAGCACACCACCTTGCAGGCCGTGCGCAGCTTTGCCGACCGCGGCGCGGCGGTACTGGTAATCCTGCATGACCTGAACCTGGCCGCGCGCTACTGTGACCAGCTGATGCTGCTCGAGCACGGCCGTTGCCACGCCCTGGCCAGCCCGCGCGAGGTCCTGGCGCCAGAGGCGCTGAAGGCGGTGTTCGGCATCGATGTGCTGGTGCAGGATCATCCTGAACGCGGCCACCCGCTGATCATCATGCGCTAAGGAGCTTGCCCATGATCTGTCGCCTGTTGTTGCTTGGTTTGCTGGTTGTATTTGGCGGCTGTCAGGCGCGACAGGCCAGCCTGCCGCCGCTGCCCGTCTGGCAAGCCAGCGAGGGCCGCACCAGTGCGCAACTGGGGCAGATTCGGGAACTCGCCAGTGGCCGCCTGCTCAGCCCTGAGCAACTGCTGGATGAGTTGGCGCAGGCGCCGCGGGTGCTGGTTGGAGAGAAGCACGACAACCCTGATCACCACGCGCTGCAGCTGTGGCTGCTAAAGGCGCTGCAGGCGCGCCGAGCGCAAGGCAGCCTGCTGTTGGAAATGCTCCAGCCCGAGCAGCAGGCGCGGGTCGACGCGGTGGCTGGCGCCGCGCAACTGCCGGCCGACTTGGGCAAAGCCCTGGCCTGGCAGGACGGCTGGGACTGGGCGCTGTACGGCCCGATCGTGCGCCAGGCGTTGCAGCAGTCGACCCCGCTGCTGGCGGCCAATCTGTCCACCAGCGAAATGCGCCAGGCCTACCGGCAGCCTGCTGCGCTGAGTGGCCAGCGCTCGAGTGCGCCTGCTGTCAAAGCCGAACTGCTCAAGCAAGTGCGTGAGGGGCACTGCGGGCTGCTGCCTGAAAGCCAGTTGCCGGCAATGCTCGCGGTGCAGCAGCAACGCGACCGGCGTATCGCCGAGCGGTTGCTGGCGGCAGCGCAACCGGCGTTACTGTTCGCCGGCAGTGCCCACGTGCGCAACGACCTCGGCGTGCCGCTGCATTTGGCTGATCTCGGCGCCAAGGGCGCGAGCAAAGTCTTGTTGCTGGCCGAAGTCGGCAGCGAAGTGCAGCCGGGCATGGCCGACTATGTCTGGTTTACGGCGGCGCTGCCAGAGCAGGACTACTGCGCCCAGTTGCGCAGCCAGCACTGATCATCCGCGGCTAGCGGCGGCGCTTGAGCCCAAATCGCAGGCAAAAAAAGACCCGGCAAAAAGCCGGGTCAATAACCGTGATTAGCCTGATGAGGAGATAATCTGAGAGTCCGAACCAAGGTCTTTCAAATTACCCAACCAGTCTCGCGACCAGTTGTGATAATCATAACGATTCTCATTTCTGCGTCAATCCCTTCGCTGCAATTTATTTAAGATTTTTCTGCAGCGTGCATTTTGCGTCCAGCTGTTGATTCAGTGCTTCCTTGCGTTCGGCCGGCAAATCATTCCAATGCATGTCGAGCAACGCCCCCTCGATTGCATACAGCAGGACCTTGGACGCGCGAAAGCCTCTACTCTTCACTGCCTGATAAGCGCCGACCGCGCCGAGCCTGCGCAAGTCGGATGCACTGTGGATGCCGACCGCATGCAACCACTGCGCAGAGGTCTTGCCGAGGTTTTTCAGGTGCTGCAACTCATCGTTCATCGAGCCTCCTTGCGATGGCTGAACGGGGGCATATCGAAAATCGTGAGCAGGTCAGACAGGAGTGTAGCGGGGGTTGGCGAATTCGCCCGCAAAGCCCGCCGTGCGCGGCGGGCAGGGCAGCACAGGGCAATTGCTGCCCCGCGCTTTGGAGATGTTACAGGCCGGGCAGGCGCTGACGAATCTGCTCGATCACGGCGTCCATGGCGGCGCCCTGCTGGGTGTCGACGCGGGTGCTGTCGCGCAGCTCCTGCTCGTCCAGCGGGTCGCGGCTGGCCTGCTGAGCCTTGACCACTTCAAGGGTGGCGTCGGAAGGGTCAAGCTGCTCAGCCTGACGCTGTGCCAGCCAGCTTTCGATGACCGCATCCGGCGCGTGGCAATCGAGGATCAGCAATGGCACCCCGGTCTGGTTGGCGACGCTGGCGGCGGCCTGGCGCTGTTCGCGCTTGAGGTAGGTGGCGTCGAGCACTACCGGGAAGCCCGCGCGCAGAATCACGTCGGCCAGTTGATGCAGACGCTGATAGGTAGCGGCGCTGGCATCTTCGGCGTAAATGCCGCCTTGCAGTTGGCCGGCAGCCTGAGCCAGTTGTTCACCGAACAGGCGCTTGCGCTCGACATCGGAGCGCACTCGGATCGCCCCCAGTGCTTCGACCAGGCGCATCGACACGTGGCTTTTGCCCACAGCCGAAACGCCATGGGTAATCGCCAGCAGGCGTGAAGGGATGGCGCTGTAGCTTTCCGCCAGGTTGGCGTAGTTGCGGTAGGTGCGCAGGGTGGTGGCGCGCTGCACGCCATCGGCGTCGGCCGGCATGCTGAACAGGGCGACCTTGGCCCGCACCAGGGCGCGGTAGGCCTTGTAGAAGTTGAGCAGCTCCAGGCCCTGGTAGTCGCCGGTCAGTTCCAGGTACTGGCTGACGAAGCGCCGCGCCAGACACTTCAGGCCACGGTCTTCGAGGTCCATGGCGAGGAAGCCGGTGTCAGCCCAGACATCGGTCATGCGGAATGGCTCGTTGAACTCGATGCAGTCGAAGATCACCACCTTGCCGTCGATCACCGTGGCATTGCCCAAGTGGATGTCACCGTGGCATTCGCGGATGAAGCCGTCACGCTTGCGCGCCTCGAACAGGCCATGCAGGCGGTCGAAGCTGCTGCGGGCCCAGGCTTGCAGGTTGTCCAGCTGCTGCAGGTCGGCCTTGTCGCTGAGGAACGGGCGAATCTGCTCGAAGTTCTGTTCGACCGGTGCCATCACGCTGTCCGGGGTGCCGAATGGCTGCTCGGCGGCGACCTTTGGCGTCTGCTGGTGGAACTCGGCAATCTGCCGCGCCATCTGGTCGATGTGGCTGGCGGTCAGTTCACCGTTGGCCTGCAGCGTGCTGAGCATGTTGCTCTGGGGGAACTGGCGCATGCGCAGGGCGAACTCGATCGGTGCACCTGCGCCGCCCAGTTGCGGCGCCTCGGCGCTGCCGGTGATCGGCAGCACGTCCAGGTACAGGTCGTCGGTCAGGCGCTGGTTCAGGCGCAGTTCTTCGTTACAAAAGTGTTCACGCTGGTCGAGGCCGGTGAAGTCGAGAAAACCGAAGTTCATCGGTTTCTTGATCTTGTAGGCGTACTCACCGGTGAGCAGGACCCAGGAGATGTGCGTCTCGATAAGCTGGAAGCCGCTGACCGGGTGCGGGTAAAGGGCGGGGTTCTGCAGGGCACTGATGAGGGCTTGGCTCACGGGCAATCCTTCCGGGATAAGGGAATTCGAATGCGCCATTATGGTCAATGGTGCCGTCCCTGCATACCGCCGGGCCTGCCTTGACTAAAGTGCGTATAATCCGCCGCCATGACTCGATCCCGAAATTCCCGTACTGCGCAAAAACGCTCGCCTGGTCGCTCGCGCGTCTGGCTGGGCTGGGCTCTCAAACTGAGCCTGGTCGGCCTGGTGCTGCTCGCCGGCTTTGCTATCTACCTCGATGCCATCGTCCAGGAGAAGTTCTCCGGCAAGCGCTGGACCATCCCGGCCAAAGTGTATGCCCGGCCGCTGGAGCTGTTCGTCGGCCAGAAGCTGAGCAAGGACGACTTCCTCACCGAACTCGACGCCCTTGGCTACCGCCGTGAAACCGCGGCCAATGGCCCAGGCGCGGCGTCGGTCAACGGCAACAATGTCGACCTGAACACCCGCGGCTTCCAATTCTATGAAGGCCTGGAACCTGCGCAGTTCGTGCGTGTGCGCTTCTCGGGCGATTATGTGGCCGGCATGACTGGCGCCAATGGCGGCAAGCTCGATGTGGTCCGGCTCGAGCCGCTGATGATCGGCGGCATCTACCCGAAAAACCTCGAAGATCGCATCCTGATCAAGATCGATCAGGTGCCTCCGTACCTGCTGGAAACCCTGGTTGCCACCGAAGACCGCGACTTCTACAGCCACTTTGGTGTGTCACCCAAGGGCATCGCCCGGGCGATCTGGGTCAACACTTCGTCCGGCGCCATGCGCCAGGGCGGTAGTACCCTGACTCAACAGCTGGTAAAAAACTTCTACCTGACCAGCGAACGCAGCCTGACGCGCAAGCTGACCGAAGCGATGATGGCCGTATTGCTCGAAATGCATTACGACAAGCGCGAGATTCTCGAGGCCTACCTCAACGAGGTCTTTGTCGGTCAGGATGGCCAACGTGCTGTGCATGGCTTCGGTCTGGCCAGCCAGTTCTTCTTCAGCCAGCCGCTGCAAGAGCTCAAGCTGCACCAGATCGCCTTGCTGGTGGGCATGGTCAAGGGCCCGTCCTACTACAACCCGCGGCGCTCGCCTGAGCGTGCGCTGGTGCGCCGTAACCTGGTCCTCGACCTGTTGGCCGAGCAGGGTGTGGCCAGCCAGGAAGTAGTCGACGCGGCGAAGAAAATGCCACTGGGCGTGACCAAGCGCGGCAGCCTCGCCGATAGCTCGTTCCCGGCCTTCCTTGATCTGGTCAAGCGTCAGCTGCGCCAGGACTACCGTGACGAAGACTTGACCGAAGAAGGCCTGCGCATCTTCACCAGCTTCGACCCGATCCTGCAGATGAAGGCCGAGACTGCCATGAGCGAGACGTTCAAGCGTCTGGCCGGGCGCAAGGGCTCGGATGCGGTCGAGTCGGCGATGGTCGTGACCAATCCGGAAACCGGCGAAGTCCAGGCCTTGATCGGCAGCCGCCAGTCCGGCTTTGCCGGCTTCAACCGCGCCATCGATGCAGTGCGCCCGATCGGCTCGCTGGTGAAGCCGGCGGTGTACCTCAGTGCACTGGAAAAACCGAGCAAGTACACCCTGACCAGTTGGCTGCAAGACGAGCCGTTCTCGGTCAAGGGTGCGGATGGCCAGGTCTGGCGTCCACAGAACTACGACCGCCGTGCGCATGGCACTATCTACCTGTATCAAGGCCTGGCCAACTCGTACAACCTGTCGACCGCCAAGCTAGGCCTGGAAGTCGGCGTGCCGAACGTGCTCAAGACCATCGGTCGGCTCGGCGTCAATGTCGACTGGCCGGCGTTCCCGTCGATGTTGCTCGGCGCTGGCGGGATGTCGCCGATGCAGGTCGCGACCATGTACCAAACCATCGCCAACGGTGGCTTCAACACGCCGATGCGCGGCATTCGCAGTGTGCTCACCGCCGAAGGCGAGCCGCTCAAACGCTACCCGTTCCAGATCCAGCAGAGCTTCGATCCAGGTGCCATTTATCTGGTCCAGAACGCCATGCAGCGGGTCATGCGTGAAGGTACCGGGCGTTCGGTCTACAGTGTCCTGCCAAGCTCGCTGACGCTGGCCGGCAAGACCGGCACCAGTAACGATTCGCGCGACAGCTGGTTCTCCGGTTTCAGCCAGGATCTGCTGGCGGTGGTCTGGCTCGGCCGCGACGACAACGGCAAGACACCGTTCACCGGCGCCACCGGTGCGTTGCAGGTCTGGACCAGCTTCATGCGCAAGGCCGACCCGTTGCCACTGGACATGCCGCAGCCGGACAACATCGTCCAGGCCTGGATCGACCCATACAGCGGGCAGGGCTCGGACAGCAGCTGTCCGGGAGCAGTGCAGATGCCGTATATTCGCGGCAGCGAACCGGCCGCTGGCGCTGCCTGCGGTGGTGAACAGCAACCGGCCGACTCGGTCATGGATTGGGTCAAGGGTTGGATGAATTGAGCACTGCGGGCCGGCGGGGATGACCCACTGGCCCGTAGCCGCATTTAGAGAGGGTAACAAGTGAACAAGTGGTGGCTTCCTGCCTTGACCGCGCTGGCCATGCTCCATGGCTGCGCCAGCGTTCCACGCGGCAACATTCCGGTGGTCGACTCGAGCACCCGGGTATCCAACAGCGAGCGGGTCACCGCCAACCAGCGCACGCCGGTTACCGCCAATGGCACCAGCCAGGCGCAGTCGCTGCCTGAGGACTCCGGCGTGACCGTGATGATCCCGCAAGGCGCCGGTGCTTCGTCGATCCAGACCTTCCCGGCTGGCAACGCGGCGCCGATCAGCAGCGCGCCGATCGATACCACGCCGATTACCACCAACCCCAACCCGATTGCCGACGAGCCTTTCGACATCGCCTCGATGAACAGCACCCCGGCGGCGACCAGTGCGCCTACCGGTATCCCGCGCAGCGCGCCAGCTGGCGGCCTGTCGGCTGACGAGCAGCTCGATGGCCCGGTGCTGGCGCTGTTGACCACGGCCCAGCAGCAACAAGGCGGTGGCGACCTCAATGGCGCTTCGTCGAGCCTTGAGCGCGCCCAGCGCATTGCCCCGCGCGAGCCGCAGGTGCTGTTCCGCCTGGCCCAGGTGCGCCTGGCCCAGGGTGATTCGGCCCAGGCCGAGCAACTCGCACGCCGCGCGCTGACCTACGCCAATGGTCGCCCAAGCTTACAAGCGGAGCTGTGGAACACCATTGCCCAGGCCCGTGAGAAGCAGGGTGACAGCGCCGGCGCCGCACTGGCTCGGCAGAAAGCCCGGGTCAATCTGTAATGGTCGAGCAACGCATTCTCGACATCGCCGACCATTTGCTGCTGATCGAGCACGAGTTGCGCAGTCAGGGCTGGTGGAGCGAGCAGGCACCCAGTGCCGAAGCGCTGGCCAGTGTCACGCCGTTTGCGGTCGATGTGATGAGCTTTGAGCAGTGGCTGCAGTGGATTTTCCTGCCACGCATGGCGTTCATCCTCGAACACGCCCAGCCGCTGCCGAACGCCTCGGGCATTCTGGTCATGGCTGAAACGGTTTTCAGTGATCGCCCGGAGCAAAGTCGCGAGCTGCGCCGACTATTGGCTGAATTTGACCAATTGATCGGCACATCCGCCTGATTTCTGCTCTTTTTCAGACTAGAGCCGCAGATTGCGGCTCTTTTTTTGGTTTTTGTTTGGTTTTCTGCTGCTGTGAACTGTATTCGTGGTGGAACAAATTCATCTCGAGGAAAAATTGGCAATAATTTTTCTTGACATAACCTCGGCGAATCACAAGAATCAGGTTCCGCTTTAGAGGGACTGCCAGAAGCAGACCCGCTAAGCAGATCATGAGGCGCATACCCGCGCCGACTTGTAACACCCCGCAACGCGTTACCTCGCGCTGGGTGGGAAAACCCCGCAACACTCTGGGGCGCTCCCAATACTTGCTCAGTCAGTGCTGACGTTCGCTCGTGCTCTGCTTGGCAGTAAACCTATTAAGACCCGTCCATCAGGGACGGTATTCTGGCGTTTTAGAGGTGAACAACGTGGAGCTTTTATCTGGCGCTGAGATGGTCGTCCGCTTCTTGCGTGACGAAGGCGTTAAGCACATCTACGGGTACCCTGGCGGTGCTCTCCTTCATGTATACGACGCGCTGTTCAAAGAGCCGGAAGTCGAGCACATCCTGGTTCGTCACGAGCAGGCTGCAACCCACATGGCTGACGGCTATGCCCGTGCCACCGGCAAGGCTGGCGTAGTGCTGGTGACTTCCGGCCCGGGTGCAACCAATGCCATCACCGGTATTGCCACCGCGTACATGGACTCGATTCCGATGGTGATCCTGTCGGGCCAGGTGCCTAGCACCATGGTCGGCACCGACGCCTTCCAGGAAACCGACATGATCGGTATTTCCCGGCCGATCGTGAAGCACAGCTTCATGATCAAGCATGCCTCGGAAATCCCCGAAGTCATGAAAAAGGCCTTCTACCTGGCGCAATCCGGTCGTCCTGGCCCGGTCGTGGTCGACATTCCAAAAGATATGACCAACCCGGCCGAGAAGTTCGAGTACGTCTATCCGAAGAAGGTCAAGCTGCGTTCCTACAGCCCGGCCGTACGTGGTCACTCGGGGCAGATCCGCAAGGCAGCCGAGATGATCCTCGCCGCCAAGCGTCCGATCGTCTACTCCGGGGGTGGTGTGATCCTCGGTGGTGGCTCCGAGACCCTGACCGAGATCGCCAAGTCGCTGAACCTGCCGGTCACCAACACCCTGATGGGCTTGGGTGGCTTCCCCGGTACCGACCGCCAGTTCCTCGGCATGCTCGGTATGCATGGCAGCTTCACCGCCAACCAGGCGATGCACCATGCCGACGTGATCCTGGCTGTCGGCGCGCGTTTCGATGACCGTGTGATCAACGGCCCGGCCAAGTTCTGCCCGAATGCCAAGATCATCCACATCGACATCGACCCGGCGTCCATCTCGAAAACGATCAAGGCCGACGTGCCGATCGTAGGTCCAGTCGACAGCGTGCTCAGCGAGATGCTGGCGATCTTCAAGGAAATCGGTCAGCAGCCTGAAAAGGCTGCGCTGGATGCCTGGTGGAAGCAGATCGACGAATGGCGTGGCGACCGCGGCCTGTTCCCTTACGACAAGGGCGACGGCAGCGTGATCAAACCGCAGACCGTGATCGAAACCCTGTGTGAAGTGACCAATGGCGATGCTTACATCACCTCCGATGTCGGCCAGCACCAGATGTTCGCTTCGCAGTATTACCGCTTCAACAAGCCGAACCGCTGGATCAACTCCGGTGGCCTGGGCACCATGGGCTTCGGCTTCCCGGCGGCGATGGGCGTCAAGCTCAACTTCCCCGACCAGGACGTGGCCTGTGTGACCGGCGAAGGCAGCATCCAGATGAACATCCAGGAGCTGTCTACCTGCATGCAGTACGGCCTGCCGGTGAAGATCGTCAACATGAACAACGGTGTGCTGGGCATGGTTCGCCAGTGGCAGGACATGGCCTACAACGGCCGTCACTCGCATTCGTATGTCGAATCGCTGCCGGACTTCGTCAAACTGGTCGAGGCCTATGGCCACGTCGGTATCCGCATCACCAGCCTCAAGGACCTCAAGCCCAAGCTGGAAGAAGCGTTCGCCATGAAAGACCGGCTGGTGTTCATCGATATCGCGATTGACCGCACCGAGCACGTCTACCCGATGCAGATCAAAGACGGCTCGATGCGCGACATGTGGCTGAGCAAGACGGAGCGTACCTGATATGCGGCACATCATTTCCCTGCTGCTGGAAAACGAACCCGGTGCCTTGTCTCGCGTGGTCGGCCTGTTTTCCCAGCGCAACTACAACATTGAAAGCCTGACCGTGGCGCCGACCGAGGACCCAACCCTCTCGCGCCTGACCCTGACTACCGTTGGTCATGACGAGGTGATCGAGCAGATCACCAAGAACCTGAACAAGCTGGTAGAAGTGGTGAAGCTGGTCGACCTGTCGGAGAGCGCGCACATCGAGCGCGAATTGATGCTGGTCAAGGTCAAGGCAACCGGCGCCCAGCGCGCCGAGATCAAACGCACCACGGATATTTTCCGTGGGCAGATCGTCGACGTCACCGCCAGTGTGTATACCGTGCAACTGAGCGGCACCAGCGACAAGCTGGACAGCTTCATCCAGGCGATCGGCACTGCATCGATTCTCGAAACCGTGCGCAGCGGCGTTACCGGCATTGCCCGTGGCGACAAAGTGCTCAGCGTCTAACTTAAACAAATAGCTATGGCTCCGCAGGGGCCGAGATCTAACAGGGGTATTTCATGAAAGTTTTCTACGACAAAGACTGCGACCTTTCCATCATCCAGGGTAAGAAAGTCGCCATCATCGGCTACGGTTCGCAAGGCCACGCTCAGGCATGCAACCTGAAAGACTCCGGTGTAGACGTAACTGTCGGTCTGCGTAAAGGCTCGGCTACCGTTGCCAAGGCAGAAGCTCACGGCCTGAAAGTGGCTGACGTGGCTTCGGCTGTCGCTGCTGCCGACCTGGTCATGATCCTGACCCCGGACGAATTCCAGGGCACTCTGTACAAGACCGAAATCGAGCCGAACATCAAGAAAGGCGCCACCCTGGCCTTCTCCCACGGCTTCGCGATCCACTACAACCAGGTCGTGCCACGTGCTGACCTCGACGTGATCATGATCGCGCCGAAGGCCCCAGGCCACACCGTGCGTTCCGAGTTCGTCAAAGGCGGCGGCATCCCTGACCTGATCGCTATCTACCAGGACGCCTCGGGCAACGCCAAGAACGTTGCTCTGTCGTACGCTGCAGGCGTCGGCGGCGGCCGTACCGGCATCATCGAAACCACCTTCAAGGACGAGACTGAAACCGACCTGTTCGGCGAGCAGGCTGTTCTGTGTGGCGGTACCGTCGAGCTGGTCAAAGCCGGTTTCGAAACCCTGGTTGAAGCTGGCTACGCGCCAGAAATGGCCTACTTCGAGTGCCTGCACGAACTGAAACTGATCGTTGACCTCATGTACGAAGGCGGTATCGCCAACATGAACTACTCGATCTCCAACAACGCCGAATACGGTGAGTACGTGACTGGCCCTGAGGTCATCAACGCCGAATCGCGTCAGGCCATGCGCAACGCTCTGAAGCGCATCCAGGACGGCGAATACGCCAAGATGTTCATCTCCGAAGGTGCTACCAACTACCCATCGATGACCGCCAAGCGTCGTAACAACGCCGCCCACGGTATCGAAGTGATCGGTGAGCAGCTGCGTTCCATGATGCCTTGGATCTCGGCCAACAAAATCGTCGACAAGACCAAGAACTGAGTCTTTGCGATGAGATGAAAAACGCGGCTTAGGCCGCGTTTTTTCGTTTAAGCGGCGCGCTTCTGGTATAAAGCGACCAGTGGCTTGCCGTCAGTTTGTGCTTCGCAAGCCTGTATCGAACATTTTCCAATCAAGGTAATTTTCATGAGCGAACGTCCCGAAGAGCCGAACACGCCCTCCGACGCCGAAAGCCTGCTACCTGTAGATGAGCACGTTGAAGAAGGGCATGACGCCGAAGGGCGCAAGGTCCGTCACCGCGGTATCTACCTGCTGCCCAACCTGTTCACCACGGCCAACCTGTTCGCCGGCTTCTACTCGATCATCAGCTCTATCAGTGCGCAGAGCGCCATGAGCGCAGGTGACCCGCGCGAGGCGAGCAAGTACTTCGCCTTTGCCGCTATTGCCATTTTCGTGGCCATGGTGCTCGACGGCCTGGATGGCCGGGTAGCACGCATGACCAACACCCAGAGCGCATTCGGCGCTGAGTACGACTCGCTGTCGGACATGGTCGCCTTCGGCGTGGCGCCGGCGCTGCTGGCATTCGGCTGGGCACTGGGTGACATGGGCAAGGTCGGCTGGATGGTTGCTTTCATCTATGTTGCTGGTGCTGCCCTGCGTCTGGCACGCTTCAACACCCAGGTCGGCACTGCTGACAAACGTTACTTCATCGGCCTGGCCAGCCCGGCTGCGGCAGGCGTGGTGGCGGGTACCGTATGGGCCTTCAGCGATTTCGGCATTCAGGGCTCGAAGCTGTCGTTCCTGGTGGCGCTGCTGGTGGCGGCTGCGGGCATGCTGATGGTCAGCAACGTCAAGTACAACAGCTTCAAGGAACTCGACCTGCGCGGGCGGGTGCCGTTCGTGGCGATCCTTGCAGTGGTGCTGGTGTTCGCCGTGGTATTCAGCGACCCGCCGCGCATTCTGCTGTTGATCTTCCTCGGTTATGCCGTGTCGGGCCCGGTGCAGTATCTGCTGCGGGTACGTCGGCAAAAAAACTGAAGTTGATTTAATGACGGAATAACCTTCCGGCTCCATAGTCTTACGGGTACATCAGTTGCCCGTACTGTGGAGCCGTTATGCTCATCAAGATCGCTCGTCCATCCGACTGCAAAGCGTCGGAGATCACCCCTGAAGGTATCTACCTTTCTCGCCGTACCATGCTGGGTGCCTCCCTGGCGGGTGCCGCCGTGGCCGCATTGCCTGGCGTTGCGCTTGGCGCCGAGCCTTCGCGCTATGCCGATGTCGAACCTGGCGCCGCGCCGGGCTGGTTCAAGGACAAGCTCGGCGCTACCCGGTGGGGCGCAGTGATGGTGGAGAACGAGGCGATCACGCCGTTCAAGGACGCCACCCACTACAACAACTTCTATGAATTCGGCACCGACAAGGGTGATCCAGCCGCGAATGCCGGCAGCCTGAAAACCGAGCCGTGGAGCCTGGTGGTGGATGGCGAGGTGGCCAAGCCAGGGCGCTATGCGCTGGAAGACTTCGTCAAACCCTATCAGCTGGAAGAGCGTATCTATCGGCTGCGCTGCGTCGAGGCCTGGTCGATGGTGATCCCGTGGTTGGGCTTTAGCCTGGCGCAGGTGCTCAAGCAGGTCGAGCCGACTTCGAAGGCGCGCTACCTGCGTTTCGAAACCCTGCAGGACCCAAAAGTAATGCCCGGCCAGCGCTCATCGTTTGCCTTGATCGACTGGCCCTACGTGGAAGGCCTGCGCCTGGACGAGGCGATGAAACCCTTGGCGATTCTTGCGGTGGGCATGTATGGACGTGAACTGCCTAACCAGAATGGTGCGCCACTGCGGCTGATCGTGCCGTGGAAGTACGGCTTCAAAAGCATCAAGTCGATCGTGCGCATCAGCCTGGTGGCGGAGCAGCCGCAAACTACCTGGGAGCGCCTGGCGCCGACCGAGTATGGCTTCTATGCCAACGTCAACCCGACGGTCGATCATCCACGCTGGACTCAGGCCCGTGAGCGGCGGCTGCCGAGTGGCCTGTTCAGCCCGAACGTGCGCGACACCTTGATGTTCAACGGCTATGGCGATGAAGTCGCGTCGTTGTACAGCGACCTTGATCTGCGGAAGAACTACTGATGCGCTATCCCTGGTTGCGCCTGGGCATCTTTGTGCTGGGCTGCCTGTTCCCCAGCTGGTGGCTGTATGAGGCGGCGACCAACCAGCTCGGCCCCGACCTGGGCAAGATCATCATGGACCGGTTGGGCCTGGGGGCGCTGATCTTCCTGTTGATCACCTTGAGCATGACGCCACTGCAGCGGCTTACGGGCTGGTCGGGGTGGATCGTGATCCGCCGGCAACTGGGGCTGTGGAGCTTTGCTTATATAGTGCTGCATATGATCACCTACATGGTGTTCATCCTCGGCCTGGACTGGGGGCAGTTCGGCGTTGAGTTGCGCAAGCGGCCGTACATCATTGTCGGTGCGCTGGCCTTCCTCGGCTTGCTGGCCTTGGCGCTGACTTCCAATCGTTACAGTCAGCGGCGCCTGGGTGCGCGTTGGAAGAAGCTGCACAAGCTGGTGTACGTGATTCTTGGGCTGGGTTTGCTGCATTTCCTGTGGATCGTGCGCTCGGACCTTAAAGAGTGGGCGATCTATGCCTCGATCGGCGCATTGCTGTTGCTGCTGCGGGTTCCGCTGGTGGCGCGGCGCGTTCCACGGTTGATCGGCAGGCGGGGCAGGGCGGTGTGAGAGGCTTGCTCCAGTGATATTGCACAAAGCTGAAATTAACGGTTGACGGGTTTCTGTAAGCGCTTATAATGCGCCCCACTTCCAGCGTAGTTGGAGCGGAAAACTCCTTGAGTTTCAAAGAGTTAGAAGTTTCAGGGATGCTTCAAGGGCTTCGATCGAAAGATCGTCAGCGGTGAAAAAGGCAGTTGACAGCAGGTTGTAACGCTGTAGAATTCGCCTCCCGCTACGAGAGATCGCA
>NZ_JANUEL010000009.1:0-163297 GCF_024809895.1 Pseudomonas sp. BIGb0278
GTAGTGAAACGATGCATCGCCGATGGTAGTGTGGGGTCTCCCCATGTGAGAGTAGGTCATCGTCAAGATTCATTTCGCAAAACCCCTATCTGCGCGAGCAGGTAGGGGTTTTGTCTTTTCCGCGATCCGGAAAACTGCGGCTGCATCTGGCACCCAAATCTACCTCCCTGCCAAACGCCTCGACATACCCCACCTCGAAGGTGCGACAATATTGCACTTTGATGACGTGACTTTCTCCTGCACCCTCAACGTCAAGACTTAACCCACGGGCACCTTGCGCCTGTGCAAAGACTCTTTCAGCACCCCTGTGCTGACCGTCCTGGACGTCCCCGGCGTCCAATTACTTGAGGTAACAAGCAAGATGGCTAAGGCCGCCGATGTCGTTGTGCAATGCCTGGAAAATGAAGGTGTCGAGTATGTATTCGGCATCCCTGGTGAGGAAAACCTCGACCTGCTCGAATCCCTGCGCAAGTCGAAGATTAAGCTGGTACTGACTCGCCACGAGCAATCCGCAGGCTTCATGGCCGCCACCTATGGCCGTCTGACCGGCAAGACCGGCGTTAGCCTGTCGACCCTCGGCCCAGGCGCGACCAACCTGGTGACCGCCAGTGCCTACGCCTACCTGGGCGGTATGCCGATGATGATGATCACCGGCCAAAAGCCGATCAAGAAGTCCAAGCAGGGTCGCTTCCAGATCATCGATGTGTGCGGCATGATGGCACCCATCACCAAGTACACCCACCAGTTCGCCTCGGCCGACAACATCCCAGCACGCATGCGCGAAGCCTTCCGTCTGGCGGAAGAAGAAAAGCCCGGCGCTGTGCACCTCGAGCTGCCTGAAGACATCGCTGCCGAGCAAACCGACAGCATGCCGATCCCGCCAAGCCTGAGCCGCCGTCCGCTGGCCGAGCACAAGGCCGTTGAAGCCGCTGTCGAGAAGCTGCAGAACGCGCGCAGCCCGATCCTGGTGATCGGCGCCGGTGCCAACCGCAAGATGACCGCCAAGGTCCTCAAGCAACTGATCGACAAGACCGGCATTCCTTTCATCACCACTCAGATGGGCAAAGGCGTGGTCGACGAGCGCCACCCACGCTTCCTCGGCAACGCCGCGCTGTCGTCGGGAGACTTTGTCCATCGCGCCGTCGAAGCCGCCGACCTGATCATCAACATCGGCCACGACGTCATTGAGAAGCCACCGTTCTTCATGGTCCGTGGCGGCACCGAAGTCATCCACATCAACTTCCGCTCTGCCGAAGTCGATGCGGTGTACTTCCCGCAGATCGAAGTGATCGGTGACATCGCCAACGCCGTCTGGCAGATCGGCGAAGCCTTGACCGATACCAGCCACTGGGACTTCACCCGTCTGCTGACCATTCGCGAGGCCAACGAAGCACAGATCGCCGAAGGCGCCGACGAAGACCGCTTCCCGGTATACCCGCAGCGCCTGGTCGCCGACATCCGCCGCGCGCTGCCGTCCGAAGGCATCGTTGCCCTCGACAACGGCATCTACAAGATCTGGTTTGCCCGCAACTACAAGGCGCATAAGCCCAACACCGTCTTGCTCGACAACGCCCTGGCAACCATGGGTGCCGGCCTGCCATCGGCGATGGCCTCGCACCTGGTCTACCCGGACCGCCCGGTGATTTCCGTGTGCGGCGACGGCGGCTTCATGATGAACAGCCAGGAACTGGAAACCGCGGTACGCCTGGGCATGCACATCACCGTGGTGATCCTGCGTGACGACGGCTACGGCATGATCCGCTGGAAGCAGGCCAACATGGGCTTCACCGACTACGGCCTGGACTACGGCAACCCCGACTTCGTCAAATACGCCGAAGCCTATGGTGCCAATGGCCACCGCGTAGAAAGCGCCGAAGGCTTCCTGCCGCTGCTCGAGCACTGCATCAAGACCCCAGGCGTGCACGTGATCGACTGCCCGGTCGACTACAGCGAGAACGACCGCATCCTCAACAGCGAGCTGCGTGAGCGCGCGCTGGCGGTGTAACGCTTAGGTCAATCAGGGCCTATATGTACAAAGCCGCTTCTGCTGGATAAGTGCAGCCTCAACAGCTGTATTTCCGTGCAGGAGCGGCTTTGTGCTGAAATGGCCTTGCAGCTGATATCGCACGCCAGGCCCTATTAAAATGCTGACCGCGTGGTAATTACATCCCGCCAAGTAAAGCTGCTGTAGCCTCAAGCTTGCCCTTCGATTACTTCGAAGGACTGAGGCAATGACCATTGGATCTACCCACAACCATCCCGCAGATCTCGCCGTAGAGCCAGCGCTTCCGGCTCAACCTTGGGCTGCACGCTTTCCCAATCCACCAGACCTGTGTTTTGACTATCGCCGATTGGTTGAACAGCAAGGCGGTGTCGCTCAGGCAACTCAGAAGGATCAGCGCATTTGTATTGTCGGTGCAGGCGTCACCGGGCTTACCGCGGCCAGAGAGCTGCTGCGCTGCGGCTTCAGCAATATCACCCTGATCGAACAGGCCCAGCGCGTCGGTGGCAGACACCTGACCATACCTAGTGCGACTCAGCCACACCCGCAACCCTCGACCCCATTCGAAATGGGTGCCATGCGCATGCCATTTTTCAACCGCACCGGTGAGTCGCCCAGAGACGGCCGTTCGCTAATTGCGTACTACACCAGCCTGTTCGATCTGCATCTCTCGGACTTTCCAAATCCGGGCACTCCCTGGGTAACGAGTACAGGTATTTACCTGGAAGAAGGGCAATTTGACGACAGCGCTGAGCCAACGCTGTTGGTCTGGCGAAACCCAACCGGCGAATCGCCGCCCCCTACAGCTCGCCTGCAAACTGTTCAGGGCAAGTGGAAGCGTTTTGCCGAGCAACTCGCCGAGCGCGTTGCCGGGGTCTACGGGACCGTCGCCTGGGAAAAATTCTGGGCTGCAATTGTCGCTCGCTACTATCAACTGTCCTTCAGGGATCTGGTTCGCCTGCCAGCTCTAGAGCTATGGCGTGAAGATAATCCAGGGGACTTCGGCGGGCTGGGCATGGATGCCGATGAGTCGGCCATCTTCTATTCCATCGGCATCGGCGACGGCAGCTGGGGCGCGTTTTATGACGTCTGCTGCCTGTACCCGCTACGTACAGCCATCTTTGGCTTTAGTAGTCACCTGCAATTGGTTCACGGTCGGGTAGATGAACGGGGTGTACCTCTTGCTGCGCCTTGGTTGGGCCGGCCCGCGCTGCCTGACAGCAGCGAGCTGATGTTTCAGGGGCCGCGCTATCTCGGGTTGGCGGCGCTGGATGAGTGTCTGTTGTTCATGCCCATCGAGCAGTCCGATAAATCCTTGTATGCCCATCTCGCTGCGCGTGAAGATGGTCTGCTTACCGACAGCGCCGTCTGTGGGCTACGCAAGTTGGCTGATGGCCGTATCAGGGTCGATTACCGCTGGCACCACAGTAGCCCCCACAACGAGCAATTACGAAGCGGTGACTATGACGCCGTGATCGTTACCCTTCCGTCATGGTTGATCGAGACCAATATCAAACTCCAGGGGTTCAGCTCTGCAGAGTTACCCCAGCGCATCATCAAGGCCTGGAAGACTGCTCACTGGGAGACCAGTTGCAAGGTCTACGCGCCACTGAGCAAGCGCTTCTTCGACGAGGGCTGCAAGATCCCGCAGATCCTGGTCACCGACAGTTTCGTCCACGATGTCTACGCATATCGCTACAACGCTCACTATGCCCAAGACTGCATTCTGCTGAGCTACACCTGGGAGGACGATGCGACCAAACTGGCGGCTTTCACAGATGTTGAGCTTGGGCACAAGTGCCTGGCCGAGCTCGACAGGATCCTAATGCGCTGCACCAATATCCAGCAGCCGATATCGCCCTACGTCGATGCCAGCAACATCCAGATTCAACACTGGGTAACAGATAGTAATGCGCTGGGCTGCGCCAAACTATACCGAGCCGGGACCTATTACGACGCCGTCAGCTTGATGAAATACAATCGCGATCTCGGAGCTGGTTCCGGGCTGTATCTCGTCGGGGAATCGTTTTCAGTCGATGCCGGCTGGACCGAACCATGCCTGCGCACTGCCATCGACGCGGTGATCAATATCTGCGAGCGCAGCGGTGCAGTATTCAACGGCGGCTTCACCCTGGCTGATTATCCGCATTACCAACTGCAAAGCTGAGCCGGAGCGGGGCAGGGACCCTGTCTGCTTCCTGCCTACGCCGTAGATTTTTCCTACGATTTTGCCGGAGCCGCCTGGCTGTCGGAAACTTTGCCATCCCCGCTTTACTGGCCTCCTTCCCATAACCACAACAAGGAAGCCACCATGCCCCATACCCCCAATGCCGTTAGCCCGGTACGCATTGCTGTCATCCAGTACGACCCGCAAGTGGGTCTCGAACACTGTGACGGCAACCTGAGCAAAGGCCTGGCCTTGGCTCGCCGGGCCGTGCGCGAAGGTGCCACGCTGATTGTGCTGCCCGAGCTGGCCAATACCGGCTACACCTTCCATACCCGCGCCGAGGCCTATGCCCATGCCGAGCCTCTGCACGGCGGTCGCAGCCTTGAGGCGTGGAGCAACTTCGCCCGCAAGCATCAGGTCTATCTGGCTTCTGGCTTCGCCGAGCGTGATGGCCTCAAGCTATATGACAGTGCCGTGCTGTTCGGCCCCGATGGCCTGCTCGGGCACTATCGCAAGGCGCACCTGTGGAATCAGGAGAAGCTCTGGTTCACACCGGGGGACCTCGGCTTTCCGGTGTTTGAGACCCCCATCGGGCGTATCGGCCTGTTGATTTGCTGGGATATCTGGTTCCCCGAAGTACCCAGGCTGATGGCGCAGCAGGGCGCGGATATCATCTGCAGCCTGAACAACTGGGTGTGGACGCCGCCGCCGCTGTTCGATGATGCCGGGCGCTGCATGGCGTCTTACCTGACCATGACCGCAGCCCACGTCAACAATGTCTATATCGCCGCGGCCAACCGCATCGGCAAAGAGCGTGGCGGACGCTTTCTCGGTTGTTCGTTGATTGCCGGTACCAACGGCTGGCCCATCGGCCAGGTTGCCGAGGCCGAGGCTGAGTGCATCGTCTATGCCGACGTCGACCTGAGTGCTGCGCGTAGTGCGCCGATCTGGAACAGCCTCAACGACCTGCCTCGCGACCGCCGCACCGACCTCTACGATGAGACCCTCGGTTATCGCCTGCATCCAGCGCTGCCGCGCTGAGGAGGGGTGATGAACCGTACTCGATCGGCATCGCCCAGCGGTGCCTTGGAACTGCTCCTGATCGGGCTGGCCGGCGTGCTGGTGGCGCTGGTGCTGATTGGCGACTGGCCCGTTTACGCGCAGGTTGCGTCGACGCTAGAGCAACCCATCAGCTACCTGCGCTGGATTGTCGGCGACATCAGTGAAGTCGCTTTCTACAAGCATGAGTTGCCAGCGCTTGGCCTGTTGCTGGGCGCCGGGATTGGCCACTGGGCACATCGAAACGGGCGCCGCTGGCAGGGTTTCGCGATCTGCTACGGCACCGGTTTATGGCCATGGCTGTTGCTCAGTTCGCTGCTGGGGTTGCTGCTAAGCCATGTGCTGTGGGGGTGGACGCTGGCCAGCGGCGACTGGCAACCCACCTTCGTCGCTTTCGTCTCGTTGCCGGCGGCGATGGTGCTGCTGTTTGGAGGTGGTTGGCGGGTGGCGCTCAGTGGCGCACTGCTGGGCGCGGTATTGGTCACGCCTGCCAGCCTGCTGCTGGTCAACTATGTGTGTTACCCGCTGCAGCTGCCGGTGGTGGTTGGCAATGTGCTGGGCATGGCGCTGGCCAGCGCAGTGGCGTTTATTCTGTACAAACGCTTCCCGGGGCTTTTGGAAGAGCGCCGCAATTCTGCTCTGAACGATACTCCAGCCATCAACGCCAAACCTGACCATGGCGTGCTCTGGACGCTGCGCCGGGTGCTGGCTGATTTCAGCGAAGCACCGTTCTTCGGCAATGAGTGGGCCAGCCTTGGCCTCCTGCTTGGGGTTCTGCTGGCTCATGTACTGGCGCCTGCAGCCGCGGTGTATGGCTCAATGCTGGTATTGGAAATGGTCGCAGCCCAGGCGCTGGCTTCGTTGCTGGGCGTATTGCTGTGGCGGCGACAGTGGATTGCACGCGGCTGGTATCCAACTTACATTCCTATCGTTTCGGTGGTGCCAGCCGCGCTGCTGACTCTGGGCGGTAGCTGGCAGGTCATGCTCCTCAGCGCCAGCCTCGGCGCCCTTTTCGCGCCGCCGCTGGCGGTCGCGATCAGTTCCCGGCTGCCGAGCTATATGCACGGCTATATCGGTAACGTGCTGTCGATGGCGATCTGCACATTGGCGATAGTGCCGTTGCTCAGTTTGATTGCAGGAGAAGCAGGATGACTCACATCAGCAAGCGAGCAGTACTCTCGGTTGGCAGCCTGGGGGGCACCGTCAGCATGCAGGCGGCGGCACCAGGGCAAGGCGTCACCCCTACGCTCGACTGCCTGGGCCTGTTGGCGGTAGTCCCGCAATTGGCGGAGCTGGCCGAGCTGCGAACGGCCACCCTGTGCTTGCTGCCAAGCGCGTCACTGGGCTTTGCGCAACTGTTCGAAGTACTCGCCTGGGCGCAAGCTGAGGTAGAGCAGGGCGCCCAGGCCGTGGTCATTACCCAGGGCACCGATACGCTTGAGGAGACGGCTTATTTCCTCCACTTGCTGTGGTCATCGCCAACCCCGCTGGTGCTGACCGGCGCGATGCGCTCGGCCAGCCAGCCGGGCGCCGATGGGCCAGCCAATCTGCTCGCCGCAGCTCAGGTCGGGTTGGCAGCAAGCAGTCGCGGGCGCGGTGTGCTGGTGGTCATCAATGATGAAATCCACAGCGCTGCCAAAGTGCGCAAGGTCGCTAGCCTGGCGATGGCGGCCTTTGCCTCGCCGGGTGATGGTTGTGACGGTTATCTGCTGGAGGGCAAGCCGGTATATCGCCAGCCTGGTGCTGCCCGTAGTGTCTTGCCATTACCCACCAATCGTGGCCATACCGTCGCGCTGTTGGAAGCGAGCCTGGATGCCGACACCGGTCTGTTGGAGGCGCTGCCCAAGCTCGGCTATGCAGGGTTGGTGGTAGCCGGCTTCGGTGCCGGCCACGTATCGGCAAGCTGGGCCGAGGCACTGCAAAGGATCGCCGAACAGATACCGGTGGTGATCGCCACGCGCACCGGCAGCGGGCCGACGGCCACTGCCACCTATGGCTTTGTCGGCGGCGAGATTGACCTGCGCAGCAAACGGATGCTGATGGCCGGGCGCTTGTGCCCGCGCAAATGCCGGATTCTGCTCTGGCTGCTCCTCGGCTGTGGTCTTGAACAAGCCCTCGAGGAGCATCTGGGTCAGTACTGAGCGACGCCGGCTGTGGCGGCACACACTGCAACCTGCCACCAAAGCCGGCTAGCTATGCTAGGGTGCCTGCATATCCCGTAGTGCAGGAATCCACCGAACCATGCTGCCCCGTCTTGAAGAAAAAGAACTCGCCCGCCTCGAAGATTTGCTGATCACCTACGGCAACGATTTCTCGGTGCTGAACCTGGCCGAGCTCAATGGCTTTTTCACCGCACTGGCCAGTTCTCCGGTCAAGGTCAACCCTGAGCAGTGGTTGCCGGCAGTCAGCGGCGGCAAGGTGCCGAAGTTCAAGCGTCCAGCCCATGAGGAAGCCTACACCGCGCTGATGTTGCGCTATTGCAACGACGTGGCCGCGGAGTTGGCCGAACAGCTGGATGACTTCGAGCCGTTGTTCGAAGAGAGTGAAGGCGAAGAGGGCGTAGCGATCATTCTGGAAGAGTGGTGCTTCGGCTACATGCGCGGCACGCAAGTCGCGCAGTGGGGCGAGCTGCCCCCAGAGCAGGACGCCTTGCTCAAGGCCATTTCCTTGCATGGCCTGGAAGACAATTTCGAACTGCTCGACTCGATGAGTTTCGATGAACTTCAGGCCTGCGTGCCACTGGTGATCGACGCCGCGCGTGGCTTGTATCGCTACCAGAAGCAACATCGCCACTAATGCCCAAGGTGTGCGGCAGGCCCGTGATCAACTGAACGATTATTTCGCCTGGCGAAATTATGGATTGTCACGGGCACTGATTCTATTGGTTGGCGGATGGGCGCAGGATTGTCTGCGTCATCCACCCACCACGGAGTCAGGACCATGCCAGCCCCTATCAAGCTCTACAACTTCCCCAAGTCCGGCCATGCCCACCGCATCGAGCTGATGCTGTCGTTGCTCGGCTTGCCGACTGAACTGATCTTCGTCGACCTGGCCAAGGGCGAGCACAAGCAGCCCGCGTTTCTCGCCATCAACCCGTTCGGCCAGGTCCCGGTGATCGACGATAACGGTACGGTCATCGCCGACTCCAACGCCATCCTCGTGTACCTGTCCAAGACCTACGATCAGGGTAACTGGCTGCCTGAGCAACCTCTGGCCGCGGCGAAGGTGCAGCGCTGGCTGTCGGTTGCCGCCGGCCCCTTGGCCTTTGGCCCCGCTGCGGCGCGGTTGATTACCGTCTTCGGCGCTTCCTTCAATGCGGAGGAAGTGATCGGCCGCGCACACAACCTGCTCGCCGTGATCGACCAGGAGTTGGCCACCCAACCCTTCCTGACTGGCACCAGCCCGACCATCGCCGACGTCGCCAACTACTCCTACATCGCCCACGCCCCCGAGGGCAATGTGTCGCTGGAGCCGTACGGCAACGTCCGCGCCTGGCTGGCCCGCATCGAAGCGCTGCCCGGCTTTGTCGCCATGCCGCGCACTGCCGCCGGCCTGCACAGCGCCGACTGATCTGGCCCACGCCCTCCGAGGGACGCCGTCATGCATACGCAATCCAATGAGCCGAGCTCGCCCTGGCACGCCGGCGAGAGAGCCCTGCAAGAAAAGGCCGGCGTGGCCGAGCGGATGGCAGTGTTCGGGCAGAAGGTCATTCGTGACTACATGCCCGACCAGCACCGCCAGTTCTACCAGCAACTGCCGTTCATGATTGCCGCCAGCGTTGACCCTCAGGGCAGGCCCTGGGCGACCTTGATCGAAGGAGCGGACGGCTTTGTCAGTTCGCCTGATCCGCGTCAGCTGCGCCTGGCCGCCAAGCTTGCCAAGGATGATCCAGCCGCCGCTGGGCTGGCCGCCGGGCAGGCGATTGGCATGCTCGGCATCGAGCTGCACACGCGTCGGCGCAACCGTATCAATGGCGTGATTCAAACGGCGCTAGCTGGTCAAATTGACGTGCAGGTCGAGCACGCCTTCGGCAATTGCCCACAATATATCCAGCTGCGCAACTATCGGCGTGTCGAAGGGGGCGCGCAGCCCCGCGAGGACGCGACCTCGCTGGACGCATGTGCCACAGCACTGATCGAAGCCGCCGACACCTTGTTCGTCGCCAGCTATGTCGAGCATGCCGACGGTCAGCGTTCGGTGGATGTTTCCCACCGTGGCGGGCGGGCCGGCTTCGTCAAGGTCGAGGGCAATCGCCTGACCATCCCGGACTACGCTGGCAACCTGCACTTCAATACCCTGGGCAATCTACTGGTCAATCCACGCGCCGGCTTGCTGTTCGTGGATTATGTCAGTGGCGACGTGCTGCAGCTGTCAGGGCGCACCGAGTTGCTGCTGGACAGCCCGCTGACCGAGGCATTCGAAGGCGCCGAGCGGCTGTGGGTACTGGAGGTCGAGCAGGTAGTACGACGCCCCGCGGCAGTGTCGCTGCGCTGGGACTTCGAGGCCTATGCGCCAACCAGCCTGGCCACTGGCACCTGGGCTGAAGCGCAGCAACGCCTGCAACAGGCTCAGCGCCAGCAGGACTGGCTCGGCTGGCGGGTGAGCAGGGTCGAGCAGGAGAGTCGTGATATCCGCTCGTTCTATTTGCAACCCGCAGACGGCTCAGCAATAACCTTCGCGCCTGGGCAGCACATCCCACTGCGCTTGCCGCTTGATGCGCAATCCTCCGTGATCCGCACCTACAGCCTGTCCAGCGCGCCCTCGGACGGCTACCTGCGCATCAGCGTCAAGCAGCAGGGCGCAGCGTCGCGCTACCTACATGAGCAGGTGGGCGTCGGCGATGTGCTGCACGTGCGCCAGCCGGTGGGCAGCTTCAAGCTCGACAGCAGTAGCGAGCGACCATTGGTGCTGATCGCGGCAGGGGTCGGCATTACACCGCTGCTGGCGATGCTGCGCGAGCAGCTGGCGCTCAGTGCAAGGCGGTCGATCTATCTGTTCCAGGGCGCCCGTAGCCTGGCCGAGCTGCCATTTGGCCAGGAACTGAGTGCATTGCAACAGCAGGCCGGCGATCGCCTGCACCTGTACCGAGCGCTCAGCCAGCCCGAAGCTCAAGCGGTACTTGGCCAGGACTTCGAGATGGCCGGTCGGCTGGGCATCGAGCAGATCAAAGCGCGCCTGGCGCTGGATGACTACGACTTCTACGTTTGCGGCCCGGCCAGCTTCACCCAGGATATCTATGACGGCCTGCGCCGGTTGAGCGTGACGGACGCGCGCATCCATGCCGAGGCCTTTGGCCCGTCGACGCTGACTCGTCACGGCGACGGTGCTCAGCCTGCGCTGCAGCAGCCACCTGCAGCCAGTCAGCCGGTACCGGTGCATTTTGCCGGCTCGGCCAAGGAGGCGCGCTGGACGCCTGGCTCCGGCAGCCTGTTGGAACTGGCCGAGCGCCGCGGGCTGACGCCTGAGTTCAGCTGCCGTGGCGGTTCCTGCGGCACCTGCAAGACGCGCATCGTCAGCGGCCAGGTGCATTACCCGCAGCCGCCCGCCGAGCTGCCCGAGAGCGGCAGCGTGCTGATCTGCTGCGCTGTACCGGCAGATGACGGCGGCCAGCCGCTGGTGCTGGATCTTTGATCGATGCACCCTTGTGATCAGCCGCCCGCCCCGGGAATAATCGCAGCAGGATTGATACGGGGGCGGGGCATGGATCAGATCCATCTGATGAAGGTGCTGATTGCGGTGGGTGAGCTGGAAAGCTTTGCCGCAGCGGCGCGCAAGCTCGGCCTGTCGCCGGCGGCAGTGACGCGGGCGGTCAGTGCCCTGGAAGAGGCGCTCGGGGTCAAGCTGCTGCAGCGCACCACGCGCAATGTGCGCCTGACCGAGGCCGGCAGCCGCTACCTGGAAGACAGTCGCAATATCCTCGCCAGTATCCACGAGGCCAACGAGGCGGCGGCCGGGATCAACGCCGCACCCAAAGGCAATCTGTCGGTGACCGCGCCACTGCTGTTCGGTAAAGCCTTTGTCATGCCGTGCATCGTTGACTACTTGCAGGCTTACCCTGAGGTGGACGTGTCCGCCTACTTTCTCGATCGGGTAGTCAATCTGGTGGAGGAGGGCATGGACGTTGCCGTGCGCATCGGGCCATTACCCGATTCGGGGCTGAAGGCTGTGCGCGTCGGCCAGGTGCGCCGGTTGTTGTGCGCTTCGCCTGAGTATCTACAGCGCCACGGCAAACCGCAGCATCCCGCCGAGCTGGCCGAGCATACGATGATCGCAGCCAGCGGCGTGTCACCGCGATTGGACTGGACGTTTGGCCCTGAGCAGGCGCCTGTGCAGGTGCGGATCAAGCCCCGGCTGACGGTGACCAGCAACGACGCGGCAATCGTCGCCGCCACGGCAGGTCTGGGCATCGCGCGGCTGCTGTCGTATCAAGTGGCAGCGGAGCTGGCGGCGGGGCGCTTGCAGGTGGTGCTCGAGGATTACGAGCAAGTGCCGTGGCCGATCCATGTGCTGCACCGCGAAAGCAAATACGGCTCGACCAAGGTGCGGGCGTTCATCGACCGGCTGGCGAGTAACCTTCGCGCGCACCACTACCTCAATTGAGCGCTTGATACTGCATTCTGAAACCCAGGCTAACGTGCTCGCCTTTGTGCAGCAGGCGCAAGCCTGGGCGCCCAGGCAAATGGTGCGCATTGATCGGATGGCTGACCGGCTCGAAGCAGAAGAACGGCTGGTCCTGCGGACAGAACAACAGGTAATGGTCGGCTCCGCTGGCGCTGCAGCGTAATTGATAGCCGGCTGCCGGCTGGACAATCGTGCACTCGCCCTGCCAGCCGCTGAAGGCGTGATCGACAACTGTCGTTGGCAGCTCACTCAACTGCCCGAAGCGCCATTCGGGCGGGATTTCAACCTGACGCGATGGCAAGCAACCCTCATCGCCTACCCATACCTGACGCGCCGGTGCCAGCAGCAAGGTATCAGCATGGCGAGGCAAGTACGGGTGTAGCCCAAGCCCATGCCAGCAGGGCAATTCATCCAGATGCGTAACCTGCAGATCCAGGCTCAGGCAGCCCTCGTCGAGGCTGACATGCATTACCGCCCGATAGGCAAAAGGCAGCTCGCTGTCCAGCGTCAGGCAAGCATGATCAGTGCCTTGATGAGTCACCACCCAAGGCTGCTGCCAGGCACTGCCATGGATCGCGTAGGGCGAGTGCTCGGTGTTCGCGGCCAATGCCAGCCAGCCATCAGGGCGGGCAAAGCCACCGCTGTCGATGCGATTGGACCACGGCACCAGCGGATAACAACCCAGGCGCCTTGGCGTAGCGCTGTCCAGCGCCGCTTGATCGCTATGGCGCAGCAACGCCTGGCCACTGTCCTTGACCTGCCAGTTGACCAGGCTGGCGCCCAGCTCCGGGGCCAGGCTCAGGCGTGTCAGACGGTCTTCAAGATCCAGTTCGAATAAAGCCATTCAGCAAGCTCCAGGTGCAAACACGGTGATCAGGCCGAGCGCCGATAGGTCAGCAGTACAATCCCGCAGACCACCACCGCGCCACCGATCAACTGCATGCCGCTCAGGCGTTGATCGAGCAAGGCCCAGGCCAGCAACAGCGTGGCAATCGGCTCGATATTCATTACCGGCGCGTTCTGCGCCATGTTCAGCCGCGGCACGCAGACGAACAGCAGAGTAAACGCCACGCCATACAGCACCACCAGGCTGGCCAGAGCGATCCAGCCAGCGCTGCTGCTGGGCAGCGACAAGCCCGCCGGCACCCAGCCGCCGACCCCGGCTACCAGCATGCTGGCGAACACGATCATCAGGGTCAGCAAGCTACGCACCGGTCCGCGTACGCCGGCCAGCTTGTGATCGGTGATCCACAACGCACAGGCAAACACACAGGCAGCGCAGAAGGCGAGGCTCACGCCGAGGGTCCAGTCCGGGTTGGCCTCAGCGCTGTCGGCCAGGCGTGACGGTACATCCAGCGCCAGCACCAGACCGAGCAGAATCAGCCCCATCAGCAGCACGGTGCGCCGCGTCGGTCGCGGCCCGCCGAGGGCCCAGCTGAGCAGCGCCAACAGAATCGGGAAGGTGTTGCCGACCAGTAGCGCCAGCGCCACCGGGATCCGCGCCACCGCCGAGTACAGGCACAGGCTCTGGGTGGCAATCAGCAGGCCCAGCAGCAGTTGCCAGCGTCGCGAACCTGCGGGCAGGCCTAGCGACTGGCGCTGCCACAGCACCAGCGCCGCCAACGCCAGCAGGGTGATGCCCGAGCGACACAGAATCGCCAGCAGCACGCCGGTGTCGTTATCAAAGGCGATCCGCGCGGCGATGTGGTTGCCGGCAAAGGCACAAGCCAGCAGCGCTAACAGCGCCACCGCCAGCTTGCGCGGGAAGAGTGAGGTATTCGAAGAGGAGGCGACAGCCATGTGCACAAATCCATTTGCAGGGGGAGGGCGGGCCCGCAGGCCCGCCTGTCACAGTTACAGCACCACGCTCGGCAGCCACAGCGAGATAGCCGGGATGTAGGTCACTGCCATCAGCACCAGGAACAGTGCTACATAGAACGGCAGCAGTGCCTTGACCGTCGCCTCGATGCTGACCTTGCCGATGGCCGAGCCAACGAACAGCACCGCGCCCACCGGCGGCGTGATCAAACCAATGCCCAGATTGACCAGCATGATCATGCCGAAATGCACCGGGTCGACGCCGATGCCAGTGATCACCGGCAGCAAGATCGGCGTCAGGATCAGAATCAACGGCGCCATGTCCATCACCGTGCCCAACAGCAGCAGCATGAAGTTGATGCACATGAGGATCACGTAACGGTTGTCCGACAGGGTCAGGAACAGCGTGGTGATCTTCGACGGGATCTGCATCAGCGTCATCACGTAGCCAAAGCTTGCGGCAAAGCCGATCAGGATCATCACGATCGAGATGGTCCGCACCGTGCGGTGCATCAACTTCGGCAGGTCGCGCCACTTGTAATCGCGGTAGATGAACATGGTCACGAAGAACGACCAGACCACGGCAATCGCCGCCGACTCGGTCGCGGTGAACACCCCGGACAGAATGCCGCCGAGGATGATCACCATCGCCATCAGGCCCCACAACGCTTCACCGGCGATTTTCAGCGCCTGGCGTAGCGGGATCACCTCACCCTTGGGGTAGTTGCGGCGCTTGGCGAAGATCAGGCACAGGCCCATCAACACCGCGCTCATCAACAGCCCTGGCATGACCCCGGCCATGAACAGCGAGGCAATCGATACCGTGCCACCGGCCGCCAGCGAGTACAGCACCGAGTTGTGGCTGGGCGGAGTCAGCAGTGCCTGCACCGAGCCACTGATGGTCACCGCCGTGGAAAACTCACGCGGATAGCCCTTGCGCTCCATCTCCGGGATCAGCACCGAACCGACCGATGCGGTGTCGGCCACCGACGAACCGGAGATCGCGCCAAAGAAGGTCGAGGCGGTGATATTGACCAGCGACAGGCCGCCACGGACAAACCCCACCAGCACCCCGGCAAACGCCACCAGCCGCCGCGACATGCCACCCTCGGCCATGATTGCGCCGGCCAGCACGAAGAACGGAATCGCCAGCAGCGAGAACTTGTTAACCCCGCTGGCAACCTGAATCATCATTGCCTGCAGTGGAATATCTATCCACCAGGCCCCGACCAGAGCGGCCAGGCCCAACGCATACGCCACCGGCATGCCCAGCAGGATCAGGGCGATGAAGCTGCCCAACAAAATGAACGCATCCATTTATGCAGCTCCTTCGCTTTCTTCGACGACATCGAAGCGCATCACCTGGCGATGGCTCTGATCGCCATAGAAGAGTTTTTCCAGCACGAACAGCAGGGTGATCGCCCCGCCGACCGGGATCGGCGCGTAGGTCATGCCCACACGAATCGACGGCAGGGTGGCGAGAAACTGGTTCCAGGTAGTCACGCACAGCTTGATGCCATAGAAGGTCATGAACGCGCAGACCAGCAGCATCAACACTTGCACCAGCAGTGCTACAGCCTTGCGGCGTGCCGGTGGCAGGCGGTCGGTAACCGTGGTCACCGCCATGTGCGCACCGGCCCGATAGCTGGCGGCCGCGCCGATGAAGGCGAACACCACCATCAGCAGGATCGCCACCGGCTCCGGCCAGCTCGAGCCGCTGCCGAGCACGTAACGGGCGAAAATGCCCCAGGGAATGATCAGCGTCATGGTCAGGATCGACAGCCCCGCCACCCAGATGCAACCGCTGTACAAGGTATCGTTGACACGCAACACAAGTGTTTTCATAAAGCACCACCGAGGCTGCACGTAGCCGTGCAGCCGCATCTAGCTGGGGAGGGAGCCGCAGGTCACTGGACTTCGGCGATACGCTTCATCAGATCGGCGTATTGCGCGCCGTACTTTTCCCGCACTGGCGCAGTGGCGTCGAAGAACGGCTTCTTGTCGACCACGATGAACTCCACCCCGGCAGCCTTGAGCTTCTCTTCACTGGCGGCCGACTTGGCGTCCCACAACGCACGCTCTTCCATCTGCGCTTCACGGGCGACTTTCTTCACCAGGGTCTGCTGCTCAGGCGTAAGCTTTTCCCAGGTGGTCTTGGACATCACCACCGGCTCAGGCAGGATCAGGTGGCCGGTCAGGGTGAAGTACTTGGCGCTCTGGTAGTGGTTGTGCTCGAGCAGGGTCGGCGGGTTGTTTTCCGCGCCGTCGATCACCCCGGTCTGCAAGGCGCTGAAGATCTCGCCGGTGTCCATGGCAATGCCGTTGCCGCCCATCGCGTTCATCATGTCGATGAACAGCGGGTTACCCTGCACACGGATCTTCATGCCCTTGAGGTCTTCGATCTTGCGCACTGGTTTTTTCGTGTAGATGCTGCGCGTGCCGCCATCCATCCAGGCCAGGGCGACCAGGTTGAATTCGGAATTGGTGATCTTGTCGAGGATCTCCTGGCCGATCTCGCCATCGATGATCTTGCGCATGTGCTCATGATCGCGGAACACGAACGGCATGTTGAACACGTTCACATCCGGCACCACCGGGCCGACGATACCGAGGCTGACCCGGGTCATCTGCACCGCGCCGATCTGCGCCTGTTCGATGACTTCCTTCTCCGAGCCGAGCACGCCACCGGCGAACATCTTGAAGGTGATCTCGCCATTGCTGGCGGCTTCGAGTTTTTTACCCATGTTCTGCTCGGCAACTACGGTCGGGTAGCCGGCCGGATGGATCTCGGCGAACTTGATATCCAGCGCCGAGGCGGTGCCGGAGAGGCTGATCGCCAACGGGAGTACGGCCAGAAGCAGCTTGCGTTTGAAGACCATGGTGACGCTCCAGTGTTGTTATTATTTGGGTATCGCACGGGTGCAGCGGGATTCGGTTCAGCCGCGCCAGGCTGTTTCTGGCAGACCCTGCACGCCCGCGTCCAGGGCGAACACGCCACCGGCCAACGGCTGATCGTGCAGGTCGCCGCCGGGGCGGATCGAGGTCACGAACAAGGTGTCCAGGTTGCGCCCACCAAAGGCGCACATCGCCGGCTTTTTCACCGGCACATTGAGTGAGCGGTCCAGTCGTCCATCGGGAGTGAAGCGGTGCACCTGGCCTGCATCGTTGCCGCAGATCCAGTAGCAGCCGTCGGCATCCACGGCAGCGCCGTCAGGCCGGCCCGGGAAGCCGCGCATATCAACGAACAGGCGCTGGTTGTGCGGGGTACCGGTGTCGATGTCGTAGTCGAACTGCCAGATGCGCTGCACGTCGGGGTGGGAGTCGGACAGGTACATGCGCGTGCCGTCCGGGCTGAACGCCAGGCCGTTGGGCACAATCATCTGGTCCAGCTGCAGGTGCAGCGGCCGGCCCTCGCCGTCGTACCGATACAGGGCACCCAGCGGCGCCGCCTGCTGCATGTTCATCAGCATGCTGCCGGCCCAGAAGCGACCCTGGCGGTCGCAGCGGCCATCATTGAAGCGCATGCCCTTGGCGCCATGTTCAACCGCGCTCAGCAGGCGGCTGTCGAGCTTGCCCTGGGCATTGGCAGTCAGCGCATAAACGCCATCCTCCATGCCGGCAATCCAGCTGCCGTTGGCCGAGCGTGCGATGCAGGCGAGCATCTGCGGCGCTTGCCAGCTTTGATGAGCGCCATCTGCGGCCGTCCAGCGGTGCAGCTGGCCGGCAGGGATATCGACCCAGTACAGCGCCTGCTCGGCAACATCCCACACCGGGCTTTCGCCGGTGGCATTGCGCGCATCCACGATCAGTTCGTAGTTCACGGTAGACAGCCTCCTTGCGCGTGGTGAATCAGTCGAATGGCCCGGCAGCGACAAACGCGCCACCCTGATACACCATCGCCGGGTCGTCGGCGGCTGGCGCTGGTTGCGCTTCGACCTTGGCGCGGAACACCTCGGAGGAGTCCTTCGGCTGGTAGCCCAGGTGCGCGGCATGGCGGTTGTCCCACCACACGTCACGGTTGGCCGAGGCGCCGTAGACCACGGTGTGGCCGACTTTCTCGGTGAACAGGCCGCGCTCGATCAGTTGGGTCAGGTCGTCATAGCTCAGCCAGGTGCTGAGCATCCGCCGGTTCTGCGGCTCGGGGAACGACGAGCCGATGCGGATGCTGACGGTCTCGATGCCGTAGCGATCGAAATAGAAGCTGGCAACGTCCTCGCCGTAGCACTTGGACAACCCGTAGTAGCCGTCCGGGCGGCGCAGAGCGTGGGCGTCGATCTGCTGGTCCTGCTGGTAGAAGCCAATGGTGTGGTTGGAGCTGGCGAAGATGATCCGCTTGACCCCATGCTTGCGCGCCGCCTCGTAGAGGTGGAACACGCCGCAGATATTTGGGCCGAGGATTTCTTCGAAAGGCCGCTCGACCGAAACACCGCCAAAGTGGCAGATGGCGTCGACGCCTTCGACCAACTGGTGCACGGCGGCCTTGTCGGCAAGGTCGCATTCGACGATTTCTTCCTGTGCACTGGTGGCAGGTGCCATGGGTGCAATGTCGGAGAGGCGCAGTACTTCGGCGTAGCCCTTGAGGCGCTCGCGAAGCACTTGGCCGAGGCCGCCTGCGGCTCCGGTGAGCAGCAGGCGCTTGAACGGTGTGATAGTCATGGCAAGCTCGTTTGTTTTGAGTTGTTGTAGGTTGTCGTATGACTGTGCTGGATTATCGGTAGTGATTCGCAAGGTTGTCAATGCTTGCCGTGTCTGTTTTTGTCACTGCCACAGGCTCCCAGCGACCCCTGTGGGAGCGGGTTCACCCGCGAAGAGGCCAGCACTGACACCCCATAAACCGCTGTTACAGCAGAGACAACGGATAGTTGAAGATCAACCGGTTCTCGTCGAACTCGTTGCTGCTGAAGTCGCGGCGAATGGTCGAGTTGCGCCACTTGATGCTCAAGTCCTTGAACGTACCGCTCTGGATCACATAGGCCAGCTCCGACTCACGCACCCACTCCTTGCCATCGGTAACCGCTCCACTGTGCACCTCGCGGCCACTGATGTAGCGGTTCATCAGGGTCAGCCCAGGGACGCCGACAGTGGTGAAGTTGAAGTCATGCCGCGCCTGCCACGAACGCTCGTTGGCGTTATCGAAGCTGGCGTTGTAGCTATCGTTGGCCAGGGTGCCGCCACTGGTGCCGTTGACCCGCATCCAGGTATCGCCGCTGACCTTCTGCAGGCCGACATAGAAGGTGTTGCCGCCGACCTTGGCCGAGAACATCCCTGAGTAGGTCTTGTTGTCCAGCTCGCCCGCGCGCTTGGCGCCGTCGTCTTCACCCTGGAAGTAACCGAGGTTGGCGCCCAGAGTCCAGCTGCCGATCGGCTGGCTGTGGCTGACCTGCAGGTATTGCTGCTGATAGACGTCCTTGAGTACCGCGTTCCACAGCCCGAACAAGGTGCGGTCCTGGTTGAACTTGTACTCACCACCAACGAAGTTGAAGCGGTCCGAGGCAGCGCCGCCGTAGATCATGTCGTCCATGCTCGCGTCGTTACGCGGGCTGTTGCCCCGGAACTGACCGCCGTACAGGGTTAGCCCGGCGATCTCGTTGGACGTCACCTGACCGCCGCGGAACGTCTGCGGCAGCGAACGACCGTCGTCCGAGCGCAGGATCGGCAGCACCGGCATCCACTCGCCGATCTTCAACTCAGTCTTGGAGATCCGCGCCTTGCCCGCCACTGCAAGGCGGCCATAGTCATCTGCCGGCCGGCCATCATCATGCCGCGGCAGCAGCCCGGTGCCGTAGGTACCGCCACCGCCATCGAGCTTGACCGACCACATCCCCAGCACATCCACACCAAAGCCAATCGGCCCCTCGGTGAAGCCCGAGCGCGCATCGAGGATAAAGCTCTGGGTCCATTCCTCGGCCTTGCTCTGCGGGTTGGCCGGGTCGACGAAGTTGCGGTTGATGTAGAAGTTGCGCAGGCCCAGCGTGGCCTTGGCGTCCTCCATGAAACCTGCGGCAAAGCTCACCTGCGGCAATGCACCGAGGGCGGTTGCGCTGAACAGCGCGAGGGGAAGATGTTGGCGGATTTTCATTATTGTTGTGCTCCCTGAGGGTAAAGCTTTCCGTATGCCAGGCGCGTGCAAGCGGCCAGCGGCAGTGGCGGGGGTAGGCGAGGCCGGTCAGGCCAAACGGTTTCGAGCCTGCGCGCGAAGGCTAGCTGCCGCGGGCAGTGCTGGGCTGAAGAGGACGGCGAAGGCGAACAGCGTGGAGGAGGGCTGAGATCGTCATAGGGGCTTCACTGAATTGTTGTTTTTGTTGTGTGTTGTCGTACGACTTTGCGGATTATTAACGGCGGGGAAAAAGCTTGTCAATGGGGTGTTAGGCGGGATTCAGCGGCGGGGTAGGGGATGATGCGCGCCCGAGGGCTCTGGTGCGGGGTGTTTGGGGTTGCTACAGACATCGTATGACAGATTAAGCAAAGGGGCCGCAAAGCGGCCCCAATAATCCAGCTGACAGCCCGTTTCAGGGCTTCACCAAGATCAATCCCAGCTCAACGCCCCACCAGTCTGATACTCAATCACACGCGTCTCAAAGAAGTTCTTCTCTTTCTTCAAGTCCATGATCTCGCTCATCCACGGGAACGGGTTGGTGGTGCCTGGGTACTCTTCCTTCAAGCCGATCTGAGTCAAACGACGGTTGGCGATGAACTTGAGGTAGTCCTCCATCATCGCTGCGTTCATGCCCAGCACGCCGCGCGGCATGGTGTCGCGAGCGTATTCGATCTCCAGCTGGGTCCCTTGCAGGATCATCTGGGTGGCTTCTTCCTTCATCGCCGCATCCCACAGGTGCGGGTTCTCGATCTTGATCTGGTTGATCACGTCGATACCGAAGTTCAGGTGCATCGACTCGTCACGCAGGATGTACTGGAACTGCTCGGCAACGCCGGTCATCTTGTTGCGACGGCCCATCGACAGGATCTGGGTGAAGCCGCAGTAGAAGAAGATGCCTTCCAGCACGCAGTAGTAGGCGATCAGGTTGCGCAGCAGTTCTTTGTCGGTCTCTGGGGTGCCGGTGTTGAATTCCGGGTCGGAGATGGCGCGAGTGTACTTCAAGCCCCAGGCAGCCTTCTTCGCGACCGACGGGATCTCGTGGTACATGTTGAAGATCTCGCCTTCATCCATGCCCAGCGACTCGATGCAGTACTGGTAGGCGTGGGTGTGGATCGCCTCTTCGAAGGCCTGGCGCAGGATGTACTGGCGGCACTCGGGGTTGGTGATCAGGCGGTACACGGCCAGGGCCAGGTTGTTGGCAACCAGCGAGTCGGCAGTGGAGAAGAAGCCGAGGTTGCGCATGACGATGCGGCGCTCGTCATCGGTCAGGCCATTCTGATCCTTCCAGAGCGCGATGTCGGCGGTCATGTTGACCTCTTGCGGCATCCAGTGGTTGGCGCAGCCGTCGAGGTATTTCTGCCAAGCCCAGTCGTACTTGAAGGGCACCAGCTGGTTGAGGTCAGCACGGCAGTTGATCATGCGTTTTTCGTCAACCGCGACGCGGGCCGAGGACCCTTCGAGTTCGGCAAGGCCTTCTGCGATGTCGAGGTCATTCAGGGCTGCCTTGGCACGCTTGACCGCATCTGAGTCGGTCGCGGTAATACCTCGTGCTTCTAGCGCAGCAGCACCACCGGCACTGTCGAGTTTGTCGATACCCGGCTGGCTGGCTTGAGTGCTACTTGGGCCTTTGGTGGTGACTTCGGCTTCGTCCTTGTCGAATTCGTCCCAGCTCAGCATGGTTGTGTAGCTCCGCTTGTGGGCCGCCCCAAGGCGACCATTGGATTTTAAGATGATGTGATACTGCTTGAGACCGCGCGGACAATGCCCCGGCTCGGAAGATTTCCCGCACGATCTCGAATTCTGGGTTGCGTGTTCAACGAGCGTGAGGCTCAGGAACGATTTGCTGGATTGGCGCACCTGCTGCCGCAGACGTGGGGCAGCAGTGCCATTCTTCGAAAGCAGTGATCATGTTGAGACGCTTTTTGAGGGGCAGCATTGTAACGGAAAACCGCGATTCGGTGGGCTTCATGTCGTGTCTCCAACCTCTTTTTCTAACAGAGATTCGGTAACCTTCGATGGCTCAACGAGCACTGCATGCAGGTTGAAAATCGCCTATATGGTGTTGATTGCTATTATGAGGCACACGATATAGTTTCACGGCGCTTGGAACAAGCACCTAATGCCTGCTCGTTGAGCTAGATCAAGCTGATCACCGCATAATCATTGAACGGGGTTGGTCTTCAGTTTTTAACGAACAGACGGATGGTCGATTTGGGTGACTGCTTAAGGGAGGCGAGTGGAGGCAGGTCGAGGACAGAGCTAGGGTAGCTCAGGCGAGGCGGGGGTTGAATCGGGAGGTAATGGACAATCTTCGTGCAGAAGCCGGAGGTGGTCGACCACCCCCGGCTCGTTCCGCTTTATTTCGATTTCTTCACGGTCTCAACCACGTGAGTCTTGGGGTTCTGACGAGCCTTTTCGACTGTGGTAAAGCGACCATTATCCGCATCGCGACCAATTTTCTGGCCGCCAGAAGATGACTTCTTGGACATGGTTTTTTCTCCTGCCTGATCAGCATCACTTGACACTAGTCCTAACAGGCACGAAGATTCGCGCTCGAAATAGATCTGTAGGATCTAGCCTCCCTTTGAACGATGCTTTTGTTCATGGGAGATTCAAGCCCGACACAGTTACAGCTGTGTTGGGCTTTTTATTGCCTGAAAAATGCATCTTGTTACTCGAAAGGGCTGGGGAAGCAAAAAGGCCTTCCCCAGTCTTCCGTTATTTTATTGGCAAGCTTCGCAATCCGGCTCGTCGATCGCGCAGGCCTTCGGCACAGGTGCTGGACCTGCGGCCTGGACCGGGGCGCTGTCGCCGCCGCTGGAAACGGCGTTGAGCTTGCCGGTGTTGATGGTCGACTTCTCGGTGCTGGTCGCGGCCAGGGCACGGAGGTAGTAGGTGGTTTTCAGGCCACGGTACCAAGCCATGCGGTAGGTCACGTCGAGCTTTTTGCCCGAAGCGCCGGCGATGTAAAGGTTCAGCGACTGCGCCTGGTCGATCCACTTCTGGCGACGGCTGGCGGCATCGACGATCCACTTGGTGTCGACTTCGAACGCGGTGGCGTAGAGGTCTTTCAGCTCTTGCGGGATACGCTCGATCTGCTGCACCGAACCATCGTAGTACTTCAGGTCGTTGATCATGACCGAGTCCCACAGGCCGCGGGCCTTGAGGTCGCGCACCAGGTACGGGTTGATCACGGTGAACTCGCCGGACAGGTTCGATTTCACGTACAGGTTCTGGTAGGTCGGCTCGATCGACTGCGATACGCCAGTGATGTTGGCGATGGTCGCGGTTGGCGCGATGGCCATGATGTTCGAGTTACGAATACCTTTTTGTACGCGAGCACGTACCGGTGCCCAGTCGAGGCTCTCGTTGAGGTCGACGTCGATGTACTTCTGGCCACGGGCTTCGATCAGGATCTGTTGCGAGTCCAGTGGCAGGATGCCTTTGGACCACAGCGAACCCTGGAAGGTCTCGTAGGCGCCGCGCTCGTCAGCCAGGTCACACGAGGCCTGGATGGCGAAGTAGCTGACCGCTTCCATCGACTTGTCGGCGAACTCGACGGCAGCGTCGGAGCCGTAGGCGATGTGCTGCAGGTACAGTGCGTCCTGGAAGCCCATGATGCCCAGGCCGACCGGACGGTGCTTGAGGTTCGAGTTACGTGCCTGCGGTACCGAGTAGTAGTTGATGTCGATCACGTTATCGAGCATGCGCACGGCAGTGTTGACGGTGCGTTGCAGCTTGGCGGTATCGAGCTTGCCGTCAACGATGTGGTTCGGCAGGTTGATCGAGCCCAGGTTGCAGACTGCGATCTCGTCCTTGTTGGTGTTCAAGGTGATCTCGGTGCACAGGTTCGAGCTGTGGACCACGCCGACGTGTTGCTGCGGCGAGCGCAGGTTGCATGGGTCCTTGAAGGTCAACCATGGGTGGCCGGTCTCGAACAGCATCGACAGCATCTTGCGCCACAGGTCTTTGGCCTGAATGGTCTTGAATACCTTGATCTTGTTGTACTCGGTCATGGCTTCGTAGTACTCGTAACGCTCTTCGAAGGCCTTGCCGGTCAAATCGTGCAGATCAGGTACTTCGTTCGGCGAGAACAGAGTCCACTGGCCGTCGTCGAAGACACGCTTCATGAACAGGTCAGGGATCCAGTTGGCGGTGTTCATGTCGTGGGTACGACGACGATCATCACCGGTGTTCTTGCGCAGTTCGATGAATTCTTCGATGTCCAGGTGCCAGGTTTCCAGGTAGGCGCAGACCGCGCCCTTGCGCTTGCCGCCCTGGTTGACCGCAACGGCGGTGTCGTTGACCACTTTGAGGAACGGCACGACGCCCTGGGATTTGCCGTTGGTGCCCTTGATGTACGAGCCCAGCGCGCGCACTGGCGTCCAGTCGTTGCCCAGGCCGCCGGCAAATTTCGACAGCATGGCGTTGTCGTGGATCGCGTGGTAGATGCCCGAGAGGTCATCCGGCACGGTGGTCAGGTAGCAGCTCGACAGCTGTGGACGCAGGGTACCGGCGTTGAACAGAGTCGGGGTCGAGGCCATGTAGTCGAACGACGACAACAGGTTGTAGAACTCGATCGCACGGGCTTCCTTGTCTTTCTCTTCCAGCGCCAGGCCCATGGCAACGCGCATGAAGAACACCTGCGGCAGCTCGAAGCGCACGCCATCCTTGTGGATGAAGTAGCGGTCGTACAGGGTCTGCAGGCCGAGGTAGGTGAACTGCTGGTCGCGCTCGTGGTTGATCGCCTGGCCCAGACGCTCGAGGTCGAAGTCGGCCAGGGCCGGGTTCAGCAGCTCGAACTCGATGCCTTTGGCAACGTAGGCAGGCAGGGCCTTGGCGTACAGCTCGGCCATCTCGTGGTGGGTGGCGCTGTCGGCTACGTTGAGGAAGCTCAGGCCTTCGGCACGCAGGGTGTCCATCAGCAGGCGGGCGGTGACGAACGAGTAGTTCGGCTCACGCTCGACCAGAGTACGGGCGGTCATCACCAGGGCGGTGTTGACGTCCTTCAGGGCAACGCCGTCGTACAGGTTCTTCAGGGTTTCGCGCTGGATCAGCTCGCCGTCGACTTCAGCCAGGCCTTCGCAGGCTTCGCTGATGATGGTGTTGAGGCGGGCCATGTCCAGCGGCGCCTTGCTGCCGTCGGCCAGGCTGATGCGGATCGACGGGTGCGGCTCGACCACGGCATCGTTGTTGGCGCGGGTAGCACGCTCTTTGGCGCGCTGGTCGCGGTAGATCACGTAGTCACGAGCCACTTTTTGCTCGCCGGCGCGCATCAGGGCCAGTTCGACCTGGTCCTGGATTTCTTCGATGTGGATGGTGCCACCCGACGGCATGCGACGCTTGAAGGTTGCGGTGACCTGCTCGGTCAGGCGCGCAACGGTGTCGTGGATGCGCGACGAAGCGGCGGCAGTGCCGCCCTCAACTGCAAGGAACGCCTTGGTGATGGCCACGGTGATCTTGTCGTCAGTGTAGGCGACGACAGTGCCGTTACGCTTGATCACACGCAGTTGGCCAGGCGCAGTGGCAGCCAGATCCTGGTTCGAATCAGCGGCCTGCGGCGCTTGGGCCTGCGGGTTCTCGCGAGTTGTGTCGGTTTGCATCGGTGGGTGTCTCCACAGTTTCAATAGTGTTCGGGCGTGTCATCCACGCCCACCGTTCCATCCGCCAGTTGGCTTGCCCGAGCGGGGAGCCCACGCGCACGTGGATCCGCCAGCTCGGGCGTGCCGACTTCGGGACAGACTCAGGAATAAGGGGCAATAGCTTGCCGCTCCCTGGCCGAAGTCAAAGGTTCTGCGTTACAACGCAAAATCTGTTGCTGTAGGGGTCGCCAGGCTGTGCCTGCAACACCCGTACCCGAACAAGCCCTGTGCAAGGCTTGCCTCGGTCTGCCTGCGCAGGAGCGCTTTGGCTGCTTGTATTGCCATAAGTTCAGGTCGAAAAAACGCTTGAATTTCGCCGCTGACTTGTGTTCTCGATTTCGGCCCAACCCCAACATCTAGTGGTTCGCCGCGATGGGGATACAAGATAATGCGGTCTGAGGGTGTTTGCAAGGCGACCGCCTGTGGATAACGTGTGTACAGATTGTGTGTGATTCGTGGGTATCGGCTGTAGGCCTTGTCCTCACGGCTTTTCACTTTTTTTCCGCACCGTAATGACCCGTTGCAGAATGTTACTGCTGTGCGGCGCATCACGCTAATTCGTCCTGGCCTGTCTCGGACCAGCGGTCCCGACAGAGCCGATTGGCAGGCGCAGATGTGCGACGTAGTATCCGCGAACAAGGCTACATTCAGGTGACCAGCGGCAGCCCATCCATAACAACAGAGGCCAGGCATGGACCAACCCAGCAACCGCATCCTCATCGTCGAGGACGATCAGCGTCTCGCCGAACTGACCGCCGAGTACCTGCAGGCCAATGGCTTCGAGGTTGCGGTCGAGGCAGACGGCGCGCGCGCGGTGCGGCGCATTCTCGACAGCCAGCCGGACCTGGTGGTGCTGGACCTGATGCTGCCCGGTGAAGACGGCCTGAGCATCTGTCGGCGGGTACGTGGCCAGTACCAAGGCGTGATTCTCATGCTGACTGCGCGCAGCGATGAGCTCGATCAGGTTCAGGGCCTTGACCTGGGCGCCGACGACTATGTCTGCAAGCCGGTGCGGCCGCGGCTGCTGCTGGCGCGTATCAATGCCTTGCTGCGGCGCAGCGACAGCCCCGACAGCAAAGTGCAGGCGCTGCGCTTTGGCCCGCTGCAGATCAACAATAGCTTGCGCGAGGCCTGGCTCGATGAGCAGCCGATCGACCTCACCGGCGCCGAATTCGACCTGCTCTGGCTGTTGGCCAGCCATGCCGGCCGGGTGCTGTCGCGCGAGCAGATATTTACCGCCCTGCGCGGCGTCGGCTACGACGGCCAGGACCGTTCGATTGATGTGCGTATCTCCAGGATTCGCCCCAAGATCGGTGACGATCCCATTCATCCGCGGCTGATCAAGACCTTGCGCAGCAAGGGCTATCTGTTCGTGGCTGAGGCGGCGCCGGCCTGATGAAGTCGATTTTCCTGCGTATTTATGGCGGCATGCTGGCGGTATTGGTGCTGGTGGCGGTGCTCGGCGTGGTCAGCCTGCACCTGGTCAACCTGGTGCGCGCCGAGCAGCACCGCGAGCGCCTGGCGCAAGGCACGTTCAGCCTGATGGCGGACAACCTCGCGCCGCAGAACCCGGTCGAGCGCCAGCGCTCGCTGTTGATGTGGGAGCGCCTGCTCGGCGTGCCGCTGGATGTCCGGCCAATGGCCGCGCTGACCCTCGACGGCGGCCAGCGCGCGCGGCTCTACCGCGACCTGGTGGTGGTCGACAAGACCGGCCCGCATGCCGCACGGGTATTGCGCCGGATCGGTCGCGAAGACCAGCTGCTGGTGGCCGAGGTCAAGCAGATTAGCGAGCAGCTGGCGCGGGCCACGGTGTACCTGCTGGCTGATGAGCTGGTGCGTTATCCGGTCAGCGAACAGCCGCAGCGCCTGGCGCAACTGCGCCAGAGCAAAGGCTTCGGTTTCGATATCGGCCTGCAACGGTTGGAGCGGGCGGCACTGGATGACGACCAGCGCCACCGGGTCGAGGAGGGCGATACGGTGATGGCGCTGGGCAAGGACGGTGATTCGGTGCGGGTGTTCTCCGGCGTGCCCGGCTCACCCTGGGTACTGGAAATCGGCCCGCTGTACCAGCTCAATCCCTACCCGCCGCAATTGCTGATTCTGATCGCGTTTCTCGGTTTGTGCCTGATCGGCCTGGTGGTGTACCTGCTGGTACGTCAGTTGGAGCGGCGCGTGTCCGGCCTGGAAGCGGCCGCCACGCAGATTGCCCAGGGCAGCCTCGATACCCGCGTACCGGCCGGCGGCGCCGATTCGGTGGGGCGTCTGGCGGCGGCATTCAATGGTATGGCCGAGCACTTGCAGCGCTCGCTGAACATGCAGCGCGAGCTGGTCCGGGCGGTGTCACACGAGCTGCGCACGCCAGTGGCACGGCTGCGCTTTGGCCTGGAGATGCTCGAAACCGCCAGCACCGATCAGGCGCGGGCCAAGCACCTGGCGGGGATGGACGGCGATATCCAGGACCTCGACAAGCTAGTCGACGAAATGCTCACCTACGCGCGTCTCGAACAAGGCGCGCCGGCCTTGCAGTTTCAGGCCGTCGACCTGGATGCCTTGCTGGCGCGGGTCATCACCGAGCTGGCGCCGCTGCGCCCGCAGATAAATGTGCTGCGTGGCCTGTGCCAGGGCGCCGATGAGGACGGCGCCTGGGTCGAAGCCGAGCCACGCTATCTGCACCGTGCGCTGCAGAACCTGGTCGCCAACGCCATGCGCCACGCCGAGGGCGAAGTGCGCGTTAGCTATCACCTTGGTCAGCAGCGCTGCCGCATCGATGTCGAGGATGACGGCCCGGGCGTGCCGGAAAGCGTCTGGGAGCGCATCTTTACCCCATTCACCCGGCTGGACGACAGCCGCACCCGGGCCTCGGGTGGGCACGGGCTGGGCTTGTCGATCGTGCGTCGAATCATCTATTGGCACGGCGGGCGGGCGGTGGTTGCGCGCAGTGAAGGCTTGGGTGGGGCGTGCTTCAGCCTGAGCTGGCCGCGCCAGCAGGAAGCTGAAGACTAGACGCTGACCAGGCTCAACAGCTGCCCGTGGTTGACGCAGAATTGGCCATTCAGCTCGGCGCCGTGGCGCCATTCAGGCGACAGGTCAGTCAGCAAGCGCAGCCGCGCCAGGCCGTCTGCAGACCACTCCAGCAGCTCTGCATGCTCGAAGTAAAAGCGCTGCAGGGTCAGTGGATAGAGCGTCTTGAACAGGCTTTCCTTGAGCGAAAAGGTCAGCGTCACGCTAAGTGCCAGCTGGCTGCGGTCGAGCCGTTGCAGCTCGGCTGGGGTGAGGATCTCTTCGGCGAGGCGTTCGGCGCGGGCTTCATCCAGCAGTGTTTCCTGATCCAGGCCGATGCCTCGGCAGCTGGCAGCATCGGCCACCACGGCGGCGGCCCAGCCTTTGCCGTGGGTGATCGAGCCGCGGATACCTGCCGGCCAGATCGGTGAGCGGTCGGCATGGGTCGCGGGCACATAGTCACGACCGTCCAGTTGCTGCAGAGCGGCGCGCGCGCAGACTCGGCCGGCCAGGTACTCGGCCTGGCGCTTGGCTACGGAGCGCTGGAGGCTGGCGCTGGGCTCGATGCCCGCGCGCTGGAAGTCGTCGGCAGCAAGCCTGGACGGGTCGAACGCACAACTGACCAGCACCGCGCCAGGGATCGGGCGCGGTAGTGGCCAGTGGTGTTGCAAGGGGGCGCAGCAGGTCGGCAGTCGGTTCATGGCGCTATTGTGCCAGAGCTGGCCATTGCCAGCGCAGCGGTCACTTGAACAGCTTGTCCAGAAACGCCTGCATGTCTGCCCATGAGCTTTTGTCGGCCGCTTGGTCATAGCCGATATCAGGCCCGCCATGCTCGCCATGACTGAGACGGTCGGCATCGGGGTTGCTGAAACCATGCTTGGCGCCGGCGATGCTGACAAACTGATAGTCGGCCTTGGCCTTGTCCATCTCTTCCTTGAAGGCCGCGACCTGCTCCGGGGTGACCATGCTGTCTGCCGCGCCGTGCTCGACCAGCACCTTGGCCTTGACGCTGCCGGGGCTGGCCGGAGTCTGCGTGACCAAGGCGCCGTGGAAACTCACCACACCGGCCAGCTCCTCGCCACGCCGGGCCGCGTCGAGCACGACCTTGCCGCCAAAGCAGTAGCCAATCGCAGCGAGCTTGTCGGGGTCGGTTTTTGGTTGAATCTTTAGCAGCTCAAGGCCCGCATCGAAGCGCTTGGCAGCTGCTTCCGGGTTCTCCAGCGCCGCCTTCATGAACGCCATCGCATCGGCCGGGTGCTCTGTGTGCTTGCCATCGCCATACATGTCGATCGCCAGCGCGCTGTAACCCAGCGCTGCCAGGTCACGGGCGCGGCGCTTGGCATAGTCATTGAGCCCCCACCACTCGTGCACGACCACGACGCCCGGCCGTTTGCCGTCGATAGCATCGTCATAGGCGTAATAGCCAACCAGGCGCTTGCCGTCGTCATCCTGATAATCGATCTGGCGGGTCTGTACCGCCGCTTGAGTAAGGCTGGCGCAGCTCAACAAAGCCAGGGCAAACAGATAACGCATGGTCGCAACTCCTTTAGGCGAGGGAAGCGCAGGCTGTTCAGCGGCGGTTCAGGCAGGGTTCAGCCGCGGTTCAGGGCGCCTTGCTTACTCTAGCTTCCAGACCGAAACAGCGCATCCAACTGGAGTAAGAACCCATGAAAACAGTCAATACCCTGCTTGCAGCAATGGCCGTATGTGCCGCCGGCTTCAGCGTTCAGGCCAACGCCGACGACACCTTCGCCAGCCTGACCTACGGCCAGACCAGCGACAAAGTGCGCAAGTCCGGGCTGCTCTCGCGCAGCACCGACAACCTCAACACCGATGGCGTGATCGCCAAGGACGGCACCTGGGGTGTGCGTCTGGGCAAGATGAACAACGAAGGTCGCTACTACATGACCTATGACAACGTCTCCGGTGACCACAGCGGGCTCAAGCTGCGCCAGGAAAACCTGCTTGGTAGCTACGACCTGTTCCTGCCCGTGGGAGACACCACCAAACTATTTGGCGGCGCCAGCCTGGGCGTGACCAAGCTGACCCAGGAATCCTCCGGTTACAGCCGCGACACCAATTACGGCTACGCTGCAGGCCTGCAAGCCGGCGTTATCCAGGAAGTCACCGACAACGCCTCGGTCGAACTGGGCTACCGCTACCTGCGCACCAACGCCAGCACCGAACTGGTCGAACACGGCGGGCCGAAAATCGGCAGCATGAGCCTGACCAGCAGCGCCCAGACCTACCTCTCGGCAAACTACAAGTTCTAAGGCGTGCTGGTACTCTGTATCGGCGTTTGCAACGCACAAGGCTGCTGGCTCGCCAGCGGCCTTGCGCCGTGCCTGCGCCAGAGAGGCAAGACAGCGTCGTGATGGTTATAAGGAGAAAGGCATGAAACTGCTGGTGGTCGAGGACGAGGCGCTGCTGCGCCATCATCTGCACACACGCCTGAGCGAAACCGGCCATGTGGTCCAGGCGGTCGGCAACGGCGAAGAAGCCCTGTACCAGGCAGAGGAGTTCGCCTTTGACCTCGCCATCATTGACCTCGGCCTGCCGGGCATGAGCGGCCTGGACTTGATCCGCCAGCTGCGCAGCCAGGGCAAGAGCTTCCCGATCCTGATTCTCACCGCACGGGGCAACTGGCAGGACAAGGTCGAGGGCCTGGCGGCCGGCGCCGACGATTATGTGGTCAAGCCGTTCCAGTTCGAGGAGCTTGAAGCGCGCCTGAATGCCTTGCTGCGCCGTTCCAGCGGCTTCACCCAGTCGACCATTGCCGCCGGGCCACTGGTGCTCGACCTCAATCGCAAGCAAGCCAGCCTCGACGATCAGCCGCTGGCGCTGACCGCGTATGAATACCGCATCCTTGAATATCTCATGCGTCATCACCAGCAGGTGGTGGCGAAAGACCGCCTGATGGAACAGCTGTACCCAGGCGATGAAGAGCGCGACCCGAATGTCATCGAAGTGCTGGTCGGCCGGCTGCGCCGCAAGCTCGAGGGCGAGCACGGCTTCAAACCGATCGATACCGTGCGCGGCCTGGGCTACCTGTTCACCGAGCGCTGCCGATGATCCGTTCGCTGCGCGTGCGCCTGATGCTGGCGGCGGCGCTGCTGGCGCTGTTGTTCATGCTGGCGCTGCTACCGGCCCTGCAGAAGGCCTTCAGCCTGGCCCTGCAGGAGTCGATCGAACAGCGCCTGGCATCCGATGCGACCACGCTGATCTCCGCCGCGCGTATCGAGCAGGGCCGCCTGCAGATGCCTGATCAGCTCCCGGATGAGCGCTACAACCTGCCTTACACCGGGTTGATCGGCTACATCTTCGACCGCGACGGCAAGCTGGTCTGGCGTTCGCGGGCTACCGCCGACCGCGACATCAACTACCAGCCGCGTTATGACGGCCGCGGCAACGAGTTTGCCCGCATTCGCCAGGACAACGGTGAAGAGTTCTTCGTCTACGACGTGGAAGTAAAACTGCTCGGCGGCAAGAGTGCCGCCTACAGCATCGTTGCCCTGCAACCGGTACGCGAGTATCAGGACACCCTCGAGGGCCTGCAGGAAAAACTCTACCTGGGCTTCGGCGCTGCCTTGCTGGCCTTGCTGGTGCTGCTTTGGGCCGGCTTGACCTGGGGGCTGCGCTCGCTGCGTCGGCTGAGTGTGGAGCTGGACCAGGTCGAGAGCGGTGCTCGCCAGGGCTTGAGCGGCGAACATCCGCGCGAGTTGTTGCGCCTGACCGGCTCGCTCAACCGCCTGCTGCACAGTGAGCGCGAACAGCGTCAGCGCTATCGTGACTCGCTGGACGATCTAGCGCACAGCCTGAAAACGCCGCTGGCGGTGCTCCAGGGCGTGGGCGAAAGCATGGGCCACGGCAGTGGCGAGCGCGAGCAGGCGCGAGTGCTGCAGAGCCAGATCGAGCGCATGAGCCAGCAGATCGACTACCAGTTGCAGCGCGCCAGCCTGCGCAAGAGCGGACTGGTTCGCGACCGTGTCCAGCTCGCGCCGCTGCTCGACAGCCTGTGCAATACCTTGGCCAAGGTCTACCGCGACAAGCACGTGGCGATCACCCTGGTCGTCCCTGCGCAGGCGGAAATACCCATGGAGCAGGGCGCCGCGCTGGAGCTACTGGGCAACCTGCTGGAGAACGCCTACCGGCTATGTTTGGGTCAGGTGCGGGTGAGCTTGAGCGAAACCCCGGACAGCCTGCTCCTGTGCATCGAAGACGATGGCCCGGGCGTGCCGACCGATCAGCGCGAGCGCATCCTCCAGCGCGGCGAGCGGCTGGACCGCCAGCACCCGGGGCAGGGCATCGGCCTGGCCGTGGTCAAGGACATCATCGACAGCTACGACGCCCACCTGAGCTTGGACGATTCGCCGCTGGGCGGTGCTGCCTTCAGGATTGTGTTCACGCGCGGCTGACCCCGCGCCCGGGCGGATTCCCGCCAACCCGCCCGTTCATTTCCCGCCAACGGGCGGAAATCCGCCAGCTCAGGCCCACGTGGTTGCCCTGTCCTTGGGCATGCCACCCCCTCTAGATCAGGCTTTGCACCTCATTCGAGCACTTTGGCATCGCCCTTGCTATTCACTTGGCAGAGGCCTGCAAAGGCAGCTCGAACACAACGACAAATCCCTCCGGGTGCAGGAGGGTTAGCGCTTTAGGTGCCCCCGCCCTGGGAAGGGTGGAAACCGGCACACTCGAGGAAATAAGCCATGACGACTCGTCAGCCGCTGTACAAATCGCTGTATATCCAGGTGTTGGTTGCCATCACCATCGGTATTCTGCTCGGTCACTTCTACCCTGAAACCGGCGTTGCGCTCAAACCCCTGGGTGACGGCTTCGTCAAACTGATCAAAATGGTCATCGCCCCGATCATCTTCTGTACCGTCGTCAGCGGTATCGCTGGCATGCAGAGCATGAAATCGGTCGGCAAGACCGGCGGCTACGCGCTGTTGTACTTTGAAATTGTCTCGACCATCGCGCTGATCATCGGCCTGGTTGTCGTCAACGTGGTCAAGCCAGGCGCTGGCATGCACATTGACGTCAACACCTTGAACGCCAGCAGTGTCGCTGCCTATGCCGCCGCCGGCGCGCAGCAGACCACTATCGGCTTCCTGCTCAACATCATCCCGAACACCGTGGTCGGTGCCTTCGCCAACGGCGACATCCTCCAGGTGCTGATGTTCTCGGTGATCTTCGGCTTCGCCCTGCACCGTCTGGGCAGCTACGGCCGGCCATTGTTGGACATGATCGATCGCTTCGCTCACGTCATGTTCAACATCATCAACATGATCATGAAGCTGGCTCCGATCGGTGCCTTCGGTGCCATGGCCTTCACCATCGGCCAGTACGGCGTCGGCTCGCTGGTGCAGCTGGGCTACCTGATGGCCTGCTTCTACATCACCTGCCTGGCGTTCATCCTGATCGTCCTCGGTGGTATCTGCCGCGCGCATGGCTTCAGCGTACTCAAGCTGATCCGCTACATCCGTGAAGAGCTGATGATCGTACTTGGCACCTCGTCCTCGGAATCGGCCCTGCCACGCATGCTGGCCAAGATGGAGCGTCTGGGCGCGAAGAAGTCGGTAGTAGGTCTGGTAATCCCGACTGGCTACTCGTTCAACCTTGACGGTACTTCGATCTACCTGACCATGGCTGCCGTGTTCATCGCCCAGGCGACTGACACGCAGATGGACATCAGCCACCAGATCACCTTGCTGCTGGTGCTGCTGGTTGCCTCCAAAGGTGCTGCTGGCGTCACCGGTTCGGGCTTCATCGTCCTCGCCGCGACCTTGTCTGCTGTCGGCCACCTGCCGGTCGCCGGCCTGGCGCTGATCCTTGGTATCGACCGCTTCATGTCCGAAGCCCGCGCCCTGACCAACCTGATTGGTAACGGCGTAGCGACCATCGTGGTTGCCAAGTGGGTCAAGGAGCTGGACGAAGACAAGCTGCACGCTGAACTGGCTTCGGGCGGCTCGCCGCTGACCGACACTCGTCCAACCGACGACCTCGGTGTAGCTGAGGGCCCAGCGCGCTCGTAACGCGCTCTTCAGTAGTCAGAAACCAGTAGTCAGAAACAAACGTGGGGCCGCATATGCGGCCCCATGTTCGTCCAGATCCCGCAAAACCCTTCCGGCTTCACTCCACCCGCGTCTGCCCGCTATACGCCAGCACCTGCCGACAGCGCTTGCACAGATACCGCCGCCCTTGGCGCACCAGCTTGTGCCGCACCGCCGTAAAGGCAAAGTCACTCTCCGGGCACGGGCACTGATAGATATAGCGCGTCGCCGTACGCCGTTGCACCGCATAGTTGTGGCAGCGATTGGGCGGCAGCTCGTAGACCCCGCGCATGATCAACTGCCACTCTTCGCCATGGGCCTGGATACTGTCGCCGAACAACTGATGCGCGACCAGATGCGCCACTTCATGGGCCACAGTCTGGCGCAGAAAATCCTCGTGGTTTTCCCGGTACAACTGCAGATTGAAGCGCAGCAGGTTTTCATGCAGATGGGCAACGCCGGCCTTCTGGCCGCGCAGCTTGAAGCTCACCTGTGGGCGGATGAAGCTCCGTTTGAAGAACGCTTCGGCTTGCTGATAGCAGGCTTCAACGCGGGATTCGAGCAACTCGGGCATGGCGATCTAGGTTCTCCTCAGCCGCGCATTATGCCGCAACCCCCCAGAGGCTGCCGAGCCATCGGTCAGCACACAGTCAAAGGCCGCCTTGCGGCGGCCGGTGACTTGATGCCCCAGTGTTGGTTTGGATCTAGTTGGTATACACAGGCCCCACGCCCAGGCCCCAGATGACCACCGTGGCCGCCATGATCGCCACCAGCACCACCAGGCCTACCGCCAGCACGGAGCTTGAGAACAGAAAGCCTTCATCCGCCGGAATGTTCATGAAGGTCGGCAAGCCCACATACAGCAGGAACACCGTGTAACTGATGGCCGCCGTGCCGATCACCATGCCCAGCCACAGGTGTGGGTAAAGCGCCGCCAGCCCGGCGACGAACAATGGTGTAGCGGTGTAGGTGGCAAACGCGATGCAGCGTGCCATCGATGGCGTGGCGTCATAGGTGCGCGCCATCCAGTGGATGAAAGCGCCCATTACCGCGACCCCGATCAGCATCGCCAGGTACGACATCACGCTCATCCAGAACGCGCTTTCAACGGTCAGCATGACCGCCGGTCGGTCACCGATCACCCAGCCGACCTGGGTGGTGCCGATAAACGCTGAAACGACGGGGATGGCCGCCAGAATCAGGGTATGGGTCAAGTACATGTGGCTGATCGATTCTTCCTCGCCACGAATCTCCTGCCACTCTTGGTCGGGATGGGTAAACAGCCCAAGAACGTGATGGATCATACCGGTCACTCCTATGGTCGTTGCCTGACGCACCCCAGATGGAGCACATGCGGCCCGCGGCCAGGCACCGAAGCAAGCGGTAATATGGCCTTAAGTCGCAGTATAGGAAGCACATCCCTGCGCAATAGGCGCTTTTTAGAGCAAATCGCGCTGTCGCCGCAGTTGTTGATTCCGTTGCAGTCTTTGGTCGGCCTGGCGCGGTTAATTGTCGCGAAAGCCTTCGCCCGCGCCGGCTTTATGCGTAAAATACTCGGCTTTTGTCACACCTCGCGGATTCCAAGCGCTATGGGCACCCTCTCGGTCAACCAGAACAAACTGCAAAAACGCCTGCGTCGTCTCGCCGGCGAAGCCATCACCGACTACAACATGATCGAAGATGGCGACAAGGTCATGGTCTGCCTGTCCGGCGGCAAGGACAGCTACACCATGCTCGATGTTCTGCTGCACCTGCAGAAGGTGGCGCCGATCCAGTTCGAGATCGTCGCGGTGAACATGGACCAGAAGCAGCCAGGCTTCCCCGAGCATGTTCTGCCGGCCTACCTGAAGACCCTGGGCGTCGAGTACCACATCGTCGAGAAAGACACCTATTCGGTGGTCAAGGAACTGATCCCGGAAGGCAAGACCACCTGCTCGCTGTGCTCGCGCCTGCGCCGCGGCACGCTGTACACCTTTGCCGATGAAATCGGCGCGACCAAGATGGCTCTTGGTCACCACCGCGACGACATGGTCGAAACCTTCTTCCTGAACATGTTCTTCAACGGCTCGCTCAAGGGCATGCCGCCCAAGTTGCGTGCCGATGATGGCCGCAACGTAGTGATCCGGCCGCTGGCCTACTGCAGCGAGAAGGACATCCAGGCCTACTCGGACATGCGCGAATTCCCGATCATCCCGTGCAACCTGTGTGGCTCGCAGGAAAACCTGCAACGTCAGGTGGTCAAGGAAATGCTCATCGACTGGGAGCGCAAGCACCCAGGCCGCACCGAGAGCATCTTCCGCGCGATGCAGAACGTGGCGCCGTCACAACTGGCCGACCGCAACCTGTTCGATTTCACCAGCCTGAAAATCGATGAAACCGCGGCGCCGCGCTTCCTCGATGTGGTGAACATCTGACCCATGCGCGATTATCAGTGGCTGCATGAGTTCTGCCTGAATCGCTTCGGCTCGGCCAAGGCCCTCGAGGCGTTCCTGCCGCAACCGCGCACCCCGGCGCAGTTGCGTGACATCAGCGACGACCGCTACCTGTCGACGCTGGCGCTGCGGGTATTTCGCGCAGGCCTCAAGCACAGCCTGGTAGATGCCAAGTGGCCGGCCTTCGAGCAGGTGTTCTTTGGCTTCGAGCCGGAAAAGGTGGTGCTGATGGGCGCCGAGCACCTTGAGCGGCTGATGCAGGACACGCGCATCATCCGCCACTTGGGCAAGCTCAAAAGCGTGCCACGCAACGCGCAGATGATCCTCGACATCGAAAAACAGCACGGCAGCTTTGCCAGCTTTATCGCCGACTGGCCGGTGACCGATATCGTCGGCCTGTGGAAGTACCTGGCCAAGCATGGCAATCAGCTCGGCGGGCTGTCGGCACCGCGCTTTCTGCGTATGGTCGGCAAGGATACCTTTATCCCCACCGACGACATGTCAGCCGCGCTGATCGCCCAAGGCGTGATCGACAAGGCGCCGACCAGCCAGCGTGATCGTGCGTTGGTGCAGGAGGTGTTCAATCAGTGGCATGCCGAAAGCGGCCGGCCACTTTGTCAGCTCTCGGTGATGCTGGCGCACACCGTCAACCATTGAGCCAGTCGTTACACGGTCCCTGTAGGAGCGGCCTTGCCGGGGCGCCGGACCGGTCGCGAAAGGGCTGCGTAGCGGCCCCGGGATTTGTGCTGCACCGCAAAATCGCCGGGCGCGCTGCGCACGCCTTTCGCGACCGGTCCGGCGCCCCGGCAAGGCCGCTCCTACAAAAAGCAGATCAGCATTCGCCGACAAGGCGCCTTTCATGCTGAAACTTCCAGCGCACGTATAGCAGTGCGCTGACGAACAGGCCCAGGCTCACCAGGGTTTCCATCCAGCCAAACAGCGCCCGCGCTGGGTCGAACGCCGCCAGCACGCCTTTGATGAAGTAGATATTGACCACGAAGCAGGTCCACGCATGGGCCCGTGCGCTGCCCATCAGCATGCCTGGCAGCACCAGCAGCAGCGGGATCAATTCGACCGCAAGGATCACCTCGACCCGCGCCCCATGCAGGTTGGCAAACCACAGGTTATTGACCAGCAGCAGGGCGATCAGGCCGACCAGGCAAGCCAGGCTCAGCGCGCGGGTAAGGCGCAGCCGCGGTGCCAGCCAGGCCAGCGCTGGCAGTGGCTTGGCACGCTTAGCCACGCGCGCCACCCAAAGCCTTGGCCGTGCTCGCCAGGCGTTGCCCGAGTGCTCGGCACAGGGCTATTTCGTGGCTGTCCAGCTCGCGCTTGCCGTCGGCGCCGGCATGATGACTGGCGCCGTACGGGGTACCACCACCGCGGGTTTCCAGCAGTGCCGACTCACTGTAGGGCAGGCCGGTGATGAGCATGCCGTGGTGCAGCAGCGGCAGCATCATCGACAGCAGGGTAGTTTCCTGACCGCCGTGCAGGCTGGCGGTGGAAGTGAACACTCCAGCCGGCTTGCCGACCAGTTCACCACCCAGCCACAGGCTGCTGGTGCCGTCGAGGAAGTACTTCAGCGGCGCCGCCATGTTGCCGAAGCGGGTCGGGCTGCCGAGGGCAATCCCGGCGCAGTGGCGCAGGTCATCCAGGCTGGCGTACAGCGCACCGCTGGCAGGGATATCGGGGGCGACTGCTTCGCACTCGGTGGAAATCGCCGGCACGGTCCGCAGGCGCGCTTCCAGGCCAGCCATCTCGACGCCGCGGGCAATGTGCCGGGCCATCTCGCTGGTGGAGCCGTGCCGGCTGTAATACAGCACCAGGATATAGGGCTCGCTCACGGCAGGATCTCCAGCACTTTTTCCGGTGGGCGGCCAATCACAGCCTTGTCACCGGCCACAAGAATCGGCCGTTCGATCAGTTTGGGATGGGCAACCATTGCCGCGATCAGCTGTGCTTCGGTCAATGCCGGATTGGCCAGCTCAAGGGCTTTGTATTCGTCTTCACCGCTGCGCAGCAGTTGCCGCGCGCTGATGCCGAGCTTGCCCAGCAGCGCCGTCAGGGTAGCGGCATCCGGTGGCGTCTCCAGGTAGCGCACGATGTGTGGAGCAAGGCCGCGTGCTTCGAGCAGCTCGAGGGCGCCGCGGGATTTCGAGCAGCGCGGGTTATGATAGAGAGTCAGATCAGTCATGACGGGTCGCATCCAGCTGGGTGTGGCGGCTATTCTAACCGCTGCGGCTGAATTACAGGTTTGAAATACTTCGAGAAGGATTGACCCATGGCAAAGCGTTTGGCGGCGGCACTGGCCATCACTGCAAGCCTGTTGCTCGGCGGTTGCGGTGCTGATTATGGCGTGGACCAGCACGGCAATACGGTAAAGGCCGAGCAGATCGAGGGGCAGTGGCTGGTGCTCAATTACTGGGCAGAGTGGTGTGGCCCATGCCGTACCGAAATCCCCGAACTGAATGCCGCCGCCAAGCAGTGGCAGGCTGATGGCATCAAAGTGATCGGGGTCAATTACGACGGGTTGCAGGGCGACGATCTCAAGCAAGCCTCGCAAACCCTGGGCATCGACTTCACCGTGCTCGCCCAGGACCCGGCCGAGCGCTACGAGCTGCCGCGCAGCGAAGCCTTGCCGGTGACCTACATCATCGACGACAAGGGCAAGGTGCGTGAACAGCTGCTCGGCGAGCAGACCCTGGATGGGCTGCAGGCCAAGATCAAGGCACTCAAAGGCGGTGCCTGACGATCAGGCGGGACCGCCAGCGCGGTCCCGCCCAAGCCAGCACACTCAGCTTTCTTCAGGCCAGAAGCGCAGCGGCTTGCCTTCAGCCGGCCAGAAACGGATCTGCTCGATTGCCGACACATCCCAGCGCTGCACCGTCTCCAGCGCCTGCAGGAAGCGCTGCTCCTGTTCCATCAGCGCGGGCGCGCAGAGCTTGCGGGTCTTGCCGACCTTGCCGAAGCTGAGCTCGTCACCCTTGAGGGTGTACGGCGCAAACCAGTGGTTGCAGCCGGCATTGCCATAAGCGCGGCCGTCTTCACCCAAGGTCAGGGTCAGGTTGCTGTAATCCATCAGCGGGCGCTCACCGATCCACTCCAGCACATAGCCTTGGTCCTGGCGCAGCGCTGACGGCTGCGAGGCGCAGCCCAGCAAGCTGCCGGCGATCAACAGCGCGCTCAGCAGGTTTTTCACTGGGCGCTCTCCTGGCAGCGTGGGCACACATGCTTGTCGCCCTTGCTGGCCCAGCCCAATGCCGCTACGCGCTCGCTGGCGGCTGGCTTGTGGCCTTTGCTGCCGAGCTTGGCGTCCACGGCGAATTCGAAGTCGAGCACGGCTTCACAGCTGTCGCACTTGATCTGCCAGTTGAGAATCGCCAGCTCTTTGAACGCCGGGCCGCTGGCCACGGCAACCCACTGGCCGCTCGGGTTGATCAGGTGGCGCACGCTTTCGACGGTCAGGCGCATGCTCAGGTCTTTGCTGCCCTTGAGCGTCACCAGCAGGACATCGTCCTTCTGGATCGAACCACCGTTACCGGTCACCTGGTAGCGCCCCGGCACCAGCGCGCGGCATTCGATAAGGGTGTGTTGCGGGTTGAATAGGGTGTAGCGGAAATCGTGCTCGACCATGGGTCCTCCAGAAATGCCGCGTATCCTAGCATCAACTTGGGAGCAGATTCTGCGGCTTGCCTGCCGCCCAGCAGATGATGTTGTCCAGGGTGGTTTTGGCGATCGCCTGCAGCGCCTCATGGGTGAGGAAAGCCTGGTGGGCGGTGATGATCACATTGGGGAAGGTCAGCAGCCGCGCCAGTACGTCATCCTGCAGCGGCTGGTCGGAGCGGTCCTCGAAAAACAGCTGGGCTTCTTCTTCGTAGACGTCCAGGCCCAGATAACCCAGCTGGCCACTCTTGAGCGCATCGATCAGGGCCGGAGTGTCGACCAGCGCGCCGCGGCCGGTATTGATCAGCATGGCGCCTGGGTGCAGCGCCGCCAGGCTCTGGGCATTGATCAGGTGCCGGGTGTGCTCGGTCAGCGGGCAGTGCAGGCTGACGATGCGCGCCTGGGCCAGCAGCTCGGGCAACTCCAGATAACGCGCGCCAAGGGCGAGCATGTCCGGGTTGGGGTAGGGGTCATACGCCAGCAACTGGCAGCCGAAGCCGGCCATGATCCGGGCGAAGGCCTGGCCGATCTGGCCGGTGCCGATCACCCCGACGGTCTTGCCGTGCAGGTCGAAGCCGGTCAGGCCATGCAGGGTGAAGTCGCCTTCGCGGGTGCGGTTGTAGGCCCGGTGCAGGCGCCGGTTGAGGGCCATGATCAGCGCTACGGCGTGCTCGGCCACCGCGTGCGGCGAGTAAGCCGGGACCCGCACCACAGCCAGGCCCAGGCGCGCGGCTGCGGCCAGGTCGACATGGTTGTAGCCGGCCGAACGCAGCGCGATCAGACGCGTGCCGCCGGCTGCCAGGCGCTCCAGCACGTCGCTGTGCAGCTCGTCGTTGATGAACGCGCAGACCACCTCGTAGCCATCGGCCAAGGGCGCGGTGTCGACGGTCAGCCGGGCAGACTGATAGTGCAGGTCCAGGTCGCTGTCGCGGCATACCTGGCTGAAGCTTTCCTGATCGTAGTGCTGGCTGCTGAACAAGAGAATGCGCATGGCAGAGGTCCTTTGCGGCTGAGCAGGGCAGTGTAGCCAGCCTGGTGTGGAGCGTATTGACCCAGGCCAGCGTAGCTGGCGCGGGTCACACGCTCAGCTGAGCCTGCTCGGCTAACCGTTCGATAGCCTGGTCGAGTTCATCCAGCGCCTGCATGGCCTGCGGGCTGTCCTGCTTGAGCAGGGTTTCACTGCGCTGGCAGGCCGCACGCAACTGCGGCACGCCGCAGTAGCGCGAGGCGCCATTGAGGCGGTGCACCCGCTCGATCATCGCCTCGCGATCACCTGCCACCCGCGCCACCTGAATGGCTACGCGATCAGCCTCCAGCGAATCGAGCAACATGCGCAGCATGTCTGCTGCCAGATCAGCCTTGCCGGCTGCCAGGCGCAAGCCTTCTTCGGGGTCGAGCACCTTCAGCTCGCTGCTTTCCGGCAACCGCTCCAGCGGCTGCTCCTGCTGCGGTGGGGCCAGGTTGAGGCCGGTCCATTTCATCACCACCTGGGCCAGTTGGCGCTCGCTGATCGGCTTGGTCAGGTAGTCATCCATGCCGCTGTGCAGCAGGGCACGTTTTTCGTTGGCCATGGCATGCGCGGTAAGGGCGACGATGGGCAGCGGGTTGCCGGTCTGGCCGCTTTCCCACTGGCGGATCTGCTCGGTGCAAGCACGGCCGTCCATGCCCGGCATCTGCACGTCCATCAGCACCAGATCGAACGCTTCATCCTGCACCGCCTCGACCGCCGCATAGCCGTTGTCGACCGCCAGCACTTCGGCGCCGAGGCCCTCGAGCAGGGTCTGTACCAGCAGCAGGTTGGCTGGGTTGTCGTCGACGCAGAGGATCTTCGGCATGCGCTGGCTGCCCGGCATACGCACTTCGCTCAGTTGCCGGCGCGGCTGGATCAGCTCAAGCAGCAGCCGGCGCAGCTTGCGCGTGCAGGTGGGCTTGGACAGCAACTGGCCGTGCGGGTTGGGCAAGCTGGGATGATACAAGCCCTGCTCGGTGGTCGGGCAGAGCACCACGCACAGGCACTGCAGGCGTTCCAGCTGCTGGTTGTACTGGCCGAGCAGCTCGGGCGAGAGGTTGTTCAGGTTGGCGCCGAACACAGCAAATTCGAACGGTTGCCCGGCCTGATGGGCGGCTTGCACGCCTTGCACCAGTTGCTCGAACGAGGCGAACACGCTGACGCTCAAGCCGCAGTCCTGCAGCTGGTGCTCCAGCGCCTGGCGGGCCAGCTCATGGCCGTCGACGATGGCCGCACGGCGACCCAGCAGCGCTTGTAGCGGCAGTTCCGAGCCATCGTCGTGGGCCCTGGGCAGATTTAGACTGATCCAGAACTGCGAGCCCTCGCCGGGCGCGCTGTCGACGCCGATTTCGCCGCCCATCTGCTCGATCAGGCGCTTGGAGATGACTAGCCCAAGGCCGGTACCGCCGGGCTGGCGCGACAAGGAGTTGTCGGCCTGGCTGAAAGCCTGGAACAGCGTGCGCACGTCCTGCGGGGTAAGGCCGATACCGCTGTCCTGCACGCTGATGCGCAGCTGCACATGGTCACCCTGTTCGTCTTCGAGCATCGCCCGCACGACGATAGTGCCTTCGCGGGTGAACTTGATCGCGTTGCTGACCAGGTTGGTGAGGATCTGCTTCAAGCGCAGCGGGTCACCGACCAGCGACAGCGGCGTATCCCGGTAGACCAGGCTGAGCAGCTCGAGCTGTTTGGCGTGGGCGGCTGGGGCGAGAATGGTCAAGGTGTCCTGGATCAGGTCGCGCAGGTTGAACGGGATGCTGTCGAGCACCAGCTTGCCGGCCTCGATCTTGGAGAAATCGAGGATCTCGTTGATGATCCCCAGCAGGTTGTCGGCAGACTGTTCGATGGTGCCGAGATAATCCAGCTGACGCGGCGCCAGTTCGCTCTTCTGCAGCAGATGGGTAAAGCCGAGGATGCCGTTGAGCGGGGTGCGGATCTCGTGGCTCATGTTGGCGAGGAACTCGGACTTGATCCGGCTGGCCTCGAGGGCTTCCTTGCGTGCCATGTCCAGCTCGATGTTCTGGATTTCGATGGTTTCCAGATTCTGGCGCACGTCTTCGGTGGCCTGGTCGATGCTGTGCTGCAGTTCTTCATGGGCGCTGTGCAGGGTCTCGGCCATGCGGTTGATGCCGGCCGCCAGCTCGTCCAGCTCATGGCTGCCCATGGCCGGCAGGCGCGCTTCGAGGTTGCCGTCCTTGAGCTGAGTGACCGCCTCCTTGATCCGCCTGATCGGGTCGTTGATCGTGCGGCTCATGCGCAGGGCGACCAGTGCGGTCACGGTCAGGCAGGCGAGAATCAGCAGCACGCTGGTGAACAGGTTGCGGTAACCGCGCAGCAGGGTGCCATCATGCGACAGCTCGATTTCCACCCAGCCGAGCAGGCGCTCGGCTTCGGCCGGCACTGCGTCAGCGGCCAGGTCGCGGTGATGGCCGAACACCGGCATCAGGTAGCGGGTGGCGTCATTGCCAGTGCGTTGCAGCAATTGCGTGCCGCTGCCGCCGCTGGGCGGCTGGTTGAGCATGCTCGGCCCGGCATGGGCCAGCTGGGTGCGCTGTGGGGTCAGGAACACCACCGCGCGCACGTCGCTTTGCTCCAGCGCCTGGCCGGCAATCCTTTCCAGCTGGTCAGTGGCATGGCGGGCGAGGGCGGGCGCCGCCAGCGGCGCCAGTTGTTCGGCAATCATCTTGCCGCGCTGGAGCAACTGGGTACGCAGCTCGTTTTGTTGCAGCCAGGTGAAATAGATGCCCAGCACCAGTGCCATCAAGGTAGCCGGCAGCAGCGCCAGCAGCATGACCCGGCTTCTGATTCCCAAACGATCGAGCACACTCGCCTCCTGTGATGTGCCTGATGGCCGTCGCCGAGCGGGACGGAATAGTTGCCGAACGTTACTCCGGCTGCGGGCGTAAAGCGATCATTTCAGCGCCCCAGGCGGGCTGGCAGGCTGCGCTTGCAGCCGGAGGCGCTAATGGTTTGGTCGTAATCCAGTTGCCTAGCCTTGAGTTACTGGCCAATAATCGCGCAATTGAGAATCAATGCCAGAAGCCAATGAATCCCGTAGCCATTCACCACTCGAACATTCTCGCCATCGAAGACGACCCGGTCCTCGGCGCTTACCTGCACGAAGAATTGCAGCGCGGTGGGTTTCAGGTGACCTGGTGCCGCAACGGCCTTGACGGTCTGGAAACAGCAGGCCGGCAGGTGTTCGATGTGGTCCTGATGGATATCCTCCTGCCGGGGCTGAACGGCCTCGATGCACTCGCGCAGCTGCGGCGCAAAAGCGCCACGCCAGTGATCCTGATGTCGGCCCTGGGCGCTGAAGCGGACCGTATCACCGGCTTTCAGCGCGGCGCCGATGACTATCTGCCAAAGCCCTTCAGCATGGCCGAGTTGCAGGTGCGCATCGAGGCGATCCTGCGCCGGGTTGAGCTGGAGCGCCGGCGCCAGGCACCGCAACCTGTCGAGCCAGGCGAGCTGCGCTTTGATGACGCTATCAGCGATGTTTGCCTCGGCTCCAACTGGGCCGGCCTGACCCCCAGCGAATATCGCCTGCTGGACACCCTCTACCGCAGTCCGGACGAGGTGCTGAGCAAGCCGCTGCTGTATCAGCAAGTGTTGCAGCGGGGTTACTCCCGCCACGATCGTAGCCTGGACATGCACGTCAGCCAGATCCGCCGCAAGCTCAAGGCGGTCGGTTACCACGAGCGGCAGATCGTCACCGTTTGGGGCAAAGGTTATGTGCTCAGCGCCGGCGAGGGCTGAACCATGCTCGATCGACATTCGTTGTTCTGGCGCCTGGCGATTTTGCTGGTGGGCTTTTGCCTGTTGATGATCGGCCTGAGCTACAGCTGGGGTCGCTACATGGAAACCCAGAATGCATTTCTCTCCAAGCCCGCCCGGCAACTGCTGCAGGCCTACGCGGTCGAGGCTGAGCAGGCCTGGCACGAGGGCGGCCAGGCCGGCATCGATCAATGGTTGCAAGGCATGCGGGCGCGTGAGCAGGGCTTTGTCGGCGTCATCAACAGCCACCTGCACAGCTTGAGCAGTACCCCGCTGACGGCCGAGCAGACCCAGCGCCTGACCCGCCTGCGCCAGGTCGACTGGCCGATGAGCCGACGCAGTGTCGATCAACCGTGGCTGCGCTTGCCGTTCGCCGACCCCGCCGCGCAGGCCATGTTGGTCATCGAATTGCCCACGCGGCTCAATCCGGGCCAGTACCTGTGGCTGTGGCGGATCCTGATCAACGGGGTGATTCCCGGCCTGTTCACCTTGCTGCTGTGCGTGGGTCTGTACCGCATGCTGATTGTTCCGTTGAACCAGCTGCGCGAGCAGGCCAATGCCTGGCGCGCCGATCAGCTCTCGGCGCGGCTGGACGCGACCACCATGGGCCGACATGACGAGCTGGGTGAGCTGGCGCGTGCCTTCGACCAGATGGCCGAGCGCCTTCAAGGCACCGTGGCCTTGCAGCAACAACTGCTGCGCGACCTGTCCCACGAAATGCGCACGCCGCTGAGCCGCTTGCGGGTGGCCGGCGATGGCGAGGCTGACCTTGGGCGCCTGCGCGAGCGCGTCACGCGGGAGGTCGATTGCATGCAGCAACTGGTCGAAGACACCCTGCAACTGGCCTGGCAGGACGCCGAGCGGGCGCCAATGAATCTCGAACCGATCCAGCTGCAGGCGCTGTGGGACATGCTCGCCGAGGACGCCTGCTACGAAAGCGCCTGGCAGCCTGCACGTCTGCGCTGTGAATTGCCGGCCACCTGCTGGGTGCAGGGCAACCTCAACCATTTGGCCCAGGCCGTGGAAAACCTGTTGCGTAATGCCATTCGTCATTCGCCTGGCGACGGCGTGATCACCCTCGGCGGTCGGCGTGAGGGCAGTTACTGGCGGATCTGGCTGGAAGACCAGGGCGGCGGTGTGGCCGAGGACGATCTGGAGCGTATCTTCGCGCCGTTTTCGCGGCTGGACGGTTCGCGCCCCGGCGACGGCGGCTTTGGCCTCGGCCTGAGCATCGCCCGCGGCGCCATTCAACGCCAGGGCGGGACGCTTTGGGCCGAGAACGGCAAACGCGGCCTGCGCCTGTGCATGCGCCTGCCAGCGCACGTTGAAGCGAGCGAATCGGCGCCGGCACAGCTGCTATATAGCTGACAGCTATATCGACCACAGATTGCGTGATATGGCCGGCAAGGGAATGCCGGTATGATAGGCGCCCCTGTCGTTTTGATTGCGAAAGACACCATGACCCTGCAGTACCCAACCATCGCCGATTGCGTCGGCAATACGCCTCTGGTTCGCCTGCAGCGCCTCGCAGGTGCGACCAGCAATACCTTGTTGCTCAAGCTCGAAGGCAACAACCCGGCCGGCTCGGTCAAGGACCGCCCGGCACTGTCGATGATCACCCGCGCCGAACTGCGCAACCAGATCAAGCCCGGCGACACCCTGATCGAAGCGACCTCCGGTAACACCGGCATCGCCCTGGCCATGGCTGCGGCGATCAAGGGCTACAAGATGATCCTGATCATGCCCGACAACTCCACTGCCGAACGCAAGGCAGCGATGACCGCCTATGGCGCCGAGTTGATCCTGGTGAGCAAGGAAGAGGGCATGGAGGGCGCCCGCGATCTGGCCGAAAAGCTTCAGGCCGAAGGCCGCGGGTTGATCCTCGATCAGTTCGCCAACGGCGACAACCCGTTGGCCCACTACACCAGCACCGGCCCGGAGATCTGGCAGCAGACCCAGGGCAGCGTCACCCATTTCATCAGTTCGATGGGCACTACCGGCACCATCATGGGCTGCTCGCAGTACCTCAAGGAGCAGAACCCGGCGGTGCAGATCGTTGGTCTGCAGCCCATGGACGGCTCGTCGATTCCCGGCATCCGGCGCTGGCCTGAGGAATATCTGCCAAAGATATTCGACGCCACTCGAGTTGATCAGGTGATCGACATGTCCCAGGCCGAAGCTGAACACGTCACCCGCCGCCTTGCCCGTGAAGAGGGCATTTTCTGCGGTGTGTCCTCTGGTGGTGCGGTGGCCGGCATGTTGCGCCTGTCGCAGCAGGTGGAAAACGCCGTGATGGTCGCGATCGTCTGCGACCGCGGTGATCGCTATCTTTCCACTGGCCTGTTCGACGCGACCTGATGACCAAGAAAAGTAAAGGCGGCCTGCGTTTCCAGCCGGCCGGCGGCGATCGTGCTGCGCAAGTTCCCGTAGGCAAGAAGCAGCGCCTGGACATCGAGCGCCTGGCCGGTGATGGCCGCGGCATCAGTTTTCATGAAGGGCGAACCTGGTTCGTCAGCGGCGCCCTGGCCGGCGAAGCGGTGGAAGCGCGGGTGCTTGGTGCCCGTGGCAAGATCGTCGATGCGCGCCTTGAGCGGGTCCTGCAAGCCAGCCCCGAGCGGCGCCCGGCGCCGTGCCGGCACTATGATCGTTGTGGCGGCTGCAACCTGCAGCACCTGCCGCACGCCGAGCAGCTCGCGCTCAAGCAGCGCATGCTCGCCGAGCAGTTGCAGCGGGTGGCCGGGATCCAGCCAGAGCAATGGGCAGCGCCGTTGTCCGGGCCTGAATTCGGCTACCGCCGACGCGCGCGGATTGCCGTGCGCTGGGACGTCAAGAATCGTCAGCTGGAAGTCGGTTTCCGTGCCGAGGCCAGCCAGGCGATCATCGCCATCGACGAATGCCCGGTGCTGGTACAGCCCTTGCAAACGATCCTGCGGCATTTGCCGACGGTGTTGCGCAGCCTGAACAAACCGCAGGCGCTGGGCCATGTCGAGTTGTTCAGCGGCAGCGCCGAGGCCGTCCTGCTGCGCCACGTGGCGCCGTTGCCAGAGGACGACCTGGCACGGCTGCAGGCCTTCTGCAAAGAGGCGGGCGCCCAGCTATGGTTGCAAGGGGAGGGCGAGCCTGCGCCGGTCGAGGCCGGGCAGACCCTCGGTTTCACTTTGCAGCCGTGGCAGATGCAGCTAGCGTGGCGCCCGGGCGATTTTGTTCAGGTCAACGCCCAGGTCAATACGGCCATGATCGAGCAGGCCCTGGCCTGGCTCGCACCGCAGCCTGACGAGCGTGTGCTGGACCTGTTCTGCGGCCTGGGCAACTTTGCCCTGCCGTTGGCCAGGCAGGCCCGCGAAGTGGTGGCAGTGGAAGGCGTGCAGGTGATGGTCGAGCGGGCGGCAGCCAATGCCCGTGATAACAATGTGCATAACGCGGCGTTTTTTCAGGCCGATTTATCTCAACCTCTGGCAGGTGCCGAATGGGCCGCCGAGGGTTTTTCTGCGGTACTCTTGGACCCACCGCGCGACGGTGCTTACGAGGTGGTGCAAGGCATCGCCCGCCTCAAGGCCAAGCGGCTGGTGTATGTCTCGTGTAACCCGGCGACGCTGGCGCGTGACGCGCAGGTGCTGGTCGCCCAAGGGTACCGGTTAACAAGGGCCGGGATTCTCGACATGTTTCCTCAGACGGCGCATGTCGAAGCCATGGCGTTATTCGAAGTGGGCTAGCCAACGCTGGCCCTCTTGGTGCGGCTTCCAGGGAATGGTAGGCGCACGGTGATTGTCAGTGCGGCCGTGGGCTGCGCTGTATGGAAAGGTAAAGCAAAGATGGTACAGGTGAGAGTGCACCAGCCGGTCAACAGCGACGGCAGTATCAATCTCGAAGCGTGGCTGGATCATGTGGTGAGCGTCGATTCGGCGTTGGACCGGGTGAACCTGAAAGAAGCCTGCGAGTTCGCCCAGGAAGTCGAGAAGAAGGGCAACCCGGCCAAGCATTCGTGGGCGGACGGGACGTCCAGTTTCCAGGCCGGCCTGGAGATCGCCGAGATCCTTGCCGATCTCAAACTCGACCAGGATTCGCTGGTCGCGGCGGTGATCTACCGCGCAGTACGTGAAGGTAAGGTCACCTTGGCCGAGGTCGGTCAACGCTTTGGCCCGGTAGTGTCGAAGCTGATCGACGGCGTGCTGCGCATGGCCGCCATCAGTGCCAGCCTGAGCCCGCGCCAGTCGCTGGTGCTCGGCTCGCAGGCGCAGGTCGAAAACCTTCGCAAGATGCTCGTGGCCATGGTCGACGACGTGCGCGTCGCCCTGATCAAACTGGCCGAGCGCACTTGCGCGATTCGTGCGGTGAAAGCCGCCGATGAAGAAAAACGCCTGCGCGTGGCCCGCGAGGTGTTCGACATCTATGCGCCACTGGCGCACCGGCTGGGTATCGGGCATATCAAGTGGGAGCTGGAGGACCTGTCCTTCCGCTATCTTGAGCCTGACCAGTACAAACAGATCGCCAAGCTCCTGCACGAACGCCGGCTGGACCGCGAGCGCTTCATCAACGATGTGATGAACCAGCTGCAGAACGAGTTGCTGGCCACCGGCGTCAACGCCGATATCAGTGGCCGGGCGAAACATATCTATTCGATCTGGCGCAAGATGCAGCGCAAAGGCCTGGAGTTCAGCCAGATCTACGACGTGCGCGCCGTGCGCGTGCTGGTCCCGGAGATCCGCGACTGCTACACCGCCCTGGGCATCGTCCACACCCTCTGGCGGCACATTCCCAAGGAATTCGACGACTACATCGCCAACCCCAAGGAAAACGGCTACCGCTCCCTGCACACCGCAGTGATCGGCCCGGAGGGCAAGGTGCTCGAGGTGCAGATCCGCACCCACGGCATGCACGAAGAAGCCGAGCTCGGCGTCTGCGCGCATTGGCGTTACAAGGGCACCGACGTCAAGGCCAGTTCCAACCACTACGAAGAAAAGATCTCTTGGCTGCGCCAGGTGCTGGAGTGGCACGAAGAGCTGGGCGACATCGGCGGCCTGGCCGAGCAGCTGCGTGTCGATATCGAGCCTGACCGGGTGTATATCTTTACCCCCGACGGCCACGCTATCGACCTGCCCAAGGGCTCGACACCGCTTGACTTCGCCTACCGCGTGCACACCGAGATCGGCCACAACTGCCGTGGCGCCAAGATCAACGGCCGCATCGTGCCGCTCAACTACAGCCTGCAGACCGGTGAGCAGGTCGAGATCATCACCAGCAAGCACGGCAGCCCAAGCCGCGACTGGCTGAACTCGAACCTTGGCTACGTCACCACCTCGCGTGCACGGGCGAAGATTGTCCATTGGTTCAAGCTGCAGGCGCGCGATCAGAACGTCGCCGCCGGCAAGACCCTGATCGAGCGCGAACTGAGCAGGCTTGGCCTGCCTCAGGTCGATTTCGATCGGTTGGCCGAAAAAGCCAACGTGAAAACCGCCGAAGACCTGTTTGCTGCCCTCGGTGCCGGCGACTTGCGCCTGGCGCATCTGGTCAACGCAGCCCAGCAGTTGCTTGAGCCGGAGCGGATCGAGCAGATCGAGCTGACCCCGCGCAAGCCGTCTGGTGTGCGTAACGGCAAGCGTGCCGATATCCAGATCCAGGGTGTCGGCAACCTGTTGACGCAGATGGCCGGCTGCTGCCAGCCGCTGCCCGGCGAGGCGATCGTGGGCTATATCACCCAGGGCCGCGGTGTGACCATTCACCGCCAGGACTGCGCCTCGGTGCTGCAACTGAGCGGGCGTGAGCCGGAGCGGATCATCCAGGTCAGTTGGGGCCCGGTGCCGGTGCTGACCTACCCGGTCGACATCATCATCCGCGCCTACGACCGCCCAGGCCTGCTGCGTGATGTGTCGCAGGTGCTGCTCAACGAGAAGATCAACGTGCTGGCGGTCAACACCCGCTCGAACAAGGAAGACAACACCGCCTTGATGTCGCTGACCATCGAAATCCCCGGTCTGGATGCCCTCGGGCGTCTGCTCGGGCGGATTTCGCAGTTGCCCAACATCATCGAGACGCGGCGTAACCGTACTCCTTAGAACCGCGGGGACTCTTTCGCGGCGGTCCGGCGTCCCGGTGATCCCGCTCCCACAGGTCGATCAGGGCCCCTGGGAGTGGGTTTACCGGGACGCCGGACCGCCGCGAAAAGAGCGCAACCGAAGGACCTGCCATGACTTACACCCTTGAAGACCTGCTGCACCTCATGGCCCGTCTGCGTGACCCGCAGCATGGCTGCCCATGGGACTTGAAGCAGGACTACGCAAGCATCGTCCAACACACCATCGAAGAAGCCTACGAGGTGGCCGACACCATCGAGCGGGGCGATTTCGCCCACCTGCAAGGTGAGCTCGGCGACCTGCTGTTCCAGGTGGTTTACTACAGCCAGCTGGCCCGCGAAGAAGGCCGTTTCGAGTTTGCCGGCGTGGTCGACGGCATCACCCGCAAGCTGATCCGCCGCCACCCGCATGTGTTCCCCACCGGCGAGCTGTACGCGCCGCTGGACACGCCGAGCCTGAGCGAAGCCCAGGTCAAGTCGCGCTGGGAAGAGATCAAGGCCCAGGAGCGCGCCGAACACAGCGTGCCCGAGCAGTTGTCATTGCTTGACGACGTTCCCGCGGCCTTGCCGGCTTTGTCGCGTGCCGCCAAGCTGCAAAAGCGCACGGCCACGGTCGGTTTCGACTGGCCCGACCCGCTGCCGGTGCTGGACAAGGTCCGTGAAGAGCTGGATGAAGTGCTGCAGGCCATGGCGGATAATGATGCCGATGCATTGGAAGACGAGATCGGTGACCTGCTGTTTGCCACGGTCAACCTCGCCCGCCATCTCAAGCAAGACCCGGAAAACGCCCTGCGTCGCGCCAATCGCAAGTTCGAGCGGCGTTTTCGCTTCATCGAACAGGCCTTGCGCGACAGCGGCAAGCCTATCGAATCCTGTAACCTTGATGAATTGGACGCCCTTTGGGGTGAAGCCAAACGCCAAGAAAAGAACCTGCCCAGCTGCGGCTGAGCTGTTGCATAAGTGAGTGAACATCCATGAGCCTTTCCCTTCGCGACCAATTGCTCAAGGCCGGTCTGGTTAACCAGAAGCAGGTCCAGCAGACCAACAAAGCAGAAAAGAAACAGAAGCGCCTGGAACAAAAAGGCCAGGTCGAGGTGGACGACACCCAGCAGCGTCTGGCCAAAGAGGCCATGGCGGAAAAAGCCAAGCGTGATCAGGAGCTGAATCGCCAGCAGCAGGAGAAGGCCGAGCAAAAGGCCCGGGCGGCGCAGGTCAAACAGTTGATCGAGGCGACCCGCCTGCCCAAGTTGACCACCGAGGATTACTACAATTTCGTTGACGACAAGAAGGTCAAGCGGATTGCGGTGAACGCGCTGATGCGCAGCAAACTGAGCAATGGCTCGTTGGCTGTAGTGGCGTTGGGTGGGGGTTACGAGGTGATCCCGCGGGAGGCGGCGGTGAAGATTCAGGAGCGTGATCCTGGGCGGATTCTGTTGCTCAACACGCATGTCGAGGAGGCCGATGAGGATGATCCGTATGCGGCTTACAAGATTCCTGATGATTTGATGTGGTAACGCCCGTCACGGGTGGTGTATTTAGTTACAAAGGGCTGCTTGGCAGCCCTTTTTCATGCAGCGCCTGGTGGGGAAACTGCCAGGCGCGTTGATCGATACAGGGGTTATTGCTGGCGCTGGTTCTCGAGGGTTTCGAGTTCGGCGCGGTATTGCTGGGCTTCGTGTTCCTGGTGGAACATGCCCACCAGTTCGCCTTGCTGGTGGACGTCCCAGATCCGCACACCGGCGGCCAGGCCTTCATGGGACATTTTCGATTCGTCGCGTTCGGTTACTTGGACTGTCATCGTTGAAAACTCCACTTTGAGTTGGCTGCGGCAGAGTGTCGCAGGACTTAGTTATAGGGTTTATTAGCAGGCTAAGTAAATAAACTCGGCATGAAGGATTTTTCATCGACCTAGGATCGTGCGCTTTCTGAGCAGCCTTGCCGGGCGCAGGGCCGGACGGAAGCGGCTACGCAGCGCCCTTGGCTATCTCTGAACTGCTCACTGTTGCTGTGGGCAGCGCTGGCTTTGGTTCTTGTGCGGCGGGATCAGGCGTCCGGCTGGGCAGCCCTTTGCCTTAGGTAGCGAACTTTCCTACACCCTTATCAGAAACCGTCCAGGTCCCTGAAAAGCGTCAGCTCGGTATGGTTGGCAGGCAACAAAATCCGTGAAAACACGCGGCCCGCCCCCCGCCCCGTCGGCAACTCATTGACCCTATCGGCGACGCTTGCAGACGCTGAAAAGGACGCCACCATGAACAGCATGGACAAGCTCTTCGCTATTCATCAGGCTGCCTGCGAGGCCCTCAGCGTACCGTTAGCCGCAGGCCCTGCAGTCAGCTGCACCCGCAGCTTCACCATTCTGCCGCTGCGCTACGCCGCCGTCGGCGGCAACTCCGGCATGCGCGAGCGCCTGCCGCAATCTTTCGTCATTCTTCGCGGATCATCAAGTTAGGCCTCGTTCTTATCTCGCCCGCCTTCCTCATCCTCGGCCTAAGCCACTGGCTAAGCCTGCTGTTGTGCTGGAAACCGCGCTGGCCAAAAATCATCCGCGAAGCAGGGCTACCCGGAAAACCCATCCCGCCGCTGACCACTTTGGCCGACAGACCGCCTCATATCCAGGAACGCCTGCGTGAGAACGCCCATCTTTGGGCTATCCGCCCGGGCCAGCGGCCGGCGAAAAAACCACGCGTTGCCCGTAGGCCAGCGAAAGCCGACAACCGATGCACTACAGCTGGGGAGTCTTTCAGCGATGAGCTCCATCGTTCTGATGAACACTCTCGGTAAGCCCCCAGGTCCAGCGCAAACGCACTCATATTCAACCCATAAAAAACCCCACATCAAAGTGGGGTCCTTTCACAGCGGATTCAGCTCAAGACAAAATCAATTGCCTTTCACCGACCGCCCATCAACCGTACCATCCTGCAGCACGATCACGTATTCCTTGCCATCAGTCTCAACCTGACGCAACTGCACCAGCAGATAATCCCAATCCTTGGCGAACCAAAGCTCGGTAATCCGCTTGCTCTGGCTAGGATCACGCACGCGCTCGACCTTGATCGCATCGACCTGCCCAGTCTTGGTAGTCACCTTCTCAGTGCCCAAAACCCGGAAGTCATAGGTATCGATCTCATCGCCATCGACGACCTGATACGACACACTCTTCTTGCCCGCCGCCACGTCATGCTGCAGTGCCAGCTGATACGAAGACTTGTCCAGCACGCCACGATTCAACGGCAGACTCACCGCATCACCACGGTCGCTACCGGTGACTTTCTTGCTCGCCCAGTCAAAGTCCAGATCGACTTTCTTTGCCTTGCCCAGGCCACCGCGTTCGAAGTGGTAGGTCTGCGGCAACAACGCATCCTTGTCCACCCGTACGGTGCTTTGCTCGGTCAAGCTGGCAATCATCATTGAAGCCTTGAAGTTCAGGCTCCAGGTCCCGTTGGCATTCTTCACCAGGCTACGCTCGGCGGTGCCGCTCATGGGCAGCTGCTTCCAGTCGGCGGTGTAGCTGGCCGAGAAGGGCTTCAGATCAGCTGCCTGAAGAGGCAGGGCAAGCACGGCGAGAGCCATCAGCAGGGCGCGACGCATAAAATCTCCTAGGGACGAATCAAGTGACCGCTGGCCGCCAGCGGCTGGCCATCCAGTAACGCACCGTGCTCGCCCAGACGCAAGCGTCCTCCGGCGAACCAGCGCACCGCCAGCGGGTAGATCTGGTGTTCCTGGTGGTGAACCCGGGCTGCCAGGCTTTGCACGGTGTCATCTGCTGCCACCGCAACCACTGCCTGTACGACCAGAGGCCCGCCATCGAGTTCCTCGGTGACAAAGTGCACGCTGCAACCGTGCTCGCCATCACCCGCTTCCAGGGCGCGCTGGTGGGTATGCAGGCCTTTGTACTTGGGCAGCAACGAAGGGTGGATATTCAGCAGGCGGCCTTGATAGTGACGCACGAAGCCGCCGCTGAGGATGCGCATGAAACCGGCGAGCACCACCAGGTCCGGGGTGAAGCCGTCGATCAGCGCCATCAGCGCTGTATCGAATGCCTCACGACCGGTGAAACCCTGATGCTCCAGCACCGCAGTCGCGATGCCGGCCGCTTTGGCCCGTTCCAGGCCGTAGGCATCGGCGCGATTGGAGATCACTGCGCAGATGCGCACCGGACCGTCTGGCTTACAGCTGTCGAGCAGCGCCTGCAGGTTGCTGCCGGAACCCGACAGCAACACCACAACATTACAGGTCTTGCCCGGCATCAGTGCGCCTTGAGGTTCTGCAGGTCGACCTGAGGTGCGCCTTCGGCGGCATCGGCGATCTGGCCGATCACCCATGGCTGCTCACCGGCTGCACGCAACACGTTGAGGGCGTTTTCGACCTGGTCCTGGCCAACGCAGATGACCATGCCCACGCCGCAGTTCAGGACGCGGTGCATTTCGTGCTCGTCGACGTTGCCTTTTTCCTGGAGGAAATCGAACACTACTGGACGCTGCCAGCTGGCCACGTCGATGATCGCCTGGGCGTTTTTCGGCAGGACGCGCGGGATGTTGTCGAGCAGGCCACCACCGGTGATGTGGGCCATGGCCTTGACGGCGCCAGTGTCCTTGATCAGCTTGAGCAGCGGCTTGACGTAGATGCGCGTTGGCGCCATCAGCAGGTCGGCCAGCGGCTTGCCGTCGAGCTGGGTGCTCTCGATGTCGGTCGCGGAGACTTCGAGGATCTTGCGGATCAGCGAGTAGCCGTTGGAGTGCGGGCCGGACGAAGGCAGGGCGATCAAGGCGTCACCGCTGGCGACTTTCGAGCCATCGATGATCTCGGCTTTTTCGACCACACCGACGCAGAAGCCGGCCAGATCGTAGTCTTCACCTTCGTACATGCCAGGCATCTCGGCGGTCTCACCACCGACCAGCGAGCAGCCAGCCAGCTCGCAACCTGCACCAATACCGGTTACCACGGTCGCTGCAACGTCAACGTTGAGCTTGCCGGTGGCGTAGTAGTCGAGGAAGAACAGCGGCTCGGCGCCGCAGACGATCAGGTCGTTGACGCACATGGCGACCAGGTCCTGGCCGATGCTGTCGTGGCGGTTCAGGTTCAGTGCCAGGCGCAGCTTGGTGCCGACGCCGTCGGTGCCGGAGACCAGCACCGGCTGTTTGTAGCCGGCCGGGATCTCGCAGAGGGCGCCAAAGCCGCCCAGGCCACCCATGACCTCAGGGCGTGCGGTGCGCTTGGCCACGCCCTTGATGCGTTCGACCAGTGCTTCGCCGGCGTCGATGTCTACACCGGCGTCTTTGTAGCTCAGGGAGGGTTGCTTGCTCATTGATCCAGGCCTTTAGAGGTAGGGATACGGAAAAACGACCGCGACGGCCAAGGCCGGCTGTTGCAGCGGCGGCTGCCTGTTCGTCACTGGTCTGCGAAGGCGCGCGATTTTATCAGGGTTGCCGGGCAGCGGCCATCCTCAGGCCGACGGGCAGGGCGGTAAATGTTTAAAAACATCCTTTCATGGGCCGCGACTGGTTGCCTGACCGGTCGCTGTATAAGGTATAGGTATGGCGCGGGGACAAAATTGCCGGCGGACGGAGCGATCGACAGGCGCTGCGGTCACAGCCAGCAGGTACAGGCTCCGCGCCCTCGTTCATCTGGACAGGAATCCTCCATGCGTTTTCTCAATTACCTGGCTGCCGGTTGCCTCGCCTTGCTGGCCAGTGCGGCCCAGGCCGAAAGTGTTGCCGGGCTTTATCAAGTACGTGAAACGGTCGACGGCCAGGGCAGCGAGGCCCGCTCCCAGGCCACAGCACGTGCGCTCGACACGTTGATCCTGCGTCTGACCGGCGATCCGAAGGCGCCGCAGTCGCCAGCCCTGGCCGCGCTGCGCAAGGACCCGCAACAGATCATCAATCAGGTCGGCAACGAGGCCGGCCCGCCCGAGAGCGTGCTGGTCGAGTTTGACGCAGGCAGTACCGAGCGTGCCTTGCGTCAGGCTGGCCTGGCCTTGTGGGGCAGCAATCGGCCGTCGATCCTCAGCTGGTGGTTGAACGACAGCGTCGACGGCAGCAGCCTGCTCGGCGATGGCCAGAGCGCCGCTGAGCCGCTACGCCGCGCTGCGCAACATCGCGGCCTGCCGCTGCGCTTGCCGTTGGCCGACCTGCAGGAGCAACTGGTCGCCAATGCCAAGCAGCTGGAAGGCAAGGATCCGAGCGCGCTGCGCGAAGCTTCCGAGCGTTACGCTGCCGATGCGCTGTTGGCCGTGCACGCTCGTGAAGCCGACGGCAAGTGGCAGGGCAAATGGCAGCTGTGGCTGGGTGACCAACGTGAGCAAGGCGATGCCGAAGGCGCTGATCAGGCGGCCTTGGCCGACGCGGTGATGCTGGCGGTGAGTACTCGTCTGGCGCCGCGCTATGTCACTCGACCGGGTGCCAGCAGCGAGCTGCTGGTGCAGGTACAAGGCATGAACCTTAAGCGTTATGCAGAGCTCAGCCGCGTGCTCGAACCCTACGGTCCGCGCCTGCAACTGGCCGATGGCGACAAGCTGACCTATCAGGTCAGCGGCAACCGCGAGCAACTGCGCGCCCAGCTGGGCCTGGCCAAACTCCGTGAACTGCCAGCCGAACCGGCCGCCGCCGCACCTGCAGCCCCTGTTACAAATGAACCAGCCGGGGCTGCGCAAGCTCCGGCAGCGAAACCTTTCGATGGCTTGCGCTTTGCCTGGTAAGAGAAAACATGAACATGATGACTGATCAGCGTCGCTGGGTATGGCTGGGCGTGGTCCTGGTAGTGGCGGTACTGCTGTATAGCCTGCACAACATCTTGTCGCCGTTTCTGGTCGGCATCCTTCTGGCGTATCTGGCTGACCCGTTGGTCGACCGCCTGGAGCGGGCGGGTCTGTCTCGCACCTGGGGCGTAGTGGTGGTGTTCGCCTTGTTCACGCTGATCTTCATGGCCTTGCTGCTAGTGCTGATCCCGATGCTGGCCAAGCAGCTGGTACGCCTGTACGAGCTGACGCCGCAGATGCTCGACTGGCTGCAGCATGTGGCACTGCCGTGGGTGCAAAGCCGCCTGGGCCTGGCCGATGGTTTCTGGAAGTTCGACAAGATCAAGGCCGCCATCAGCGAGCATATGGGCCAGACCACCGACATTGTCAGTGCGGTACTGAGTCAGGCCACGGCGTCGAGCCTGGCCCTTCTTGCATGGCTGGCGAACCTGGTGCTGATCCCGGTAGTGGGCTTTTACCTGCTGCGTGACTGGGACCTGATGATGGCCAAAGTGCGCAGCCTGCTGCCGCGTCAGCGCGAGGCACAGATCGTCGAGCTGGCAGGTGAATGCCACGAAGTGCTAGGTGCATTTGTTCGTGGGCAGTTGCTGGTGATGCTGGCGCTGGGGGTGATCTATGCCAGTGGCCTGATGCTGGTCGGCCTGGAGCTTGGCTTGTTGATCGGCCTGCTGGCCGGCCTTGCTGCGATCGTGCCTTATATGGGCTTTATCATCGGCATTGGCGCGGCGTTGATTGCCGGGCTGTTCCAGTTCGGCGGTGATCTCTATCCGATGCTGGGTATCGTTGCTGTGTTCATGGTCGGCCAAGCGCTTGAGGGCATGGTCCTGACTCCGCTGCTGGTAGGCGACCGGATTGGCCTGCACCCGGTGGCGGTGATCTTTGCCATCCTCGCCGGCGGTGAGCTGTTTGGCTTCACCGGTGTCCTGCTGGCCTTGCCGGTAGCCGCGGTGATCATGGTGCTGCTGCGCCATGCCCACGAGATGTACAAGGAGTCGGACCTGTACGGCGGCGAAGAAGACCCTCAGCTTTAACGCGGAGGAGGGGGCTGCGAGTACAGCCCCGCTTCGGTGCAAGCCCTTGATTTTACTTGCCCTCTCGCCGGCCCTGATTGTGCCGCCCGCGCTGCAGGTATAGACTTTGCAGACTTTCCTCCAAGGCCCCGTGGTCCTCGTGACCGTCAGCCCAGCATGAAACCGATCCAGTTGCCCCTGGGTGTGCGTCTGCGAGATGACGCCACCTTCATCAACTACTATCCGGGCGCCAATGCCGCAGCACTGGGCTATGTCGAGCGCTTGTGCGAAGCCGACGCCGGCTGGACCGAGAGCCTCATCTACCTATGGGGCAAGCAGGGTGTGGGTCGCACCCACCTGTTGCAGGCTGCCACCCAGCGTTTCCAGCAGCGCGGAGAGCTGGCGGTCTACCTGCCCCTGGCGCAGTTGCTCGATCGCGGTATCGAGCTGCTCGATCACCTCGAACAGTACGAGCTGGTGTGCATCGACGATCTGCATGTGATCGCTGGTAAAGCCGACTGGGAAGAGGCCATGTTCCATCTGTTCAACCGCCTGCGCGACAGCGGCCGACGCTTGCTGCTGGCCGCATCCAGTTCGCCGCGCGAATTGCCGATCAAGCTTGCCGACCTCAAGTCGCGCCTGACCCTGGCGCTGATCTTCCAGATGCGCGGGCTGTCCGATGAAGACAAGCTGCGCGCCCTGCAACTGCGTGCCTCGCGCCGCGGTTTGCACCTGACCGACGAGGTCGGCCATTTCATCCTCACCCGCGGCGCGCGCAGCATGAGTGCGTTGTTCGATCTGCTCGAGCGGCTTGATCAGGCCTCGCTGCAGGCTCAGCGCAAGCTGACCATCCCTTTTCTGAAAGAAACGCTGGGCTGGTAAAGCCCTGAAACCAGCGGTCTACAGCGTAAAAACGGAAAAGTCACATTTTTTTCGATAAAATTTGCAAATGACCCTGATAGAAGGCATAGTCGCAGCCTCCTTTAGAACTAAAGACACGGTCGTGCACATGCTCAAGCACTTCGCACCCCTCGTGCCACTCGCACTTGTGACCCTGCTTTTTGGCTGCGCGGCGCATAGCCCGGTTTCCCAGCCCCAGGATCACCCACAGGTTGCCGCACATTCTGCGGACCTGATCAAACCTTCCGCTTCTTCGGTCTTCGGCGAAGAGCCAATGGCTACCGACGAAGACCTCGAGGCGTTCTCCAGCAGCAAACCTTACCAGTTGCCAGTCCTTGCCGACAGCATCCTGGAGCGCGGCATGGCCTTGATCGGCACCCGCTATCGCTTTGGCGGCACTTCGGAGAAGTCCGGTTTCGATTGCAGCGGTTTCATCGGTTATCTGTTCCGCGAAGAGGCTGGCATGAACCTGCCACGCTCGACCCGCGAGATGATCAACGTCGATGCACCGAAAGTAGCCCGCAACAAGCTCAAGCCAGGCGACCTGCTGTTCTTCAGCACTAACGGCCGCGGTCGCGTAAGCCATGCCGGCATCTACCTGGGTGACAATCAGTTCATCCACTCGAGCAGCCGTCGCAGCGGTGGTGTGCGTATCGATAATCTCCAGGATCGTTACTGGAGCAAGACCTTTATCGAGGCCAAGCGCGCCCTGGCCATGGCGCCAACGATGATCTCGCGTAACTGATAGCCAGTTGCTATATTCGCACGGCGGCGATGCTTAAAAAGCTCGCCGCCGTGCGCATTTACAGAAAGCGTCTAATCTAATTTCTCAACTCTTTTCGACTGCGGTCGATCGGCCTCTACAGGAAGTTTCAGCCATGGTGACAGTGGCGCGCTTCGCATTTCTTTCGCTGGTGGCGATGCTCGCTGCCTGCTCCAGCCGTGCTCCGGCACCGGCACCTGTGGTTCAGCCACAAATCATCTTCAATCAACAACCCAGCTCTTCGCCGGTTGCGGCGGATGTGTTGTTCCGGGCTATCGGGTTGGTTGGCACGCCTTATCGCTGGGGCGGCAATACGCCGGATTCGGGGTTTGATTGCAGTGGGCTGATTGGCTATGTGTACCGGGATGCTGCTGGTATCAGCTTGCCGCGGTCGACTCGCGAGATGATTGTGATGCGGGCGCCTAGCATTGATGTCAATTCGCTGCAGTCGGGGGATTTGGTGTTCTTTGCTACCGGGGGCGGCTCGCAGGTTAGCCATGCCGGGATCTATGTCGGGGAAGGGCGCTTTGTGCATGCGCCGCGGACTGGCGGGACTGTGCGGTTGGATTATCTGAGTAATAGCTATTGGGCCAAGGCGTATTTGCAGGCCAAGCGAGTATTGCCGGCTGGGCATTTGGCGCAGAATCCCTGAATTAGCGATCTACGCGTCCCTGTGGGAGCGGCCGTTAGCTGCGAAGGGCTGCGTAGCGGCCCCTGCGCTTCACAGCGCTCGCCGGCCATCCATGGCCGGCACCTCCCTTCGCAAGACCTGCGCTCGGCCTCCTGAGTCGCCGGTGGATCAAGATCAAAAGCAGATCAAGAGCACGCCTCGCTTCGCTGGCGCAAATCAAGAGCACGCCTCGCTTCGCTGGCGCATATCAAGAGCGAAAGTCAAAAGCCGGGGCTGCTCAGCGCTCTCATTGCTTTGCTGCGCTCACACGCCAAATCACATTGCCCACATCATCCGCTACCAGCACGCCCTCGCGCTGATCGCTGACCACGCCAACCGGTCGGCCCATTGCCTCACCTTGTTCACTCAAGAAACCGCTCAATAGGTCCAGCGCCTGGCCTGCTGGCTTGCCGTCCGCATCGAACGGCACAAAGATCACTTTGTAACCACTGTGTGGCTTGCGGTTCCACGAACCGTGTTGACCAATCAGCGCGCCACGGCCAAACGGTGCGGGCAACAAACCTGGCTCGATAAACGCCAGGCCAAGCGAAGCGGTATGTGGCCCCACGGCGTAATCCGGTACCAGCGCCTGGGCGACTTTGGCCGGGTCTTGTGGTTGCACCCGCACGTCCACGTGCTGCCCGTAGTAGCTGTACGGCCAGCCGTAGAAACCGCCATCCTTGACCGAGGTGATGTAGTCCGGGACCAGGTCGCTACCGATCTCGTCGCGCTCATTGACCGCCGTCCATAGCGCCCCCGATTGCGGCTGCCAGGCCAATCCATTCGGGTTGCGCAGCCCGGAGGCGAAGATGCGGTGGCTGCCGGTTGCGCGGTCCACTTCCCAGATCGCCGCGCGGCCTTGCTCTTGCTGCATGCCGTTCTCTGCCACGTTGCTGTTGGAGCCTACCGTGACGTACAGCTTGCGCCCGTCGGGGCTGGCGATCACGTTCTTGGTCCAGTGGTGATTGAGGGTGCCACCCGGCAGGTCGGTGACCTTCTGCCCGCGGCCGTCGATCTGCAACGCATCGGTCACGTAATCGAAGCGCAGCAGCTTGTCGGTGTCGGCGATGTACAGGTCCTTGCCTACCAGCACCATGCCGAAGGGCGAGTTGAGCCCTTCGATAAAGCGGCTGCGGGTTTCGGCGACGCCGTCATGGTCGCGGTCGCGCAGCAGGGTGATGCGGTTGGCGGTGGGGACGCCGGCACCGGCCTTGGACATGGCTCGTTTCATGAACCAGCCGCGCAGGCCTTTGCCGTCGTCCGGCTTGGCCGGTGCGTTGGTTTCGGCGACCAGCACGTCGCCATTGGGCAGCACATACAGCCAGCGCGGATGGTCGAGATGGTCGGCAAATAGCGCAACCTGAGTGCCGGCCGCTGCAACCGGTTTGCCACCCTGCGGCCAGCCGACCGCCGGCGCGACGTTGACGGTTGGCAACAGGGTTTTGTTTGGCGCCGGTAACTGCGGTGTGGGGCCGATGCCATCGTCGACTCTGAGGCTGGCGGTCTCGCCGCAGCCGCCGAGGCCTGCGAGCAAGGCGAGCACAACGGCACTGCGCATTCTGTCCATGGGCGGGCTCTCGACAAGGGCTATGGCATACAGAACCATAGGCGCCGGGCGAGGTTCAACCCGGCGCGGCGCAGGGCTGCTTCACGCTTGCTTGAACAGCAATGCAACACCAGGGAAATACTGGCCGAGCTCGTTGTGCAGCTTGCGATAGGCGTACGGGAAGTACCAGGCCACGGCGCAGGTGGTGTGCTTTTGCAGGTCATCGACCAGGTCCTGGAGTTCTTCCGGGCTGGCGTGCTGGCCGGCTTTCCACGGGCTGACGAACAGCGCCCCGGCTTTGAGCTGGCTGGCATAGGCAATCGGCTTGGCGGCGCTGGTGGTTTCTTGCAGGGCGGCGGTCAGGTCGAGCCGGGCGATGCGCGGCCAGCGCTGGCTGGCGTGCAGATGGATCGACTCCTCGGCGGTGCTGATGGCCAGGTCGCAACGGCCTTCGCGCTCGCCTTCTTCGCGTTGCTTGCTGCTGGCAAACTGGGTCAGGGCGACCAGCTCGGCTTGCCAGGCAGCCGCAGCCAGCAGGCCGACGTTGGCCGCTGCGCCATGCCAGTAAGGCGCGTCGCTGGCATGGTTGAGTTCGGCGAAGCGATCGATGCAGTCGACCCAGCGCTCCAGGGCAGGACGCAAAAACTCCAGGCGCGGATTGTTGATGATCAGACCTTGCATGCTGCGCACTCCTTATTGTGATTATCGCGGTCAGCTACAGTGATGGCGATATGATATCAATGCTAGCAGTCTGCGCTGTACTGTCGAATCGGCCATTGATCCAGGCCAAACCGGCCTTGTTTCATTGACGCTCCCGGTGCAACCCTCTAACCTTCGCGGCGTGTTTCAGGTGCCCTGCGGACTGCGGTCTGGCGGGGTGAAACTGGGAAGCCGGTACCAGTCCGGCGCTGCCCCCGCAACGGTAGGTGAGCCGCGTACGTAGCGCTCACGAGCCCGGAGACCGGCCTGTTACTGCCAACGGCATCACGGAGGGTGATGCACAGTTCACTGTGGTTTGCGCCACGGCGCCTGCGCGTTCTCCGTTTGCCTGCCTTTCGATCTGTCGCCGCCCGGTGCGCGCGCAGGCACTTGCGGAGAACCTTATGAGCGACAACCCCGAACGCGACGAACGCCACCTGGCGCGCATGCAGCGCAAAAAGGCGATCATCGACGAGCGCATCGCCAACTCTCCCAATCAATGCGGCCTGCTGCTGGTGCTGACCGGTAATGGCAAGGGCAAAAGCAGCTCGGCTTTCGGCATGCTCGCCCGCGCGCTGGGCCATGACATGCAGTGCGGTGTGGTGCAGTTCATCAAGGGTCGCAACAGCACCGGCGAGGAGCTGTTCTTCCGCCGTTTCCCCGAGCAGGTGCGCTACCACGTGATGGGCGAGGGCTTTACCTGGGAAACCCAGGACCGCCAGCGCGACATCGCCGCGGCAGAAGCCGCCTGGGCGGTATCGCGGCAAATGCTGCAGGACCCGTCGATTCATTTCGTTGTGCTGGATGAGCTGAACATCGCCCTCAAGCATGGTTATCTCGACCTAGACCAGGTGCTCACTGACATTCAGGCTCGTCCGCCAATGCAGCACGTGATCGTCACCGGCCGCGGCGCCAAACCGGAAATGGTCGAACTGGCCGACACCGTCACCGAAATGGGCATGCTCAAGCACGCCTTCCAGGCCGGTATCCGCGCGCAGAAGGGCGTGGAACTATGAGTGACCCGCGCCAGTGCCCGGCGGTGCTGATCGCAGCGCCCGCTTCCGGGCAGGGCAAGACCACCGTGACCGCAGCCCTGGCGCGCCTGCACCGCAACCTCGGGCGCAAGGTGCGGGTGTTCAAGTGCGGTCCGGACTTTCTCGACCCAATGATTCTGGAGCGGGCCAGCGGCGCGCCGGTGTACCAGCTCGATCTGTGGATGATCGGCGCGCAAGAGAGCCGGCGACTGCTCTGGGAAGCTGCCGCCGAGGCCGACCTGATCCTCATCGAAGGGGTCATGGGCTTGTTCGATGGCACTCCGTCCAGCGCTGATCTGGCGCGCCATTTCGGCGTGCCGGTGCTGGCGGTGATCGACGGTACCGCCATGGCCCAGACCTTTGGTGCGCTGGCCCTGGGCCTGGCACGCTACCAGGCCGATCTGCCGTTCGCCGGGGTGCTGGCCAACCGGGTTGGCAGCCTGCGCCACGCGCAACTACTTGAAGGCAGCCTGACCGAAGGCCTGCGCTGGTACGGCGGGCTGTCGCGCGAGCGCGGCATCGAGCTGCCGAGTCGCCACCTGGGCCTGGTGCAAGCCAGCGAACTGAACGACCTTGACCAGCGCCTCGACGCCGCCGCCGAGGCCCTGGCTGGCAGCTGCGATGCCGCGTTGCCGCCAGCGGTGAGCTTCGATGGCCCCGCTTTGCCAGCACCGTTGCCCTCGCTGGCCGGGGTGCGCATTGGCGTAGCGCAGGACGAAGCGTTTGCCTTCATCTATGGCGCCAACCTTGACCTGCTGCGGGCAATGGGCGCGCAGCTGGAATTTTTCTCGCCGCTGCACGACAGCGAGCTGCCGCAGGTCGACAGCCTCTATCTGCCAGGCGGCTACCCCGAATTGCACCATCATGCGCTGGCGGCCAATACGCCGATGCTGGACGCGATTCGCGCTCATCACGGTGCAGGCAAGCCGCTTTTGGCCGAGTGCGGCGGCATGCTCTACCTGCTTGAAAACCTGACCGATGTTACCGGTGAGCGCGCCGCGCTGGTTGGTTTGTTGACTGGCGAGGCGGTGATGCAGAAGCGCCTGGCAGCACTGGCCCTGCAAGCGGTGGAACTGCCCGAAGGCACTCTGCGCGGGCACACCTATCACCACTCGTTGACCACCAGCGAGCTGGAGCCAATCGCCCGTGGCCTCAGCCCCAACGGCGGCCGCGGCAACGAGGCGGTGTACCGCCTGGGCCGGCTGACGGCCTCATACGTGCACTTCTATTTCCCCTCTGACCCCCACGCGGCGGCGGCGCTGTTGCGACCATGAGCGAGCATGCCTTCTCCGATGCCGAACGCGCTGCGGTGTACCGAGCGATCGGCGAGCGCCGCGACATGCGCCACTTTGCCGGTGGCGAAGTAGCGCCGCAGGTGCTTACACGCCTGCTGACGGCCGCGCATCAGGCCCCCAGTGTTGGCCTGATGCAACCGTGGCGGTTTATCCGCATCAGCCAGCGCGACTTGCGCGGACGCATCCAGACACTGGTCGAGCAGGAGCGGGTGCGCACCGCCGAAGCCCTTGGCGAGCGCTCCGACGAATTCATGCAGCTCAAGGTCGAAGGCATCAACGACTGCGCCGAGCTCTGGGTGGCAGCGCTGATGGACAAGCGCGAAGCGCACATTTTCGGCCGCCGCACCTTGCCGGAAATGGACCTGGCCTCGCTCGCCTGCGCAATCCAGAACCTCTGGCTGGCCGCGCGCGCCGAAGGCCTGGGCATGGGCTGGGTATCGTTGTTCGACCCGCAGGCACTGGCCGAGCTGCTGGCCATGCCAGCCGATGCCAAGCCGGTGGCGGTGCTCTGCCTGGGCCCGGTCGAGGCGTTTTACCCAGCACCGATGCTGGCCCTGGAAAACTGGGCCGAACAACAGCCACTGAGCGCCATGCTCTACGACAACCAATGGGGAGAACGCGCATGAGCGTGGCCTTGCTGACCGTCGCCGGTGTTGCCCTCGACGCGCTGCTGGGTGAGCCGAAACGGCGCCACCCGCTGGTTGCTTTCGGCAATTTTGCCGCACGCCTGGAGCAGCGCCTGAATGCGGGTGGTCGCGGCTGGCGCAGCCATGGCGTCAGCGCCTGGTTTCTGGCCGTGGTGCCGTTGACGTTGCTGGCACTGTTGCTGTCCTGGCTGCCGCTGATCGGCTGGCTGGTCGATGTGCTGGCGCTGTACTGTGCGTTGGGACTGCGTAGCCTCGGTGAGCACGTAATGCCGGTGGCTGACGCACTGCGCCGCGGTGATCTGGCCGAAGCCCGGCGTCGGGTCGGCTACCTGGTCAGCCGCGAGACCGCTGAACTGGACGAAACGGCCGTCGCCCGCGCTGCCAGCGAATCAGTCCTGGAGAACGGCAGCGATGCAGTGTTTGCTGCTTTGTTCTGGTTCATCATCGCCGGTGCGCCCGGGGTGGTGCTGTACCGGCTGAGCAATACGCTCGATGCCATGTGGGGCTATCGCAACGAACGCTTCGAGCGCTTCGGCTGGGCGGCGGCGCGCATCGACGACGTCCTCAACTACATTCCTGCAAGGCTGGTCGCCCTGACTTACGCGCTGCTCGGCAAGACCCGCCTGGCGCTGACCTGCTGGCGGCGTCAGGCGCCACTGTGGGACAGCCCCAACGCAGGCCCGGTGATGGCCAGCGGTGCCGGTGCGCTCGGCGTCGAGCTGGGTGGGCCTGCGGTTTATCACGGCGAGCTGCACGAGCGGCCGCAGTTGGGCGAGGGGCCACCGGCCGATGCCGACGCCATCGAGCGCGGCTGGAGCCTGGTGCAACGCGGCGTCTGGTTGTGGCTGCTGCTGATCTGTCTGGGAGCGTATCTGAATGCTTGAACATGGCGGCCGCCTGCAACGCGCAGTGCGTGAGTACGGGATTGCCCGCGAGCAGTGGCTGGACCTGTCCAGCGGTATTGCCCCATGGCCCTTTGCAATCCCGGCGATTGCGCAGGCTGCCTGGGCGCGCTTGCCGGAGAGCGAAGATGGTCTGGAGCAAGCTGCGCGTCACTACTACGGCGCCGCGCAGCTGCTGCCTGTGGCAGGCTCGCAGGCCGCCATTCAAGCCTTGCCAAACCTGCGCGCGGCGGGCCGGGTAGGGGTGCTGACGCCGTGCTATGCCGAACACCCCTACGCCTGGCAGCGTGCCGGGCATCAACTGATCGAGCTGGCCGAGGATGATGTCGAGCAGGTGCTGGATAGCCTCGACGTGCTTGTTGTGGTCAACCCTAACAACCCCAGCGGCCGGCTGTTCACGCGCGAGCAGTTGCTTGCCTGGCATGCACGGCTGGCTCGGCGTGGTGCTTGGCTGGTGATCGATGAGGCGTTCATCGATACCAGCCCAGCCCAAAGCGTGGTCGACTGCGCCGAGCGAGCGGGGCTGATCGTGCTGCGTTCGTTCGGCAAATTCTTTGGCCTGGCCGGTGTGCGGCTGGGGTTTGCCATGGCCGAACCAAGCCTGTTGGCCCGCCTGGCCGAACTGCTCGGGCCGTGGACCGTGCCGGGGCCGACCCGCGTGCTGGGTCAGGCCTGCCTCAACGACAGCGCTGCGCAATTGGCCCAGACCGTCCGCTGCGCGCAGGCCAGCCAGCGCCTGGCGGCTTTGCTGGACGACGCAGGCCTGGCGCCGACCGGCGGCTGCGAGCTGTTCCAGTACCTGCGTTTTGAACAAGCCCGTCATCTGCATGCATTTCTCGCCCGCCGCGGCATCCTCGTGCGCCTGTTCGAGCACCCCGCAGCGCTGCGCTTCGGCCTGCCCGCCTGCGCGGCAGAAGAGCAGCGCCTGGCCCAGGCGCTGGCTGACTATGAAAAGGAATCGGCATGACCACGCTCATGGTGCAAGGCACCACCTCCGACGCCGGCAAGAGCACCCTGGTGACTGCCTTGTGCCGTTGGCTGCTGCGCCAGGGCGTTGCCGTGGTGCCGTTCAAACCGCAGAACATGGCGCTCAACAGTGCCGTCACCGCCGACGGCGGCGAAATCGGTCGCGCCCAGGCTGTGCAGGCGCAAGCATGCCGGCTGGCACCGCATACCGACATGAACCCGGTGCTGCTCAAGCCCAACAGTGACACCGGTGCCCAGGTGATCATCCATGGCCGCGCCGTGACCAGCATGAATGCGGTCGCCTATCACGACTATAAGGCCATCGCCATGCAGGCCGTGCTGGCCTCGCACCAACGCCTGCAAGCGGCATATCCGGTGGTGATGGTCGAAGGCGCCGGCTCGCCGGCCGAGATCAACCTGCGTGCTGGCGACATTGCCAACATGGGCTTTGCCGAGGCGGTCGACTGCCCGGTGATTCTGGTGGCTGATATCAATCGTGGTGGCGTGTTTGCCCATCTGGTCGGCACCCTCGAGCTGCTCTCGGCCAGCGAGCAGGCGCGGGTCAAGGGTTTTGTCATCAATCGTTTTCGTGGCGACATCGCTTTGCTCCAGCCGGGCCTCGACTGGCTCGAGCAGCGCACCGGCAAACCGGTGCTGGGCGTGCTGCCATACGTTACCGATCTGCACCTGGAGGCCGAGGACGCCATCGATGTGCGCCAGCCGGCCAAGGCCGAGCGGGTGCTCAAGGTGATCGTGCCGGTGCTGCCGCGGATCAGCAACCACACCGATTTCGACCCGCTGCGCCTGCATCCGCAGGTCGATCTGCAGTTCATCGGGCCCGGCCAGCCGATCCCGCCGGCCGACCTGATCATCCTGCCCGGCTCCAAGAGCGTGCGCGCCGACCTCGCGCAATTGCGCGAGCGTGGCTGGGCCATGGCCATCGAGCGTCACCTGCGCTACGGCGGCAAGCTGATCGGCATTTGTGGCGGTTTGCAGATGCTCGGCCATGAAGTGCGCGATCCGCTCGGGCTGGAGGGCCCCGCAGGCACCAGCCCGGGTCTGGGCCTGCTCGACTACGTCACCGAACTTGCAGCCGACAAACAACTGCGCAATGTTGCCGGCAGCCTGCTGCTGGAGCAGTCACCGGTGGCCGGCTACGAGATCCACGCTGGCGTCACCCAGGGCGCGGCGCTGGAGCGGCCTGCGGTGGTCTTGGCCGACGGCCGCTGCGACGGCGCGATCAGCGCTGACGGGCAGATCCTCGCGACCTATCTGCACGGCCTGTTCGAAGGCAGCCAGTCCTGCGCGGCGCTGCTGCGCTGGGCGGGCCTGGAAGCCGTGCAGAGCATCGACTATGAAGCACTGCGCGAGCGCGATATCGAGCGCCTGGCTGACCTGATCGAAAAGCACCTGGACACTGACCAATTGCGCCAACTGTGTGGAGTCGCCGGCCATGCATAGTCTGATTCTGGGTGGTGCCCGCTCGGGCAAGAGCCGCCTGGCCGAGCAACTGGCAGACAGCTGCGGACTGCCGGTGACTTACATCGCCACCAGCCAGCCTCTCGATGGCGAAATGAACGAGCGCGTGCAGTTGCATCGCCAGCGCCGTCCGGCACATTGGGGCCTGATCGAAGAGCCCGTGCAGCTCGCCGCTGTGCTGCGCGCCGAAGCCGCTGAAGGCCGCTGCCTGCTGGTCGACTGCCTGACCCTGTGGCTTACCAACCTGCTCATGCTCGACGACCCCGAGCGCCTCGCCGCCGAGCGCGATGCGCTGCTCGAGTGCCTGCCGGGGTTGCCGGGCACGCTGATTCTGGTCAGCAACGAAAGCGGCCTGGGCGTGGTGCCCATGGGCGAACTGACCCGCCGCTACGTCGACCTGGCCGGCCTGTTGCACCAGGCGGTGGCCGAGCGCTGCCAGCGCGTGGTGCTGACGGTCGCCGGCCTCCCTCTCATGCTTAAAGGACCTGCTCTATGAACCCTTTCTGGTGGCGTGATGCCTGCCAAGCTGTTGATCACGCTGCCATCGAACGGGCCCGTGCGCGTCAGCAGCAATTGACCAAACCGGCCGGCTCACTCGGTCAGCTGGAAACCCTTACGCTGACTCTGGCCGGCCTGCAGGGCCGCGAGCGGCCGAGCCTGGAGCAGGTCGCCATCAGCATTTTTGCCGGTGACCATGGCGTGGTCGCGGAGGGCATCTCGGCCTACCCGCAGGCCGTGACCGGGCAGATGCTGCGTAACTTTGTCGGCGGCGGTGCGGCGATCAGCGTGCTGGCGCGGCAATTGGGTGCGAGCCTTGAGGTGGTCGACCTCGGTACCATCGAGCCAAGCCTGCAGCTGCCAGGTGTACGCCACCTGCAACTGGGGACCGGTACCGCCAACTTCGCTCAGCAGCCAGCGATGACCGACGCGCAATTGCAGGCTGCCCTGCAGGCCGGCCGCGACAGCGCCCAGCGTGCTGCCGAGCAGGGTACTCAACTGTTTATTGGCGGTGAAATGGGCATCGGCAACACCACTGCTGCGGCGGCCCTGGCCAGTGTGCTGCTGGCTTGCCCAGCGCGTGAACTGAGTGGCCCGGGCACTGGCCTGGACAGTGCCGGTGTGCAACACAAGGCCGCCGTAATCGAGCGCGCGCTGAAGCTGCATGGCCTGCAGGCAGATGACCCGCTGCGGGCGCTGGCCTGTGTCGGCGGCTTTGAAATTGCCGCGCTGGTGGGGGCTTATCTGGGCTGTGCCCAGCAGGGTGTTGCAGTTCTGGTCGACGGCTTTATCTGCAGCGTCGCGGCGCTGGTCGCCGTGCGCCTCAATCCGCAGTGCCGGCCTTGGCTGTTGTTTGCCCATCAAGGCGCCGAGCCGGGCCATCAGGTGCTGCTCGAGGCGCTGCAGGCCGAGCCGTTGCTCGCCCTCGGCCTGCGTCTGGGCGAGGGCAGTGGCGCAGCTCTGGCGGTGCCGCTGCTGCGGCTGGCCTGCGCGCTGCACGGGCAAATGGCGACCTTTGCCGAAGCGGCAGTCGCGGATCGCCCGGCATGATCATCGACCTGCTGCGCCATGGCGAAACCGAACTGGGCGGCGGCCTGCGTGGCAGCCTGGATGACGCCCTGACGGCCAAGGGGTGGGCGCAGATGCGTACGGCAGTGGAGCAGACCGCTCCGTGGCAGGCGCTGATCACCTCGCCATTGCAGCGCTGTGCACTGTTTGCCGACGAGCTGGGGCAGCAACTGGCGCTGCCGGTGCAGCGCGAAGCGGATATCCGTGAACTGCACTTCGGTGATTGGGAAGGGCGCACAGCGCTGCAGATCATGCAGGACCAGGCCGATCAGCTCGGCCAGTTCTGGGCCGATCCTTACGCCTACACGCCGCCCGGCGGCGAGCCGGTGGCCGCCTTCGCTGAACGGGTGCTGACGGCCATCGACCGCCTTGCGCTCGAATATGCCGGGCGGCATGTATTGCTGGTGACCCACGGCGGTGTGATGCGCCTGCTGCTGGCGCGGGCGCGAGGCTTGCCGCGTGAGCAGTTGCTGCAGGTCGAGGTCGGCCACGGTGCGCGGGCGCGCCTGCAGTGGCAGGCCGGCATCCTTCACGAGGTGCTCTGAGATGCTGCCCTGGTGGATCGCCCTGCAGTTTCTCAGCAGCCTGCCCGTGACCTTGGCAGGCATGCCCGAGCCGCGTCAGATGGGCCGCTCGTTGCTGTTCTATCCACTGGTGGGCTTGCTGTTTGGCGTGCTCCTGTGGCTGGCCAGCTACCTCTTGCAAGGCACCGCTGCGCCGTTGCAGGCGGCCCTGCTGCTGACACTGTGGGTACTGCTCAGCGGGGCGCTGCACCTGGATGGACTGGCCGACAGCGCCGATGCCTGGCTGGGCGGCTTCGGTGATCGTGAACGCACGCTGCTGATCATGAAAGACCCGCGCAGCGGGCCAATTGCAGTGGTCACCCTGATGCTGGTGCTGCTGCTCAAATTCTGCGCGCTGTGGGTGTTGCTCGAGCGCGATGCGGGGGCTTGGCTGCTGCTGGCGCCTGTAGTTGGACGGGCGGCGATGCTTGGGTTGTTCCTGAGTACTCCGTATGTGCGCGCAGGTGGCCTGGGGCAAGCCCTGGCAGAGCACTTGCCGCGTCGCGCCGGCAACGGAGTCCTGCTCGCCACCGTGCTGGGTTGCGTCTTGCTCGGCGGCTGGACTGCGCTGTGCACAGGGCTGCTGGCGTTGCTGGTGTTTATCGGCCTGCGCCGGGCGATGTGCCGTCGGCTGGGTGGTACTACCGGCGATACCGCCGGTGCCGTACTGGAATTGCTGGAGCTGACAGTGGTGCTGAGCCTGGCCTTGATGCCACTCGCCTGAGTCATATGCGGTCGGTACATGTTTGGAAATATCGTGCAATTTGCGGCAATCGTTCGTTAGATGCCGCTGAGCAGGGGCGGGCGTATCCTCGGCCGCCCGTTAACCTCTACCTTGGAGGCACTGCTCATGCGTCAGTGGATTCTCGCCAGCCTGTTGCTCCTGACCAGCGCGCAAGTTACTGCGGCCGATCTCATGAGTTTCTGGGATACACCGCGCCATGGCGGCAACAGTTTCAATCGGCTGCCACCGACCCAAGCCTACTTCGAAGCCTTGCATGGCTACGGCGCCACCTGGGTGCGGTTGTCCTACGACAAATGGCGCCCGGAGCAACGCGACTTCCTGCTCGGCGATGCCGACGCCTACCAAGGCCTGACGGCTGCTGACGTGAGTCAGTTACGTCAGGTGCTCGACCACGCCCATGCCGCCGGGCTCAAGGTGGTCATCGCGCCGCTCTCATTGCCGGGCATGCGCTGGTCGCAGAACAATCAAGGCCGGTTCGATGACCGCCTGTGGCAAGACAAACGCTACTGGGACCAGGCCGCTGCGTTCTGGCGTGACCTGGCGGATGTGCTCAAGGACCATCCGGCAGTCGCTGGTTACAACTTGATCAACGAACCCGCACCAGAAAAGCAGGGCGGGCTGGCCGAGCATGCCGACCGCCAGCAGATGCGCCAGTGGTACGCCGCGCAAAAGGGCGGCGCACGCGACCTGCCAGCGCTGTACAAGCAGATCATTGCAGCCGTCCGAGAAGTTGATAGCGTCACCCCGATCATGCTCGATGCCGGCTGGTTTGCTGCGGCTGATGCGTTCAGTTACTGGCCAGAGCCGTTGGCTGATCAGCGCTTGCTCTACAGCGTGCATATGTACGAACCGTACGCAGCCACCAGCGCGCCCAACATGACCCGCAAGGTGACATTGGCCTATCCGGGTACGGTGCCGTTCGCCGGGCGCGAAGAGCATTGGGACGGCCAGCGAGTGGCGGCATACCTGCAGCAGTCGCTGGATTGGGCCGATGCCGTGCAGCTGCCGCGTTCGAGGTTGGTGGTCGGCGAGTTCGGTTGCATGCGCCGTCTGGCCGGCTGCCAGCAATATCTTGAAGACGTGCTCGCAGTTACCGACAGCAACGCGCTGCACTGGGCCTTCTACAGCTTCCGTGAAGACAGCTGGGATGGCATGGACTATGAGCTAGGCACCGGCAAGGTGCCATGGCGTTACTGGCAAGCCATCGATGAGGGCGCGGCAGATCCAATAGCGCGCAAGGCTACCCCCGCATTCGAGCCGATTCGACGACGCTTGCAGCCGCAGGCAGGTGCCCCCGGTGCTTAGGGCGCAGATGAAACCTGTTGCAACAAATGGAGTGCGGGTATATACACGTAATCATGTTGACCAGTGAATGCATCTGCACCCACCTACGTCGTGCCGCCCGCGGGGTTAGCCGACACTATGACGAGGCCTTGGCTGACTTCGGCATCAACGTTGCCCAGTTTTCCCTGTTGCGTCAGCTGCAGCGGCTGGACCGCCCGAGCATAACCACTTTGGCGCAAGTCATGGGCCTGGACCGGAGTACCCTGGGACGCAACCTCAAGGTGCTTGAGGCCGAAGGCCTAGTGACGTTGGCCGAAGGTGCCGACCAGCGCAATCGGGTGGTGCTGTTGAGCGAGGCGGGCGCGACCTGCCTGCATGACGCCGGCCCGGCCTGGGAGCAGGCACAACTGACATTGGTGGACAAGCTCGGCGCCGGACAACGTGACGAACTGGTGCGCTTGCTGGGCGTTTTGGCCTGACGTGGTTCGACTATAAACGGGTATATACCTGTAATTAACCTTGCGGCTTGCTGGAGAAAACAATAATGACATCGGTGTGGCGAACCAGCGGCTGGGTGCTTCTCGGCGCAGCATTGATCCTGGCCTTGTCGCTTGGCGTGCGCCATGGCTTTGGCCTGTTTCTAAATCCCATGAGCACGGAATTTGGCTGGGGGCGTGGGGTATTTGCCTTTGCCATTGCCCTGCAGAACCTGATCTGGGGCCTCGCCCAGCCTTTCGCCGGCGCCCTGGCGGACCGCCTCGGCGCGGCGAAGGTGGTGATCATTGGCGGCATCCTTTATACCGCTGGCCTGCTGACCATGAGCATGGCTGACTCGCTCTGGTCGCTGTCGCTGAGCGCCGGCCTGCTGATCGGTATCGGCCTTTCCGGCACCTCGTTCTCGGTCATCCTCGGCGTGGTCGGCCGCGCGGTGCCAGCGGAAAAGCGCAGCATGGCCATGGGTATCGCCAGCGCCGCCGGCTCGTTCGGCCAGTTCGCCATGCTGCCCGGCACCCAGGGTCTGATTCAGTGGCTGGGCTGGTCGGCGGCGCTGCTGGTGCTGGGCCTGATGGTGGCGCTGATCGTGCCGTTCGTGGCCATGCTCAAGGATCGCCCCATGCCCAGCCAGGGCGTCGATCAGACGCTCGGCCAGGCGCTGCGCGAGGCCTGTTCGCATTCGGGCTTCTGGCTGCTGGCGCTGGGCTTTTTCGTCTGCGGTTTCCAGGTAGTGTTCATCGGTGTGCACCTGCCGGCGTATCTGGTTGACCAACATCTGCCCGCCGCAACCGGGACAACGGTGCTGGCGCTGGTCGGCTTGTTCAATATTGTCGGCACCTACACCGCCGGCTGGCTCGGTGGACGGATGTCCAAGCCACGCCTGTTGACCGCGCTGTACCTGCTGCGCGCGGTGGTCATTGTTCTGTTCCTGTGGGCGCCGGTGACCCAGTTCAGTGCCTACCTGTTTGGTATCGCCATGGGCCTGCTGTGGCTGTCGACGGTGCCGCTGACCAACGGCACGGTGGCAACCCTGTTCGGCGTGCGCAATCTGTCGATGCTGGGCGGGATCGTCTTCCTGTTCCACCAGATCGGGGCGTTCCTCGGCGGTTGGTTGGGCGGGGTGGTTTACGACCAGACGGGCAACTATGACCTGGTCTGGCAGATTGCGATTGTGCTCAGCCTGGTCGCGGCTGGGCTCAACTGGCCAGTGCGCGAACGACCTGTCGCGCGCCTGCAGGCGCAGCCGGCATGAGGCGCTATGTGCTGCAGGGCTTGCTGGCCGGGGCAGGCTTGCTGCTGCTGGCGGTGGCCTGGTGGGGATGGCAGCAGGGCGGTCTGGCATTGATGCAGCTGGGCATGGGCGTCTGTTAAGGGCTACCCTGCAGGTTCAAGGACTTGCAGGAGTGACTGAGAATGATGCATGCACGCTGGCTATCGATACCGTTGCTGTGCCTGGCTCCGCTGGCCGCGAGCTGGGCGGCGGACTGCCCTGAACTCCTCCAGGGCAGCCTGCCCAAGCTGGGCGGCAAAGAGCAGATCGACCTGTGCCAGCGCTTCGCCGGCAAACCGCTGGTGGTGGTCAATACTGGCAGCTACTGCGGTTTCGCTCCGCAGTTCGAAGGGTTGGAAGCCGTCTACAAGGCCAATAAAGAACAAGGCCTGGAAATCCTCGGCGTGCCCTCCAACGACTTCAAGCAGGAAGACAAAGACAGCGAGAAAACCGCCAAGGTCTGCTACGCCAACTACGGCGTCACCTTCACCATGACCCAGGCGCAGCACGTGCGCGGCAACGATGCCACGCCCCTGTTCGCCGAGCTGGCCAAGCAAAGCAGCGCGCCAAAGTGGAACTTCTATAAGTACGTGGTTGATCGCCAGGGCAAGGTGATTGGTAACTTCTCCAGCCTGACCAAACCGGACGATCCGGAATTCAAGGCCGCGATCGCCAAGGCCATCGCGTCCAAGCCGTGATGTCAGTGCGGGTGCACGGTAAGTGCAACCAGACGCACTACCACTGGCCGTACCATCAACACACATAAGAAGGCTACCGGCATGGCCAGCTGGTAGGCTTTGAACACGTTGCGCAGGTAATCGTCATTGATGCCGGAGTTGGCAGCGGTGATGACGAAGCACATCAGGCACGCCATGATCGCCGACATATACAGAGCGAATACATAAGGCGTGGCGGCGGGGCGCAACTTACGGTTAGAGCGGGTTTGAGGCAGTTCTTGCATGAGAGAGCTCTCGCTGGTTAGCCGATTCAGGCTTGCAGGTTAGCAAGTGCTCGGTTGGCCTTGTAGACCGGATTCGTTGAGTTCTTTATAAAGAGAATCTTACGAATATCGGGATCTGTCCTGTGGATCTGCTCAATACCATTCGCAGCTTCATCAAGGTGGTCGAGACCGGCAGCATTGCCGCTGGCGCCCGCACGCTGGGCCTGTCGCCTGCCGCGGTCAGCCAGAATCTGGCCCGGCTTGAAGCGCACCTGCAGGTGCGCCTGTTGGCTCGAACCACGCGCAGCATGAGCCTGACGCCGGCGGGCAGCCTTTATTACGAGCGAGTCAGGCAAATTGAGCATGATCTGGCGTTGGCCGAACTGGCGGTGACCACGCCTGACAGCGAGCCCCAGGGGCGGCTGTGCGTTGCCTCGACGTCAGCATTTGGCCGGCATGTGCTGGCGCCGCTGATCCCGGCGTTCAGCGCGCGATACCCGCAGCTTTCAATAGAGTTGGTAACGAATGATCGACGCGTCGATCACGCCAAGGAAGGGGTCGATGTAAGCCTGCGTATCAACGCCCAGCTGGAAGACAATCTGGTCGCCCGCCATCTGGCGCAGATTCCTTTCGTCTGCTGCGCATCGCCCGGTTATCTGGCCAAGATGGGCATGCCGCCTGCGCCCGAGTCGCTACGCACGCACCGTTGCCTGGTGTTCCGGTATCCGGTGGATGGCCGTTACCTGCGCTGGGGGTTCGTCCGTGACGGCTTGCGCTTTGACGCCGAGTTTGGCCAGGTGCTGGTCAGCGATGACGTCGATGCATTGGCGCAAATGGCCTTGAACGACGGGGGTATCACTCGCCTGGCCGAGTTTATCGTCAGGCCGCATTTGCAGTCGGGAGCGCTGGTGGCGTTGTTTGAAAACCGCGATGCAGGTCAGGCCTACGCGCAGACCGAGCCGATGGATGTGTTTGTATGCGTGGCGGACCGCTCTGCCATGACCGCCAAGGTGCGTGCGTTCATGGATTATCTGCAGGAGTGTCTAGGTGATGTCTGGCCTGTGCCAGGGTGAATTGGGGGCCGCAGAGCGGCCCCCGTACCTCAACCTCAGAAGCGATAGGTCAGCGATGCACCTACGCCATGAGCGCTGTTTTCGTACTTGGCCTGGTACGAGCCTTTCAACAGGCCTTCCTGCGCCGTGCCCGGCTGGTTGTTGACCTTGGTGTCTTCTTCCCACAGGTAGGAGTAAGCCACGTCGATGGTCATGTCTTCGTTCGGGCTCCAGCCTGCGCCAAGGCTGAAGATCTTGCGGTCACCAGTCGGGATTCGTGGCGAGCGGTTTTCGTTGTTGGTCGGCGACTGATCGACCGAGAAGCCAGTACGCAGCGTCCATTGTTTGTTGACCTTGTACGATGCGCCGATGGCATGCGCCCAGGTGTCATGCCAGTTCTGCTCTTCGCTGATGGTCTGGAACGCCGAACCGCGCAGCGCTGCCGGAACGTCGTTCTCGACAGTGATGTCCTTCAGGCGGCTCCAGCGGGTCCAGGTGCTGCCGGCGTACAGCGTCCACTGGTCGTCGAGTTCGTGAGTGACCGAGAAGTCCACCGATTCCGGCGTCTTGATATTCAACTTGGCGTCGAATTTGTCACCGTTGTACGGGCCGATCAGTGCTGTGCTGACGCGGGTTTTGCCTTCCAGCTTGTAGTCGACCATCGAGTGATAGGTCAGGCCGAGGCGGGTGCGATCAGTTGCCTGGACCATGACGCCGACGTTGTAACCGATGGCAACGTCGTCGCCTTTGATTTTCACTTCGCCATCGCCCTGACCGATGAATCGCTGGTTGAGGTTGGAACCCAGCTCACCCTCGATACGGTTGATGGTCGGGCCGAAACCAATCGATACCTTGTCGTTGAAGGCATAGCTGACAGTCGGCTGGAAGGTGACCACTTCTACGTGGCTTTTCTTGCCCCAGTAGCGCGCAGCGTCGTCGCTACCGTAGTCGGTAACCAGACCAAACGGCACATAGACACCAAAACCGACGCTCCAGTGATCATCGATCGGCTTGACGTAGTAACCCATGGGTACGCCGACGACCGGCACCATATCGCCATCGGTTTCACCGCCATAGCTGCCCTGACCGCTGATCTTGGACTTGGCAATCACGGCTGCACCACCGACGGTGACTTGTTCGCGCTTGAGCCGCGACATGCCGGCAGGGTTGCCGAACACGGTGCTGGCGTCTTCGGCAGAAGAAGAACGACCCGCGAAACCTGTCCCCATACCGCTGATGCTCTGCTCGTTGAGCGCAAAGCCGCTGGCCAGCAATTGGCTGGAAGCGAGGGCAACAGCAACGCCGAGGGAGGTTTTGAGCATTGATTTTTTCATTATTGTGAAACTCCTTGGGATCTCCGGGGCGAAAAGCTACCAACAAATCGCGCGTCGCGCTATAGGCTCAAACGCAGGAGATAGAGCGGTTTTGTAGGACAATCCGACCAGAGTCGTGTTTTTTCTCGATTTCTGTAGGAGCAGTCCTACGACTCCGGCGCCATCACTGGCTCGATGCAGGTATGCCAAGCATGGGTGAAGTCACGCAGCCGTCCCTGCGGATGGAAAATCTGCCGCCATATTCGCGCTTGCCCGAGCAGGTCGTCTGCAGCCGGTAAGGGCAACGCACGCTGTTCGATCAGCATCCAGGCGATGGCGGTGGAGTAGCGCAGGTTGACGGCCAGCTCCAGGTGCGGCCCGCGCAGGAAGGCATGCTGGCTGGCCAGGCCGCGGATCAGGCTGGCTAGTTCCGGGTCGTGGGCAAGAAACTCGTCCCAGAGCGCCTGGTGGCGGCTTTCGCCGATTCGGTAGAGGCCGTGCCCGCGGCGGTCGTGCAGGGCAGAGCCCAAAGCCGACTGGCTGGCTGCAACGCCCAGCAGCAAAGCTTCGGCGCTGGCGCAATGCCGGCCGAGGTAAACCAGGGTGGGTTTGATTACATAACGACACAATTCACTGGCAGCGATACCCATGATGCCCTCATTCAATTAAGGGCCGACGGGCGCTGGAGCTTGGCAGCTGGGGAAGGGTCAGGCCCGTCGGAAGCGGATCGCACCGCTCGAGTTGAAGTGTAGTGTGATAATCACGGTGTAAAGGCCTGTTTTTAAATCGATTACTGCCAGAGGTTGGGGGCCATATGCTTTGCAGCAATTAAGCCAAGAGCCAACCGGCAGTAGTTTCGATGGCAAATTCAGCGCGGGAATGGGCTGATATTCAGCCCTTACGCGACCAGCGACTGACGCGTGCGGTCGATCACTGCTTGCAGTGGGCCGGCGCGGTTGTACTGCTCTGGATACAGACGTTCGCTGTGGCAAGCAATGCCATGCTCGTCAACCAGGGTGAAGCTGAAGCTGCCCTTACGCGGGGCAACGATGAGGCACTTCAATGGAGCGAAGGCCTGGGAAAGCGTGCCAACGGCACTGTGAAACTGATGATGATTTGTCATTATGTGGAGGTTCCTGCTTTGGACACGGGATTCGATCCGTGCATCTTATAAACGTTCCAGTGACGCCTTTATTAAAGTGGCGCTGAACCTGACTGGAACAGGGCAGCCAGAGGTGGCGCATCAAATTAGGTAGGCGCCTGGCTGACTGGTAGGTACGTCAAAAGGCGGGCAGGCACACCGAGGCAAAGGTTCATGGCCTCTGGGTGAAGATCCCGATCAATCTGCAAGGGTGATTCGCGCTTGAGCAGCTTTGGCTGCCGAGTGAATCATCGAAAGGGCCGGTCCTGTTTCAGCAGTTCGTGCTCTTGGGGGGAGCCGGGCACTGCAGGGACCTTACTGGCCAGAATTGACTTTCAGCTGGGTACTAACGAGGGCCACCCTACAGGATTAATCCAAGGCTGGCAAATTTATTTAGAGAATGACCCGCGAAGCCGAACATTATGGCGCTTATGCACACACCTGTGAAGGGGCAATTGTGTAGCCTTCATTAGTCGGGATGGGCCACTTTGGTTCATTTGGTTGCAGCATTGCGGTGCACTTGTACACATTCAGCGCAGCCATTGTCAGGCTGCGCCATTCGTTCGGATAGCTCGGGCAATGCCTGGGCCGCGTCCTTAAGTCAATGAAAAAAAACACTTATTTGAGCTGGTGAAAAAATCGTCAACTTGACTGCAGCCCCCATTTCACAAGGGTTTGAAGACATCATGAAGTGGTTGTCCACCGAGTTATCCACAGGTTCTGTGGATTGTCCCGCGCGTTCGCTCTAGCACGGGCGTGCCAGCACTTTCGATTGCTGTCGGACAATCCTGTCGAAATAGTCGGGGCGGTGTGGCCCGTTTGAAAAGGTCAATAAAGGAACGGCAGATTTTGTGAAAATTTCATCAACCGAGGCGCAGCCCTTTCGTTGAAAAATCCGGTAGAGTGGCGCGCCTCACGAATTGCCATCGCTGTCGGTTATGAATTTTCGCGGTAAAAACCTCGCTCCATCGTCTGTATCTACGCCTGCACCCAAGCGTTTTTCCTTGAAGGTCGCCTTGTGGCTGCTCGATAGTCCGCGCCTGGGCGAGAAGCACAGCGTCAAACACCTGGCTGGACGCCTGCTCAAGCAGCCTGCGCGGCAAGGGGTGGTGGTCGCCCAGAGCCGTCTGGGGCAGATGCTCTGTCGCGATTGCGGCAATGCCCGCGACCGGCGTATCGGCCACGAGCTGCTGCGCCAGGCCGCACGTGCCGGCGATCCGCAGGCTCAGGCCGAGTACGCCCGGTTGAATCCGGCCAGCGAGCACAATCCTTCCTGAAGCCGCTGCGCCGGCCTGTTAAGCTGCCTGCCTCTGGATAGACGCAATTGAGGTAGCTATGGCGGTCGATCTGCTCAGCATCGTGCTGGGCCTTGTAGCAGCGGCAATTCCTTGCCTAGGCTGGGTCTGGCACCTACAGCAGCGCCATGCTGCCCAGCAGCGCCAATGGGCCTTGCTCGAAGAGCGCCTGAGCACGGCATTGCTCGCGCAGCAAGGGCTGCAGGCCCAGCTTGACGCCAGCCGTGACGAAATCAGCGACCTGGCCGAGGCCAATAGCGCCAAGCAGGCCAGCCTGGCCGCCCAGGGCCGCGAAGTCGAACTGCTGCAGGTCGAGCGTGACAATGCCCGCGACGCCGCCCATGCCTGGCAACTCGAACGCAGCAACCGCGAGTCCGAGTTGCGCCGTCTGGAAGCCCATGCCGCCGGCTTGCAAGCCGAGCTGCGCGAGCAGCAGGAGAGCCATCAGCAGCGCCTGGAAGACCTGCAAGAGGCCCGCGACACGCTGCGCGCGCAGTTCGCCGAAATGGCTACAAAGATCTTCGACGAGCGCGAGCAGCGCTTCACCCAGACCAGCCAGCAGCAACTCGGACAGTTACTTGATCCGCTCAAGGAACGTATCCATGCCTTCGAGAAGCGCGTCGACGAAACCTACCAGCAGGAGGCCCGTGAGCGCTTCTCGCTGAGCAAGGAGCTGGAGCGTCTGCAGCAGCTCAACCTGCGCCTGTCGGATGAAGCCACCAACCTCACCCAGGCGCTCAAAGGGCAAAAGACCCAAGGCAACTGGGGCGAGCTGATTCTTGAGCGGGTCCTCGAACACGCAGGGCTGGAGAAGGGCCGCGAGTACCAAACCCAGGTCAGCCTGAAAAGCGCCGACGGCGAGCGCTTTCAGCCAGACGTGCTGATCATGCTGCCCGGCGACAAGCAGGTGGTGGTCGACGCCAAAGTCAGCCTGACGGCCTATCAGCAGTGGGTCAGCGGCAATGACGAAGCGGCGCTCAAGCAGCATGTGCAATCGCTGCGCAGCCACGTCAAAGGCTTGTCCGGCAAGGACTACAGCCGCCTCGAGGGGCTGCATAGCCTCGATTTCGTGCTGCTGTTCGTGCCGATCGAAGCGGCTTTCTCCGCGGCATTGCAGGCCGAGCCGAACCTGTTCCAGGAGGCCTTCGATCGGCAGATCGTGATTGTCAGCCCTACCACCTTGCTGGCCACCCTGCGCGTGATCGACAGCCTCTGGAAGCAGGAGCGCCAGGGCCAGAACGCGCGGGAAATCGCCGAGCGGGCCGGCTGGCTGTACGACAAGTTCGTCTTGTTCATCCAGGATCTGGACGAGCTCGGCAGTCGCTTGCAGCAGGTCGACAAGGCTTACTCCGCTGCGCGCAACAAGCTCTGTGAAGGGCGTGGCAACCTGATCAGCCGCAGTGAGCAGCTCAAGTTGCTCGGCGCGCGGGCCAGCAAGAGCCTGCCGGCGGACTTGCTGGAGCGCGCCTTGAGTGACGAAGCGCTTACTGAACCAGGCTCAGATGGCGGTTGAGCAGAGCGCGCAAGGCGGCTGGCTTGACCGGCTTGGCCAGGTAATCGAGGCCGGCGGCGTGGACCATGGCAATGGTTTCGCTGCGGCCATCGGCGCTGATCACCACACCCGGCACCGGCTCACCGAGGCGCGTGCGTAGCCAGGCCATCAGCTCGGTGCCGGTGTCGCCTTCATCCAGGTGAAAGTCGACCAGCGCCAGGTGCGGGCGCATGCCATTGGCCAGCAGCGCTTCGCATTCCTGACGATTGCGCGCAGTCCAGACCTGACAGCCCCAGCGGCTGAGCAGGCTGTTCATGCCGAGCAGGATGCTGTCTTCGTTGTCGACACACAGCACCTGCAGGCCCGCCAGCGGTTGCCCCGGCTGCTGTTCAACGGCTGCAGCCGGCGCGACGCTGCCGCTGGCAATCGGCACACTGACGCGGAACACGCTGCCCTTGCCCGGCCACGAGCGCACCTCCAGGGCATGGCCGAGTACCCGGCACAGACCATCGGCGATCGCCAGGCCCAGGCCCAGGCCTTTTTCGGCGCGGGTCTGGTGGCTGTCCAGGCGCTTGAACTCCTGGAAGATCACCTGCAGTTTGTCGTCGGTGATGCCCGGGCCGCGGTCCCACACTTCCAGCCATAGCCGGCCGCCCTGGCGGCGCACGCCAAACAGGATCGGGCTTTTGCCGTAACGCAGGGCATTGGTCAGGAAGTTCTGCAGCACCCGGCGCAGCAGCTTGATGTCGCTGTTCACCCGCAGGCGGCTGCCACGGACACGGAACTCCAGGCCCTTTTCTGCCGCCAGCACTTTGAACTCGGCGCCCAGCGCGTCGAACAGATCGCTCAGGGCAAAGGCTTTCACGTCGGGAGTGATCTTGCCGTTTTCCAGGCGCGAGATGTCCAGCAGGTCGCTGATCAGCTCTTCAGCCGAACGCAGTGAGCTGTCCATGTGCTGCACCAGTTGCTGGGACTCGCTGCTCATGCCCTCGGCTTGCTGCGACAGCGCTGCCGAGAACAAGCGTGCAGCGTTGAGCGGCTGCATCAGGTCATGGCTGACCGCGGCGAGGAATCGGGTTTTCGACTGGCTGACGGCCTCGGCCCGGCTCTTCGCCTCGGTCAGCGCCTGGTTGAGCTGGGACAACTCATGGGTGCGTTCGGCGACCCGTTGTTCGAGGCCTTCGTTGGCCTCTTTGAGGGCCTGCTCGGCCTCGCGGAACGGGGTGATGTCGGTAAAGCTCATGACAAAACCACCACCCGGCATCGGGTTGCCGATCAGCTCGATCACCCGACCATTGGGGAACAGCCGCTCGGAGGTGTGCGCCCGGCCCTGGCGCATCCAGTGCAGCCGGCGCGCCACATGCACCTGCGCCTCGCCCGGGCCGCACAGGCCGCGGTCGGCGTTGTAGCGGATAATATCGGCGATTGGCCGGCCAACGCTGATCAGCCCCTCAGGGTAGTTGAACAACTCCAGATAACGCCGGTTCCAGGCCACCAGGTGCAGGTTCTGGTCAACCACGCTGATGCCCTGGTTGATGTTCTCGATGGCACCCTGAAGCAACGCACGGTTGAACTGCAGCACCTCGCTGGCCTCGTCGGCGATGCGCACCACGTCCTCTAGCTGCATGTCGCGGCCTTCGATGGCAGCCTTGACCACGGCGCGGGTCGAGGAGGTGCCGAGTACGCCGGCGAGTAGCCGTTCGGTGTGTTCGATCCAGTCGCCATCGGCGTTCTGGTTGGGGTTGAAGCCCTTGCCCTGGCGGTAGGCGAAGCGAATGAAGCTCTGCCGGGCGCGTTCTTCGCCGACAAAGCGGGCGGCGAGGTTGAGCAGGTCGTCGATCTGCACCGCCAGCAGCGAACGGCTGTTGGGCCGCTCACTGGTTTGCTGGCCGATGAACCGGCCCGCCTGCCAGTGCTCGGACACGCGCGTGCGCGACAGGATCGAGACCCAGGCAAACAGGATGAAGTTGCCCGCCAGCGACAGCACCACACCTTGGGTCAGTGGCGTGATCGGCAGGTTCAGTGGGTTGCTGTCGAGCCAGGTCAGGCCTGGGAACAGTTGCAGCGACCAGCCCAGGCTGTGCGCGGTAATCGGCAGCACCAGGGTGTAGAACCAGAGGAAGATCCCCGCCGCCAGCCCGGCGAATACGCCACGGCGGTTGGCCTGCTTCCAGTACAGCGCGCCGAGCATCGCCGGGGTCAGCTGGGTGACCGCAGCGAAGGCGATCTGGCCAATGGTCGCCAGGCTCGCGGTGGAGCCCAGCAGGCGGTAACTGACATACGCCAGCAACAGGATTACCACGATGGTCACCCGGCGCACCGAGAGCATCCAGTGGCGGAACGCTTCGAACGGGCGCTCGGCGTTTTTGCGCCGCAGCAGCCACGGCAGCAGCATGTCGTTGGAGACCATGGTCGACAGCGCCACCGCCTCGACGATGACCATGCCGGTGGCCGCTGAGGCGCCGCCGATAAAGGCCAGCAAGGCCAGGCTTGGATGCGCTTCGGCCAGTGGTAGGCTGATCACGAACGAGTCGGAGATCACCGTGCCCGGCAGCAGCATCTGCCCAGCCAGGGCAATCGGCACCACGAACAGCGCTGCCAGTACCAGGTACATCGGGAACACCCAGCGCGCCGTGCGCAGGTCCTGCGCTTCGATGTTCTCGACCACGGTGACGTGGAATTGCCGCGGCAGACAGATGATCGCCATCATTGCCACCCCGGTCTGGACCACCATCGACGGCCAGTTGATGGTCTCCTGCCAGTAACTCTCCAACTGCACCGACTGGCGCGCCTGGGTGAACAGGTCGTCGAAGCCGTCATACAGGTTGAACACCACGAACACGCCCACGGCAAGAAACGCCAGCAGCTTGACCAGCGCCTCGAAGGCAATCGCCAGGACCATGCCGCGGTGGTGCTCGGTGACGTCCAGGCTGCGCGTGCCGAACACGATCGAGAACAGCGCCAGCACCAATGACACCACCAGTGCGGTGTCTTGCACACGGGTGCCGGTGGCATCGGCATTGGCGCCGATCAACAGGTTGACGCCGAGCACGATGCCCTTCAGTTGCAAGGCAATGTAGGGCAGTACGCCGACCAGGCAGATCAGCGCCACCACCACCGCCAGGCTCTGCGACTTGCCATAGCGTGCGGCGATGAAGTCGGCAATCGAGGTGATGTTCTGCTGCTTGCTGATCAGCACCATCTTCTGCACGACCTGCGGCGCGAACACCAACAGCAGCACCGGCCCCAGATAGATCGGCAAGAACGCCCAGAGCTGTTCGGCGGCCTGGCCGACCGCGCCAAAGAATGTCCAGCTGGTGCAGTACACGGCCAGCGACAGGCTATATACCCAGGCGCGCAGGCGCGGCGGCAGAGGCGTGCTGCGGCGGTCGCCGTAAAAGGCGATGGCGAACATGATGGCCATATAGACCAGGGCGACCACGGCGATCAGCCCGCTGGACAACGACATGAAAACTCCGCAGCAATAGGGTAGAGCGTGGGCCCGGTGAACAAGTTTGGCATGTGCCTTGCGCGTCGTCAGCGTCGACCATGGTCGCAGTGGCGAGTCGTCGCAGTGCGGCCTGAGAGCAGGCGACTTGCATCTGGATGTGGCGCAATGACGCTCAGGTGCATTCTAATCAACAAACAGCCACCGGCATCACTCAGGGAATCGATTGATGAGTCACCCCTCGCAATTTACCTTGCTCGGCAAGCGGCGCTTCTTGCCGTTTTTCATCACCCAGTCACTGGGCGCGTTCAATGACAACCTGTTCAAGCAGTCGTTGATCCTGGCGATCCTGTACAAGCTCAGCCTGGAGGGCGACCGCTCGATCTGGGTCAACCTGTGCGCGCTGCTGTTCATTCTGCCGTTCTTCCTGTTCTCGGCACTGGCCGGGCAGTTTGGCGAGAAGTTCGCCAAGGATGCGCTGATACGGGCGATCAAGCTGGCCGAGATCGTCATCATGGCGATCGGCGCGGTGGGTTTTGTCAGCAATCACCTGGTGCTGATGCTGCTGGCGCTGTTCGCCATGGGCACCCACTCGGCGCTGTTTGGGCCGGTCAAATATTCGATCCTGCCGCAGGCGCTGCGCGAGGACGAGTTGGTCGGTGGTAATGGCCTGGTCGAGATGGGCACGTTCCTGGCTATTCTGGCGGGCACCATTGGCGCTGGCGTGATGATGTCGTCCAGCAGCTATGCAACGGTGGTCGCCGGCGGCATCGTCGGCACCGCCGTGCTCGGCTATCTGGCCAGCCGCTGGATCCCGCGCGCTGCTGCGGTGGCGCCGCAGATGAAGCTCGACTGGAACATCTTCAAGCAGTCCTGGGCAACCTTGCGCTTGGGGCTTGGGCAGACGCCGGCGGTGTCGCGCTCGATTGTCGGCAACTCGTGGTTCTGGTTTGTCGGGGCTATCTATCTGACCCAGATCCCGGCCTACGCCAAGGACTGGCTGCACGGCGACGAGACGGTGGTGACGCTGGTACTGACGTTGTTCTCAGTAGGCATCGCGGTGGGTTCGCTACTGTGCGAGCGGCTCAGTGGGCGCAAGGTGGAAATCGGCCTAGTGCCGTTCGGCTCGTTCGGCCTGACCTTGTTCGGCCTGCTCTGGTGGTGGCATTCGGGCGATGTGCCGAGCACCGACGTGGCGCACGACTGGCTGGCGTTGTTGGGCATGCACCAGGCTTGGTGGATCATGCTGTCGATCGTTGGCCTTGGGGTGTTTGGCGGGTTCTATATCGTGCCGCTGTATGCGCTGATCCAGGCGCGGACTGCCGAGGGTGAGCGGGCGCGGGTGATTGCTGCCAACAACATTCTCAATGCGTTGTTCATGGTGGTGTCGGCGTTGGTCACCATTGTGCTGTTGAGCGTGGTCGAGCTGACCATTCCACAGCTGTTTCTGGTGGTGTCGCTGCTTAATATTGCCGTTAACGCTTATATCTTCAGCATCGTGCCTGAATTCACCATGCGCTTCTTGATCTGGCTGCTGAGTCACTCGATGTATCGGGTCGAGCATCGGGACCTGCAGCGTATTCCTGATGAGGGGGCGGCGCTGCTGGTGTGCAACCATGTGTCGTTCGTCGATGCGCTGTTGATCGCTGGGGCGATTCGCCGGCCGATTCGGTTTGTCATGTACTACAAGATCTATAACTTGCCGGTGCTCAACTTCATCTTCCGCACCGCTGGGGCGATCCCGATTGCTGGGCGAAATGAGGATGAAGCCACCTATGAGCGGGCCTTCGCGCGCATCGCTGCGGCCCTGACGGCGGGTGAGGTGGTGTGTATCTTCCCTGAGGGCAAACTGACGGCCGATGGTGAGATCGATGAGTTCAAGAGTGGGGTCACGCGGATTCTGCAGGTAACCCCGGTACCGGTGATTCCGCTGGCCTTGCAAGGGTTGTGGGGAAGTTTCTTCAGCCGCGATCCGGCCAAGGGCCTGTTCAAGCGGCTGTGGTCGCGGGTGACCATTGTGGCTGGGGAGGCTGTTGTTGGGGATTTGGCGGGGCCTGAGGTATTGCGGGAGCGGGTTTTGGGGTTGCGTGGGGGGCGGCGTTGAGGGTTTTCTGGACTGGGGGCTTATCCGTTTTTTGTGGTGGCTGTTAGGGCTCCTTTCGCCCTTACGGCGAGTCACTTTTTTGCCAAACGCGCCAAAAAAGTAACCACAAAAAACGCCTGGCTCCACATCCGGCCCCTGCGCTGGGCTGGCGCAGATCGAGAGCTGGGGCCGCTCTGCGGCCCTTTCGCGACACAAGGCCGCTCCTACATTTGACCGCGCATTATACAATTACGCGTTGCCTGTAGGAGCGGCCTTGTGTCGCGAAGCGACCCCGGCAAGCGCTGCGGGCCAGGAGGGCCCGTTCAGCGCGGTCCTCCCGGGAGCAATACCGGAGAGAGGGAACCCCGCAGCGCAGGGGCCGTATGTGGGAGCGACGGCTTTTGGTTCGTTTTGCCGCGGACGCAGTACGACCAAAAGGGACTCGCCGTAAGGGCGAAAGGGGCCCGAACAGCCGTCAGATCAAATGGATAGTGCCCAAAACCGCCAGTCACTCCATCAGCTAGCACTAACCTTCAACCCCACCAACCCAGTAATGATCAAAGCCACACTAAGCAGCCGAATCAAAGCCATCGACTCCCCAAACAGGATAATCCCGGCAATTACCGTACCGACCGCCCCCACCCCGGTCCAGATGGCGTAAGCAGTCCCTAGCGGCAACTCCTTCATGGCCAACCCCAGCAAGCCAAGGCTGATCACCATCGCACCCACCGTAAGCACAGTAGGCAACGGCCGGGTAAACCCGTCGGTATATTTCAAACCTACCGCCCAGCCCACTTCGAACAGGCCGGCGAAAAACAGAATGATCCAGGACATCTGTGAGTCTCCATCTTATTAAGGATGGGGCCGTCCCCAGGCTGGTCACGCAGTGCGTGGTGAGGTCGTCCTCACGTGTGCACTATATTGCACACGTGCGTTTACCAAGGCAAGTCAATGAGCCTCGGGCCTGGTTTCAACCCGGGTATGCCCCGGCTCCCGCATGCGCCGGAACCAGGTCGAAAGCAACGCACCAGAAATGTTGTGCCACACACTGAACAACGCGCTCGGCACCGCCGCCAACGGCGAAAAATGCGCCGCCGCCAACGCCGCGCCCAGCCCCGAGTTCTGCATGCCAACTTCCAGCGCCAGCGACTTGCGCTGAGCCAGCGGCAACTTGCACAGCTTGCCGGTGAGGTAGCCAAGCAAATAGCCAAAGCTGTTATGCAGTATCACCACTGCCATGATCAGCAACCCCGATTCGGCGATCTTCGCCTGGCTGGCCGCAACTACCGCGCAGACGATCATCACGATGCTCACCACCGATACCAGCGGCAGCACCTGCACCGCAGCCTGCACCCGTGCGCCCAGCAAGCGCTGGGCGAGCACGCCGAGAATGATCGGCAGCATCACCAGCTGCAGAATCGACCAGAACATGTCCATGAACGAGACCGGTAGCCAGGCCGAAGCCAGGAACCAGATCAGCGCAGGTGTCAGCAACGGCGCCAGCAGGGTAGTCACCGCCGCGATCGCCACCGCCAGCGCCAGGTCACCCTTGGACAGCCAGACCATCACGTTCGAGGCCGTGCCACTCGGGCAGCAACCTACCAGAATCACACCGACGGCAATCTCTGCCGGAAGCTGGAACAGCTGACACAGCAGCCAGGCCATGCCCGGCATGATCACAAAGTGCGCGACAACCCCAAGCGCAACCCGCCAGGGCTGGCGGGCGAGGGCGGCGAAGTCGTCGAGCTTGAGGGTCAGGCCCATGCCGAACATCACCAGCCCGAGCAGCGGCACGATGGCTACCTTCAGGCCGATGAACCATTGCGGCTGCAGGAACGCCAGGCAGGCAAACAGTAATACCCAGAGGGCGAAGGTGTTGCCGACGAAACGGCTGAGGGCGGCGAGGGCACGCATGGGACAATCCTTGTTCTTCCATTAAGTAGCCAATCGATGCAGGTGGGGCTGCGCGGGCAACCCCACGCCGCAATCAGACGCCCTGCGGAATGTCTTCACCACCCAGCGCTTCAAACAGCGCCGGCAGGAACTCCTTGAAGGTCATCATCATCAGCAGGAAGCTCGCATCGAACTGCTGCTGCGCTTCTTCACCGCCGTCCTGCTCGGCCTGCTCCTGCAGCAGTTCTTCGAACTTCAGGCGCTTGATCACGGTCTTGTCGTCGAGTACGAACGACAGCTTGTCCTGCCAGGCCAAGGCCAGCTGGGTGACGACCTTGCCATTGCCCAGGTGCAGCTGGATCTCGTCGCTTTTCAGGTCCTGGCGCTTGCAGCGGACGATGCCGCCGTCTTCGTGGGTGTCACGCAGCTCGCACTCGTCCAGGACATGGAAGTCCTCAGCCGCCTGCGAAGTGACCCACTCGGTCATGGTCGCGCTAGGCGCGGCCTTCACGGTGACCGGGCGTACCGGCAGCGAGCCCATCACTTCACGCAGGGTCGACAGCAGGTCTTCGGCGCGCTTGGCGCTGGCCGAGTTGACCAGGATCAGGCCCTGACGCGGGGCGATGGCGGCAAAGATCATCGAGCGACGAATGAAGGCGCGTGGCAGGAAGGCCTGGATGATCTCGTCCTTGATCTGGTCGCGTTCTTTCTTATAGACCTTGCGCATCTGCTCGGTCTCGATCTCTTCGATCTTTTCTTTGACCGCGTCGTTGACCACGCTGCTGGGCAGGATGCGCTCTTCCTTGCGCGCGGCAATCAGCAGGTACTCGCCGCTGACGTGCACCAGCGGGGCGTCTTCACCCTTGCCGAACGGCGCGACGAAACCATAGGTGGTCAGCTCCTGGCTGGCGCACGGACGGGCCGGCTTGCTGGCCAGGGCAGTTTCCAGTGCCTCAGGCTCGAATGGGACTTCCTGGGTCAGGCGGTAGGTCAGCAGGTTCTTGAACCACATGGGGGTAGATCTCTCCTTAATGCATAAGGCGGGCATTATTCTCCGACTGGGGCCATGCGGCCAACCCTGTCAGAGGGCCATCAGGCGGTTAATGGTCAATAAAAGCCTGATAGCGCTAGGTCCTTGAAAGGCCTGCAAAATTATTTGAAAAAAGTGCTTGCCAGGGTGGTATGTCCTCCGTAGAATGCGCGCCACACCGAGACGAAGGGTGATTAGCTCAGCCGGGAGAGCATCTGCCTTACAAGCAGAGGGTCGGCGGTTCGATCCCGTCATCACCCACCACTCGATGTATAGCGCAGCGGTAGTTCAGTCGGTTAGAATACCGGCCTGTCACGCCGGGGGTCGCGGGTTCGAGTCCCGTCCGCTGCGCCATATTGAGCTTCAAGGCCAACTGAACACCTTGAAGCGACAGAGAAAGCGACCTTAGGGTCGCTTTTTTTGTTTCTGGCATTGCGTCAGAATGCCTTGTCCGCCGGTCGCGGCCAACAGGCTGTGCTCCGGCTCTTCATTGCACGCAAGAGACCGACCATGCAGGATGCCCGTACCTCTCCAACGCCCGCCGCTGCGGCGCCCTTGCTCGGTATCGACCTGGGCACCACCAACAGCCTGATCGCCGTATGGCAGGATGGCCAAGCCCAACTGATCGCCAATGCCCTCGGCGAGGTACTGACGCCATCGGTGGTCAGCGTCGATGACGATGGCAGTATTCTGGTCGGCAAAGCCGCCAAAGCCCGCCTGACCACCCATCCGCTGCGCAGCGCAGCTGCCTTCAAACGGTTCATGGGCAGCGACAAGCGCTTCGAGCTGGGCGAGCATCGCTTCACCCCTGAAGAACTGTCGGCGCTGGTGCTGGGAGCCTTGAAGCAGGATGCCGAAGCGTATCTGGGCTGCCCGGTCAGCGAAGCGGTTATCTCGGTTCCAGCCTATTTCAGTGACGAGCAGCGCAAGCGCACGGTGTTTGCCGCAGAGTTGGCCGGGCTCAAGGTGCAGCGGCTGATCAACGAACCAACCGCAGCAGCCATGGCCTACGGCCTGCACGAACAAAAGTTCGAGCGCACACTGGTTTTCGACCTGGGCGGCGGCACCTTCGATGTGACCGTGCTGGAATACGCGCTGCCGCTGATCGAAGTGCATGCCTCCACCGGTGACAACTATCTGGGCGGTGAAGACTTTACCGATGCATTGTTGCTGGCGTGCCTGCGCGACTGGGGGCTCAAACTCGAGCAGCTCGAGCCACAGGCGCTGGCCGGCCTGCACGACGCCATCGACCAGTTCAAACATGCGCTGGGTGAGGGGCAATCGACCTTGACCTGGCAAGGCGACGGCCAGGCCCGTGAGTGGCAGCTCGACGACCTCAAGCTGCAGGGCATCTGGGCGCCGTTGCTGGCTCGGGTGCGCGCACCGATCGAACAGGCCCTGCGCGATGCGCGCTTGAGCCCCAAGGAGCTCGACAGCCTGGTGCTGGTCGGCGGCGCCACGCGCATGCCGCAGGTGCAGCAGTTGGTGGCCAAGCTGTTTGGCCGGCTGCCGTACCGGCACCTGGACCCAGACACCATCGTCGCCCTTGGCGCCGCCAGCCAGGCGGCTTGCAAGGCACGCGATGCGGCCGTCGACGAATTGATCCTGACCGACGTGTGCCCGTATACCCTGGGCATTGCCTCGCAGCGTGGCGAGCAGAGCGCCGGCGCGTTTTCGCCGATCATCGAACGTAATACGGTGATCCCCACCTCACGGGTCGAGCGCTTCTACAGCACTCACCCGGAGCAAAAAACCGTGCGTATCGCGGTATACCAAGGCGAGCGTCCCTGGGTGCGTGACAATATTCTGGTCGACAGTTTCGAGGTCCCGCTGCAGTCGACCGGGCAGATTCAGTCACTGGACGTGCGTTTCAGCTACGACATCAACGGCTTGCTTGAAGTCGATGTGACATTCATCGAAACCGGCCTCAAACACAGCCACAGCATTGACCGCAGCCCGACCGGGCTGGATCAGGATGCACGCCAGGCCAGCCATGAGCGCTTGTCGCGGCTGAAGATTCACCCACGCGATGCCTTGCCCAACCGGACCTTGCTGGCGCGGCTGGAGCGGGCCTGGATGCAGAGCCTGGGCGATGAGCGCGAGCTGATCGGCAGCTGGCTGGATACGTTCAACGGAGTGTTGGCCGGGCAGCAGGCCGGCGAGATCAGCCGCCAGCGCCAGCAATTGAGCCAGGCGCTGGACGAGCTGCGTTACTGACCTTGGCTCGGGCCGCACTGCGGCCCGTTGCCTTGCTCAGGGTGATGGCTAGCCGTTCATCCGGCGCAAGGCCGCCTGCAAACCACCCTCCAGATCGGCCGCCTTGCCCGGCACTGGCCCATAGCGGTTGGGCAGTTTGTCGCCCGGTAGGCTCACCAGTATCAGCGGCACCACCGGCAGCACCCGGCTGAGCACCACAAGCAGGATCAGCACCGGCACGCCCTGGCCAAGGTCGCGCAGGCGCCGCAGCATGGCGCTGACCATCAGCAGCACCATCGGCGCTGCCATCGCCGGCAGCAAGGTCATCAGGCTGCCGCAGGCGATCACCGCTAACAGATGCAGGCCGAAGCCCTTGCGGTCGAGGCGGCTGTTGAGCTTCCACACCGCCCACATTGGCTGCGCCACCTGCTTGCTGTTGTTGCGCAGCATGCGCTCGGTCCAGCCCAGCAACGCCATGATCGCGCAGCGCAGGCCGGGGTCGAGGTCGACGTTGTCCTTGGCTTTCTGCAATCTACGCAACAACCGCGTTTTCGGCGGTGCGCAGTCATTGAGCAGGCTGTCGAGGGCATCCAGAGCGTCGTTGAACGGGGCGCTGGCCATCCCTTGTTTACGCAGTAGCTGCCCGCTTGGATGTGTGCACTTGCCGGCCACCAGGCTGCGGCGTAACGGCTCGTACCAGTAGTCCTCGATGTACAGCGCCTCGAGGCGATCGCGCAGGCGGGTGCGCTGGGCTTCGTCGAGGCTGCGATCGTGATAGAGCACGGCGCAGAACAGCATTTTGCCCAGTGGGTAATCGTCGAGCACCGCCGGTTCGTTTTCCAGGCAGGTCAGCAACTGCGCAGCGGTGGGCAGGCGGCTGCTGTCGAGGGCCGTGCGCAGGCTCAGCACGCGGCTGGCGAGCAGGCCTTGCAGCGGCTCGTTGTAGTCCAGCGCGGCCAGCACATCGCTGCTGCCATGCGGCCCGGCGATGGCCTGCAGCAGTGCGCTGTGCAGCGAGGCAAACGGGTGCTCGGCAGGGTAGTGCAGTTGCCCGGGCAGTTGCGGGTCGATCAACGCCAGCCAGCGGCTTGGCTGGTCGAACAGCGCCAGCATGAACAGCTGCTGACGGTGCCAGGCCCACAGTGATTCGCCCGCCGCCGGCGCTGGTAGTGGCGCGCCATGGGCGGCCAGGGCTTCCTGCGTCTGCAGGGCGAACGGCCGGGTGAACATGCGGCGCATGTCTAACTGGCTGTTGAGTTCATGCAGGGCGTGCTCGGGATACACCCGCATACGCCGCAGCCACTCGCGGCAGACCGGGCGGATGGCGTCTTCACTGAGCGCTTCAGGCAACTGTGCGCGTGGATCATTGGCTGCGCAGAGATCTACCAATGCCTGCACCACCGGCGACTGTTCGAGCCAGTGCAGCTGCTGCGCCGCTTGCGCTTGCAAGCCTTCGAGGATCAGGTTATCGAGAGTGTCTTCCCGCGCTGGCTCAGCGACTACCAGACGCAGCAGCTCGGCTTCACCGCGTTGCAGGGCCCAGGCCAGCCAGTACAAGCGCTGCAAGTCTGCGTCCGGCTGCTCCTGCAGCAACCAGGCCAGCAGCGGCAATTCGTCGTCACCGTCCAGGCGCCAATCGATGAATGTCGCGGCAATGTCGCCCAGTTCAAGCCGCGCCGCTTCGAGCCAGCGCGACAAGGTCTGCGGGCTCTGCGACGGGCTACCCCAGGCCTGCGCCGGGTCGGCGAGGTCGGCCGGCCAGCTGTCGCACGGGGTCTGCAGGTCGAACGCCTGGATCAGCAGTGGCAAGCGCTGCGGCTGGTGCCGTGCGCACAGGTTGAGCAGCCAGCGCTCGGCCTGCGGGTGGCGATGTTCGCGCCACAGCCGCAGCCAGCATTCCAGTGCCTGCTGTTCAGCGCCAAGCGCCTCGGCCTGGCGCGCCAGCAGGTACAGCAGGTCGACATCGTCGGGCGCCTGTTGCAGTTGCTGCTGCACCTGCGCGTGCAGGGTCTGGCTGCCGATCCCGGCCTGGCAGAACTGCACCAGCAGGCGTTGCAGCAGAGCTTCGTCGTTGGGGAAGGCGAGGCAGGTGTGTGCCTGTACGAACTGCTCGTACTCGAACAGCGGGCGCTGATTGAAGCAGTATTCCAGGCTGCGGAAGTACCACAGCGTCTCCAATTGCGCAGCGGGTGGCCAGTCGCGCATCAAGCTGGTATCGAACGGATCGGGTTCGCTCAGGCGCTGGAGGAATGCTTCGACCTCCTGCGGGTCTTGCAGGCGCAGCAACTGTTCAGCCCAACCCAGGCGCTGTGCCAGCAGGCCGGCACAGCGGTGCGAAATCGGCCCGCAGCTGCGCAGTTCATGCAGCAGCTGCCAGCTCAGTTGTTCCAGTTCGTCCAACGGCAGTTCGTCGAGCTCGGCGATGTAGCCCTGCCAGGCGGCGGGATCGAAACGCAGGGTGGGGTCTTCCAGCAACCGGTGAAAACCGCGCAATGCGCCTGACATCTCGTCAGCTCTGGCTTCGGCTTCGACCACTGGCGCGGCGTCGGCCTCGCTTTCACGGGCCAGGCGCAGCGCTTGTTCGTAGGCCTCGCGCAGCGCCTGGAAACCTTGCGGGTCAGTTTCCGGATGATGTGCCGGCAGCAGACTGCGGTAGGCCTGGCGGATCAGATTGAGGTCCTGGGTCGGTTCCAGGCCAAGGCGTATCCAGCAACTCATGACCAGCAGTCCTCTTCCAGCGATGCCGGGCGTTCCGGTTCAGGTAATGGCAGATCCCAGCTGAGGCTGGCCAGCAGCTCGCTGGCACCCAGGCGCAGGTTGAGCAGGATGCAGCGGTTCCAGTGCTCATTGCCCTGGCGTTCGAGTTCGGCGGCGAGTGCCTGCTCGCTGCTGTCAGAGACGTTCCACAGCGCCTTGCCGAACAGGTAGCCGGCCAGGTAACCGTCCCAGCTGTTGTAGTAATGGCGGGCACGCAAGGCCAGGCGGTAATGCAGGTAGAGGCTTTCTTCGGCAGTGATATAGGACTTTTTCAGCCCGGCGCGCAGCAGAAAGCTCATCCGTCCCAGGTCCCAGGCGCGGGTGCCGCCGGGGCCGCAGTCCGGGTAGGTGCGGGCGGCGTACTGGTACTTGATCCGGTCCCGTTCGGGCAGGCGCTCGAGCAGCGCTTGCCATTGGCTGGGCAAGCAGCGCTGGAACTGCCAGTAGGCTTCGGACAGCTCGGTGGCGTGGCCGTTGTCAGCCATGCCGAGCATGTCCAGCAACTGCGCACGGTTGCTGATGCCCCACCAGCGTTCGAGGTCGCTCTGGTCGTCGCCCTCGTGATAGTCCGGCGCGGTGTAGCTGGCACCGTTGAGGGCAGCCATCGGTGCGGACAAGGCATGCAGCCAATGCTGCGCGGTTTCTTCCATGACACGGACTCCTGGGCCGGCGCAGAACAGGGATGACGGCCGGCCTTGCGGGTGGCGATTGTAAATAGCGGCAGCACGGCGGCAAATGGCCTGCTCGGGATGGCGCTTCAGCTGACCGTTTTTCCGGCCAGACGTTCTTCCTCGCGCAGGGTCAGCACTTCATAACCGTCAGCAGTGACCGCAACGGTGTGTTCCCACTGCGCCGACAGCGCGCCGTCGCGGGTGATCACCGTCCAGCCATCTTTCAGCTCGCGGGTGCCGCGCGCGCCCTGGTTGATCATCGGCTCGATGGTGAAGACCATGCCCGGCTTGAGCTTCATGCCCATGCCGCGTTGGCCGAAGTGGAGGATTTCCGGTTTTTCGTGCATCTGCTGGCCGATGCCATGGCCACAGTATTCACGTACTACGCTGTAGCCAGCCGCTTCGGCGGTGCTCTGAATGGCGTGGCCGATGTCGCCCAGAGTGGCCCCCGGGCGAACTTGCTCGATGCCGCGCCAGAGCGCGTCATAAGTGGTTTCTACCAACCGCTCGGCTTCAGCGCTGATCGCGCCGATGCGGTACATCTTCGACGAGTCGGCGATATAACCGCCTTGTTCCAGGGTGATGTCGACGTTGACGACCGAGCCTTCAGCGAGCACTTCGTCAGCCTTGGGCATGCCGTGACAGACGACGTGATCGACCGAAGTGTTCAGCGAATAGGGAAAACCGTATTGGCCCTTGCTGGCCGGCCGGGCGCGCAGGGTCTGGACGATGAACGCCTCGGCGTGGTCGTTGATCTGCATCGTGGTCACGCCGGGGCGGATGAAGCCGTCGAGTTCGGCAAACACTTGCGCCAGCAACTGGCCGGCGCGGCGCATCAGGTCGAGTTGTTCGGCTGTCTTGAGGATGGCTTGGGACATTGGCGCTTCAAAGACCTCACTTGAATCAGGCTGCAGCATATCCCCATGGCACCCAGCCTTGCCACCGCAGCGCCGTGCCCCAGGATGGGGACACGTGCACCAAGACGAGTCGAAAATCCCCCCATAGGCGGCGCATCGACTTTCTCGCTACTACCGTCTGCACCCGCGCCGATCCGCTGTAGCGGCCTTGCCGGGGCGCCGGACCGGTCGGAAAGGGCCGCAAAGCGGACCCATGGTTCACCTCAATACCCCAGAACTGGCACAGTCCCTGCTTTGACCCAGCTACAACACGCCCCACTGATCAACGGCGATCAATCAGGGGCCTCACCCAGATGAGAACAGGCAAAGGCGCCTGGAGCTTCGGCTCCAGGCGTTTTTTTTTGTCTTTGCGGCGGCCAACCCCGCCAACCCGTGATCGAGGATCGGCTATGCAGGCAACAGCGAACGGCGGACAACTTCAGCGACTGGTCATCGTCGGCAACGGCATGGTCGGCCATCACTGCGTCGAGCAACTGGTCGAGCGCGGCGCATTGGCGCGCTTCGAGGTGCGCGTATTCGGCGAGGAGCGTCAGCGCGCCTACGATCGCGTACATCTCTCAGAGTACTTCGCCGGCAGCGACAGCGAAGCGCTGGCCATGTGCGAGGCGGATTTCTACGATCGCCACGGCGTGCACCTGCACCTCGGCGAGGGCGTGCTCGAGATCGATCGCGAGCGCTGTGAAGTGGTCACCGCAGAGGGCCGTTATGGCTACGACCAGTTGGTCCTGGCCACCGGCTCTTATCCGTTCGTGCCGCCAGTCGAAGGCTCCAGCGGCACGTCGCGGCTGGTCTATCGCACTCTGGATGACCTTGACGCCATTCGCGCCGCCGCCAGCGGCAGCCGCCGGGGTGTGGTGGTCGGTGGCGGCTTGCTGGGCCTCGAGGCGGCCAACGCCTTGAAGTCGCTGGGCCTGGAAGCACACGTGGTGGAGTTCGCGCCGCGCTTGATGCCGGTGCAGCTCGACAGCGAAGGCGGCGCGGCATTGAAGGCGCAGATCGAGGCGCTGGGCGTGGGGGTGCATGTGTCACGCGCCACCCAGTCGATCAGCACCGGCAGTGAGTACCGCTATCGAATGAATTTCGACGGTGGCGAGTATCTTGAAACCGACCTGATCGTGTTCTCTGCCGGTATCCGCGCACAAGACGCCCTCGGCCGCGCCTGCGGCCTGGAGATTGGTGCGCGTGGCGGGGTGGCGATCGACCACGATTGCCGCAGCAGCGACCCGCAGATCTTCGCCATCGGCGAGTGCGCCTCGTGGAATGGCAGCGTGTTCGGCCTGGTCGCGCCCGGTTACAGCATGGCGCGCAACCTTGCTGCGCTGTTGCTTGGTGAAACGTCCACCCCGTTCACCGGCGCCGACATGTCAACCAAACTCAAGCTGCTTGGAGTCGATGTCGGCTCGATCGGCGACGCCCACGGCGCGACTCCTGGCGCGCGCAGTTACCGCTTCATCGACGAGGCCAACGCGGCCTATCGCCGGCTGGTGGTCGATGCCAGCGGCACGCACGTGCTCGGCGCGGTGCTGGTCGGTGACAACAGCTACTACGACACCCTGCTGCAGTACTGCCAGAACGGCATTGCCCTGCCAGCTGATCCGGCCACGCTGATCCTGCCGCAGGGCGGCGGCGCGCCGGCGCTGGGTGCCGATGCCTTGCCCGATACGGCGACCATCTGCTCCTGCCACAACGTCAGCAAGGGCGCGGTCTGTGCGGCCATCGACAGCGGCTGCAGCGACCTCGCCGCGGTCAAGAGTTGCACCAAGGCGGCCAGCGGTTGCGGCGGTTGCGCGGCGCTGCTCAAGCAGGTCTTCGAGCACGAGTTGACTGCCCGTGGGGTCACCGTCGACAAGAGCCTGTGCGAGCACTTCGGCTATACCCGCCAGGAGCTTTATGGGCTGGTCCGGGTCGAGGGCATCCGCACTTTCAATGAGCTGCTCGAGCGTCACGGTAAAGGCCATGTCGGCTGTGACATCTGCAAACCGGCGGTGGGTTCGATCCTGGCCTCGTGCTGGAACCAGCCGATCATGGACGCCGCGCTGGTGCCGCTGCAGGACACCAACGACACCTTCATGGCCAACATGCAGAAAAACGGCACCTACTCGGTGGTGCCGCGCATTCCCGGTGGCGAGATAACCCCGGACAAGCTGATCGTGATCGGCCAGGTGGCGAAAAAATACGACCTCTATACCAAGATCACCGGCGGTCAGCGCATCGACCTGTTCGGCGCGCAGTTGCACGAACTGCCGCTGATCTGGGGCGAGCTGATCGCTGCAGGCTTCGAGACCGGCCACGCTTATGGCAAGTCGACGCGTACGGTCAAATCCTGCGTCGGCAGCACCTGGTGCCGCTACGGCGTGCAGGACAGCGTGGCCATGGCCCTGCGCCTGGAAGACCGCTACAAGGGCCTGCGCTCGCCGCACAAACTCAAGTTTGCCGTATCCGGCTGCACCCGCGAGTGCGCCGAGGCGCAGAGCAAGGACATCGGCGTGATCGCCACCGACAAGGGCTGGAACCTCTACGTCTGCGGCAACGGCGGCATGCGCCCGCGGCATGCCGAGTTGTTTGCCACCGACCTCGATGACGACAGCCTGATCCGCATGATCGACCGCGTGCTGATGTTCTACATCCGCACTGCCGACAAGCTGCAGCGCACCTCGGTCTGGCGCGAGGGCCTGGAAGGTGGCCTGGATTACCTCAAGGCGGTGATCCTTGATGACAGCCTGCTGCTTGGCGCCGAGCTCGAAGCGCAGATGCAGCACGTGGTCGATCAGTATGAATGCGAGTGGGCCAACGCCCTCAACGATCCAGAAAAACTCAAACGGTTCCGCACCTTCGTCAATGACCAGCGCGCTGACCCGGACGTGCACTTTGTGCGTGAACGCGAACAACGCCGGCCGGTGGCCGCGCTGCACCTGATCCCAACTGTCGAGGAGGCTGTCTGATGAACTCATGCAATGTCGCAGTAGCGCAACAACCCAACTGGCAAACAGTTTGCCAGCGCGGCGATCTGGTCGCCGATTCCGGTGTAGTGGTGTGGCTGGACGGCGAGCAGGTGGCGCTGTTCTACCTGCCTGGCCAGGCTCAGCCGCTTTATGCCGTGGCCAATCGCGACCCGCGCTCGGGCGCCAATATCATCGGCCGCGGCCTGATCGGTAGCATCGGTGGCGAGCTGACGGTGGCGGCGCCGTTGTACAAGCAGCACTTCAGCCTGCGCAGCGGGCGCTGCCTGGAAGACCCGCAGCAGGCGCTGCGGACCTGGCCGGTGCGCCTGGCAGGGGAGGCTGTCGAGGTGGCGATGCGCTAAGATGGCTGACCGACGCTGATCGCGGGCAGAGCTGCTCTTACGCATGAATCTCGACACTCGAATCAAGTACCGCCACTTGCTGTGCTTTCTGGAAATCGCCCGCCAGGGCAGCCTGGCGCGTGCGGCCGACGTTCTGGCGATCAGCCAGCCAGCGATTTCCAAGACCCTCAAGGAGCTTGAGCAGTTGCTCGAGACGCGGCTGTTCGAGCGCACTCGGTTGGGCGTCGAGCTGACCACCGCTGGCACGCGCTTCATGCGCTACGCTGGCCCCAGCGTGCAGGCCCTGCGCGATGGCGTGAGCAGTGTGCGCGGCGAGGCGCGGGCGCCGTCGCAGGTGCGCATTGGCGTGCTCTCGACCGTCGAAGGCCTGCTCATGCCGGAGGCGCTGTGCCGCCTGCATCAGCGCCATCAGGCGTTGCTGATCAGCGTGAGCACCGGGGTCAGTGCGCAGTTGCTCGGCCAATTGCGCCTGGGTGAGCTGGAGTTGGTAGTCGGGCGCATGACCGACAGCCCGCAGATTCAGGGCTTGTCATTCGAGCACCTGTACAGCGAATCGATGAGTCTGGTGGTGCGTCCGGGCCATCCGCTGCTGGCGCTACAGCCGCTCGAACGCAGCCGGGTTGGCGACTATCCGCTGGTGTTGCCTCCGCTTGGCACCACCATCCGCCAACACGCCGACAGCCTGTTTGTGCAGTGCGGCATCCACATGCCGGCGCAACGTCTGGAGACCTTGTCGCTGGCGCTGAGCCGGCGCTACCTGCTGGGCAGCGATGCAGTCTGGGTCGCCCCGCGTGACGCGGTGCTGATCGACCTGGGCCGCGGCGAGCTGGTCGAGCTGGACCTTGGCATCTACGAACCGGGTGGCTCGGTGGGCATCTGCCGCAATGCCGCGCTGCCGCAGAGCCTTCCGGCGCAGTGGGTGTGCGAGGTGCTGCGCGAGTTGGCCGGGGAGTACCGCGAAGGGCTTTATCCCTGACGGATCTGTCATGTTTCGCAGGGCAGACATAAATAGCCACAATACCCGCCGCAGGTAGCATCTGGGCTCAATACTGGCCAGTGGCTGCAGCGTTGCCATGAACAACCTTTCACCTACTGAACTTACTGCCCGCAAGCGGCTCCTATGCCGGTAGCCATTGGTAACGACCGCCTGCTAAGCTCGCGGCTTTACCCTGATTGCCCTTATGGCGCATGAACAAGGAACTAGCATGAAACAACATCGTTTGGCGGCTGCGGTTGCCCTGGTAAGTTTGGTTCTGGCGGGCTGCGACGCTCAGACCAGCGACGTCGAGCTAAAAACCCCGGCACAGAAAGCCTCCTACGGTATCGGCCTGAACATGGGCAAGAGCCTGGCTCAGGAAGGCATGGAAGACCTTGATTCGAAAGCAGTCGCCATGGGTATCGATGACGCTGTCAGCAAGAAAGAGCAGCGCATCAAGGATGACGAACTGGTCGAGGCCTTCACCGCGCTGCAAAAGCGTGCCGAAGAGCGTCTGACCAAAGCCAGCGAAGAAGCCGCATCGGCTGGCAAGAAGTTCCTCGAAGAAAACGCCAAGAAGCAGGGCGTTGTGACCACCGCTTCCGGCCTGCAGTACGAAGTCGTGAAGAAAGCCGATGGCCCACAGCCAAAAGCCTCTGACGTTGTGACCGTTCACTACGAAGGCAAGCTGATCGATGGCAAGGTGTTCGACAGCTCGGTCGAGCGCGGCAGCCCGATCGATCTGCCGGTCAGCGGTGTGATCCCAGGTTGGGTCGAAGGCCTGCAATTGATGCACGTCGGTGAGAAGTACAAGCTGTACATCCCGGCTGAGCTGGCTTACGGCGCACAGAGCCCGAGCCCGCTGATCCCGGCCAACTCGGTACTGGTGTTCGACCTGGAACTGCTGGCGATCAAAGATCCGAGCAAGCTCGAAGGCGCCGAGCCGCCAGCCGAAGCTCCGGCTCAGTAAGCCTTAGCGTGTCTACAACGCCCCGTCTCGACGGGGCGTTGTCGTTTTTGCGGGCACCCAGACGAACCTCGGCCGGCATTGCTTGTCCGAGATTGGGTGGCCGGTACATGTCTGCCCAATGACGCAAAACGTTTGCGCAGCTGTCACGATTGGGTAAAAAACGCCCGATCTAAGCGCGACCCTTGCCCTGTCGGCACGGGGCGGCGGAAACTGTGCCCTGTTCACAAGGTTATCCACAATAAATGTGGATAACCTCATCGCCCGGAGGCCCCATGAGTGCACCCTGGAATTTCAGCCGATTTCTGCCCCTCGCCGAGCGTCTGCTCAGCCGTGGCCGGTTGCCGGCGCTGTTGTTTGCGGTCGCGCGCAAAGGTCCCAAGCTTGGCCAACTGCGTGAAGACCTGCGCTTGATGCAGAGCCTGTGCCTGGCCTGGTGGCGCGGCGAGTACCGCGCCATCAGCCCGAAGGCGCTGGTGACCATCGTGGCCGGCCTGCTGTACTTCGTCAGCCCGCTGGATGCGATCCCCGACTGGCTGCTGGGCGTCGGCTTTCTCGATGACATCGCCGTGCTCGGCTGGGTATTGAAGACCGTGGCTGACGAATTGGGCCGTTTCAAGGCCTGGCGCGACGCTCAGACGCCAGAGCGTTTGCGCGTGGTAGAGCGCCTGCCAGACACCCCCGAGGCCCTGCGCCTGGAGCGCGGTATGCCTTGAATTCAGCCTGATCCGCGCAGACCCTCGCGCTTGGTCATATAATTGGCATAAAGGTTATGCCTAAGGGCTACATGCAGTAGTCCTACGTGAGGGGTTTGCAATGGAAATTCAGGTCATCAGCCGGGACGATAAGCCCGAATACGCCGTCATTCCCTGGGAGCAGTATCAGGCCCTGCTGGTCGCTGCCGGCCAGGCGCCTGCGTCCAGCCCTGCCAAGGCAGAGCAGACGCTAGCAGAGCCTGTTGCGGCGCCTGCCAGCCTGCCGGCAATCAGCGAGCTGGCCCGCCTGCGGGAAGCCAAGGGCCTGGCCCCTGAAGCGCTGGCGCGCAGCGTTGGCATCAGCCCGGCCTACCTGGCCATGATCGAAGCGGGCGAGCGTGAAGCGGGTGCGCCGATCCTGCGCAGCCTGGCCTGGCACCTGGGTATTGCTGGCTGGAGCGAGCCATCATGAGCGGCGTCAGGATCAGTCGCCAGCATTGGGATGGGCTGCTCGGCGAGCTGGACATGGCCCGCCGCCAGCGCCACCTGCTGACCTACCGTGCCCTGCTCGAGCGTCTGCAGCTGCCAACCCCGGCCATGCAGACGCTGACCGCCGCGCTGGAGCATCTGGCCGCTATCGACGCACGCGCAGAACAGCCGCTGCGCAGCTCGCTGGTGATCAGCCAGGGCGCTAGCCGCCTGCCGCGTACCGGCTTTTTCGAATGTGCCGAGCGCCTGGGCAGGTTTACCGGGCCGGTCGATGGCATGGAAGCAGCCTCCTGGCACGCCTCGGAAGTGGCCAGGGTATTCGAGCACCCCTATTCAGAAGAAGCCTGAGCGCCGCAGGGCGTTTGCCTGAGCAAACTGCAGACAAAGAAAAGGGGTGGACACCTAGGCGTCCACCCCCTTTTTTTGCGACTGGCGTCAGCCGGCGATCACTTCTTGGCTACAGACGAGCTCAGGCTCAGGTAGTCAAGCAGGATACGCCCGGTTTCGGCCAGGTAGGCGTCGTCTTCCGGTTTGGTGTCTTCATCTTCCACCGGTAGCGCGTCTTCGTCTTCTTTCTTCAGTTCCTTGAGCGGCTCTTCACCCTTGGCCTTGCGGCGGATGTTTTCCAGGGCCAGTTGCTTGCCCTCGATCTCATCGTGGCGGGCGCGACGGGTCTGCTCGTTGAGGCTGACGCTCTTCTCGCTCATCAGCTTCTGGCTCAGGGCCAGGCGGTCACGGATGTAGGTGAACTCGGCATCCTTGGCGCTACGGGCGTCGTGGCGGGCCTTCAGCTCGGTGAGGAACGGCTTGAACGGGTCCACGGCAGGCTTGATCGCCGGCTTGATGGTGTCCCATGGCATGGCCTCGGGCAGGGCGCTCTCGCCGATTTCCTTGGTGTCGATGATCGACGGGTAGTCGATATCCGGCAGCACGCCCTGATGCTGGGTGCTCTGCCCGGAAACCCGGTAGAACTTGGCCAGGGTCAGTTTCAGCTCACCATGGTTGAGCGGCTGGATGGTCTGCACGGTGCCTTTGCCGAAGGTCTGGCCACCGATGATCAAGGCGCGATGGTAGTCCTGCATGGCGCCGGCGAAAATCTCCGAAGCCGAGGCCGAGAGACGGTTGACCAGTAGCGTCAGCGGGCCTTTGTAGAAGGCGCCGCGGTTTTCATCCTCAAGCACATCGACGCGGCCGTCGCTGTTGCGTACCAGCACGGTCGGGCCTTTGTCGATGAACAGGCTGGTCAGCTCGGTGGCTTCCTGCAACGAGCCGCCGCCGTTGTTGCGCAGGTCGATGACCACGCCGTCGACTTTCTCGTTCTGCAGTTCGGTGAGCAGTTTCTTGACGTCGCGCGTGGTGCTCTTGTACTCAGGATCGCCGGCACGGTAGGCCTTGAAATCGAGGTAGAAGGCCGGGATCTCGATGATCCCCAGCTTGTAGTCACGGCCATCCTGCTTGAGCTTGAGCACCGACTTTTTTGCCGCCTGCTCTTCAAGCTTGACTGCTTCGCGGGTGATCGAAACGATTTTGCTGGTCTGGTCGCTCGGCGCATTGCTGGCCGGGATGACTTCAAGACGCACCACCGAACCTTTAGGGCCGCGGATCAGCTTGACCACTTCGTCCAGACGCCAGCCGACCACGTCGACCATTTCCTTGTTGCCCTGGGCCACACCGATGATCTTGTCGGCCGGGGCGACCTGTTTGGTCTTGGCGGCAGGGCCGGCCGGTACCAAACGGACGATCTTGACCTGATCGTTGTCATTCTGCAGCACCGCACCGATGCCTTCGAGCGACAGGCTCATGTTGATGTCGAAGTTTTCGGCGTTGTCCGGCGACAGGTAATTGGTGTGCGGGTCGTAGGACTGGGCGAAGGTGTTGATGTAGGCCTGGAAGATGTCTTCGGCACGGGTCTGGTCAAGCCGCGCAAGTTGGTTCTTGTAGCGCTTGATCAGGGTTTCCTGGATCTGCTTGAAGTCCTTGCCGGCGATCTTCTGGCGCAGCACTTCATCCTTGACCCGTTTGCGCCAGAGGTCGTCCAGCTCGGCGTCGTTTTTCAGCCATGGGGCGTCTTTGCGATCGACCAGCAGCGACTCGTCAACGGTGAAGTCGATCTTGTCGACACCCTTGTTGAGTTCGGCCAGGGCAAAGTCCAGGCGGGCTTTGACGCGGTTCAGGTAACGCTTGTAGATGGTGAAGCCCGGATCGAGATTGCCGCTCTTGAGGAAATCGTCGAACTGGGTCTTCCACTTGTCGAACTCGGCGATGTCCGAGGCCGTGAAGTAACTGCGCGATGGATCGAGCAGCTTGATGTAGCTGTCGTAGATGATCACCGAACGGGCGTCATCCAGTGGCGGCTTGCTGTAGTGGTGGCGCTTGAGCAGCTCGACCACATTGAGACTGGCAACCACCTCATCCCGGTCTGGCTGCAGGCTTTCCCACTTGTTGGCGGCGGCCGCATTGCCGCCAAGCGTCAGGCTGCCAACGCCAATGAGCAGGGCGAGGGCGGTGCTGGGCAGAAAATGCTTCATGCTGATTCGACGTAAAGGCAATTGATCACGCATAGTAGGCCGTCTATTCCGTTCGCCGGTTCCATGGAGCCGGGCAAATACTGCAAAAAGCCCGGGACAAGGCGATCCCGGGCTCAGTCATGACTCAACTATGGAGGCACTGTGAAGGCATTGCAAGGCGTTGACGGACATGTGGAGTGGGTCGAGGCCGAGCGCCCGACCTGTGATGCCGGCCAGGTACGCATTCGCGTAGCCGCGGCAGGCCTGAATCGGGCGGATATGCTTCAGATCGCGGGCAATTACCCACCGCCGCCGGGCGCCAGCCCTTACCTGGGGCTGGAATGTTCCGGGATCATCAGTGAAGTCGGCCCCGGCACCGACTGGCGCGTCGGCGAGCGCGTCTGTGCGCTGCTGGCGGGCGGTGGCATGGCCGAGGAAGTGGTGGTCGATGCTCGCCACGTGCTGCCGGTGCCCGAGGGCCTGAGCCTGCACGAAGCGGCGGCGATCCCCGAGGTGTATGCCACGGCCTGGCTGAATATCTTCCAGCTCGGCGGGCTCAAGCCTGGGGAAAAACTGCTGGTGCATGCCGGCGCCAGTGGCGTCGGCTCGGCGGCGATTCAACTGTGCAAAGCGCTGGGTAATCCGGTCTGGGTCAGCGTCGGCTCGCCAGAGCGGCTGGCCTACTGCGAGGCGCTGGGCGCTGCCGGTGGGGTGGTGCGCAATGCCAACCTCGATGACCTCAAGCAACTGGGCCCGTTCGACGTGATCCTTGACCCGGTTGGCGCCAGCTACGGCCCGCTCAATGTCGAGCTGCTGGCCCGCGACGGGCGCTGGGTGATGATCGGCTTGATGGGCGGGCGCAAGGTCGAACTGGACCTGGCGCAGATTCTCGGCAAGCGCCTGCAGCTGACCGGCTCGACCTTGCGCAATCGCGATGATGACTTCAAGGCCGAACTGCTCAAGGAGCTCGGCCAGCAGGTCTGGCCGTTGTTCACCGATGGCCGGCTCAAGGCGCAACTGGTGGACACCTATCCGGTCGCGTTCGCCGAGGCCGCCTACGCCGAGCTTGCGACCAATCAGGTCTCCGGCAAGCTGGTGCTGGTGATCGACCAGACGCTGGCCTGAGTCAGCCATGCCGGGGCTACGGCCCCGGCTGTTTCACTTCCAGGCGAGGATCGGCCAGCCATGCTGCTCGGCATGGGCGCGCAGGACCGGGTCAGGGTTGACTGCCTTGGGATGATCGACCTTGAGCAGCAGCGGCAGGTCATTGCGCGAGTCCGAATAGAAACTCGCGCCCTCGAGGTTTTCCTGTTCCTGATCCAGCCACTCCAGCAGCCGGGTGATCTTGCCCTCGCGGTAGGTCAGCACGCCATGAGTGTTGCCGGTGTACACGCCATTGACCGCTTCCAGTTCGATCGCCAGGTACTCGTCTACACCCAAGCGGGCTGCAATCGGCCCGACCAGGTGGGTGCCAGAAGCCGAGATGATCAGCACCCGATCACCTTGCTTGCGGTGCTCGGCAATGCAGCGGCAGGCGTCGCCGTAGATGATCGGCTCGATCACGTCTTCCACCCATGGCTCGACCAGGTGCGCCAACTCCTCCAGTGTGCGCCCGGCAACCGGCTCGAGGCTGAAGGCCATGTAGTCTTCCATGGCCATCTCACCCTTGCTGTACGCCTCCATCAGCTCGCGGTCACGGCGCAGAAACGACTCGCCATCGACCCAGCCCAGCCGCACCATGTGCTCGCTCCACAGCGACGCGCAGTCGCCATGGATCAAGGTTTCATCCAGATCGAAAATTGCCAAAGCCATCGGTACTTCTCCTGAGCTACTTCTATGCCACTTCGCGTAGCGCCGTTGGGTCGATAGCCAAGGATACCCGTTGACCGTCCGCATGCAGATCCTCTGACGAGCGATTGAGCACGTCAACCACCAGTTCGACACCGCGCACCTCGACCCGATAGCGGATGACGTTGCCGAGCAGGCTATGGCTGCGCACCAGGCCGTCCAGTTCGCCGGTGAGGCTCAGGCTGATCGACTCGGGGCGGATCGCCAGGCGGCTGCTGACCGGGCGTTGCAACAGGCGGCTGGCGCTGTCGGCATCGAGCAGGTTGTAGTTGCCGATAAAGCCTGCGGCAAACAGGTCCACCGGCGCGGTGTAGAGGGTTTCGGCGTCGCCACTCTGGACGATCCGGCCCTGGTTCATCAGGAAGATGCGGTCGGACATGGTCAGCGCCTCTTCCTGATCGTGGGTGACGAAGATCGTGGTCAGCCCCAGCTCGCGCTGAATTGCCCGAATCTGCTCGCGCAGGTGCTTGCGAATACGTGCATCCAGTGCCGACAGTGGCTCATCCAGCAGCAACAGGCGCGGCCTGGTCACCAGCGATCGGGCCAGCGCCACCCGCTGGCACTGGCCGCCCGACAACTGATGCGGATAGCGCCCGGCAAAGCTGCCCAGCTCGACCAGCTCGAGCACTTCGCGCACCCGCGTGCGGCTTTCTGCAGCAGGGGTTTTCTGCATGCGCAAACCGAAGGCGACGTTTTGCTCGACGGTCATGTTGGGGAACAGTGCATAGCTCTGAAAGACCATGCCGATGCCGCGTTTTTGCGGGCTCAGCGGTACCAGGTCGTGGCCGTCGAGGAGGATCCGGCCGCTGTCGACCGGGGTCAGCCCGGCAATGCAGCGCAGCAAGGTCGACTTGCCGCAACCGGACGGGCCGAGCAGGGTGACGAATTCGCCGCGCTGGATCTGGCAGTCGATATCGTCGAACACCGGGCTGCCGGCGTAACTCTTTTGCAGTTTCTCTACGCTGACGAAGCTCATCTCAGGGTTTGTCCTTGTTCAAGCGATTGGCCACCCAGGTCAACACCAGGACGAAGGCGAAATAGGAAATCACCAGCGCGCTGTTGAAGTGGCCGCTGCTGTTGCGCATGTTGTTCAGGTACACCTGCAGCGTTTCGTAGCGGGTGCCGACCAGCAGGTTGGCGAACACGAATTCGCCGAACAAAAACGAGAATGACAGCAACAGCGCCACCATCAGGCCCTTGCGCAGGTTTGGCAGCACCACCAGAAACGCCGCCTGCCAGGTGCTGGCACCGAGCAGTTGGGCAGCGTCCATCAGGTCGCGCAGGTTGATCGCCTGCAGGTTGTTGGTGATGGCCCGGTACATGAACGGCAGCGCTACGGTGAAGTAGCAGCCGATCAGAATCCACGGCGTGCCGACCATCGCCATCGGCCCGCTGCCATACAGCTGCAGCAAGCCCACCGACGACACCACCGGCGGTACCGCAAACGGCAGCAGGATGAGGATGTTCATCAGCGCATCCAGCCGCGGGAAGTGGTAATGCACCACAAACAGCAACGGCAGGATCAGCACCACCGACAACAGCAGCGCGCCGACGCACACCAGCAGCGACTGGCCGAAGGCGGCCAGAAAGCGCGGCTCGCTCCACAGCGCCGCGTACCATTTGAAAGTCAGGCCGCTGGGCAACAGGCTCGCCGACCAGCTGGTCGACAGTGAGTAGAGCAGGGTGCCGGCCAGCGGCAGCAGCAGGATCAGAAACAGCAGGTAGACCACGGCGCGGTGGTACCAGCCGCCAGGGCGGGATTCAGCGCGCATGGTAGCTCCTCTTCAACAGCCATTGATGAACCACCGTGACCAGCGTCATCAGCCCCACCAGCACCATCGCCAGGGCGCTGGCCAGGTTCGGGTCGAGGCTGATGTCGCCCGCCACCAGCGCCGCGATGCGGATCGGCAGCACGTTGAAATTGCCCGTAGTCAGTGCATAGACCGTGGCGTAGGCACCGAGGGCATTGGCCAGCAGAATCACGAAGGTGCCGAGCAGCGCCGGGGTCAGCACCGGCAGGCCGATGTGCCGCCAGAATTGCCAGTGGCTGGCGCCGAGCAGCGCCGCGGATTCGCGCCAGTCTTCACGCAGGGCGTCGAACGCCGGGTACAGCAGCAACACGCCGAGCGGGATCTGGAAGTAGGTGTACACCAGGATCAAGCCGGTCTTGGAATAGATGCTGAAGTCTTCGAGCAGGCCGACCTGCTTCAGCAGCAAGGTCAGTGCGCCGTTGAAGCCGAGCAGAATGATGAAAGCGAAGGCCAGCGGCACTCCGGCGAAGTTGCTGGTCATGTTGGCGAAGGCACTGACGAAGTCGCGCAGCTTCGAGTTGACCTGGCGCAGCGAATAGGCGCCAAGGGTGGCAATGATGATGCCGAACAGGCTCGACCAGAAGCTGATCTCCAGGCTGCGCTGCAGCGCCTGCAGATAAAACTTGGAGGCGAACACCTTGCTGAAGTTGTCCAGGCTCCAGCCGCCCTCGGCCTGCACGCTGTGAATCGCCACCCAGCCCAGCGGCGCGATCTGGAACACCAGAAAGAACAGCGCGAACGGCAGCAGGCAGAGCATGGCCAGGTAGCGCCCGCGGGTGCCGGCCATCACGACAGCAGCTCGCGGCAAACGCTTTTGTCATGGGCGGCGCCGAGCAGCTCGCAGATCGTTCCGCACAGCTCGGTCTGCAGCGGCTTGGCATTCTGGTCGAGGCTGAAGGCGCTGCCGAAGACGAACAGCGGCACCTCGCGCTCCTCGGCCAGCAGGCCATTGTGCGAGCGGTCGTTGTTCATGCCATGGTCGGCGGTCACCAGCACCTGGTAACCCTCTTCGAGCCAGCGCGGCAGGTAGTCGGCCAAGAGGATGTCGGCACCGCGCGCGGCATTGCGGTACTGGCTGCTGTCGAGGCCATGACGATGGCCGGCATCGTCGATGTTCATCGGGTGCACCAGCAGGAAATTCGGGGCGTGGCGGCGGCGCAGGTACTCGGCGTCGGCCAGCAGGTGCGAGTCGGGGTAGTGATCGGCGTAGTAGAACAGCCCGTGCTGGATCGGCAGCTTTGGCGCATGGGTATGGCGATCGCGCAGCGGGTCGAACGGCGAGCGATTGTACAGCTCGCTCATCCAGTGATAGGCCGCAGCCGCAGTGCCCAGGCCTGCCTCGCGGGCGTAGTGAAACACGCTGCGCTGGTTGGACAGGCGGTTGACGTTGTTGTGGACGATGCCGCTTTCCAGCGGTGGTACGCCGGTGAGAATACACTCGTAAAGCGGCCGCGACAGCGACGGCAGCTCGCACTGGACCCGGTACAGCGCAGCGCGGTCAGCCTCGACGTAAGCGTGCAGGTGGCCCATCGCATGGTGGGCGACCTCGTGGTTGAGGCCGTCGAGCAGGACCAGAATGACGTTGTGTTGCATGGAGACTCCACGGCAGGTGGATCACACGGTGGGGTTGCCCTCTGCCCCGCTGTTACGGTGCAGAGAGCTGTTCAGAGCATTACCCGAGCAAGCGTCATTCCATCTCGATGATGACCTGCTCCTGCCATTTTTGCGGCAGCGCCTTGGAGGTGGTCTCCCAGGCCGTGGCGTCCTTGATTGGCTGGGCCGGCGCGTACTGCTCATTGGGCAGCAGCTTGGCCTGTACATCAGCCGGCAGCTTCAGGTGCTCGGCACGGATCGGCCGCGCGTGGCCATTGGCCAGGTTGATCTGGCCGGCGTCGCTGAAGATGTATTCGCGAGCCAGCTTGGCCGCGTTGGGGTTTTTGGCGTACTTGTTGATGATGGTGGTGTAGCCCGAGGTAATCGAGCCGTCAGCCGGAATCAACACCTCGAAGCGCTCAGGGTCGATCTGCTGGCGGTAGCTCAGGCCATTGAAGTCCCAGACCACGCCGACTTCCACTTCGCCTTTCTCCAGGGTCTGGATGGTCGGGTTGGCCAGCGACAGGCGTTTCTGCTGAGCCAGTTTGGTGAACAGCTGCAGGCCTGGCTCGATGTTGCGTTCATCACCCTTGTAGGCGATGGCCGCGGCGAGCACGCCGTTGGCCGCTTGGGCTGCGGTGCCGACGTCACCGATGGCGACCTTGTACTTGCCCTTCTCGAGGTCGTGCCAGGTTTTCGGCCGCTCGCCTTCCTTGACCAGGTGCTTGTTGATGATGAAAGCAATGGTGCCGGTGTAGGCCAGCGCCCAGTGGCCGTCCTGGTCCTTGGCCCAGGTCGGTACCTGATCCCAGGTGCTTGGCTTGTACGGCTGGCTCACGCCCTTGGCCACGGCGATCGGGCCAAAGGCGGCACCGACGTCACCGATGTCGGCGCTGGCGTTGTCCTTTTCCGACTCGAACTTGGCGATTTCCTGCGCCGAGCTCATGTCGGTGTCCATGTGCTTGAGGCCGTACTTGCTGGCCAGGTCATCCCAGGTAGCTTTCCAGTTGGCCCACGCATCGGGCATGCCCACGCTATTCACCGCGCCTTCCTTGCGGGCTGCATCTTCCAGTGTCTTGAGGTCGTCGGCGGCCATTGCCGAGGTGCACAGGGCGATGGCCGAACCGAGCAATGACGCCATGAAAAACTGTTTCATCCGAAGCTCCTTGGGTGGGAATGCCTTGCAGGCGATATGAGGATGCAAACCGTGCGCGTGACGTAAGTGGTCTAGGTCAGCAAACCTTGCGCCAAGGTAGGCCGCCAGCGTGACAGTTTGATGTAGGTCAGCGCCTTGGCCGGCCTACCGGGATGCCTGAAAATACAGCGTAGACCAGATCCCATGCCTTGATTCGCCTGGCCTGATGCATTTTCAATGTCACCCTTGAGGGGCTTCTGTAACCGGATGTTCATGGCCTGTGCCTAGGCTTGCACTATTCTCCAGTTGCCCTGTTGTGGGGCTGGACTAGTCCAGATAGGTAACCTTTGATGCAAGCGACGCCAGCGCGCGCGGTAACAGTCATCTGTCATGCCCTGCAGGAGCAGATCGAACACGGCCTGCTGGCGCCGGGCGGCAAACTGCCGGCCGAGCGCAAGCTCAGTGAAGTCTTCGCCACCACGCGCATCACCCTGCGCGAGGCACTGCTGCAGCTGGAGGCACAGGGCTTGATCTATCGCGAAGAGCGCCGTGGCTGGTTCGTTGCGCCGCAGCGGTTAAGCTATGACCTGATTGCCCGTAGCCACTTCCACGCGATGGTCCGCGAGCAGGGGCGGGTGCCGGCCACCGAGCTGTTGTCGGCGCGCCTGCAGCCGGCCTCGGCGGCCATCTGCGCGCGCTTGCGCCTGCCGGGGTTGTCCAGCGTGGTGCAGATCTGCCGGGTCCGGCGGATTGACGGGCGCGCGGTGCTGTATACCGAGCACTACCTGGCGCCAGCGTACTTCCCGCAGATTCTCGAGCAGGACCTCAGTCAGTCGCTGACCGAGATCTACGCTCGCGAGTATCAGATTGAATATGGCCGGGTCTGCTTCGAGATCCTGCCCACCGCGTTGCCTCTGCCCGCCGCCAGCGCGCTGAAAATTTCGGCGGGCAGCCCGGGCTTGCAGGTGACCCGGGTCAACTGCGATCAGCAGGGTCATCTGATCGACTGTGACCTGGAGTACTGGCGCCATGATGCAGTGCGGATCAGGGCCGAGGCGGGCTAGCCTGAACAGTCAACGGGTCGGCGGCGCTGTTGGTGCATCCTTGGCAACCGCTTCGCTCAGCCCGCCGCCACCGGCGGTGACCACCTGCACCGACAGCCGTGGCATCGCCAGGTCCAGGCCGGCTGCGTCAAGTTGGCGTTTGAGCGCCAGGTTGAACGCCCGCGACACTTCCCACTGCTTGATCGGCGCAGTCTTGAAGCGCGCCCGCAGGATCGCCTGGCCGGCCTCGAAGCTTTCCACCCCTTGCAACTCCAGTGGCGACCAGATGTTGCGGCGCATCAGCGGGTCGCTGCGCAGGGTCTGGCCGACCTCACGGATCAGGGTGATGGCCTTGTCGATGCTCATGCCGTGAGGCACGGCCACGCGGAAGATGGCGTAGCCGAACTCACGCGAGTAGTTCTTGATGCTCTTGATTTCGCTGAACGGGATGGTATGCACGATGCCATCGATATCGCGCAGGCGCACGGTACGGATGGTCAGGCCCTCGACGGTGCCCAGGTGGCCGCCGACTTCGACATAATCGTCGATGGCCAGTGAGTCTTCGATGATGATGAACAGCCCGGTGATCAGGTCGGCGACCAGCGACTGCGCACCAAAGCCGATGGCCAGGCCGATGACACCGGCACCGGCCAGCAGCGGCGTGACGTTCATGCCCATGTTGGCCAGGGCGACAATCACCGCAATGATGAAGATAGCCACGAACATGACGTTGCGGATCAGCGGCATCATGGTCTGCGCGCGGGCGTTGGCCAGGCCACGGCGCGAGCGCACCAGCGCATGATGCACCGCCGTGTCGGCGAGGATCCACACCAGCCAGGCGGCGATCAGGGTACCGGCCAGGCCGAGCAGACGCAGGCTGACGTCATGCCCTTCGCCCTCGGCAAAGCCGATCATCGACAGGCCCCAGACGCGCAGGCCAAGCTCGATGAACACCAGCCAGATCAGCACATGCAGCAGGGCGTAGCCAAAGTTGCGCAAGCGCTCGGCATACACCGCCTGACGGCGATTGATCCGCTTCGGGTTGGCCGCGTGGCGGCGCACCAGGCCATTGACCACCATGCACACCACCACCAGCACGGTACACATCAGCGACTGGCGCAGGGCTGTGCTGGTATCGCCAGCGGAAACGAAGGTGGCCACCAGCGAGATCGCCACCAGAATCATCGCTGGAATGAACCAGAAGCTGCCGAGAATCTCGATGGTGTCACTCAGGGTGCGCCGGTTCAGCCGACGCGACAGTGGCTGGTTGCGAATCAGGTGGGCAATCGGGCGGCGGAAGCGCAGCACGAACAATCCGGTGCACAGCGCCGCCAGCACGTTGGCCAGGGTCGCCAGAGCGTGGGCCAGATGGGTGCCCAGCGCTGCGGTCAGGCGCGGGTCGTTCATCGCTTCGCCAAACGCGGCGAAACTGCCGATCAGCCACAGCGGGCGAAACGCCTGATGCCGCAGAATATGCAGGGCGCGGTGGCGGTGCGGGCCATCGAGCAGGGAGAAGGCAATCACGCAGATCGCCGAGAAGCAGGTGCCCACTACCAACGCGTAAGCCAGCACCATCGCCATCGATTTGCCCAGCGAGGGGGGCAGGGCGAAGCTCAGGTAGACGGTGATGATCAGTGCCACCAGCCACGGCCCCAGTTTGCGCAAGGCAAACAACACCAGGTCACCGGTGCGCGGGTGTTGCGGCAGCTCAGCCTTGAGACCGAAGCGCAGGCGCACGCGCTGGCCGATCCAGTTGAACAGCATGGCCAGCAAGCTCCACACCGCAATCACAGCCGCGAAGCCGAACAGAATCGCCGGCCACTGCTGCACCGGCACGATCAGCGCGCTGAGCTCATCCTGGGCCTGATTGATTTCCAGCGACCAGCGCCGAAACGGGCTTTCATCGCCGCTGAACTGCTTTTCAATGTCATGCAGGGCGCCGCTGATGAGCCCGAGCACGCCTTGTTCCGGGTTGGCCTGGGTCTGTTTGCTGGCATCACGGAGTTTTTTCAGGTCGGCCAGCAGCTTGCTGCGTTGCTGGTCGTTTTCGAGGTTCTTGATCACCTCGTCCAGCGACTTGGCCAGCGGCTCGCTGGCTTGCGGTTGTGCCGGCGCGCTCGAGCCGAGCAGGCCGGGAATGCCGGCGGCATAGCTCGGCGTGATGAACAGCAACAGCAGCAGGGTCAGGCAACGCAGGAAGACAGGCACCGGAAAAACTACCTCAGGACAATCGATCGACCGAGTGTAGAGGTTTATGTGGGCAGTTTCTCGAGGATCTTCCAGCACATGATGCCGAAAATGCCCAAGGTGCCGATCCACATCATCAGCACCCCGGCGTTGCGCTCGCGCAGGCTGAAGCCGATGGTCAGCAGCATCAGGAACAGAAATACCGGAACGAACAACGAGAGAAAGGGCGACATGCGACAGAATCCTTCTGCGGGGTAACTGGATAGCCACTATGCATCCAGCATAGCGGCTGCGCCGAGGGTGGCCATTGACCCTCAGCAGGTTGCCTTCAAGGCAGTTCGCGGGTGCGGTAGAACGCGCTCAGAACCTTGACCAGGTGAGCCAGGTCATGGCTGCCGCACAGCTCGCGGATCGAGTGCATGGCAAAGGTCGGCAAGCCGATGTCGACCGTGCGCACACCCAGGTGGCTGGCGGTGATCGGGCCAATGGTCGAACCACAACCCATGTCGCTGCGCACCACAAAGCTCTGCACTGGTACTTCTTCAGCCATGCACAGGTGGCGGAAGAACCCGGCGGTTTCGCTGTTGGTGGCGTAGCGCTGATTGTTGTTGACCTTGATCACCGGCCCGGCATTGAGCTTGGGCCCATGATTACCGTCGTGCTTGTCGGCGTAGTTGGGGTGCACGCCGTGGGCGTTGTCGGCCGAGATCATCAGCGAACGCTGGATCACGCGAACGTACTCGTCGCCATCCGGCAGCAGGCGCTGCAGGGTTTGTTCGAGCATTGGGCCGTCGGCGCCGCAGGCCGAGCTGGACCCGACTTCTTCATGGTCGGTGCAGACCAGCACGCAGGTCTCGTCGCTGTCGGTTGCCAGCATCGCCTGCAGGCCGGCATAGCACGACAGCAGGTTGTCGAGGCGGGCGCCGGCGATGAAGTCACCATTGAGGCCGATCAGGGCCGCGTCCTGGGTGTCGTAGAAGCTCAGCTCGTAGTCGAGCACCACGTCGGCATTCAGTTCGTGTTCGCGGGCCAACTGCTCGGTGAGCACAGCGCGGAAATCGACCCGCTCGTCACCGGCCACCTGGGCGATGATTGGCGGCAGTTCGAGCTGGGCATTGATCGGCCAGCCTTCGTTGGCGGTGCGATTGAGATGGATCGCCAGGTTGGGGATCACCGCGATCGGCAGCTTGAAGTCGACCAACTGGCTTTCGACCTTGCCATCACGGCGGAAGGTCACCCGCCCGGCCAGCGACAGGTCGCGGTCGAACCACGGCGCCAGCAGCGCGCCGCCGTAGACTTCGACGCCCAGCTGCAAAAAGCCGTGGCGCTGCAGTTCAGGCTGCGGCTTGACTCGCAGGCACGGGCTGTCGGTGTGCGCGCCAACCATGCGGATACCGCTCAGCAGCGGTGATAGCGAACCGAGCTTGATCGCGATCAGCGACGAGTCGTTGCGGGTCAGGTAGTAACGCCCGCCAGGCACGGTGGCCCAGCTGTCACGCTCGTCGAGGCGCTGAAATCCAGCGGCTTCGAGGCGCTGGACCAGGCTTGCCGTGGCGTGGAAGGGCGTCGGGGAGGCCTTGAGGAATTCGATCAGGCCCTGGTTCAAAACATCGCGCATAGTTCACTCCAGACAGCAATGGCGCGAGTTTAACGCAGTTCTGCGACGTTTTGTGTCGGCGCACAGCGACTTCAGAACGGAGCCGGGCACTCGAACTTCAAGCGCTCACCGCTGACCGGATGGGTAAAGCTGAGCATGCTCGCGTGCAGGCATAGCCGCTCATGGGCGGCCAGCGCCTCCGGGTTGGCGTACAGCCGGTCGCCGAGCAGCGGATGGCCGATCGACAGCATGTGCACGCGCAGTTGATGCGAGCGGCCGGTGATCGGCGTCAGCTCGACCCGGCAATAGTCGCCACAGCGCTCGACGATGCGCCAGAAGGTCAGTGCATGCTTGCCTTGCTCGTGGTCGACCACATGCCGCGGTTTGGTCGGCGGGTCATAGCGCAGTGGCAGGTCGATGCTGCCGCTGTCCAACGCCGGCTGGCCCCAGCACAGTGCGGTGTAGGCCTTTTCGGTTTCGCGATCATGAAACTGGCGCGACAGTTCTCGATGACTGTCGGCATCCCGAGCGAGCAGGATGATCCCCGAGGTTTCCCAATCGAGGCGATGCACGATCAGCGCTTCCGGGTAGCCGTTTTCCTGCAGGCGGGTGATCAGGCAGTCCTTGTTGTCGTCGGCGCGGCCCGGCACCGAAAGCAGCAGGGTCGGCTTGTTGATGACCAGGACAGCGTCGTCCTGATGAAGGATGTGCACGTTCGACAGGGGCATTGTTGCGTCTTCTCTGGAAAAACTGACAAAAGCGGCCCTGAACCGCAAAACAGCCACGGGCGGCACCAGATGTTCTGGTTGCGTCAGTGGCTGCTTCGCGGTTCAGGGCCGCTCCTGCAGGTGTGCCTGCAGCGTTGATTAACGCTCGGGCAGGGTGATGTTCAGCTCGAGGATCGAGCAGCTGCCTTGGTTCTCCAGGGCAACCACCACGTCATCGTTGCCGATATTGACGTACTTGCGGATCACCTCGACCAGCTCTTTCTGCAGCGCCGGCAGGTAGTCCGGCGTGGTGCGCTGACCGCGCTCGTGCGCCACGATGATCTGTAGACGCTCTTTCGCTACCGACGCACTGCTCTGTTTCTGTCTGCCACGAAAGAAGTCAAAAAGGTTCATGGTTTACTTGCCTCCAAACAGGCGCGCGAAGAATCCTTGCTTCGGCATTTCGATGAACCGCAACGGAAGGTTTTTCCCGAGCAGGCGGTCGATGGTGTCGCTGTAGGCCTGGCCTGCATCGCTCTGATCGTCGAGGATGACCGGCACGCCTTGGTTCGAGGCTTTGAGTACGGCTTCGGACTCCGGAATCACGCCGATCAGATCTACCGAAAGGATGTCCTTGACGTCGTCGACCCCGAGCATCTCGCCTTTGCTTACGCGCTCTGGGTGGTAGCGGGTGATCAGCAGGTGTTCCTTGATCGGGTCTTCATTACGCTCGGCGCGGCGCGACTTGCTCGCCAGCAGACCGAGCATACGATCCGAGTCACGTACCGAAGACACTTCCGGGTTGGTCACAATGATCGCTTCGTCAGCGAAGTACATGGCCAGGTGGGCGCCCTTTTCAATACCGGCAGGGGAGTCGCAGACCACATATTCGAAGTCTTTCTTCAAGTCCATCAGGACCTTCTCGACGCCTTCCTGAGTCAGCGCGTCCTTGTCGCGGGTCTGGCTGGCAGCCAGCACGAACAGGTTCTCAAGGCGCTTGTCCTTGATCAGTGCTTGCTGCAGGTTGGCTTCGCCATTGACCACGTTGACGAAGTCATACACCACGCGACGCTCGCAGCCCATGATCAGGTCGAGGTTACGCAGGCCGACGTCGAAGTCGACGATGACAGTCTTGTGCCCGCGCAGGGCCAGGCCGGTACCGATGGCGGCGCTGGTGGTGGTCTTGCCCACACCCCCTTTGCCGGAAGTAACCACGAGAATCTTGGCCAAGGTGTTTCACCCCTAAATAAAATAGTCGGGACAGCAGTCCCTGAAAAAGCACAAAACGGCAACGATGAAAAAGTTGCTCTAAAAATGCCGCAAGTATCCGTTAAAGCCGGGTGATGTTCAACACATCGCCAGACAGGCTGACCTGTACCCCCGAACCCCACAGTGGGTCGCGGCGCAGGTCTTCGCAGACCCGGTACTGACCGGCAATCGAGACCAGCTCTGCGGTCATCTGCTGGCAGAAGATGCGCGCCTTGGTGTTGCCCTTGATCCCCGCCAGGGCCCGACCACGCATTGCGCCGTAGACATGGATGTTGCCATCGGCAAGAAGTTCCGCACCCGGGCTGACCGATGTGGTCACCACCAGGTCACCGCCCTGGGCGTAAATCTGCTGGCCACCGCGCACCGGCGTGGTGATGATCCGGGTCGGCCGCACTTCCGGCTCGGCGGGTACCACGGGCGCCGGTTCTGGCTCGGGCTTCTTGACTTCCGGCTCAGGCTCCATTGGCCGCTCGCGGGCACCGGACGGCGGCAGCACGGGCAGGTCGATGGCAATCGCCGCAGCAATGTCTTCGATACGGTTGGCGCGGATCGCCAGAGTGCGCAGGCCATGGTGGCGGCAGATGCGCATCAGCCCGGGCAAATCGATGGCGCCTTCGCCGGCCGGCAGTTTGTCCAGCGCCAGCACCAGTGGGGTATTGCTGAAGAAATTCGGTGCCAGGGCGACTTTTGCCGCCAGCTGGCGGTCCAGCGATTCAAGGTCGTTGCGCGCCAGTTCCAGAACGGTAATGGCAAGCATGCTGCCCTTGAGCTGGAACGCGGGGGCGTGTTCGGGGGTGTGGTTTGGGCTCATGGTCTGCATAGACGGCTTGTAACGGAAAAAGTGCCCTGACTTATAACGAGAACGCGGGTTGCCCGCAACCGGCGGCGATCCGTTGTAGAATGCGCGGCCTTTGTCTTTCCGGAAGCTTGAATGGAACGCCCGCGTTTTCGTCGTTATTTTCTCCACCCGCGATTCTGGGGCCTGTGGTTGGGCCTGGGGCTGCTGTGGCTGACTGTGCAACTACCGTATCGGGCACTGCTGGCGCTCGGCCGTGCGCTGGGCGCGGTGATGTATCGCTTTGCCGGCGAGCGTCGGCGCATCGCTGCGCGCAACCTCGAGCTGTGCTTCCCTGAGCTTTCCGCCGACCAACGGCTGCGGTTGCTCAAAGAAAACTTCGCCTCCACCGGCATCGCCTTCTTCGAAATGGCTATGAGCTGGTGGTGGCCAAAGGCCCGGCTGGCGCAGCTTGCGCATATCGAAGGCATCGAGCACCTGCAGGCCGCCCAGCGCGATGGCCAGGGCGCGATTCTGATGGCGGTGCACTTCACCACTCTGGAAATCGGCGCCGCACTGCTCGGCCAGGTGCACACCATCGACGGCATGTACCGCGAGCATGGCAATCCGCTGTTCGACTTCATCCAGCGCAGTGGCCGTGAGCGGCATAACCTCGATTCGCTGGCGATCGAGCGCGAGGACGTGCGCGGCATGCTCAAGCTGCTGCGCAGCGGCCGCGCGATCTGGTACGCACCGGATCAGGACTACGGCGCCAAGCAGAGTGTGTTCGTGCCGCTGTTCGGTATCCCGGCGGCAACGGTTACCGCCACCACCAAGTTTGCCCGTCTGGGCAAGGCGCGGGTGATTCCGTTCACTCAGCGCCGGCTTGAGGATGGCAGCGGTTACCGTTTGGTTGTGCATCCACCGCTGCAGGACTTCCCGGGCGAGACCGAGGAGGCCGACTGCCTGCGCATCAACCAGTGGGTCGAGAGCGTGCTGCGTGAATGCCCGGAGCAGTACCTGTGGGCGCATCGCCGCTTCAAGTCCCGCCCTGAAGGCGCGCCACGGCTGTACGACAAGAAGCAGCGCTGACGCCAGCACATCCAGGGAGGATCACATGACTGCAACCACGGGCCTGATTCTCTCTGGCGGCGGTGCCCGCGCGGCTTATCAGGTGGGGGTGCTGGCAGGTATTGCCGAGTTGCTGCCGCCTGGCGCGGCCAACCCGTTCCCGGTGATCGTCGGCACCTCGGCCGGGGCCATCAATGCGGTGACGCTGGCCAGCGGTGCAACTCGTTTTGCCGAATCGGTGCAGCGCCTGACCGCCTTCTGGCAGAACTTCAGCAGCCACTTGGTGCTGCGCAGCGACTGGCCCGGGGTGATTCGCCAGGCCAGTCGCTTCGTCAGCCACAGCTTGCTGGGTGTTGGCGGCGACGTGCCGGTGGCGTTGCTCGATAGCAGCCCGCTGCGTGGCCTGTTGCAAGCGCACCTGCATCTTGACGGCATTGGCGAGGCGCTGGCCAGCGAGCAATTGCGGGCCGTGGCCGTCACCGCCTTTGGCTACGACTCGGGCCAGGCAGTGACCTTCTATCAAGGCGGCGAGACCATTCAGCCATGGCTGCGCCATCGGCGTATTGGTGTGCCAACTGCGCTCAGCATCGAGCACTTGCTGGCCAGCTCGGCGATCCCCTTGCTGTTTGCCCCGGTCAAGCTTGGCGACGAATACTTTGGCGATGGTGCGGTGCGCCAGTCGGCGCCGATCAGCCCAGCGTTGCACCTGGGCGCAAGCCGGGTGCTGGTGGTCGGCGTCAGCGGCAACCCGCAACGACCGGCGTCGCCGTTGCCCAGCCAGCGTCTGTTCAGCGGTCGCCAGCCGAGCCTGGCGCAGATCGGCGGGCACATGCTCAACAGCACCTTCATCGACAGCCTGGAAGACGACATCGAGCTACTGCAACGGCTCAATCACCTCAGCCACCTGCTGCCGGCGCATTTGAATGCGCGGGCGCTGGGCCTGGCACCGATCGAGGTACTGGTGGTTGCGCCGAGCCAGCCGCTGGACGAAATCGCCGCTCGCCATCGACGCCAGCTGCCGGCGGCCTTGCGCATGTTCCTGCGTGGGCCGGGGGCGACTCGTACCAGTGGGGCAGGGGTGTTGAGCTATTTGCTGTTCGAGGCGAGTTATTGCAGCGAGCTGATCGAGCTTGGCCGGCGCGATGCCCTGGCCAAGCGTGGGGCGCTGAGTCGTTTTCTCGGCTTGTGAGTTTTGGGGCCGCAAAGCGGCCCCAAATATGCTGATTACTCGGCGATCTGCAGTTTGCGCGCCTGGGTGTAGACGTAGCGCACCTTCTCGTATTCGAACGGCGAATTCAGCTGGCCATAACGGAAGGCAGTGGTGTAGCGCTTGTCCACAGCCCGTAGGAACAGAATCTCCGGGTGATCGCTGGTGAAATTGGCCATGTCCAGGTAGTTGATCGACTGTTCGCCGGCGTAGTCCACCACCACCCCGGTGGTGTCGCGCAGGTTCGATGGGCCGAGGATCGGCAGCATGATGTACGGCCCGTCGGGTACACCATAGAAGCCCAGGGTCTGGCCGAAGTCTTCACTCTGGCGCGGCAGGCCCATCTTGGTCGCCGGGTCCCACAGGCCGCCGACACCGATGATGGTGTTGAACATCAGCCTTGCAGTGATCTTCGCCGACCGCTCGGCCTTGAGCTGCAACACGCTGTTGAACAGGTTGGGCACATCGCCAAGGTTGCTGAAGAAGTTGCTCACCCCGGTACGCACGAAGCGTGGCGTGATCGCGGTATAACCGTCGACGGCAGGCAGCAGCACCCACTGATCGAAGCGATAGTTGAAGTGGTAGATGCGCCGGTTCACCGACTCCAGCGGATCGTAGATATTCAGCGCGGTCAGGGTCGAGCGTTCGAACTCACGCTGGTCCAGCCCAGGGTTGAATTTGAGCGAGCGCAACGGGTCGAGAAAGCCATCGCTTTGCTCGACCGGCGCATCGGCCACGTTGGCATCGATCACGCTGGTACGCGGCGCGATCTCCTCGGCCTGGGCATACCCGGCGGCGAGCAAAGCGGTGACGAGCAGCAGTCGTTTAACCACGGAAGAACTCCAGCATGGCGTCGCTGTTGACGCGGTAATTAAGGTTGCCGCAATGGCCGCCGTGCGGGTACAAGGTCAGCCGATCGCCAAATACTTTACGCAGAAAACCGATATCGCCAGGGCCGAGGATCAGGTCGTCGGCATTGTGCATGACGGCAATCTTCGGGCTTTTGCTCAGGTAGTCTTCAAGGGCGTACAGGCTGGCTTGATCGACCAGCTGCAGCACGCTGCCACCGTCGGTCCGCACGCGCCACATCGGGATCACCTGCTCGGTCAGGTAGCACTCGAAGTCGCACTGCAGGGCGCGCTTGAACGCCGGGGTCAAGCTGGTGCCTTCGGTGATCGGCTGCTTTGGCGGGGTAATCAGGCCGCGGCGGTTGATCAGGTCGGAGGTAAAGGCAATGTCGGCCGCCGAGAAGCGGAACGAAGTGCCGATCAGCATCGCCATCTGCTCGTTGGACAGGTGCTCGCGCGAGCGCTGGAAGTCATACAGCAGCGCGTCGTTGAGGTCGATGTAGCCCTTGTCCTGGAAGTAACGGGTGAGCTTTTCCAGCATCAGTTCGTAGAACGTGGTGCTGCGGTCGATGCCCTTGACCTGGGTCTGCACCAGCTTGTCGAGGTTGCTCACCGAGGTGTAGAGGTTGACCGGCGGGTTGAGCAGCAGCACGCGCTTGAAGTTGAAGCTGCGCCGGGTTTCGTCCAGATGGCTGACAAACGCCGCATCGAGGGCGCCGAGGCTGTAGCCGGTGAGGTAAAAGTCCTTGATCGGCAGGCGCGGGTGCTGCGCGCGCACCGCCTGCATGACCCGGTACAGGTCCTCGGCATCTTCTTTGGTCACGCCTGGGGTGGCAAAGCGCGAGGCGGCGCTCATGAAGTCCCAGCTGGTCGGCGACGACAGCTGCACGACATGGAAGCCAGCCTGGTAGTAGAGCTTTTTCAGGTATTCGTTGGTCGAGCTGCTGTAGGGCGCGCCGGTGCCGGCAATGATGAAGATCAGCGGCGCTTCGTGGTCCTGGCGGGCCATGCGGTACTTGAGCTTTTTTACCGGCCAGAAGTTGTCCGGCAGGGTGAACTCACGCTCAGGACGCAGGGTGAGGCTGTAGTCGGCCTGGGTGATGTCATCATCACTGGGCAGCGTCGGCCGTAGTTCAGGCGGGGTGGTGGCAATCGTCGCCTCGAACGGGTTGGTCAAGGGAAAGCCATAGCTGGCGGCGTCGATATCCCGCGCCGAGGCGGCCGCAGCCATAAGCAAGCCACCCAGAAGGGCAGCGAGGCGCAGTGATCGAAGCATTGAATCCCCCAGAATATTCGGCAAGGCATGACGGTACGCAGGCTCTGACCACGGCCCAGCAGGCAAAGTTGCCGGGTGTATGGCCATTTGTTATGCCAGTTTTTACCGCGCCAGTGAATAGTGCGGTAACAATCGCTCTGTGCAACATAGCGGCTGCCGGGAAATCTTGCCTTGCACAGATGTCGCCAGTGATTATGCTGGCGTTTGTTTACATTTGCCCGGAGATCTTCATGCCTCGTTCATTGCCCGTCATTGTCCTGCTGCTGTGCCTGCCGTTGTGGCTGGCGGCCAGCTATGGCGTGCGCTACGGGCTGATGGAGGACGGCCAGTGGGTTGGCCTGTGCGGCGTACCTGCGCAGTATTGGCAATGCCAGGTGCGCTCGCTGCTGGGCCTGGCGATTCATTTTCAGCTGATTGCCTGGCTGGCTGTGGCCCTGAGCGTGCTCGCGCAACTGCTCAAAGGCCGCGCCGGCTGGTATCTGGCCGCAGTCGGCTTGCTGTTCGGGCTCAGCGCGCTGGTGCTGTATACCGCCAGTATCGCCGTGTTCGCGGTGGTCCTGGCCGGCTTGCGCCTGGTGCGTCAGGCACAAGGCGCCAGGCTGGCATGAAGGTCAGCGCTTACGCAAACTGCGCCACAACGCGCCGACCATCAGTACGCTGACTACTGCCCAGGCCCAGGCTTGCTGGTTGGCCAGCCCTTCACGGTACAGCTGTGGCAGCACCCCGGCGCCGATGATGAATGCCAGCAAGGCCACCTCGGCCCGACGCGCCACGACTGGTCGCAGCAAGTACACCAGCGCCGGCAACAACAACGAGGCAGTCGGGAAGCTGCGATAGCGCGGCTCGAAGACCATCGCCAGCATGCTCACTGCAGCGGCGAAACCCGCCGCCAGCAGCAGCCAGCCGGCGCGCGCTTCAAACCAGGCAAACAGCCGCTCACGCCAACCCTGGCGCTGCGCGAAGGCCAGCAGGGCGTGGGCCAGCACCAGCAGGTTCAGGCCTGCCAGCAACACTGCCCACAGCCATTCGCCGGCAAAGCGTGCGTTGGTCCGCATCAATTCGCCCCATAGGCCAAGGCTGGCAGCACCAATCGCTGCAAGCAACGGCAGCAGCAGTGCGGCCCGGGCATTGACCGGGCGCCCGGCAAACAGCAGTGCCGCCAGCAGCAACAGCGCACTCGCCGCCAACCACTGTGGCCACAGAGCCAGGTTGCTGACCGGCCCTTCGAGAATGCCTTTATCCTGCCGGTCGGCGTCGTACAACCCCCAGTAACCGCCCACCGCACCTTCGCTGGCACGCTTCCAGGGCTGGTCGAAGGCTTCGATCAGGTTATAGCTCCAGTCGTTCTGCTCTGCCATCGCTACAAAACCGCGAATGAAGCGTGCCTCGTTGACCCGGCTGGGCAGCGCGGTTTCACGCTGGCGGCCTTCGCTGGGCCAGCCGGTCTCGCCGATCATGATCTGCTTGGGCGCAAAACGGGCGCCGAATACCTGGCGCACCTCGGCGACATGGGCCAATGCCTGGTCGATGCTACGTGGGTCATCTTCCCAGTACGGCAGCAGGTGAATGGTCAGGAAGTCTACTGCCGGCGCGATCTGTGGATGCTGCAGCCAGAATTCCCAGACATCGGCGTAGGTCACTGGCACCGTGACCTGGGCCTTGACCCGCTTGATCAGCTCGGCCAGGCGCTCGCCGGTGACTTCCTTGCGCAGCAGGGTCTCGTTGCCGACGATAACCGCACTGACCACATCGGGGTTGGCATTGGCGGCGGCAATAAGCAATGCGACTTCCTTGTCACTGTCGACCGGATTGGCATTCACCCACGCGCCGAGCATGACTTTCAGGCCATGCTTGCGCGCCAGCGCCGGGATCGCCTCAAGACCGGTCATCGAATAGGTGCGGATGCACTGAAAACGTTCGGCCAGCAGGGCCAGATCGGCGTCCATCCGCGCCGGGCGCAGGCGAAACGGCTGGTCGAACGGCGATTGGTCCTTGTCGAACGGGGTGTACGAGGCGCACTGCAGTTTATGCGTCGGGCTGGCGGCGTCGGGCAGCAGCACCGGCTTGCCCAGCCCGTACCAGAGCGCGCCCAGCCCGGCGAGGGCGAGCAGGCAGGCGAATACAAAGAGTGGCAGCAGATTGCGGGCGGAGCGGGGCATCGGGCGGTCCATCGTCAGGCGCAAAGGGCTAGATGATAGCCGCAAATCGCCGGCGCCAACGCATTGGCATGCAAGGATCGCGCAGGCCAATGTCGGCCGATGGCGCTAATGGCCAAGTGCTGTCGCATCTGGTTAAGGTAGAGGTCGCGGCTGGAGCAGGTCGCGCTTTGTTGCAGGTTGATGATGCTATCTCCGAGACCTGACGAGGGGATGCATTGATGAACATGCGACGTATGCTGGGGGTGGGGTCCGCCCTGTTGTTGGCCATGAGCGCTGGGCAGGCCATGGCTAAAGAAGTAAGCATCGGTTATGTCGATGGCTGGGCCGACAGTGTTGCGACCACCAACGTCGCCGCCGAGGTTATCAAGGAAAAGCTCGGCTATGACGTCAAGCTGCAGGCGGTAGCAGCCGGGATCATGTGGCAAGGGGTTGCCACCGGCAAACTCGATGCGATCCTCTCGGCCTGGCTGCCGGTGACCCATGGTGAATACTGGGCCAAGAACAAGGACAAGGTGGTCGACTTCGGGCCTAACTTCAAAGACGCCAAGATTGGCTTGATCGTGCCTGAGTACGTCAAGGCCAACAGCATCGCAGACCTCAAGACCGACACCAGCTTCAAACAGAAGATCGTCGGCATCGACGCAGGCTCGGGCGTGATGATCAAGACCGAGCAGGCGATCAAGGATTACGACCTGACCGGTTACAAGCTGCAGGCCAGTTCCGGCGCCGGCATGACCGCCGAACTGGGCCGCGCCGAGAAAAAGCAGGAGTCGATTGCTGTTACTGGTTGGGTGCCGCACTGGATGTTCGCCAAGTGGAAACTGAAGTTCCTCGAAGACCCGAAAGGCGTGTTTGGCGCGGCTGAAACCGTCAACAGCATCGGCAGCAAGGACCTGGAGAAAAAGGCCCCGGAAGTTGCAGCTTTCCTGAAGAAGTTCCAGTGGCAGTCCAAGGATGAGATCGGCGAAGTCATGCTGGCCATTCAGGATGGCGCCAAGCCAGAACAAGCGGCCAAGGATTGGGTCGCCAAACACCCTGAGCGCGTGGCGGAGTGGACTGCCAAGTAACGCGTTGAACGAGCCATAGCAGCATCGCCGCCCAAGGTTGAGTCGTCACCTTGGGCGCGCTGTTTTCAGCTGAAAAAGCGCTGCGCTGCCTGAGGTTTGTTACCAAAACCGCAAAACACTCTTGCATCTAAGACTAAGGTCGTCTGGTTGGCGTCCAACAGCAGCATAAAGTTACAGGTGGGTTATCCATAATCTGTGCTGCTAGGACAAAAACAATGAACGACAGCATTTACCTCTCGATACAGAACAGTCCGCGCTTCAAGGAACTGGTCAGCAAACGCGAGCGATTCGCCTGGATTCTTTCGGCAATCATGCTCGGCCTCTATTGCGGATTCATCTTGCTCATCGCCTATGGCCCGCACCTGCTCGGCGCCAAGATCAGCCCAGACTCGTCCATCACCTGGGGCATCCCCCTGGGCGTCGGCCTGATCCTTTCAGCCTTTGTGCTGACCGCCATCTATGTGCGTCGCGCCAACGGCGAGTTCGACGAACTGAACAAGGCAATTCTGGCGGAGGCCAAGCAATGATGCGACCTACCAAAACTTTGGCCGTATTGGCCTGCGGTGTCTTCGCACCCGCTGTGTGGGCGGCTGACGCGCTCACTGGCGAGGTGCAGAAACAGCCCCTGAACATGGCTGCCATTCTGATGTTCCTGGCCTTTGTGTTGTTCACCCTGGGGATTACCTACTGGGCTTCGAAGCGCAACAAGTCAGCCTCGGACTACTACGCAGCCGGCGGCAAGATCACCGGTTTCCAGAACGGCCTGGCGATTGCCGGTGACTACATGTCTGCGGCGTCCTTTCTGGGTATTTCCGCGCTGGTGTTCACCTCCGGTTACGACGGCCTGATCTACTCGATCGGCTTCCTGGTCGGCTGGCCGATCATTCTGTTCCTGATCGCCGAGCGCCTGCGTAACCTGGGCAAGTACACCTTTGCCGACGTGGCGTCCTATCGCCTCGGGCAAAAACAGATCCGCACCCTGTCGGCCTCCGGTTCGCTGGTGGTGGTAGCGTTCTACCTGATCGCGCAGATGGTCGGTGCCGGCAAGCTGATCGAGCTGCTGTTCGGCCTGGACTATCACGTTGCGGTGATTCTGGTCGGCATCCTGATGTGCATGTACGTGCTGTTCGGCGGCATGTTGGCGACCACCTGGGTGCAGATCATCAAGGCAGTGCTGCTGCTGTCCGGTGCCAGCTTCATGGCGCTGATGGTGATGAAACACGTCAACTTCGACTTCAACACGCTGTTCTCCGAAGCGATCAAGGTACACGCCAAGGGTGAAGCGATCATGAGCCCGGGTGGCCTGGTCAAAGACCCGATTTCGGCGTTCTCGCTGGGCCTGGCACTGATGTTCGGTACCGCCGGCCTGCCGCACATCCTGATGCGCTTCTTCACCGTCAGCGATGCCAAGGAAGCGCGCAAGAGCGTGCTGTACGCCACCGGCTTCATTGGATACTTCTACATCCTGACCTTCATCATCGGCTTCGGCGCGATCCTGTTGGTCAGCACCAACCCGGACTTCAAGGACGCCGCCGGCGCACTGCTGGGTGGCAACAACATGGCTGCGGTGCACCTGGCTGACGCTGTGGGTGGCAGTATCTTCCTCGGCTTCATCTCGGCAGTCGCTTTCGCCACCATCCTTGCAGTGGTTGCCGGCCTGACCCTGGCCGGTGCCTCGGCGGTGTCGCATGACCTGTATGCCAGCGTCTGGCGCAAAGGCAAGGCCAACGACAAGGATGAGATCCGGGTGTCGAAGATCACCACGATCTTCCTCGGCGTGCTGGCGATCGGGCTGGGCATTCTGTTCGAGAAGCAGAACATTGCCTTCATGGTTGGTCTGGCGTTCTCCATTGCCGCCAGCTGTAACTTCCCGGTACTGCTGCTCTCGATGTACTGGAAGAAGCTGACCACCCGCGGTGCAATGATTGGCGGCTGGCTGGGCCTGATCAGTGCCGTTGGCCTGATGATCCTTGGCCCGACCATCTGGGTGCAGATCCTCGGTCATGAAAAGGCCATCTACCCGTACGAATACCCAGCACTGTTCTCGATGCTGATTGCCTTCGTCGGTATCTGGTTCTTCTCGGTCACCGACAAGTCCAAGGAAGCGGTCAACGAGCGTGCGCTGTTCTTCCCACAGTTCGTCCGTTCGCAAACCGGCCTGGGCGCCAGTGGTGCGGTTTCTCACTAACCGCTTGACCCAATAAAAAACGCCCCGCATTGCGGGGCGTTTTTTTATTGTGCGGCTGGCAGGTCAAGCTGCCAGCGCCGGGTCATATCATGCCAAGCAGCAACAGCACCAACAGAACCACCAGGACCGCACCAATGATGCCGGACGGGCCATAGCCCCAGCTGCGCGAGTGAGGGAAGACTGGCAAGCCGCCAACCAGCAGCAGAATCAGGATGATGATGAGGATCGTGGTCATGGGCAGAATCCTTGCGTGTTTTCGTGGGGGAAGGGGCCGGGCAATCCTGGCCGCTTACATTTCCGACCTCGGCTGTTACAAGAAAATTCAATTGATTATCTGCCTTGGCGGCATGTTCGCTCATTCAGCATTTCGATAGCGCACCAGGCCCTGGCCGGCCTTGGCTAGACTCGCGCTATTGCCCACCAAACAAGGCCTGCAGCATGCACAAGCGAATGATGATTACCGGCGCCGGGTCTGGCCTCGGCCGTGAAATTGCCCTGCGTTGGGCGCGCGAGGATTGGCGCCTGGCGCTGGCCGATGTCAACGAGGCCGGTCTGCGCGAGACTCTTGAGCTGGTGCAGGCGGCTGGTGGCGAAGGTTTTGTGCAACGTTGTGACGTGCGCGACTACAGCCAGCTGACGGCGCTGGCCCAGGCCTGCGAGGAACGCTTTGCCGGCATCGACATGATCGTCAACAATGCCGGGGTTGCTTCGGGCGGGTTTTTTGCCGAGTTGTCGCTGGAGGACTGGGACTGGCAACTGGCGGTCAACCTGATGGGCGTGGTCAAAGGCTGCAAGGCGTTTTTGCCATTGCTCGAGCGCAGCCAGGGACGAATCGTCAACATCGCCTCGATGGCAGCATTGATGCAGGGGCCGGGCATGAGCAACTACAACGTGGCCAAGGCTGGGGTGTTGGCGTTGTCGGAGAGCCTGCTGGTCGAGCTGCGTCAGGTGCAGGTAGCGGTGCATGTGGTGTGCCCGTCGTTCTTCCAGACCAACCTGCTGGATTCTTTCCGCGGGCCGGACCCGGCAATGAAAGCCCAAGTGGGCAAGTTGCTCGAAGGTTCGCCGATCAGCGCTGCCGAAATTGCCGATTACATGCATGAGCGGATTGCTGCGGATGAGTTTTTGATCTTGCCGCATGAGGCGGGGCGTGCTGCCTGGAAGCTTAAGTGCCAGACGCCGGAATTGTTGTATGCGGAGATGGCGGGGATGGCGGTGAAGATGCGCGCCAAGGCACGGCAGTAGTCGGCGAGTGAGGTATGCTCGGCAGCTTTGAATCTGCACGGGCGTGGGCTGTGGTCAATTACTTCTGGTTCTTTCTTGCGGCGTTGTTCGAGATTGGCGGGTGCTATGCGTTTTATCTGTGGCTGCGGTTGGGCAAGAGTGCCTGGTGGGTGGTGCCGGCGCTGGTCAGCCTGAGTGTTTTTGGGTTGATATTGACGCGGGTCGAGGCCGCCTATGCGGGACGGGCTTATGCGGCTTATGGCGGGATCTATATTGTTTCTTCGCTGCTTTGGCTGGCATTGGTTGAGCGGGTTCGGCCCTTGGGCAGCGATTGGCTTGGGGCGCTGTTGTGTGTGGTTGGGGCCACGATTATTGTGTTTGGGCCGCGGTTGCAGCAGGGGTGAATGGGGCTTATCCGGTTGTGGGCTTATCCATTTGATTTGTATGCAGTTCTGGCCCCTTTCGCCCTTACGGCGAGTCACTTTTTTGGCAGACGCCCCAAAAAAGTAACCAAAAAAGGGCTTGGCTCCACATCCGGCCCCTGCGCTGCGCTGCGGGGTTCCCTCGCTTCGGTCTTGCTCCCGGGAGGACCGCGCTGTACGGCCCCTCCTGGGCCGCAGCGCTTGCCGGCCATCCATGGCCGTCACCTCCCTCCGCAAGACCTGCGCTCGGCCTCCTGAGTCGCCGGTAGATCAAGAGCAAGATCAAGAGCACGCCTCGCTGCGCTGGCGCAGATCAAGAGCGGGGGCCGCTTTGCGGCCCTTCGCGGGTGAACCCGCTCCCACAGGGTTCGCGTTGGCCGGGGGTGTGTGGTCATTGTGGAGACGAGGCTGCTGCAGCGCTGGACCAAAGGGATCAATGCTGACCTGAGACCCCTCAGATCCCTGTGGGAGCGGGTTCACCCGCGAAGGGCCGCAAAGCGGCCCCGGTTTTTGACTGTCGCTTTTGATCTGCCCCAGCGCAGCGCAGGGGGCATATGTGGGAGCCAGGCCTTTTTGGTTACTTTTTGGGGCGTTTGCCAAAAAGTAACTCGCCGTAAGGGCGAAAGGGGCCAGTCCCACCCATCGATAAACCGGATAAGCCCACAATAACCCTGAAACACCCACCCCAAACTTGTAGGGATTTTTACCCTCAAGCGTAGGACCGATCTATTTAGCAGGAGCAACGTTGTGTAGGCGAATGTACCCGGTGCAGTCTCCAATCTTCCCTGGAACGAGGAGGATCAAAGCATGCTGGTACTGACTCGCGAAGTTGGCCAGGTCATCGCCATCAACGATGACATCCAGATCGTGGTAGTAGCGATCGACCACGGCATCGTCCGCCTGGGCATCGACGCCCCACGCGACCTACCCGTACACCGCTGTGAAATCTACAAGCGAATCAAAGCCCGCGAAGTGCGGGAGCAGTAAAAAGGGGGACCGGCTCGCAGCCCCCACAGCATTACTCGAACAGCTCCTTGGGCACATCATGCTTGGCCAGCAGCTGGCACTGCTGGCTTTCCAGATCAAACAGGATAAACGCCTGACCCTTGGCCAACGCCTGGCGCACCCGCAGCACACGGGTTTCCAGCGGCGTGTCATCGCCGTTATCGGTGCCTTCGCGAGTCACGAAGTCCTCGATCAGGCGGGTCAGGGTTTCAGCTTCGAGTTGGTCGTAAGGGATCAGCATGGGCAACTTCGTAGATTGATCGACAATCCCGCCATGCTACGCGATTCGCGCACCACAGGCGTCACAGCTTGTTACCCAAAAGGCTGTCGACCGGCGGCACACGGGTATCGCTCTCCATCTGCGCGTCATGCTCTATCTGGTGACTGAAGCGCTCCAGCGAAGCATTGGTCGGGTTCGAATCGCTGGCAAACACCGGTGGGCTGAGCAGGTAACCCGAGAGCAGCCGGCTGAGGGTTGCCAGGCTGTCGATATGGGTCCGCTCATACCCGTGGGTGGCATCGCAACCAAACGCCACCAGCGCCGTGCGGATGTCATGGCCCGCCGTAACCGCCGAGTGCGCATCGCTGAAGTAGTAGCGGAACAGATCGCGGCGTACCGGCAGTTGCTGGTCGTTGGCAAGCTTGAGCAGGTGCCTCGACAGGTGGTAATCGTACGGCCCCGACGAATCCTGCATCGCCACGCTCACCGCATGCTCGCTGGAGGCCTGCCCAGGTGCCACCGGCGCAATGTCGATGCCGACAAATTCACTGACGTCCCACGGCAATGCACCTGCAGCACCAGAGCCAGTCTCTTCGGTGATGGTGAACAGCGGGTGGCAGTCGATCAGCGGCTGCTGGCCGCTTTCCACCACCGCCTTGAGCGCAGCCAGCAGCGCTGCCACACCGGCCTTGTCGTCCAGATGGCGGGCGCTGATATGGCCGCTTTCGGTGAACTCGGGCAGGGGATCGAAGGCGACGAAGTCACCAATCGAGATCCCCAACGCCTCGCAGTCGGCGCGGGTCGCGCAGTAGGCGTCCAGGCGCACTTCAACGTGGTCCCAGCTGATCGGCATCTGGTCGATGGCGGTGTTGAATGCATGCCCGCTGGCCATCAGCGGCAACACGCTGCCGCGGAACACACCGGTGTCGGTAAAGACGCTGACCCGGCTGCCCTCGGCAAACCGGCTCGACCAGCAGCCGACCGGCGCCAGGGCCAGGCGGCCGTTGTCCTGCAACTGGCGCACGCTGGCGCCGATGGTGTCGAGGTGGGCTGATACAGCGCGGTCAGGCGAACTTTGCCGACCTTTGAGGGTGGCGCGGATAGTCCCGCGGCGGGTCAGCTCGAAAGGAATGCCCAGTTCATCCAGGCGTTCGGCGACATAGCGCACGATGGTATCGGTAAAGCCGGTCGGGCTGGGGATGGCGAGCATTTCCAGCAGGACACGTTTCAGGTAGTCCAGATCCGGTTCGGGGTGGGTTACAGACATAGTCACTCCTCGGCGGTGGGGCAGGGTGGCCTGACGCGGTTACCGCGCAGGCCCCCTGGGTGATTCAGGCTGGCGCCCGGCTGTGCGGAAACAGCAGATCGACAAAGCGCTCGGCCGTGGGTTGCGGTTCATGGTTGGCCAGGCCAACGCGCTCGTTGGCTTCGATGATCACGTAGTCGGGCTGGCTGGCATCGCCCACCATGAAGTCCAGGCCGACCACTGGAATATCCAGCGCCCGCGCCGCGCGCACGGCGGCATCGGCCAGGGCCGGATGCAAACGTTCGGTGACATCTTCGAGAATGCCGCCGGTGTGCAGATTAGCCGCACGGCGTACCGCCAGGCGCTCGCCTGCCGGCAGAATATCGCCGTACTCATGACCTGCCGCACGCACGGTGCGCTCGGTTTCTTCGTCCATCGGGATGCGGCTTTCGCCGGCCGTGGCAGCCTCGCGGCGGCGGCTCTGGGCTTCGATCAGCGCCTTGACGCTGTGCGTGCCGTCACCGATAACCTGTGCCGGGTGGCGAATGGCTGCGGCCACCACTTCGTGGCCGATGACCACGATGCGCAGGTCATACCCCGGATGGAAGCTCTCGAGCAGTACCCGGCTATCAAAACGCTGGGCGTGTGCGACGGCCTGGGAAACCTCCTCAAGCGTGGTCAGATTGACCGCTACCCCCTGGCCTTGCTCGCCATCGACCGGCTTGACCACTACCGCGCCGTGCTCTTCCAGAAACGCCAGGTTGTCGTCGGCATTGCCCGCCAGCTGTTGCACCGGCACCTTCAGCCCGGCCTTTTCCAGCGCGTGCTGGGTCAGGCGCTTGTCTTGGCAGAGGGTCATGCTGACGGCGCTGGTGAGGTCGCTGAGCGACTCGCGGCAGCGTACCCGGCGCCCGCCCAGGCTGAGGGTGAACAAGCCGGCCTTGGCGTCGTCGACCTGCACTTCGATGCCGCGGCGGTGGGCTTCGTCAACAATGATGCGCGCGTACGGGTTGAGCTCGGCCTCAGGCCCAGGCCCGAGGAACAAGGTCTGGTTGATGCCGTTCTTGCGCTTGACGGCAAAGGTCGGCAAGTTGCGAAAGCCGAGCTTTTCATAAAGGCGCTTGGCCTGGCGGTTGTCATGCATCACCGACAAATCCAGATAGGCCAGCTCGCGGCTCATGAAGTGCTCGATCAAATGCCGTACCAGCACCTCGCCAACTCCAGGCCGGCTGCAGCGCGGGTCGACGGCCAGGCACCAGAGGCTGCTGCCATGCTCGGGGTCATCGAACGACTTGCTGTGATTGAGGCCCATCACGCTGCCGATCACAGCATGGGTGTCTTCATCCTCGGCCAGCCAGTACACCGGCCCGCCTTGATGGCGCGGGGTGAGCAGCTCGGCGTTGACCGGGAGCATGCCGCGCGCCTGGTACAGTGCATTGATCGCCTGCCAGTCGCTTTCGCTCTGTGCCCGGCGAATACGAAAACCGCGGAACACCCGCTGCGCCGGGCGGTAGTCGCTGAACCACAGGCGCAGGGTGTCCGAGGGGTCGAGAAACAGCTGTTGCGGAGCGTGCGCCAGTACCTGATGCGGCGCCGCCACGTAGAGGGCAATGTCGCGTTCACCGGCGGCTTCTTCCAGCAGCGCCTGTGCCAGGCAGCTGGGGTCCGGGTAGGTATGGCCGATCAGCAGCCGGCCCCAGCCGCAGTGGACTGCTCGCGGCTGGTCGTGCGGCTCGCTGCCGTCTTCGGCCAGGCGCGCCTGCAGCCGCGCGTAGGAGGGGGCCTGGCCGCGCAGCAAGCGCTGGCCGTAGGCTGTTTCGTGGGCTTTCATCGATCAGATTCCTTGTTCACTGAGCCACAGGTTCAGTGCCGCCAACTGCCACAGCTTGGAGCCGCGCAGTGGGGTCAACTGGCCATGCGGATTGCTCAGCAGCTTGTCGATCATGGCCGGGTTGAACAGGCCACGGTCCTGGCTTGGGTCGGTCAGCAGGTCGCGCACCCAACCCAGGGTGGCGCCTTCCAGATGCTTGAGGCCAGGGACCGGGAAGTAACCCTTCTTGCGGTCGATCACCTCGTGCGGGATGACCCGACGTGCGGCCGATTTGAGCACCTGCTTGCCGCCATCGGGCAGCTTGAAGCGTGCCGGGATCCGCGCCGAGAGTTCCGCCAGGCGATAATCGAGGAACGGCGTGCGCGCCTCCAGGCCCCAGGCCATGGTCATGTTGTCGACGCGTTTGACCGGGTCATCGACCAGCATCACCGTGCTGTCCAGACGCAACGCTTTGTCTACCGCATCGGCCGCGCCAGGGCGGGCGAAATGCTCGCGAACAAAATCACCGGCTGCGTCGTTGTCCAGCAGCCACGGTGCCTGCACCGTCTCGCGGTATTCGGCATGGCTGCGGTCAAAGAACGCATCGCGGTAGGCCGAGTACGGGTCCGCTGCGCCATCGACCTGCGGGTACCAGTGGTAACCGGCAAACAGCTCATCCGCACCCTGGCCGCTCTGTACGCCCTTGCAGTGCTTGGCGACTTCACGCGATAGCAGATAGAAAGCGATGCAGTCGTGGCTGACCATCGGCTCGCTCATGGCGCGGAACGCCGCCGGCAACTGGTCGATGATTTCGTGTTCATCGATGCGCAGCTGGTGGTGACGAGTGCCGTAGTGACGGGCGATCAGGTCGGAAAATTCGAACTCGTCGCCGCGCTCACCGCCAGCATCCTGGAAGCCGATCGAGAAGGTCGACAGGTCGTCCACGCCAACGTCGCGCAGCAGACCGACCAACAGGCTCGAATCGACACCACCTGACAGCAGTACACCGACATCCACCGCAGCGCGTTGGCGAATCGCCACAGCATCGCGGGTGGCATCGAGGACGCGGGTGGTCCAATCCTCCAGGTCGAGCTTCTGCTCGTCGGCATTCGGCCCGTACTTGAGCTGCCACCAGGTCTGACGTTCGACTTCGCCGTGGCGGTCGACACGCATCCAGGTGCCAGGTTCGAGCTTTTGCACATTGGCCAGCAAGGTGCGCGGCGCCGGCACCACAGCGTGGAAGTTGAGGTAGTGATTGAGTGCGACCGGGTCGATCACCGGGTCGATATCGCCGCCTTTGAGTAGTGCCGGCAGGGTCGAGGCAAAGCGCAGGCGCTCACCGTTGCGCGACAGGTACAGCGGCTTCACGCCAAGGCGGTCGCGGGCCAGGAACAGGCGCTGGGTGTCGCGCTCCCAAATGGCCAGCGCGAACATGCCGTTGAGCTTGGGCAGCAGCGCGGCGCCCCAGGCGTGATAGCCCTTGAGCAGCACTTCGGTGTCGCCGTCGGACCAGAACGTATAACCCAGGTCGAGCAGCTCCTGGCGCAGTTCCGGGAAGTTGTAGATGGCGCCGTTGAACGCCAGCGACAGGCCGAGGTTGTTGTCGACCATCGGCTGCGCCGAGCCGTCGGACAAGTCCATGATCTTCAAGCGCCGATGGCCGAGGGCAATCGGCCCTTGGCTATGGAAGCCCCAGGCATCCGGGCCGCGTGGGGCCAGATGGTGGGTGATGCGCTCAACCGCAGCCAGATCCGCGGGGCGCGGGGCCTGATTGATCGGGGTAAAACGTAACTCTCCAGCTAATCCGCACATAAGTCCTTACCGGTTTTGCCGTTGGGGAAGGTGCCTCGCCGGATGACGGGCACTTAGGTAGTGACCGGAGCGGTTTCTGAGAGTTTTATATCAATCGGTTATAAGGGATGAATGGTCGGTGGGCTGCAAGCAGCCCGTTGCTCAGGCCTTGCCGCGAATCAGGGCGCGTAATGCAAAGCGGTTCGGGTGGCACGCTTCAGCTACCGACCGCGGCACCGGCAGGGGTTCGCCACAGATCCAGGCCGCCAGCAACTCACCGCTGAGCGGGGCGGTGATCAGGCCTCGCGAGCCATGCCCGGTGTTTACATACAGGCCATCCAGCCACGGGCAATCGGCTGCAGGCAATTGCCGAGCATCCTTGCGCAACATGGCATAGGCCTCGTTGAAGCCTTGAGCGTCAGCAATCGGCCCGACGATCGGCAGATAGTCCGGGCTGGTGCAGCGAAACGCCGCGCGCCCTTGCAGCAGTGCCGGGTCCAGTGAGGCCAGCTGCAGACGTTGACCGAGGTCGGTAGAGATTTCTTCAAGCAGCTCGAGGTTGCCTTGGTGCTCGGCCACGGTCGGGGTCAGGTCGTCGCTGTGGAAGTCAAAGCTGGCGCCAAGCGTGTGTTCGTCGTCACGCACCGGCGCCACATAGCCTTCAGCACAGACCACCGTGCTCAATGCACGGCTCTCGGCAGTGGCCGGCAAGCGGGTGATCTGCCCACGGATGCGTTTGAGCGGCAGCTCGGCACACGGCGCAAAAGCGCGCACGTCGGCCGCGCCGGCCAGCACCACCACCGGCGCAGTGGCCAGCAGACGCGCGCCGGCCCAGGCTTGCCAGAGGCCATCGACCTGGCGCAGCTCGAGCACTTCCTGATGCACCTTTACTTCAATGCGCGGGTGCTGCAATTGCGCAGCGCACAGCGCCGGCGGGTGCACCCAGCCACCCTGTGGATAAAACAGGCCGCCACTGGCCAGGCTGACCCCTGCCACCTGCTCGGCCTCGAGCTGGCTCAGCGGGCGCAGCAGGCTGCTGTCGAAGGCGCCAGCGAGCTTGGCCTGACGCGCGGCTTCCTTGTCATCGAAGGCCAGTTGCAGCACGCCGCAAGCATCCCAGTCGCGTCCGCGCTGCATGTGCTCCAGATAACGGCGGGTGTAGCCGAAGCCGGCGACGATCATCTGCGACAGCGCTGTGCCATGGGCAGACAACTTCAAATACAGCACGCCTTGCGGGTTGCCCGAGGCTTCCTGTGCAGGTGCAGCATGGCGCTCCAGCACCGTGACCTGCCAACCCCGCGCGGCAAGGCTGGCGGCGCTGGCGCTGCCAGCCAGCCCGGCGCCGATCACCAGCGCCTGGCGCGGGCCGCTGGTGGCTGTTGGGCGGGCGTACCACGGTGCCGTGGCGGTCACCGCCGGCTGGCCGCTGTAGTGGCCGTGCATCACCTCCCACTTGGTGCCCAGCCCAGGCACCTTCTTCATGCTGAAGCCGGCCTCGATCAGGCTCCGGCGGACCCAGCCGGTGGTGGTGAAGGTGCCGATGCTGGTGCCTGCATGCGACAGCCGCGCCAGTTGCGCGAACAGCTCGGGGGTCCACATATCAGGGTTTTTCGCGGGCGCGAAACCGTCGAGGAACCATGCGTCGATGCGCGCATCGAGCAGCGGCAGTTGCTCGAGTACATCACCGATCAGCAAGGTCAGGGTCACCCGGCCGCCGTCGAAACTGAACTGCTGAAAGCCCGGATGCACGGCCACGTACTGGTCCAGCAGCGGCTGCCAGTAAGCCGCCAGCTCCGGCCACAGCTTAACGGCGCGGCTCAGGTCGGCAAGGCTCAACGGGTACTTTTCGACGCTGACGAAATGCAGGCGGGCGCCGCCCGTGGCCTGCTCGGCAAACAGCTGCCAGGCGCAGTAGAAGTTCATCCCGGTGCCAAACCCGGTCTCGCCGATCACCAGGTAGCCATCGGCTGGCAGCTCGGCAAAGCGCTGGCGCAGGCGGTTGCCTTCGATGAACACGTATTGGGTTTCGAGGCTGCCTTCAGTAGTGGAGAAGTACACGTCGTCGTATTGCCGCGAGTGCGGGCGGCCCTGATCGTCCCAGTCAATCTGGGCGTGCTGGGGGAGGGTAGGGTCTGGCATGGTCGGCTCGGCGGCAGCGGAAGCGGGATTTTAAGCCATTGCGCAGGTCTTAGGCTGCACGCAAGCGCATAAATCGCTGCCGATCCGCTAGTCTTGTCATTCCAATGAAGGAGCCACGCCAGCATGTTTGAATCTGCGGAAATCGGTCACCACATCGACGAGGACACCTTTGATGCTGCAGTGCCGGCGCTGCGCGAGGCGCTGCTCGACGCTCAGTACGAGCTCAAGCAGCAGTCTCGCCTACCGGTGATCATCCTCATCAATGGCATCGAAGGCGCCGGCAAGGGTGAGACGGTCAAGTTGCTCAACGAATGGATGGACCCGCGCCTGATCGACGTGCTGACCTTCGACCAGCAGACCGACGAAGAACTGGCCCGGCCGCCCGCCTGGCGCTATTGGCGGGCGCTGCCACCGAAGGGCCGGATGGGCGTATTTTTCGGCAACTGGTACAGCCAGATGCTGCAAGGCCGGGTGCATGGTCAATTCAAGGACGCCGTGCTCGATCAAGCGATTGCCGGCGCCGAGCGGCTGGAACAGATGCTCTGCGATGAAGGCGCGTTGATCATCAAGTTCTGGTTTCACTTGTCCAAGAAGCAGATGAAGGCGCGCCTCAAGACCCTGCGCGACGACCCGCTGCACAGCTGGCGGATCAGCCCGTTGGACTGGCAACAGTCGCAGACCTACGACCGCTTCGTGCGCTTCGGCGAGCGCGTGCTGCGCCGCACCAGCCGCGACTATGCGCCCTGGCACGTGATCGAAGGCGCCGACCCGCATTACCGCAGCCTGGCCGTCGGCCAGATCCTGCTGGAGAGCATGCAGGCCGCGCTGGCCGTGGACCCCAAGGCCAAGCACAAGGGCAACGTCGCCCCGCTGGGCCGCAGCATCGACGACCTCAACCTGATCAACGCGCTGGATTTGAGCCAGCGCCTGGACAAGAAGGATTACGAGCAGCAGCTGGTCAGCGAACAAGCGCGCCTGGCCGGTTTGCTGCGTCACAAACACATGCGCAAGCATGCTCTGGTCGCGGTGTTCGAAGGCAACGATGCGGCCGGCAAGGGCGGCGCGATCCGCCGTGTGGCCGCTGCGCTCGACCCACGCCAGTACCGCATCGTGCCGATTGCCGCACCTACTGAAGATGAGCGCGCCCAGCCTTATCTGTGGCGGTTCTGGCGGCATGTGCCGGCGCGCGGCAAGTTCACCATCTTCGACCGTTCGTGGTATGGGCGGGTGCTGGTGGAGCGGGTGGAGGGTTTTTGCACGCCTGCCGACTGGATGCGCGCCTACGGTGAAATCAATGACTTCGAAGAGCAACTGAGCAACGCCGGCGTGGTAGTGGTCAAGTTCTGGTTGGCGATCGATCAGCAGACCCAATTGGAGCGCTTTGAAGAGCGCGAGCAAATACCCTTCAAACGCTACAAGATCACCGAAGATGACTGGCGCAACCGCGAAAAATGGGACGTCTATACCGAAGCTGTCGGCGATATGGTCGACCGCACCAGCACCGAGATTGCACCCTGGACGCTGGTCGAGGCCAATGACAAGCGCTGGGCGCGGGTCAAGGTCCTGCGCACCATCAACGAGGCGTTGGAAGCAGCGTTCGCCAAGCACAAGAAGTAACCGCAAACGGCCTGCCTGCGGCGTCGCGCCCAGCGCGCAGCAGGTAGGCATGCCGCCAGGGAATGACCTGATGCATTTTTTTCCAGTCATTTTGGCCCTGTCACACCCGCCAAGCCCTTAGACTGCAATCACCCCCACCACGGGCTTTGATCGAGGACGTTATGCATACCACTTCCGGACGCTGGGTCCATGGCCTGCTATTGGCACTGTTGACCGCGCTGCTCTGGGGCATCCTGCCGATCAAGTTGAAGCAGGTCCTGCAGGTGATGGATCCGGTCACGGTGACCTGGTATCGCCTGCTGGTATCCGGTGGCCTGTTGTTCATCTGGCTGTCGGCCAAGCGCCGCCTGCCGCCATTTGCCGGCCTGGGCCGCAAGCGTACCGGCCTGGTGGCGCTGGCCATCTTCGGCCTGCTCGGCAACTACGTGCTGTACCTGGTCGGGCTCAAGCTGCTCAGCCCCGGCACTGCCCAGCTGGTGGTGCAGATCGGCCCGGTGCTGTTGTTGGTGGCCAGCGTATTCGTATTCAGGGAGCGCTTCAGTTGGGGCCAGGGCATGGGTCTGGTCGTGCTGCTAATGGGCTTTGGGCTGTTTTTCAATCAGCGCCTGGCCGAGCTGCTGGGGTCGTTGGGCACCTACACCACGGGTGTCTTGACCATTTTGCTGGCGACCAGCATCTGGGTGTTTTATGCGCTTAGCCAAAAACAGCTGCTGACCGTATGGAATTCGCAGCAGGTGATGATGGTGATCTACCTGGGGTGCGCGGCGCTGCTGACGCCCTGGGTGCATCCGCTCGAGGCGCTGCAGTTGAGCCCCTTGCAAGGCTGGCTGCTGTTGGCCTGCTGTTTGAATACCTTGGTGGCTTACGGCGCGTTCGCCGAGGCGCTGGCGCACTGGGAGGCGTCGCGGGTCAGTGCGACATTGGCGTTGACGCCCTTGGTGACGTTTGTCGCTGTAGCGCTGGCTGCGTGGCTTTGGCCGGAGTATGTGCATGCCGAACAGATCAATGCGCTGGGTTATGTCGGCGCGGTGACGGTAGTGCTGGGTTCGGCGCTGGTGGCGTTGGGGCCGTCGCTGCTGGCCAGTTGGCGAGCGCGGCGTGCGCGGTTGCAGGTTGGTTGAGGATTGTTGGCCGCTAATAATGATGCGGGCGCTGCGCCCCCCTTCGCGGGTAAACCCGCTCCCACAGAGGACTGAGCTTGACCTTCTGGCCAGTGTCCTGTGGGAGCGGGTTTACCCGCGAAGGGCTGCTTTGCAGCCCCCGACTCACTCAGCCCTTGGCGCCAGGCGCCAACATGTTCTCCGGGCGCACCCACTGATCGAATTGCTCATTGGTCAAGTACTGCAACGCCAGGGCAGCTTCGCGCAAGGTCGTTCCTTCGCTGTAAGCCTTCTTGGCAATCTCTGCCGCCTTGTCATAACCAATATGCGGGTTCAGCGCAGTCACCAGCATCAAACCACGCTCAAGGTGCTCGGCCATCTGCTCGGCATCCGGCTCGATGCCGGCCACGCAGTGCTGCTGGAAGTTGCTGCAGCCGTCGGCGAGCAGGTTGATCGACTGCAGCAGGTTGTGAATGATCACCGGCTTGTACACGTTTAGCTGCAGATGCCCCTGGCTGGCGGCAAAGCCGATGGTGACGTCGTTGCCCAGCACCTGGCAGGCGAGCATCGACAACGCCTCGCACTGAGTTGGGTTGACCTTGCCGGGCATGATTGAGCTGCCCGGTTCGTTGGCCGGCAGGCGCACCTCGGCCAGCCCTGCACGTGGGCCGGAGCCTAACAGGCGCAAGTCGTTGGCGATTTTCATCAGGGCTACGGCGAGTGATTTCAGCGCGCCGGCCAGGTTGACCAGCGGCTCATGCCCGGCCAGGGCGGCAAACTTGTTCGGCGCAGTGACGAAGGGCAGCCCGGACAATGCCGCCAGCTCGGCGGCGACGGCTTCGGCAAAGCCATGCGGTGCGTTCAGGCCGGTGCCTACAGCCGTGCCGCCCTGGGCCAGTTCATACACTGCCGGCAGCGCTGCGCGAATCGCTCGCTGGGCGTAGTCGAGCTGGGCGACGAACGCCGAGATCTCCTGGCCGAAAGTGATCGGCGTGGCGTCCATCATGTGCGTGCGGCCAGTCTTGACCAGTTTGTGATGGCGCGCAGACAGCTCGGCCAGCCCCGACGACAGCTCGGCAATCGCTGGCAGCAGCTTGTCGTGCACTGCCTGCGCCGCGGCAATGTTCATCGCGGTGGGGAAGCAATCGTTCGAGCTCTGCGAGCGGTTGACGTGATCATTCGGGTGTACCGGCGACTTGCCGCCGCGGCCCTGGCCGGCCAGCTCGTTGGCGCGCCCGGCGATCACTTCATTGACGTTCATGTTGCTTTGGGTGCCGCTGCCGGTCTGCCACACGACCAACGGGAACTGCTCGTCCAACTGGCCATCGAGCACTTCGTCGGCGGCCTGTTCGATCAGCCGGGCGATATCCGCCGGCAGGTCACCGTTGCGGTCGTTGACCCGTGCGGCGGCCTTCTTGATCAGCGCCAAGGCGTGCGAAACGGCCAGCGGCATGCGCTCCTTGCCGATGGCGAAGTTGATCAGCGAGCGCTGGGTTTGCGCGCCCCAGTAGGCGTCCTGAGGAACTTCGACCGGGCCCAGGCTGTCTGTTTCGATACGGCTCATGCGGCGTTCACTCCATAATCGTCTGAATCCGCAGTTTAGGCCCTGATTCGACCGAGCGGTTCAATCGCTCATCGTGCTACTTGAGTAGAGCGCCCGGCGCGGCGCAGAATGCTCGTCTCTGAGGTACTCGCCTCCCTTTCCTGAAGGATTTGCAATGACCCGTCTCCGTGTCCTTTGTGCCGCCGTTGCCCTGGCCTGCGCCAGCGGTTCGGTTCTTGCCGCAACCCCTGCGCACAACCAAGCCGCCGAGAAGTTCCTGACCCTGGCCAATGCCGACAAGCTGGGCACTCCGGTGTACATGCAGGTGCAGCAGATGTTTGCCCAGCGCTTCGAGCAGACCAAGGCGCCAGCCTCCAAGAAAGCCGTGCTCGACAGCTACCAGGCCAAGGCCAACGCTGCTCTGGACAACGCCATTGGCTGGAAAAAGCTCAAGCCGCAGATGGTCAACCTGTACACCGCGACCTTCACCGAAGGCGAACTGCAGGACCTGGTCAAGTTCTACGAGTCGCCATTGGGCAAGAAAGTCCTGCGCGAAATGCCCAAGGTCACTCAGCAGTCGGCCCAGCTGACCCAGCAGAGCCTGGAGCCAGCGGTACCGGTGGTCAACAAGCTGCTTGAAGACATGACCAAAGAGCTCGACCCGAACGCTGGCAAAGCCGCTCCTGCGAAGAAGTGAGCCAACGCTGATGAACATGCAGCAACGCATCGAACAGCAACTGGCGGCATTGGCCAACGTGCACCTTGAGGTGCTCGACGAAAGCCACATGCACAGCCGTGGGCTGGAGACGCACTACAAGGCGGTGCTGGTCAGCGAGCAGTTCGCTGGCCTCAACAGCGTCAAGCGCCACCAGCGGGTGTACGCGACCATGGCCGATCTGATGGGGCAGATTCATGCTCTGGCCATTCACACCTACACCCCTGAGGAGTGGGCCAAGGTTGGCGCAGCACCGGCATCGCCGGTGTGTGCTGGCGGCGGTCACTGAAACCTCCCAGGCATTCTGGTAAACTGCGCAACATCCCCGTGGGAGCGGTGGTGCGTTGACCCGAGCTGTTTTCAGCCTGGGTCAGCGCATCGCCGCTCCCATGTGTGTTTCAAGGCCACCCGCTCAAACTGTCATTCCGGTCCGCCCCTTACGAGGGTGACCACCTGGAGAACTCGTTACATGTCACAAGCTATCGTCGTCGCGGCGCTGTACAAATTCGTCACCCTGGAAGACTACCTCGAACTGCGCGAGCCGCTGCTCAAGGCCATGCTCGACAACGGCGTCAAAGGCACTCTGCTGCTGGCGCTGGAAGGCATCAACGGTACCGTCTCTGGCACCCGCGAGGGGATCGACGGCCTGCTCCAGTGGTTGCGCAGCGACCCGCGCATGGTCGACATCGATCATAAAGAGTCGTACTGCGACGAGCAGCCGTTCTACCGCACCAAGGTCAAGCTGAAAAAAGAGATCGTGACCCTTGGCGTGCCTGGCGTGGACCCAAACCACAAGGTGGGCACCTACGTTGAGCCCAAGGACTGGAACGCCCTGATCAGCGACCCTGAAGTGCTGTTGATCGACACCCGCAACGACTACGAAGTGGCGATCGGCACCTTCAAGGGCGCGGTCGACCCCAAGACCGAGACCTTCCGCGAGTTTCCCGAGTACATCAAGGCCAACTTCGACCCGAGCAAGCACAAGAAGGTGGCAATGTTCTGCACCGGCGGCATCCGCTGTGAAAAAGCCTCCAGCTATATGCTCGGTGAAGGCTTCGAGGAGGTCTATCATCTCAAGGGAGGCGTGCTGAAGTACTTCGAAGAGGTGCCTCAGGAAGAGAGCCTGTGGGATGGTGACTGCTTCGTCTTCGACAACCGCGTCACGGTGCGTCACGACTTGACCGAGGGCGAGTACGACCAGTGCCATGCCTGCCGCCACCCGATCAACGCCGAAGAGCGTGCGTCCGAGCATTATTCGCCAGGCGTCAGTTGCCCGCATTGCTGGGACAGCCTGAGCGAGAAGACTCGCCGCAGCGCCATCGACCGGCAGAAACAGATCGAACTGGCCAAGGCGCGCAACCAGCCACACCCGATTGGTTTCAACTACAAAGCCGAGGCCTGAGGCATGTCTGCACGCCTGCTGTATGTGATGGACCCGATGTGCTCCTGGTGCTGGGGGTTCGCCCCGGTGGCCGCGGCGCTCATCGCCCAGGCAGCCGATGCCGGCGTGCCGACGCGGCTGGTGGTGGGCGGCCTACGTTCGGCCAGCAGCGCCCTGGATGTCTCTACTCGGCGCTACATCCTAGAGCATTGGCAGGCGGTCGCCGAAGCCACCGGTCAGCCGTTTCGATTCGACGACGCGCTGCCCGATGGTTTTGTCTATGACACCGAGCCGGCCTGCCGTGCGCTGGTTGCCGCGCGCGAACTCGACGCCGCACGCGCCTGGTCGTTGCTGGCGCTGATTCAGGCGGGTTTCTACGAGCAAGGCCTGGACGTAACCCGCCCGCCGCAACTGGTCGACTTGGCCGAGCAGGCCGGCTTTGACCGCGCGCAATTCGCTGAAGCGCTGATTCGCAGCGAAACCCGCAGTGCTACCGCCGCTGATTTCAGCTGGGTGCAAGACCTGGGTATCGCCGGTTTCCCGACCCTGCTGGCCGAACGTAACGGTCAACTGGCCTTGCTGACCAACGGCTACCAGCCGCTGACCAGCTTGCAGCCCTTGCTCGGCCGCTGGCTGCAGCAGGCCGCGTGTGCTTGACCTGCCGGGGTCGCCCGACCCTGTACCGGGGAAGCCTCATGGCGCCCCTGATCGGCTGAGTTGGGCGGAAATCCGCCGGCTGGCACTGCATCACCGCAAGGCCTTGTGGGGCGCCAACCTGGTGGCGATGCTGGCGGTGCTGTGCAGCGTGCCGATCCCGTTGCTGCTGCCACTGCTGGTCGATGAGGTGCTGCTGGGCCACGGCGATGCTGCACTCAAGTGGATGAATCATCTGCTGCCTAGCCACTGGCAGCAGGCAACCGGCTATATCGGCTTGATGCTCGCGGTGACCTTCTGCCTGCGGGTTTGCGCGCTGGCCTTCAACGTGGTTCAGGCCAAGCTGTTTGCCGGCCTGGCCAAAGACATCGTCTACCGCCTGAGGATTCGCCTGATCGAGCGCCTCAAGCGTATCTCGCTCAAGGAATACGAAAGCCTGGGCAGCGGCACCGTGGCCACTCACTTGGTCACTGACCTCGACACCCTGGACAAGTTTGTCGGCGAAACCCTCAGTCGCTTCCTGGTGGCGATGCTGACCCTGACCGGCACTGCGGCAATCCTGCTGTGGATGCACTGGCAGTTGGCGTTGTTGATTTTGCTGTTCAACCCGCTGGTGATCTACTTCACCGTGCAGCTGGGCAAGCGCGTCAAACACCTGAAGAAACTCGAGAACGACAGCACTGGCCGCTTTACCCAGGCGCTGACCGAGACGCTGGATGCCATTCAGGAAATCCGCGCCGGCAACCGTCAGGGTTATTTCCTCGGTCGGCTTGGCCTGCGCGCCCGTGAAGTGCGTGACTACGCCGTGGCCTCGCAGTGGAAAAGCGATGCCAGCGGGCGCGCCAGCGGCTTGTTGTTCCAGTTCGGCATCGACATCTTCCGCGCTGCGGCGATGCTCACCGTGTTGTTCTCCGACCTGTCGATCGGGCAGATGCTCGCTGTGTTCAGCTACCTGTGGTTCATGATCGGCCCGGTCGAGCAGCTGCTCAACCTGCAATACGCCTACTACGCCGCCGGTGGCGCGCTGAGCCGCCTCAACGAGCTGCTGGCGCGCGAGGACGAGCCGCAGTACGCCGCTGCCAGCGATCCGTTTGCCGGGCGCGACACGGTTGGCATCGAGGTGCGCGACTTGCGTTTCTCCTACGCTGACGAGCCGGTGCTGGAGCACCTCGATCTGTCGATTGCGCCAGGCGAAAAGGTAGCGATTGTCGGCGCCAGCGGCGGCGGCAAGAGCACCCTCGTTCAGTTGCTGCTGGGTCTTTACACCGCTCAGGCCGGGACCATTCGTTTCGGCGGCGCCAGCCTGCAGGAGATTGGCCTGGAGACCCTGCGCGAAAACGTTGCGGTGGTGCTGCAGCATCCGGCCTTGTTCAACGACAGCGTGCGCGCCAACCTGACCATGGGCCGCGAATGCAGTGACGAAGCCTGTTGGCAGGCGCTGCGCATCGCCCAGCTCGATAGCACCATCAGTGCCTTGCCGCAGGGCCTTGATAGCGTCGTTGGCCGCTCTGGTGTGCGCCTGTCCGGCGGCCAGCGTCAGCGCCTGGCGATTGCCCGGATGGTCCTCGCCGAGCCTAAGGTGGTGATCCTCGACGAAGCCACCTCGGCCCTCGATGCCGCCACTGAATACAACCTGCATCAGGCCCTGGCGCGGTTTCTCAGTGGCCGTACCACGCTGATCATCGCCCACCGGCTTTCGGCGGTGAAGCAGGCCGACCGGGTCCTGGTATTTGACGGCGGGCATGTCGCCGAAGACGGTGATCATCAGCAATTGATTGCTGACGGTGGGCTTTACGCCAAGTTGTACGGCCATCTGCAGCAAAGCTGAGCAGTGGCCGGCGCCGGCGGCGGTGCATGAGCAGGAAAATCCTGCACTTTTTTGCAATGCGAACGTGTAGCTAGTAGCGGTTTCTCGCCTACGCTGTGCTTGTCTGGTTTGATTAGTGCTTTATCTGCCGCCGTGACAGGGACTCCATGAAGGGAACTCATATTCATCAAGCGCCTAGGCTGTTGGGTATCATCTGGCCGTTTGTCGCCGTGGTGATCCTGCAGGTCTTGCTGGCCGGCCTGAGCCTGTACACGCTTTCGGCCGTGCGCGCTTATGTCGCCGGCGAGAGCCTCTGGTCGAAGGCGCAGAAAGACGCCATCTATTACCTCAATTTGTACGCCGAGCGGCCTGAGCCGCGCTTTCTGCAGCGTTTTCACCAAGCCATCGCCGTGCCCCAGGGCGATCACGAACTGCGCATCGCGCTGGACCAGCCCACACCCGACTACGCTGCAGCTCGCACCGGCATCCTGCAGGGCGGCAACCACCCTGAAGACGTCAGTCGGATCATCTGGTTCTACAGCTACTTTCGTAACATCAGCTTCATGCAGAAGGCCATCGCCTATTGGGATATCGGCGACGACTACCTGCGCCAGCTCGATCTGCTCGCGACTGAAATCCACAGCAGCTTCAGCAGCGGCCAGCCGACCCCGGAGCAGGTCAATGATTGGAAGGCGCGCATCGCCACCATCAACGAAGGTGTGACGCCGGCCGCCAAGGCCTTCAGCGACGCCCTGGGCGAAGGCTCGCGGGTGCTGCTCAAGGTGTTGCTGATCAGCAACCTGCTGACGGCGATCTTCCTCATTACCATGGCCTGGCGCCGTTCAAGCAAGTTGCTGTCCCAACGCCAGGCGTTTGCCAGTGCACTGCAGGCCGAAAAGGACCGTGCGCAGATCACCCTCGCCTCGATTGGCGATGCGGTGATCACCACCGACGTCGACGGCAATATCCTCTACATGAACGCCGCCGCCGAGCAGCTGACCCACTGGCAAGCTGCATCAGCTCAGGGGCTGCCGTTGTCGGCGCTGTTCAGCCTGCTCGACGAGCACAGCGACGAAGATGCGCGCACCTTGATCGAGCAGGTGCTGGCCGGCAGCCTGCGCGGCGGCGCCGAGCATGCACGGTTGATCCAGCGCCTGGATGGCAGCACGGTCTCGGTCAACCTGGTGGGCTCACCGATCCTCAGCGATGGCCAGGCCACTGGCATCGTCCTGGTGCTGCATGACATGACCCAGGAGCGGCAGTACATCGCCAACCTGTCGTGGCAGGCCACCCATGACGCCCTGACCGGGCTGGCCAACCGCCGCGAGTTTGAGTACCGCCTTGAACAGGCGCTCAACGGCCTGGCGCGTCAGCCTGGCCGGCATGCGTTGATGTTTCTCGATCTGGACCAGTTCAAGCTGGTCAACGACACCTGCGGCCACGCCGCGGGTGACGAGCTGCTGCGCCATATCTGTGCGGTGCTGCAGTCCGGCCTGCGCGAGGGCGATACCCTGGCGCGGCTGGGGGGAGACGAATTTGGGGTACTGCTCGAGAACTGTCCGCAGGAGCAGGCCGAGCGCATCGCCGAGCAACTGCGCCAGGCGGTGCAGAGCCTGCATTTTGTCTGGAAGGGGCGGCCGTTCATAACCACTGTGAGCATTGGCCTGGTGAGCATGGCGCAAGCGCCCGGCACCCTTGAGGCCTCCTTGCGCGCTGCCGACATGGCCTGCTACATGGCCAAGGAGAAGGGCCGCAATCGGGTCCAGGTGTACCACGCTGACGACAGCGAGCTGTCCATGCGCTTCGGCGAAATGGCCTGGATTCAGCGTCTGCATGTGGCGCTCGAGGAAAACCGCTTCTGCTTGTACGCCCAGGAGATTGCCGCCCTCAGTGATCAGGGAGGGCCGGGGCATATCGAGATCCTGCTGCGCCTGCACGATGAAAGCGGGCGGACCATTCTGCCCGACAGCTTCATCCCCGCGGCCGAGCGCTACGGCTTGATGACCGCGCTGGATCGCTGGGTAGTGCGCAACGTATTCCAGGTTATCCGCCAGTGCCTGAACGAGGGGCGCCCGGGGCCGTTGGCACTGGTTGCGATCAACCTGTCCGGTTCGAGCATCGGCGACGATAAATTTCTCGATTATTTGCAACGTCTGTTCAGCGAGTTTGAAATCCCGCCACGGATGATTTGCTTCGAAATTACCGAAACCAGCGCCATTGCCAACCTGGGCAGTGCCATTCGCTTCATCAATGAATTGAAAGGGCTGGGCTGCAAATTCTCGCTGGATGACTTCTGCGCCGGAATGTCGTCATTCGCTTATTTGAAGCATTTGCCGGTGGACTACCTGAAGATCGACGGAAGTTTTGTAAAAGACATGCTGGATGATCCGATTAATCGCGCTATGGTTGAGGTGATCAACCACATCGGCCACGTCATGGGCAAACGCACCATTGCCGAATTTGTTGAAACGCCGTTGATCGAGCAGGCCCTGCAGGAAATCGGCGTGGACTACGCCCAGGGCTACCTGATCGAGCGGCCGCAGGTGTTTACCTGCGATAGCCTGCAACGCCAACGAATTGCAGCACGGCCTTTGCTGCAGCGCGCGCCAGGGACGTTTCGCTGAGAGTGGACGGCTAAATCACAGGGAATCAAGGAGCTGACAGTGAGTGACGCATTCGTTCGGATTGGGCCGCTGATGGATCCCGCCAGCTACCCGCAGTGGGCGCAACATATGATCGAAGACTGCCGCGAGAGCAAGCGCCGGGTAGTCGAACACGAGTTCTACCAGCGCCTGCGCGATGGTCAACTGCGTCAAGCGACCATTCGCCAGTACCTGATTGGTGGCTGGCCAGTGGTTGAGCAGTTTTCCCTGTACATGGCGCACAATCTGACCAAGACCCGCTTTGCCCGCCACCCTGGTGAGGACATGGCCCGGCGCTGGCTGATGCGCAATATCCGCGTCGAACTCAACCATGCTGATTACTGGGTGCACTGGTGCCATGCCCACGGTGTGACCTTGGGTGATCTGCAGGCGCAGGACGTGCCAGCCGAACTTAATGGCTTGAATGACTGGTGCTGGCGGGTGTGCTCGACCGAGTCGCTGGCGATTGCCATGGCGGCCACCAACTATGCGATTGAAGGCGCTACCGGCGAATGGTCGGCGGTGGTCTGTGCGGATGGCGCGTATGCCGAGGGCTTCCCGGAAGAGACCCGCAAGCGCGCCATGAAGTGGCTGAAGATGCATGCCCAGTATGACGATGCGCACCCTTGGGAGGCGCTGGAGATCATCTGCACACTGGTGGGGGAGAGCCCGACGCCGTTGCTGCGCGCCGAGTTGCGCAAGGCGGTATGCAAGAGCTACGACTGCATGTACCTGTTCCTCGAGCGCTGCATGCAGCTGGAGCAGCGTCAGGCTGGGCGTACGCGGCTGGGCTTGGCAGCCGGTTGATCACGGTATCTGGGGCTGCAAAGCAGCCCCAATCCAGCCGCCGCAATGTTACTGGGCGTTGAACGCTTGCCCATTCACCGCCTTGCTGTCCGGCCCCATCAAATACACGTAAACCGGCATGATTTCTTCAGGCAACGGATTGTCCTGCGGATTCTCGCTCGGATACGCCGCCGCACGCATGGCAGTGCGGGTCGCGCCCGGGTTGATGCTGTTGGAGCGCACCGGTGCTACGCCTTCCAGCTCGTCGGCCAGGGTCTGCATCAAGCCCTCGGTGGCAAACTTCGACACCCCATAGGCACCCCAGTAAGCCCGGCCCTTGCGCCCGACACTACTGGAGGTGAACACCACCGACGCATCCTCGGACAACTTCAGCAGCGGCAACAGGGTGCTGGTAAGCATGAACGTGGCATTCACGTTGATGTGCATCACGCGCATGAAATTGTCGCCCGAGAGTTGCTCCACCGGCGTGCGCGGGCCAATGATCGAAGCGTTGTTGAGCAGCCCGTCAAGCCGACCGAAGTCGTTCTCGATCATTACTGCCAGCTCGTCATACTGGTGCGCCAAGGCAGTTTCCAGGTTGAACGGGATCACCACCGGTCGCGGGTGGCCAGCGGCTTCGATCTCGTCATAGACCTCATTGAGGTTGGCTTCGGTCTTGCCCAGCAGCAATACGGTCGCGCCCAGCGCGGCGTAGGCCTTGGCCGCCGCAGCGCCAATGCCGCGGCCGGCGCCAGTCACCATGATCACTCGGCCAGCGAGCAGGCCGGGGCGGGCGGTGTAATCGAACATAGGTCTATCCTTTGCAAGCCAGGGCGCGGCGGGCGCGCCCTCAGCGATTGATCAGCAGCCGCACAGCGCGCTGTCGAGCACCTTGCGCAGCTCCAACGGGTGGTCCACCACCACGTCTGCACCCCAGTTGTTGGGGTTGTCCTGCGGATGAATATAGCCATAGCGCACCGCTGCGGTACGGGTCCCGGCGTCGCGCCCAGACTCGATATCACGCAGGTCGTCACCGACGAACAGCACGCTGGCCGGGTCCAGATCCAGGGTCTTGCAGGCCAGAATCAGTGGCTCGGGGTCAGGCTTGCTGTTCTTGACATGATCCGGGCAGATCAACAGCGCAGAGCGCTCGGCCAGGCCCAGGCGCTGCATGATCGGCTCGGCGAAGCGCACTGGCTTGTTGGTCACCACGCCCCAGATCAGGCCGCCTTTTTCGATATCGTCGAGCAGCTCGGGCATACCCTCGAACAGCTTGCTGTGCACTGCACAGTCACGCTGGTAGCGCTCGAGAAACTCCAGGCGCAATGCCTCGAAGCCTTCGTCTTCCGGGTTCATGGCAAAGGTCGCGGCAACCATCGCCCGCGCGCCGCCGGAGATCTCGTCGCGGATCAGCTTGTCGGCGATCGGCGCCATGCCGCGCTCGGCGAGCATCGCCTGGCAGATGGCGATGAAGTCAGGCGCGGTGTCCAGCAGCGTGCCGTCCATGTCGAAAAGTACTGCTCGCAAACGCATGCTCACACCTCGCGCAGGGTCTGGATCATGTAGTTGACGTCGACGTCGCTGCTCAGCTTGTAGTGCTTGGTCAGCGGGTTGTAGGTCAGGCCGATGATGTCTTTGACTTCAAGACCGGCAACCCGGCTCCAGGCGCCCAGCTCGGACGGGCGGATGAATTTCTTGAAGTCATGAGTGCCGCGCGGCAGCATCTTGAGGATGTACTCGGCGCCGATGATCGCCAGCAGGTAGGCCTTGGGGTTGCGGTTGATGGTCGAGAAGAACACCTGGCCACCCGGCTTGACCATGCGGTAGCAGGCGCGGATCACCGACGATGGGTCAGGCACGTGCTCGAGCATCTCAAGGCAGGTGACCACGTCGAACTGCTCGGGCATTTCTTCGGCCAGGGCCTCAGCGGTGATCTGCCGGTACTCGACCTCGACGCCCGACTCGAGCTGGTGCAAGCGGGCTACCGCCAGCGGCGCTTCGCCCATGTCGATGCCGGTCACGGTGGCACCGCGTTGCGCCATCGCTTCGCTGAGGATGCCACCGCCGCAGCCGACATCGAGGACTTTCTTGCCGGCCAGACTGACGCGCTCGTCAATCCAGTTGACCCGCAGCGGGTTGATGTCATGCAGGGGCTTGAACTCGCTTTCGCGGTCCCACCAACGGTGGGCGAGGGCCTCGAACTTGGCGATTTCGGCGTGGTCGACGTTGCTCATTGAACAGATCCTCTGAAACTTGAATAAAAGGTGTCACTAAGCGCCAGCCGCAGCTGGCGCGTGGTCATTCCTTGCCTGCGATGCGCGCGCCCCAGGCGCGGGCCATGGCGGTCAGCGCCGCCTCGTCCATACGGGTCAGGCGGCGCTCTTCGAGCAGCTGCTCGCCGACAACCCAGACATGCAGCGCGCAGTCGCGGCTGGTGGCATAGATCAATTGTGACACAGGGTCGTGCACCGGCTGCTGGGCCAGGCCAGACAAGTCGAACGCCACCAGGTCGGCGGCCTTGCCCAGTTCCAGCGAGCCGATCTGTGTGTCCAGACCCAGGGCGCGGGCGCCATTAAGGGTCGCCATGCGCAAGGCCCGATGGGCGTCCAGTGCCGACGCCGAGCCGGCCACCGCTTTCGCCAGCAGGGCGGCGGTGCGGGTTTCGCCGAGCAAGTCGAGGTCGTTGTTGCTGGCCGCGCCATCGGTGCCTATAGCGACATTGACCCCGGCCTGCCACAAACGCTCAACCGGGCAGAAGCCGCTGGCCAGTTTCAGGTTGGATTCCGGGCAGTGGATCACGCTGGTGTTGCTTTCTACCAGCAGGGCCAGGTCGTCGTCGCTGATCTGGGTCATGTGCACCGCCTGCAGGCTCGGCCCCAGCAGACCAAGCCGCGCCAGCCGAGCCAACGGCCGTTCGCCGTGCTCGGCAACGGCCTGCTCGACTTCGCTGGCGGTCTCGTGGATGTGCATGTGCAGCGGCGCATCGAGCTGATCGGCAATCACGCGGATCTTCTCCAGCGTCTCGTCACCGACCGTATACGGCGCGTGGGGGCCGAGGGCTATGGTGATGCGCGGGTGGTGGCGCAACTCGCCGAACAGCTCGATGGCCTGATGCAGGGCGTCGTCCGCAGTCGCTGCACCGGGTATCGGGAAGTCCAGCAGCGGCACCGCCACCTGGGCGCGAATGCCGCTCTGCTCGACTTGCTCGCAGGCTTCGCGCGGATAGAAGTACATGTCGGCAAAGCAGGTTATGCCGCCCTTGAGCTGTTCGGCGATGGCCAGGTCGGTACCGTCGCGGACAAAGCCCGGATCGACCCAGCGGCCCTCGGCCGGCCAGATGTGCTCACGCAGCCAGGTCATTAGCGGCAAGTCGTCGGCCAGGCCGCGGAACAGGCTCATGGCGGCGTGGCCGTGGGCGTTGATCAGGCCTGGGCACAGCAGGCAGTCGGGCAACTCGCGCACCTGCAGCGCCGCCGGCGCGCGCTCGCGCGGGCCGAGCCAGGCGATCAAACCGTCGCGCAGGCCCAGCGCGTGCCCTTCGAGTACCACTCCGGCTGGCTCCACAGGCACCAGCCAGGTCGGCACCAGGAGCAGGTCGAGGGGGGCTACGGAGGTCGGCATGCGGCAGCTACCTGAAGGGTTTGGGCGGATCGCGCAGTATACCCGAGCGCCCGCGGCTGAGGCTCGCTATAATCGCCGGCTTTTGATCAGCAAAGCACGGGGAGAGGCGATGCGCGAGCGACTTTTGGCGGCAGAGAAGGTGACCGGCATTCAGTGGCGTGACGGCACCCTGCATCTGCTCGACCAGCGCCTGCTGCCGGCGCAAGAGCGCTGGCTGGCCTGTACCGACGTGTCTCAGGTAGTGAGCGCGATCCGCTCGATGGCGGTGCGCGGTGCGCCGGCCATCGGCATCAGCGCCGCTTATGGGTTGGTCCTGGCGCTGCGTGCCCGGCTTGCCGAGAAGGGCGACTGGGAAGAGTCGATCGAAGAAGACTTTCTGGATCTGGCCGAAGCGCGGCCCACCGCGGCCAACCTGTTCTCGGCGCTCAACCGCATGCGTGATCGCTTGCAGCGCCTGCGCCCCAATGAAAACCTGCTGGCGGCCATGGAGGCCGAGGCCATCGCCATCCACGACAGCGACCGCGAAGCCAACCTGACCATGGCCCAGTACGGCATCGAGTTGATCCGCCGCCAGCAAGGCAACGAGCAGACCATGCTGACCCACGGCAATGCCGGTGCGCTGGGCAGCGGGGGCTTCGGTACCGCGCTGGGCGTGCTGCGTGCAGCTTACCTTGAGGGCATGGTCGAGCGGATTTACGTCGGCGAGACCCGGCCCTGGCTGCAAGGCTCGCGCCTGACCGCCTGGGAGCTGGCGCAGGAAGGCGTGCCGGTCACCCTCTGCGCTGACTCGGCGATGGCGCATCTGATGAAGGTCAAGGGCATCACCTGGGTCGTGGTGGGTGCTGACTGCATCGCGGCCAACGGCGATGTCGCGGCCAAGATCGGCACTTACCAACTGGCGGTAGCGGCCATGCACCATGGCGTGCGCTTCATGGTGGTGGCGCCAAGCACCAGCATCGACCTGAACCTGGCAACCGGTGACGATATCCCGCTGGAAGAGCGCGAAGCAGACGAGCTGCTGGATGTTGCCGGCAATCGGGTTGCCGCACAGGTCGAGGTGTTCAATTCAGTGTTCGACGTGACTCCGGCTGACCTGGTTGACGTGATCGTGACCGAAAAAGGCGTGGTAGAGCGCCCAGACACCGCCAAGATCGCCCAGCTAATGTGCCGCAAGCGCCTGCATTGAGCGCCACCGCGCCGCGCAGGGCGCAGCTGTCGGGGCAAAGCGGCCATTGCTTGGCAGCGCCGCTTCTTGTTGCAGCTTGAGGCTTAAGCCTGATGCATTTTTGTGGTACCATCCGGCAGTTTCCAAGGCCGCCCGTTTATGCGGTCTTCATTGCGCAGATCCAAGGCACAACCTATTGATTTGTCGTAAGTCGTCGCACCACTGTGCGCTGCGGCGACGAGCTTCGTTCGTCCTCTGGGGACTTGGACGAGGTTTCACCAGAAAAAGGAATCAGGCTTCTCATGGGCGAACTGGCCAAAGAAATCCTCCCGGTCAATATCGAAGACGAACTGAGACAGTCTTACCTCGACTACGCGATGAGCGTGATTGTCGGGCGTGCACTGCCCGATGCGCGTGACGGCTTGAAGCCCGTGCATCGCCGCGTTCTGTTTGCGATGAGCGAGTTGGGCAACGACTGGAACAAACCGTACAAGAAGTCCGCCCGTGTGGTCGGTGACGTTATCGGTAAGTACCACCCGCACGGCGACACTGCGGTCTACGACACCATCGTGCGTATGGCCCAGCCATTCTCGCTGCGCTACCTGCTGGTCGACGGCCAGGGCAACTTCGGTTCGGTCGACGGCGACAACGCTGCGGCAATGCGATACACCGAAGTGCGCATGTCCAAGCTGGCACACGAGCTGCTGGCTGACCTGCACAAAGAAACCGTCGACTGGGTACCCAACTACGACGGCACCGAGCTGATCCCGGCGGTAATGCCAACGCGCATCCCCAACCTGCTGGTCAACGGCTCCAGCGGTATCGCCGTGGGCATGGCGACCAACATCCCGCCGCACAACCTCGGCGAAGTGATCGACGGCTGCCTGGCGCTGATCGACAATCCTGAAGTCACCATCGATGAGCTGATGCAGTTCATCCCTGGTCCGGACTTCCCGACTGCCGGCCTGATCAACGGCCGCTCCGGCATCATCGAGGCCTATCGCACCGGTCGTGGCCGCATCTATATGCGCGCCCGCTCCGAGATCGAAGACATCGACAAGGTCGGTGGCCGTCAGCAGATCGTCATCACCGAGCTGCCGTACCAGCTGAACAAGGCTCGCCTGATCGAGAAGATCGCCGAGCTGGTCAAAGAGAAGAAGCTCGAAGGCATCACCGAGCTGCGCGACGAGTCCGACAAGGACGGTATGCGCGTGGTCATCGAGCTGCGTCGCGGCGAGGTACCTGAGGTCGTGCTCAACAACCTCTACCAGCAGACTCAGCTGCAGAGCGTGTTCGGCATCAACATCGTCGCCTTGATCGACGGTCGTCCGCGCCTGCTCAACCTCAAGGACCTGCTCGAAGCGTTCGTCCGTCACCGCCGTGAAGTGGTGACCCGTCGTACCGTATTCGAGCTGCGCAAGGCCCGTGAACGTGGCCACATCCTTGAAGGCCAGGCTGTCGCACTGTCCAACATCGACCCGGTCATCGCCCTGATCAAGGCTTCGCCGACCCCGTCCGAAGCCAAGGAAGCCCTGGTTGCGATGCCGTGGGAATCGAGCGCGGTGCAGGTCATGGTCGAGCGCGCCGGCGCCGACTCGTGCCGCCCGGAAAACCTCGATGCCCAGTACGGCATGCGCGATGGCAAGTACTTCCTGTCGCCAGAGCAGGCCCAGGCCATTCTTGACCTGCGTCTGCACCGCCTGACCGGCCTCGAGCACGAAAAGCTGCTGGCCGAGTACCAGGAGATTCTCGAGCAGATCGGCGAGCTGATCCGCATCCTCAGCAGCGCCGAGCGGCTGATGGAAGTGATCCGCGAAGAACTCGAAGCGATCCGTGCCGAATACGGCGACGTGCGCCGCACCGAGATCCTTGATGCCCGTCACGACCTCAGCTACGGCGACATGATCCCGGAAGAAGAGCGTGTGGTGACCATCTCCCACGGCGGCTACGCCAAGACCCAGCCGTTGACCGCGTACCAGGCCCAGCGCCGTGGCGGCAAAGGCAAGTCGGCGTCCGGCGTCAAGGACGAGGACTACATCGAACACCTGCTGGTTGCCAACAGCCACGCCACGCTGTTGCTGTTCTCCAGCAAGGGCAAGGTCTACTGGCTGAAAACCTACGACATCCCGGAAGCCTCGCGCGCTGCCCGTGGCCGTCCGCTGGTCAACCTGCTGCCGCTGGAAGACGGCGAACGCATTACCGCCATGCTGCAGATCGACCTCGAAGCCCTGCAGCAGAGCGCCGATGTCGATGAAGAGCTGGAGGACGGCGACGACACCGTGCTCGAGGGTGAGCTGGTCGAAGCCGAAGAAGTCGACGAAGAAGACGGCGATACTGCCGAGTGGGCTGCAGAGCCTACCGGTGCCTACATCTTCATGGCGACGGCGTCCGGTACCGTCAAGAAGACCCCGTTGGCGCAGTTTGCGCGTCCACGTACCAGCGGCCTGATTGCGCTGAAGCTGAAAGAAGGCGACACCCTGATTGCCGCCGCCATCACCGATGGCGCCAAGGAAGTCATGATGTTCTCCGACGCCGGCAAGGTCATCCGCTTCGCTGAAAGCGTCGTGCGTGAAATGGGCCGTACCGCTCGCGGTGTGCGCGGCATGAAGCTGGGTAAAGGCCAGCGCATCATCTCGATGCTGATCCCCGAGTCCGGTGCGCAGATCCTCACCGCCTCCGAGCGTGGCTTCGGCAAGCGTACCCCGCTGTCCAAGTTCCCACGGCGCGGTCGTGGTGGTCAGGGCGTGATCGCCATGGGCACCAAGGGCCGTAACGGCCTGCTGATCGGCGCGATCCAGGTGCAGGAAGGTGAAGAGATCATGCTCATCTCCGACCAGGGCACGCTGGTGCGCACCCGCGTTGGCGAAGTCTCCAGCCTGGGTCGTAACACCCAGGGCGTGACCCTGATCAAACTGGCCAGCGACGAGACCCTGGTGGGCCTTGAGCGGATCCAGGAGCCATCCGAAGACCTCGAGGAGTTGCTCGAAGGCGAGGAGGGCGCAGAGGGCGTCGAACTCGATGCGGTAGAGGCGGCAGATGATGACGCCGGCGCCGCCGAAGAGGCGCCGCAGGAATAAACAGCGCAACAACCCGAGCGGGGCGGCCATGGTCGCCCCGCTTACTGACCAGAGCAGAGCGAGAGTGGATGTGAGCAAACGAGCCTTTAACTTCTGCGCAGGCCCTGCTGCGCTTCCTGAAGCAGTCCTGCAGCGCGCCCAGGCGGAAATGCTGGACTGGAATGGCAAAGGTCTGTCGGTGATGGAAATGAGCCATCGCAGCGATGACTACGTGGCCATTGCCGAAAAGGCCGAGCAGGACCTGCGTGACCTGCTGTCCGTCCCCTCCAATTACAAAGTGTTGTTTCTGCAAGGTGGCGCCAGCCAGCAATTTGCCGAGATCCCGCTGAACCTGCTGCCGGAAAACGGCACCGCGGACTACATCGAGACCGGCATCTGGTCGAAAAAGGCCATCGAAGAAGCGCGTCGCTTTGGCAACGTCAACATTGCTGCCAGCGCCAAGCCCTACGATTACCTCGCTATCCCCGGCCAGAACGACTGGACCCTGAGCAAGGACGCCGCTTACGTCCACTACGCGTCCAACGAAACCATCGGCGGCCTGCAGTTCGACTGGGTGCCGCAGACCGGTGACGTACCGTTGGTGGTCGACATGTCTTCGGACATCCTCTCGCGCCCGACCGACGTGTCCCAGTTCGGCTTGATTTACGCCGGCGCGCAGAAGAACATCGGCCCAAGCGGCCTGGTTGTGGTGATCGTGCGTGAAGACCTGCTCGGTCGCGCCCGCAGCAGCTGCCCGACCATGCTCGACTACAAGGTTTCGGCCGATAACGGCTCGATGTACAACACGCCGGCAACCTATTCCTGGTACCTCTCGGGGCTGGTCTTCGAGTGGCTCAAGGAGCAGGGCGGTGTCGAAGCCATGGAAGCGCGCAACCGGGCGAAAAAAGATCGCCTGTACGGCTTCATCGACTCCAGCGATTTCTACAGCAACCCGATCAGCGTCAACGCCCGTTCGTGGATGAACGTGCCGTTCCGCCTGGCCGACGAGCGCCTGGACAAAGCCTTCCTCGCCGGTGCTGACGCCCGCGGCCTGCTCAACCTCAAGGGCCATCGCTCGGTGGGCGGCATGCGCGCATCGATCTACAACGCCCTGGGTCAGGACGCCGTTGAAGCTCTGGTCAGCTACATGGCTGAATTCGAGAAGGAGCACGCCTGATGGTCGAGCACGAACTCAAAGCCCTGCGTGTACGCATCGACAGCCTCGACGAGAAGATCCTCGAGCTGATCAGCGAGCGCGCCCGCTGCGCCCAGGAAGTGGCTCGGGTCAAGATGGCCAACCTGGCCGAAGGCGAGACGCCGGTGTTCTACCGTCCCGAGCGGGAAGCTGCCGTGCTCAAGCGCGTCATGGAGCGCAACGGCGGCCCACTGGGCAACGAAGAGATGGCGCGTTTGTTCCGCGAAATCATGTCTTCGTGCCTGGCCCTGGAGCAGCCGCTGAAGGTCGCCTACCTCGGCCCTGAAGGTACCTTCACCCAGGCTGCGGCGATGAAGCACTTCGGCCACGCGGTGATCAGCCGGCCAATGGCGGCGATCGACGAAGTGTTCCGTGAAGTGGCCGCCGGTGCGGTCAACTTTGGTGTGGTGCCGGTGGAAAACTCCACCGAAGGTGCGGTCAGCCACACCCTCGACAGTTTCCTTGAGCACGACATGGTTATCTGCGGCGAAGTCGAGCTGCGCATTCACCATCACCTGCTGGTGGGCGAGAGCACCAAAACCGACAGTATCACCCGCATCTGTTCCCACGCCCAGTCGTTGGCCCAGTGCCGCAAGTGGCTCGATGCGCATTACCCGAATGTTGAGCGGGTGGCGGTGTCGAGCAACGCCGAAGCGGCCAAGCGGGTCAAGGGTGAATGGAACTCGGCGGCGATTGCCGGCGATATGGCAGCCAACCTGTATAGCCTGACGCGTATTGCCGAGAAAATCGAAGACCGCCCGGACAACTCCACGCGCTTCCTCATGATCGGCAGCCAGGAAGTGCCGCCGACCGGCGACGACAAGACTTCGATCATTGTGTCGATGAGCAACAAGCCGGGCGCGCTGCACGAGCTGCTGGTGCCGTTCCACGACAATGGCATCGACCTGACCCGGATCGAAACCCGGCCGTCGCGCAGTGGCAAGTGGACCTATGTGTTCTTTATTGATTTTGTCGGGCACCACCGTGATCCGTTGATCAAGGCTGTGCTGGAGCAGATCAGCCAGGAAGCCGTTGCGCTGAAAGTGCTGGGCTCGTATCCGAAGGCGGTACTCTGAGGTTGAGGCTGGTCTCTGCGCTACTGGGGCCGCGGGGCCGCCCCACGGCGGGCAACCCCCCCAAAGGGGCGCCACCCGGCCCCCGGGGGCAAAAAAAAAACCGGTGTTTATAGGGGCACAAAGCCGCTGTGGACAAAGGT
>NZ_JANUEL010000010.1:0-53281 GCF_024809895.1 Pseudomonas sp. BIGb0278
TGGACTCAGCAGGATTCGAACCTGCGACCGCTCGGTTCGTAGCCGAGTACTCTATCCAGCTGAGCTATGAGTCCAAGTTGGTAGTTTTAGACCAGATTACCACTGGTTAAACAATCCGGCTCTGCGAGCAAAACCTTCATGTTGTATGGTGGACTCAGCAGGATTCGAACCTGCGACCGCTCGGTTCGTAGCCGAGTACTCTATCCAGCTGAGCTATGAGTCCATGTCTTGCCGCGCATTATAGATCGCTTTACCGATTTGCCAAGTACTTTTTCGTTTAATTTCAACGACTTAGTAATCTTGGCCAGTTGAAGCGCCCTAAGCGAATAATGGCGGTGAAGGGGGGATTCGAACCCCCGATACCCTTATGAGGTATACTCCCTTAGCAGGGGAGCGCCTTCGGCCACTCGGCCACCTCACCGCAACACGGGGCGTACTATAACCAGAGCCCTCCCCGTTTGCAAACCCTTTTTTAAAAAAAATCTGATAAAAATTAAAGGGTTGGTTCTTCGTCCTTCTCTTTCTTGATTCGCAGGTAGATTTCTTCGCGGTGAACCGCGACTTCCTTGGGCGCGCTAACGCCAATTCGTACCTGGTTGCCTTTGACACCCAGGACCGTAACGGTGATCTCACCGTCACCAATGATCAGGCTCTCGGCGCACCGACGAGTCAGAATCAACATAGCTTTCTCCTTACGCAGTTCAATCAGGGACAACAGTCTGAGGTAGCGCGCTGGCTGCGGGACGCACAGTCAGCGTGTGTGGCCGCCAGAGAGGACAGGACAGGGCCCATCCGGCGGCCGGAAACGCGAAGGGCGCGGCAAGCCGCGCCCTCCTCCTGACTACGCGTTACTCGCCTTGGCGGGCAGGCGCATCCAGCTCGAAGGCGGTGTGCAGGGCGCGCACGGCCAGCTCGAGGTACTTCTCTTCGATGACCACCGAAACCTTGATCTCGGACGTGGAGATCATCTGGATGTTGATGGTCTCCTTGGCCAGCGCTTCGAACATACGGCTGGCAACGCCGGCGTGCGAGCGCATGCCGACGCCGACGATCGATACCTTGGCAATCTTGGTATCGCCGATCACTTCACGGGCGCCGATCTCGCGCGCAGTGTTTTCCAACACCTTGTGCGCCGCTTCGTACTCGTTGCGGTGCACGGTGAAGGTAAAATCGGTGGTGTTATCGTGGGCAACGTTCTGCACGATCATGTCGACTTCGATGTTCGAAGCGCTGATCGGGCCGAGGATCTTGAAGGCAACGCCTGGGGTATCCGGCACGCCACGAATGGTCAGCTTGGCTTCATCACGGTTGAAGGCGATACCGGAAATGATCGGCTGTTCCATGGATTCCTCTTCATCAATGGTAATGAGGGTACCTGGACCCTCCTTGAAACTGTGCAGCACGCGCAACGGAACGTTGTACTTGCCGGCGAATTCGACAGAGCGGATCTGCAGCACCTTGGAACCGAGGCTGGCCATTTCCAGCATCTCTTCGAAGGTGATCTTCTCCAGACGGCGCGCCTGCGGTACCACCCGCGGGTCGGTGGTGTAGACACCATCGACGTCGGTGTAGATCTGGCACTCGTCAGCCTTCAGCGCGGCCGCCAGGGCCACACCAGTGGTGTCCGAACCGCCACGACCGAGGGTGGTGATGCTGCCGTTCTCGTCGACGCCCTGGAAGCCCGCCACGACAACCACACGGCCAGCCTTGAGGTCGGCACGAATCTTCTGGTCGTCGATCTGCAGGATGCGCGCCTTGTTGTGCGCGCTGTCGGTGAGAATGCGCACCTGATTGCCGGTGTAGGACACCGCCGGCACGCCACGCTTGATCAAGGCCATGGCCAGCAGGGCAATGGTCACCTGCTCGCCAGTCGACACGATCACGTCCAGCTCACGCGGAACCGGCTTGTCGCTAATCTGCTTGGCCAGGTCCAGCAAGCGGTTGGTCTCCCCGCTCATGGCCGACAGGACCACGACCAGGTCATCGCCTGCCTCGCGGAATTTCTTGACCTTGTCGGCAACCTGCTCGATCCGCTCGATGGATCCGACAGAGGTGCCGCCAAATTTCTGTACGATCAACGCCATTTCAAAGCTGCCTCTGCCCGTGATGGGCACCCAATAAACAATCCAACCTGAAACGGCCCGCTATCACTAGCGGGCCGTTTCATCTCAAAGCCGCTGTTCGGCGAACGGCACAGCCAGGGCCAGGGCACTGTCCAGTGCAGCGACGTCGACGCCGCCACCCTGGGCCATGTCCGGACGACCACCGCCTTTACCGCCAACCGCCGCAGCGGCCTGCTTCATCAGATCGCCGGCCTTGAGTTGGCCGGAGAGGTCTTTGGTCACGCCAGCCACCAGCACGACCTTGCCCTCATGCTCACTGCCCAGCAGGATCACTGCGTGGCCGAGCTTGTTCTTCAGTTGATCGACCAGCGCCAGCAGAGCCTTGCCATCCTGCCCGTCAAGGCGAGCGGCGAGAACCTTGGCGCCTTTGACCTCAACGGCTGCGTTAGAGAGATCATCTCCGGCAGCGCTGGCGGCCTTGGCCTGCAGCTGTTCAAGCTGTTTTTCCAGCTGACGGTTGCGCTCGAGCACCGCCGCCAGCTTGTCGATCAGGTTGTCACGGTTACCCTTGACCAATTGCGCAGCTTCCTTGACCTGCTCTTCAGCAGCGTTCAGGTAAGCCAGTGCCGCAGCCCCGGTGATCGCTTCGATACGGCGCACGCCAGAAGCCACGCCGCCTTCGCTGATGATCTTGAACAGGCTGATGTCGCCGGTGCGCTTGGCATGGATACCACCGCACAGCTCCACCGAAAAATCACCGCCCATGCTCAATACGCGCACGCTGTCGCCGTATTTTTCGCCGAACAACGCCATTGCACCTTTGCGCTTGGCGGTTTCGATGTCGGTCTCTTCGGTTTGCACCTCGGAGTTCTTGCGCACTTCGCGGTTGACGATGTCTTCCAGCGCCTTGAGCTGCTCTGGCTTGACCGCCTCGAAGTGGCTGAAGTCAAAGCGCAGGCGCTGGCTGTCGACCAGCGAGCCTTTCTGCTGGACGTGATCGCCGAGCACCTGGCGCAGCGCCGCGTGCAGCAGGTGAGTCGCGGAGTGGTTGAGCGAGGTAGCGTGCTGCACTTCGGCATCCACCTGCGCTTCAACTTCGGCGCCTACGCGCAGCGCGCCAGTGGCGACTACACCGTGGTGCAGGAAAGCACCGGCAGTCTTGGTGGTATCACGCACATCAAAGCGCACGTCGGCGGCCTGCAGGTAGCCGGCATCGCCAATCTGGCCGCCGGACTCGGCGTAGAACGGCGTGCGATCAAGCACCACCACGCCTTCGTCGCCTTCATGCAGCTGCTCGACGGCTTGGCCGTCCTTGTATAGCGCGACGACCTTGGCCTGGGCCGTGGTTGCCTGGTAGCCGAGGAACTCGGTGGCAACATCGACCTTGACCAGGCTGTTGTAGTCCATGCCGAAGGCGCTGGCGGAGCGGGCGCGCTCGCGCTGGGCTTCCATCTCGCGCTCGAAACCGGCTTCGTCGATGGTCAGCTCGCGCTCACGGGCGATGTCGGCGGTCAGGTCCATCGGGAAGCCATAGGTGTCATACAGCTTGAACACCACGTCACCCGGGACGGTAGTGCCCTGCAGCTGAGCCAGGTCCTGCTCGAGGATGCGCAGGCCCTGCTCGAGGGTCTTGGCGAACTGCTCTTCTTCGCTCTTGAGGACGCGCTCGATGTGCGCCTGCTGGCTGCTCAGCTCAGGGAAGGCCTGGCCCATCTCGGCGACAAGGGCAGCGACGATCTGGTAGAAGAAGCTGCCCTTGGCACCGAGCTTGTTGCCGTGACGGCAAGCGCGGCGAATGATCCGGCGCAGCACGTAGCCGCGGCCTTCGTTGGACGGCAGCACGCCATCGGCGATGAGGAAGCCGCACGAACGAATATGGTCGGCGACGACTTTCAGCGAAGGCTGGCCGTCGTTGCTGCAACCGATAGCCTGGGCTGCGGCTACCAGCAGGTTCTGGAACAGGTCGATCTCGTAGTTCGAGTGCACATGCTGCATCACCGCACTGATCCGTTCCAGGCCCATGCCGGTATCCACCGACGGCGCTGGCAGCGGGTGCAGGACGCCATCGGCGGTGCGGTTGAACTGCATGAAGACGTTGTTCCAGATCTCGATGTAGCGGTCGCCGTCTTCTTCTGGCGAGCCGGGTGGGCCACCCCAGATATCGGCGCCGTGGTCAAAGAAGATCTCGGTGCACGGGCCGCATGGGCCGGTGTCGCCCATGGTCCAGAAGTTGTCCGAAGCGTAAGGCGCGCCTTTGTTGTCGCCAATGCGCACCATGCGCTCGGCCGGCACGCCGATTTCCTTGGTCCAGATGTCGTAGGCTTCGTCATCGCTGGCGTAGACCGTGACCCAGAGTTTTTCCTGGGGCAGGTTCAGCCACTGCGGCGAAGTCAGGAAGGTCCAGGCATAGGTGATCGCGTCACGCTTGAAGTAGTCGCCGAAGCTGAAGTTGCCCAGCATTTCGAAGAAGGTGTGGTGACGCGCGGTGTAACCGACGTTTTCCAGGTCGTTGTGCTTGCCGCCGGCGCGGACGCACTTCTGGCTGCTGGCGGCGCGGGTGTAGGCGCGCTTTTCCTGGCCGAGGAAGCAGTCCTTGAACTGGTTCATGCCGGCATTGGTGAACAGCAGGGTCGGGTCGTTGCCCGGGATCAGGGAGCTGGAGGCAACACGGGTGTGGCCCTGCTCCTCGAAGAAGCGAAGGAAGGCTTCACGGATTTCTGCGCTTTTCATAGGTTCTTCCACGGAAACGGCGGCCGTTAAGGCAAACACGTCGAAACGACGGCAAAGGGCCGCATTATATCGGTCCTGCAAGCTGGATGCAGTGTGTTTATGCGCCCTGAAAGGTCGTTTGCGGGCAATTTCAGGTCAGCACGGCTAAAAACTTGAAGGGGATGCTAAGGCGAGGGTTTGGCCGCTGGCAAGCCAATTACCGCTGGGGCAGGGAAAATCAGCCAGGATGCGCCGCTCGAGGCTGGCCGCGCAGCGCGCAGCCAGCGACAAATGGTACGGATCAGCTCAGGCGCTGGCCCGAATCGGGCACGATCAGAATGCCCGCACGCAGGCCGTTGCGCACCTTGGGGTTGGGGAAAATGATCCGCGCGCCCTCCTCCTCGACGATCCAGCGAGTTTCAGCCAGATCTTCGGCCAGCAGGTAGCCCTTGCTCAGTTCGGAGAAATTTTCGATGTCATCCGGCAGGTGCAGGTGGAAGTGGTCGCTGTGCTTGATGATTTCGCGGGCCACGCTGAACAGTTGCAGGCCGTCGAAACTGTCGTCGACCGCCGGCTCCTTGCCTTCGATGATCTGCACCAGGCGCTTGTGCAAACGGTCAAGGTTGACCTCTTCGTTCTGCCCGAACGGGCGCGCCTTGCCCAGTTCCAGGGTAAACGCCTCGGCTTCGAGCTGTTCGTAGGTGAAGGCACTGAAGGTGATCGAGGTCTTGCTCTGCAGCAACACCGCCTGCATCCCGGCCTGGCTCAGGCGCGCCAACTCGCGGCGCGAATGCTGGCGGCCGTCCTTGTACGGGTACAGGGCAAACTGCTCGATCTTCGAGCCGCGGATCGCGGTGTGCAGGTCGTAGTGCAGGCGATTGCGCCCAGCCACGCTGAAGAACGTGCGGGCGTACTGCTCCAACTCGGCAGCACGCAGCGCTTCGAAGCCGCTCGACGATTCGTGCCGACCGTTGAACAAGCGGTTCAGGTCCTGCTCAAGGTAACGCTGGCCTGCACGCATCGCCATTGGACTGCCAAACAGGAACAGGACCCGCGCCTGCGGCACGATCTCGCCCCTGGCGATGCCCTGCAGCAATTGATCGAGCAACTCGATCGGCGCGGTCTCGTTACCGTGAATACCCGCCGACAGCAGCAGGTGCAAGGTGCCGTCGTCCACCTTCGGCGGCGTCACTTCCAGCGCGCCCTCCCCCAGCCAACGCAGGCGCAGACCTGCTGATGTCGATTGAGTCTTCTCGCCCGGCTCACGGCCGCCAAGCGTCAGGTCAAGCAGTTTGCCGAGGGCGAGCATAGGCACATCCTTAGTGGTGGTGACCGCAATCCGGGCCGTGCACGTGGCCATCCTCATCGTCGTCGCCCAGCTCAGCCGGCTCCATCTCCAGCTGCAGGCTGACCAGGTTAGTGGCCATCGGGCGCAGCAGCAGGTTGGCGAACTCGGCATCGCCTTCAGCGACATCCACACCGATCAGCAGCTGGCCGCGACCGTCCTGCTGAATCCAGACTTCCTTGCCCTGCCAGAGCACGGCGAAGCGCGTGCAGGAGGTTTCCAGTTGGGTGCCATCATCGTCTTCCAGGATCAGGCGCAGGGCGTCAGACATTACGTAATTCTCTCTTCAGGGTTGGCGTTGGAACGGATAGACCGAGCCCAGCTTGAGCAGTTGGGTCAGGTCATCCAGGGCCGTACGGCATTCGGTGAGCAGTTGCGGGTCGGCCAGGTCGCTGTCGCTCATGCGATCGCGATAGTGCCGATCGACCCACTGGATCAGGCTGTCGTACAGCGGCGCCGACATGATAACCCCTGGATTGACCGCCGCCAGCTCGGATTCTTTCAAGGCCACGCGCAGTCGCAGGCACGCCGGGCCGCCGCCGTTCTGCATGCTCTGCTTGAGATCGAACACCTTGACCTCCTTGACCGGGCCACCCTGGCTGGTCAACTGGCTCAGGTAGTCCCAAACGCGCGGGTTGTTGCGGCACTCTTCCGGCACCACCAGCAGCATCGAGCCGTCTTCGCGTGACAGCAGTTGGCTGTTGAACAGGTAGGAACGCACCGCGTCCTCCACTGCCACAGCCGCCCGTGGCACGCAGATGCCCTGGAACTTGCCACCCTTGCCGGCCAGTTTAGCCTGCAGCTGGGCAAGCACCGCATCAGTCTCGAGGAAGGCATCCTCGTGGTAGAACAGCACCTCGCCGTTACCTACCGAAATAACGTCGTTATGGAACACGCCCTGGTCGATCACCGCTGGATTCTGTTGAGCGTAGACCACCCCATCAGCACTGAGGCCGTGCAAGCGAGCGACGGCCTGCGAAGCTTCCAGGGTCTGGCGTGCCGGGTACTTCTGCGGCGCCGGGTAGCGGCTGTCGAAGGCACTGCGGCCGTAGACAAAAAACTCTACGCCGGGCTCGCCATAGCTGCGACAGAAGCGCGTGTGGTTGGCCGCGCCTTCGTCACCAAACTGGGCCACCGCCGGCAGCGCCTGGTGGTGGGCGAATACCTGCTCATCGGCGAACATCGCCGCCAGCACGCGGCTGGTGGTCGGATGCTCGATGCTGCGGTGATACTTGCAGTTGAGGTTGGCGGCAGTGAAATGCACGCGGCCATCGGCAGTGTCGGCGCTCGGGCTGACCGTTGCCGCGTTGGCCACCCACATGCTCGAAGCCGAGCAACTGGCAACCAGCAAGGGCATGGCCTCCTGGGCGGCGCGACGGATCACCTCGGCGTCACTGCCGCTGAAGCCGAGCCGGCGCAGGGCAGCAACGTCCGGGCGCTCCTGCGGGGCGAGTACGCCCTGCTTGAAGCCCATGTCGCTCAGCGCCTTCATCTTGGCCAGGCCCTGACGCGCCGCTTCGCGCGGGTTGGAGCACTGCTGGCTGTTGCTCTGCGAGGCCACGTTGCCGTACGACAGGCCGCCGTAATTGTGGGTCGGCCCTACCAGGCCATCAAAATTCACTTCATAGGATTTCATCGGCAAGGCTCCGAGACCATTTGTTATAGGGTGACGCCCGGCGTCAATGTCGCCGGCAAGGCGAGGCTGGCGGTCTCCAGCGATGCCACGGGGTAAGCGCAGTAGTCGGCCGCGTAGTAAGCGCTGGCGCGGTGGTTGCCGCTGGCGCCGACGCCACCGAATGGCGCACTGCTGGCGGCCCCGGTGAGCTGTTTGTTCCAGTTGACGATACCGGCGCGGCTACGCAGCCAGAAGTGCTGGTAGCGCGCATGCGAGTCAGACAACAAACCGGCGGCCAGGCCGTATTGGGTGGCGTTGGCCTGGTCGATCGCGCTGTCGAAGTCGGCGTAGCGAATGACCTGCAGCAACGGCCCGAAGAACTCTTCATCAGGGCGCTCTGCAACGCCTGTGACATCGATGATGCCAGGCGTCAGCAGCGCTGCACCTGCTTGCGGCTGAGTCATCGGCAGCAGCGCCAGCGCACCCTTGCCGATCAGCGCTTGCTGAGCATCAAGCAGGGCCTGGGCCGCCGCCAGGGAAATCACCGAGCCCATGAACGGCGCGGGTTGCAGGTCATAGGCGCCAACCGTGATGCTGCGGCAGACCTCGACCAGCCGCGCCAGCAGGCTGTCACCCCAGGCGCCCTCGGGAACCAGCAAGCGACGCGCGCAGGTGCAGCGTTGGCCGGCAGAAATGAACGCCGACTGAATGATGGTATAGACGGCCGCGTCGAGATCCTTGACCTGATCGACCACCAACGGATTGTTGCCACCCATTTCCAGCGCCAGAATCTTTTCCGGGCGCCCGGCAAATTGCTGGTGCAACAGGTTGCCGGTGCGGCTGGAGCCGGTGAAGAACAAACCGTCGATACCAGCATCGGCAGCCAGCGCCACGCCAGTCTCACGGGCGCCCTGAACCAGATTGAGCACACCCGCAGGCAAACCCGCCGCGATCCAGCATTTGACCGTCAGCTCGGCCACTTTCGGGGTCAGCTCACTTGGCTTGAACACCACGCAGTTACCGGCCAGCAGCGCCGGCACAATATGCCCGTTGGGCAAATGGCCAGGGAAGTTGTACGGGCCGAACACCGCCACCACGCCATGGGGCTTGTGCCGCAGCACGGCAGTCGCATCGCCAAGCGGGCCGCTTTTTTCACCAGTGCGTTCACGATAGCTCTGCACCGAGATCGCCACCTTGTTGACCATGCTGGTGACTTCGGTTGCCGACTCCCACAACGGCTTACCGGTTTCTTCACCGATGCAGCGGACCAGTTCGTCAGCATGGGCCTTGAGCTGCTCAGCGAAGGCTTCCAGCACCGCGATGCGTGCTTCCAGGCTGAGCAGCGCCCAGGCCGGAAACGCCTCCCGAGCCGCACTTACTGCGGCGGCAACCTGGCCAGCAGCAGCGCCCTGCCCCGCCCAGACGAGCGCCTGGGTGACTGGGTTCAGCGACTGCAGCGCCTCACCCTGGCCAGCCTGCCATTGCCCTGCGATGTAATGGGTCGTCATCACTGCGCCTCCCGACTGGCGGACAAGGTGACTGCGCGCACGTGGTCACCCACGCCCAGGCGCAGGCGTTTCGCCGTCAGCGCGTCGACCACCAGCGTGCCGGCCGCCAGCCGCGCTGGCGCTGCGGTGATGCGGCAGTCTTCGCGTTTGCGGTTGTGGATCAGGTACGGCGTGGCGTCATCGCCTGGAGTGCCTACTGCCAGCACCAGATTCTGGCTTTCGCGCACGGCACGGATCTTCGCCGTGTCGCATTCGATTGCCGGGCCTGCATCGAAGATGTCGACGTAGCCCTGGTAGTTGAAACCTTCACGCTCGAGCATGGCCAGCGCCGGCTCGGTGTCGGTGTGTACCCGGCCGACCACACTGCGTGCAGCCTCGGAAAGGAAGCACGTGTACAGCGGGAACTTGGGCATCAATTCGGCGATGAAGGCCTTGTTGCCCACGCCGGTCAGATAGTCAGCCTGGCTGAACTCCATCTTGAAGAAGTGCCGGCCCAGCGACTCCCAGAACGGCGAGCGGCCTGCGGCGTCGGAGATCCCGCGCATCTCGGCGATGACCTTCTTGCCGAACAGCTCAGGGAACTCGGCGATGAACAGCATGCGCGCCTTCGACAGCAGGCGGCCGTTGAGGCCGTTGCGGTGATCACTGCGCAGGAACAACGAACACAGCTCGGAGTTGCCGGTGAGGTCGTTGGCCAGGAACAGGGTGGGGATCTCGCGGTAGATATTCAGCTCCTGCGAAGCGCTGACGGTCAGGCCGACCCGGTAGTTGTACCAGGGTTCACGCAGGCCGACGGCACCGGCGATGGCGCTGATGCCGACCACCAGGCCTTCGTCGTTTTCAAGCACGAACAGGTAATCGGTGTCGGCCCGCCCGGCCTCACCGGTGAAGCTCTTTTCAGCCCAGCGCACGCGCTGAGCCAGCCGCTCTTCGTTGGCCGGCAGGGTAGTCAGGCCAGTGGTACCGGCGCTGCGCGCCATTTCGATGAGCGCGGGTAAATCGCTGCTGCGTACAGGACGAACGATCATGCTATCTCCTTGAGCGGCGGTCTGTGCCGGCCGCAAGACGGGTGCGGGTCGCGAGCGCTGGCGCTATGGCCAGGCCGGTCAAACAGCGACCAGGCGCACGCTGGCACCTTCACCGACGCCCAGGGCATCGGCCGCTTCACTACTCAGGCTGACCGGCTTGCCCGGCACCCAGTCCAGCTCCAGCAACACGGCGCGGTAGTCCTGCAACTGGCCATTGCAGACCAGGTACGAGCGGCCACCCTTGACTGTGGCCTCGTCGAGCTTGACCGGGACTACCCGGCTCTGGCTGATCGAGCGGATCCCCGAGGCACGTGCGTGCAGGGTCGGGCCACCGTCGAAGATGTCGATGTAATGCTCGGTCTCGAAGCCTTCACGCATGAGGATGTCGAAGGTGATCTGCGCCCGCGGATGCACCTGACCCATCGCCTCCTGAGCGTGGTCCGGCAGCAGCGGTACATAGATCGGATAATGCGGCATCAGCTCGGCGAGGAAGGTCCGGCTCTTCAGCCCGCACAGGCGCTCGGCGTCGGAATAGTTCAGGTCGAAGAAGTTACGCCCTATCGAATCCCAGAACGGCGACTCGCCCTGCTCGTCGCTGTAGCCGACGATCTCGGTAACCACCGAGTCGGCAAAGCGCTCCGGGTGGGCGGCCATGAACAGCAGGCGGCCGCGCGAATTGAGCTCGGCAAAGCCGCTGGCCACCAGCTCCGGCAGCACGTAGAAGCTGGTCAGCAGGCTGTTGCCGGTGAGGTCGTGGCACAGCGACAGGACGTGGATCTTGTTGTGAATCTTCAGCTCGCGCGAAGCATGCACAAAGGTCTCGTTACGAAAGCTGTAGAACGGCTCCGAGTAGCCCGCCGAGGCGACGATGGCCGAGCAGCCGGCCAGCTTGCCGGTGCTGGTGTCTTCGAGCACAAAGAAGTAGCTCTCTTCGCCATTGAAGCTGACCTCGGCGGCAAACGAGGTTTCCGACGCGGCAATCTTGTCGCCCAGACGCGCAGCGTCATCAGGCAGCGAAGTGACACCAACCGGGCTGTCCGCAGCCATGCGCTGCACTTCATTCAGGTCAGCCATTTGCGCGGGGCGCATTACCAGCATGGTGTCACTCCTTTCGGGAATACGGGCCGCACAGCGTGGTGCGGCAAAACGGCGGGTGCCCGCCTGATACAAGGCACCCGCGCTGGAATTCTGCTGTCGCCGCTGGCACTGCTGACAGCGGCGACAGAATCGCTGTATGTCAGCCTTGCAGCAGCTTGGCTACCGCGCGTTCGAAGCGGTCCAGGCCTTCGTCGATATCGGCATCCTCGATGACCAGGCTCGGTGCAAAACGCACTACATCCGGGCCAGCCTGCAACACCATAAGGCCTTCTTTCTCGGCGGCGTTGAGCACGTCCTTGGCCTTGCCTTTCCAGGCATCGGTCAACACGCAGCCGATCAGCAGGCCGACACCGCGGACGAGGCTGAACAGCTCGATCTTCTCCAGGCGTGCCTTGAAGCGCTCGTGCTTGGCAGTGACAGCGGCCAGGGTCTGCGGGGTGTTGATCACATCCAGTACTGCACAGGCCACGGCGCAGCCCAGCGGGTTGCCGCCGTAGGTAGTGCCATGAGTACCGGCGACCAGATGCTTGGCAATGTCGTCGGTGGTCAGCATGGCGCCGATCGGGAAGCCGCCGCCCAGGCTCTTGGCGCTGGAGAGGATGTCCGGGATCACGCCGTAATGCTGGTAGGCATACAGGTGGCCGGTACGGCCGACCCCGGTCTGCACTTCGTCGAAGATCAGCAGCGCGTTGTGCTCGTCACACAGCTTGCGCGCACCTTCCAGGTAAGCCAGGTCAGCCGGCACTACGCCGCTCTCACCCTGGATCGGCTCGATCACCACCGCGCAGGTCTTGTCGGAGATCTGTGCCTTGAGCGCTTCAAGGTCGTTGTACGGCACATGGCTGATGCCAGTGATCTTCGGGCCGAAGCCGTCGGAGTACTTCGGCTGGCCGCCGACGCTGACGGTAAACAGGGTGCGACCGTGGAAGCTGTTCACGGTGGAGATGATTTCGTGCTTGTCCGGGCCGAAGCGATCATGGGCAACCCGACGGGCCAGCTTGAACGCAGCCTCGTTGGCCTCGGCGCCGGAGTTGCAGAAAAACGCCTTGTCGGCAAAGGTCGCGTCGACCAGCTTGTGCGCCAGACGCAACGCCGGCTCGTTGGTGAACACGTTGGATACATGCCAGAGGGTATTGGCCTGCTCGGTCAGTGCCTTGACCAGCGCCGGATGGCAATGACCCAGGGCGTTTACCGCGATGCCGCCGGCAAAGTCGATCAGTTCGCGGCCCGCCTGGTCCCAGACTCGAGAGCCCTCGCCTCGCACCGGAATGAACGCCGCCGGGGCGTAGTTGGGAACCATGACCTGGTCGAAATCGGCACGTTGCACCGGGGCTTGCTCAACGGACATCTGAGTCTCCTGAAGAGAAACGCTGGCCTGGGATTGGCGAGCGATGGGGGGATTGTAAGGACTGATCAGCGCCTGTCCTTGCGGCCAAGCGACAACTTGTTACAGCGCTAAACCGTGTTTCACAGAGGTTTTCGGCAATGCGACAAACACTGTCGCAATCGCGCAGTGTAAAGGAGCGAGGAACTGTCGGGGAGAGGTGGCGGGTAATTGAGAGAACAGTTGTTCACATGATAGTTGGGGCCGTTGCACGACCCTTCGCGGGCAAGCCCGCTCCCACAGGCTTGACCGCTACCCAATGTGGGATCGGGCTTGCCCGCGAAGGGCCATGCAACGGCCCATCATCCTACTTGTCGACTGAAGTCGCTGAACTCAACTCGAACGGGCTGTTGTTGCGCCGCTGGTTGCGGTCTTCCCGCGGCGTCGCGCCGAAGAAGTTGCGGTAGGCGCTGGAAAAATGCGGCCCCGACGAGAACCCGCACGACAGCCCGATCTGGATGATCGACTTGCTAGTCTGCATCAACATCTGCCGCGCCTTGTTCAAGCGCAGCTCAAGATAATACTGGCTCGGCACGCGATTGAGGTACTGCTTGAAGATCCGCTCCAGCTGGCGCCGCGAGACGCACACATGCTGGGCGATCTCATCGGTGGTCAGCGGCTCTTCGATGTTGGCTTCCATCAACAGCACGGCCTGGGTCAGCTTGGGATGGCTCGAGCCAAGGCGGTTCTGCAGCGGGATACGCTGCCGCTCGCCGCCCTCGCGAATGCGCTCGACCACCAGCTCCTCGGACACCGCACCGGCAAGCTCGGCGCCATGGTCACGGGCCAGGACGGCCAGCAGCAGGTCGACCACGGCCATACCACCACAGGCGGTCAGGCGATCACGGTCCCAGTCGAACAGATGGCTGGTGGCAATCACCTTGGGGAAGCGTTCGGCAAAATCATCCTGCCAGCGCCAATGTACCGCCGCGCGATAACCATCGAGCAGGCCGAGCTGCGCCAGGGGATAGACGCCCGCCGACAGCCCGGCAATGACGCAACCGCTGCGAGCCAGCTGCTTGAGCCCGGACGACAGCGCGGCCGTGACCGCCTGCGGCGGCTCGTCAGCCAGCACGAAGAGCTTCTGGAAACCTTCGAGCCGACCATTCCAGGCCTCGCCCGGCAACTGCCAGCCCTGCTGCTCGCCAGGCTCAGCCTGGAGAAACACCAGATCGTAGATAACTTCCGGATGTACCCGCTGAGCCACCAGCAGTGCTTCTTCGGCCAGGGCCAAGGTCAGCGGCCGGGTGTTGGGCCAGATGAGAAAGCCGATACGCTGGGTGGTCATAGGGCGTGGTCCGAAACCTGAGAAGAGGTGGCGTCAGTTGCGCCGGGGATGGCTGCGCTCGCTGCGCAGCATGCCCTATTCTGGTGCAAAGGTGCAGCGTTACTTCAAGCTGCCCGAGAGAAACTGCTGGAGCCGTTCCGACTGCGGATTGACCAGCACTTCACGCGGATTACCACGCTCCTCGACGATGCCTTTATGCAGGAACACCAGCTGATTGGAGACCTCGCGGGCAAAGCCCATTTCGTGGGTCACCACGACCATGGTGCGGCCCTCCTGGGCCAACGACTGCATGACCTTGAGCACATCACCGACCAGCTCCGGGTCGAGTGCCGAGGTCGGCTCGTCGAACAGCATCACCTCCGGCTCCATGGCCAGCGCACGGGCAATCGCCACACGTTGCTGCTCACCACCGGACATATGCCCAGGGTAGGCGTCCTTGCGGTGCGAGACGCCGACCTTGGCCAGGTAATGCTCGGCTTTCTCCAGAGCTTCTTTCTTGTTCATGCCGAGCACATGCACCGGCGCTTCGATGATGTTCTCGAGCGCGGTCATGTGCGCCCACAGATTGAAATGCTGAAACACCATCGACAGGCGCGAACGCATCCGCTGCAACTGGCGCGGATCGGCCGCCTTGAGCGCGCCTTCCTTGCCGGCAACCAGCTTGAGCTCTTCGTTGTTGAGCAGAATCTTGCCCGCATGCGGTTGCTCGAGCAGGTTGATGCAACGCAGGAAGGTCGACTTGCCCGAACCGCTGGAGCCGATGATGCTGATCACATCGCCGGCCTTTGCCGCCAGGGACACGCCCTTGAGCACTTCATGGCTGCCATAGCGCTTGTGCAGGTCTTGGACTTCGAGTTTGTACATGCTGTCGGTTCTCACAGAGCGGTCAGTGCTTGCGCGGCGCCAGGTAGCCCAGCCAGCGGCGTTCGGCCATCTTGAACAGGCGCACCAGAATGAAGGTCAGGCACAGGTAGAACACACCCGCGGTGATGTAGGCCTCGAAAGGCAGGTAGTACTGGGCATTGACGGTACGCGCCGCGCCGGTGATGTCGATCAGGGTCACGATCGAGGCCAGGCTGGTGGTCTGCAGCATCATGATCACTTCGTTGCTGTACTGCGGCAGCGCGCGGCGCATGGCCGACGGCAGCAGGATCCGGCGGTACATCTTGTAGCGCGACATACCCATCGCCTTGGCAGCTTCGATCTCGCCATGGGGCGTGGCCTTGAGGCTGCCGGCGATGATCTCAGCGGTATAGGCGCTGGTATTGACGGCAAACGCCAGGCACGCGCAGAAAGTCGCGCTGGACAGCCACGGCCAGAAGATACTCTCGCGCACTGCCTCGAACTGAGCCAGGCCGTAGTAGATCAAGAACAGCTGCACCAGCATTGGCGTGCCGCGAATGACATAGGTGTAGAGCCAGGCCGGCACATTCACCAGCGGCTGCTTGGACACCCGCATCAGCCCCAGCGGTACCGCTGCCAGCAAACCGAACAGCAGCGAGAACGCCAGCAATTTCAGGGTCGTCAGCAAGCCGCCCAGGTACAGCGGCATGGCTTCCCAGATGACGTTGTAGTCAAAGATCATAGTTCTGCCGCCTTGACGCCTACCGAGTAGCGCCGTTCAAGGTATTTCAACGCCAGCAGCGAAACACTGGTGAGCACCAGGTACAGCGCAGCCACCGCCAGGAAGAAAGTGAAGGGTTCGCGGGTGGCATCAGCCGCCTGCTTGGCCTTGAACATCATGTCTTGCAGACCGACCACCGAGATCAACGCGGTCGCCTTGGTCAATACCAGCCAGTTGTTGGTGAAACCCGGAATGGCCAGGCGGATCATCTGCGGCACCATCACCCGGAAGAACACCTGGCGGCTGCTCATGCCGTAAGCCACACCGGCTTCGGCCTGCCCTTTGGGGATACCCAGGAACGCGCCGCGGAAGGTTTCCGACAGGTACGCGCCAAAGATGAACCCCAGCGTACCGATACCGGCAGCCAGCGGGTTGAGGTCGATGTAGTCGTCATAGCCCAACAGTGGCGCCAGCCGATTGAGCAAGTCCTGGCCACCGTAGAAAATCAGCAGGATCAACACCAGATCCGGGATGCCGCGGATGACCGTGGCATACATATCGCCGAGCCAGGCCAGCCAGCGCACCGGCGACAGGCGCAGCGCCACGCCGATCAGACCGAGCACGATGGCCAGGGCCATCGACGACAGGGCGAGCTGTAGCGTCAGCCACGCCCCATCGAGGATGACTGCCCCGTAGCCTTTCAACATGATTGGGATTCCTCAGACCTAGGGAATGAAAAATGGTGCAAACCTCAGAGCCTCTGCTGTTTGCACCATTGCACAGTTGCGGTCCGACGTCTTACTTGGCCTCAGGCCCGTAGATGTCGAAATTGAAGTATTTGTCCTGGATCTTCTTGTACTCGCCGTTGGCGCGAATCGCGGCAATGGCAGCGTTGATCCGATCGAGGTTGGCCTTGTCACCCTTGCGCACGGCGATACCGATGCCGTCGCCGAAGTACTTGGCGTCGGTGAAGGCCGGACCTACAAAGGCAAAGCCCTTGCCGGCGTCGGTCTTGAGGAAGCCGTCTTCGAGCAGGGTGGCGTCGGCGACAGTGCCATCGAGACGACCGGCAGCGACATCCAGGTAGATTTCGTTCTGCGTGCCGTAAGGCACGACAGTTGCGCCTTGCGGGGCCAGTACTTCATTGGCGAAGCGGTTGTGGATCGAGCCGCGCTGCACGCCGATCTTCTTGCCCTTGAGCTCGGCCAGCGAGTCGCTGACGGTGGTGCCGTCTTTCATCACCAGACGTGCCGGGGTCAGGTAGTAGCGATTGGTGAAGTCGACCGACTTCTTGCGATCGTCGGTGATCGACATCGACGACAGGATCGCGTCGATCTTGCGCACCTTGAGTGCCGGGATCAGGCCGTCGAACTCTTGCTCGACCCAGGTGCACTTGACCTTCATCTCGGTGCACAGGGCATTGCCGATGTCGTAGTCAAAGCCGGCAATGCTGCCATCAGGCTGCTTGAAGGCGAACGGAGGGTAAGCGGCCTCGATACCGATTTTCAGCGGTTTTTCATCGGCGTGCGATACCAGGGAAAACACGGACAGCGCCAGGGCGCCAAGCAGTGCAAGCTTCTTCATCAGGTAACTCCATCGGTACGGGGCAATACAAGGCAGGGGGTAACAGCTGCCCGAATGCGAATGGGTACAACGCAAGCCGCGAGAGGTATCGACCAGGGCCGCAGACCACGAGCGAGTGAGTGGCATTCTAACGACAGCCCGTTAGTCGATATTTCTTCAAAGCGACAACTAGTTATAGAAGCGCATGAAACAGTAGCGGGCGATATTGACAGCCCTTACGATTTATGCAAGAGCGAAAAGGAAACAACCTGTAAACGAAGCAATAAGTGCGCCTATTATTGGCAAAGCCTTGTAATACGGCAAGTGCAGCGTGTCATCGGTTTTGCTGACAGCCACGGCAGCCCTGTTTTGGGGCCCGTGTGGGTAGCCACGCCCCGCCTTGGTGCGCCGCCGGTGACAAAATCGGTTACCGATGAATGTCGAAGTAACAGAATGCAAAAACCCCGCCGAAGCGGGGCTTTGGGGAGTGGGGCTGCTGCGCGCACCCTCCACACCGATTGATCAAGCCGAAGCCAGGTTCATCGACTTGTGCGTGTCGATCAAATGCTGCACCACACCAGGGTCGGCCAAGGTCGAAATATCACCCAAGGCATCGTACTCAGCCGTGGCGATCTTGCGCAGGATCCGTCGCATGATCTTGCCCGAGCGGGTCTTCGGCAGCCCTGGCGCCCACTGGATAACATCCGGCGAAGCAATCGGGCCGATCTCCTTGCGCACCCAGTTTTTCAGCTCAAGGCGCAACTGCTCGCTAGGCTCGATACCGGAGTTGAGGGTGACATAGACATAGATGCCCTGCCCCTTGATGTCGTGCGGCACACCCACCACCGCCGCCTCGGCGACCTTTGCATGAGCGACCATCGCGCTTTCGATCTCGGCGGTACCCATGCGGTGGCCGGAAACGTTGAGCACGTCATCCACACGACCGGTGATCCAGTAGTAGCCATCTTCGTCGCGACGGGCGCCGTCACCGGTGAAGTACATGCCGCGGAAGGTCTTGAAATAGGTATCGACGAAGCGGTCATGATCCCCATACAGCGAGCGCGACTGGCCTGGCCACGAATCGAGAATCACCAGGTTACCCTCGGCCGCACCATCAATCAGGTTGCCGAGGTTGTCGACCAGCGCCGGCACCACACCGAAGAACGGCCGCGTCGCCGAGCCCGGCTTGAGGCCAGTCGCGCCTGGCAGCGGGCTGATGAGGATGCCGCCGGTTTCGGTCTGCCACCAGGTGTCGACGATCGGGCAACGGCCCTTGCCTACGGCCTGGTGGTACCAGTTCCAGGCTTCCGGGTTGATCGGCTCGCCGACCGAGCCGAGCAGGCGCAGGCTTGAGCCATCGGCACCTTCGACTGCAGCCTGCCCCTCAGCCATCATTGCGCGGATCGCGGTCGGTGCGGTGTAGAGGATATTGACCTTGTGCTTGTCGATGATCTTCGACACACGAGTGATGTCCGGATAGTTTGGCACACCCTCGAACAACACGGTGGTAGCGCCGTTGGCCAGCGGGCCGTAGACGATGTAGCTGTGGCCGGTGATCCAGCCGACGTCGGCGGTGCACCAGTAGACTTCACCCGGGCGGTAGTCGAATACCCGCTCATGGGTCAGCGCGGCGTAAACCATGTAGCCGCCGGTGGTGTGCAAGACGCCCTTTGGCTTGCCGGTGGAACCTGAGGTGTAGAGGATGAACAGTGCTTCTTCGGCGCCCATTTCTTTCGGTGCACAGTGGCTGGAAGCAACCTTCATCAGGTCTTCGTACCAGATATCGCGATGCTGGTGCCAGGCGATGTCGCCACCGGTGCGCTTGCAGACGATGATCTTCTGCACGCTGCTGGTTTCCGGGTTGGTCAGTGCCAGGTCGACGTTGCCCTTGAGCGGGGTACGGCGACCGCCACGCAGGCCCTCGTCGGCAGTGATGACGATCTTCGACTTGCAGTCGATGATCCGCCCCGCAAGTGCTTCTGGCGAGAAACCACCGAAGACTACCGAATGGATCGCACCGATGCGGGCACAGGCCAGCATGGCGACCACAGCTTCGGGAATCATCGGCATGTAGATGGTCACCACGTCACCGCGGTGCACGTCCTGGCCACGCAAGGCGTTGGCGAACTTGCAGACCTGCTCGTGCAGTTCGCGGTAGGTGATGTTGCGGCTCTCGGAAGGGTCGTCGCCCTCCCAGATGATTGCTACCTGATCGCCACGCTCTTCAAGGTGACGGTCCAGGCAGTTGTAGGAAACGTTGAGGGTGCCATCGGCGAACCATTTGATATCGACATGATGGTCGTCGAACGAGGTCTGCTTGACCTTGGTGAACGGCTTGATCCAGTCCAGCCGCTGAGCCTGCTCGCGCCAGAAACCATCGGGGTTGATCACCGATTGCTGGTACATGGCCTTGTAGGTGGCCTCGTCGGTCAGGGTGGTCGCCGCAACCTCGGGACGAACGGGATACAGTGGAGCCGCACTCATCTGTGATACCTCGGTGTAATAGTTGTTTTTGTATGGAACCGTTTTTAACTGTAACAGAGTGCTCAGGGCCATTCGACGTTGGTAGTAGCGTGCCCCTCCTTTACCCACTGCTCCCTCAGCGATGGCTCTAGATCAGCCATGCCAGCACTTCGCCAGTCTGGTCACAGCACAGCGGCGCAGGATTGTTACAGAATCTGCCAACAGTCTTTATCAAAACCCGCTCTGTTTCAGCCGTACACCGCGGCCTAAAATTCATCTCGCCAACAACGGCAAGGCGATTAACTTCCGACAGTAGCCCCCACCCGGCAGGTGTTAATCCCAAGATAATTAAAACCCTTGATTATCGTTTTACGCGCAGCGCCACACGCGCTGCGTGCACCCTCTCGCCCCTGTATAGGTAAACTGAAAATGAAAGCGTTACTGGTATTGGCACTTGGCACTCTTTGCAGCACCGCGGCACTGGCCGACGACCTTGCAAACAACGCCAAGCAGATCCCGGTTGAACAGTACAACTACTCGCAGCACCTGGACATCGCCCGTGTTATCTCGATGAGCGCGGTGCCCAATGTCTGCGAAGTGGTTCCAGCCCGCATGACCTATGAGGACTCGCAGGGCCAACAGCACATTCTCGAATACCGAGTGATGGGCAACGGCTGCTCGAACGGTTAAGCAGCATGAAACAGGGGCCCGCAAGGCCCCTTTCGCTTAATCCGCACTATTGATCCGCTGATTTACCCAGCGCATATTCTCGCAACTTATTGGCGATGGTCGTATGTGAAACACCCAAGCGTTTACCCAACGCACGACTACTTGGAAACTCCGCCAACAACGATTCCAACACCGCCCTTTCAAAACGCCCGACAATATCAGCAAGTTGCCCCTCCAGGGAAAACTCGCCCAACGGTTGGCGCACACCATAATCCGGCAAACGGATATGCTCACTTTTAACCACACCGCCCTCACACAATGAAACGGCTTGAAACAGTACATTCTCAAGTTGGCGCACATTGCCCGGCCAGTGATAGTGCGCGAGTTTATCCATGGCCGCCGACACCAACTTGGGTAGTGGGCAGCCAATCTGCCGGCTGGCTTGATCCAGAAAATGCTCGACCAAGCCGTCCAGGCCATCCATGCATTCACGCAGCGGCGGAATGTGCAGCGAGAGCACGTTCAAGCGGTGGTACAGGTCCTGGCGGAACTCACCCCGCGCGCACAACTCGGACAAGTCCACCTGGGTCGCGCAGATGACCCGTACATCCAGGTATACCTCTTCATCACTGCCGACCCGACGAAAGCAGCCGTCCTGCAAAAAGCGCAGCAGCTTGACCTGCAGACGCGGGCTCATCTCGGCAACGCCATCGAGGAACAAGGTGCCGCCTGCGGTCAGCTCGAGCAGACCGAGCTTGCCCTCGGCGCGGGCACCTTCGAATGCGCCCGGGCCGTAGCCAAACAGCTCGGTCTCGGCCATCGACTCCGGCAAGCCGGCACAGTTGAGCGCCATCAACGGCGCCTGGCCGCGCGGGCTGGCCAGGTGACAGGCGCGCGCCAGCAGCTCCTTGCCCGTGCCGGTTTCACCTTCAATCAGCAGTGGCGCATCCAGAGGGGCCATGCGCCGCGCCTCGCGCACTACCGCCGCCATTACTTTCGAGCTTTGGAAGATACTGTCAAAGCCGCGCAGCTCCTGCTTGCGCACATTGTAGATACGCTCGCCGATGCGGTCGGCGCGGTGCAGGGTCAACACAGCACCGGCCAGCGCTTCGCTTTCATCGTGCTCGGACTGTAGCGGCGCGATATCTGCCAGAAACACATCGCCCTTGAGCTTGACCCGCAGGCCGTTGATCCGCGACTGGTTGGCGCGGACCAGTTCAGGCAGGTCAAAGTCCTCGACATAGCGCGCCAGCGGCAAGCCCGGCACCTCATCCACACGCACGCCCAGCAACTGCGCGGCGGCCCGGTTGGCGGCGACGATGCTGCCGCCCATGTCCACCGACAGCACCGGAAACTCGAGCGCGCCCAGCAGGGCGTTAAGCTCCATGTGCCGGCGCTCACTGGGCATCAGGCCGACCCGCTTGACGCCGAATACGCCGGTGATGGCTTCGAACTTGGGCCGTAACGCCTGAAACTGCAGGTTCACCAGGTTCGGGCAATGCAGGTAGATCGCGTTGCCATGGTCGCCGCCCACCTCCCCCCGCAGCACGTTGATGCCGTACTCCACCAGCAGGTTGAGGATGTCCCGCAGGATGCCGATGCGGTTCTGGCAATGCACTTTGATACGCATGTAGAGATCTCGAAGCTGCCGATTTTTAACCGGCACGCAGAAAAGTCGTAAAGATAAGCTGACAAAAATAGCGCTTAGCTACCGCGCATGGCCGCGATTTTCCGGGATCACCGACATTTTGTAAAATTAACGTTACGAAACCGCGGCCGGAAGCGGGTTAACGTGCGCGTTAAGCCGATGCAAAACCTTCGGCATCGGGATATTCCTAGGGGCAGTCGCAATCAAAACAATAAAGCCCTCACCAGGAGAGCCACATGAAACAGACGCACTACGTGGCCCGCGAGCCCGATGCGAACGGTTTTATCGACTACCCGCAAGACGAGCACGCAGTCTGGAATACCTTGATTACCCGCCAGTTAAAGGTGATTGAAGGCCGTGCGTGCCAGGAGTACCTGGACGGCATCGAGCAGCTCAAGCTGCCCCATGAGCGCATTCCCCAGTTGGGCGAGATCAACAAAGTGCTTGGCGCCACCACGGGCTGGCAGGTTGCACGCGTGCCAGCATTGATCCCGTTCCAGACCTTTTTCGAACTGCTTGCCAGCAAGCGCTTCCCGGTGGCTACCTTCATCCGCACCCGTGAAGAACTGGACTACCTGCAAGAGCCGGATATCTTTCATGAAATCTTCGGCCACTGCCCGCTGCTGACCAACCCATGGTTCGCCGAATTCACCCACACCTATGGCAAGCTGGGCCTGGCTGCGACCAAGGAAGAGCGGGTGTACCTGGCCCGGCTGTACTGGATGACCATCGAATTCGGCTTGATGGATACCGCGCAAGGCCAACGTATCTACGGCGGCGGCATCCTCTCCTCACCCAAGGAGACCGTCTACAGTCTGTCCAGCGAGCCTGAGCATCAGGCCTTCGACCCGATCGAGGCGATGCGCACGCCTTATCGCATCGATATCCTGCAGCCGGTGTACTTCGTCCTGCCCAACCTCAAGCGCCTGTTCGACCTGGCCCATGAAGACATCATGGGCATGGTCCACCAGGGCATGCAGCTGGGCCTGCACGCACCCAAGTTTCCACCCAAGGTTGCTGCCTGAAGCCACCTTGACGATAACAACTCGAATTGGAACCACACCATGAATGCCTTGAATCAAGCCCACTGCGAAGCCTGCCGCGCCGACGCCCCGCAGGTCAGCGAAGCCGAACTGCCCGAGCTGATCCGGCAGATCCCCGATTGGAACATCGAAGTGCGTGACGGCCATATGGAGCTGGAACGGGTATTCCTGTTCAAGAATTTCAAGCACGCCCTGGCCTTTACCAATGCCGTTGGCGAAATCGCCGAAGCCGAAGGCCACCACCCTGGCCTGATGACCGAATGGGGCAAAGTCACTGTGACCTGGTGGAGCCATTCGATCAAAGGTCTGCACCGCAATGACTTCATCATGTGCGCCCGCACCGATGAAGTGGCCAAGAACGCCGAAGGCCGCAAGTAACCTGCCTGGCAGCGCCTGCAGAGGCCGTGGACTCTGCGGGCGCTTGCCGTTTCAACTGCATCCCCTGCCACGCGCTGCGTCCGATATCCGCCCGCTAGCCGACAGCTGATCGGCAAAAAGTTCAAACTGTCATGTCGACTGCTGTATCCTGCCCAAGCTTTTTCAAAGCCACACACGCGCCTGGCGCAGCCTTTTCAACTCACACTTGCGAGGACGACGAGATGCATGAGATCCCGAATCATCCCTTCCCAAGCCTGAACCCCGAAGAGCACACCGTTGCCGCCCACTCTGAACCGACGCCAGCCGTCGAGCAGAATGGCGACGATACATCCAGCGCTGATCAGGAATAACCGCGCACGGCAGTGTGAAAACGGCTGAACACGGGAAACCCCACTTCATCACGTTTTCACACCGTCCAGAGTGCAGCTGGCAAGCCCAGCCTCATCAGACAGACCTACCGCCCCCTCCTGCGGTCACCTCTCCATGACTCCCTCCACCTCGCTGAAATTCAGCGCAGGGCAAACTGCAGCACGACTTCGAGCGGATGGCGCAACTGCTTGTCAGCCAGGCGCTTGACCTGACTGCGGCAGGAATAGCCAGTCGCCAGGGGCTCACCCTGTTTATCCAGCTTGGTCGCCCACGACTGCTCGAAGATAGTCCGCGAGGTCTGCTGGTTGCGCGCCTCATGCCCATAAGTGCCAGACATGCCACAGCAGCCGGTGGCCTCGGTGACCAATGTCAGGCCCATACGTGCGAAGACCTGCTCCCATTGCCGAGTGCTGGCCGGTACGTTGGTTTTCTCGGTGCAGTGCGCCATCAAGCGGAAGTTGGCGCCAGTGGCTGGCACTTGCTCAGGCAGCACATCGATCAGCCATTCCTGCGGCAACAGCACTTTCGGGCAGTCCTGCAGCCCCTCGACCTTCTGGTATTCCTGGCGATACACCAGGGTCATGGCCGGGTCCAGGCCTACCAATGGCACGCCACAGTCGGCCAGTGCCTTGAGCTGGCTGCCGTTGCGGATCGCCGCCTTGGCGAACGCACCGAGGAAGCCCTGCACGTGCAGCGGCTTGCCGTTGGCGCTGTAGGGCGCGAGGAAAACACGGTGGCCGAGGCGGTGGGCAAGCTCGATGAATGACGCCAACAGCGGCGTTTCGAAGTAGCGGGTGAAGGCATCCTGCACCAGCACGATGCTGCGCTCGCGCTGGGCGGGGGTCAGTTCGCGCAGGGTCGGCACAGTGGCCATCTGCACACGGCAACGGGTCAGCGTCGCCTGGAAGTTGAAGCGGCTGATCAATGGGCTGTCGACCATGCCGACTTTGTCGGCCAGCAACTTGCTGACCCACTTCGAGCCCATCACCGCGTTATACAGGCCCGGCGCGTGGGCCAAGTACGGGATGCTGAATTCCAGCGAGCCAATCAAGTAATCGCGCAGTGGCCGCTGGTAACGGCCGTGGTACAGCTCAAGGAAGCGCGAGCGGAAGTCCGGCACGTTGACCTTGATCGGGCACTGGCCTGCACAGGATTTACAGGCCAGACAACCCGCCATTGCGTCGTACACCTCGTGGGAAAAGTCGACCTCCCCCTGCTGCTGTGCACGGTTGTTGCGCAGCCGCGTCGGCAAGCCCTTGAGCCAGGAGACCTTGCTGCGTGCCGCAGCCAGCACGTCGATATCCGCCGCCCCTTGCAGGCGCAGCCACTCGCGCATCAACGAGGCACGGCCCTTGGGCGAATGCTGGCGCTCGCGGGTGGCCTTCCAGGACGGGCACATGGCGTCGTTGGGGTCGTAGTTGTAGCAGGCGCCGTTGCCGTTGCAGTGCACCGCGCTGCCAAAGCTCTGCCAGACGCGCTCGTCGATGGTCCGGTCGAGGTCACCACGCAGGGTCACGCCATCGACCTTGGTCAGGCCTTCGGCGCTGTCCGGCGGGGTGCAGATCTTGCCGGGGTTGAGCTGGTTGTGCGGATCGAACGCGCCCTTCAGGCGCTGCAAGGCTGGGTACAGCGCGCCGAAATACTCCGGCACGTATTCCGAGCGTAGGCCCTTGCCATGCTCGCCCCAGAGCAGCCCACCGTAGCGCTTGGTCAACGCTGCCACTGCATCCGAGATCGGTTTGACCAGCGCCGCCTGGGCCGGGTCTTTCATGTCCAATGCCGGGCGCACGTGCAGTACGCCGGCATCGACGTGGCCGAACATGCCATAGGCCAGGCCATAGCTGTCGAGCAGCGCGCGGAACTCGGCAATGTAGTCGGCCAACTGCTCGGGCGGCACTGCGGTGTCTTCGACAAACGGCTGCGGGCGCACTTCGCCATCGACGTTGCCCAGCAGGCCGACCGAGCGCTTGCGCATGGTGTATACGCGGGTGACCGCCTCGGCGCCCTCGGCCAGGGTGTGGCCGAGCCGTTCTACACCTTTGTCAGTCTGCAGATGGCCGATGAAAGCCTGCACCCGGGCATTCACCTCGGCAGGGTCATCACCGCAGAACTCGATCAGGTTGATGCCCAGGGTTGGCCGCTCGGCATCCGCCGGGAAGTACTCGGCGACGCTGTGCCAGACGATATCCTGCATCGCCAGCAGCAGCACCTTGGAATCGACCGTTTCGATCGACAGCGGCTTGTGCGCCATCAGCGCATTGGCATCGCGCAGAGCATCCATGAAGCTGCTGTAGCGCACGTTGACCAGCACTGCGTATTTGGGGATCGGCAGCACGTTGAGCTTGGCTTCGACCACATAGCCCAGCGAACCCTCGGCGCCGCACAGCACGCTATTGAGGTTGAAGCGGCCCTGCTCGTCGCGCAGGTGCGCAAGGTCATAGCCGGTCAGGCAGCGATTGAGCTTGGGGAAGGTGGTCTCGATCAGTTCTGCCTGGGTTTCATGAATGTCGCGAGCAATGCGATACACCTCACCGGCGCGGCCGGGTGCGGCACAGGCCTGCTCCAGCGCAGCGTCATCGATCGGCAGGCTGTGCAGGCGTTCGCCGCCGAGCAGCACGCTGTGCAGTTCGAGCACGTGGTCGCGAGTCTTGCCGTAGGTGCAACTGCCCTGGCCGCTGGCATCGGTGTTGATCATGCCGCCAACGGTGGCGCGGTTTGAGGTAGACAGCTCGGGGGCGAAGAACAACCCGTGCGGTTTGAGCGCAGCATTGAGCTGGTCTTTGACCACACCCGCCTGGACCCGCACCCAACGCTGCTCGACGTTGATCTCGAGGATGTTGTTCATGTGCCGCGACAGGTCGACGATGATGCCATCGGTCAGCGACTGGCCATTGGTACCAGTGCCGCCGCCGCGCGGGGTCAGCTTGATGCCGGCAAAGCGCGGCTCGCTCATCAGTGCTGCAACCTTGGCCACGTCGTCTGCGTGCAACGGAAACACCGCCGCCTGCGGCAGGCGCTGGTAAATCGAGTTGTCGGTCGCGAGCACGGTACGGGTGGCGTAGTCGGCGCTGATCTGGCCGGCGAAGCCACTGCCACGCAGGGCTTCGAGGAATTCTGGGTAATTGGCGGCAGGCGCGCTGGTGTGCAACTGGGCGATCATCGTTGGATGGCCTCTTGATATGGGCTGATTCACGGTAAACCTGTCATTGCGGCATGCATCGCGCAGGCACTGATGACGAATAGGCCAATGTTCCTGTAGTTTGCCGCTGGGGGCAAACGGATATTCCTGCCGCTATTGATGAGCTTTATGAATGAATTACCGCCACCTGACGCCCTCGATGTCACTGCTGCTGGCCTTCGAGGCAGCCGCCCGGCATGAGAGCTACACCCGCGCCGCCGCCGAGCTGTCGCTAACCCAAAGCGCGGTCAGCCGCCAGGTCCAGGCGCTGGAACAGCAACTGGGCCTGACGCTGTTTCGCCGCGAGGGCCGTCAGGTGCAGCTCACCGACGTCGGCCGGCTGTACCAGGGCGAGCTCAGCGAGGCGCTCGGGCGCATCCGCAGCGCGACCTTGCAGGCCTTGGCGTACCAGTCCGGCGTGGGCACACTGCGGCTGGCCACCCTGCCCACCTTCGGCTCGAAATGGCTGCTGCCACGCCTGCATGAGTTTTACGCGGCGCACCCGGGCATGCTGGTGCATATTCATTCGCGCATCGAAGCGATCAATTTCGACACCAGCGAAATCGACGCCGCCATCGGCGTGGCCAGCAATGACTTGCCCGGGCTGATCTGCCATCGCCTGCATGCCGAGCAACTGCTGGTGATCTTGCCGCCGGACGCAGCCCGCGATGGCCAGCAGTGGGACCCAACCCGGATCAGCCAGGAAGTAATGCTGAACGTGGCCAACAACCCTCATGCATGGGGCGAATGGTTCTCCCATCAGGAGCTGCCACACCGATCGATGCGCCTGGGGCCGAGCTTCGAGCTGACCTCGCATCTGATCCAGGCGGTGCGCGCCGGCATCGGCATTGGCCTGGTGCCGCGGATTCTGGTCGAGGAAGAATTGGCCAAGGGCGAGCTGTACAGCCCCGGCGCAGCTTTTGCCAGCCAACGCAGCTACTACCTGATCTATCCGCCGCGCAACGAAGCGTTGCCCTCGCTGCGGGCATTCCGTAGCTGGTTGCTGGCGCAGATCTGATCTGCAGCGAATAAAAAACCCGATGTCAGTGACCTGACATCGGGTTTTGGGTAAAGCCCGCGACCGTTTACTTGGCCACGCTCTCTACAACTGCCTCGGCAGGACCGGCACGTTTGCCGCCCTTGAGGACATAGGCCAGGTACATCACCAGCAGCCATACCGGGATGGCGTAGACCGACACCTGGATACCCGGGATCATCAGCATGGTGCCGAGGATCAGCACCACAAAAGCCATCACCAGGTAGTTGCCGTAGGGGTACCACAACGCCTTGAACAGCGGTTTCTGGCCAGTACGGTCAAGGTGCTGGCGGAACTTGAGGTGCGAGAAGCTGATCATCGCCCAGTTGATCACCAGCGCGGCCACTACCAGCGACATCAGCAGCTCGAGCGCATGCTGCGGCATGAAGTAGTTGAGCAGCACCGCTACCAGGGTGACCGCTGCCGAAGCCAGAATCGAACGAACCGGCACGCCGCGCTTGTCGATCTTGGCCAGGCCTGCTGGCGCATCGCCCTGCTCGGCCATGCCGTAGAGCATGCGCGCATTGCAGTAGGTGCCGCTGTTGTACACCGACAGCGCCGCGGTCAATACCACGAAGTTGAGCAGGTGCGCAGCAACGTCGCTACCCAGCAGCGAGAACACCTGCACGAACGGGCTGCTGCCGTAGCTGCCGCCGGCGGCTTCGATGCTGGCGACCAGGGTATTCCAAGGGGTCAGCGAGAGCAGGATCACCAGCGCGCCAATATAGAAGATCAGGATGCGATAGATGACCTGATTGATCGCCTTGGGGATGACGGTTTTCGGCTTGTCAGCCTCGGCCGCCGTAAAACCGAGCATCTCCAGGCCGCCGAACGAGAACATGATGATCGCCAGCGCCATCACCAGCCCCGTTACGCCGTTGGGGAAGAACCCGCCATGCACCCACAGGTTGGTGACCGACGCTTCCGGGCCGCCACTGCCTGAGGTGAGCATGTAGGCGCCCAGGCCGATCATGCCGACGATGGCCACGACCTTGATGATCGCGAACCAGAACTCGGTCTCGCCGAACACCTTCACGTTCATCAAATTGATGGCGTTGATCAGCAGGAAGAACGCCGCCGCGGTGACCCAGGTCGGTATCTCTGGCCACCAGTAATGGACGTACTTGCCCACTGCCGACAGCTCCGACATGCCCACCAGGATGTACAGCACCCAGCAGTTCCAGCCCGACAGGAAGCCGGCAAAACCGCCCCAGTACTTGTGCGCAAAGTGGCTGAAGGAACCTGCCACAGGCTCCTCGACAATCATCTCGCCGAGTTGGCGCATGATCATGAAGGCAATGAAGCCGCAGATGGCGTAGCCGAGGATCATCGACGGGCCGGCAGACGCCATCACTCCGGCTGAGCCGAGGAACAGGCCGGTACCAATCGCGCCGCCGAGGGCGATCAACTGGATGTGGCGGTTTTTCAGGCCCCGCTTGAGCTCGCCTGACTGCTTGATTTGTCCACTCATGAACGAAGTCACCTGCTTGTTTTTATCTGTGACGGAATCGGACCCACCGCACTCGTGGCGCAGCGGAATGGGCAAGGTGGTTACCTTGGATTTTTTCTGGATTCACGGGACGCGACGGGCAACAGGCCCAGGATCGGTCAGCCGGGAGTCAGCAGAAATGCGCGGTACGCAAGGGGGTCACAGGTAAAACGCGGCGCATTGTATACCCTCGCAAGCGCGCAGGCGTCAACGCGATGCGTCATTTCCTGTAGGAAAAGCGCACCGATCCGGTGGGAAGAGCCAGTTGTGGCGAACTGATCGGCGTACATTGCGCCTCCATTTGTTGTTTTATTAGCCGGGCTCTTTGGCCGGGCTGTGCACAGGGCATGGGGCTATATCAGCGTGTTGCGGGGCACTGGGCAAGGGCCTGGTTGGGTGCAGGGAGGGCTCTGCGGCGGGGGTTTGGCAAGTTTGCGTTACGCGGGGAGCGTTTGCTTGGGGAATCGGGAGATTCCGTAAGGATTTCTTTACGAGGCGGATGGAAAAGTTGCCAGGCATTGCGCCTGGGTTTGCCATCGAAACCACTGGGGCCGCAAAGCGGCCCCAGATCACACGCTATCAGCCGCGCGGCTTGCCGCGACCACCGCCAGCAGGCTTGCCGCCAGTTGGGCGACCGCCACTGGTGCGGGCACCATCAGGCTTGTTGGTGCGCTTGCGTACATCGCTCGGACGCTCGGCTACCGCACTGGCGACCGGGGCACGGCTGCCCTTGCGCGCAGCCGCGCTGTCTTCACGCGGCGCACGGGCCGGGCGCTCGGCCTGGCCTTCCTGCGCCGGGCGCAGATTGCGTACGCGTTCGCCACGGCCCAGCGGACGGCTGGACTTGCGCTGCATACGCTCCATCTTGTCCTTGGCCTTGAGGTTCAAGGTCGGCAGCGCAACCGGCTGCAGGCCCACTTCAGCGGCAAGGATGTCGATTTCGTACTGGCTCATTTCGCGCCAGCGACCCATTGGCAGGTCGGAGTTGAGGAACACCGGACCGAAGCGCACACGCTTCAGACGGCTGACGATCACACCTTGCGACTCCCACAGGCGACGTACTTCGCGGTTACGGCCTTCCATCACCACGCAGTGGTACCAATGGTTGAAGCCTTCGCCACCCGGCGCTTTCTGGATGTCGGTGAACTTCGCCGGGCCATCTTCAAGCACTACACCAGCCTTGAGTCGATCGAGCATTTCGTCGTCGACTTCGCCGCGCACACGTACCGCGTACTCGCGGTCCATCTCGTAGGATGGGTGCATCAGGCGGTTGGCCAGTTCGCCATCAGTGGTGAACAGCAGCAGGCCGGTGGTGTTGATGTCGAGACGACCGATGTTGATCCAGCGGCCCTCTTTCGGCCGTGGCAGGCGATCGAACACGGTTGGACGGCCTTCCGGGTCGTCACGGGTGCAGATTTCGCCATCTGGCTTGTTGTACATGATCACCCGGCGGGTGGCCTCGGAGGCCTCCACGCGCTTGATCAGCTTGCCATCGACCGAGATCGCGTCATGCATGTCGACACGCTGACCAAGGGTCGCGGCAACGCCGTTGACCTTGATCCGGCCCTGGCTGATCCAGGCCTCGACATCCCGACGCGAGCCCACGCCGATGCGGGCGAGAACTTTTTGCAGTTTTTCGCCGGATGGAGGAATAGGTTGGGTATCGAGCAGCTCTTTGTCACTCATCTGGGCACCTCCCGGTGTAAGAATGAAATGCGGTATCTGGCCACGAATGGGCCAGAGGGGCGCGCACTATACGCGGTTCATCAGCCAAGCGCACTGCAGAGTAGCGCCTTTTACGCAGGCAGCCAGGCTTTGCGCCGAACGGTCAACTCAGTTCGGCGTCATCTTCGGGCAACGGATCAGGCTGCGCCTCGGGCAGGTCTTCAAAATCAATCTTCAGACCTTCTTCCATCGCATCCAGCTCGACCAGCAGGCTGCGGAAGCTGGTCTCGGTCGGCGGCTCGCCCACCTCTTGCTCGCCCAGGCTGGCATCAGCCAACGCCTGCAGATGCGCCGGCACCGGGGCGTCGTCCGGGTCAAGCAGGGGCTCGGGCTCCATCTCGCGAAGCTCGGCCAGGGCTGGCAACTGGTCAAGGCTCTTCAGGTTGAAGTGATCGAGAAACGCCTTGGTAGTGGCAAACATCGCTGGGCGCCCCGGCACTTCACGGTAGCCGACGATGCGGATCCACTCGCGCTCCATCAGCGTCTTGACGATGTTGGTGTTGACCGCCACACCACGCACGTCTTCGATCTCGCCGCGAGTGATGGGCTGGCGGTAGGCAATCAGTGCCATGGTTTCGAGCAGGGCCCGCGAGTAACGCTGCGGCCGTTCTTCCCAGAGCCGGCCTACCCAAGGCGCAAAGTTCTCGCGGATCTGCAGGCGATAGCCACTGGCGACCTCTTTGAGCTCAAAGGCGCGGCCATTGCAGGACTTGGCCAGCAATTCGAGGGCCTTCTTGAAGACAGCCGGTGCCGGACGCTCGGTTTCATCGAGCAGCTCGTACAGCCGTTCAAGCGATTGTGGCTTGCCCGAGGCCAGCAGAAAAGCCTCGATCAGCGACGCCAGGTCGCGCGGTTCATTCAGGTTCATTGGAGTTGGGTCGGCTTGTTTCAGTCGGTCCGCGCACGGACATGGATCGGGGCGAAGGGCTCATTCTGCACCAGTTCGATCAGCGATTCCTTAACCAGCTCCAGAATCGCCATGAAGGTAACCACCACGCCAAGCTTGCCCTCTTCGACGGTGAACAACTCGACAAAGGGCACAAAGGCGCCGCCCTTGAGGCGCTCGAGCACCTCACTCATACGCTCACGGGTAGAGAGTGTCTCGCGGCTGATCTGGTGGCTCTCGAACAGGTCATTGCGGCGCATGACTTCAGCCATCGACAGCAGAATCTCTTCCAGGCTGACATCGGGCAGCAATTTGCGCACCTGCGCCTGCGGTGCGTCCAGCCTGGGAATGATCACGTCGCGGCCAACCCGGGCGAGGGTGTCGATGCCCTCGGCTGCGGCCTTGAACCGCTCGTACTCCTGCAAGCGGCGGATCAGCTCAGCCCGCGGATCGCCCTCCTCCTCTTCAACCTCGCTGGAGCGCGGCAACAGCATGCGCGACTTGATCTCGGCCAGCATGGCGGCCATCAGTAGGTATTCTGCGGCCAGTTCGAGGCGCACCGACTTCATCAGCTCGACGTAGGTCATGTACTGGCGGGTGATTTCCGCGACGGGAATATCAAGGATGTCGATGTTCTGCTTGCGAATCAGGTACAGCAGCAGATCGAGCGGGCCTTCAAATGCCTCAAGAATCACTTCAAGCGCATGCGGAGGGATGTATAGGTCCAGCGGCAGCTCGGTAACCGCCTCGCCATACACCAGCGCCAGCTGCAGTTGCTGCGGTACTGAAAGATCGCTGGCCGCTGCCTCGGGCTGCGCCAGTTGATTCACGCATCCACCAGGAACGGCGTCGGATCGCCACAGCCAACCCGGATCACTTCAGGCTCGTCGCCGCTGAGGTTGATCACCGTCGACCCTTCGACGTTGCCAAAGCCGCCGTCGATGATCAGGTCGACGTGATGTTCCAGCGCCTGGCGGATCTCGTAGGGGTCATTCATCGGCTCTTCGTCGCCGGGCATGATCAGGCTGACGCTCATCAATGGCTCGCCCAGCTCGGCCAGCAACGCCAGCACGATCGGATTGGACGGCACGCGCAGGCCGATGGTGCGGCGTTTTTCATGCAGCAACAAGCGCGGTACTTCGCGCGTGGCATTGAGGATGAAGGTATACGGCCCCGGCACATGCGCCTTGAGCAGGCGGAACGTGGAAGTGTCGATCTTGGCAAACAAGCCCATTTGCGAGAGGTCGCAGCACAGCAGGGTGAAGTTGTGGTTCTTGTCGAGCTGGCGCAAACGGCGCACCCGTTCGATGGCGCTCTTGTCGCCGATCTGGCAACCCATGGCATAGGCGGAGTCGGTCGGATAGACCACCACCCCACCCTTGCGAATGATTTCCACTGCCTGTTTGATCAGGCGCGGCTGCGGGTTCTCCGCATGAATCTGGAAAAATTGGCTCACTAAATCGTCCTGTTCAAACCGCCATAGGCTGCTCATGCTTGAATCGACGCCACAGAGGTGGCAGGTCCTCAGGCAATGGCCGATAGGCACCGATCTCGCCCCAGGTGCCGGGGCCGTGGAAATCACTGCCAGCGCTTGCCAGCAGGCCGAACTCACGGGTAAGGATGGACATGGTGCCCACCTGCTCAGCCGGCATCATGCCGTTGACCACTTCAAGTGCCTGCCCGCCTGCTTGAATATAGTCGGCAATCAGCCGTCTACGCTTGCTGCGGGTCAGTTCGTAGTGCATCGGATGCGCCAGGCTTACCCAAGCGTTGGACTGGCGCAGGGTCGCGACAGTTTCCTCGAGTGTAGGCCAATGCAGCTTCACATCGCCCAGCTTGCCGGCACCGAGCCATTTGCGAAACGCTTCGCCGCGGTCCTTGACGTGTCCGGCACGCACCAGGTAGTCGGCAAAGTGCGGCCGCGCCGGAGCATTGCCGCTGTCGCCGAGTTCTTGCTGCACCGCGCGAGCACCTTCGAGGGTGTTGGGCATGCCCTTGGCAGCCAGGCGTCGGTCGATTTCTTCGGCGCGCAGCCAGCGACCACGGTGCAAAGCTTCGATTGCGCTCAGCAACGGCGGCGCATCGAGAGGAAAATCGTAACCCAATATGTGGATGGTCGCGCCGCCCCAGGTGCACGACAACTCGATGCCGCTGACCCAGTGCATACCCCGTTCAATGCAGGCCTGGCGGGCCTCGGGCAGGCCTTCGATGGTGTCGTGATCGGTCAGGGCGAAAGTCTGCACGCCGTGCTCGTGGGCGCGGGCGACCAGAATCGAAGGCGCCAGGGCGCCGTCGGAGGCCGTGCTGTGACAGTGCAGATCAACATTCATGGAGGAGCGCTTTCGCTGGAATCGATGTTTGATATTATGCCGTCACATCCCGCTTCTGGCTGCCATTGTGAAACAATTCGTCGATTTCATTCCGTTGCTGCTGTTTTTCATCGTCTACAAGCTCGACCCGCGCCCACTCGAAGTAGCCGGTCACAGCTTCGAATTCGGCGGTATCTACAGCGCCACTGCGGTGTTGATCGCAAGCTCGCTGGTGGTCTACGGCGCGCTGCTGATCCGCCAGCGCAAGCTGGAAAAAGGCCAATGGCTGACCCTGCTCGCATGCCTGCTGTTCGGCGGCCTGACCCTGGCTTTCCACAGCGAAACCTTCCTTAAATGGAAAGCCCCGGTGGTCAACTGGTTGTTTGCCCTGGCTTTTGCCGGCAGCTACTTCATCGGTGATCGGGTGCTGATCAAACGCATCATGGGTCACGCCCTGACCCTGCCGGATGCGATCTGGGCACGGCTGAACCTGGCGTGGATCTGCTTCTTCCTGATCTGCGGTGCGGCCAACCTGTTCGTGGCCTTTACCTTCCAGGACTTCTGGGTCGACTTCAAAGTGTTCGGCAGCCTCGGCATGACCGTGATCTTCCTGGTCGCCCAAGGCGTCTACCTGTCGCGCCACCTGCACGACAGCGACTCAACTACCCCCAAGACCGAGGATTGACATGCTCTACGCCATCATCTCCAGCGACGTCGCCAACTCTCTGGACAAACGCCTGGCCGCGCGCCCTGCGCATATCGAGCGCCTGCAGCAGCTGCAAGGCGAAGGCCGCGTGGTCCTGGCTGGGCCACACCCGGCCATCGACAGCAATGACCCGGGCGCTGCCGGCTTTACCGGTAGCCTGATCGTCGCCGAGTTCGACAGCCTGGCTGCAGCGCAAGCCTGGGCCGATGCCGACCCGTACGTGGCTGCGGGCGTGTATGACAAGGTGGTGGTCAAGCCGTTCAAGCAGGTCATGCCATAACCCGCTGCACCTGCCGGCCCTGCCCGCAGGGCCGGCATCCAATCGCCCTCATCTAATCCGACGAGCGGCCGATACCCCTCAGTCAACACCGCCGAACCGACAAATGTGCTGCGTAATTGGCGCAGACGTTGCACTGTTCTCGGTAGTCTGCGGTATCTTTGCCACTGGCGGACACAGAAGACGCCGTCAATGGTTGAATTGAGTGAGTCATGAGCGAGCTGTTACTGATTGATGATGACCAGGAGCTCTGCGAGCTGCTTTGCAGCTGGCTGACCCAGGAAGGTTTTGTAGTGCGGGCTTGCCATGATGGCCGCAGTGCGCGTCAGGCCCTGGCCGAATGCGCGCCGGCGGCCGTGGTGCTGGACGTGATGTTGCCCGATGGCAGCGGCCTCGAGCTGCTCAAGCAGCTGCGCAGCGAGCACGCCGAACTGCCGGTGCTGATGCTCTCGGCACGCGGCGAGCCATTGGACCGGATCCTCGGCCTGGAACTGGGCGCCGACGATTACCTGGCCAAACCCTGCGACCCCCGCGAGCTGACCGCCCGCCTGCGCGCCGTATTGCGCCGCAGCCACCCGGCAGCGCCGAGCAGCCAGGTCGAAATCGGCGATCTGGCGTTCAGCCCAGCCCGTGGCGTGGTCAGCGTCGAAGGTCGCGAGATGACCTTGACCTTGTCCGAGAGCCGCATCCTCGAGGCGCTGCTGCGCCAGCCTGGCGAGCCGCTGGACAAACAGGAGCTGGCCCAGATCAGCCTTGGCCGCAAACTGACGCTGTATGACCGCAGCCTGGACATGCACGTGAGCAACCTGCGCCGTAAAGTTGGGCCCCACCCCGACGGCCGCCCGCGCATCGTCGCCCTGCGCAGCCGTGGCTATTACTACAGCCTCTGAGCCCTGCAGCAGACACAGGCAAGCCGCGCGACGCGGCTTGCCTTTCGCTCTAATGAGCCGCAACGCCCTGCAACCTCTTTACCTTGCCTTTACCTTGACCTGACTGCGCCTGACCTTGATCTCCCTAAACTGGGCTCATCCGGTAACAACCGGCCCATGAGAGGAGAAACACCATGCGCAAGACCCTGATCGCTCTGATGTTTGCCGCTGCCCTGCCAACCGTAGCCATGGCCATGCCAGACGGCGGTCCACGTCACGACGGCCCGCATCACCGCGGCAATGCGCCTTACGCCCAGCTCGACCTGACTCCGGAGCAACGCCAGCAGATCGGCAAGCTCAAGGGCGACGGCATGAAAGCCCAGCGCGAGATTACCAAGCGCTACCTGGACAAACTGCCGGCGGCCGATAAAAAAGCCATGCAGGACGAGCTCAAGGCCCGTCACGACAAGACCGACAGCGAGATCCGCGGCCTGCTCAAGCCCGAGCAACAGAAGATGTTCGACGCGCAGCAGAAAGAACGCGCTGCACGCAAGGCTGAATGGAAGGAATTCCAGGCCTGGAAAGCTGAAAAAGCCGGCAAGGCTCAGTAAGCTGTAACCCACTGCCCGGCCCGCTCAGAAGCGGGCCGGGCTTTTCTCGTTTGTGGAGGTCTCGTCTTGCGTTCATTGTTCTGGCGCATCCTGGCCAGTTTCTGGCTAGCCATCGCCCTGGTCGCAGGGCTGTCGATCCTGCTTGGCCATATGCTCAACCAGGACAACTGGATCCTCAGCCGTCACCCAGGCCTGAATACCCTGGCCAGCGGCTGGGCACAGCACTATGAACAAGACGGCGTGGCCTCGGCCCAGCGCTTTCTAGAACGGCGCAAGCAGCGCTACAAGGTCGATGTGCAGGTACTCAACGACGCCGGCGATGCGGTGGTGCCGGGCACCTTCCCGCGCCGTGCGGCCGATTTTGAAGCGCGCCAGCACAATGACCAGCGGCGCTTGCCGTGGCGCCGATTGACCGAGGAATACACCAGCCCCAGCAGCGGCGAGACCTACCTGCTGATCTACCGCATCCCGCACCCGGAGCTGGATGCCTGGCACCGCGAAAGCCTGCTCTGGCCACTCAGCGCGCTCGGCATCGCCCTGGTGGTGCTGACCTTGTTCAGCCTGTTGGTGACGCTGTCGATTACCCGCCCGCTGAGCCGCCTGCGCGGCGCCGTGCATGACCTTGGCCAGACCAGCTACCAGCAGAACAGCCTGGCCCAACTGGCGGCCCGGCGTGACGAGTTCGGCGTGCTGGCGACCGACTTCAACAAGATGGGCGCGCGCCTGCAGAGTTTGATCGGCAGCCAGCGCCAGTTGCTGCGCGACGTCTCGCACGAGCTGCGCTCACCGCTGGCGCGCCTGCGTATCGCCCTGGCGCTGGCCGAACGCGCGCAACCCGAGCAGCGCCAAGCCCTGTGGCCGCGCCTGACCCGCGAATGCGACCGACTGGAAGACCTGATCAGCGAGATTCTTGCCCTGGCCCGAGTCGATGCCGAGCAGGCGTTGGTCGAGCCGATCGACGTCAACGCTCTGCTGGGCAGTGTGCGCAAGGACGCGCAACTGAGTGCGCCGGAGCAGGAGATTCGCCTGGAAGCCGCGCCCGGGCTGACCTTGCAGGGCTGGCCGACGCTGGTCGAGCGCGCCGTGGATAACCTAGTGCGCAACGCATTGCGCTTCAATCCCAGCGGCAAACCGATCGAGATCAGCGCCAGGCTTGAGCAGCAGCGGGTGCTGATAACTGTGCGTGACCATGGTCCAGGGGTTGCGCCGGAGTATCTTGCTCAACTCGGCGAGCCGTTCTTCCGTGCACCGGGACAGGACTCCGCCGGTCATGGGCTTGGTCTGGCGATAGCACGGCGTGCAGCCGAGCGGCATGGTGGCAGCCTGATCCTGAGCAACCATGCCCAGGGAGGCTTCGTTGCTCGTCTGGAGTTCCCGGTCACGGCCGTCGTTGGCAGTTGATCGAGCGCTCCTTTACACCGAAAGCGGCGGGGCGCAGAGCGCCCCTTGCACGACTCAGCCCCAGGCGCGGACGAAGTCGGCCGTGTCCAGCACAGGCGCGGTGCGGGGCTCGTTGAGCGGCGTTCCGAGGTACAGGTAGCCTATCAACTCCTCGTTGGCCTCCAGCCCCAGGCCTTGATGAACATGGGCGTCGAAAGCCATGTCGCCGGTACGCCAGACAGCGCCGATACCCTGTGCATGGGCGGCGATGAGGATGCCGTGGGCAGCGCAACCGGCGGCCAGCCGCTGCTCGGACTTGGGCACCTTGAAGTGATCCTGCAGACGCGCGATAACCACGATCAGCAGCGGTGCGCGCAGCGGCATGGCGCGCGCCTTGTCCAGTGCGGCCTGGCTGGCGTCGCCTTTATTGGCCAGCGCTTCGGCAAACAGCTCACCAAGCTTGGCCCGGCCTTCGCCCTCGATGGTCAGAAAGCGCCATGGGCGCAGCTGGCCGTGGTCCGGCGCACGCAACGCCGCCTGGAACAACCCCTCGCGTTGCGCCGCATTGGGCGCCGGCTCGGTCAGGCGTGGCACGGATACACGGTTGAGCAATGCGTCGAGAGCCTCCATCGGCTACCCTCCTGGCAGATAAAAAGTGCTGCCATTCTGCACTATCGACGCCTGCCATGGCAGCACCGCTGCATCTGCCAAGGGCGTTTACTTAACCAGCCCCACAGGTAGAATGGCGCCCTTTCCGATTCGAGTCAGAGCAGATCACATGGCGTTGCCGACCTTAAGAATCATTGGTTTCATCATCGGCATCTTCCTGATCACCCTGGCGGTCAGCATGGTCGTGCCGATGGCCACGCTGCTGGTGTTCGAACGCACCGGCGACATGCCGTCGTTTCTCTGGTCAAGCCTGATCACCTTCATCGCCGGCCTGGCGCTGATCATCCCAGGCCGCCCCGAGCACGTGCACCTGCGCCCACGCGACATGTACCTGCTCACCGTCAGCAGTTGGCTGATCGTCTGCGTGTTCGCGGCGTTGCCGTTCCTGTTGACTCAGCACATCAGCTATACCAACGCCTTTTTCGAGAGCATGTCGGGGATTACCGCCACCGGTGCGACGGTGTTGAGCGGGCTGGACACCATGTCTCCTGGCATTCTCATGTGGCGCTCGATGCTGCACTGGCTGGGTGGTATCGGCTTTATCGCGATGGCGGTGGCGATCTTGCCGTTGCTGCGCATTGGTGGCATGCGCCTGTTCCAGACCGAGTCTTCTGACCGCTCGGAGAAGGTCATGCCGCGCTCGCACATGGTCGCCAAGTCGATCGTGCTGGTGTACGTCGGCATTACCTTCCTCGGCAGCCTGGCGTTCTGGTGGGCGGGCATGAGCCTGTTCGATGCGATCAACCACGCCATGTCGGCGATCTCCACCGGCGGTTTTTCCACCTCGGACCTGTCGCTGGCCAAGTGGGACATCCCGGCCGTGCACTGGGTTGCGGTAGTGGTGATGATCTTCGGCAGCATGCCGTTCACGCTGTATGTGGCGACGCTGCGCGGCAATCGCCGAGCGCTGTTCAAGGATCAACAGGTGCAGGGCTTGCTGGGCCTGCTGGTGATCACCTGGCTGGTACTTGGCACCTGGTACTGGGCAACCACCGAACTGCACTGGCTGGATGCCCTGCGCCACGTCGCGCTGAACGTCACCTCGATCGTTACCACCACCGGTTTCGCCTTGGGCGACTACAGCCTGTGGGGCAACTTCTCGCTGATGCTGTTTTTCTATCTGGGCTTTATCGGTGGCTGCTCCGGCTCGACGGCCGGCGGGATCAAGATTTTCCGCTTTCAGGTTGCCTACATCCTGCTCAAGGCCAGCCTCAATCAGCTGATCCACCCGCGCGCGGTGATCAAGCAGAAGTACAACGGCCATCGCCTGGATGAAGAGATCGTCCGCTCGATTCTGACTTTCTCGTTCTTCTTCGCCATCACCATCTGCGTAATCGCCCTGCTGCTGTCGCTGCTGGGAGTGGACTGGATGACAGCGCTGACCGGCGCCGCGGGCACTGTGTCCGGCGTAGGCCCGGGCCTGGGCGAAGTGATTGGCCCAGCGGGCAACTACGCCACTTTACCGGATGCCGCCAAGTGGATCCTGGCCGGCGGCATGCTGCTCGGCCGGCTGGAAATCATCACCGTGCTGGTTCTATGTATGCCGGCGTTCTGGCGTCACTGACCGCCTCGGCGCCCAGCCGCGAGCGGTATTCGCTGGGGGTGGCGTCGAACCAACGGCGAAATGCCCGGTAGAAATTGCTCGGGTCGGAAAAGCCCAGCAAGTAGGCGGTTTCGAGCAGGGTCATGCCTGATTGGGCCAGGTACTGCTCGGCCAACTCGCGACGGGTGTCGTCGAGCAGCGTCTGGAAACTGGTGCCCTCCTCCTGCAAACGCCGCTGCAGGGTGCGCTGAGACATGTGCAGCGCCTGCGCCACGGTTTCGCGTTTGGGCTCGCCCTGGGGCAGGATCCGGCACAACACCTGCCGCACCCGGTGGGTGACGCGGCTTTCCGAGAAGCGGGCCAGATATTCGCCGGCAAAGCGGTCATGCAACACCGCCATGGCTTCATTGGCGGTGGGCAATGGCGCTTCCATATCGGCCCGCTCGAACACCAACGCGTCGTGAGCAGCGCCAAATACCAGCGGCGAGTGAAAGGCTACCTTGTAAGGCTCGATGTCGTCAGGCTGTGGCCCTTGGATAAGCACGCGCCGCGGCTGGATCGGTCGCCCGCTCAACCATTTGCTCAGCGCCAGCGCGCACGCCAGCGAGGCTTCGGCACTGTGGCGGGTTGGCGGCAGGTGATCGCCGTGCACGGTCAGCACCAGCGAGTAACCCTCAGGCCCGAGGCGGAAGCTCAGGTCCGAGCTTTCGGCGATGATCCGCTGGTAGCGCACCAGCCGTTCGAAGCCCTCGGCCAGGGTACGGCTGGACATCAACGCATAACCGACCACATGAAACGATGCCGGGCGTACCACCCGCGCCATGTTCAAGCCGATCGCCTGGTTACCCGACAGATCGACCGCCAGTTGCCACAGGCGGGTCATCGAATCCTGCGGGAAGCGCGCGTCCGGGTCATCCAGCGCAGCGAAGTCCAGGCCGAGTTCCTTGAACATGGCCTGGCAGTCGAGGCCTTCCAGCTCGAGGGCCTTGACGATGCCGGATGCCCAGCTGGCGGATGTGGTTCTTTCACTCATAACCGGCTTCTTGTGCTGACCGCTCCTGCGGTGAATGCCAAGGATACTCAATTGGCGCTTATTGTCACTGGCCCGCTTTGCCTATGACTCTAGACTCTAATCAGGCTCCACGCCGTGTACCCACGCCATAAGCAGTTGCTCAGGGAGCGAAATAATGGACCGCACAGCGCAGTTTCGCAGTTTTGCCGAGTTCTACCCCTTCTACCTCGGCGAGCACAGCAACCCCACCTGCCGGCGGCTGCACTTCGTCGGCACCAGCCTGGTGATAGCACTGCTCGCCTACACCATTGCCAGCGGCAAATGGTTGTTGCTGTTGTTGATCCCGGTTGCCGGATATGGCTTTGCCTGGATCGGGCATTTTGTCTTCGAGAAGAATCGCCCAGCGACGTTCGATCATCCGTGGTACAGCCTGATCGGCGACTTCGCGATGTTCCGTGACGTCTTGCTGGGCAAGGTCAGCTTGTAAGGCGCCAGGGCTGCGTACACGCTGATGCGCGGCACGGGGATGGGCGAATTGGCCACAGACAGCGCCCCCGCCAGCGCTTAAACTGGCTCGCACCTGTCATCAGCCATCGCTGCGCCACGCCTCGTACCTATCGCCAGCGGTCCGCACAGAGGACTCCCATGACACCCCGCACCGCCCTCGGCGCTCTGCACATCGGCGCGCTGCTGTTTGGCCTGACCGGTGTCTTCGGCAAGCTCGCTGTCTCGGCCAGCCCGGCCATCATTGTTTTTGGCCGTGCCGCCTTCGCCGTGCTGGCGCTGGGTCTGTTTGCCCAGTTCATGCGTCAGACCTGGCAACCACTCAAAGGCGCTGATGTGCGCCGTCTGCTGTTTGGCGGCGTGTTGCTGGCCGGTCATTGGGTGAGCTTTTTCATCGCGGTCAAGGTTGCCGGCGTGGCCATCGCCACCCTGGGCTTTGCCAGCTTCCCGGCGTTCACGGTGATCCTTGAAGGGCTGTTGTTTCGCGAGCGCATCCGTCGCAACGAGCTGATGCTGGTCGTGCTGGTGAGCATCGGCCTGATCCTCGTCACGCCCGCCTTCGACCTGGCCAGCGAGGCCACCAGTGGCCTGCTCTGGGCATTGTTTTCGGGGCTACTGTTCTCGCTGCTGTCGCTGACCAACCGCGCGGGTGGCGCGCGCTTGCCGGCGGCGCAGGCAGCGCTCTGGCAGAATCTGGTGGTAGCGCTGTGCCTGGTGCCGTTCGCAGCGCCGGGTCTGGCCGACGTTCGCGCTGTCGACTGGCTCTGGATCAGCCTGCTTGGGGTGTTCTGTACCGGCATTGCGCACAGCCTGTTCGTCGCTGCGCTGGCGGTGATCAAGGCGCGCACCGCCGCCGTGGTGTTCGGCATGGAGCCGGTCTATGGCATCGCCGTGGCCTGGGCGTTATTCGCCGAGCGGCCTTCGCTGACCATGCTCGCCGGCGGCGCCTTGATCGTGCTGGCGATCATCCTCTCCAGCCGCCTGGCCAGCGAGCCGGCCAGCGCCGCCAAGCCTGCAACCCAGGGCAGCTGATCAGCGATCGTTGTGGCCGAGGTCACGCTGCGGGTCGATCTGGTCGCGTACGCGCTGTTTGAGCTGCTTGGCCTCGGGGAAGCCGCCATCCGCCTTGCGCTCCCAGATCTGCACACCGTTGCAGGTGACCCGGAACACGCCACCGGAGCCTGGCTCCAGCGCGACCCGGGCCAGATCGTCGGCAAAGGTACTGAGCAGCTCCTGCGCCAGCCAGGCGGCGCGCAGCAGCCATTGGCACTGAGTGCAATAATTGATGACTATTTCGGGCTTGCTCGCAGACATGATCAACTATCTCCAGAGTGTTGGCCGCTTATACTAGCGGCCTTTCCCTCTGCTTTGAGACTGGACGATGCACCGCTTGCTGTTGTGCCTGATGCTGCTGCTTACCTGTTTGCCGATCACAGCTGCCGAAAACACCCGGCCCAAGGTCGGCCTGGTGCTGTCTGGCGGCGCAGCCAGGGGCCTGGCGCACATCGGCGTGCTCAAGGCGCTGGAAGAGCAAGGCGTGCGCGTCGATGCCATTGCCGGCACCAGCATGGGCGCGGTCATTGGCGGCCTGTATGCCTCGGGCTACAGCGTCGAAGAGCTGGAAAAACTCGCCATCACACTCGACTGGCAGCAGGCGCTGTCCGATGCGCCACCGCGCAAGGACGTGCCGTTCCGGCGCAAGCAGGATGATCGCGATTTTCTGGTCAAGCAGAAGCTGAGCTTTCGCGACGACGGCAGCCTGGGCCTGCCGCTGGGGGTGATCCAGGGTCAGAACCTCGCCCTGCTGCTGGAAAGCAAATTGGCCCACACCGCTGATACCCGCGACTTCGACAAACTGCCGATCCCCTTCCGCGCCGTTGCAACCGACATCGCCAGTGGCGAAAAAGTGGTGTTCCGCCGTGGCCACCTGCCGCAGGTGATCCGCGCCAGCATGTCGATCCCGGCGGTGTTCGCCCCAGTCGAGATGGATGGGCGCTTGCTGGTCGACGGCGGCATGGTCGACAACATCCCGCTGGATGTCGCCCGCGAGATGGGCGTCGATCTGGCCATTGTGGTCGACATCGGTACTCCGTTGCGCGACCGCAAGCAACTGAACACGGTAGTGGATGTGCTCAACCAGTCGATCACCTTGATGACCCGGCGAAACTCCGAAGAGCAACTGGCCAACCTGCACCGCGATGACATCCTGATTCAGCCGCCCTTGGCGGCATTCGGCGTCACTGACTTCGGCCGCACCGCCGAGATGATCGAGGCCGGCTACCGCGCCACCCGTGCTCTTGATGCCCGGCTGGCTACACTGCGCCAGGCGGAGGGCGATACTCAGCTCGCCATCGCCCGCTCGCCGCGCCAGCGCACCCCGGTGATTACCGCAATCAAGGTCGAGAATGATTCGAAGGTCAGCGACGACGTGATCCGCTACTACGTTCGCCAGCCGATTGGCGAGCCACTGGAGCTGGAGCGTCTGCAGACCGACATGGGTACCCTGTATGGCCTGGATTACTTTGACGGTGTGCAGTACCGCGTGGTGCACAAGGGCGACGACAACACCCTGGTGATCAAGGCCAGCGGCAAACGCGGCGGTACCGACTACCTACGCCTGGGCCTCAACCTGTCGGACGACATGCGCGGCGACAGCGCCTTCAACCTCGGCGCCAGCTACCGCATCAATGGCATCAATCGGCTGGGCGGTGAATGGCTGACGCGGGCGCAGATCGGCGATCAGCAAGAGCTGTACAGCGAGTTCTATCAGCCGCTGGACATCGGTTCGCGGTATTTCGTCGCGCCGTATCTGGATCTGGGTTCACAGAACATCGAAGCGACACTGGAAAATGACCCGATCGCCGAATACCGCTTGCAACGCTATGGTTTCGGCATCAACCTCGGCCGCCAGATCGGTACCTATGGCGAGGTGCGTGCAGGCGTGGGCAAGGCCTGGGGCAACGCCGACGTTCGCATTGGTGATCAGGACCTGCCCTCGGTCAGCTTCAACGAAGGTTTCTACGAGCTCAAGTACTCGTTCGATACGCTGGACAACGTGTACTTCCCGCACAGTGGCGAAGACATCGGCCTGACTCTGCGCAACTACGACAAGTCGCTGGATTCGGACAGCAACTATCGTCAGTGGGAGCTGAACGTGGACAAGGCACTCAGCAGCGGCGCCGACACGCTGGTGCTTGGCGGGCGCTACGGACGCACGCTGAACGACGCCGATGTGGTCACTTCGAGCTTCGTGCTCGGTGGCGCCCGGCAGCTGTCGGGCTTCCGTCAGGATTCGGTGTCGGGGCAGAACATCAGCCTGATGCGGATGGTCTATTACCGGCGCCTGACGCCACGCGCCTACCTGCCGCTGGACTTCCCGCTGTACATCGGCGGCTCGCTCGAACGCGGCCGGGCCTGGAACAACGACAATGACTTCGACAGTGGCTACATCAACGCCGCGAGCATATTTTTAGGGTTGGAGACGCCGCTAGGGCCGTTGAACCTCAGTTATGGGGCCAACAGCGAGCAGCAGAAAGCGGTGTATCTCAATCTGGGCCACACGTTCTGATTGAACGCGCCCGGGGCTGCCTCTGCATGGCAGCCCTGGCGTCGCCTCAGGATTTTTCCAGGTTGCCGAGAATCTTTGCGTGGACCCGCATGCAGATATCCAGGTCAGCCTCGTCTACCCCGCTGAACAGTTCGGTACGCAGCTGGTTGGCGATGGTTTCGATTTGCTCAATCAGCGGCTTGGCGGGTGGGCAGAGCAGAATCTTTTTGGCACGACGATCTTCCAGCACCGCCTGGCGGCGCACCAGACCCTGGGTTTCCAGGCTGTCGAGCAGGCGCGCCAGCGTTGGGCCTTCAACGCCCACGCTCTGCGCCAGTTCACGCTGGGTCGGAGCTTCGGCGAAGCGAGCGAGGTGCAACAGCACCAACCAGCGAGCCTGAGACAGATTCAGCCCGGCCAGTCGGCGATCCAGTTCAGCGCGCCAGCCCCGGGACATCTGGGCCAGTTGCATGCCAAAGCGGTGTTGATTGTCGGTAAGCGGCATAAACAACTCGATGGATAGAACTAATTATTAGCCAGCTAATCATGGCCTTGCGCTCCAGGCAAGGCTGGGCGTCACGGAAATGTCCGATAATCATCAAAAAATATGACAAGGATCAGCCAGATGCCGCGCTCAGCGGCATCGCGCCTGGTTACAGCTCAAACTCTGCCGCCAGCGCAGCGCGGATGCAATACAGCACACCCTCCGGCACGCGCTGGGCGAATTGCGCTGCGATCTCCGCCACCGGCGGTAGCTCGCCTTCGCCATCAAGGAAGGCATCCTGCACTTCCATCATCAGGTCTTCGGGCAAGTCCAGCGCCTGGTCCAGGCTCAGTTCCTGACGGCCGAGCGCCTCGGCCAACAGGCTGTAGACATTCTTTTCGCTGCAGTTGAGCTGGCCGGCAATCTGCATCGGCGTCATGCCCGCCCGCGCCAGGCTTACCAGTTCGTGGCGCAGGTCAAGCACCACCTTTGGCGCCTGCGTGCTCTCGCCGCCGTTGAGCACCTCGAGAAACGCCTGGCCATAGCGCTCCAGTTTGCGCGCGCCGACACCACTGACCTGGCCCATGTCGGCAAGGCTTGCAGGCTGACTGCGGAGCATTTCCAGCAAAGTCGAATCGGGGAAGATGACGTAAGGCGGTACGCTGTGCTCTTCAGCCAGCTTGCGCCGCAGGGTGCGCAAGGCTTCCCACATCTCGCGCTCTTCGCCACGCACCAACTGGCTGGCCGGGCTGCCACCGCTGGAGCTCTTGGCGCTGGTCTGTGGTTTGAGGTCGCGACGCAGCTGCAGGTTGACCTCGCCACGCAGCAATGGCCGGCAGCTGTCGGACAGGCGCAGGCCGCCGTAGCCTTCGAGGTCGATATCGACCAGGCCACGCGCGACCAGTTGGCGGAACAGCGAGCGCCACTCATGTTCACTCAGGGACTTACCGACGCCGTAGACCGAGAGCTTCTCGTGACCAAAGCTGCGGATCTTCTCGTTGTCCTTGCCCAGCAGCACATCGACCAGATGACCAACGCCGTAGCGCTGACCAGTACGAAACACCGCCGACAGGGCCTGACGTGCAGGCTCGGTTGCGTCCCAGGTCTGCACCTTGTCGACGCAGTTGTCACAGTGACCGCAGGGCTGTTCGAGGACTTCGTCGAAGTAGGCCAGCAGCGACTGTCGGCGGCAGCGGGTTTCTTCACACAGGGCCAGCATGGCGTCGAGTTTGTGCTGCTCGACCCGCTTGTGACGCTCGTCACCTTCGGAGTTCTGCAACATCTGCTTGAGCATGACCATGTCTTGCAGGCCGTAGGCCATCCAGGCGTCGGCGGGCAAGCCGTCACGACCGGCACGACCGGTCTCCTGGTAATACGCCTCGAGCGACTTGGGTAAGTCGAGGTGGGCAACGAAGCGCACGTTGGGCTTGTCGATGCCCATGCCAAATGCAATGGTCGCAACCATGATCAGGCCTTCCTCGTTGAGGAAGCGGCGCTGGTTGCTGGCACGGGTGTCGGCGGCCAGGCCGGCATGGTAGGACAGTGCGGGAAAGCCCTGTTCGCAGAGAAACGCTGCGGTCTCGTCAACCTTCTTGCGTGACAGGCAATAGACGATCCCGGCGTTGCCGCGGCGCTCGCCCAGAAACGCCATCAGCTGTTTGCGCGGCGCTTCCTTGGGCACGATGCGGTAAAAGATATTCGGTCGGTCGAAGCTCGACAGAAAGCGCTCGGCGCCCTGCAGGTGCAGACGCTGGACGATCTCTTCGCGGGTGCGCATGTCGGCGGTGGCGGTCAGGGCGATGCGTGGCACATGCGGAAACTGTTCGGCCAGTTGGCCCAATTGCAGGTACTCAGGCCGGAAGTCATGGCCCCACTGCGACACGCAGTGCGCTTCGTCGATGGCGAACAGCGATACGTCGAGGCCCTGCAGGAACTCGAGCATGCGTGGTTGCACCAAGCGCTCAGGCGCGAGGTAGAGCATCTTCACCTCGCCGCGGCGCAAGCGCCCGGCCAGCTCGCGTTGCTGCTCGGCACTCAGGGTCGAATTCAGGGCTGCCGCGGCCACGCCGAGTTCGTCGAGGGTGGCAACCTGGTCGTCCATCAAGGCGATCAGTGGCGATACCACCACAGTCAAGCCGGGCCGCAACAAGCCAGGGACCTGGAAGCACAGCGACTTGCCGCCGCCGGTAGGCATCAGTACCAAGGCATCGCCGCCATTGGCCACACATTCGATGATCGCTGCCTGGCGCCCCCGGAAACTGTCGTAGCCGAAGATGTCCTTGAGGACGCGCTGAGCCTGTTCGAGCATTGCAAACTCCGAAATCGCCGTATCATTCCCGAACACAGGCTGGACGATAAACTCGTCCGGCACACGCGCGAATGCGTAAGCAGCTTTTGCCAAGGGCCGCACAAACACTGTGCCCGGCTGAAAACCGCGGATTATACCCCAGCGACGAGTGCTAAAGGACGCTACGGTGACAGACGTTCCCTTTGCCCCGTGATCGCAGCAAGGTGCTAGAATTCGTTATCGTTTATTCTTCAAGGTAGCCCCGTAATGTCCTTCGCCGAGCAACTGACCCGCCTGCAAGTCTTCCTCGATGCCGACGAGCTGCACGAAGAAGCGCTGGATTACGTCGCCGCCCACGGCTACCTGACCGCGCTTTCGATCACTTCCGAGGCCGTTCCTGACCGCGAATGGATCGACGCGCTGTTTGCCGAAGAGCCCAAGTACAGCAGCGACGCCCAGCGGGTCGAAATCGAAGCCACGCTGGTCGCCCTCAAGGCCCACATCAGCCGTCAACTGGCCAGTGACGAAGAGTTCGAGCTGCCGTGCGACCTCGACCTGGGTGAAGACCCGGACGACTCCGATCTGCGCGGCTGGTGCATCGGCTTCATGGAAGGCGTGTTCCTGCGTGAAGAAGCCTGGTTCGAGAACGCCGAAGAAGAAGTCAGCGAAATGCTGCTGCCGATCATGGTCGGTTCGGGTCTGTTCGATGAGCAGCCAGAGTTTGAAGACATTGCCAAGGACGCCAACCTGCAGGACGACATGATCGTGCAGATTCCGGAAGCCCTGACCGCGCTGTACCTGCTGCTGCACGCTCCGGAAGAAAAGCCAGCCCTGCTCAAGCCGCGCCATCACTGACAGCTGTCATGCGCTACCTGTTGCTGGCCGCTGGCTGGCTCAGCGTTGCGCTGGGGGTATTGGGGATTTTCCTGCCGGTATTGCCAACCACCCCCTTTCTGCTGCTGGCGGCCGCCTGCTTCGCCCGCAGCTCGCCGCGCTTCCACGCCTGGCTGGTCAATCACCCGCAGTTGGGACCGTGGATTCGCGACTACCTCGGTGGTGAGGGGATCCCGCTCAAAGGCAAGGTCTACGCCATTGGCCTGATGTGGGCCAGTATCGGTTTGTCCTGCTATCTGGTGCCACTCTTTTGGGCAAGACTGTTCATGCTCACCAGCGCAGTGCTGGTGAGCCTGTACATTCTCAAGCAGAAGACCCTACGCCGCAGTTGAGCCCGTCCTCCAAGCACTGCCAGGCCGGCACTCACCTACCTTGCGAACTATGAGATATCGTTGATCCAATTGAGATAGCCGGGGCTGCTGCGCAGCCCTTTCGCGACACAAGGCCGCTCCTACAGGGTCCGCGCATGACTGACTAGCGCGGTCCCTGTAGGAGCGGCCTTGTGTCGCGAAAGGGCCGCAAAGCGGCCCCAGCGGGCTCAAGATGAGTCAAACAACCTTAGACGGTATCCACCTTCAACGAATGATCGTTGAGCATGCCGTTGATGATGGTTGCGGTGTCATGCCCGGATGCAATAAGACCACCCGCCCCCGCCGTTACGCCATAGTGCTGGGCAAGGTCGACGCCGGCCAGGTCGATGGTCTGACTCGGTGCCGCACCGGCCACGCTGCTGACTTCGATGGTCGACACCACCGTACCTCCCGCTGCGCTAACCTTGAAGTGCAGGAAGTCATCCAGTGAAGCCGCCGCGCCACCATCGCCCTGAAGCAATTGCGACAGGTCAAGATGATCAGCGCCTGGCGTGAAGTCAGTCACAGTGTCGTGGCCGGTGTCACCCTTCTGCCAGACGAAGGTGTCATTGCCGCCGCCCCCGGTCAGCAGGTCATCACCCCGACCGCCAATCAGCACGTTGTCATTGGCGTTGCCAATCAAGGTGTCGTGGTAGTCCGAGCCGATCAGGTTGTCGATCCTGACCAGGGTGTCCAGCCCACCGCCGCCGGTATCCTGCTGGCCCACCAGGTTGAGGTCGACCACTACGCCTGCCTTGGCTGTGGCATAGCTGACGGTATCAATACCGTGACCGCCTTCGAGCAGGTCATTGCCTGGGCTGCTTACCAGCACCGCCTCGCCTTTGCCATCCTCCACCGCCAACCACGTATCGGCGGTCAGCGCGCTGCCAGTGCTGTCTGCGTGGTAGACGATGTCTGCAGTGCCAGTTGCCGAGTCGCTGCCAACTGTCTGGCCGCCAGGGTGGCTCTGGCCTTGGACATTGCTCGAATCGATCAGCAGGCTGAGCTTGAAGCTGTCCTGCGCCGGGGCAGTGCTATCGGTCGTGCTGGTCAGCTGGATGCTGTACAGGCCATCGTGGCTGGCGGTGAAGCTGCCGCCGTCCGCCACAGGGTGATAGCTGCCAGCTGCGCCTTTCCATTCCATGAGCAAGTTGCCCGGCGCGCGATCGTGGTCGAGGGTGAGCGTCTCACCCTTGCGCAGGGCCACCGTGTACACGTCCTGCTCGCCGGCGTGGCTGTTGCCCATCTGCGCCAGATAGCCGGCCACCACCAGCGCGGAGGTCATGGCGCCGCTGTTGGCAGCGAACGCGCTGCGAGCAAGCTCCTTGAGCGAGCCGGTGGCTTTGTGTTCGTCAACGTCGAACCGGATCGGCGCAGCTTTGTCAGTGGCCGCCGAGCGAGCGCCAACAACTCCATCAACGCAGCCCGCCTGGCTGGCGTCCTGGACGTTGAAGGTCACCGTCGTAGTGCTTTCATCACCGTCGGCGTCACGGATGGTGTAGACGAAGGTGTCGGTAGCTCCAGCCGGTGACACGCTGTTGGGGTTGGCGTGATAAACGCCATTACCGTTGGCATCCAGCGTTGCGTAGCCATAAGCGCCTTGCACCTCTGTGCCGAGCTGGCCCACAGCAGAAGTCGAGGTGTCGCTGCCGGCGCGGATCCCGATCACATACTGGCCAGCGGCAGAGACGTCGGCGCCGATCACGTCATTCCACAGCAGGTTGCCCGTCACGCTGCTGCCTTCGACCACATTGGCGAAGTCGCAGTGGGCTTGGGGCACGTCATCAACAATGCTGACGACGATGTTGCTGGTGGTGGTGTTGCCGAGCGAGTCCTTGACTTGATAGGTGAAGGTTTCGGTGACGATATTGGGGCCATCGTTCTGTTGCGGCGAAGTGCTGGCAGGCGAAGTCAGGGTATAGGTGTAAGAGCCATCACCGTTGACCTGGATCTGGCCGAAATGGCCCTCGGCATTGCCGACCAGGCTGTAGGTGAGGATGCCTACGCCGCCGCTCACGGCGCCAACCAAGGTGCCGCTGGCTGTTTCAGCGGCCGATCCCGGCTGGCTGCCGAGCACAGCGCCCGGAGCCAGGTCGTGGCAATCCTTGTTCAGGTCCAGAGCGTTTTCGTAGACAGTGACGTCGTGATCCGGTGTCGCCACCATCTGGCAGTTGAGCACGTTGATACTGACCGTCGCGGTGCTCTGGTCACCGTCGGCATCACGGATGGTGTAGACGAAGGTATCCGTGGCGCCCTCTGGGGCATTGCTGTTGGGGTACGAGTGGTAAACCCCGTTACCCTCGGCATCGAGGGTGATGTAGCCGTAAGTGCCCTGGACATTGACGCCGAGTTGGCCAGAGGCAGGCGTCGATGTATCTGAACCGGCGCGTACACCAACTACGTATTTACCATCAGCGGAGACGTCGGCGCCGATCACGTCGTTGAGCAGTACGTTACCGCTGACCTGCCCACCCATTTCCACTCGGGCAACGTCGCAATGCGCCTGTGGCACGTCATCGACGATGCTGATGACGATGTTGCTGGTGGTGGTATTACCGAGCGAATCCTTGACCTGATAGGTAAAGCTCTCGGTAATGATGTTCGGCCCGTCGTTCTGATGGGTCGGCGAATTCGCCGGCGAGGTCAGGGTGTAGGTGTAGGAGCCATCGGCGTTGACCTGGATCTGCCCGAATTGCCCTGCAGTGTTGCCAACCAGGCTGTAGGTCAAAGCCCCAACGCCGCCTGTGACCGAACCGACCAAGGTCCCACTGGCTGTTTCGCCGGTCGAGCCAGGTTGGCTGCCGGTGACGGTGCCGGGCGCGAGGTCGTTGCCGTCCTTGGTCAGGTCCAGAGCGTTTTCATGGACGGTAACATCGTGGTCTTGTGCAGCAACCATCTGGCAGTTGAGCACGTTGATAGTGACGGTCGCGGTGCTCTCATCGCCGTCAGCATCGCGAATGGTATAGACGAAGGTGTCCGTCGCGCCTGCTGGAGCATTGCTGTTCGGGTTGGAGTGATAAACGCCGTTTCCTTCAGCGTCCAAGGTGATGTAGCCATAAGTCCCTTGAACATTCACGCCGAGCTGCCCGGAGGCCGGGGTCGAAGTATCGGAACCGGCCCGCACGCCGACCACGTACTTGCCGTCGGCAGAAACATCCGCGCCGATCACATCATTGAGCAGTACGTTGCCACTGACCTGCCCACCCATTTCCACTCGGGCAACGTCGCAATGCGCCTGTGGCACGTCATCGACGATGCTGATGACGATGTTGCTGGTGGTGGTATTACCGAGCGAATCCTTGACCTGATAGGTAAAGCTCTCGGTAATGATGTTCGGCCCGTCGTTCTGATGGGTCGGCGAATTCGCCGGCGAGGTCAGGGTGTAGGTGTAGGAGCCATCGGCGTTGACCTGAATCTGGCCGAATTGCCCTGCAGTGTTGCCAACCAGGCTGTAGGTCAAAGCCCCAACGCCGCCTGTGACCGAACCGACCAAGGTCCCACTGGCTGTTTCGCCGGTCGAGCCAGGTTGGCTGCCGGTGACGGTGCCGGGCGCCAGGTCGTTGCCGTCCTTGGTCAGGTCCAGAGCGTTTTCATGGACGGTGACATCGTGGTCTTGTGCAGCAACCATCTGGCAGTTGAGCACGTTGATAGTGACGGTCGCGGTGCTCTCATCGCCGTCAGCATCGCGAATGGTATAGACGAAGGTGTCCGTCGCGCCTGCTGGAGCATTGCTGTTCGGGTTGGAGTGATAAACGCCGTTTCCTTCAGCGTCCAAGGTGATGTAGCCATA
>NZ_JANUEL010000011.1:0-17443 GCF_024809895.1 Pseudomonas sp. BIGb0278
TGGTAGTGTGGGGTCTCCCCATGTGAGAGTAGGTCATCGTCAAGATTCATTTCGCAAAACCCCTATCTGCGCAAGCAGGTAGGGGTTTTGTCTTTAAGTAGAGAGACTCAAGTTTCGCTGACACGTCTACCGACGGTTCGGCACACAGAATTTCTTGACGACAATAGAGCATTGGAACCACCTGATCCCATCCCGAACTCAGCAGTGAAACGATGCATCGCCGATGGTAGTGTGGGGTCTCCCCATGTGAGAGTAGGTCATCGTCAAGATTCAAATCCAAAGCCCCTGTCAGCGTTGCTGACAGGGGCTTTGTCTTTCTCGGCGGACTGCTTTGCTGTCAGGCCCCGGCCAAGACAACAGCCCAATAAAAAGGCCCGCTCCTGAATCCAGGAGCGGGCCTTTTGGCTTTCAGCCAGTGCGGTCAGAACTGATAGCTGACGGTAGCGCTGACATTGCGTTCCTCACCCATGTAGCAGTAGCTCAGGCTGGCACACGAAGCGATGTAGCTCTCATTGGTCAGGTTGTTGGCGTTAAGGCGCAGATCTACACCCTTGAGGCCGACCTTGCCCAGGTCGTAACCGATGGAAGCGTCGAACAAGGTGTAGGAGGGCACCTTCATGCTGTTTTCAGCATCTACCCAGCTGTACCCCACATAGCGCATGCCGCCGCCCAGTCTAAGGCCATCCAGAGCGCCCTGGCGGAAGTCGTAGTCGGCCCACAGCGAGAACATCTGCTTGGGCGCCTGCGTCGGCGAGTTGCCCTTGTTGTCTACAGTTGCCGCAGCCAGGCTAGGCATCGACTTGGCGTACTCGATGTCGGTGAAGGTGTAGCCACCCAGCAGCTTCAGGTTATCGGTCACCTGCACATGCGCTTCCAGTTCCAGGCCTTGTGAGCGCACCTGGCCTACTGCCCGGTAGAACTCCTCGTTGGGCTGTTTGGACGCAAGGTTTTCCTGTTCGATACGGAACACCGAGGCCGTGAACAGGTTGTCGCTACCCGGCGGCTGATACTTGACCCCGGCTTCCCACTGGGTGCCCTCGGTCGGCGCCAGAGGCCGGCCGTTCTGATCAGAAACGGTATTGGGGTTGAACGACTCGGAATAGCTCACATACGGAGCGATACCGTTTTCAAACAGGTAGAGCATGCCTGCGCGCGTAGTGAAGCTTGAACGGTCGTCACTGACCCGGGTGTCGCTGTCACGGTTTTCTTCGGAGACCTTGACCCAGTCCTGGCGCAGCCCCAGTGAAAAGCGCCACTGGTCGAGCTCGACCAGGTCCTGCAAGTACACACCGGTCTGCTGCAGGCGCCGCGTGTAGTTGTTTTCACCCAGTATCTGCAAGTTGCCGTTGCCGTACTGCGGGTTGGCCGCATTCAGGCTGTCGACGCTGCCATAGCGCCAGGCTACGTCGGCTTTACGCCGCTGATAGTCGGTACCCAGCAGCACCGTGTGCTTGGCCGCCCCGGTGAAGAATTCCGCCTGCAGCATGTTGTCGATGATGAACGAATGCAGGCGCTCGTCGCCGCCGGTGTAGGCCCGGTTCATGATGTTGCTGTCGGTCGCGCCCCAACCGGCGAAGTAGACTTGATCCATCGACACGTCGGAATCCTGGTAGCGGAAGTTCTGTCGAGCGGTGAACACATCGTTGAAGCGGTGCTCCAGCTGATAACTGAACGACTGCTGGGTGCGTTCATAGTTGTCGATGCCCGGCTCACCCTCGAAGAAGTGATCTGACAGCCGCTGACCATTGCGCTTGTGCAGCACGCCAGAAGCGGGCAGGCCGCCGTGGTAGCCGCCGTTGGGATCTTTCTGCAGGTAGGCCTGCAAGGTCAGCGAAGTATCCTCGCTGAAGTCGATGCTGATCGCTGGGGCGATGGCATAGCGTTCTTCCTTGTTGTGGTCGAACTGGGTATCAGCCGAATCAGCAAGGCCGGTCAGGCGATAGGCAATGCGCTTGTCGTCATCCAGCGGCCCGCTCAAGTCAAAGCCCATGCCGCGCTGGCCTTGGGTGCCGACGGTTGCCTGAACCTGGTGGAAGGCCTCGAAGGTCGGTTTCTTGGTGGTCAGCGCAACCAGCCCGCCTGGCGAGCTGCGGCCGTAGAGCACCGAGGATGGTCCTTTGAGGATATCGATACGCTCGAGGAAATACGGATCGACCTGCATGGTGCTGTAGGTGCCGTTATCACCCATCGACTTCAAGCCGTCGACATAGATGTTATCCACCGAGCCATCGTTGAAGCCGCGCATGGCCACATAGTCATAGCGGTGGGTGGCGCCATAGGGGTTGGTCAGCACCCCGGGCGTGTAGCGCATGGCCTGGGCAACCGTCTGCGAGCCCTGGTCGTCCATTTGCTGGCGGGTAACCACTGACACCGACTGGGTGGTCTCCAGAATAGGCGTACTGGTCTTGGTGGCGATCTGGCTGTGGGTGGCGTTGTAGCCCTCCATGCTGCCTAGCGCGTTGCCGAGGGTGAAACCGCGTACATCGGTGTCAGGCAAGGCCAGCGCAGCGTCTGTGGCTTGCTCGCGCAGTACGTAGCGGCTGCCATCGCTGCTGTCAGCTTGCAGGCCCGTGCCGTTGAGCAACTGGCGCAGTGCCTGGTTGGTCGAGTACGCGCCTTGCAGGCCAGGTGACTGCAGCTCGGCAGTCAATTGCGGGGTGCTCGACAGTGTTATACCAGCCTGGCGAGCGAACTGATTGAGCACATCATCGAGGTTGCCGGCGGCGATGCTGTACTGCTGGGAGGCACTGGCGGTTTCTGCTGCCTGGCTCAGGGGCGCGACAGCGGCCATGCCCAATGCAGTGCCGAACAAGGCGGCGCGTATGGCTCTGCCTAGAAGGGCTGAATTCAAGACAGGTCGAAAATCATTCTCGTTGATGCGGTGTGGTGAACGCTGGCCGGGCATGAGGGATCCGTAGGCTGATTAAGGGCAGTTGATGGTGCTTACTGTCCAAGCCGGACGTGTCAGCGCTTCCCGCCAAAAAAACTGGCGTCAGGCTGCCCGCTCCAGCCGCACCCACCAGCGGGTGCGTTGATGCAGGCGCACCGGCAGCGTCTGCGGCAGTAGCTCAAGCAACGCATCGGTGTCTGCCAGGCGGTACACGCCGGACAAGCGCAGATCGGCCACGTCGTCGCTACAACTGAGGAACCCGGGTCGATAGCGGGCCACCTCGGCGACGAAGTCCGCCAGGCGCATGTTGCCAGTCACGATGAGGCCGTCAGCCCAGGCGGCCGCGTCCATGTCGGGCTGCTCGACCACGCGGGGCCCATGCGCGTCTATCGACCAGTGCTGGTCGCTGCCCAGCCAGTGCAGAGCAGATGGGCCAGGGCCATGCAGCGCTACTTGGCCGGCGCTGACATTCACCTGTGTACAGTCGTCACGCTGACGCACCGTAAAACGACCATTCACGCCTTCAAGCAAAGCGTCGCGCGTTTGCACCAGCAGCGGTCGGCCGTCGGCTTGAGCGTCGCTGCAGGTCAGCATCAGCTCGCCGTGGTTGAGGCGAATCAAGCGCTGGCGGGCATCAAAGGCAAGGTCGGCAGCGCTGCGTGTGTTGAGTTGCAGCAGCGAGCCGTCCGGCAGGGTGACGCTGCGCCGCTCGCCAGTGCCAGTGCTGTAGTCGGAACGCCAGTCAGTCAGCAATTGCAGGTCCTTGCTCAACCAGCTCGCGGAGCCAATCAGCGCAGCCCCCCCCAGTAGCTTCAGGGTCTGGCGCCGATGCAGGCGGCGCTCGCTGGTTTCCAGTGTATGCAGCGCCAGGCCTGCGCCGGGGATGGCGCGCAGGTCGAGATCCTGGTGCAGGCTGAGCACTCGCTGCCAGGCGCGCTCATGTTCCGGGTGGGCCTCGCGCCATTGTTCACACTTGCGCTGCAAACGCTGATCTGGCCCGCTTTCGCGCAGCCGCAGCATCCACTGGATCGCTTGTTTGACGACGGTTGCCGAAGGCTGCGCAGCGCTCATCGATCTATAGCTCTTCTTCGTAGCGCAGTTGATAGCAGTGGTAGAGCGCATCGGCGATGTAACGCTCGACCGAGCGCAGCGAGATGCCCATCTGCTCGGCAATCGCCTTGTGGCTCAGGCCTTCGCATTGGGCCAGCAGAAACGCACGGCGTACCTTCGGTTTGAGGCCGTCGAGCATGCGCGCAATACGCTCGAGCAACTCCAGCAGCAGCTCGCGAGTTTCTGCCGAGGGTGCCTGCGCTTCGGGCAAATGCGACAGCGCCTCGCAGTAGGCGCGAGCCAGTTCTTCGCGGCGCCAATGGTCGATGACCAGGCCGCGGGCGACTGTGCGCAGAAAGGCTCGTGGGGTATTCAGCTGCAACTGGTCGCGGCGCTGGAGCAGGCGCACGAAGGTATCTTGCGCCAGGTCAGCGGCATCGGCAGCGTTACCCAGCTTGCTCCGGAGCCAATTGTGCAACCAGCCGTGATGTTCGCTGTAGAGCGTGTGCACGGAGTCGTGAGAAGACATGAAGATACGCCGCCAGCACTGCTGCATGAATGATAATTAGTCTCATTGTTTGCGGTCAGCGCTGATTTTGCAACCGCAATGTCAGCTGCTCTGCTGAGCATCCAGATAGCGGCGAATGGTACGGGCGCCTTTATTCAAATGCTCGGCGAGGATCTCGACCGCGTCATCCACCCGCTTTTCACTGGCTGCATCGACCAACGCGTTGTGATCGTCCTGAGTGAGTTTGCCCAAGCCCATCGCAGACAGGTGAAAGCGCAGGAAGCGTTCTTCTTCATTGAGCTCGCTGTCGATCAAGCGCAGTAGTTTCTGATTGTGTGCCTTACAGTACAGGCTCATGTGCAACAAACGATTGAGGCGGCCGATCTCGGCGTGCCCGGTCTGGTTTTCCAGTTGCTCGATGTAGCTGCGGGCGAGGGCGATATCGGTAGCCTCCAGCAGCGGAACCGACTGGCGCAGCGCCTCCGACTCAAGCAGTACGCGCAGGGCGTAGCTGTCGACGGCATCCTCACCGATCAGCGGCGCAACCACCGCACCCTTGTGCATGACCACTTTCAGCAAACCCTGCGCTTCGAGTTGGCGCAGCGCCTCGCGCACGGGCATCCGGCTGACGCCGAACAGTGTCGCCAGCTCTTGCTGGCGCACGGCAGTGCCAGGAGGCAGGCGCCCGTCGATGATCGCGCTACGCAAGCGTTCTTCGATGACACTACGAGCCAGATGTGCCGGGACTTGCTCAGTGCCAAGCACGGCAGACAACAGTTTGATTTTTTCGGCCACAGGGAGTCTGCCTCTACAACTGGCGGTATTGGATCCAATCAAGTTAGGGGCTTGCTGGAGGGGTGTCAAACCAGGGTGACAAAACAGTTTTGCCGCCCGTTTTGCGGGAGGCGGCTATGGTGAAGGAAGTCCATGCCGAGGGGAAGCCGGTGCGACGTTCGGGCTGTTATTGATTCAGCACGCAGTGATTGCAAGGTGCCATTGTCTTTTCCCGCCACAGGCCGCACCATCGCGGCTCCCGATTGGTCTGCACAGGTCTTCGCAGTGGCGATACCCAGCATGCTCAGTGTTGTCATGCGTCGGCTCGGCCTTGCTGCCTTGCTGGCATGCATGCTGCTGGGCGGCTTGCATGCGGATTGGGACTTTGCTCAGATCAGCCAGCGGGCGCAAAAGCTATATGGGCCGCTAGGTGCAGGCAAGGAACGCATCGATGCCTGGCAGAACCTGCTGGCGACGCAACAGCAGGGCAGTGAGCTGGAGCGTCTGCAAGTGGTCAACCGCTTCTTCAACCAGCAGTTGCGCTACACCGAGGATATCGACCTGTGGCATGAGGTCGATTACTGGGCTACCCCGATCCAGTCTCTGCTCAAAGGCGCTGGCGATTGCGAAGACTACGCCATCGCCAAGTACTTCAGCCTGCGGCGTATGGGCATTGCCAGTGACAAGCTGCGCATTACCTACGTCAAGGCATTACGCCAGAACCGCGCGCACATGGTCCTGACCTACTATGCCAACCCACAGGCGCAGCCGCTGGTACTGGACAGCCTGATGGATGCGATCAAGCCGGCCAGCCAGCGTACCGACCTGTTGCCGGTGTATTCCTTCAACGGTGAAGGGCTGTGGCTGACAGGCGCGGCGGGCAACAAGAAGGTCGGTGATACCAAGCGCCTGTCGCGCTGGCAGGATTTGCTGAAAAAAATGCAGGCCGAAGGCTTCCCGGCGGAGCCGGTCTACTGAAGGAGCACCGATGTCACTGTTCAAACAATTGCTGCTAGCCATTTGCTTGTTCCTCGTCGTTGCCTTCAGCGGCAGCTTCATGGTCAGCCTGGAAAGCTCACGTAGCCAGTATGTGAACCAGCTGCGTTCCCATGCTCAGGATGCGGCGACCGCCCTGGCCTTGTCGCTGACGCCGAATATCGACGACCCGGCGATGGTCGAGCTGATGGTCAGCTCGATTTTCGACAGTGGCTATTACTCCAGCATCAAGGTGGTCGACCTGCAGTCCAATGCGGTGTTGGTCGAGCGCCACGCCGAGCCTGACCGCGGCGGTGTCCCGGCCTGGTTCATCGGCATGATCGGCCTGGAGCCTGCGGGAGGTGACGCGATCGTCAGTCGTGGCTGGCAGCAGGCGGCGCGAGTCGAAGTGATCAGCCACCCGATGTTTGCCCTGGCCAAGCTGTGGCAGAGCGCGCTGGGCAGCCTGGGCTGGCTGTTGCTGTGTGGCGCGGTGAGTGCAGTGCTTGGCGCATTGCTGCTGCGCCGGCAGCTGCGCCCGCTGGATTACATGGTCGAGCAGTCGCATGCGATCGCCCGGCGCGAATTCCTCAGCCTGCCCGAGCTGCCGCGCACCCCCGAGCTGCGCCGCGTGGTGCAAGCGATGAACCAGATGGTCGAGAAGCTCAAGGCGCTGTTCACCGAACAGGCTGAGCGCAGCGACAAGCTGCGGGCCGAGTCTTACCAGGACAGCCTGACCGGGCTGGCCAACCGGCGCTACTTCGAAATGCAATTGGCAGCCCGCGTCAGCAACATGGAAGAAGCCCGCGCCGGTTACCTGCTGTTGCTGCGGGTGATGGACCTGGCTGGCCTCAACGCACGCATGGGCGGCCAGCGCACCGACCAGTTGCTGCAGGCAGTAGGTGAGCAGCTACGCCGCACCTGTGCCAGCTTCCCGCAGACCAATGACCTGATCACCCGTAGCCGCGGCGGTGAGTTTGCCGTGCTGGCGCCGGGCATGGTCCACGAAGAAGCGATCCAGCTGGCCCAGGCGCTGGAAGCTACCCTGCACAGCCTGCACGAAACAGGGGCCAGTGACGTCGACCCAGTTGCCTGCATTGGCCTGGCGCCCTACAGCCCCGGTGATGCGCCGCAGGCGCTGCTGAAACTTGCCGACGAAGCATTGGCCCGTGCCGAAAGTCAGCCGGCACCCGGTTGGGTGTGCCTGGAGCAGGGCGTCGCTGCTCAGGCTGCAGACAGCCATCATGCCTGGCATGCGCGGTTGGATCAGGCCCTGAGCGGCGGCCAGTTCGAGCTGTACTTCCAGCCCGTGGTCGCCAGCGAGGCGCCTGCACAGATCCTCCATTACAAAGTGATCTCGCGGCTGCATGACGAGCAGGGCGAGGCGCTGGCGGCGGGTCGCTTCCTGCCGTGGCTGGAGCGCTTCGGTTGGGTGCCACGGCTTGACCTGCTGGTGCTGGAGAAAGTCCTCAAGCATGTGCAAGGTCATCAGGAGTCGCTGTCGCTGAGCCTGTCGGCTGCAACCCTGGCCGACCCGCAAACGCTGCAGCGGGTGTTTGATCTGCTGGCCCAGCATCGTGCCCTGGGGTCGCGGCTGACCTTTGAACTGGCTGAAGAGCAATTGCCCGATCAGGCCGCCCTGGAGCAGTTGACCCGCCGCCTGCATGCACTGGGCTTCGGCCTGGCGCTGCAACGCTTCGGTGGTCGTTTCAGCATGATCGGCAACCTTGCCCATCTCGGCCTGGCCTATCTGAAGATCGACGGCAGCTATATCCGCAGCATCGACCGCGAGCAGCACAAACGCCTGTTCATCGAGGCCATTCAGCGTGCGGCGCACAGCATCGACCTGCCGCTGATTGCCGAGCGGGTCGAGACCGAGGGTGAGTTGCAGGTACTGCGCGAGATGGGCGTGCAGGGTATTCAGGGGCAACTGGTGGGTGAGCCCGCGCCCTGGCGTTGACGACCGGGGCCTCTGCTTGCCCTTCAGATCAAGCCGCTGGTGTCGTCATCGTCGATCAGGCTGTTCAGGCTGCCCAGCGACTTGCGCGCTGTGGAGCGGTTGAGCAGCTTGGACTGCGCGCCTGCCGGCAGGTCGGTGATGCTGAGTACGCCCTTGGTGGTCAGTACTTCGATCAGGTCTTCGAGCACACGGATCATGTCCAGGTCGCTCTGTTTGAGCTGCTTCAGGCTGTTTTCAACCTGATCGCCAGCAAACCATTCCTGAATTTCTGCGCTGTCGGCAGGGACCATTTCGTGGTACTGCTCGAACTCGGCGGCTTCCACCCGCAACAGCTGGCCCTTTTCGTCGCGTTGCACGTAGAACATGATCTGCCTCCGGTTGTCCTGAATCCCTGCCCTGACTAGCCAGCATAGGCAACAAGGCCCACTTGAGCTAACTGCTCGCGTGGGCCTGCGTTGTTGCGGCTACCGATCAGCGCTCGCGCAACGCCTCTGCACGAGCTTTGACAATCGGTTTGAGCAGGTAGCTCATGATGGTTTTCTTGCCGGTCATGATGTCGACCGTGGCAACCATCCCCGGGATGATCAACAGCGGCTTCTCGTCGGTACCCAGATGACTGCGGTCGGTGCGCAGGCGGATCAGGTAGTAGGTGGTCTTCTTGTCTTCATCGGTGATGGTGTCGGCGCCGATCTGCTCCAGCTTGGCCTTGAGCCCGCCGTATACGGTGTAGTCGTAGGCGGTGAACTTGACCGTGGCTTCCTGGCCCGGGTGGAGGAAGGCGATGTCCTTGGGCAGGATCTTCGCCTCGACCACCAGGGTATCGTCCAGCGGTACGATCTCGACAATATCGCTGCCAGGCTGGATCACGCCGCCGATGGTATTGACCAGCAGCTGCTTGACGATGCCACGCACTGGCGAGGTCACCAGAGTACGGTTGACACGGTCATCCAGGGCCTTGCTGGTGGCGGTAGCCTTGCTCAGCTCGGTGCGCGCCTCGTTCAGCTGAGTCAGCGCGTCACTGCGGAACTTGCCCCGGGTCTCTTCGATCTTGCTCTGCACTTCCTTGATCGCCGCTTCAGCGCGCGGTATCGCCAGCGTGGTGGCGTCCAACTGGCCGCGAACCTCGACTTCCGAGCGGCGCAGACGCAGCACCTCGACCTGAGACACTGCACCCTGGGCCACCAAAGGCTCGGACATGCCGATCTCCTGACGCAGCAGCTGCAGGCTGTTGGCGTACTGGGCACGCTTGGAGGTGAACTCGCGCAGCTCTTGCTGGCGCTGGACCAATTGCTGCTCGAGGCCGCCGATTTCATCGCGCAATTGCTGGCGGCGGCTCTGGAACAGCGACTCTTCGTTGCTCGCCTGTTGCGGTGCGGCTTTGCGCAGAACATCGTCGATCTGCAGCGCACGGTCTTCGATCTCGGCGTTCAAGCGCTCGACCCGCATGGCCATGGCCAGGCGGTCGGCTTCGGTCTCGCCGACGTTGGAGGCGAAGCGGGTCTCGTCCAGACGCAGCAAAGGTTGGCCGATCTCGACGATCTGCCCTTCCTTGGCGAAGATCTCGGAAACGATGCCGCCTTCCAAGTTCTGGATCTTCTGCAGCTTGGACGACGGGATGGCCTTGCCTTCACCGCGGGTCACTTCATCGATGTGGGCAAAGCTGGCCCAGAGGATCAGGAACAGGAAAAACGCGATCACCCCCCAGATGGTCATGCGCACCACCCGCGGTGCATCCTCGACCAGCGACTTGCGCACTTCTGGCAAAGGCGCGCCGGCCAACGACTCCGAACCTTTGAAGTAGCGGCGCAAGCTATCTTTGAAGCCGTTTATATCCAACTTACGCGACACTGATCTGCCCCTTTTTCAGCGCATCCATGACCGAGGCTTTCGGGCCGTCGGCAACTACTTGTCCACGGTCGATCACGATCAGCCGGTCGACCAGCGACAGCAGCGAGGCGCGGTGGGTGACCAGAACCACGGTCTTGTGTTCGATAACCGCCTGCAAGCGCTGCTTGAGGCGCTCTTCGCCAGTGTTGTCCATGGCGCTGGTAGGCTCGTCGAGCAGCAGGATCTGCGGGTTGAGCAGCAATGCCCGGCCTAGGGTAACGTTCTGCCGCTGGCCGCCGGACAGGTTTTGCCCGCGCTCGCCAACCTGCAGCTCGTAACCGTCCGGGTGCAGCCTGGCGAATTCGTGTACTCCGGACAGCTCAGCCGCCTGCAGGATCAGTTCGTCCTCGACATAGCGCGCACCGCTGACCAGGTTGTCGCGCAAGGTGCCGGCCAGCAGCTGGATATCCTGCGGCACGTAACCGATGTTGTGGCGCAGCTCGCTGACGTCGATCTGGCGGATGTCCACGCCATCGACCAGCAGCGAACCGTTGTCTGCTTCGTAGAGGCCGACGATCAGCTTGGCCAGCGAGCTCTTGCCCGAGCCGCTGCGGCCGATGATGCCGATTTTCTCGCCCGGGCGGATGTTCAGGTTGATGCCCTTGAGCGCCTGGTTCTGCTGGTTCGGGTAGGTGAAGTCGACCCCGCGGAACTCGATCGAGCCCTGCAGTACCTGGCGGCTCAGCGGGCGCTCTTCGAAATTGCGCTCCTGCGGCAGGTCCATCATCTGGTCGGTAGCGACCATGGTTACCCTGGCCTGCTGATAACGTGCCAGCAAGCCGTTGAGCTGGCCCAGCGGGCCCAGTGCACGGCCGCTGAGCATGTAGCAGGCCACCAGGCCGCCCATGCTCAGGTTGCCATCGATGATCTGGTAGACGCCCACGCAGATCAGCGCCACGCCTGCCAGTTGCTGGATCAGCATGGTGATATTCATTGCCAGGCCCGACAGCACCTTGACCCGCAGCTCGAGGCGGCTGAGGGTGCCCAGGGTCTGCTCCCACATGTACTGGCGCTCGCTCTCGGCATTGTTGACCTTGACCGCATCGAGGCCGGCGAGGGTTTCGATCAGGCTCGACTGGCGCTCGGAGGCTAGCGCCATGGTCCGCTCCATGGTCGACATCAAAGGCTTCTGCAGCGCATAGCCAATGCCCAATGCCAGCGGGAAGGCAATGATCGGGATCCACACCAGGTGGCCGCCGAGCATGGCGATGACGATCAGGATCAGAATGGTGAACGGCAGGTCGATCAGGCTGGTCAGGGTCAGCGAGGCGAGGAAGTCACGCAGGCTCTGAAACTCGTGGATGTTCTGGGCGAAGCTGCCCACCCGTGCCGGGCGATGCTTCATCGACATGCCAACGATGCGCTCGAACAGCGTGGCCGACACGATCAAGTCGGTTTTCTTGCCGGCCAGGTCCAGGCACAGGCTGCGCAGCAACTTGAGCACCAGGTCGAACACGTAGGCACCCGCAATGCCGATGGCCAGCACCCACAAGGTCGAGGTGGCCTGGTTGGGTACGACCCGGTCGTAGACGTTCATCACGAACAACGGTGCAGCCAGAGCGATGATGTTGATCACCAGGCTGGCGGCGATTGCATCGATGTACAGCCACTTGCTGCGTAGCAGCGTGTCGCGGAACCACGAGCGGGTACGCGGGATCAGGTTGCCGTGAGTAACGTCGAATTTGTGCTGTGGCTGGGCAAAGAAGACCTTGCCACTGTAGTCACCCAGTAGCGCCTCGCGGCTGACCAGGACTTCGCCACCGTCGCTCTCGCTGAGCAGCAGACGCGCAGTGTCGTCGTTTTCCCAGCCCAGCAGAACTGCGCTGCGCCCTTCGTTGAGCAGCAACATGGCTGGCATGGCAATGGCCGGGATCTGCTCCAGCTTGCGTTGCAACAGGCGCCCTTGCAGGCCGGCCCTAGCGGCGGCGCGCGGCAGCAGCTCGGCGTTCAGGCGCTGGGACGGCAAGGGCAGCCCGGTGGTCAACATCGCCCGGCTGGCTGGCTTCTGGTGCAGGACACACAGGGTCAGCAGGCTATCCAGTAGAGGATCGTCATGCTGGCTGCGTGGATCGTGACTGAGTTGGACTCGACTGACTTCGGATTCCACGCGGCGCTCTCTTCAGACCTTGCGGTGTTTGGGACGATGCCCACCTTGGCTCTCGGCCGGGCGGTGCACATGCGGTTTGATGTCATTTTGCACTGATGGCCATGGGCGCGACCACCCCGTGGCTTCAATACGGCGGGCTGGTGACTACAGCGCTGACCCATGTTTCGCTTGAAAACAGTCTGTTTGCCAGTGGGTTAGCGGTTCAGCACCCTTTACGTGCTATCGGCTGAAGGCTGGAAATCTTTCATTTTTGGCTGTTGGGTAATGCATTTTTTTCAGCCGATTCAGGTGTGAAGCTGGCATGACCAGTGCTTGTAATCGGCAGCACCTTATAGCAGTCAAAACTATGGCTCTTTTTTTATTTTTTGATTGTTTGCAAAGCTTGTTCCAAATCATCTGCAGGGGTGTCTTTCCCTGTTACCTGTCAGGCTCCAAGGCTTCGTAATTCGGGGGCTAAGGGCTTTTTGAGAGGGGGGCTTGAAGCAGCTGACGGGCGGTGAAAATATCAATGTGACATTACCCGCGTGATTGTTTAGGATGACGCAGTTTCGGTCAATACTTTGGCATATGCTTAATAGCTAAAAGTAATAGACATATATTTGACGTCAAAAAGTTATATTCATAGTTACTCAGCATTAGCAGCAATTTTCGTCTGCTAGGCATGAAGCCAACAAAATGGCTAGATCCGGAGAGTCCAATGAGCAGTGTTGTTGCCATCGTCAAAAGCATTGTTGGCCAGGTCATCGCGGTATCCCCAGAGGGCTTTCGTCGCGTTCTGATTGAAGGCGACCGTCTGATGGCGGGCGAGCAAGTCCTGACCGGCCCAGGTGGCGCGGTAACTCTGGAGCTGGCCGATGGCCGCATGCTCGACCTGGGCCGCGACTCGCAATGGAGTGCGGACGCTCCGGACAGCAGTGCCGATCTGAGCCAGGCCACCGCACAGGCAGCGCCCTCGGTCGAAGAACTGCAGCAAGCCATCGCCGCTGGCGCCGACCCGACCACCGAGCTTGAGGCAACGGCGGCGGGCCCGACTGCAGCCGGTAATGGCGGCGCGGCTGGCGGCGGTCACTCCTTTGTGATGCTTGAGGAGACTGCAGGCGCGGTCGACCCGACTATTGGTTTCCCGACTGGCCCGATCGGCTTCCAGACGCTTGCCGCCGACCTGGAGCCAGGCGCTGTCGATACCAATGTCAACGATGGCACCACGACTGATCCTGGCGTAACTCCGCCGGTGACCACGCCGGTTACCACCGGGGTGACACTGACGGCTACGCCTTCGATCACCGAGGCGGGTGGCGTCATCGTTTACACCGCGACCGTTGGCCAACCGCCGCTGACCGACCTGACCGTTACTCTCTCCAATGGCCAGGTCATCATCATCGGTGCAGGCCAGACCACCGGCACTGTCAATGTCCCGATCGCGCCTAACGATACCCCTTACATCGACGGCAGCGAGATTTCCGTCACCATCACCGGCACCACCGGTGGTGGTTTGGTCGTTGTGCCGAACCCAACCCCGGCGGTCACCCAGATCGTCGACACCATTGACACCACAACGGTATCGGTGACCGCCCAGCCTGCGAAGGAAGGCGACCCTAACCTCACCTTCAACTTCCAGTTGAGCAACCCGCCCCAGGCCGGTAGCCCGACCACCTTGACCGTGAACGTGGGCGGTACCAACTACACCGTTACCGTTGATGCCAGCGGTAAAGGCACGCTGGTGATCCCGAATACCAACGGCAGCGATGTCTACATCGATCCGTCTTCGGTCACCGCAACTGTGACCGGCGTAAATGGTGGCAACTTCGAGGCCGTCGATCTGGCTGGCGCGACCACCACTGTCACTGTCGAAGACACTATCGACACCACGACTGTTGCCGTGACCGCGGTGCCAGCAAAGGAAGGCGATACCAACCTCACCTTCAATTTCCAGCTGAGCAACCCGCCGCAAGCCGGCAGCACCACGACTCTCACCGTTAACGTTGGTGGCACTAACTACACCGTTGATATCGATGCTTCGGGTAAAGGTACCTTGCTGGTGCCAAACACCAACGTTGAAGACGTTTACAAAGATGGCAGCGAAGTCACTGCAACCGTCACTGCTGTGAACGGTGGCAACTTCGAAGCCGTCGACCTGACTGGCGCGACCACCACTGTTGCTGTCCAGGACACCATCGACACCACGACCGTGGCTGTTACTGCCGAGCCTGCGAAGGAGGGTGACGCGAATCTCACCTTCAACTTCCAGCTGAGCAACCCGCCTCAGGCCGGCAGCACCACGACGCTGACCGTCAACGTCGGTGGCACTAACTACACCGTCAGCATTGGCGCCGATGGCAAGGGCACCCTTCAGGTGCCGAACACCAATGTTGAAGACGTTTACAAAGACGGCAGCGAAGTCACTGCAACTGTCACTGCGGTCAATGGCGGTAACTTTGAAGCCGTTGATCTGACTGGCGCGACCACCACGGTTGCTGTCCAGGACACGATCGACACCACGACCGTGGCTGTTACTGCCGAGCCAGCGAAGGAGGGTGACGCGAATCTCACCTTCAACTTCCAGCTGAGCAACCCGCCTCAGGCCGGCAGCAGCACCACACTGACCGTGAACGTCGGTGGCACTAACTACACCGTCAGCATTGGTGCCGATGGCAAGGGCACCCTTCAGGTGCCGAACACCAATGTTGAAGACGTTTACAAAGACGGCAGCGAAGTCACTGCAACCGTCACTGCTGTGAACGGTGGCAACTTCGAAGCCGTCGACCTGACTGGCGCGACCACTACTGTTGCTGTCCAGGACACCATCGACACCACGACCGTGGCTGTTACTGCCGAGCCTGCGAAAGAGGGTGACGCGAATCTCACCTTCAACTTCCAGCTGAGCAACCCGCCTCAGGCCGGCAGCACCACGACGCTGACCGTCAACGTCGGTGGCACTAACTACACCGTCAGCATTGGTGCCGATGGCAAGGGCACCCTTCAGGTGCCGAACTCCAACGTTGAAGACGTTTACAAAGACGGCAGCGAAGTCACTGCAACCGTCACTGCTGTGAACGGTGGCAACTTCGAAGCCGTCGACCTGACTGGCGCGACCACTACTGTTGCTGTCCAGGACACCATCGACACCACGACGGTGGCTGTTACTGCCGAGCCAGCTAAGGAGGGTGATGCCAACCTCACCTTCAACTTCCAGCTGAGCAATCCGCCGCAAGCGGGCAGTGCCACTAGCCTGACCGTTAACGTTGGTGGCACGATCTACACCGTTAATGTAGACGCATCCGGCAAAGGCACCTTGCTGGTGCCCAACACCAACGCCGCCGACGCATACATCGACCCTAGCCAAGTGACCGCGACCGTCACTGAAGTGAGGGGCGGTAATTTTGAGGCCGTTGACCTCTCCGGAGCTACGGCTACAGTAACTGTCGAAGACATTATCCAAACCACCACTGTTGTAGTCTCGGCTGAGCCAGCGAAAGAAGGTGATGCGAATCTCACCTTCAACTTCCAGCTGAGCAATCCACCTCAAGCCGGCAGCCCCACCACGATCACCGTTAACGTCGGTGGCACCAATTACACCGTCGATATCGATGCGTCTGGTAAAGGTACCTTGCTGGTACCAAATACCAACGGCGCTGACGTCTACATTGATCCAAGTAAAGTCACCGCAACTGTCACCGAGGTGAACGGCGGTAACTTCGTGGCTGTAGACCTGGCTGGCGCAACCACCACGGTCACTGTCGAAGACACCATCGACACTACGACCGTTGCTGTAACAGCTGTGCCGGCGAAGGAAGGTGACGCCAACCTGACGTTCAACTTCCAGCTGAGCAATCCGCCTCAAGCCGGCAGCACCACCACCCTGACCGTGAACGTCGGTGGCACCAATTACACCGTTGATATCGACGCTTCGGGCAAAGGCACCTTACTGGTGCCAAACACCAACGGCGCTGATGTCTACATTGACCCAAGCAAAGTCACTGCGACCGTCACAGAAGTGAACGGCGGTAACTTCGAGGCAGTTGACCTGAGTGTTGCAACCACCACCGTCACTGTCGAAGACACCATCGACACCACCACTGTTGCTGTAACAGCTGTACCGGCGAAGGAAGGTGATGCCAACCTGACGTTCAACTTCCAGCTGAGCAACCCGCCTCAGGCTGGCAGCAGCACCACCCTGACCGTTAATGTCGGTGGCACCAATTACACCGTTGATATCGATGCTTCGGGTAAAGGCACCTTGCTGGTGCCTAACACCAACGGCGCAGACGTTTACATCGATCCAAGCCAGGTCACTGCAACCGTTACTGAAGTGAACGGCGGCAACTACGAGGCTGTTGACCTGAGTGGTGCAACCACCACCGTCACCGTCGAAGACACTATCGACACCACGACTGTTGCCGTGACCGCGGTGCCAGCTAAAGAAGGTGATGCAAACCTCACCTTCAACTTCCAGCTGAGCAACCCGCCGCAAGCCGGCAGCACCACGACTCTGACTGTAAATGTCGGTGGCACTAACTACACCGTCAACGTTGGCGCCGATGGCAAGGGCACCTTGTCGGTCCCGAATACCAACGTTGAAGACGTGTACAAAGACGGTAGCGAAGTCACCGCGACTGTCACCGCGGTCAATGGCGGCAATTTCGAAGCCGTCGATCTGACTGGCGCGACCACCACTGTCGCTGTCGAAGACACCATCGACACCACGACTGTGGCCGTCACTGCTGAAGCTGCGAAAGAAGGTGATGCGAACCTCACCTTCAACTTCCAGTTGAGCAACCCGCCGCAGGCTGGCAGCACCACGACTCTGACTGTAAATGTCGGTGGTACTGATTACACGGTAACTCTTGGCGCTGATGGCAAGGGCACTCTCCAGGTCCCGAACACCAACGTTGAAGACGTCTACAAAGACGGTAGCGAAGTCACTGCAACCGTGACTGCAGTCAATGGCGGTAACTTCGAAGCCGTCGACCTGACTGGCGCGACCACTACCGTTGCCGTCGAAGACACCATCGACACCACGACTGTGGCCGTCACTGCTGAAGCTGCGAAAGAAGGTGATGCGAACCTCACCTTCAACTTCCAGCTGAGCAACCCGCCACAGGCGGGTACCACTGCTACCTTGACCGTCAACGTCGGTGGTACTGATTACACCGTCACTGTTGGCGCCGATGGCAAGGGCACTCTTCAGGTCCCGAATACCAACGTTGAAGATGTCTACAAAGACGGTAGTGAAGTCACTGCGACTGTAACCGCGGTCAACGGCGGTAACTTCGAAGCTGTGGATCTGACTGG
>NZ_JANUEL010000012.1:0-16233 GCF_024809895.1 Pseudomonas sp. BIGb0278
ATGGAAGTCACTCTGATCAAGACCATCGCAATGGAAGACGGTCTGCGCTTCGCTATCCGTGAAGGCGGTCGTACCGTCGGCGCCGGCGTCGTAGCAAAAATTATTGAATAAGTAGTTGATTTCATAAGATCAGGCCGGCATAATGGCCGGCCTGGTACAGTGTTAAAGGTCAGTAGCTCAATTGGCAGAGCGACGGTCTCCAAAACCGTAGGTTGGGGGTTCGATTCCCTCCTGACCTGCCATTCACCTCGGTGTGATTGGCTTTCTTCTCACAGGATCCTCCTCGATGACTCCCAAAACTGAAGCCCAAGATTCGCGTTTTGATCTTTTCAAGTGGCTCGCTGTTGTTGCACTGGTAGTCGTTGGTGTCGTGGGTAATCAATATTACTCCGCCTCTCCGATTCTGTACCGCGTACTCGCACTTCTAGCTCTGGCTGCTGCTGCTGGCTTCGTTGCCTTGCAGACTGCAAAGGGCAAGTCGTTCTTTGCGTTGGCGAAGGAAGCTCGTACCGAGATCCGTAAAGTCGTGTGGCCGACCCGCCAAGAAACCATGCAAACCACGCTTATCGTTGTGGTCGTTGTATTGGTTATGGCACTGCTGCTGTGGGGTCTCGACTCCCTGCTCGGCTGGGCGGTTTCCTTGATTGTTGGTTAAGGGTGTCCCGTGGCTAAGCGTTGGTACGTTGTGCATGCTTACTCGGGTTACGAGAAGCATGTGATGCGCTCTTTGACTGAGCGTGTCAAGCTGGCTGGCATGGAAGACGGTTTCGGCGAAATTCTGGTTCCGACCGAAGAAGTCGTCGAAATGCGCAATGGCCAGAAGCGCAAGAGCGAGCGTAAGTTCTTTCCTGGCTATGTGTTGGTCCAGATGGAAATGAACGAAGGTACTTGGCACCTTGTCAAGGATACCCCTCGTGTAATGGGCTTCATTGGTGGTACTGCAGACAAGCCTGCACCCATCACCGATAAAGAAGCTGAGGCTATTCTGCGTCGCGTTGCCGACGGCAGCGACAAGCCGAAGCCAAAAACGCTCTTTGAGCCAGGTGAAGTGGTTCGTGTTGTTGACGGTCCCTTTGCTGATTTCAACGGTACCGTTGAAGAAGTTAACTACGAAAAGAGCCGGCTCCAGGTGGCGGTGCTCATTTTCGGTCGTTCCACTCCGGTGGAACTCGAGTTCGGCCAGGTCGAGAAGGTCTAGGCGAACGACGCATCCCATACCCCGCAGCCCTATGTGCTGCGGGGTTTTGTCGTCACTGGGATAAAACGCACGTAATCCGGGGAGCCTTCAGGCGTTCGTACCCGATATTGGAGTAGCTCATGGCTAAGAAGATTCAGGCTTACATCAAGCTGCAAGTAAAGGCCGGCCAGGCCAACCCTAGCCCACCCGTTGGTCCAGCACTGGGTCAACACGGTGTGAACATCATGGAATTCTGCAAGGCCTTCAACGCCCGTACTCAGGGTCAAGAAGCCGGCCTGCCGACTCCTGTGATCATCACTGTTTACAGTGACCGTAGCTTCACCTTCGAAACCAAAAGCACCCCTGCTTCGGTTCTGCTGAAAAAAGCAGCTGGCCTGACCAGCGGCTCCGCGCGTCCTAACACCGTCAAGGTGGGTACTGTGACCCGTGCTCAGCTGGAAGAGATCGCCAAGACCAAAGAGGCTGATCTGACTGCCGCTGACCTGGATGCAGCCGTGCGTACCATCGCCGGTTCTGCTCGCAGCATGGGCCTCAACGTGGAGGGTGTGTAATGGCTAAGCTGACCAAGCGCCAAAAGGCTATTGCTTCGAAAATCGAAGCTGGCAAAGTCTACAACTTCGAAGACGCAGCAGTGCTGCTGGCCGAACTCTCCACCGTGAAGTTCAGCGAATCCTTCGACGTTGCCGTCAACCTCGGTGTTGACCCGCGTAAATCCGACCAGGTCGTTCGTAGCGCTACTGTGCTGCCACACGGCACTGGCAAGACCGTACGCGTTGCCGTGTTCACCCAGGGTCCTGCTGCTGAAGCCGCTCTGGCTGCCGGCGCTGACCGTGTAGGCATGGACGATCTGGCTGCCGAAATGAAAGCCGGCGACCTGAACTACGACGTAGTCATCGCATCCCCGGATGCCATGCGCGTTGTTGGTCAACTCGGCCAGGTTCTCGGTCCTCGTGGCCTGATGCCTAACCCGAAGGTTGGTACCGTGACTCCAGACGTAGCTACCGCGGTTAAAAACGCCAAAGCTGGTCAGGTTCGCTACCGCACCGACAAAAACGGTATCATCCACACCTCCGTTGGCAAGGTTGGCTTCGAAGCCGGCAAGCTGAAGGAAAACGTTGAAGCCCTGATCGCTGATCTGAAGCGTATCAAGCCGGCTTCCTCGAAAGGTATCTACGTCAAGCGCGTTACCCTGAGCACCACTATGGGCCCAGGTCTGGTCATCGACCAGAGCTCGCTGGACGCGTAAGACAAAGCCGGCGTGCTCAGGCACGCCAGCTGCAAAAATTGGGGTCCCTGCCTGGCGGGGGCTATCCAAGACCGTAGGCGGCGCAAGCCTTAAACACCCAGCCTACGCAGATGGTGCTCCCGGTTCCTTACCGAATCAGACACCAAAACGACATCCGGCTTCGGCCAGATGAAACGGTAACAAGCAGGAGTTTTACCCGTGGCAATTAAACTCGAAGACAAGAAGGCCATCGTCGCTGAAGTCAACGAGGCTGCCAAAGTCGCTCTGTCCGCTGTCGTGGCTGATGCCCGTGGTGTGACTGTAGGCGCAATGACCGGACTCCGTAAAGAGGCTCGTGAAGCTGGCGTATACGTACGTGTTGTACGTAACACCCTGCTCAAGCGCGCTGTTGCTGGCACTGACTTCAGTGTCCTCAACGACGCCTTCACTGGCCCGACCCTGATCGCTTTCTCCAACGAACACCCGGGCGCTGCTGCTCGTCTGTTCAAAGAGTTCGCCAAGGGTCAGGACAAGTTCGAGATCAAGGCAGCTGCGTTTGACGGCAAGTTCATTGCAGCGAACGAAATCGACGTGTTGGCTACCCTGCCGACCCGCGACGAAGCCATCGCAAGGCTGATGAGCGTTATCCAAGGCGCTACCAGCAAGCTGGCTCGTACCCTGGCAGCCATTCGCGACCAGAAAGAAGCTACCGCTGCCTAAGGCAACGAAGCGCTTTCAAAATCATACGTTTAATTTGATGGCTGCGTAGGCCTTCACCCCAATACAGGATTTAAGTCAATGTCCCTGACTAACGAACAAATCATCGAAGCAATCGGCCAGAAAACCGTTCTGGAAGTTGTTGAACTGATCAAAGCAATGGAAGAAACCTTCGGCGTGACCGCCGCTGTTGCCGCTGCTGGCCCAGCTGCTGCTGCCGCCGTTGTTGAAGAGCAGACCGAATTCAACGTCGTTCTGCTGGAAGCTGGCGAGAAGAAAGTAAACGTGATCAAGGCAGTTCGTGAACTGACCGGTCTCGGCCTGAAAGAAGCCAAAGAGAAAGTCGATGGCGCTCCTCAGGTTGTAGCTGAAGGCGTTTCGAAAGAAGCCGCTGAAGACGCCAAGAAGAAGCTGGAAGAAGCAGGCGCTAAAGTCGAACTGAAGTAATTTCGACTTTGCGACTCCAGCCGGAGCGTTGAGCTAAGGCTGACGGCTGGTGGCTTTTGCCACCGGCCTTTTTCCGTTATTGGCGGCCGACCAGGTCGGCCCCGATAACGTGCTGTAGCCACCTAGAGGGTGGAGCAAACCATGGGGTTTGCACGATTTTCTGGTTGCTCCCGCCGGGAGACGCCAAACAAGCAGGTGACCAAGCTGGGGAACGCTGATGGCTTACTCATACACTGAGAAAAAACGTATCCGCAAGGACTTTAGCAAGTTGCCGGACGTGATGGATGTGCCTTACCTCCTGGCCATCCAGCTGGATTCGTATCGCGAATTCCTGCAAGCGGGAGCATCCAAGGATCAGTTCCGCGACGTCGGTCTGCATGCTGCCTTCAAGTCGGTCTTCCCGATCATCAGCTACTCCGGCAACGCTGCCCTGGAGTACGTTGGCTATCGTCTGGGCGAACCGGCTTTCGACGTCAAGGAATGCGTCCTGCGCGGCGTGACGTTCGCCGTACCGCTGCGGGTCAAGGTCCGTCTGATCATCTTCGACAAAGAGTCGTCGAACAAAGCGATCAAGGACATCAAAGAGCAAGAAGTCTACATGGGTGAAATTCCCCTGATGACTGAGAACGGTACCTTCGTTATCAACGGTACCGAGCGTGTGATCGTTTCCCAGCTGCACCGTTCGCCGGGTGTGTTCTTCGACCACGACCGTGGCAAGACGCACAGCTCGGGCAAACTGCTGTACTCGGCTCGTATCATTCCTTACCGCGGCTCCTGGTTGGACTTCGAGTTCGACCCGAAAGACTGCGTATTCGTGCGTATCGACCGTCGCCGCAAACTGCCGGCCTCGGTACTGCTGCGCGCGCTGGGCTACAGCACCGAAGAGGTACTGAACGCCTTCTACACCACCAACGTGTTCCACGTTACCGGTGAAAGCCTGAGCCTGGAGCTGGTACCTCAGCGCCTGCGCGGTGAAGTTGCGGTCATGGACATCCATGACGAAAATGGCAAAGTCATCGTCGAGCAAGGCCGTCGTATCACTGCACGCCACATCAATCAGCTCGAGAAGGCTGGCGTCAAGCAGCTGGACGTGCCGATGGAGTACGTACTGGGTCGCACCACTGCCAAGGCAATCGTGCATCCGGCTACCGGCGAGATCCTGGCTGAGTGCAACACCGAGCTGACCACCGAGCTGCTGATCAAGATCGCCAAGGCTCAGGTTGTTCGCCTCGAGACGCTGTACACCAACGACATCGACTGCGGTCCGTTCATTTCGGACACCCTGAAGATCGACACCACCAGCAACCAACTGGAAGCGCTGGTCGAGATCTACCGGATGATGCGTCCAGGCGAGCCGCCAACCAAGGATGCCGCCGAGACCCTGTTCAACAACCTGTTCTTCAGCGCCGAGCGGTACGATCTGTCCGCTGTTGGCCGTATGAAGTTCAACCGTCGTATCGGTCGCTCCGAGATCGAAGGTTCGGGCGTGTTGAGCAAGGAAGACATCGTTGACGTGCTGAAGACTCTGGTCGACATCCGTAACGGTAAAGGCATCGTCGACGACATCGACCACCTCGGCAACCGCCGTGTGCGTTGTGTTGGTGAGATGGCCGAGAACCAGTTCCGGGTTGGCCTGGTGCGCGTTGAGCGTGCGGTCAAAGAGCGTCTGTCGATGGCAGAAAGCGAAGGCCTGATGCCGCAAGACCTGATCAACGCCAAGCCGGTTGCGGCGGCGGTGAAAGAGTTCTTCGGTTCCAGCCAGCTCTCGCAGTTCATGGACCAGAACAACCCGCTCTCGGAAATTACCCACAAGCGTCGTGTCTCTGCACTCGGCCCTGGCGGTCTGACCCGTGAGCGCGCTGGCTTTGAAGTCCGTGACGTACACCCGACCCACTACGGCCGTGTGTGCCCGATCGAGACCCCTGAAGGTCCGAACATCGGTCTGATCAACTCCTTGGCGGCGTATGCTCGCACCAACCAGTACGGCTTCCTCGAGAGCCCGTACCGCGTGGTGAAAGAGGGTGTGGTTTCCGACGACATCGTGTTCCTGTCGGCGATCGAAGAAGCTGACCACGTCATCGCCCAGGCTTCGGCCACCATGAGCGAAGACAAGCGTCTGATCGACGAACTGGTAGCAGTACGTCACCTGAACGAATTCACCGTCAAGGCGCCGGAAGACGTCACCCTGATGGACGTTTCGCCGAAGCAGGTAGTTTCGGTTGCAGCGTCGCTGATTCCGTTCCTCGAGCACGACGACGCCAACCGTGCGTTGATGGGTTCGAACATGCAGCGTCAGGCTGTACCAACCCTGCGCGCCGACAAGCCGCTGGTAGGTACCGGCATGGAGCGCAACGTTGCCCGTGACTCCGGCGTCTGCGTCGTGGCTCGCCGTGGCGGCGTTATCGACTCGGTCGATGCCAGCCGTATCGTGGTTCGCGTTGCAGATGACGAAGTTGAAACCGGTGAAGCCGGTGTCGACATCTACAACCTGACCAAGTACACCCGCTCGAACCAGAACACCTGCATCAACCAGCGTCCGCTGGTCAGCAAGGGTGATGTGGTCAAGCGTCATGACATCATGGCTGACGGTCCGTCCACCGATATGGGTGAGCTGGCTCTGGGTCAGAACATGCGCATCGCGTTCATGGCGTGGAACGGCTTCAACTTCGAAGACTCCATCTGTCTGTCGGAGCGCGTGGTTCAGGAAGATCGCTTCACCACTATCCACATTCAGGAACTGACCTGTGTGGCGCGTGACACCAAGCTTGGGCCTGAGGAAATCACTGCAGACATCCCGAACGTGGGTGAAGCTGCACTGAACAAACTGGACGAAGCCGGTATCGTTTACGTGGGTGCTGAAGTCGGCGCTGGCGACATCCTGGTCGGCAAGGTCACTCCGAAAGGCGAGACCCAACTGACTCCGGAAGAAAAACTGCTGCGTGCAATCTTCGGTGAAAAAGCCAGCGACGTTAAAGACACCTCCCTGCGCGTGCCAACCGGCACCAAAGGTACTGTCATCGACGTGCAGGTCTTCACTCGTGACGGCGTTGAGCGCGACAGCCGTGCCCTGTCCATCGAGAAGACCCAGCTGGACGAGATCCGCAAGGATCTGAACGAAGAGTTCCGCATCGTTGAAGGCGCAACCTTCGAGCGTCTGCGCTCGGCGCTGAACGGCCAGGTTGTCGACGGTGGCGCGGGCCTGAAAAAAGGCACCGTGGTCAGCGACGAAGTCCTCGACGGTCTGGAGCACGGCCAGTGGTTCAAACTGCGCATGGCCGAAGACGCGCTCAACGATCAGCTCGAGAAGGCCCAGGCCTACATCGTCGATCGTCGCCGTCTGCTCGACGACAAGTTCGAAGACAAGAAGCGCAAGCTGCAGCAGGGCGATGATCTGGCACCGGGCGTACTGAAGATCGTCAAGGTCTACCTGGCTATCCGCCGCCGCATTCAGCCGGGCGACAAGATGGCCGGCCGTCACGGTAACAAAGGTGTGGTCTCGGTGATCATGCCGGTCGAAGACATGCCGCACGACGCCAACGGTACTCCGGTAGACGTCGTACTGAACCCGCTGGGCGTACCATCGCGTATGAACGTCGGGCAGATCCTCGAAACCCACCTCGGCCTCGCGGCCAAAGGTCTGGGCGAGAAGATCGACCGGATGATCGAAGAGCAGCGCAAAGCCACTGAGCTGCGCAGCTTCCTCACCGAGATCTACAACGAGATCGGCGGTCGTCAGGAAAGCCTGGAAGACTTCACCGACGCTGAGATCCTTGCTCTGGCGCACAACCTGAAGAAAGGCGTGCCTATGGCTACTCCAGTCTTCGACGGTGCCAAGGAAAGCGAAATCAAGGCCATGCTGAAACTGGCTGACATGCCAGAAAGCGGCCAGATGGTGCTGTTCGACGGCCGTACCGGCAACAAGTTCGAGCGTCCGGTGACCGTTGGTTACATGTACATGCTCAAGCTGAACCACTTGGTGGACGACAAGATGCACGCGCGTTCCACTGGTTCGTACAGCCTGGTTACCCAGCAGCCGCTGGGTGGTAAGGCGCAGTTCGGTGGTCAGCGTTTCGGGGAGATGGAAGTCTGGGCGCTGGAAGCATACGGCGCGGCGTACACTCTGCAAGAAATGCTCACAGTGAAGTCGGACGACGTGAACGGCCGTACCAAGATGTACAAAAACATCGTGGATGGCGATCACCGTATGGAGCCGGGCATGCCCGAGTCCTTCAACGTGTTGATCAAAGAGATCCGTTCGCTCGGTATCGATATCGATCTGGAAACCGAATAACACGTGACGCGAATGGGAGCGGGGCTGTAACAGCCCGCTCCTTGCTCCGCCAGGAGGAAAGGCCTTGAAAGACCTACTGAATTTGCTGAAAAACCAGGGTCAAGTCGAAGAGTTCGATGCCATTCGCATCGGCCTCGCGTCGCCTGAGATGATCCGTTCGTGGTCGTTCGGTGAAGTTAAAAAACCGGAAACCATCAACTACCGTACGTTCAAACCTGAGCGTGACGGCCTGTTCTGCGCCAAGATCTTTGGCCCAGTCAAGGACTACGAGTGCCTGTGCGGTAAGTACAAGCGCCTGAAACACCGTGGTGTGATCTGCGAGAAGTGCGGCGTTGAAGTCGCCCTGGCCAAGGTTCGTCGTGAGCGCATGGCGCACATCGAACTGGCCTCGCCAGTCGCCCACATCTGGTTCCTGAAGTCGCTGCCGTCCCGTATCGGCCTGCTGATGGACATGACCCTGCGTGATATCGAGCGCGTTCTCTACTTCGAGAGCTACGTCGTTATCGACCCGGGCATGACCACTCTGGAGAAGGGTCAGCTGCTCAACGACGAGCAGTACTTCGAAGCGCTGGAAGAGTTCGGTGATGACTTCGACGCCCGCATGGGTGCCGAGGCTGTTCGCGAGCTGCTGCACGCTATCGACCTGGAGCACGAGATTGGCCGCCTGCGCGAAGAAATTCCGCAAACCAACTCGGAAACCAAGATCAAGAAGCTGTCCAAGCGCCTGAAGCTGATGGAAGCTTTCCAGGGCTCGGGCAACCTGCCTGAGTGGATGGTCCTGACCGTTCTGCCAGTACTGCCGCCGGACCTGCGTCCGCTGGTACCACTGGATGGTGGCCGCTTCGCGACCTCCGACCTGAACGACCTGTACCGCCGCGTGATCAACCGGAACAACCGTCTCAAGCGTCTGCTTGACCTGTCGGCTCCGGACATCATCGTGCGCAACGAAAAGCGCATGCTGCAGGAAGCGGTCGACGCCCTGCTCGACAACGGCCGTCGTGGTCGCGCCATCACTGGCTCGAACAAGCGTCCGCTGAAGTCGCTGGCTGACATGATCAAAGGTAAGCAAGGTCGCTTCCGTCAGAACTTGCTCGGCAAGCGCGTGGACTACTCCGGCCGTTCGGTAATTACCGTAGGCCCGACCCTGCGCCTGCACCAGTGCGGTCTGCCGAAGAAGATGGCTCTCGAGCTGTTCAAGCCGTTCATTTTCGGCAAGCTGGAAATGCGTGGTCTGGCGACCACCATCAAGGCTGCCAAGAAGATGGTCGAGCGCGAGCTGCCAGAGGTCTGGGACGTGCTCGCCGAGGTGATCCGCGAACACCCCGTACTGCTCAACCGTGCACCGACCCTTCACCGTCTTGGCATTCAGGCGTTTGAACCGGTACTGATCGAAGGTAAGGCTATCCAGCTGCACCCGCTGGTCTGTGCTGCGTACAACGCCGACTTCGACGGTGACCAGATGGCCGTGCACGTGCCGCTGACGCTGGAAGCCCAGCTCGAAGCGCGCGCGCTGATGATGTCCACCAACAACATTCTGTCGCCAGCTAACGGTGAGCCAATCATCGTTCCGTCGCAGGACGTCGTACTGGGTCTGTACTACATGACCCGTGAAGCCATCAACGCCAAGGGCGAAGGTCGCGTCTTCGCTGACCTGCAGGAAGTCGACCGGGTATTCCGCGCCGGCGAAGCTGCCCTGCACGCCAAGATCAAGGTTCGTATCAACGAAACCGTGAACGACCGTGATGGCGGCAGCGTCAAGAACACCCGTATCGTCGACACCACTGTCGGCCGTGCACTGCTGTTCCAGGTTGTACCACCAGGTCTGTCGTACGACGTGGTCAACCAGCCAATGAAGAAAAAGGCCATCTCCAAGCTGATCAACCAGTGCTACCGCGTGGTTGGTCTGAAAGAGACCGTTATCTTCGCTGACCAGCTGATGTACACCGGCTTTGCCTACTCGACCATTTCCGGCGTTTCGATCGGTGTTAACGACTTCGTTATCCCGGACGAAAAAGCCCGCATCATCGGTGCTGCCACCGAAGAAGTGAAGGAAATCGAGAGCCAGTACGCCTCCGGCCTGGTAACCCAGGGCGAGAAGTACAACAAGGTCATCGACTTGTGGTCCAAGGCGAACGACGAAGTCTCCAAGGCGATGATGGCCAACCTCTCGAAAGAGAAAGTCATCGACCGCAATGGCGACGAAGTCGACCAAGAGTCCTTCAACTCGATGTACATGATGGCTGACTCCGGTGCTCGGGGTTCGGCAGCTCAGATTCGTCAGTTGGCCGGTATGCGTGGTCTGATGGCCAAGCCGGACGGCTCGATCATCGAGACGCCGATCACCGCGAACTTCCGTGAAGGTCTGAGCGTTCTGCAGTACTTCATCTCGACGCACGGTGCTCGTAAGGGTCTGGCGGATACCGCCTTGAAGACTGCGAACTCGGGTTACCTGACTCGTCGTCTGGTCGACGTGGCGCAAGATCTGGTGGTTACCGAGATCGATTGCGGCACTGATCAGGGCCTGCTGATGACTCCGCACATCGAAGGCGGTGACGTGGTCGAGCCATTGGGTGAGCGCGTACTGGGTCGAGTAATCGCCCGTGATGTGTTCAAACCTGGCACCGACGATGTCATCGTTCCGGCCGGTACCCTGGTCGACGAGAAGTGGGTTGAGTTCATTGAGCTCAACAGCATCGACGAAGTTATCGTTCGTTCGCCGATCAGCTGTGAAACTCGCTTCGGTATCTGCGCCAAGTGCTACGGTCGTGACCTGGCTCGCGGTCACCAGGTGAACATCGGTGAAGCGGTCGGCGTAATCGCTGCCCAGTCCATCGGTGAGCCGGGTACCCAGCTGACCATGCGTACGTTCCACATCGGTGGTGCTGCCAGCCGGACCTCGGCTGCCGACAGCGTCCAGGTGAAGAACGGCGGTATGGTTCGTCTGCATAACCTCAAGCAGGTAGAGCGTGCTGACGGCAACCTGGTTGCTGTATCGCGTTCCGGCGAGCTGGCCATTGCCGACGAATTCGGTCGTGAGCGTGAGCGCTACAAGCTGCCTTACGGCGCCGTGATTTCGGTCAAGGAAGGTGACAAGGTCGACGCAGGCGCAATCGTCGCCAAGTGGGACCCGCACACCCACCCGATCGTTACCGAGCTGAAAGGTACCGTGACCTTCGTGGGCATGGAAGAAAACATCACCATCAAGCGTCAGACTGACGAGTTGACTGGTTTGACCAACATTGAAGTCCTGGACGCCAAGGATCGCCCTGCCGCTGGCAAGGAAATCCGTCCGGCCATCAAGATGGTCGACGCCAATGGCAAGGATTTGATGCTGCCAGGTACCGACGTACCTGCTCAGTACTTCCTGCCGGCCAACGCCTTGGTAGGTGTAGCTGACGGTGCCCAGATCGGTGTTGGTGACGTTATCGCGCGGATCCCGCAAGAAACGTCGAAGACCCGTGACATCACCGGTGGTCTGCCACGTGTTGCCGACTTGTTCGAAGCACGTCGTCCGAAAGAAGCTTCGATCCTGGCGGAAGTCAGCGGTACCATCGCGTTCGGTAAAGAGACCAAAGGCAAGCGTCGTCTGGTCATCACTCCGACCGACGGTAGCGATCCGTACGAAGAGCTGATTCCGAAGTGGCGCCACCTGAACGTCTTCGAAGGCGAACAGGTCAACCGCGGCGAAGTTATCTCCGACGGTCCAAGCGATCCGCATGATATCCTGCGTCTGCTGGGTGTCAGCGCGCTGGCGAAGTACATCGTCAACGAGATCCAGGACGTTTACCGTCTGCAAGGCGTTAAGATCAACGACAAGCACATCGAGACCATCCTGCGTCAGATGCTGCGTAAGGTCGAGATTGCCGAGTCGGGCGACTCCAGCTTCATCAAGGGCGACCAGATGGAACTGACTCACGTGCTGGTCGAGAACGAGCGTCTCGCAGCCGATGACAAGTTCATCTCCAAGTTCACCCGTGTGCTGCTGGGTATCACCAAGGCCTCGCTGTCCACCGAATCGTTCATCTCGGCGGCTTCCTTCCAGGAAACCACCCGTGTACTGACCGAAGCGGCGGTAACCGGCAAGCGCGATTACCTGCGCGGCCTGAAAGAGAACGTGGTCGTCGGCCGTCTGATCCCGGCCGGTACCGGTCTGGCTTACCACAGCGAGCGCAAGCGTCGCCGTGATGCCGACAAACCGCTGCGCGTAAGTGCCAGTGAGGTGGAAGCCGCACTGACCGAAGCGTTGAATTCCAGCGGTAATTAAGTAACAGGGCGGGGCCCCGGCCCCTCTCCGCGGTGCTTGGTGACATGCAATGTTACCGATCACCGGGCGGGGAGGGCCGGGGCCTTGTCTTGACTGGGTGCAAGAACCTCTTTAGACTTTTGTACCCTTAAATTTGGTGAGGCTCCGTCTCGTCAATTTTAGGCTTTCTTGCAAGACAATAGCGTCGCAAGACAATCAGTGGAGCTAGTAGATGGCAACTATCAACCAGCTGGTACGTCAGCCGCGTAAGCGTACCGTCGAGAAATCCGACGTACCTGCGCTGCAGAACTGCCCGCAACGTCGTGGCGTGTGCACCCGTGTGTACACCACCACGCCGAAAAAACCTAACTCGGCACTGCGTAAAGTATGCCGTGTGCGTCTGACCAACGGTTTCGAGGTTTCCTCGTACATCGGCGGTGAAGGCCACAACCTGCAAGAGCACAGCGTCGTCCTGATCCGTGGCGGCCGTGTAAAAGACTTGCCAGGTGTTCGTTACCACACCGTTCGCGGCTCCCTGGATACCTCCGGCGTCAAAGGTCGTAACCAAGGTCGTTCGAAGTACGGTACCAAGCGTCCGAAGTAATCGGCCGTTTGCACATAATCAATTTTTTCAGTCGATAAGAGTAAGGTCGGGCGGGGGTCGTAGACCCAGGTCCCGGGCTAACCTGAAGACCGTTTGAGGGCTTATCATGCCAAGACGTCGTGTAGCAGCAAAACGTGAGATTCTGGACGATCCAAAATACGGATCGCAAATCCTCGCGAAGTTCATGAACCACGTGATGGAAAGCGGCAAGAAGGCCGTTGCCGAGCGTATCGTTTACGGTGCGCTGGACAAGGTCAAAGAACGCAAGAACAGCGATCCCCTGGAAATCTTCGAGAAAGCTCTCGACGCCATCGCTCCGCTGGTCGAAGTAAAGTCCCGCCGTGTCGGCGGTGCCACTTACCAGGTTCCGGTCGAAGTTCGTCCATCCCGTCGTAACGCTCTGGCAATGCGCTGGCTCGTAGACTACGCCCGCAAGCGCGGCGAGAAGTCCATGGCTCTGCGCTTGGCTGGCGAGCTGCTGGATGCTGCTGAAGGCAAAGGTGCTGCAGTCAAGAAGCGTGAAGACGTGCACCGTATGGCTGAAGCCAACAAGGCATTCTCGCACTACCGCTTCTAATTCAAGCATCAATCATTTTGCGAGGGCTTTATGGCTCGTACTACAGCAATTAACCGCTACCGTAACATTGGTATTTGCGCGCACGTCGATGCGGGCAAAACTACCACTACCGAGCGGATCCTGTTCTACACAGGCCTGAGCCACAAGATGGGCGAGGTGCATGACGGCGCCGCGACCACCGACTGGATGGTGCAGGAGCAGGAGCGGGGTATTACCATTACCTCCGCTGCCGTTACCACCTTCTGGAAGGGTTCTACCGGTCAGTACGACAACTACCGCGTAAACGTCATCGATACCCCTGGCCACGTTGACTTCACCATTGAAGTTGAGCGTTCGCTGCGCGTACTCGACGGCGCGGTCGTTGTGTTCTGCGGTACCTCCGGCGTTGAGCCACAGTCCGAAACCGTATGGCGTCAAGCCAACAAGTACGGCGTTCCACGTGTTGTCTACGTGAACAAGATGGACCGTGCAGGCGCTGACTTCCTGCGCGTTATCGGCCAGATCAAGAACCGCCTGGGTCACACCCCGGTTCCGATCCAGCTGGCAATCGGTTCGGAAGACAACTTCCAGGGTCAGGTCGACCTGATCAAGATGAAAGCTGTCTACTGGAACGATGACGACAAGGGCACTTCGCCGCGCGAGGAAGAAATTCCTGCCGACATGCTCGAGTTGGCTGAGAAGTATCGCTCCGAAATGGTCGAGGCTGCTGCCGAGTCCAGCGAAGAGCTGATGAACAAGTACCTGGAAGGCGAAGAGCTGACCGTCGAAGAAATCAAGGCCGGTCTGCGCGCGCGCACCCTGGCTGGCGAAATCGTTCCGGCTGTCTGCGGTTCCTCGTTCAAGAACAAGGGCGTTCCCCTGGTTCTGGACGCCGTAATCGAGTTCCTGCCTGCTCCTACCGAAATCCCGGCGATCAAAGGTATTCACCCTGATCTGATCGAGAAGTCGAAAGAAGAGCTGGTCGACGCCGACTACGACGAGCGTCATGCTTCCGACGACGAGCCGTTCTCGGCTCTGGCGTTCAAGATTGCCACCGACCCGTTCGTTGGTACTCTGACTTTCGTGCGCGTGTACTCGGGCTTCCTGAGCTCGGGCGACTCCGTGATCAACTCGGTCAAGGGCAAGAAAGAGCGCGTTGGTCGTATGGTGCAGATGCACGCCAACCAGCGTGAAGAGATCAAAGAAGTACGCGCAGGCGACATCGCTGCTCTGATCGGCATGAAGGACGTCACCACTGGTGACACCCTGTGCAACGCCGACAAGCCGATCATCCTCGAGCGTATGGACTTCCCGGAGCCTGTAATTTCGGTTGCTGTTGAGCCGAAAACCAAGCAGGACCAGGAGAAGATGGGTATTGCACTGGGCAAACTGGCTCAGGAAGACCCGTCGTTCCGCGTCAAGACCGATGAAGAAACCGGTCAGACCATCATCTCGGGTATGGGTGAGCTGCACCTGGACATCCTCGTTGACCGCATGAAGCGCGAGTTCAACGTCGAAGCCAACATCGGCAAGCCGCAGGTTTCGTACCGCGAGAAGATCACCAAGTCCAACGTTGAGATCGAAGGTAAATTCGTTCGTCAGTCGGGTGGTCGTGGTCAGTTCGGTCACTGCTGGATCCGTTTCTCGGAGCCGGACGTGGACGACAAAGGCAACATCACCGAAGGTCTGGTGTTCACCAACGAAGTCGTTGGTGGTGTGATTCCTAAGGAATTCATCGCCCCGATCCAGAAGGGTATCGAAGAGCAGATGAAAAACGGCGTCGTTGCCGGTTATCCTCTGATCGGCCTCAAGGCCACGGTATTCGACGGTTCGTACCATGACGTCGACTCCAACGAAATGGCGTTCAAGGTCGCTGCTTCGATGGCAACCAAGCAGCTGGCCCAGAAGGGCGGTGGCGTGGTTCTCGAGCCGATCATGAAGGTCGAAGTTGTAACCCCAGAAGACTACATGGGTGACGTGATGGGTGACCTGAACCGTCGTCGTGGTCTGATCCAGGGTATGGATGATTCGGTCTCCGGCAAGGTTGTCCGTGCTGAAGTGCCGCTCGGGGAAATGTTCGGTTATGCGACCGACGTTCGTTCCATGTCTCAGGGTCGCGCGAGCTACTCCATGGAATTCTCCAAATACGCCGAAGCTCCGTCGAACATCGTCGAAGCTCTCGTTAAAAAACAAGGCTGATTCAGCCCCTTTAGGCTAGGAGTTCACTGTCGTGGCTAAAGAAAAATTTGATCGTTCCCTTCCGCACGTCAACGTTGGCACCATCGGTCACGTCGACCACGGTAAAACCACTCTGACTGCTGCTCTGACTCGCGTCTGCTCCGAAGTTTTCGGTTCGGCTGTTGTTGACTTCGACAAGATCGACTCGGCTCCAGAAGAGAAAGCGCGTGGTATCACCATCAACACCGCGCACGTCGAGTACAACTCGAAGATCCGTCACTACGCTCACGTCGACTGCCCAGGTCACGCTGACTATGTGAAGAACATGATCACCGGTGCTGCGCAGATGGACGGCGCTATCCTGGTTTGCTCGGCCGCCGATGGTCCGATGCCACAAACCCGTGAGCACATCCTGCTGTCCCGTCAGGTTGGCGTTCCGTACATCGTGGTCTTCCTGAACAAGGCTGACCTGGTAGACGACGCTGAGCTGCTGGAACTGGTCGAGATGGAAGTTCGCGACCTGCTGTCCACCTATGACTTCCCAGGCGACGACACTCCGATCATCATCGGTTCGGCTCGTATGGCTCTGGAAGGCAAAGACGACAACGAGATGGGCACCACTGCCGTCAAGAAACTGGTAGAAACTCTGGACAGCTACATCCCAGAGCCAGAGCGCGCTATCGACAAGCCGTTCCTGATGCCAATCGAAGACGTATTCTCGATCTCGGGTCGTGGTACCGTTGTTACCGGTCGTATCGAGCGTGGCATCGTCCG
>NZ_JANUEL010000013.1:0-4775 GCF_024809895.1 Pseudomonas sp. BIGb0278
CCAGTCAGATCCACAGCTTCGAAGTTACCGCCGTTGACCGCGGTTACAGTCGCAGTGACTTCACTACCGTCTTTGTAGACATCTTCAACGTTGGTGTTCGGGACTTGGAGAGTGCCCTTGCCATCAGCGCCAACAGTGACCGTGTAATCAGTGCCACCGACGTTAACGGTCAAGGTAGCAGTGGTACCCGCCTGCGGTGGGTTGCTCAGCTGGAAGTTGAAGGTGAGGTTTGCGTCACCTTCTTTCGCAGCTTCGGCAGTAACAGCCACGGTGGTGGTATCGATGGTGTCTTCGACAGCAACGGTGGTGGTCGCGCCAGTCAGATCCACAGCTTCGAAGTTACCGCCATTGACCGCGGTTACAGTCGCAGTGACTTCGCTACCGTCTTTGTAGACATCTTCAACGTTGGTGTTCGGGACTTGGAGAGTGCCCTTGCCATCAGCGCCCACAGTGACCGTGTAATCAGTGCCACCGACGTTAACGGTCAAGGTAGCAGTGGTACCCGCCTGCGGTGGGTTGCTCAGCTGGAAGTTGAAGGTGAGGTTTGCGTCACCTTCTTTCGCAGCTTCGGCAGTAACAGCCACAGTGGTGGTGTCGATGGTGTCTTCGACAGCGACAGTAGTGGTCGCGCCGGTCAGATCCACAGCTTCGAAGTTACCGCCATTGACTGCGGTTACGGTTGCAGTGACTTCGCTGCCGTCTTTGTAGACGTCTTCAACGTTGGTGTTCGGGACCTGGAGAGTGCCCTTGCCATCGGCGCCCACAGTGACGGTGTAATCAGTGCCACCGACGTTAACGGTCAAGGTAGCAGTGGTACCCGCCTGCGGTGGGTTGCTCAGCTGGAAGTTGAAGGTGAGGTTTGCGTCACCTTCTTTCGCAGCTTCGGCAGTAACAGCCACGGTGGTGGTGTCGATGGTGTCTTCGACAGCAACGGTGGTGGTCGCGCCAGTCAGATCCACAGCTTCGAAGTTACCGCCGTTGACCGCGGTTACAGTCGCAGTGACTTCACTACCGTCTTTGTAGACGTCTTCAACGTTGGTATTCGGAACCAGCAGAGTACCCTTGCCGGAAGCATCGATATCAACGGTGTAGTTAGTGCCACCGACATTTACAGTCAGGGTCGTGGTGCTGCCAACCTGCGGCGGATTGCTCAGCTGGAAGTTGAAGGTGAGGTTGGCATCCCCTTCTTTCGCAGCTTCAGCAGTGACGGCCACAGTCGTGGTATCGATGGTGTCTTCGACGGCAACAGTGGTGGTCGCGCCGGTCAGATCCACAGCTTCAAAGTTACCGCCATTGACCGCAGTGACGGTCGCGGTGACTTCGCTACCATCTTTGTAGACGTCTTCAACGTTGGTGTTCGGAACCAGCAGAGTACCTTTGCCGGAAGCATCGATATCAACGGTGTAGTTTGTGCCACCGACATTGACGGTCAGGGTGGTCGTGCTGCCAACCTGAGGCGGGTTGCTCAGCTGGAAGTTGAAGGTGAGGTTCGCATCACCCTCCTTCGCAGCTTCAGCAGTGACGGCCACAGTCGTGGTATCGATGGTGTCTTCGACGGCAACAGTGGTGGTCGCGCCGGTCAGATCCACAGCTTCGAAGTTACCGCCATTGACTGCGGTCACGGTTGCAGTGACTTCGCTACCGTCTTTGTAGACGTCTTCGATGTTGGTGTTAGGGACCTGGAGGGTGCCCTTGCCATCGGCGCCAACGTTGACGGTGTAGTTAGTGCCACCGACATTTACAGTCAGAGTCGTGGTGCTGCCAGCCTGCGGCGGGTTGCTCAACTGGAAGTTGAAGGTGAGGTTTGCGTCACCTTCTTTCGCAGCCTCAGCAGTGACGGCCACAGTGGTGGTGTCGATGGTGTCTTCGACAGCGACAGTCGTGGTCGCGCCGGTCAGATCGACGGCTTCGAAGTTGCCGCCATTGACCGCAGTGACGGTCGCAGTGACTTCACTGCCGTCCTTGTAGACGTCTTCAACGTTGGTGTTCGGGACCTGGAGAGTGCCCTTGCCATCGGCGCCAACAGTTACCGTGTAATCAGTGCCACCGACATTTACAGTCAGAGTCGTAGTGCTGCCAGCCTGCGGCGGGTTGCTCAACTGGAAGTTGAAGGTGAGGTTCGCATCACCTTCTTTCGCAGCTTCAGCAGTGACGGCCACAGTCGTGGTGTCGATGGTGTCTTCGACAGCGACAGTGGTGGTCGCGCCAGTCAGATCGACGGCTTCGAAATTGCCGCCATTGACCGCAGTGACAGTCGCGGTGACTTCGCTACCGTCTTTGTACACGTCTTCAACGTTGGTATTCGGGACCGACAAGGTGCCCTTGCCATCGGCGCCAACGTTGACGGTGTAGTTAGTGCCACCGACATTTACAGTCAGAGTCGTGGTGCTGCCAGCCTGCGGCGGATTGCTGAGCTGGAAGTTGAAGGTGAGGTTCGCATCACCCTCCTTCGCTGCTTCGGCAGTAACAGCCACAGTGGTGGTGTCGATGGTGTCTTCGACAGCAACGGTGGTGGTCGCGCCAGTCAGGTCGACGGCTTCGAAGTTACCGCCATTGACGGCAGTGACGGTTGCAGTGACTTCGCTACCGTCTTTGTAGACGTCTTCAACGTTGGTGTTCGGGACCTGGAGAGTGCCCTTGCCATCGGCGCCCACAGTGACGGTGTAATCAGTGCCACCGACGTTAACGGTCAAGGTAGCAGTGCTACCCGCCTGCGGTGGGTTGCTCAGCTGGAAGTTGAAGGTGAGGTTTGCGTCACCTTCTTTCGCAGCTTCCGCAGTGACGGCCACAGTGGTGGTGTCGATGGTGTCTTCGACAGCGACAGTAGTGGTCGCGCCAGTCAGATCCACAGCTTCGAAGTTACCGCCGTTGACCGCGGTTACAGTCGCAGTGACTTCGCTACCGTCTTTGTAGACGTCTTCAACGTTGGTGTTAGGGACCTGGAGGGTGCCCTTGCCATCAGCGCCAACAGTTACCGTGTAATCAGTGCCACCGACGTTAACGGTCAAGGTAGCAGTGGTACCCGCCTGCGGCGGATTGCTCAGCTGGAAGTTGAAGGTGAGGTTCGCATCACCTTCTTTCGCAGCTTCAGCAGTGACGGCCACAGTCGTGGTGTCGATGGTGTCTTCGACAGCGACAGTGGTGGTCGCGCCGGTCAGATCGACGGCTTCGAAATTGCCACCATTAACCGCGGTCACGGTCGCAGTGACTTCGCTGCCGTCTTTGTAGACGTCTTCGATGTTGGTGTTCGGGACCGACAAGGTGCCCTTGCCATCAGCGCCAACAGTTACCGTGTAATCAGTGCCACCGACGTTAACGGTCAAGGTAGCAGTGGTACCCGCCTGCGGCGGATTGCTCAGCTGGAAGTTGAAGGTGAGGTTCGCGTCGCCCTCCTTCGCGGCTTCAGCAGTGACGGCCACGGTGGTGGTGTCGATGGTGTCTTCGACAGCGACAGTGGTGGTCGCGCCGGTCAGATCGACCGCTTCGAAGTTGCCGCCGGTGACGCCCGTGACGGTGGCAGTCACTTCGCTGCCATCTTTGTAGACGTCTTCAACGTTGGTGTTCGGAACCAGCAGAGTACCTTTGCCGGAAGCATCGATATCAACGGTGTAGTTTGTGCCACCGACATTGACGGTCAGGGTGGTCGTGCTGCCAACCTGAGGCGGGTTGCTCAGCTGGAAGTTGAAGGTGAGGTTCGCATCACCCTCCTTCGCGGCTTCAGCAGTGACGGCCACGGTGGTGGTGTCGATGGTGTCTTCGACAGCGACAGTGGTGGTCGCGCCGGTCAGATCGACCGCTTCGAAGTTACCGCCATTGACCGCAGTGACGGTCGCAGTGACTTCGCTGCCGTCTTCGTAGACGTCTTCAACGTTGGTGTTCGGGACCTGGAGAGTGCCCTTGCCATCGGCGCCCACAGTGACGGTGTAATCAGTGCCACCGACGTTAACGGTCAAGGTAGCAGTGGTACCCGCCTGCGGCGGGTTGCTCAGCTGGAAGTTGAAGGTCAGGTTTGCGTCACCTTCTTTCGCAGCTTCAGCAGTGACGGCCACAGTCGTGGTGTCGATGGTGTCTTCGACAGCGACAGTGGTAGTCGCGCCAGTCAGATCGACGGCTTCGAAATTGCCGCCATTGACCGCAGTGACAGTCGCGGTGACTTCGCTACCGTCTTTGTACACGTCTTCAACGTTGGTATTCGGGACCGACAAGGTGCCCTTGCCATCAGCGCCAACTGTGACGGTGTAATCAGTACCACCGACGTTGACGGTCAAGGTAGCAGTGGTACCCGCCTGCGGCGGATTGCTCAGCTGGAAGTTGAAGGTGAGGTTCGCATCACCCTCCTTCGCAGCTTCAGCAGTGACGGCCACGGTCGTGGTGTCGATGGTGTCTTCGACAGCGACAGTGGTGGTCGCGCCGGTCAGATCGACGGCTTCGAAATTGCCACCATTGACCGCGGTCACGGTCGCAGTGACTTCGCTGCCGTCTTTGTAGACGTCTTCGATGTTGGTGTTCGGGACCGACAAGGTGCCCTTGCCATCAGCGCCAACAGTTACCGTGTAATCAGTGCCACCGACGTTAACGGTCAAGGTAGCAGTGGTACCCGCCTGCGGCGGATTGCTCAGCTGGAGGTTGAAGGTGAGGTTCGCGTCGCCTTCTTTCGCAGCTTCCGCAGTGACGGCCACGGTCGTGGTATCGATGGTGTCTTCGACGGCAACAGTGGTGGTCGCGCCGGTCAGATCGACGGCTTCGAAGTCACCGCCGTTGACCGCGGTTACAGT
>NZ_JANUEL010000014.1:0-3191 GCF_024809895.1 Pseudomonas sp. BIGb0278
GCGCCGTCCATCTGCGCAGCACCGGTGATCATGTTCTTCACATAGTCAGCGTGACCTGGGCAGTCGACGTGAGCGTAGTGACGGATCTTCGAGTTATACTCGACGTGCGCGGTGTTGATGGTGATACCACGCGCTTTCTCTTCTGGAGCACTGTCGATCTTGTCGAAGTCGACGACTGCCGAACCGAACACCTCGGAGCAGACGCGAGTCAGAGCTGCGGTCAGAGTGGTTTTACCATGGTCAACGTGGCCGATAGTGCCAACGTTTACGTGTGGTAGGGAACGATCAAACTTTTCCTTAGCCATCGAACAGTCCTCCGCAGAAGAAAATAGTCACTACTACCGATAAAACAAAGGCAGATATTTTCATATCTGCCTTGTTATATGGAGCTCTTGAGCGGACTTGAACCGCTGACCTCACCCTTACCAAGGGTGTGCTCTACCAACTGAGCTACAAGAGCGAAACAATGTGCAATAACAGCAAACTTGGAGCGGGTAGCGGGAATCGAACCCGCATCATCAGCTTGGAAGGCTGAGGTTCTACCACTAAACTATACCCGCGGAGCTTGCGGCTCTCGCTAAAATGGTGGAGGGGGAAGGATTCGAACCTTCGAAGTCGAAGACGGCAGATTTACAGTCTGCTCCCTTTGGCCGCTCGGGAACCCCTCCTGAGCGTGGGCGGCATTTTCAGCTTTTGCCGTCCTGCTGTCAAGCTTTTTTTCAATTAAATCTTGAAGTTAGCTGCTTTGACAACAGCTTCCGGTCCTACCACCTGAGTGGTGTTCCCTGCGAAGCGGGCGCCATTCTATCAAGCTATTCAGCAGTTGCAATACCCCCGCAGAAAATAATTTTGCGTTTTAAGTCTTTGAAATCCTTGGAAAGACTCTCGACCATTGATTGGTCCAGCAAACGCTCGCTTTCAACTGCAACCTTTAGCCACTGACCGTCAGCTCCCGGCAGCTGGCCAGCCACGAGCTGCGTGTCAATGTCCAGGCTCAGCAGCCGCTGGCGCAGTGCATCGATCTGCTCCTTGCTGGGCAGGCCACCCACTACCAGGCATTCATCGCGGCGGCGCGGCGGCGCCGCAGCACCCGTCTCGCGCAGCAGGCGGATCTCCTGCTGATTACCTTTATAAAGAGAGAGCGGCGCGACCTCTTTGACTCTCAACGGCGCCTCCTGCTGATGCCACACGTAAAAAACGACGTTAAGCACCAACAGCAACAGAAACAACCAACGCATAGGCACCTCAATCCAGTGGACAAGCCATGGCCAAGCCGACAAATACCAGATCCGGCACAATTCGCGCCTGCGGAGCCGCATCGCGAACAAGCGGCGCATCACCACCCGTGAGGAATACGCTAAAGCTATCGCCCCACAACGCCCGCGCCTGCTCGATCTGGGTTCGAGCAAACCCTTGCAGCATGAGCACGCAACCGCGCTCGACCGCTTCGACTGTAGAACGGCCGGGGGCGAGCGTGCTCAGCGCCCGCTCCGCCGAGGCATCGTCATAACGAATGCGCCGGGTATGCGTGCGCAACTGGCTACGCATCAGCGGCATCCCTGGGCAGATGTAGCCACCAAGATGCTCGCCATCTGCAGCAACGAAGTCAGCCTTCGCTGCGGTCCCTAGATCAATCACCAGACATGCGCCTTTGGCCAGGTGATAAGCACCCAACACGGCCAACCAGCGATCCATGCCCAGCCGCTGGTAATCTTCATAGCCATTGCGCACACCGGCCATGGCCTGCGCTGGCAAGGCTACCTGGGCATCTATGGCAAACTCGGCAAACAGAACGGCGCGCAGCGCCGCGGTTTCTTCTTCACTGCGCACGCTGACGATTCGGCAGCCTTGCAGGTGCAACGAAGGCAAACCCAGCACGGCGACAAGCAGGGCCTGATCCGAGTCGACAATCCCACCGCCAACAATAGTGGCGTCACTGGCATGAATGACGCGCCACTTGATAAAGCTGTTACCGCAATCGAGCTCAAGAATCATCACGCAACCTCAGGCTGAGCTCACCACCGCTGAAGCTCTTTTCCACACCGTCAACCTCAAGCCGCAAGCCACCCTGCCCATCTACCCCACGGACGATGCCATGGGTATGGCTGGTACCAGCGATCAGCGCGACTTTGCGCCCCTGCCAGACATGCGCCTGCTCCCATTCTTCCTGGAACGCGGCAAAGCCATAACGACGATGGCGAGCCAACTCATGCTGCAGCTGCACATTGAGGCGCGCGACCAGCAGATTGCGATCGATCGGCGCGCCGGCTTCACGCTTCATTGACGTCCATTGCTGATCGACCTGGTCGTTGGTCTGCATGTTGACGTTGATCCCGACACCTATCACCACATGGCAGACATCGGCCGGGTCGCCCACCAGCTCAAGCAGGATGCCAGCGATCTTTTGCTCGGCAACCAGCACGTCATTGGGCCATTTCAGGCCAGCCTGCTCTACACCAAACCCGTGTAACGCGCGCATGACGGCCAACCCTACGACCAGGCTCAGGCCTTCGAGCTGACGCATGCCGCCTTCGATCCGGAGCACCAGGCTGTAATACAGGTTTTCGGCAAATGGGCTGACCCACTGCCGGCCGCGTCTGCCCCGACCAGCACTTTGCCGCTCGGCCAGCACCACAAAGGGGGCGGCCTGGCCCTGCCCTACTGCTCTAAGGGCCTCGGCATTGGTCGAGTCGATAGCGTCATGGATGTACAGCGGCCACAGTTCACCTTCGGATTGCGCAGCGATGACGCCGGCATCAAGCAGTGCCAACGGCGCTGCCAACTGGTAGCCGCGACCGCGTACCTTGTGGATAGACAGATTCAATTCGGATTCCAGATGCTGCAGCTGCTTCCAGACGGCGCTGCGGCTCACTCCGAGAGCTTCCCCGAGTGCCTGCCCGGAATGAAACCGGCCATCCTTGAGGAGATTCAACAACTTCAGCATGCCAGTCTCGACTTTGAATAAGGCTGGAATGATAGCCATGGCCTGCTGGCTTGCATAGGAAAAGGCGACCCAGGGCCTAGCTATAGAGCGAAATGTTCCCGCCGCCCTGGAAGTGCCAGGCAGTCAGATGGAGAGCTAGTGCCGCTTTGCGACCCCAGATTTCCGGATCGCGGAAAAGACAAAACCCCTACCTGCTCGCGCAGATAGGGGTTTTGCGAAATGAATCTTGACGATGACCTACTCTCAC
>NZ_JANUEL010000015.1:0-3006 GCF_024809895.1 Pseudomonas sp. BIGb0278
GCGTTTCGTCTTCACCACCGCAACCTGCATGAGCAAATTGCTTGGGTGTTATATGGTCAAGCCTCACGGGCAATTAGTATTGGTTAGCTCAACGCCTCACAGCGCTTACACACCCAACCTATCAACGTCGTAGTCTTCGACGGCCCTTCAGGGGATTCTAGATCCCAGTGAGATCTCATCTTGAGGCAAGTTTCCCGCTTAGATGCTTTCAGCGGTTATCTCTTCCGAACATAGCTACCCGGCAATGCCACTGGCGTGACAACCGGAACACCAGAGGTTCGTCCACTCCGGTCCTCTCGTACTAGGAGCAGCCCCTCTCAAATCTCAAACGTCCACGGCAGATAGGGACCGAACTGTCTCACGACGTTCTAAACCCAGCTCGCGTACCACTTTAAATGGCGAACAGCCATACCCTTGGGACCGGCTTCAGCCCCAGGATGTGATGAGCCGACATCGAGGTGCCAAACACCGCCGTCGATATGAACTCTTGGGCGGTATCAGCCTGTTATCCCCGGAGTACCTTTTATCCGTTGAGCGATGGCCCTTCCATACAGAACCACCGGATCACTAAGACCTACTTTCGTACCTGCTCGACGTGTGGGTCTCGCAGTCAAGCGCGCTTTTGCCTTTATACTCTACGACCGATTTCCGACCGGTCTGAGCGCACCTTCGTACTCCTCCGTTACTCTTTGGGAGGAGACCGCCCCAGTCAAACTACCCACCATACACTGTCCTCGATCCGGATAACGGACCTGAGTTAGAACCTCAAAGTTGCCAGGGTGGTATTTCAAGGATGGCTCCATGAGAACTGGCGTCCCCACTTCAAAGCCTCCCACCTATCCTACACAAGCAAATTCAAAGTCCAGTGCAAAGCTATAGTAAAGGTTCACGGGGTCTTTCCGTCTAGCCGCGGATACACTGCATCTTCACAGCGATTTCAATTTCACTGAGTCTCGGGTGGAGACAGCGCCGCCATCGTTACGCCATTCGTGCAGGTCGGAACTTACCCGACAAGGAATTTCGCTACCTTAGGACCGTTATAGTTACGGCCGCCGTTTACCGGGGCTTCGATCAAGAGCTTCGCTTGCGCTAACCCCATCAATTAACCTTCCGGCACCGGGCAGGCGTCACACCCTATACGTCCACTTTCGTGTTTGCAGAGTGCTGTGTTTTTAATAAACAGTCGCAGCGGCCTGGTATCTTCGACCGGCAAAAGCTTACGGGGTAAACCCTTCACCTTCGCCGGCGCACCTTCTCCCGAAGTTACGGTGCCATTTTGCCTAGTTCCTTCACCCGAGTTCTCTCAAGCGCCTTGGTATTCTCTACCTAACCACCTGTGTCGGTTTGGGGTACGGTTCCCGATTGTCTGAAGCTTAGGAGCTTTTCTTGGAAGCATGGCATCAACCACTTCGTCGCCTAAAGGCAACTCGTCATCAGCTCTCGGCCTTGGGATCCCGGATTTGCCTAAGATCCCAGCCTACCACCTTAAACTTGGACTACCAACGCCAAGCTGGCCTAGCCTTCTCCGTCCCTCCATCGCAACAATCGGAAGTACAGGAATATTAACCTGTTTTCCATCGACTACGCTTTTCAGCCTCGCCTTAGGGACCGACTAACCCTGCGTCGATTAACGTTGCGCAGGAAACCTTGGTCTTTCGGCGTGCAAGTTTTTCACTCGCATTGTCGTTACTCATGTCAGCATTCGCACTTCTGATACCTCCAGCAAGCTTCTCAACTCACCTTCACAGGCTTACAGAACGCTCCTCTACCGCATCACCAGAAGGTGATACCCGTAGCTTCGGTGCATGGTTTGAGCCCCGTTACATCTTCCGCGCAGGCCGACTCGACTAGTGAGCTATTACGCTTTCTTTAAAGGGTGGCTGCTTCTAAGCCAACCTCCTAGCTGTCTAAGCCTTCCCACATCGTTTCCCACTTAACCATGACTTTGGGACCTTAGCTGACGGTCTGGGTTGTTTCCCTTTTCACGACGGACGTTAGCACCCGCCGTGTGTCTCCCATGCTCGGCACTTGTAGGTATTCGGAGTTTGCATCGGTTTGGTAAGTCGGGATGACCCCCTAGCCGAAACAGTGCTCTACCCCCTACAGTGATACATGAGGCGCTACCTAAATAGCTTTCGAGGAGAACCAGCTATCTCCGAGCTTGATTAGCCTTTCACTCCGATCCACAGGTCATCCGCTAACTTTTCAACGGTAGTCGGTTCGGTCCTCCAGTTAGTGTTACCCAACCTTCAACCTGCCCATGGATAGATCGCCCGGTTTCGGGTCTATACCCAGCGACTAAACGCCCTATTAAGACTCGCTTTCGCTACGCCTCCCCTATTCGGTTAAGCTCGCCACTGAATATAAGTCGCTGACCCATTATACAAAAGGTACGCAGTCACCTAACAAAGTAGGCTCCCACTGCTTGTACGCATACGGTTTCAGGATCTATTTCACTCCCCTCTCCGGGGTTCTTTTCGCCTTTCCCTCACGGTACTGGTTCACTATCGGTCAGTCAGTAGTATTTAGCCTTGGAGGATGGTCCCCCCATGTTCAGACAAAGTTTCTCGTGCTCCGTCCTACTCGATTTCATTGATAAGAGATTTTCGTGTACGGGGCTATCACCCACTACGGCCGCACTTTCCAGAGCGTTCCACTAATCTCAAACCAACTTAAGGGCTGGTCCCCGTTCGCTCGCCACTACTAAGGGAATCTCGGTTGATTTCTTTTCCTCAGGGTACTTAGATGTTTCAGTTCCCCTGGTTCGCCTCTTGCACCTATGTATTCAGTACAAGATACTCAGCTTATGCTGAGTGGGTTCCCCCATTCAGAGATCTCTGGATCACAGTCTGTTTGCCGACTCCCCAAAGCTTATCGCAGGCTACCACGTCTTTCATCGCCTCTGACTGCCAAGGCATCCACCGTATGCGCTTCTTCACTTGACCATATAACCCCAAGCAATCTGGTTATACTGTGAAGACGACATTCGCCGAAAATTCGTACTGC